>JACESU010000001.1 GCA_013911655.1 Alphaproteobacteria bacterium
GGGGTGGGGGCGGGCGGCGTGGCACAGCCATAAAGAAGAGCAACGCCCACAAGGGCGATTCTTCCTAAAAGTTCTCTAGTCTGATGAGGGATCATTATAGTACGTTCTCTCTTAAGATCATGTCATGGAAGCGTACTGTGGGAAACGAAAATTGTAAACAGCTGGGTGAGCTTTGTTTGGTGGCAACACCCATCGGCAATTTGCAAGACATCACCTTGCGGGCATTAGAGGCCTTAAAAGCAGCCCATATTGTCGTGTGTGAAGATACACGTGTAACGCGGGTGCTGCTTGGTCATTTTGGCATTACGCCTCCTGTCCTGTGGACCTATCATGAGCACAATGCGGACCAACAGCGTCCTAAAATCATTGAGGCGGTCAAAAATGGTGCCAAAGTCGCCTTGGTGAGTGATGCGGGAACCCCTCTTATTTCTGATCCCGGATACAAGCTTGTGCGGGCATTTCAAGAGGAGGGTCTTCCCCTCACTGCCCTGCCAGGTCCGTGTGCGGCGGTGATGGCTCTTAGCCTGAGCGGTCTTCCCACGGATCAATTTTTCTTTGCAGGGTTTACCCCGCGTCGCTCGAACGCCCGGCAGACTTTTTTTAAAGAGCTTTTAAACGTGCCGGGAACGCTCATCTTTTATGAGTCACCTAAGCGATTTATAGATATGCTTAAGGATATGGAGGCTGTTTTTGGAGAAAGAGACGTCGCCTTTGCCCGCGAGCTGACCAAACGCTTTGAAGAGATCCGTAAGGACACGATTAAAGGGTTTTTAGAAATGCCAGGTCTTGATACGCTAAAGGGTGAGCTTGTTGTACTTGTGGGACCAAAGCACCATGAAGCGCTTAAAGATGAAGACATCGACACCCTTTTGGCAACGCGTCTTGAGACGCTTTCCCTTAAAGACGCCGTTCAAGAGGTGGCGTCTCGCTTTCATCTTTCCCGTCAAAAAGTTTATGCACGCGCTTTGGCGCTTCGGGGCGACGAAAAAGCATAGAGCATATCAAAAGGGGCATGTGGCTGAAGGAATCGCCACACTTTGGCTGATGTTTAAGGGATACCGGATTCTCGAGCGGCGTTATCGCAGCCATGCAGGCGAAATAGACTTGATCGTAAAAAAAGGCAACACCTTGATTGCTTGTGAGGTTAAACTTCGTGCGACAAAGGATAAAGCGCTGTTATGTCTGACAACACCTCAAAAAACACGCATTATGAAGGCACTTATTTTTTATGTAGGAACAAGGCCTCATTTAGCTCAAGATGATCTACGTCTTGATTTTTTCTTGCTCACCCCCACCAGAATGTGTCACATCAAAGGAGCGTGGGATACAATGCTGGGGGACCGCCTCAGTTAATCGAACTTAAAGAGGGTGATGATGAAAAAAGTTCTTTTGGCCTCGGTCTGTGGGATAAGCCTTCTAACGCTTTCGGGCTGCGTGCCCATGGCGCTTGTGGGGGGGGGGAGTGCTGTTATGACATCCGCCACCGAAGAGCGCGGCGTCACAGGGGTGGTCAGCGATGCAGACATTAAAACCAGAATTTCTTGGAAATTCAGTCAGCACGACGGCGAGATTTTTGCCAACATTAATATTGTGGTTCGCCAAGGACGTGTGCTTTTGACGGGAAGAGTCTCAACCGCCCAAAAACATATTGCGGCTGTACGCTACGCGTGGGAAGTGCGCGGTGTGAAAGAAGTCATGGATCAGATCAAAACCGGTAAAGAACAAGAACTTGGCGATACGGCCAAGGATTCGTGGGTGACGACACAGCTAAACTCGCAACTTCTCTTCACTCGCGATATTAACTCGGTCAACTATAACATCCACACGGTAGACGGCGTTGTCTACGTCATGGGGATTGCCCAAGATAAAACCGAGCTGAACCGCGTGCTCCATGTCATTCGTAATACCAAGGACGTAAAGAAAGTCGTGAACTACGCCGTGATCAGAACGCAGATGCCCAAGATCCTTAAAGACGAAGATATGCCGGATGCCAAAACCCTCGAGCCCCGTGAGCCTGATCTACCAGTCCAAAATCAAGAACCCTTTGATCCTGTAGATACCCTTGAACCTGTAGAGGACACGACCCATGAAGGGCATGCCTCCATCGAAAGCGAATCCCTTGATACGCCTTCTGCTTTTGATTGATAGGAAATACCGTGCGCGTCGCGTTTCAAGCAGATCCGTTAGACAGCCTTAATCCGGCTTCGGATACGTCTCTTTTGTTGATCAAAGAGGCGTGTGCCCGCGGGATGAAGGTTTTTTACTACGCCCCGTCCCATCTGCGCTGGCAAGAAAGAAGCGTGTACGCGACGGGTGCCTGGCTTTCATGGCAGGACGAAACCCCTCTTCCCCAAGTCCAAAGTCACGAAGACGTCTTGTTATCAGAAATGGATGTGCTCTGGATTCGCCAAAACCCTCCCTTTGACATGGCCTATCTGACACCGACCTATCTTCTAGAGACGCTTCCCCCTAAAACCCTTGTGCTCAATGATCCCAAAGGGTTGCGTGATAGTCCTGAAAAGCTATTGCCTCTTCTCTTTCCAGACTTAATGCCTCCCAGCCTTGTTACCCAAGATTTAGAGCAGGCAGTTTACTTCTTAAAAGAGCACGTCGACGTAGTCTTAAAGCCTCTGTATGAGTTTGCTGGGCGCGGGATCGTACGTTTTGAAAAGGAAAATGATCTTCGGGTGTGGTGGGAAGAAAGCAGCCATAAGCTGGCATCCCCGGTTTTGTTGCAGCAATTTCTGCCCGAGGTCTTTGACGGAGATCGGCGCCTATTCTTGATTGATGGTCAATTCGTGGGAGGTTTTAACAAAAGGCCAGCCCCTCAAGAATTTCGAGCCAATTTAGGGTTAGGCGGTATTGCTGAACCCCTAGTGCCGTCCCTCAAAGAACTTGCCATTTGTGAGCGCATCGGGGAAGACCTCAGGCGTCGTGGCCTCTTTTTCGTGGGAATTGATGTGGTGGGGGGCTATCTTCTAGAAATTAATGCGACCTCTCCTACTGGTGTTCCTGCTTTTAACGCTTTGTATAAAAGAGCGCTGGAACAAGAACTTTGGGATGCTATAGTAAGACGCAAACAGGGAGCGCAATAAAAAGGAGAAAACGCCGTGGTTGCCCGTGTGCGGACGGTTGCTTTTCAAGGCATAGAAGCCCAAGAAATTGATGTTCAGGTTCATTTATCGTCCGGCCTGCCGGCCTTTCATGTGGTAGGGTTGCCAGACAAGGCCGTCGCCGAATCACGAGAACGCGTGCGCGCGGCCCTCCATGCCATCGGTCTTTCTCTTCCAACCAAACGCATCACCGTGAACCTATCACCGGCGGACCTGCAAAAAGAGGGAAGCCATTATGATCTTCCCATCGCGCTGGGACTTTTGGTGGCCATGGGCGCCCTTCCCTCGGACGCGCTCGAGGCTTTTATTGCCATGGGAGAGCTTGCCCTTGACGGCGCTCTTTACGCGGTGCCGGGGGTGCTGCCAACGGCCCTTCATGCCTCTAGTAAAAATCTAAACCTCATTTGTCCTCAGGTCTGCGGCCAAGAAGCCCGGTGGGCCGCTGACGTGGATGTGGTGGCAGCGCCTTCTCTCTTACATCTTGTAAACCATTTCAAGGGAACGCAAATTCTTTCTCAACCCGAGGTACGTCCTTTAGAGGCGCCAGCGCGCCTGTTAGATCTAGCCGATGTCAAAGGCCAAAAAACCGCCAAACGTGCCCTAGAGATTGCGGCGGCAGGAGGGCATAACCTCTTAATGTTGGGCCCGCCAGGTTCTGGAAAATCTATGCTGGCGGCGCGCTTGCCAGGGATATTACCTCTGCTAACTCCCGAAGAAGCTCTTGAGGTCACCATGATTCACAGCATGTTTGGCCTTTTACCCCCTGATGGTCTTGTGCGTGTGCGTCCATACCGTGATCCCCACCATTCGGCGTCTCTCCCCTCTCTTGTGGGGGGCGGCATTCGGGCAAAGCCAGGCGAGGTGTCGCTGGCCCACCACGGTGTTTTGTTCTTAGACGAGCTTCCTGAGTTCGCGAGAAGTACGCTCGAGGCCCTGCGCGCGCCTTTGGAAAGCGGTCATGTCATGGTCGCCAGAGCCAACGCCCATGTGACATATCCTGCGAAATTTCAGTTGGTGGCGGCCATGAACCCTTGCCGGTGCGGGTATCTTGCGGATCCGGCCCAGGCTTGCCGCAAGGCGCCCCTTTGCGGTCAAGATTATCAAAGCAAGATTTCGGGTCCTATCTTTGACCGCATTGATCTTGCTGTCTTTGTGCCCGAGGTTCCCTTGGTCGAGCTTGATCAAAACAGTGCTGTCCGGGAAACGTCAGCAGAGGTGGGGGCCCGCGTTGAAAAGGCGCGCGGGGTGCAGCGCGCAAGATTTTTAGAGGAAGGGATGATGGGGGTCACCCTCAATGCTCACGCCCAAGGTGAGGTCCTGGAAAAAATGTGCGCCCTTGGCGATGGCGCGCGGGCGCTTCTTCACCAGGCAGCAGATCATATGAAGCTCTCGGCAAGGGGCTATCACCGGGTGTTGCGTGTGGCGCGTACCATTGCAGATATGGAAGGGGTTGAGCGCATTGCCAGCGAACATATCGCCGAAGCGCTGTCCTTTCGTCCAACAAGGGTCGGAGCCTAAGAAGAAGCCCCAGTGCTTCTGGGGCTTGATTTTCCGTTAAGAGGGGTCAAGTTCTTCAAAAAGACGCAGAAGATCAGCCGAGGATAAATTGCGTCGCTCGGCCTCAGACAAATCATGTAAGACCCGTCCTGTATGCATCATCAGGGTTCTTGTCCCCACTTCTAAGGCTTGATGCATGCTGTGGGTGACCATGAGGACCGTCAGCTTCTTTTCTTCTACAAGGCTTTTTGTGAGCTGGATGATGGCAGCAGCCGTGCGCGGATCAAGGGCAGCTGTGTGCTCGTCCAGGACTAAAATCTCCATGGGGGAAAGGACCGCCATCATCAATGAAATGGACTGGCGCTGGCCGCCGGATAAAAGCCCGATAGGTTGGCGCAGACGATTTTCAAGACCAAGGCCAAGGCGGGCGAGTGTCTCGTGGAAGACCTCTCGGTTTTTTTTGTTAAGGGCCATGGAAAGTCCGCGTCTTTTTCCTCGCATGGCGGCAAGGGAAAGGTTTTCTTCGACGGTAAGGGCTCCACAAGTCCCTTCCAGCGGATCTTGAAAGACGCGCGCCACAAGGCTTGCACGCTTTTCCACAGGCCACTTGGTGACATCTTGGTCCGCAATCATAACGCGTCCCTCGTTGGTCATGATATTGCCTGTCAGAACGTTCAAAAGAGTTGATTTGCCGGCACCGTTACTGCCAATCACGGTCACGAATTCTTCTTCCTTAATGGACAGCGACACATCTTGAAGAGCTTGACGTTCGAGGAGCGTACCCTTGTTAAACGTCACCCGGACATTTTCTAACTGGATCATGGGTTATCTCCTTGCACTTAGTTTTTTACCCCGCACCTGGGGCAGAATCATGGCAAGGGCCACAAGGGCAGCTGTCACAAGATTCAAGTCAGACGTTTGAAGGCCGACGGCGCTCGCATTCAGGGCCAACGCAACGGTCAAGCGGTAGAGGATGGATCCTACAAGGCATCCCACGATGATCAGCGCCATACGCTTGGTGGGGAAAAAGACTTCTCCAATAATAACGGCTGCCAGGCCAAAGATAATGGTGCCAACACCTGTGGTGACGTCTGCAAAGCCTTGGCTTTGGGCAAACAGGGCCCCGGCCAGGGCAATCATGCCGTTGCTAAGTCCTACCCCAAGATAGGTTGCCCCTGCCGTATTAATACCCTGAGCGCGTGCCATGCGGGGGTTGGCGCCGGTCGCACGTAGGGCAAGACCGCGCTCGGACACCATAAAGCGCCAGAAAAGAAACGCAATCACAGCGACGATGAGGCCCATGAGCACAAGAACGCCCACCATGTGAGAGGAAAAAGCACGTTGGAACGCGGAGAAAACAGTTTCCTCGTCCAAAAGGGCGATATTGGGTCTGCCCATAATGCGTAGGTTGACCGAGTATAGGGCGGTCATGGTCAGGATGCTCGCCAAAAGATGAAGGATCTTCCATCGTAGATTAAGCCAGGCCGTGACAAGGCCGGCCAAAACACCGCCTCCAAAGGCAAGAAAGGTTCCCATCCACGGTGACCAGCCAGCCACTAGGCACGTCGCCACAATGGCGCCGCCCAGGGGAAAGCTGCCGTCAGCTGTTAGGTCAGGAAAATCAAGAACCCGAAATGAAATATAAACGGCCAAGGCCACAATGGCGTAAATAAGCCCAATTTCCAGGGCGCCCCAAAACTGAATTAAACTCATTGAAAAAATCCTCTTAAAAAAATTGGCAAAATATTGAAAAGGCTTAAGCCCGGTGATGAGAGCGCCAATAATAGGAGTGAGGATAAGAAAACAGGATAAGAAGAAAGGAAACGAAAAGAGACGATGAAGACGTTAGCGTTTTGCAGGACATAGTACACCTATCAGTTGTTCTTTCGGAAAAAGACCAGTCACAAAGTGCCATACGTGGTAATAAGACATGGGGTTTCTCCTTATCGCAGTTATCGGGCCAAAACAGACTCTCTCTATTCTGGCTAAAAAAAAACCCCTTATCAAGACCCAAGTCTGTCAAAGAGGTGGTGGCTGGGGAGGGATTTGAACCCCCGACACGAGGATTTTCAGTCCTCTGCTCTACCAACTGAGCTACCCAGCCGTTAGGCCCCTTTATGACACACAACAAAGGGGCCTGTCTAGTAGGCTAGTTCAAAAAATAAGGATTATTTTAGATCCAGCTCGTCGTCTGCGTCGAGGTCGTCACCAAACATGTGTTCGTGGGCATCATCCAGAGAGTTAATGATGGCCGTGCGGACGGAGGCAACCAGGGGCTTGTACGTAGGAGGGGCGTCCCACTCACCAATGACATTCTTAACGGCTTCGGCGTTGTAGTGGGCCATGAGGACGCCGTCTCTCAGGCGTACAAAGGAAACGGTAAAACGGGTCACGCCTTTGGGGGCTCCAAGAGGAATAAAACCATAATAAGGCCTTTCAACACCAAGTTGGTGGGGTTCGAGAAGAAGCGCGTATTCAACATGGTATTTAGTTGAAAGATTCCTTAGATCATAAATAGAAAATCCCTTTTCATTTTTTTCGTGATCTTTAAGGTCCTTTTTTGAAAGAGGTGTGTACTCTTTCACAACTTTATAACCTTTTTGAGCAAAGAATTTATCAAAGGGGTTATAATATCCTTTTTCCAAAAGAGGCTTTGTATTGATGCTTTCAACTTTTTCAATCAAGTCGCTGGCAATAGCAGAAATAATAACAGAATCCACAACACCTTGTTGTCCTGCTCTATAAAAGTTTGCCTTTTCAAAACCTTCTATGCGGGCGATGACAACACTGGAAGGGGCATCAAAACAGGTATGGTTGACGCGCATGTTTTCGCGGTGGGTGCTGCAGCCTGTTAAAAAAGCGCCACAAGCGGCGATCAGGGCGAGTTTCTTAATAATTGTCATGGAAAATTCCTTAAATGATACTTTTTATTTAGGTTTGTAGGGTGATCCCTCAAGCGGGGTCACCCTACAAAAAAGCGCCGTTAAAAAGCAAGTTTTTTCTCATATGGGAAATTTTAGGAAGGGGCAGAGGTCGGTGCCCTTGAAATGTTGACAGGGGCAGGCGCAGGAGAAAGGGGGGGCGCTGGGTTTGCCACAGGGCCATCTGGGACCGGAGTCGGCATGTCTTGCTCGGCCTCGAGGGTCTTGGAGTCAACACTCTCGTCACCGTCCTCGCTTACGACCTCGTCTTCGGCTGAGATTTCGGTGACAGGCGGCACATAGCTTTCAAATTTTTGATTGAGGCTTGCGACATGCGCCTTGAAGGCTGTCAAATCGGCGCCCATAAGCTTGCCGGCTGGCATGGTTTTAATGTGCTTGGGATCTACTTGCTTGCCGTGCTTAAGAAGTTCGTAGTGAAGGTGAGGGCCGGTCGTGCGACCGGTCATCCCTATATATCCAATGACTTGGCCTTGGCGCACGCTTTTGCCAACGCGAAGGCCTGCGGCAAAACGGCTCATATGAGCGTAAGCCGTTGAAATTTCAGAATTGTGTCGCAGGCGAATATAGTTACCATAAGAACTAAAAGGACCCATTTTCTCCACAACCCCGTCACCCGCCGCCATAATAGGAGTACCCTTGGGGGCCGCAAAGTCAACGCCCTTATGCATTTTAGAAAAGCCTAACACAGGGTGGCGACGCATGCCAAACCCGGACGAAAGCCTGGCGCCGTCCACGGGGGTACGCAAAAGGCCCTTACGGACACTTGCACCACTCATGTCATAGAATCCAGGGTTTCCTTTTTTGGGCTTGAAGTAATACAGGCGTAACTCTTTATCTTTAAGACGCAGATAAGCAAAGGCAAGTTCTCCCGGGACCTCTTTAAGGCTTTCGGGATCACGGTAGGTGTCGTAAATCAACCCGTACCCGTCGCCAGGATGAAAGCTGCGTTGAAAGTCCACGTCATAGCTGAAGGCTTTGATCATCTCGTGGAGGACTTTGGCCGGCACCCCTTGCTTGCCTGCATCCAGGTAAAGGCTGTCATGGATTTCGCCTTTGACAACCTCGGTCGTATGGGTCAGCTCTTTCGTTTCTTGGGTTGCCTTATAACGGCCATTTTCTTGCCGCTCAACGGTAATTTCTGTCTCGAGAGAGGGGCGAATATAGAGACTGGTGAGATCCCGCTCGAGAGGCGCGCCCTTCACAGGGATATAGGTAATGTAAATCTCGTGATCGGGGCGCAGGTCCCGGGGATTAAAAACAGATTTTAAGGCCTCGATCACGTCGTGGGCTTGGCCTGAGTCAATCTTGGCGCGCTCGAGAACACTAGACAGGGTGTCGCCGCGCATGACTTGCAGGGTTTCGTCCACGGGACAAGGGTCACCGTCCTCATTGGTGCAAACATCCTCATCTGGCGTCCCTTCATCGGGGTGAGGAGCGGGTGGCATCTCTTGGGTGGACTCTTGCGGGACGCGTGCCGTCTCGTGATGTTCAAAATCTTTGAAAAAATCCATGAGAGCGATGGCCACCGCTGCCACAAGACAGAGCCCTCCAGAAATAAGACGAACATAGGTACGAACAGTCACTGTGGCAGAAATCCTTTATGTTAACTTGGCATGCAAAACGTCAGCCTTTTGAGCAAAAGCGTATGCAAGCATCACACTGGCCAAACCTACCCAAGGTCAAAGGGAGTGTCCATATTTTTTTGAATTTTTGTGTGCTTTAAGAAAAATGCAGGACTTATCGGATTGATTCTGAAGGAAGAGAATTTTATACTCGTTCAGCATGTGCGTTTCGGAGAATAAAAAATGTACCCCCCATCAGAAGATGCCATGTCAGGGTTATCTTCTTTATCGTCTGTTCTTGGAGCGGGAATTCAGCATCATCTCACCTATGTTGTTGCAGGCTTTTGTTTTGTTTTTGCTGGGTTTTTGGTCATGACAGTCGCATATATGCGTCTTGTAAAGAAAAACCGTGAACGCGATTTTCAAGAAAATCTTTGCGCGCAAATTAGTACGTACCTTCATCAAGGATGGCTTCGCTGGCAAGAAAGAGCGGAAACCTTCATTACGAGTGAGGGCTTGGCAAAAAATCTGGACATCCCCATTTCAGTTGCCAGTATCGAGGATTTTTTAGAACTATTAAGTGCCGACGATCAAAAAAAGCTTAACGTCTTGATTAACCAAAAAGACAAAGTAGTGCAGGACGAGATTGTAGTACTGCCCACAAGGCAAGGCCCCCGCTTTTTTGAAGCCATTTTGGTCAGGCACGAAAATGAGGCACCTGGAACGCTGACCCTGTTTCTTCGAAACCAAGACGGCTGTCAACGCGCTCTGCAAGATTTAGAAGGCAAGGTGGCCTCAGAGCATGGTGAGCGTAGTCTCATGAAAGAAGTCTTGGAAAATCTTCCAAGTCCTTTGTGGGTGTTTGAAAAGAGCACCGGTAAAATCTCTTATTGTAACCAAGCTTACGCTGATGTTCTTGAAATGCCAAGACAGCAAGTGATTGAAAACTCGATTCACTTGGGGGTTCAGGATTCTGTAGAGGAATTTTGGCAAGAAGGGGGAAGTCTTAAATATCTCAACATTAAAGGGCAAAGACGCTGCTATGAGTTTAAAAAGGTCGCTATCGAAGATCAGGGAAGAATCCTTGCCTTTGCCTTTGACCGGAGTACCGAAGACTCGCTGGAGCGTAAGTTAAAGCGGCACCTTTCTCTTTACCGCGAAGTCCTTGAAACCTTGTCGGCAGGTGTAACAGTTTATGGGCCGGACCGAAAACTTCGCTTTTTCAACCATGCATATGCGCGTATGTTTGGCATGGACGAGAGTTGGCTTTCGAGCGAACCCACCATGAGCGAAGTGTTGGATGATTTAAATCGGCGCCGTCTTCTTGTAGAGTACTCTGATTATCCCGCCTTTAAACGCCGGGAAATGAATATCCTTTCGGGCCTTTTAACCCCTATGCAAGAGCTTTGTTATTTACCCGACGGTCGCAATATTCGCAAGATTACCGCCCCTCATCCGTCCGGCGGGATTTTTTATATTTTTGAGGATGTCACAAACTCTCTAGAACTTGAGCGTCGTTGTAATACCCAACTTGATGTCCAGCGTTCTACCCTTGATAACCTGTATGAAGGGATTGCCGTTTTTGGCAGTGATGCGCGCCTGCGTTTTACCAATCCCTCCTTTAGAAAGCTATGGAACTGGATGCCGGACGGAGACGCAGACAGACGTCATATCAGAGAGCTTATCGAGCATGTTCGGCCGTATCTGACCTTTGAAGAGGAGTGGGAACACTACAAAGAGCGGCTTATCTCGCGGGTTAGCGACCGTGTGCCTAAAAAGCGTCGCCTTCACCGAACTGACGGTATCATCATTGATTTTGCCTACGTGCCGCTTCCTGACGGGTCACACCTGCTTAGCTTTATTGATGTGACAGCGTCCTGTCGTATGGAAGAGCTGATGGCCAAACACTAAAGAAAAGCGTTTTTTTACAACGAGTAAGAGCGCCGCCGATTAAATTCGTCATGGGCATGTTGGCGCATGCTTTTTTGTAGCTTTTCAAAAGCGCTTGCCTCGATCTGTCGTACGCGTTCTTTAGAAAGCTCTAGCTTTTCACCACAATCATCGAGGGTAAGAGGCGGCTCTAAAAGGCGTCTCCACGTGATGATTTGATGTTCTCGTTGATTGAGTCCCGAAAGGGCATCGGACAGAAATTTCTTTTGCTTGCGTATTTCGTGCTCGTGGGCGACCTTTTGCGCGTGATTTTCATCGTCGGCAATCCAATCAAGCCATTCGCTTCCTTCCTCGGACGTATTAAGCGGGGCATTTAAAGAACTGTCCTGCCCTTGCAGGCGTAAAATCATATCCAGAACCTCGTCCAAAGGGACTTGCAAATGATCGGCGACTTTTTGAGCAATTTCTTCGTGGGAAAGGTTCATCCCTTGACGTTCAAAAGTTTCCATTAAAGAGCGCACCTTGAAAAAGAGCTTCTTTTGATTGGTCGTGGTCCCGATCCGCACAAGAGACCAATTTCTCATGACAAAATCTTTGATGCTGGCCTTAATCCACCAAAGGGCATAGGTCGAAAACCGAAAGCCTTTAGAGACGTCAAACTTGGCCAAGGCTTGCATCATGCCAATGTTACCTTCGGACACAAGATCTCCGATCGGAAGACCATAGCCCTTATATCCCTGAGCGACCTTTAGAACGAGTCGTTGATGCCGCTCGAGGATTTTTTGGCGAGCACGCTCGTCTTGAGCCTCGTGCCATTTTTTAACAAGCTGAATTTCCTCTTCAGCGGTGAGGGATGGCAAGCTTGCCACGCGCTTTAAGTGTACTTTAAGCCTATCTACATGGGGGGTCTCGTCTAGAGAGACTTTTTCGTCATCCATGACGTCTCCTTAAAATTTTATATGTATTATAAAGATAAAGGAGTCTTTTTAGACAGACAAGGATCTTGATGGGCAAAAGAGTCCTAAAAAGCTTGCCCTGTCCTTGGAAAGCAGGTTAAAAATAAACGGTTAACTTTTTACTTGGAGGCCTTTATGTTATTTACCCTACCAGAACTTCCCTACGCCATGAACGCGCTAGAGCCTTATATTTCTGAAAAGACCTTGTCTTTTCACTACGGCAAGCATCATCAAGCGTATGTTACGAACCTGAATAATCTTTTGGCGGATAAACCCCTTGTCCATACGTCCTTAGAAGACGTGATCAAGATGAGTGCAGGTGATGCTAATCTTACTGGTGTATTTAACAACGCGGCTCAGGTGTGGAACCATACGTTCTATTGGCACTGCTTGTCACCCAGTGGCGGTGGCATGCCAAGTGAAAGGCTAGAGCGTCGCATTCAAGAAGATTTCGGCAGTTTTGACGCGTTTAAAGACGCCTTTAAGGCCGCCGCCATTTCTCAGTTTGGCAGCGGGTGGGCCTGGCTTGTGGAAAAAGACGGCAAACTTGCCATCATGAAGACTGCAAACGCTGATTTGCCCATGGTGCACGGAGCAAAGGCCCTTTTGACCTGTGACGTTTGGGAGCATGCGTATTATCTGGACTATCAAAATAGGCGCCCTGATTATGTGGACACGTTCTTGAACCACCTGGTGAATTGGGATTTCGTCCAAGGATGCCTTGAGGACTAAAGCCTTAATAAAAAAGCGGGAGTCTTAAAACTCCCGCTTGATCTTTACCAAAGACCAATGATTTTCCACCAAAGCCCCCCCACAACGGTCCAAATGCCTAAATAGACAAGACTCAAGATTCCGCCAAGACGCCACCATTCACTCACGCTGACGTAACCGGCCCCAAAGTACACAGGCGCGGTCCCTGTGCCGTAGTGGGTAAGGCAAGCGCAAAGACTCGATAAAACAGCAAGGCTCATGGCAGCAAGACCAGCGGGAGCGCCGGCGGCGATCATAACGACCAAAAACGCGCTATACATCGAGGAAATATGAGCGGTCGCGCTGGCAAAGAGGTAATGGGAATAAAAGTACACCAGACATAAAATACCAAACGACCAACCCCAAGAGAAATGGCCGACTGCACCGTGCATTTGATGACTAAACCAAGTGATCATCCCAAGCTTGCTGAGCTGTGTGGCCATCATCAAAAGGGCGGCAAACCAAACAAGGATTTCCCACGCCGTTTTATCATTTAAGACATCATTCCATGACAACACACCGGAAAAAAGAAAAAATCCCAGACCAAAAAGGGAGGCCGCTGTGGCTGGAATGCCGCAGGATTCTCCCAAAATCCAAAGAATAAGAGGCGAGAAAAAAGTCCCAACCATGAGCTTTTCATGGGAGGAAAGAGGACCCATGGCGGCGAGCTGCTTACGTCCCATATGCGGGGCATCGGGCGTACGTTTTGTTTGGGGCGGATAGAAAAGATACAAAAGCCACGACAGCACCAAAAGCTTCACAAGACCTGGTACAACAGCTGCGGTCATCCAACTGACCCATGTCATGGTCACGCCAAGCTCACCGGCAAGGCTGACAATAAGAGGATTTCCTGCAAGGGCCATCACAAACATGGCGCTTGTGATGATATTCGCTTGAAAGACAACTTTGATAAGATAAGCGCCAAAGTGTCGTCTGGTGCCATCATGGGGCTTACTTCCTTGTTCGATTCAGAGTGAGTTTACAATGGGAAAAAGGATGCCGGCTCCCCTTGCTGTATTGCTGGGGCCCACGGGGGCAAGGATCAAGTCGGAAAAGCACAGGGCATAGGAAAGGCCCAAGGTACTTGAGCCAAAGGTGCGAATAAAAAGATACGCAATACGGCTTCCGAGTCCTGTTTTGACAAAACCTCTTGCCATAAAAAAGGTCAAGAGCACAAGCCAAACAACGTGAGAGCTGCAACTGCTAAGGCTTTGCTCGAGGGCCAGGGTTTTTGTTGCCACACATGTACCCATGGCAATAATGGCAATCGCGCCCATGGGTAGAGGTTTTGCGATGACACCAAAAATGGTTGTTATAAAAATACCAAAAAGATGCCAGGTTTTAAGATCGAGGCCCGCGGGAGCCGGCCAAAGCCATAAAAAAGCACCCAGGCTTAGAACGGCAAGGGTGGGAAGGGGTTTGGCGCCTTTCCAGGCAGTGGTGGGTGTTGTGCTATGGGCAGCAGCGTGCGTTGTCAGGTAAATCCTCTCTTAGTTTTTTTATATGGATCTTTGGGAACCGTAGCAAGAAAATCAAAGGGGGGCAAAGAGAGAAGATAAAAGGCTTAGATAAAAAGAAGACGCCCTGTAAAAACAGGGCGTCTTCTTTAAATGAAAAGAACGATCAATAGTCGTCTTCTTCAGCGTAGGAAGGGGCGTGTTTCACAACGACTTCACGGCGGTCAACGCCTTTACGCTTGGGCGCGCGGTTGCCCTTGTAGATGTGAGGGTTGTTATCAGCGACAAGACGAGAGCGACCTTTATCACCAATGATCAAAAGGGCGTCTTGACCAACTTGGAGGGCGGGTGTTGGACCTTGAACAACGGTGCGAAGGCGACCGTTCTCAAGCTCGACAACGTATTCAGTCCCTTGTTGCTTTTCAAGTTCACCTTGAAGCAAAGATCCAGCCACAGCACCGGCAAGAGCACCGCCCACGATGGCCGCCGTATGACCGCGTCCCTTACCAAAGGCAGATCCGGCAAGACCGCCACCAGCCGCGCCAAGAAGGCCGCCTGCTGCATTTTCCTCAAGCTTTTCCTTGCCGTGTACCTCAACCGTCCGGACGCTTACAACCGTACAACGATAGGTGCGGGATGTTTCACCAACGTGGGCTTCGGTATAAACACCAGGAGAGATCTGACGGGCACAGCCGCTAAGCATCAAGGTCGCCATGCTGGCACAGCCAATGACGAGTAAAGTCTTTTTCATTTCAAGTACTCCTACACAAAACTTCAGATGGGATGCTGAGACGAATTAAGGAAAAAATCAAGAAAAAAGATAAGAGAGGTGTGATTTTTTTGCCAACTTCTTGAGGTTTGAAGGTTTTTATTTAAAGTGTTAAATGCCCATCTCCTTGAAAGACAAGAAATGACGCGCTAGACTCGTGAAAAAGAAGGCAAAAGAGGGGGCACGTTATGTTAAAGAATACACACGAAACCTACGGGTGGCTTGCCAAGGTTTTTCATTGGGTCATGGCCCTTGCTATTATAGGGATGTTTGGGGTGGCTTATGTGATGATGGACATGGAAGGACCTGAGAAATTTGTGCTTTATGGGATTCATAAATCTGTGGGTGCCACGCTTCTCGTTCTTGTTGTGATGCGCTTTTTGTGGCGTCTGGCAAATGTGCAGCCGACCCTATCAGAGAGCGTACCAGTATGGCAGCGTTTTGGGGCGCACGCCAATATCCTCCTCCTTTACGCACTGATGTTCACTATGACGATCTCTGGGTTTCTTATGAGCTATTACACGTGGGGCGTGAATTGGTTTGGGCTTGTTAATTTTGCGGCGCCCGTCAAAAACAATGAGCTAGGAGACATTTTCAAAGAAATTCACGAGATTGCCTCCTACCTTTTGATTGCATCTGTCTCCTTGCATGTGATCGCTGCTCTTTACCACCATTTCTTCTTAAA
The DNA here is from genome assembly GCA_013911655.1 of Alphaproteobacteria bacterium. GTDB lineage: Bacteria > Pseudomonadota > Alphaproteobacteria > Caedimonadales > UBA1908 > JACESU01. Next base: position 15,622 of record JACESU010000001.1, read on the forward strand.
AGATAACGTGCTGCGTCGTATGTGGCGCTAGGACAAAGAAATTTATTTGGGAGAGAGCCCCTTTTTTGTTAGAAAAAAGGGTTGTGAGCAGACTGGAAAAATAATGCCTGAAAAACTACGCGTGGTTCATATGATGGCGGGAGCCAAGGTTGGCGGCGCTGAGGCTTTTTTTATGCGTCTTGTGGGCGCCCTTGCCGAGCGCGGTCTCATGCAGCATGTTATTACCCGTGATTATCCGGATGTAATGGCTTTTTTTGATGACAAAGGCGTGCCTGTGACAAAAGCGGCGTTTCGGGGTGTTCTTGATCTCAAAACCCGCCTTTGCATTAAAGAAACCCTTGCCCACTTTAAGCCTCATATCGTGATGACGTGGATGAGTCGTGCAACCCAGTTTTGCCCTAAAGGCGACTATACGGTGGCAGCACGCCTTGGGGGGTATTACGATTTAAAGTACTACCAAAAGGCTGATTACTTGATTGGAAATACCCAAGATTTACAAGATTATTTTCAGGCTCAAGGGTGGCCGTCGGATCATACAGCGTACCTTCCAAACTTTGTGAGCGAGCCTGATCAAAGTCCTGCGGCTGACAGACGCTATTATGATACGCCAAAGGATGTTCCCCTTTTCTTAACCTTTGGTCGTCTTCATACCCACAAGGCCTTTGATGTGCTGATCAGGGCGATGGCAAAGGTGCCGGATGCTTATTTATGGATTGGCGGTGAAGGGCCAGAAGAAAGCGCTCTTCGCACGCTGGTCGCAGAGTTGGGACTGACCCAGCGTGTGCGCTTTTTAGGATGGCAAAAAGAGACAAGCCCCTTTTATAAGGCGTGTGACGTCTACGTTTGCCCCTCACGGATAGAGCCCTTAGGGAACGTTATTCTAGAGGCTTGGATTCATGAAAAACCTGTGGTGGCTGCTGAAAGCGCGGGTCCCTTGGGGCTGATCACCCCTGGCCAAAACGGTTTACTCGTACCGCTCGAAGATCACGCGGCCTTGTCCCAAGCATTGAGCGAAATGCTTACCCTTCCGGAACAAACAAAAGCCATAGCACACTCGGGGCGTCAAACCTACGACGCGCGGTTTAGCCAGGACGCGGTTGTGGCCCAGTACCTGGCGTTCTTTGAGCGTGTGAAGGGCACAAAACGCAGTGAGGGACGTTAAGGGGAAAAACGTTCAAGGGCTCATAGGTCTTTGCTTAGCGCCTTCCCACACCTTGACATCCCAGGATCAAGAAGCCCTTGCGCGCGTGCTTGAGAAATACCATATGAAGACCCAGGTCTTAAAGGATCAAAGGACACTTCTTATTAGGGGAGGCGATGCTTTCAAAGGTCTGACTCAAAACACTCAAGAAAATGACCAGATCTTAGAAAATGGTTGGCAGGTGCTGCGTGAAACACAAGAACAGTATCCTCTATATGTCAAAGCGCTTCCAGATGGGCGCGGTGTGATCTTTGCCTCCCATAGTGGTCTTTTGATGAAATCAGGTCTTGTGACGCCGTGTCTGTTGCCAGCAGCGCGCGCGGCAGTCTTACAACAAGGCGTGTCGCCAGAAGGTGTAAGTCTTTTTGGCTTTGTGCGAGAGCTTTTACCGGGTGAGATCGCGTGCCTTCAAGACGGAGAGGCTGTGATTAAAAGAATGGACGAATTCAAGGATCCTCACAAAGGCTCCGGTAACGCGCTGCCCTTAAGATGTGGTCCATTGCCGCGGCCCCATGTCCCTCTTGGGTGTTATTTGGATCATCGAGATGTGTCCCAAGGGCTTTTAGAAGAATTAAAACGCACCCATCAAGACGTGAGAGGGTACCGTCTCTTTTTTCCAGATCTGGATAAAGGAAGCAAAATAAATCAGCAAAAGCCCCCGATCAGCGCAGTCCCCCCACCCTACGAGATGATCCCTTTTACAGGTAAAGATTTTTGGCGCCTAATGCCTGAAATGGCAAAAGCCTGTGACGAGCTCATTTGTGATCTGTCCGTGCTGGAGGCGTTTAAAATAGGAGAGGCTGCAGCCAAAGACGGTCGACCCTTAGTGATGGCGACCTCTGATTCTGAGGAAGTCCATGATTATCCTGCAAAAGGATATGTGGGGCGCTTGGAGCGCACAACCTATCACCTGGATCATGACGTGTCTCTTGCCAGTCGGAGCCGCCTGGTATCCCCGCGTGTTGAAGGTGTTTTAAAAATCTTACTGGCCCAAGGGGTGCCTTTGGTCTCGGTGATGCCCTTTTCTGCCCACAGAACAAAAGCGAACCCCTTTGAGGCGCTTTTGAAGCTCTGGATTCAAGAAAAAAACCATCGCCTGGCGAGTCTTATGGCACGCCAAGAGTGTATTCTTGAGTTGATGCCAAGAGAAGAAATCAAAGATCTTTTTGTCCAAAACGATAAAAAGAGTCTTTTTGTCGCTTGGGAGTTGATCTTTTACGCATTATGGCATCAAATTTATATACAGGGACGTGATCCGATTCCAGATACGCTGGCGATGCTGGCGCGCGCTTAAAATCGGTTACGCCATCATACATAGAAACACCATAACAAGGGGACAACGATGCTAGAGCGCTCTAACCTATCGCATTTAAAATATTTTGTGGACGCAGCACATCTTGGTAGCGTCACAAAAGCGGCCCTGAAGAACCGTGTCAGCCAGTCAGCCGTTAGTCAGGCCATTGCAAGCCTCGAGCGCATGACAGGGCAAACGCTGCTTGTTCACAGACGCAATAAGTTCTCGTTGTCGGGAGAAGGACGGCTTCTTTTTACCTTGCTGGTCCCTGTTTTGGAGGGTTTACAAAAGGTAGAAGACAACTTTTTCTCACCCGATATGCAGCCCCAAGGGGACGTCGAAATCGTATGCCCGCGCAGTATTGCAATGTCCCTTTTAGCCCCAAAGCTCGTTGGCCTTAAGAAGAAGTATCCTCTTCTTGTGCCAAGACTTCGCATGTATACCCCAGATGTGGCAAGGGAAAGGCTTCTAAGTGCCAGCACAGAAATCGCTTTTCTTATTGATAACGTGGATTTGTCTGCTTTTGAAACTATTCTTGTGCATAAAGGGACTTTTCGGTTGTTCCGCTCGAAACACTATCCAACTGTGCCCGAAACACAAGTCATGTTTACAGAAGAGCGGCGTGAGGTAAATCTCTTCAAACGTGCTTATTATGAGGCCTATGGCCATACGCTCGAGACCCATTTAGAGGCAACATCTTGGGATGTGATTGCCAGGTTTGTGGATCAAGGGCTTGGGTGCGGGTTCTTGCCCGATTATGTGGCGCAGGCGTTTCCTGATCTCGAGCCCATTGAATTGAAGTTTCCGGGCCTTTCGTACTGTATTTACGCAACGGTAAGGTCTTTGGATCATTTGTCCCGAAACGCACGCGCCGTGCTTTCGTGTCTGTGTCCAGAAATGTCTCAAGAAATAGCAGTTCCTGTCCGGATGGCGGGATAATGCAAAAAAGCTTGTGCGAGGGGCTAGAGTCTTGCACTATGCGGCGATGAAGAACCGATGGGAAACCTCCTTGTGAAACGATACAAGATCCTCCTTGGCCTCTTGATTTTGGGAAGCGTGCCTTTTTTAACGAAGGCAACCGCAAAGGATCAGCGTGTGGTGAATGTGTACCACTGGCACAACATGATTCCCCAAGATGTTTTGGACCAGTTTACAAAGGAAACTGGTATCAAAGTCCACATGGACGTGTATGACAGTAATGACGTTCTGGAAACAAAGCTTCTTGTGGGTCACACGGGTTATGATGTGGTGGGGCCAAGTGCGCTTCCGTATGTGGCGCGTCAAGTGCCAGCAGGGATCTATTTGCCCCTTGATCAGGCAAAGTTGCCAATTTTAAAGGAACTGGATCCTAAGATTTTGACTTATCTTGAAAAAGCAGATCCAGGGAACAAGCACGCCCTTCCTTTTTTATGGGGACTTGTGGGGTTTGCCTATGACCAAGAAAAAATTAAGACTTTGATTCCCGATGCCCCCATAGACAGCTGGGCCATGATGTTTGATCCCAAAGTCATGGAAAAACTCTCACATTGCGGTGTTACGTATCTGACGGAATCAACGGATATTTTTGTCCCGGTTCAGCTTTATTTGGGTTTAAAGCCTGATAGTCATGATCCTAAGGATTTGCAAGAAGTTGTGGGACAACTGGAAAAAGTGCGTCCCTATATCGAGCGGTTCGATGCCATACGCCCCCCATCCGAATTGCTTGCGGGAGAGGTGTGTCTTAGCATGCTATGGGTTGGGGATATGGAGCGGGTGAAAGACGCGTTCGCGGACAAAGCGCGCGCGAACAAGATCAAGATTGTCATTCCCAAAGAGGGAACTGTGCTTTGGATTGATTGTCTTGCGATCCCTGTGGACGCCCCTCATCCCGAAGAAGCTTATGCCTTTATCAACTTTGTCATGCGCCCTGATATCATCGCGCGCATCACCAACAAGAATTACTTCGCGAATCCAGTGCCGGCGTCTTTGCCCTTTGTGAAAGAATCCCTACGACAAAATCCGGCTTTTTTTCCAAACGCTTCGCAAAGCAAAAAGATTTTTATCAACGAGCCAACCCCACCAGGCGTTCAAAGGAAAATTAACCGTGCCATGACAAAGGTCAGGACAGGCCGTTGAAATTTTTTTTTAAATCCTTTTCTTGAAAAATGAACGTCTATGAAGTAATCTTATTTGTCATTTTTAAGAAAAAAACTGTCATGAAAAAAATTATACTTCTACTTGCTGCGTTTTATGCGGGGGCTGCAGGGGCCTCTGTTTACTCCTTTGACTCACCTTATTTTTCCTATGAAGAAGATGATTGCCGGTGCCTGTGCCTGTGCTTATCCTATCAAGGGGTCACTAAAAAAGGAGCGTCCTGGCGCCTTCGAAACCTTACGCCCCTCGACGAAAAGACACTTTCTCACATTCAGGGGGACCCTCGGGTGATGATCCACTTCGCGGACGGCAAACCAAGAACGCCGGAACAGACAAATGAGCAGGTTACGCTGATTAGAAATAGATATCAAAGTGGCATCCCCAAAGGGGGGTGGGCTATTGATGTAGGGGGAGTGGGTGAGGAGCATATGGTGGGGCTCTTAACTTTGGGTGCGTCCAGTGCGCCCAAACCAGGGCGGGCAGAAATGGGTAGAAAGATTGCCTTTGAGGACCAAGGGACCGGGATTGGCACCAGCGTCATGGACGCGGTGGTCAAGGAGATGGGTCCTGAAATTCGTCGGTGGGGGCTTCAACAAGATTTGCCCCTTATCAAAGAAAGATTTACTTGTTACGAGGGACAGGCCTTATCTGAAATTTATGTGACCTCTGCGCCCGCCAATGTTGGATCGTGGTTGACTCAGGTGCGCAGTGGCTTTAAGCCCATGAAACGCGTCAAAGAAGAAGACCCTATCGTCCTGCATTATGAGAGCTCTGGCATTGAGGATTTTGGGGCACTACAAAATGCTCTGCTAAATCGTTTTAAAGAGGACGACCTTGTCCCGGAAAAACCTTATAAGCTTTTTGATATCAAAGGGGATAAAAGAACTGTGTCGTACGTCGAAAAATATGACAGCGTGCGGTATCATTTTACTTATTCCTTTTCCTAACTGAAAGTCTTGAAAAACAAAAAACCCCTTTTGCGCGGCGGCAAAAGGGGTTTGTTATTATCTGAAGTTTAGTTATCGAGGAAGCTTCGCAGCTTGCGAGAGCGGCTTGGATGCTTGAGCTTACGAAGAGCTTTGGCTTCAATCTGGCGAATACGTTCACGGGTGACCGAGAACTGTTGACCCACTTCCTCAAGGGTGTGGTCCGTATTCATGCCGATCCCAAAACGCATACGAAGGACACGCTCTTCACGGGGGGTAAGGCTTGCCAGCACCCTTGTTGTGGTTTCACGCAGGTTCGAGTTAACGGCTGACTCAAGAGGCTGCACGGCGTTTTTATCCTCGATGAAATCACCCAGGGACCCGTCTTCCTCGTCCCCAATGGGCGTCTCAAGACTGATGGGCTCCTTAGCGATTTTCAGAACCTTTCGGACCTTATCAAGGGGCATCATCAGCTTTTTGGACAGCTCTTCTGGGGTGGGCTCGCGGCCAATCTCATGGAGCATTTGCCTGGACGTGCGCACAAGCTTGTTGATGGTTTCAATCATATGCACGGGAATACGAATGGTACGCGCCTGATCCGCGATGGACCTTGTAATGGCTTGGCGAATCCACCAGGTGGCATAGGTCGAAAATTTATAGCCGCGGCGATATTCAAACTTATCTACGGCTTTCATAAGACCAATGTTACCCTCTTGGATCAAATCCAAGAACTGAAGGCCGCGGTTGGTATATTTTTTAGCAATCGAGATCACAAGACGCAGGTTTGCTTCGATCATCTCTTTTTTAGCCTTGGCAGACATGCGGTCACCCTTTTGAACGGCGGTGACAATGCGGCGGAATTCCGCAATGTTCAGGCCAGATTCTACAGAGATTTCAGCAATACGCTCACGCAAAGTGATGACACCGACAGCATGCTTTTCGACAAAATTACTCCAACCCTTGGTTGTCTTCTTTGCAATGGCTTCCATCCACTCAGGATCAAGTTCATTGCCAAAATAGCTCGTCAAAAACTCCTCACGCTTAATGCCAGAATCTTGGGCAAGGCGCAGCATTTTTCCTTCAAGACCCACAAGCTTTCGATTCAAGTTGTAAAGATCTTCGACTAAAATATCGATGCGGTAGCTGTTAAGGCGGACGCTGCTCATGAGACGCACAAGCGCTTCTTTCAAAGATTTGAACTTTGCTTCTTGTGGCAGGGACGTGGTTCCGCTCTCTTGAGAGGCCCGTAGACGCTCCACTTGAATTTCGTGGAACTGGGCGTAGGTCTCGGCAATGAGATTAAAAGTTTCAAGGATTTGGGGCTTAAGGCTTTCCTCAAGGGCTGCCAAAGACTGACCTGTTTCGTCTTCGTCTTCTTCGCTAACTTCTTCACCGGTCGCTTCGCCTTCGCTACCCTCTTCATCGCTTTTTGCTTTTTGAGGTTTTGGCTCGTCGCTTTCACTTGAGCCAGCTTCTTTGACGTCAGCAGGCAAAGCAAGAGGCGTGTCTAGGGGCACGTCTTCCGCTTCGGGATCTGCTTCAAAGGCGCTGTTGGCGTACATGTCTTCAAGATCCACCACGTCGCGTAAAAGAAGCTGATCTTCCAAAATTTGATCACGCCAGTTGATGATGGCGCGAATGGTAAGAGGGCTTTCACAGATGGCATCAATCATCTCCATGCGCCCCTCTTCGATGCGCTTGGCGATCTCGATTTCGCCTTCACGGGACAAAAGCTCGACGCGTCCCATTTCACGCAAGTAAAGGCGCACAGGGTCGTCGGTACGGCCTGCCGTATCCTCATCCTTGAGGTTCCCACTTTCGTCTTCTTCGTCCTCGTCTTCTTTATCAAGGCCGAGTTCTGAGGGACCCTCAACATCTTCTTCAGAGTCCACAATATCAATGCCCATATCTGTGATCACAGACATGGCGTCTTCGATTTGTTCGGACGACATTTGTTCTTGGGGAAGCGCCTCATTAAGCTCGTCATAGGTCAAGTAGCCGCGCTCTTTTCCTTTTTCGATCAGCTTCTTAAGAAGATGCTTCAGATCACCTTTGCGTTTCAAGGCAGTCCCTTCACCGCTTTCTTCGGGTGTGTCCACTTTTTTTGATATGGCTGTCATCCTTATTTTTCCATCCTCTCTTTTTCAGTACTTTGGCCGAGCTGTTGATAGTGCTCGTCCATGGAGGTGCGTAGGCGCTGCACCTTGGTCCAAACATCGGGGGTCATATTTTTGGAGAGCGAGGTTTGCCACGCGCGCACCTCCGGAATCCCCTCTTCTAATAAGTGTCTGCTTTCTAAAAGGCCGTGCCATCCATCCGTTACATCGTGGGCAGGCGTGGTCTTTTTGGCAAAGGGGGCGTGTGTATAAATATCTGGTTGCAAAATGGCGTCGAGCGCTTCCTCTAATCCCTTATCCTTTAGGTGGGCATTCAAAGCGTCTGCGTCAAGCTTTTTTCCCCCGTGAAGGGCGTCAAGAAGGTGAAGACGAATAGCCTCCGCCCCAGCAGACGGGAAGGTCAGGGTTAAAAAGATGTCGGCTTCATCTTGAAGCAGCAAAGGGTGATTTAAAAAGGTTACCAAAACAGCCCGCGCGCGAAGCCACGCGGCATTGGCACGTAAGGTCGAAAGCGTCGCCGTGCTTGAGGAGTTTTTGATCGGCCCTTTCCCTTTACGTTGAGGTCTAAAGTGATGAAAAAGCTTGTCTTGTAAAAAGCGGCGATAATGACTCTTGAGGGTGTCGTCCTTAATGGGAGCGATGGCCTCAAAAATCTCTTTTTCCCATTTAGCCCGACGTTCGGGCGTTGAGACATCGCCTGCTTTTTCCGTCATCATGGACCACAGCATCTCAAGAAGAGGTTTTTTCAGGGAAAGGGCTTTTTTAAGGGCGCACCCGTCCCCGCGTTCAAGAAGGCTTGCAGGATCCTCTCCTTTGGGAAGGAGGCAAAAGTTCAAGGATTTGCCAGGTACCAAAAGAGGCAGGGCGCGCTCGAGGGCGCGAAGGGCCGCTTTTTGCCCCGCCGCATCCCCATCAAAGCACAAAACAGGCTCTGGGCTTAGGCGCCAAAGGCTTTCTAATTGTTGAGGTGTCAGCGCCGTCCCCAGGGGGGCAACGGCCTTTTTAAAACCCGCTTGGAAAAGGGCAATGACATCCATATAGCCTTCACATACCAAAAGGTCGTCATTGGAAGATCTGCTTTTAGCGACTTCGGACTGGGCGTAGAGTTCATGGCCTTTATGAAAAAGGGGCGTTTCAGGAGAGTTCAAATATTTGGGCTCTCCGGGCCCCAAAAGACGTCCGCCAAAGGCAATGACGCGTCCTTGGCGATCGAGGATGGGGAACATCACTCGGTCACGGAACCGACCTCGAGGCTCGCCCGTTTGGCCCACCACACTCAGACCCGCTTCTTGAAGCTCGGCGGGCGTAAACCCTTTTTTGTGAAGAAAAGTCAAAAGCTCTTGATGGGAGGGCGCGTATCCTAAACGAAAGCGTTGCCACGTATCTTCCTGAAGCGCGCGCTTGACAAGATAAGATCTCGCTCGCCACCCATTTGAACCGCGCAGCTCTCCTTCAAAAAAAGTGCATGCCGCCTCCATCACGGCGCGAAGGCGAGTGCGTTTTTGGGTATCCTCTGTTTCCGTGGACGTCTCGCGGGGTAATTCCAACCCCACACTTTGGGCGAGGCGCTCGATGGTCTCGGCAAAGGAGAGGTTTTCGCTTAAACGTACAAAGTCGATGGCGTCCCCATGTGCTTCGCAGCCAAAACAGTGATAATGCCCATCTTTTTCATACACATGGAAGGAGGGTGTTTTTTCTTGATGAAAAGGGCAGCACCCTTTTAAAGAGTGGCCAGAACGGATAAGTTTAACCCGACGACCAATGATGTCGGGGAGAGAAAGGCGTCCTCGCACCTCATCGACGAAACGATCAGAAAAGCGCATTACTCATCCAGTTTTAAAAACGAACCAGCCCCGAAATGATTTCGGGGCGGCCAACTTCATCATAAGCTTATTAACAATACGTTAATAATGCTGGTTTTTTAGTCGTGGCAATGACATTCGGTCTTTTTGGCACATCCTTTAACGGGTAGGGTTAGCTCAAGGGTTTCACCCTTATTGGTTGCAAGTGTCAAGGCAAGTGTATCTTTTGTGGTGACGTCGCTATGAAGGCCAATCAGCATAATGTGATAGCTACCAGGACGCAGCACAAGGGTTTGACCAGGCTCAATGGTCCAAGAGGCTTGTTGGCGCATCTTCATGACCCCGTCCTCATCCTTTGTTTCATGGAGTTGGACTTCTCTTGCCATGGTTGAAGACGCCGTTTGAATCACGACAGCATGAGGATTGTTGTTCTTAAGCTCCATATAGGCGGCGGTTGTGCCATCTTTTGTCCCAGGTCTTGTCCAGGCTTCAATAACCTCTACACCTGTAAGGGGGGCTGCGCTTACGACAGAGACTGCAGACAAAAAACCTAGCATAATCAATGAAAGAATACGTGCCATAACATCCTCGACTAAGCTTATCATTAAGATCAAAAATGGTGGGCGCAACTGGGATTGAACCAGCGACCTCTACGATGTCAACGTAGCGCTCTCCCGCTGAGCTATGCGCCCATTTCTATGGGGGTATACACGCTCTTTCGTAAAAGTGCAACCCTTTGGACAAAAAACTATTACTAGTGTGCCACCATGTCTTCACGGTTGGTGGGACAAATGCCGATAAGATCTACACGCTCTTCATGGGCGCGTTGGACCGAGAACATTTGATAAGAATTGTAATGGTTGTAAATGGTGGGGGACAAGGGGTAGTGAGATACCGCCACTTTCGTTGTGTTGGAGGGTGTTTCATGATCGTACCCTATGCGACGATAGCAAACTTTAAAGTTGGCCTTAAGGGGTGCGACGAAAAGCGTCTTTCCCTCTAAAAATTCATGAATATGCTCTTGAACGTAGCTAAGAGATAGCTCTTTTCCATATCCTTGAGACACGCCAAAAAAGGTAAGTGATAAGATCATATTTTTAACGAAAGTGCTCATTTTTCCTCCTTATTTTTGTTTTCTTGTTTTAACGTCTTCGATAACATTTAAGCATTATGACTCCCGTCGCAAAAAGGTGTTTTGCCGGTTCTTTTGCAGCCACACAAAAAGACTTTTTCGGTTTTAGGGGCAATCCACTTATGGGACCGATACCCTGTGCCTTTATGTTGTCCATCACAAAAGGGTTGGGTCAGGCTAAGTCCGCAGGTGCACCACGCATAAGTTTTTCCTTCTTCTACCTCAACGCAGTAAGGACTATTTTGTGGGCAGTGGGGCTTCTCCAAGGTCTCTTCCTCTTTACCAATGACGCCGTGTAAGGTAAGCATAAAGCAGAGATAACATCAAGTAGGGGAGAAAGCCTCATGAACACACACACCGCCATTGCGGAGCTTTTTACAGATGGGGCTTGCAGCGGAAACCCTGGTCCTGGTGGATGGGGCGTTATTGTGCGCACACATGAAGGCGAAAAAGAGCTATCTGGCAGCGAGGCGCACACCACCAACAACCGTATGGAGATGATGGCCGCCATCGAGGGGCTTAAAACGCTTCCCGCGTCTTCCCACGTCAAGCTTTATACAGACAGTACCTATCTTAAGGACGGGATGACCTCTTGGGTGGAAAAATGGAAAAAAGGCGGGTGGCGTACGGCGTCCAACACGCCTGTGAAAAACCAGGACCTATGGCAGGAGCTTGATCAGCTTTGTGGGGAGCGCCAAGTGGAGTGGACTTGGGTCAAGGGACATAGCGGTCATCCTGAAAACGAGCGTGCCGACGTTTTAGCGCGTAACGCCATCGTTCAAGAAATGATGCAGGCAACCCTTAAGCAAGTGCGTTCCTAGCTCTATGAAAAAAATCGTATGGGGCGCTGTATGTTTATTATGGGGACTGATGGGGGGGCTTTGTGCCGCGTCATCCTTTGATCACCCTTTAAAGTTACAGGGAGAAACTTTTCAAGTAGCCTTGGCCTCGACCCCCAAAAGCCTCAAAAAAGGCCTTATGGGCGTGACGAATCTACCAAAAGATCACGGGATGCTTTTTATTTTTCCTAAAACCCGCGAGGTGACCTTTTGGATGAAAGATACCCCTCTTGATCTTGATTTAGTTTATTTAGACCGCACGGGTAAAGTTTTGCAACTTGAAGAGCTAAAAGCAAACTCTTTGCGCCATGTTCCCTCTAAAATGCCTGTTCGGGCGGCCCTTGAGTTGCCGGCAGGGACCGTGAAACGGCTTCACCTTAAAGTTGGCGCATCCGTAAGCTGCGAGGCCCTTAAGGTCACATTTTAAGGAGGTAGGCCCATGCAACATTATAAGGCATTAATTGGGAAAGCATGGGACACTGCCTTTGATGCACACACATGCCAACAAGAAGGGCTGCCAAAGGTTCTTGATGAAATCATTGAGGCCTTGGATACCGGGCGGGCGCGCGTGGCCGTTTACCAAGACGCTGTCTGGCAGGTGCAAGAGTGGCTGAAAAAAGCGCTCCTTTTGAATATTCGCTTGCAAGAAAACAAACCTCTGACCTATCCGTGTCCAGGATATGACAAGATCCCCAGCAAGTTTGAGGGATGGGACGACGCACGGTTTAAAGAGGCACGTCTTCGCGTAGTGCCGGGAGCGTTTGTGCGCAAAGGAAGCTATGTGGCGCCAGGGTGCGTATTGATGCCAAGCTTTATTAATTTTGGCACCTATGTGGGTGAAGAGACCATGATTGATATTGGGGCTGATGTTGGGTCGTGTGCGCAAATTGGCAAGCGCTGTCACGTGTCAGCCGGTGTTGTTATTGGCGGCGTCGTCGAGCCCTTGCAGGCAGCGCCTGTGATTCTAGAGGACCATGTTTTTGTGGGCGCGCAAAGTGCCATTGTTGAAGGCGTCCTTGTGCAAGAAGGGGCCGTCATTGGCATGGGGGTGAAACTTGGGGCAAGTACGCCGATTTTTGACCGTGCTTCGGGCAAGATTTCTTACGGTGTGATTCCGCCCCGTAGTGTGGTGGTGCCAGGATGTTTACCATCACAAGGCGGGGTCAGCCTTTACTGTGCTGTCATCATCAAGCAAGTGGACGCGAAAACTCGCGAAAAAACAGCCATTAATGATCTGTTGCGACCTTAAGAGGATTTGTATGAAAAGGATTTCGCAAAATCCCAATTTCAAAAAAATGATTCCTTGGTTATTAGTGGGGACACTTGCCGCCTTCATGTTCTTTTGGGATATCGGCAGCTACGCCCTTTTAAACAATAACGAGGGCATGTACGCGCAGATCGCAAAAGAGATGCTGTACTCTGGTAATTATGTGATCCCCACACTCAATGGCCTGACTTACATTGAAAAGCCGCCTCTTCTTTACTGGATGATGGCCCTTTCCTTTAAAGTTTTTGGGGTGAATGAATGGGGCGCCCGGTTTGTCCCCGCACTTTTTGGCTTCATGACAGCCATGGGCGTGGGACTTTTTGCGGCCAGGCGCTTGGGGCAGAAATCAGGGCTTTATACCACTCTTATCCTCAGTACCAGTCTTGGATTCGTTCTTTTTTTTCGTACAGTCTTCTTTGACGGCGTTTTTACGGCGTGGCTTACTTTTGCGCTGCTATGTTTTTTTTGTTGGACAGAAAATTTTACCAGGCGATTTCTTTTAGGGTTTTATGCCCTCATGGCGCTAGCGGTCATGACTAAGGGACTCATAGCCCTTGTGCTAGTAGGTCTTGTATGGGTCTTTTATTACACCTTTGTCATGCGAGCGCGGACGTCTTTTTTTGCGCCCCTTGATCCTTTGGGGATTCTTTTGTTTTTAGGGATGGCAGCACCCTGGCATGTGATGGCAACTCTTGAGAAGGTTGATTTTGCATGGTTCTACTTTGTAAATGAACACGTGTTAAGGTTTCTTGGTAAGCGGTTGCCAAAAGATTATTACGAAGGACCATTTTATTATTACCTGCCTCGTCTTTTGCTATATTTTTTGCCGTGGACTTTGTTTTTTCCAAAATTTGTCAAAGAAAAATTTAGTCGACAAGATCCTTTCAAGTTTTTTTTCTTGTGCTGGTTTGGCGTATTTTTTCTGTTTTTTTCGTTTTCCAGAGCAAAGGCTAATTATTACCTTGTCACGGTGATGCCAGCCCTTGCTGTTTTATTGGCCCCTCTTGTGACGGGAGACGTTGGAAAAAATGTCGCTTTTTTTTGGGGCGCGCTGGTGGGCGTGTTGATGCCTCTTGGGGTGTGGCTCGGATTAAAAGGGTTGATCCCCTTTCCGCCGCAGGCCAAAGACGTCGCCCTCTTTGCGGGGGAGACTTTTTATCTGGTTTGGAGCCTTGTGGGGGCGGTGGTTGCCACGCTTTGCTTTTTCTATCGCGATCGAATACTGGGAGTAAGACCTTTGCTGCTGGGGGGTGGAATGGCAACCCTTTTAGTCGTTGCGGGTACCCTCATGCCAGCCGCTGAAGATCAACTCTCTGGCAAAGCCATGGCCGAGTTTTTGAAGGCGTATGATATGCCGCTTTATTTGTACCGAGATTACGAAAAAATATCAGCTTTTCCCTTTTACTGGGGTAAAACCGTGCGCATCGTTGCAAGCAAAAGCCAAGACTTGTGGCACGCCATGGATAAAGGGGAAAAGCCAGAGCGTTTCCCTTCAAAAACAACGTTCCAGCTTCATGGCGGCCTTATGGTTCTACACAAGGACCGCTTAAAAAAATTTTGTGCCGCCTTCCCAAGGGCTACACACCTTGGGACAAAGGGATGTCTTAGCCTTTATCTTGTGCCCCCTGATCAACTTTTAAGGGCGTCCAAGTTCTCATAGTAAGAAAGCGCTTGGGGGTTAGCCAGGGCCTCTTTGTTAATGACAGGGCGTCCGTGAATGATGTCCGTCACGGCCATCTCGACGATTTTTCCTGTGGCTGTGCGCGGAATATCAGGAACTTGAAGGATTTTTGCAGGCACGTGGCGGGGCGTCGTATTTTCCCGAATCTGAAGACGAATTTTTGTGCGAAGCTCATCAGTCAGTGTGTCGGTATCACGAAGTTTTACAAACAGGATGACTCGCACGTCCCCGTCCCATTGCTGGGCGACCACAAGGCTTTCCATGACCTCATCTAGCTGCTCAACTTGCCGGTAAATTTCCGCAGTCCCAATGCGAACCCCGCCTGGATTGAGAATCGTGTCCGAACGGCCATGGATAATAATGCCGTCATGGGAGGTCAATTCCACAAAGTCCCCGTGTCGCCAAATGCCAGGAAAGTGTTCGAAATAGGACTTGTGATATCTGGCGCCGTCTGAATCGTTCCAAAAGGAAACCGGCATACAAGGAAAAGGTTTTGTGCACACCAGTTCGCCTTTTTGACCGCGCACGGGCTTGCCTTCCGCGTCAAAGACATCCACCGCAAGACCAAGGCCTCTTGTTTGAAGCTCTCCTGGCCAAACGGGCGCCACAGGATTGCCAAGGGCAAAGCACGACACAATATCCGTACCGCCCGAAATCGACGCAAGACAAACGTTGGCAGAGATCTCTTTGTAGACATACGCAAAGCTCTCGGCGACTAGAGGGGAGCCTGTGGATAAAATCATGCGAAGGTGGCTAAGATCATGGGTTTTTCGAGGGCTCATCTCTGCTTTGTGAAGCGCGTCGATGTATTTGGCCGACGTACCAAAGTGTGTTGCTTTTTCTTGCTCGAGATAATCAAACAAAATGTTGGGGTTGGGATGAAACGGTGAGCCGTCATAAAGAAGGAGTGTCACCCCTGATCCCAAAGCGGAGACAAGCCAGTTCCACATCATCCAGCTAGTGGTGCTGTAATAAAAAAGACGGTCTCCGGGTTTTAGATCACAGTGCAGTTGATGCTCTTTAAGATGTTGCAAAAGAACGCCGCCATGTCCATGGACGATACATTTAGGTTTGCCGGTGGTCCCTGAAGAGAAAAGGATAAAAAGAGGATGATCGAAGGGGACTATTTCAAAGGTGATGTCACTGGGGGTAAAAGGTGCGACAAAATCGTGATAGGCACAGACTTTTCGGGGGAAAGAGGCCTCACTATTATCCAGGCTTGGCACCAGGATGATTTCCTCAAGGGTCGGGAGCTCTTTTTCAAGGGCGATAATTTTATCTGCAATATCAAAAGAAACGCCCTTATAGATAAAGTCTTGACAAGCAATCAGGATCTTGGGCTCGATTTGCCCAAAACGGTCAACGATGCCAGGGACGCCAAAGTCGGGTGAGCACGAGGACCAAATGGCTCCAATGCTGGTGACCGCAAGCATGGCAATCACCATTTCAGGTCTATTGGGACCCACGGCCGCGATGCGGTCAAGGGGTTTTACACCGCTTTGGCGAAGGGCTTGGGAAAAGCGCGAGACGGCGTCGTAAAGATCGTTAAACGACATCTGGACGCGTGTTTTATTTTCTTGCCAAAAGATAATAGCAGGCGCGTTTGTCCGTGTTCGCAGCATGTTTTCAGCGTAGTTAAGGCGTGCCTCAGGGAAAAATCGGCACTTTTCAAACGCAGCTTCTTGCTGGAAAGAGGTCTCGCCTTTTACAGAAGCTTTTACACGGCAAAAATCCCAGAAAAGCGACCAAAACTGAGCGTCTTGATCAACGGACCATTGATAAAAAGAGTGATATGAAGAAAAAACGCATCCCACGTGTGCTTCGACCTCACTGACGAACGCGGTAATGTTGGCGGCACGAATTTGTTCGGGGGATGGGGTCCACAGGGGGTGAGGGGTGTGGGTCAAAGTGCGCTCTCCTGTCAAGTTTTTTTTGAATGGTATGACAGCTAAGGGTGGAAAACAAGATTGTTCGTGAGGGGAGATTTCTTTAAAGAAGGGCGAAGGAAAAACACTTTGAAGTAAAGCGTTTTTCCTGATGAGGGGTTAATTCCCTGGTGTGTTATCCGGTGCGGGATAAGTGCGTGGATAGACGTTTTGCTCGCCCTCAGGGGGAAGGGGTGCGCCTTTACGTCCGCAACCTGCTCCAAGCCCCGCCACACAAAAAATAACAACCCATAATGTGCTTTTTTCTATCGTACCCATTGTAATCCTGTATAACCCATTCTAGAACTATGCATTAGGCTATCAGAAATAAAGCGGAGGACAACCCATGAGATACGTTTTACGTTTTTTTGTTGCACTATGGTTGGTGATGGGGTTTAACGCAGCAAATGCCCAGTTGCTGCGTTACAAAACCGTTGATCCCACTCAAGTCATCGATTTCACCATGCTGGACGCCGAGGGCAAGACGCACCGCATCAGTGATTACAAGGGAAAGATTGTTGTCATCAACTTTTGGGCGACGTGGTGCCCTCCTTGTGTGAAAGAAATGCCGTCCTTGAATAATTTGGCGCAGTCCTTTCCCGAAGATCAGTTCGTGGTGATTGCGGTGTGCAAAGATCCTCAAAACAAAGAAGCGGCGCTCAAGTTGTTCTCGAGCTATGATCAAACAAGACTGCCTCTATTTTTTGAGCATAAAGACGAAGGCAGTAGCCATGCCCTTGGGATCAAGGGGCTTCCCACGACGTATGTTCTTGACCGCAAGGGTTATCTTGTGGGTCAGATGACGGGCGGCACGGAGTGGGATCACCATGAGGTTCTTGAAATGATGCAAGGTTATATTGAGGGGCGCACGCCTCAGCCTGCCTCGTGGTGGCAAAAGTTTAGGCAGTTTGTGGCCGGCGCCTAAGAGCAAGTCAGAAAGAGACGATCATGCTAAAGATTGAAACCTTTGACAATCTCACGGGTGGCCAAAGCTTTTTTAAGGCTGTGGGGCATCCTTTGGCGGCCCCTAAGATCAAGGCCCTTTTAACCAAACTAGGGCGTTATGAAAAAGTGGCCTTGTATGATCCTCAAGGATGGCTTGTGCCCTTTAACGAGATTCATTCTTTAGCACGTCTCAACGTCAGTGATGTCTATGTGCAGAAATTTGAGACGATTGGCGCCCCCCTTTTAGGGCGCGCGGCAAGGCCTATCACGCAGCTGGGAGAAAACCCGCCTCAAGCACTTTTTATCCTCTCCTTTGATGAAGAGGTATTGCTTTCTCATCTGACCCCTTTCTTACCGAGGAATGTTGCGGTGTATTCTTTGAGGGAGATGAAGGTTGACGACGCGCTTCTGACCAATCCCAAAAAATACTTAGATCCCCTAAACTTTGCGACAAACTTTGCTTTTTTTCGAGACGAAGAGGGGCTTCATACGCGCCTTGCCACCGCCAACTACTGGACAGGTTATAGCCAAAAGCCGGTCAAGATTTGGTGCCGCCTGTTTGACGCGGCCGGCGCCGAGATCGTGACCTGGGACGAGTCTCTTACGCATGCAGGAGAATCGTTTGTGCTTGACAGCAAAGAGATCCGCACGCGTTTTGGATTGGGTGATTTCTGTGGCCAGGTCTTTTTGCATGTGGTGGGGGCCGCCGGACACGATATTGTGAAGTACGGCCTTGATATCTATAGCGATGATGGCAATGTTTTGTCATGTACCCATGACGCGAACGCTTGGCCAGCTGACTATTATGCAGGGCTTCCGGCACCAAGAGCCGATGAAGACGTAATTTTTTGGGTGCAAAACAGCCACCCGTGCCCCATCTCCAAGGGCGTCGTTAAATTCAACCCCATGGGTCGGGACCAAGAAAGTGTGTCCTTGGACCAAGAAGTACCCCCTTTTGGCAGTGTGGGTGTTTCCATTAAGGCCTTAATGCCAACTTTGCACTGGCCAAGCCAAATCGAGATTTTCGCAGGCAAACACTTTGTGCGCCCCCGCTACGAGGTCATTCGCGGTACGTGTCGTCGTATTGCCCATGCCAATGTGGAGCGCACGAATCTTGCCCCTGACCCCGTTTTAAAAACGCTTTCGCCCCTCTTTGGAAAGGGATTTATTCTGCCGGCCCCTCTTTTACCGTGGCGTGAATGGCAAAGCGAGGTTCTGCCCACCCCTATGGCAAGGTCTCAGGTGACGCTGCCGGTGGCGCTTTTGATCTATGACGCGGACGGCCATGAAATGGCAGAACACCGCCTGGGGTGCCTCAAGCGTTCAGACAGTGTGGCGGTTGTGGTGAATCAGCTTTTGGCGGGTCTTCCGGACAAAGCGGGTCTGGGGTACGGTCACATGGAGCTTGTTTATGATTTTGAGGCAGGTGACGAGGCCGATGGATGGCTCCATGGCCTTTTTAGGTATGAAAATGCTGGTCACCAAACAGAAAGCTCGTTTGGGGGGCATATTTATAATACGGCCCTGACCTATAAAAGTCAGCCCCATTCCTATCGAGGTGCCCCTCCAGGGCTGACAACTCGTCTTTTCTTGCCCACAGGCACGGATGGGACCATGGCCCTTTGCCATTTGATTTACCCTGCCTCAACGGTGTGGCATCCTATGTCAGAGACGTTTTTGACACTTCATAACGCACGCGGGGAAAGTGTTGCTACAGAAAAAATCGAAATTCCTTGTGGGGGATCAAGATTTTGGACGCTCAAAGATATTTTTTCCAGTGACCATCTACAAAAAGCTGGCAAAAATGCTTATGTTATTATCAGAGATACAACATGTAGGCTCTTTGGGTATCACGGTCTTGTTGATACCCAAGGGCGTTTGTGTTTAGATCACATGTTTGGTTTTTAGGTAAGGATCACAAAATGACTGAAGTGCACACGCGGTTGCTCATTATTGGCTCAGGACCTGCGGGGTATTCGACCGCCATTTACGCGGCGCGCGCCAATCTTCAACCCATTCTTGTGGCGGGCATGACGCCAGGTGGTCAGCTGACGGTGACAACGGACGTTGAAAATTATCCGGGTTTTGCCCAAACGATCCAAGGCCCTTGGCTCATGGAGCAAATGCGAGACCAAGCCCACCATGTGGGGACAAAAATTGTCCACGACTATATCGTCGAGGTCAATTTCTCCAAAAGACCCTTTGTGTGTGTGGCCGCGTCCGGTGATCGGTATAGTGCTGACACCGTCGTGATTGCCACAGGCGCCCAGGCTCTTTGGTTAGGGCTTGAGAGCGAAACAAAATATCGCGGTTTTGGTGTTTCTGGGTGTGCCACCTGTGACGGATTCTTTTTTCGCGGAAAAGAAGTTGCCGTGATTGGGGGCGGGAACGCGGCCGTGGAAGAGGCGATCTATCTGACCAACCACGCAAGTAAAGTATATCTGGTGCATCGCCGACAGACCCTGCGTGCCGAGAAAATCCTCCAAGAAAGACTATTTGAAAATCCCAAGATCGAGCTTGTTTGGGATCATGTTTTGGAAGAGGTGCAAGGAAAGGAAAATCCCCGTCAGGTTACGGGGGCAAGACTCCGCCATGTGACGACCGGCCAGGAAAAAGTTCTACCCGTTGAAGGAATCTTCGTGGCCATTGGACACAAGCCCGCTACAGACATCTTTAAGGGGCAACTTGATATGGACCAAGAAGGCTATATTCAGTGCCCTCCTGGCTCTGTTAAAACGAACGTTGAAGGTGTGTTTGCGGCCGGCGACGTTCAAGACAAGGTCTACCGACAAGCGGTGACGGCTGCAGGACAAGGATGTATGGCGGCACTTGACGTCGTCCGCTTCCTTGAAAGCGGCGCGTAACTTTTAGCGCGGGCCCTTTTTCCCATGCGTGGCAGATATAAGCTTCATCCCTTTTTCGAGGAATCGGAAACGGTAGGAAGAACGCACTGTATGCAGGAAGGGTGTGCCCTTGAAGGGCTTTATCCAGCGCCCAAATCGCCCGAGCGTCTTCAAGATCGGTATTGGTTCTGTCTTGAACATGTGCGCCTTTATAATGCTTCTTGGAATTATTATGCCCACATGAAAGAAGACGAGATCGAGGCAAGTCGCCGGGAGGACGTCACCTGGCAAAGGCCGTCCTGGCCCTTTTCCCAAGGTAAATTTTCCTATTACATCCCGTCCTTTGACGATGTCGAGAGTTTGCTTGGCAAGACATTTCGAGGTGGCCAGGGAATCCTAGATTCCCAGGAAACCCAAGCGCTTGCGGTTTTGGATCTCACGTATCCCTTAACCCAAGAAGTTCTTAAAACGCGGTACAAGATGCTTGCTAAAAGATTTCATCCTGATTTGAACCAGGGATGCCGCCAAGCAGAAGAGCATCTCAAGAACGTAAACCAGGCCTACAGTGTGTTGCAAAAGCTGCTAAGGCGGCTGACGCCTGTGCCCCACGAGTCTTCCCAGCCACCTTTATAAAACTTTTGCCAAGTCATAGGTTTTTGACAAGTCCCTCATGACGCGGTATAAAAGATAAGTTGGGAAAGTTTTTCTAATCGAATTGGACAGCAGAAGAAGGAACAATGGTAGAATTAAAAGAAACAAAAACAAATGCTGCTTCGTCTAACTTAGAGGGATCTTCTTCCCAAGAGACGACGGAAAAGAAGAGCTTTTGGCAGATGTTGCGCGCGACCTTTAAAGACGAAGGACGTGCATGGCTCATGATTTCATGCGGCGCCTTTTTCTATGCGTATCAGTTTATTTTACGTGTTTCCCCCAATGTGATGAATAACGAGATGATGGAAACGTTCATGATTGATGCCTTGGCTTTTGGCACGGTGGTGGGTTTCTATTCTTGGGGGTATGCGGGCATGCAGCTTCCCCTGGGGATTACCATGGACCGGTTGGGGTCTCGGATCCTGTTAGCTGGAGCCGGACTTCTTTTAGGGCTTTCTTGTTTTGCTTTTGCCGCAACCAACAGTCTATTTGTCGCGTCTGCAGCGCGGTTCCTTATTGGTGCTGGCGGAGCGTGTGGTCTTATTGGGACGCTTAAACTTGGAACCCTTTGGCTCGAGCCCGTTAAACTAGGAAAAGTCATTGCCCTTACCATGGTGTTTGGCACCTTGGGGGCCAGTATGGGCGGTACGCCCTTAAGTATGCTTGTCGATGCCATTGGATGGCGCGAAACCTATCAAATTCTTGGTGTTGTGGGTCTTGGTGTGGGCGTTGCTTGCTACTTACTTGTCAGGAGCCCTTCAGACGATCAGTCGCACGCAAAAGAAGCGGTACCGTTTCTCGAGAATAGGCATCCCTGGCACGATATCAAGGAGCTTGCCACAAACAGTCAAGCTTGGGTCATTGCCATTTATGGAACCTTGATGTACATGCCCATCACCATCATTGGCGATGCGTGGGGTGTGCAATTTGTTGGAAAAGCGGCCCTTGTCGATGAAAAGGTGGCAGCTTCTGTCAATACGGCCATGTTTCTGGGTGCCGCAGTGGGAAGTCCTGTTTTTACAGCGATGTCAGATATGATGTCCAATAGGCGTTTCCCCATGGTCATTGGATCTTTGGCGACGTTTCTTATTTACCTCGGCATTCTGTTCTATCCGGGTCACTCCATTTATGTTTTTTATGTCCTATTTTTCTTGGCAGGCTTTTTCTATACAGCCAAAGTCCTGACCTTTGCTGTGATCTGCGAAATTATGCCACGCAATATGAGCGGCGTTGCGACCGCTTTTGTGAATATGATCGTGATGCTCACAGGCGCCCTTCATCCTTTTATTGGCTGGCTCATCGATTTAAATTGGGATGGCCAGTACAATGACGGTGTCCCCATATATTCCGTGGCAGACTACCGTTTTGCGTTGATGATTTTGCCCATGTGTTTGATTATTTCCTTATTTCTTTTAAAGTTCATGAAGGAGACGCATCCCAAGTCGGGCTCTACCCAACGTGACCAGCCTTCAGTGGATGTTGACGTTCTTTAGCGGTCTTCGGGCCTCCCATTCTATAAAAAGCCCTAAGAGAATGTTTTCTAAGGGCTTTTTTCATCCTACAAACGTTTTGTGCGCTTGTGGATGACGTGAACCACGGCTTCGGCTCCGTAACTGACCCAAAGGGCGACAGCAAAGAACCTAATAAAGTTGAAGCCTTCGATACTAATGAGTGCTTTTAGAGGAATCGTCGCGAGATATAATCCTACAATTCCAATAAAAGCGGTTGCGACAGTAAAGCGTTTTTTGAAGGTCCAAGAATCTCGGTCCCATCTGTGATAGGCGCCCCAGCCCAAAGAAAAACCTACAAGAGCCCCTTCTGCAATCCACATGTGTGGAAGGTTCTCCGGTGTCAGATAAATTAAGACAAGTCCAAGAGCCGCCATCATCGTGCCAAGATATGGATGGTTTTTGGGGGGAAGAAACGTGCAGGCTGCTTTGTAGATCAAGAGTGTGAGGGCGCCGAACCCCACAGCCCCTCCCAAGTCTAAAAGGTTATGATACTGGAAGTGCAGAAGAGATCCCCCTACAGCCGTGATGAGAAGAACCCCAAAAAGCGCAAAATCTTTGCGTTTGATCTCCCAAATAAGCCACCCCCATAGACTAAAGGTTGTTTGCATATGGCCGCTTGGGAAAGCCCACCCGGTCTTTTGGAGACAGGGGTTCAAAGGGATCTCGAAAAGAGATTTCAGATATGGATTGAGGAGCATGGTAAATAAAAGCAAAAAAAGTGCCCGTGCAAAGATTGGTTTTTTATAGGTGAGATACCCCACCGATACAAAGGCAATGACAAAGTACTCGCTGGTGACAAAAAGGCAGGCTTTAGCAAGGATATCTAACATGTGTGTTTCTCTTAATTAATAGTGCGTGACCATCATATCTACAAAACAGAACAGGAGATAGAAATTCTAACAAAAATTAACAAATTTTTAGTTTTTGCCTTGCGATGCGGAGATTTTAAGATACTATGACCGTAAAAAAAGGGGGCGTTTCGTGTCAGAGAACGAGCAAATGGACACAACAAATATCCTTATTGTTGATGATGAAGAAGATATTGATATCTTAACAAAGCAAAGATTTCGCAAGGAAATACAATCCGGCGAGTGTCAATTTTTCTTTGCAAGGAATGGATATGAAGCGCTTTCTTGCATCGAACAAGGCACAAACATTGATATTCTTGTGACTGATGTAAATATGCCTCAGATGTCGGGATTTGAACTCTTGCAAAAGATAAAAGAAAAATACCCCGGCATTAAAACCGTTATTATTTCTGCATATAGTGACGCTCAAAGCCTTCAACTTGCTGAAAAAGGGGGGGCGTCTGCCTTTATTTCAAAACCTCTTGACTTTAAAGACCTTCAGGCTACTTTGAAAAAGCTTGGCAAAAATCCCTAAAATTGTAAGTTATACTCTCTAATACTGCCGTGCAACCTGACTTTGCAAAAATTGCATTTGATAATTTTGACAAATCTCCTTATATACAGAGTATGGTTTTTGACAAATCGTAATATTTAGGAGTTTTAAATGACATACGGTAAAAAACACATCCAGAAAAAGATTCTGGCCTTCGCCTTGGGTTCATCAGCCTTGGCATTGACTCTGAGCTTTGACGTGGTTCGCGCGAATCCAGAATTTGATGAGAGCGTGAGTGTTGCGCGTTCGATGACAGCGATGTCTCAGGATTTGACTATGTCTTTTGCCAGCACAAAGGTTAGTGAGTACAAGGCATTTGAAAACGACTTTCAAAAAAAGCAAAGTGCCCTTTCTAATCACGAAGAAGAGCTAGAGCTGATGAAGTCACGTCTTTCAGACGTTGAAAAAGAGCTGAAAGAAAAAGGCGGAAACAAGTACACTGGTTTTCATGACAAGTACCGCTTTGATCAATATGGAGAAAATGATCTGATCCGCCAGCTTTTAGAAGGCGAGAACGGTGCTGAGATCGTCTCCGATTATGCACGTCTTTGCGCGTCGATCTATCTTTTTGCTAATGATAAAGAACTGTCTGAGCAAAACAAAAGCGCAATGCGTGTAAAAGCAGAGCAAGCAAAAACGTGGGAAGTAATGCTTGAAGAGGTTGTTAAGCTTGAAAAGCAAGTCACATCAAAGAAAATCATTGATCCCATTGATCTTCAAAAGGCCGTTAACCATTTGATGACGCTTGATACAGTAAGCGAACTTCCAGGAGAAACCTTAGAAAGTCGTTTGTTGTATATTGCTGCTGTCAAGAATGCCATTCGTGACAAAATCGATAACTTGATGAACATTGATACGTCTGAAGACAACGTGCACGCCAAGAAACTTGAAAGCCTTGATCTCTTCAGAAGAGGTGACTTCCAAGGATTTAAAGTAAAGAGTGTTTTCTATCGTAGCGGTAAAGAATTCTCAGGCGCGCTTCTTGTCAACGAGACAAAGAACGAAGTTGTTCTTGCGGTGGCAGGTTCAAAGTCCGGTATGGACTGGGTGAATAACTTGCAATTTTGGGGCGGTATGTCCGACGCAGAACTTGGTTTTGCTCAAGGTCTTAACGTACACAAAGGGGTATTGAATCTTGCAAAGCAAGGTCTTAGAAGCTTTGTGCCTGCCCTTGATAAGCTTCTTCAAGAGTGTCAAGATCAAGGTAAAGCAGCGCCTAAGATCACGGTAACAGGTCACAGCCTCGGCGGTGGAATGGCACAAGTACTTGCAAACCATGTTAAAACTGTTTCTGTAAAGGGACATGGTTACGCGGACGCAGATGTAAGGTGTCTTAGCATGGCATCGCCCCGTGTATTTGACAAGGAGTCAGCCGAGACCTTTGAAAACAACATGGGTAAAGGGAACATTGTTCGTGTATGGAACAAGTATGACATGGTACCAGCCATTGTTTTGGGAACTTTTAACTCAAAGCACGCAGGCGTTGATCTTTGCATGGAACAGTCCTTCTTTTCAAAGAACTGGTATGTACCATTCTCAACTCACTCCATGGGTCTTTACTATGACGTTGCAAAGAAGTCTATGGACCGTTTGAGCGCTGAAGCTAAAGAAATGAACGGCTTGTACATGGAAAAGAATGCACTCTCCTCAAAAATCAGAGAAAAGGCTTCTTTGGTGAAGGCTGCACAAAATGAACATGATGCGGCTCAAAAGGCTCGGATTGCTCATGTGAGTGAACATGCTGATACGCTTATTGAAAAGGCTGAGAAAAAGCTTACAGCGTTGCAAGCGACACAAGCAGAGCTTTCTGCTTTGGTTCAAACGCTTGAGCAAACACTTGCTCAAAAGGCTTCTGATTACAAATCAGGTGCTTTGAAGCGTTCTGAAAAGAAAGCTGTCGAAGTGACGATTAAGAGCCTGAATGAAGAGTTGAAGCTTAAGAAAGTTGAGCTTCGCAAGGTGAATGCGTCTATCGAAAAGGCAGAATGGAAAATTGCTGGTTACGAGTCTGACGAAGAAGCTTCTGGTTCTGATGTTGATTCAATCCTAGATAATCTAGATTTGAACAAAAAAGTCGAAGCGCCTACAAAGTCTTGGTCTTTGTTTAGTCCATCTACTTGGTTCTAAAAACGAAGACACCATTTGAAAACGGGACGACCCTAGGTCGTCCCGTTTTCTTTTTAAAATCGAACATGCCTCATTTGATTTTTGCAGAACTTTTATGAAGTTGACACGTGTGTATCAGGTATAGATTTTGCCACTTTGTTCCAAGGAGCTTTGGTTAAAATAAGCGCCATACCACAGCGATCAGTAACCCCAGAAAAAATAAGACCACATCCTACAAACAAAGAAATAAGACAAAACCATATATTTACAAGAAGTGACAGCACGACGCCGATGGCGACAAAAGCTCCCGCCGCAATCCGCACTTGTCTTTCGAGAGGGATTGGATACGTTTTAGATTCTGTGATTAGACGATTGGGGCTGTTGTATCCTTCCATGTCATGGCCACATGTTTCGCAGGCGACGATGCCTCCTTCAATCACAAAAATATTATCATAGCCGTGTACAAGAAACTTTTCGGCCGCGACTTTAGATCTTTGTCCGGTGCGGCATAAAAGGTAAATCTTTGTGGTGGAGTTTTCTGCACTTTTTATCATGAAATCAACGGGATTTAAAACATCAAGGGGAACATGCTGATGCGGGCGTTTTAGGCGCTTTTCTGCATGCTCCATAGGTGTTCTCACGTCTAAAATGAGGTATTTGCCAGGATCTAGATGACGCAAAATTTCGGGGGAGATCGTTGATATGCTCATAAGTCATTCCTTTGAGAATTTTATGAGAAGCATCTGTATATTATGTCAATTTTATATGAATAAATCAATTTTATTTTATTGTGTCGGATAGATTTATTTTTATATAATGTGATTATTCTAGATAATGCAGTTAACTATGACTAATTTAAAATTGAAGGGGGAAAAAAAGACACACGAATGTCAAAAGAAAATCCGAAAAAGGGCTTTTCAATATTGGGTTATTTTTTTGGGATGTGAGTGCCGCATACAAAACCTGAGAGTGTAAGGAATCATTTTTGTCTTTGTGTCACCCATGTACTTAAGTGTATCAGCGAAGACATCACTTTAAAAAGGGACGACCCTAGGGTCGTCCCTTTTTTTTGTCCAGTGATTACGGGCGCGTTTGGATAAAAAGATCGATGGCTTCTATCATCCTCTTGAAATGCCTGGGAGAAAGGGCGTATCCAAAATCGTCCCATACAATCAGTTCTGATCCTTTTATCTTGTTGTGTAGGGGGTCTGCGTGATCGAGGGGAAAGACAGGATCAAGAGCGCCTTGAATAATAAGGGTCGGGCACTTCATCTGTTGAGGCGCATGGGCATGTTGATTGTAAGATGCCTTCATGGCCCGGGCGTGAGTGGGATAAGGGTCGTCGGCCCCTGTTAAGGCAAAGATGCTTTGTCCTTGGTGTTCAAAAAAAGCAGCGTCAAAATCAGTTTGTCGACCATCCAAATGCCACCACGTTTTTATATAACGGTTAAGCCGTTCTTCTGGAGAAAGGGCTGTGGGATTCAGGGGCTCAGTAACCCATGTAACGTAGTCTTTGCAAGGAGAGGAAAGCCCCTCTTTGGAGGGTTTGCCCTCTAAGGCTAAAAAACCAGGTTCAAAATCCAGCGAGGTACCCATAAGAATGGTGTGGGTAACGTGTCCTGGCAAATAGGCAGCAGCGATTTGCGCGATTTGTCCACCCATGGAAAAGCCGACATAAGCAGCCTGTGTCACACCGTTTCGCCGGAGAATGTCAACACTATCAAGGGCGAGATCTAAGGCACTATAGGGCCGCGCGTCATAGGAGAGGTGCTGAGACTTTCCCGTATCCCGGTAATCATATCAAATAACAAAATAGCCTTTTTGAGACAATTCTT
This sequence comes from Alphaproteobacteria bacterium, assembly GCA_013911655.1. Classification (GTDB taxonomy): domain Bacteria; phylum Pseudomonadota; class Alphaproteobacteria; order Caedimonadales; family UBA1908; genus JACESU01. Next base: position 43,231 of record JACESU010000001.1, read on the forward strand.
CACAAAAGAGATCAGGCCACGTAAGACCTAAGGATCCTGCACCTGCATTCAACAAAACAGCAGGTCTTTTAGCATCACCAAAAGTCTCACTAAAAAGGGGGTCCACAAGAGAGGCAGAAGCAGAAAGTGTGTCTGACATTATAAAGCCAAGGAATAAAGAAAGGCAAAAACGATGAAAGTTCATAGGTGATTTCCTTTAAAAAACAAGAACAAGGCTAGAGGTCATTTTTTGTTATGTCAAAGTCTTTGATAAATTGCGAAAGGGTGCTTTTTAGAGGAAGCAAATATGTTTGGTCCAATTCAAAGTAAAAGGTGTGCTGCTGGCGATGGGGGTCAGGGGTAATGTGGACCGTGACGGTTAAATGGCCTAAATGATTTTGCTCAAATCGAATCATAAGATGTTCTTCGAGGGTTTCCCATGTTTGGATCGGCTCATTTGTGATTAAGAGAAGAGTCAGGCAGTCGAGGAGTGCCTTTAGATCCACAAGATGCAAGAGGCTGCCTGTTACCTTGATATGAGCTCCTTCTTCTTGGCAAATCATCTTCACATGGCACCATCCTTGATCCCACGCATCGAAGGCATGGGGATCAGAAAGACCATAAAAAGTCAGATGAAGACCGCCCAGCGTCAGGACATAAGGAGCGGTCATCACAGCGTTTCTCCTGACAGAGGCCCATCATCATCGTAACGCTTCATAAGGCTCACAAGCTCTTGTACTTTTGTATCAATCTCGGATTTGTTGCCATTGGAAAACGCCTCCTGGACGCAGGTTTCTAAATGCTGCTGCAAAAGACGCCCCTCGAGGGTCCGCAAGGACGCACGGGCGGCTTTGAGTTGCATGAGAATATCGGGGCAGTACTGTCCTTCTTCAATCATGCGCACGATACCTCCCACTTGACCATGGATGCGTTTTGCAAGGGACGCATACTTTGGGTGATGTGTCATAGATTAGCGATATTCCTTGCTTGTATACCCCTGGGGGGTATAATAGAAGAAGGTAGAGAGATGCGCAAGGAGGATGTGATGGCGACGCATTACCGTGTTCAAGGGATGCACTGTCAGGCGTGTGTGGATAAAATAAAAGACGCGTTGCATCCGTACGATGAAGGCGTTCAGGTGACGCTTTCACCTCCGGTCGTTCAATTTTCAAAGGATCCTCTCTTAGAGCTTGACGACCTGAATGCGCTTTTGTCAAAGCAGGGGCCTTACAAGCTTGTCACGGATCAAAGGGTCTTTTCTTTTAAGAGTATGCGCACCTGGCTTTCAACCTACCGGCCGCTTCTTCTTATTATAGGTATGCTCGCTATTGTTAGTTTCAAGGGAGGTGCCTCCTATTGGATGACGCACTTTATGGCGGGCTTTTTCTTAGTTTTTGGTACCTTTAAGCTTTTTGACCTAAAGGGGTTTAAAGAAGCCTATTGCACCTATGATTTTCTGGCAAAGAAGTTACCGCTTTATGGATACCTCTATCCCTTTATTGAGTTAGCCCTTGGTCTTATGTATTTATTTGATTGGCAGATTCATGCGGCGTTATGGGGGACGTTGGTCTTAATGGTCTTTAGCAGTATCGGCGTCATTAAGGCGCTTTTTAATAAAAAAGCCATCAAGTGTGCGTGTCTTGGGACCACCTTAACCCTACCCATGTCGACGCTGACAGTGGTGGAGGATGTGGGAATGGCCGCCATGGCCCTTTGGATGCTTGTGCATTAGGAAAGGAATAAAAAATGACCCATGACCCCCTTAAGCGCTGTGGGTGGGCAGTGTCGAGAGAACCCTTTTATGTGGCGTATCACGACGGCGAGTGGGGCGTGCCCGTCCATGATGATCAAAAACACTTTGAGATGTTGATCTTAGAGGGCGCCCAGGCCGGCCTCAGCTGGGAGACGATCCTAAGGCGGCGTGAGGGATACCGTCAGGCGTTCTTGGGATTTGTGCCCGAAAAAGTCGCCCATATGCGGGATGAGGACCTTGAGGCATTACGAGAGAATCCTGCCATCATCAGAAACAAGCTTAAAATTAACGCCGCACGCCAAAATACCCGTGTTTTTTTAGATATTCAAAAAGAGGTTGGATCCTTTGATGCATATCTCTGGTCCTTTGTAGGAGGTAGTCCCTTACAAGGACGCCGCAAGACGATGACGGACGTGCCTGTCACGACCAAAGAATCAGACGCGCTGTCAAAAGACCTTAAAAAGCGCGGCATGAGTTTTGTGGGCTCGACCATCATGTACGCGTATATGCAGGCGGTCGGCCTTGTCAATGATCACACGGCCGACTGCTTTTGTTACGCGCGTCTCAAAGGATAGTAAACGCGCGTACGTTCACCTTTTTATGACGTTAAAAGCAATCTGATTTCCGTCAAATGCTCGGACGCTGCCACCTCGTGGTCAAAGTTGTGATAGTAAAAGACACAAGGAAAATCGCCAAGCTCTTTGCCTGATGTCGGGCACCACTTTTGATAAAGCGCGTTGACGATTTCACCAATGCGGTCACGAGGTCCCTTGTATAAGGTGACAGCATAGGCGCCTTCTGGCAGGATGATCTCGCTTATCTCACCCTGACACCCAAAAGTATCGGGGATTGTGATCCCTAGATCAAAGCGAAAATCATAAGGCGCCACTTGCAGGGGGTCAACGGGGGCGATCCCAAAGGTTTCATCGGGTTTGGGACCAAGGTCTGTTCGCTGGGTTTTGGCCCAGGCGACAAGGCGATCTGCCGTTTGGCCTAATTTTTTTGGATCGCCGACGTGTGTCATCACACCTAAGCGAATCTTTGGAAAGTGTTTTATGGATACGTTCATCATCACTTCATCAGGGGTTGGGGGTAAAACAAAAAGAGGCGTTTCCTACGCCTCAAGACTGCCAAGGCGGCGAAACGTTTGCGGGGTATAAGCGCAGCTTTTTTTGAAGGCCCGGGCAAAGGCCTGAGCTGATTCAAATCCCGCGTCCAAAGCAATATGAAGAACGGGTCTTTTTTTCTCCACAATCAGCTGATGCGCCGCCCGTTTAAGCCGTAACCACAAAACGTACTGATGCAACGGCATGCCCGTGTACGCCTTGAAAAGGCGGTGAAAGTGATACGGTGAAAAACAGGCAATTTGGCTTAGTTCTTCCAGTGTCATCTCATCATCTAGATGTTGAGCGATATACGCGATGACACGCGCAAGACGCTTTTGATAGTCCATGGCCGTAATTGTTTTGAACTCTTACCCATACCCTACCCGTGTGAGACAAACAAAGTGTGACCATTCTTGCTAAAATTCCCTAAATTTAAAAAGAGGGTTTTATAAAGGCAGGGAGGGATAAAGATAAGCAAAATGGGTAAGGGGCTAGATAAAAAACTATTTTTTTGTGACGGCGTAAAGAATGGCGTCTAATTGCTTTTGTATATGAGCTTGTTGTGCATGGTGTATATCAGGTTCATCTTGATGATTGCGTTGCATGGCGTCAACGACAACAGCGATAAAAAGGTTCAGTACACTGAAAGTTGCAATCAGAATATAAGTCACAAAGAATACCCATGCGAAAGGCTTTTGTGTCATGACAGTGCGCACGATGTCGGGCCAACCTTCCAAAGTCATGATTTGAAATAAGCTAAAAATGGAGAGATGAAGATTTCCGAACCACTCTGGATAATATGGGCCATAAAGCTTACTTGCAATTAAGCCAAAAACACACATGATCACGGCCATAACACCTGCAATGGCACAGATCCCAGGGATTGCCATAACTAATCCTTCAATGACTTTTCGTAATTTAGGAAAAACAGAGATCAAACGAAGAGCACGAAGAGCCCTTGCTGCGCGCAAAGCACTAAACGCATCTTGAGCGGGAAAAAGTGATATGGTGACAACGAATAGATCAAAGAGCGACCAAGGATCTTTTAGAAAATTTCCTCCATGGGCGATGAAGCGAATCAGAAGCTCAACGATGAAAAAGATCAAAATGGCTTGATCTATGAATGTGAGGATGTTGCCGTAATCTTTCATAAGTCCTGGATATGTTTCCATACCAAGAATAAGTGTGTTGAACAAAATCATGAAAGTGATAAAGGGATTCCAGGATTTTGAAGAGAGGATTTTCTTAAAAGGTACGGATAGTGAGTTTAACATGATAAATATTATGCTTTCTTGTGTCTGTCTCTTATAAAAGAAGCAACAATGCCAGTCCCCAAAAGCACAAGGGTGACGCTTAGGGATAACACGGGAGGGATTTTCATGATACCAAACGTATCAGCGATAAATATCTTTGAGCCAATGAAAATGAGAATGGCGGCTAACGCATACTTTAGATAGTAAAATTTTGGAATAAGGGCTGCTAAGGCAAAATAAAGGGCTCTTAGGCCAAGTATGGCAAAAATATTGCTTGTGTAGACAATGTATGTGTCTTGAGTGAGGGAAAAAATGGCAGGGATACTGTCGATAGCAAACACTAAGTCAAGGCATTCAATCGTTATGAGTGCGATAAACAGGGGCGTAGCAAAGAGCTTTCTTTTTTGAGTTTGGGGATCATTTTGATGAACGAAGAACCTTTGTCCATGTAACGCTTCTGTCATATTAAAATGTTTACGCGCCCAAAGTAATACGGGGTTTTTAGAAGGGTCCAAAGGTTTTTCGGGTACAAAAAACATTTTGATGCCTGTCAAAAGCATAAAGGCAGAAAATACATATAAAACCCAATGAAATTGACTGATAATTTGAGCGCCAAGACCAATCATAATTCCTCTTAAGATAATCACGCCTAAGATGCCCCAAAAAAGAACACGGTGCTGATATTTCAAGGGAATAGAAAGAGAAGAGAAAATAATGGAAATCACAAAAATGTTATCAAGGGAAAGAGACTTCTCAACAAGAAATCCTGTGATAAACAAGGCAAACGCGTCAAACCCGCGTATGTGCCAAATCCACAGACCAAAAGTTACGCCGGTCAGGACATAAAATGCACTCATCGCCAGGCTTTCCTTAAAGCCAATTTCGCGGTCTTTTTTATGGAAAATGCCTAAATCAAGAGACAGCAAAATCACGATAATGCAGATGAATGTGAGCCAAGAAAGCATGTAACTATTTTTACCATTTTTTATATTTCTTATCGTATAAGTTAACGAGCGCATATTCAACAAAACATCTTAAAAAATTGTCTCCTTAAGGATGCGCGTCACTAGTTTGAGGCTCTATGAGCGTATTGTCACACTTTGAAAACAAATAACCATAGTAAATTCTTCTTAGGAACCGGTTAAGGTTCATCTTGCTGACTTTGACGCTTTTCTGAAATAATAGGAGACTTGGATTCAAAAAGGAGCATTCCATGAAAATTGCACTCATAACAGGGGGAAGTCGCGGTCTTGGTAAAAGTATGGCGTGCCACCTGGCGGATAAAGGCGTTGATGTGACTCTGACCTATCACGCCCAGGAGGCGGCTGCGCGGGAGGTTGTCAAAACCATAGAAGCGAAGGGACGAAAAGCTGCGTCCTTACAATTAGACGTCACAAAGGCAGAAAGTTTTGAAATGTTTGCGACCACCCTCAAACAAAGACTCCAAGACACGTGGGGCCGCACGGATTTTGATTATCTTGTGAACAATGCGGGCATGGGCACGCACGCCCTGATTGCCCAGACGACACCCATCCAGTTTCAGCTGATGGTCGACGCACATCTGAAGGCGCCCTTCTTTTTGACCCAAGCGCTTTTACCACTCATCAAGGACGGCGGCCGAATCGTGAATATTTCATCGGGGCTGGCGCGCTTTAGTAACCCAGGCTATGCGGCTTACGCTATGATGAAAGGCGGCGTTGAGGTGTTTACCCGGTATTTGGCAAAAGAGCTTTCCCCCAGGCGCATTGCCGTCAATACCATCGCCCCTGGTGCCATTGAAACAGACTTTGGTGGCGGCACTGTGCGAGATAACCAGGATATAAACAAGATGATTGCGGGGTCAACGGCGCTGGGGCGTGTCGGGCTTCCGGACGACATTGGTGGGGCGGTAGCCTGCCTTTTGTCTGACGAGGCTGGTTGGATTAACGGGCAACGCATCGAGGTCTCAGGCGGCATTTTCCTTTAAATGCTTCACGAGAAAAGGCAGGCGTCATAATCAAGACGTCCAGGACGCATACGCCCGTGCCAAGGTGCCGGCAGGGCGGAAATTCGACGCTAAATAGTCGAAGGACTGCGAAAGCGCCGCATCGTCGGTGTCACCTGAAACAAAGATGTGATCACAGTATTCTTTGATATCGTTCAGGATGCGCTCAAACCGGTAATAGCACAGCGCTTCTTGATCAAGGAAGACTTGCCCGTACCCTTCATAGAAAAGCGTTTCTTCCTCTGTCCAAGTGAGGATGCTGTCCCAAATACCTGCCCCAATAAACATCAGATCGCGCTCTTTTGGGGCAAAGATCAACGTGTCCCAATCAACGACGTAAAGGGCGCCGCATTGATCAATCATTAAGTTCCATCCATGAAGATCAGCGTGACATAGAACATAATTAAAAGGGCTATTTTTCAGTCTCTGCGCGAGATCCTCTGTTTTACGGATGACATCAAGAAGCTCAGCGCTTTTCGATTGCAAGAACATGGCCGTCTTTGCGGCAACAGGTTTTTCAAAGGTCCCACTTTCTATGTACGTGAGTAAATCCTTTAGGGTGCCCCCGGACGTTGAAGAAAATTGCTCTTTTGGGGTATCTTTGGTGATGTTTTTGGGAAAGCGTGTTAGGTGCAGTTTTTTGACTGCGGCCCCAAAGGCACTCCACTGTTCTTTTGAAAGCGGTGTGTCGGCACCCGTGCACCCTTCGATGTAGGGATAGAGAATGGCCTTGGCCGATCCAAGCGTCACCCAAAGATTCCCGTTTTTTGTGGGAAGGGGAGAGATCACATGGCGCGCGCCCAGATCCCACAAGTGTTTGGGCACCGTAACGGAGGCTTCTAAAAACGGGCCACTTCGCACTTTCAGAAAATAGGATGGTCCCTGGGACGTTGTAACACGGTAAACGGTCGTCTGAAAATCAGCGCCTAGGGGAAGATAGGTGACGGACTCAACGCAAAGGGCGTACGCATCCTCGAGACACTTGATAATTTTTGTGTCATGAATGTCAGGCTTTGTTGGCATGGGGTTGATCCTTCTGGTCAGAATTTAGGTGTTTCGAGTATAAACATTATTTGTAAACAGGGGTGTAAACCCAAGTGTTTCATAAACGCTCAGCCCTGAGGCTGATGATTCTAAAAAGCAGGACTGTGCGCCGCGTTGTTTTGCTTGTGATAAGGCATACCGGATGAGATGTGTGGCATATCCTTTTCCTTGAAATGCGGGCAGGGTCCCCACATCATCGAGGCGCGCAAGAGGGCCGCAAAGAGACAACGTGATCGACGCGACGGGCTTTTCTTGCTTGAACAAGCAGAAATGGTGAAGCTGAAGCCCTTTTCTAAGGGCGCGTTCGTGGGCGGACTGGTATCCCCTGCTAGTCTCAGGTGACGCATCAAAGGCCTCCGTTAACGGGGTTACCCACGCATCCAGGGAATCTTCTTGCGCTTTGATTATGAGGTCCTCATCAAAACTTGCCACATGGTCTGCTGGAACGCTCTGCAAAGAAAACACCATCGCAACAGCTTGGGCCTTTTGAATATATCCCATGTTCGTTAAATGAGTCTCAACAAACGACGTGCAAAAGTCTTGGGGGATGATGACCTCAAAGGGCACGCCAGCTTGATCAAAGAACGAAGCACCTTGGGCCAGGATGTGATCCAAAGCCGTTCGTTTTTTTGTCGCGTAAACAAAGTTGATGTTGGTCATATAAGCGTTGGCTTCCTCGTTCAAGTCGAGGGTTTTTAAAGAGATCCCTTTGAAAAAGTAATCTTCAATTTGGCGGTAAGCACGGATCAAATCAATCACGGTTTTTTTCCACAAAGGGGGTGTAATAGCGGTCCCATAGTTTGTTACGAAATTTATAGTTGGGATCCACGCGCGTTTTAAGGGCAAAGAAGGTTTGGTGACCGGGGTAGGCCTGCGCGAACTGCTTGGGAGTTGCAATGATCTGATAGGGCAAATAATAACTGCCGCCCTCAGACAGGGCAGCGTCAATGAGCTCTTTTGTCCAAAGAGACACCGCTTTTCGGTCAAGCGGTGTGACGCCTTGAGCATAATAAACAACAAAGCTAAAGACTTCGCGCGGCGCCCACGCCAGAAGAGATCCAGGATCAGGTAGGGCCTGTCGAATGGAGACGTTCAAGACATTGACGCGGTGCTTTTGAAAAATGCGGCGTAGCTTTGGCACAAAACGATCAAAGTGTTCTACAGGGATAAAGTACTCTTGCAGAACATAGGTCAGCTTGTCCCGTGAGGGGGGCTCAAGTCCAGCGACGTCATAGCTGGCTTCGTAATTGCGCCATTCGATAACCTTCTTCGCGTAGGCGTAAGGATCATAAAGGGACTCGCGCACGGCTTTGCCAAAATGTCCCTTGGTGACCCACGATAGAAAAAGTTGTTCGATGCCTGAGAGTTTATTTATTGGGGCAAGCCTGTCTTTGGTGGTGACAGGCTTGTGGGTCAAGGACCAGGTGACGGCGCGTACGTTTTTATAGGCAGGGGGATAAAGATCGGCGTTATGAAAAACGGCGACCTTTGATCCCTTAATCTCTTTTATAAAATAGGATTGATAGGCGCTGACTGGCATAGATTTGGTGGTGCGCTCGATAGCCTCGTTGGTGGCAAGGTCAAAGGTTGCCTCCACTATAACACCGATCCCCCCATAACCGCCAATGGCGCCGTAAAAAAGCTCAGCGTTTTGGTGAGGGCTTGCAATATGAAGGGTCCCGTCGGCCAACATAATTTTTATGGATTTCACACAACGAATAAGCGGACCTTCACCCACATACCGTCCGTGTACGTTCACACTAAGGGATCCTCCTACCGTAAAATTAGAGTAGGTCTGCATGATTTTAAGAGAGAGGCCCTTGGGATCGATCGCCTCTTGAATGTGGCGCCAGGTAGATCCTGCTTGAACGGTTATTTCTTTGCGAGGTACGTCTAGGCGCACAATGCGATTAAGCCTGCGCATGTCAATAAAAAGGGCGCCGTCTGTGGCTGTTTGTCCGCCTTGGCTGTAACGACCGCCGCCAATGGAAATAGGTCCTTTGTGGGTTGTAACAAGGCGCGTCAGTTCCTCGACAGAAGAAGGGACGACAACCTGTGACACACTGATGGGGTTAAGCGTTGTGATGTCATTGACGACGACAGCACTTTGGATTTTTGAATGTTGAAAACCTAAAAGGATCAGAAAAATAGAAACGATGCGCGAGCGTTTGTTCATGACCATATCTTGAGACAAAAAGCATGACGTTAGTTTTTCATAAAACGGATAAAATGGCTACGACATCAAAGAGGCATATGGGCAAAATGAGAAACCCCGGGATGGACAGCATCGTATCGTTTCCTAAGTTAGATCACAGAACGGATGCCTGGGGACATGATCCTTATGTAAATAAGACCCAGTGTGCGCCTGATAGAGGCGGCTTGATGTAGCAGGTTTAGGTGAGGGATATTGATCCTCAGGGCGATGAAATGGTTTCATAAAAAAGGATAGGGATCCCACCGCCCATTAAAAAACACAAAAACCATACAAAGATGCTGGTCTAAATCACCCCCAAGGCGGATAGTTCGCGCAGGACTGCTTCGGGAATGTCAGCTGTGTGCCTTGGCAAATCAGCGGGAATATCTTTTTCTTCAAAGTAGCGCCATCCTTGGAAGGGGCGCCGCGGTTGGGGGCTGACACGAATAAGGGTGGGTTCATAGACAATCCCACAATGAGGGACGCCTTGATAAAGCATAGAGCGCACGTCAAGAATGCGATTTCGCCCAGCAATCACTCCTTTGATCACCCAATATATAGAGCCACCGTTAAGAATTTCGTCGGCCCTTTTGGGAGTGTTGCGTGTGATGTGCATAAGCTCGGTGGTCTCGCTTTTTTCAGACTTTTCACAGACCGCGTGTTTTTGCCAATTTTCAAGATCATCAAAACTTTTGGGTCCAACAGCAAGCTTTATTAAGTGTGTGGTCATGTTTATCCTTTTGCTGGGGACTGCGGTATCTTATTTGGGTTTTTGGGGCCAATGTCTATAAGGTGTGTATGAGCTTGCCTTTACACAAAAATCTCAAATAAGTTTTTAAAAGCAGGAAAATGACAATGAAAAAAATAGACGGCTGCTGGCGGAGGTTGGCATCCTTTAAAATAACCACCTCCAAACTGGGTGGGGAATGTCAACTTCACTGACTGCGATTCTAGCAGATTTCGATAATAATGCTACCAGTTATCACCATTGGCGGTGATAAGAAATGGGGTTATTATCGATTTATATAATTTTCGACAATAGCTTGCATCCTTATTCTCATGAGTGGTGATAAGAAATGACGTTATTATCGGATATTGACTTTTTCGAGAATAAAGGTTATGATGTAAGCATAATCAAAGAGAGGTCAGTTACATGGATATACAACAGTCCCCCGCAGGACAAATCGTTAAATCACCCAAAGGATATAATGCCTTTGTGCCCCATAGTTTGCCACCCAAACTAGAGTGGGATAATGCGGTGGTTAACAGCCTATCCCGTGCTGATTTCTTGCTTGGAAAATTAGCGCGCGAAGGAGTCAAGTTACCCAATCCTCACCTTTTAATGCGCCCATTCATCACCCGAGAAGCGGTGCTGTCCAGCAAGATTGAAGGCACCCAAGCAACCCTAGGAGAAATCTTAGCCGCGAGCGCCGGTGCTCACGTAAAGCAAAATCCTGACGATCTTCAAGAGGTGCAAAACTACATCAAGGCACTTGATTATGGGCTGGGTCGGTTAGCAGAGCTGCCATTATCGCTACGCCTTATCAAAGAAATCCATGAGCACTTAATGCAAGGCGTTAGAGGATCTCATGCAACTCCAGGGGAATTTAGGCGCAGTCAGAATTGGATTGGATCTCCCGGCTGTACGCTGAACACAGCCAAGTTTGTGCCACCCCCACCTGATAATTTAATAGATTGCCTGGGAGAATTGGAAAACTTTTTGCATGATAGATCATTACCGCCCTTGATCCATATAGCCCTTTGTCATTATCAATTTGAAGCCATTCATCCCTTTTTAGATGGCAATGGGCGTGTTGGACGATTACTGATTATGTTGTTGCTGGTTGAACAAAGAATGCTGCCTTCGCCTTTGCTCTATTTATCTGCATTTTTTGAAGCGACACGCGATGAATATTATAAACAGCTTTATAATGTCAGCTCAAAAGGCACTTGGCATGAGTGGCTCATTTATTTTCTCAATGGCGTTGCTGTCCAATCGGAAGATGTTTTATCACGCGCTGAACGCATCAATGAATTATTAAATCAATGGAAAATTGATGTTGCAAGCAGTGGCTCCCAGGTTCCTGTGGACCTGGTGCAACATTTGGCTGTGAATCCTTATTTCACCACTAGTAAAATTGCTGAAGACCTGGGTATTGCCTACAGCACTGCCCAAAGAGGTGTTCAAAAACTTGAGGCTGCAGGCATTATCAAAAAGACGAATGATAATAAGCGGGACAAAGTCTACTGTGCTACCGCAATATTAAACATTCTAGAAGAACCTACGAAAATCAGGGCGGATGTTTATGAATAATCATCACTATTAATAAGATGCGCTCTATAAAAAACGCATCTTATTGTTTATGAAAAACCTCAATGTTTTCGTTTGAACCAAGTACTTCCAATCCAAACACCTCTTGTTGCTCAGACCAAAGCACCGGCACATTATTCATTAGATCAGCTAATTTCAAATGCCTTGGCTGCTCGCCAAATAAAATGGCCTCTTTCAGTTTGGGCGCCAAAAAATTCAAGCGTAAAATCAGTTGGGCGTACTTGGCGGTAACATCGTACCGCTCGCATAATTCTTTCATGCCACAGCACTTGCCTGATTTTAATTGACGTTGCCATAAATGGGCTTTCACCAAGGCTTTTAGCAACGTGAGATCAACGCTGGAATCTTCTGATGCTGGTTGCACACCCTGTGGTGCTAATATCATTTTTCGTCCACCGCGTTTTTTAAGTTTAAGCGGTATAAAAACAGATATCTCTCCCTCAATAGTACTTGTCTGGATCATACTGTTGCCTCATCTTGCGTTTCTAATAGCAGGCTTTGTAAGCCATTTTTGTTAATTCGTACATCGATCCCTTCGGTACTGACATACACAGCACGGATCAGCGTATGGATTATTTTTTGTTGCTCGATGGGGAATAAATTCTGCCATACCGCGTCGATGTCTTTGAGCAGATCAAATACTTGTGCTTTACCTAGCCCCGCATTTTCTAAAAGCAGGCTTGTTTGGGCAGCGACTTCAGGGGATTTTAAAACATGACGTACCTGCTGGATAACAAAATGTTCGACTTCCCCAGCAGCAAGATAGGAATTAATACCGTGACACTCGATACCTCGCAGCACGTTACTACAGGCGTAATAGCGATATTGCCGGTTCTTTTTGGCCGTATAGGTTGGCGTCATGGGTATGTTGCAGGCTTGGCAATGAATAATGCCTTTGAGTAACACCGGTGATTTACAAAATGCTGAATTGCGTTTGGGGGCAGTTTTAAAAGTAGCTTGCGCGCGATCCCATAGATCTTGATCGATGATTCCCTCATGCAGCCCTTGAAACTCTTTCTCTTTATGACGTATTTTACCAACATAAACGGGATTTGTGAGGATACGGCGTAATGAGGCCTTAGTAAATCTCGCCCCGCCGATGTCTTTGCCCGTTTTAGCAGTAAATTGTTTGGAATGATAACCGTCGTTATTTAATTCTTTAGCCAAATGGGTGGCAGATGCCAGCACTAAAAACCGCGTAAAGATATGCTCAATTAATTTAGCTTCATGCACGTTAATTACCAATTTTCGATCAATAATATCGTAGCCAAGTGGCGGATTTCCACCCATCCACATGCCTTTTTGTTTGGAGGCAGCAAATTTATCGCGGATGCGTTCACCGGTGAGTTCTCGTTCATATTGAGCGAAACTCAAAAGCACATTGAGCATCAAGCGCCCCATAGAGCTGGCGGTATTAAAGCTTTGCGTCACGGAGACAAATGTCACGCTGTGGCGATCAAATAAATCCACGATTTTAGTAAAATCAAGCAGTGAGCGCGATAGACGATCAATTTTATAAACGATAACGCAATCAATAAGCCCTGCAGCGATGTCATCAAATAATTCTTTCAGCGCAGGCCGCTCTAAAGTCCCGCCAGAAAAACCACCATCATCATAGTATTTGGGCAACATCTGCCAACCTTCATGCTGTTGGCTTTTAATATAATTCTCAGCAGAGAGACGTTGCGCATCCAGGCTATTAAACTCCTGCTCTAATCCTTCTTCATGGGATTTTCTTGTATAAATGGCACACCGGATCATAATTTATACCGCGCCTCTTGTTCTTAAACCAAAAAATAAAGGACCATTCCAACGGGTGCCTGTGATCCGCCGTGCTATAGCCGAGAGAGATTTATAAGTTTGGCCACGATATACAAACCCGTTTTCAGCAACTAACACCTCATAATCCTCACCTTGAAATTCACGAATTAATTTAGTCCCCACAGTGGGTCTGCCACTCAGCATTGGATTAGAAAATTTTTTGCCCTTTTCCATTTGATTGGCCAATTGATCTATGGTGTTTGCCGCCTTTTCAGATATGGGACCATACGCCAATTCCTGCAATCGATGGGCAAGCCGTGGCAGCAAATAGTTTTTTTGATACGGTGGTGCTGGTTCATCAAACAGTTGTACCCACAACTGTTTTAATTCTTGGATTGACTGGTTTTGTAGGGCCAGAACCTGTTTAATAATTGACGTTTTCTTCATGATACCTCATTCAAATGCTTAAATTCGCTTCACAGTAACGCTTCATTTCGGAGATAAGTCCAGAGAAGAAGCGCTATTTGCCTGAGGTTTTTTCTTTTTCTCCAAACTAATCGCCCGAAGCAAGCTATCTGCCAATATTTGCGCAATAAATTTAATGGGGTGTTGATTTTTGGTCATAGGCTTCAAGTCCTCCGTGCACTATTGAGATATGGTTATTTACACGGTTCGGCCTTAAAACGTTCATCTGACAGTTGAAATTTCATGCTTGACTGCCCTAACATTTGTTAGGTATGATAGGGTAACAAGCTGAGAAAAGGATTTAGCTTCATGACTAAACAAAAACGTATAAAACCAGGTCCAAAGCCGAAGAACGGATTGACGGATGCACAGCAAGATACATTGATGGTCATTCAAAAGTACCAGCAGGCGCATGGTATGTCGCCTACTGTGCGGGAGATTGCTGAGGTGCGCGGTATTAAGTCTGCCAGCGCTATTGAGGTGATCCAGCAATTAGAGAATAAGGGGTACCTTAAGCGCGATAAAGGAAAGGCGCGGGCCATTGAAATGTTAGAGCGATCTGTACCCGTTAACCAGGTTACTCAGGTGGTGCCGGTGGAAGTATTAGGTAAAGTATCAGCGGGTCACCCGATTTTGGCGCTTGAGGAGCACATGGGTGAATTTTTAGTGGATAGTGGTGTTGCTAGAGGCCACTGTTTTGCGCTCGAGATTACCGGTGACAGCATGGTGGATGCGGGCATTAATGACGGGGATTTTGTCATTGTGCGCACACAAGAAACCGCGCTCAACGGTGAGGTGGTCATCGCATTATTGGATGACGAGGCAACCTGTAAAACATTTTACAGACGGACAAGCCACATCGAGTTAAAGCCAGAAAACGAGGCTTATCAGGTTATTAAGGTATCACCTGAGCAATCGTTTAAGATTTTAGGGAAAGTCATTGCAATTCGAAAAATGGAGGTTAAATATGCAAATGGGCGTTGTAAACAATAACAGTAAATTCAGGGTGACCTCAAACCGGAGGTTTTGGGAATATGATTTAGAGCTGCCCGTTGAGCGGCTCATGGATGAGTACAGTAATCCCAATTTGCGACAAAATTGGCTTGAATCACTGTCACCACGACAAGTGACCATGCTGTATGCGGTGAACCAGGTAGAGGCGGATGTCAGTAAAGCTCTGCCGGTGGCGCAAATGCGCAAAACCCTCATGGAGCAATCCGATGATCTGTTCAACTATTATCTGGTGAATCGCTTTAATCATGCCAAATTAGAAACAGCCGTATCAGATATTGCCAAGACAACCCTTAGCGATGATCTTCTGGAATTCTGCCTGGTCAAAAATAACAAATACGACAAAAAATCCTTGTTGTTTGCACTGTTTAATCAAAACCCGGATGCACTCAAGAACATCTATCATTACGATAAAATTCATAAAAAGGGATTTGCGGCTTTCGTGCTACTAAACCCACCACGCCAACAAGCAAAAACCTTCGCTGACTTTATTTCTTCATACCCAATAGCTAAAATTTTAGAACAATACGATTTAAATTTAGGCGATGGCTTTGAGAGCCAATTACAAGATTCATTTGTTCATGACGGTAGAATCTATCTTTTTATTCGTCGCGCCAGTGACGAAGATGTGCTGCTAAGCAGTGATCAACTTCTGCATGGCCATAAACCCGAATGGACCATTATTGATTTTTCTGAAAATGGCAAACAAGCGAATATCTGCGCCAAGTGCCCACAAAAATCAGCCTTTATCGCCAATGCCTTGATCAGCGAGTACTTTAACCAACCGATCAGCTTTACTGATGCTGCGGATGTTAATTTTAAAAAACAGGTGGAGCGGTTCTTGCGTCTGTCCGCCAGCGAATCCGATCAAGAACTTAAACTTTTTGAAATCCGCTTTCGCTCACCTTACTTTCACAATAATACCGAAATTGCGATTAGCACCTGTCCTTACAACTCCATTGCTGAAGATTTAAAGGCAATGCAAGGCGCTGCTGGTGATGTCTTGGCTGATATTACCTGCGTGGATTCTATCAAAGTACTGTATCAAAACAAACGGATCACCCTGTATTTTCGCTGCCTGGATGAGGCATGTGATCATATTCGCATTTGTTACTCCGAGCATGTACTCGATAAAAATGCTCGGGAAATTTTTAAATCATGGATGAGAGACACCTATGGCCTTAAGATCTTGCCAAAAGCCAAATGTTGCAACTGATGCGCTAAATGCCTTACTGACGCATCAAGGCTCATGGGTGGATTTGAATCAAGAGTATCAAAATGCGCTTACTCTTTTGCAAAGAGAGCAGTTTGTACATCATACTTCCAAGCGTTTTATTAAGTGCTACAACCCAAAAGACGTGAAGGATAGTGCTGCCAATCCCGATTGCGATAATCAAATTTATATCGAGGATGATTTTGACGAGGACTGCGACGATCTTGTCTGTGATAATTGTGGACGTTATATTTTGCCGAATTCGCACAGCAAAACCCGATGTTTAGAAAGCACCGTCCAGTTAAATTTCCCTAAAATCACGCAGTATCTAGAACGTCACCTAGGCGAGCAGCAATTGCACTTTTATCTTTTGAGCAAAGGCGTTTACACGGTAATGAGCCCATATGGCATCGTCACCTTGGTTTTGCTTGATATCTGCACAGATCATCGTCATTTGACGATTGATAAATTAAAAGCGATGCCTACCTTAATACTGAATGTACGCGCTAAAATCCCATCGATGATCATTGATGTCCCTATTATTTCAGTTGCCGATCTCATCCACGATCCATTGTTGCTAACGGACTTGATTAAACAAACCTGCCAAACCGGTGTGTGCGAACTGATCCCTAATTATTCAGCCAGCATTTTGCCTTTTCGCATGATCAGTTTAGCCGAACGAAAAATTGCGCCACAGGAAAAATATCTAGAAATTCGTATGGCAGATAACGGCGTGAGCATCAATGGCATTGTGGTAATTGGGCGGCAAGCTTCTTCTCGGTTGCTGATTTTTCGCTTGCTGCTTGAGCAATATTGGCAGGATTTTGAAGTAGCCAAACCATCAGCGCAACACACGTTTTTAAACATCAATCAACTGGCTGATTTAATGGAGCCTCATGTGGGTATGATTGAAGATTTAGAACAGCAGATCAGACGTCCATTAAATAAAATGCAAAAGGTGATTCAAGACACGCTGGCAGAGCAATTAGGGTTGCCCATCAAACGCCATGATGTCATTGAAACCCATGGCTGGCCTGGTTGTAACAGCAAGCAGGAGTTTGGTTATCGATTAAATCCAAACACCTTACTTTTTCGAAAATGATGGCGCGACAGTAAGACGTTTAGGCTCTTTGTTGTCGGCTCCGCCAGTTTTAATTAATTTTCCTTCCTCTAATAATTCAGTCACCATATCCTCTAGCTTTTGGCGGCTTAAGGTATGAAATTCCACAGGTAATCGCGCACGTTGTTTGTAAACCCCAGGCTCACCTGTGTGAGAAAATGGTAGATCTTCGATAGCCGAATCTTCTATGGCTTTTATTAGGGCATTTTTTAAGTAGCTATTGGAAAATCCACCAGTGGGAACAAATACACCATTTTGCCATTCTAAATTGACTTCAGCTTGCATAGGACCATAGTTTGCCTTTTTTCTGCTTAAGATCCGGGTGTTACTATTTTCTTGATTGGAAGGCTTAGAAAAATACCAGCGAGAACGCACCGTGTTATTCCATGCGGTTGAGCCACCGGTGCCAGTTTTACGTTGAATACCAGAATCCGATGGATGCGCACAAATCAGCACGGCACCATTTATGGCTCTTGCAATACGTGCACAGCAATTCTGGATAAACTGGCGCACCTGAGAGCGATTATTTTCATTACCTCCAAAGAGATCCGCCGCCGTATCTAAAATAACCAAATGCGGATTAAATTCTTTAATATCTGCTAAAAGCTCGTGATAAAATGGCGTGAGCTGGCCATTATCTTTGCCATCAAAGACCATCAATAAGTTATCATCGCCAACACGAGAAATCATTCGTAAATGCTCAGCCAGATCAGCCATGTTAATATCAAAATATTGATTAATGGCATACTGCCTGCGCCATAACTCTTGCTCATCATCTTCACATAAAAGCGCATAGACTTTGCTTTGTTTGATTGGGAAATTTAACCAAGCTGAGCCCGTAGCCACAGCCGTCATCAGCTGCTGTGCAAGCAGCGATTTTCCAACCCCACCATCACCATAAATAGCTGTGACATAACCCGTAGGTAACCAGCCATCAATCACCCAATCACGATTAGGGGGTAGTTTTTGCCAATTAAACAAATTAATCGGTACAATCGTCTGTCGTTTTAGAAAATCCTTTGGTGACTGGTTAATAAAATCCTGAAGTAGTAAACCCTCTGCCTTAGCGTCAGCCGCGTCCCAGCCCTTATCTTTGTCAGAAGGTGGTTTTAAAATCGTGAGTGATGCAACCTGTGGCAACAAATATTCGGCTAATTGTTTGGCATACTGAAAACCTGGCTCGTCATTATCAGGCCATATAACAATCTGTTTTTTATAAAGTGGAGACCAGTCTGTTTTATTCAGTGGCGCGTTGGCACCAAACATGGCTGTGGTTGCCGCAATGCCAGAGTGAATTAACGCGTCTGCTGATTTTTCACCTTCCACAATGATTATCGATCGGCTTTTGATAATACCTGGAATATTATAAAGCGGGCGAATTTCCGGGGCGCGATGGCTGCAGCTTTTGACATCCCAAGGCCGGTATTGCTTGCCATACATGGTTTCATAGCGGTAGATGCAAGCGATAATCTTTTTGTTCTGATCGTAATAATCCCAGCGGGCAGTTGGATGGCCCAACAGATTATTACGGCATAAATCGTCTAAATCATGACTTTCATATTCTCGTAATTTTCCTTTGAGATCTTCGGTTTCTTCGTAATAGGTTCTAGATCGAATCCCAAGCCAATCTGAAATACCTTTGATCAGTTCTGGAAAATCATGACGCGTATCTCGGTTACTGACAGCAGCCCAAAGAGCAATGATATCGCCTCCTTCCGCGGTTGCAAAATCATGCCACATGCCAGCCTTATCACCGTCTAAATCAACGACCAAACTTTCGCCAGGATTTCCTTGTACGTCACCCACAAAAAATTTATTGCGGCGAAATACACCGCCTGGTAATAGGTATGATAAGACACCGCGCAGATTTCCAAGCAGTCGCATCTTAATTTCTGATACCGGTGTGGAGGGTTCAGATTTGATTTCTTGCGATAAATGTTGCGGTGCTGCGGTATTGAGGTTATACCAATCTTTTAAATCAATCACATTCTCAGCCATACGCTACCCATTCCAACATGTTTTTTGCCACCGACAGCTTTTGCATACAAAATAATTGGGATCTTTAGCTATTCGGGGAAGCCATTCACTTGCTTGGCACGCTTTAAGAATATGTGCTGCGCGATCAGAATAGCGCTGCGCAATAGCCGCATCGAACTGGATCCATTCATGATGCAATTCTGAGGAGTCTTTGTTTAATATCGTCACAAGTGCCGGATGTTCATCGAGTTGCATATAGGCCATGTAAAGCTGTACTTGCACAAAATAATGGGGATGAGATAAGGCTAGGCCGCGAGTCACACAATCACGCCAATATTTTTGATTCATGGTTTTACATTCCCACAGCGCAGGATAAGAAAAGCCACTTGGACCTGAAAGCAATACGCCATCAATATGACCGGCTATTTTGCCACCTGCTATTTCAAAGCCGTATTGATCACCTTGCTTATTGCGCGTGCTTAATTCAAACCCTACCAGCTGCATCCATGAGATAATTAAATTCTCGAGCAAATGCCCCATGGCAAATGTTTTAAGTTGTTTGCCAGTAAATTCATGATCTGCTTTTGTGCCTAGATATTGGTATTGAATGCGTCTATCGCAAGCATCTCCCAAACTTGATGCACCCAGGTAATTTCTCGGCGTTTTGCGGGATTCGGATTGTTGCAAACCCTGCTCAATAAGTGCGTTAATATCTTGCATGATGAAGCTCTTTGGTGATTTTCAATAAATCGCCGACGGTAATTTGACCAATGGCTTTATCCAGCCCTAAATTCTGCAAGTGACGCATTAACTGACCTGCCAGATATAAATGCTCGCGATCACCGTCTTGTTGAATCACCTGTAAGCAGGGCTTGGCGTGTGATATAGTGTTCAATTGTATGCTGTTATTATTCATAATTACCTCGTCAATCCTTCCATGACCATAAAATCTGATTTAAGAAAACGTGGGTTTTTCTCATCAAAATACAGTTGCGCAATGGTTTTTTTGCCTACCGGATGCACAGTAAAACCTGTGCGTAATGCATCCCGCTTTTGGAGTCTGGGACCAGGGATTTTTCTGCCAATTTTGATTGGGATATCGCTAAAATCGCCGTAAATGCAAAAGCGATAATAGATTTGCCCATCGACTGTTTTTTCTTTAGGAAGCGCCATTAAGCCAAGGCTTTGAGCAATAAAGGCAACATCTAAAGCCAGTTGCTTGGAGGCGGTCGTATACTCAAAGGTTTTATGTAGCATGTAACCATCGGTATCGAGTAGTCCTGCAAGAATTTCAGAGCGCGTGGCTTTGTCGGCAATTTTGTAAATTTTTGGAATGAATTTTTCAGCCGACAATTTGTTGTACAAACCCAGCGCTTTTAATTTTTGCGTTAATGGATTAGCGGCACCAGGAGGTGTACTAAAATAATAACTGTTGGCTTGATTACCTGGGATTTGATGAATGCGTACTTGCAGCCCCATCTTTTCTGAGATTGCAAAACAATAGGCGATGATTTCCGCATCGGGTGTTGTAATGCTTGGGGTTGCATTCTTAAAACACCCATCACCCAGTAACAATCCTAAAAAATAGGGATCGATGGGAACGTCAACAGATGCTGAAAAATCAACGCTACTGCGATATAACAGGTACACACTTTTAAAATGAGCGGATTGTTGAAAGTATTCCCACATGGCCAGTGTTTTGGTTTGCTGGGCAACATTGCAGCCTGTCCGCACTAAATGAATATAATCATTGGCTCCTAACAAAAAAGATGGGCCTTTGATGGGACGAATTTCAAAAGCTTCCTCTAAGCTTTGGCGCATATCGGTAAGCAATAATGGCTTGCCTTCCGCTCCCATTAATTCATCGCCTATCTCAAGAGATTCCTGTGATTTAAAATCACCGTTATACAGGAGCGATTCGTATGGTTTTGGCACATGAGTCGCTGGATGTTTCCGCATCATAATCATCTCCATTAACGGTTAAGCCATTCAGGCAGATTGCTAGGAGCTGCCGTCTGGCTAATCTCTTGCGCCATTAATTTGCGGTAAATGGCCATGTCGGGCGTAATAATGCCGGTGATCTTATTGCGATCAGGATGCTCTCCAGTGGGATCAACATCGACGCCTATTTTTACCGCGCAAGCCAACCCATTAATGCCGCTGACATCTTGCAACATTCGTTTTTGCTGAGCTTGCGGAGATTCATCTTTTGGCAAAATGCCGTAAGCAGACTCAATAATGGCGCGTAGCATCGAGCGCCCCATTAAGCCCCAAATATCTTCACCTTTTTCATTGCGTTTGGTGCCTTGGATCCCAATCATTTGATGAATAATGCGACCAGCATAGTCGCCTGCCATAATGGTGAAATCCACATTCAAATAAACTGCCTGGCTGGATTTGCTTTGGGTAAACCAACCATCAGGACCATGGCCACCTGGTTTAATACAAACGGAGGCTTTTAAGTTGCTGCCCGTTGGAATTAAGCTAAATCCTTGGTTTTGCGGGGCATTGTTTAAATCATTTAAAAATGAGTAATCCATATTCTGTCTCCTTGAAAATTATTGCTTACGATGTTGTTTGATTTTGCTGAGTAGCCCTCCCAAATGCGGTGGCTCAATTACGTCGAGTGCACCACTGCGATCTTTGGCGGGGTAATCCCATTGATTGATGGTCTGACAGATAAAACAGCGTTTAGCCGGTTGATCTTCATTGGTTTTAATCCCCACCATGCTGATCACCTCATCCACAATGCCGGGGATTTCATTGGCGGTTTTTGCGCCCTCACACTGCGGGCTCCAATGACTGCGATTAAATTCATCGAAACGTTGTTCTAAAATGCCAACAAAAATAATGTCTTTATTGGGGATGTGCTGAAATTGGTTGATCCAAGCAATCATTTCCTGAGCGAGTAAACCGTAAGCTGCCCTTGTATCCGCTTTACCACTACGCTCTGAAACGGCTTCTGGTTGGGACTTTGCCCATTGCAAGCAAAGACGCGAGGCAACCGTGATACTATCGATAAAAACACAGCTGTAATTTTGTAATGCTTTAGGATCACCATATTGATTGCAGACATGGGCATAATGTTTTTGGCTGTAAGGTTGCTCGGATCGAAGTGCAGGGTTAGGACCGCCCAACAAACAAGCAATATCTCGTGCTTCTTCCCAAGTCCGCACATTAATGGAATCACCATTCCAGCTTTGAACAGCAAGCAATCCGGCCTCCATATCAATACAAAGTGTGGATTGCTCTAAGGTGTTTAACAGACTCGTCTTTCCGATCCCAAACGGACCAAAAATCACCATCTTTACCCCGGTATGATTTTTTAAGCGCTCTTCAGCGCTAATGATTTTCAAGCTCATATTGTTTAATCCTCTTGAATTGAAAATTTGGGTTTACCGACTTGCACGGTTCTGGCTTCACTAAAGAAATTCTTTAAGGTTTCAGGCCACATCAGGTATCTGCGCTCATCAATGCTGTAATTGGCCTTGATGTATTGGCTACGATCTTCAGCAGGGATTTTGGCAATGAGATCGGTTAATTTGCTTTGATCCCAAACCACTTTCTTAGGTAAATCAGCGGTGATTTTGTGCTGGTCTTCGATAAAGTGGACTGTGCCGGTATCACGCCCATCTGCTTGCAGGGCATTTTTAGCTTTGTCTGCAAATTTCAGCTCAAGAGCATTATCTAGAATGCTTTTATGTCGTTTGACTTCAGCAGAAAGCCTATCGATACGCGCTTGCAGTGAAAGCAAATCGGCAACCGATAATTTGCTGATGTCCTCTGTTTTTGCTTCATCTAAAAAACATAATGGGATGATGTTAGTCATGGGCTTCTCCTTTGGTTGATGGTTTTATTCCGGTTTCAAGTTCCGTGTGTCCAACTTGGTTTAGGTAAGGTAATAGATCGATAAAGCAGGGTCTGAGCTGCTCCAAGATGCGGTAAATGGCAGCTCTGGATTTGCCAGTTAGGCTAGCAACCTCAGTAATTGTGTGGGTTTGCAGCAAGGTAGCGAATTCCCGCCATGGTTCTGGCACTGCGCCAAGGGCTTGCGCGACATCAATGACAAAATCAAGATTTCTTTCGTGTGGATCTGGGATCGTATCAACCATCGCCACGCCAAAATCATCCACAATATCGAGTGATATGGTTGTGGTCCGTCCACCACGCTTAATGCTTAACCGGCGCTGGATCATATTGTTTGAGCGACGCGTAATGATCTGATCGACAAAGGTGCCAAGACTGCTTTTTTCTTTATTAAATTTGCTTAAGCACTCAAAGACTTCACACAATAGCTCCTGCTCAACATCTTCAATTTCTTCGCTAAAAAAACAGGGCATTTGTTTTAAACGCCATGCGTGATACTGGATTTGTTTGACGATGGTTTTGTCCATCCCTGGGTAACGATTTCTTGATCTCATCAGCGGTCTCCTTGATTGGTTTATGTCCTTCAAGAATGCCGAGAGGGGCTCTAATTCAGCAGGGACGCTAACTTTTCAAATAAGACCGCAGGCCAGAGATCAGCTCAGGTTTTATTGGGGGTAGGATGAGAGATTCAGATCGAGGTAAAAATAAATAAGACCGCGAAAATCAAATGTTGGAATTTCGTGGATATGAGGGGGTGAAATGGCTGGGTTAAGTCACTCAGATTGGATGAGCGTAAAATGATAAAAACAGTATTTGGGTTTATGACATAGGTTGATTTTCTACTTCCCGTTCCCGTCTTCCCGACGGGAAGTGCTCTAGCGGGAAGTGATCGGGCATCTGCTAATCCATTGATATATATGGGTTTCCGGGCTTCCCACCACTTCCCGTTCCCGTTTCTACTTCCGGCCGGGAAGTGGTCGTAAACCCTTGATATATAAGCACTTCCCGCTTCCCGCCGGTTCTATATATACATATCCAATGGGAATGGCTATGACCATTTCCCATGGATGGAAAATATATCGGGAAGAAGAGCGACTCTAAAAATTAAGCCGCACCTTTGTGATCTTATTTTTGTTATTAGCCGAACAGCTAAAATCTGTTTGCTGAACCTAACCTCTACTCAACAATATTCAATCGATGGGATCGCACATGATGGACGCAATACTCGCTTTTGACTTAGGCACGCAAACCGGCTGGGCCTTGCTGACTGAGGGGCGTGTCTTTAGTGGGAGTGAGAGCTTTCATACCTCACGCTTTAGTGGCGGTGGTATGCGTTTTTTACGCTTTAGACATTTTTTGGATTCGCTAAAACAAAAGGCGGACATTAAGGCTGTCTATTTTGAAGAAGTACGCAGGCATTTAGGGGTTGATGCTGCCCATATTTATGGCGGGTTTTTAGCGCATTTGACTGCATGGTGTGAAGATCATGAGATCCCCTATCAAGGTGTAGGGGTTGGTACGATTAAACGTCATGCCACCGGTAAAGGTAATGCCAGTAAAGATGAAATCATCACCGCCATCAAGGCCAAAGGATTTAATCCTGTTGATGATAATGAAGCCGATAGCCTGGCGTTATTGCTATGGGCACAAGACAATATGGAGGTTAAACAATGAATGGCAAACGATTACTGGAGCAATCCATCTCAACAATTGAAGAACGACAAAAAATGTATGGCTCGCCCAAAGAGAATTTTGAGCATATTGCTAAACGCTGGTCGCTTCTCTTCGGAATTACTGTAACGCCTGCCCAAGTAGGACTGATGATGCTGGATTTAAAGATTGCTCGGCTACAAAAGAACCCTGGCCATTACGATAGCCTGGTGGATGTCGCAGGTTACGCTGCATGCTTAAGCGATCTGCGATGAATAAATATTTTGTTTAGGCGAACACCTTGATACGCAATGCTGAATATAACTCTCAAGCAAACAATACAAGGATTTATTGAGTGATAGCTGATTCAAACTTTCGCACAAAAATAGTTAACATGCTGCGGACGTTATTAATCGCAACGCTGAATAAAGGCTTGGTAACAGAAATAAATGAACGTGAGATAGGGTTGAATGCTATGGGTTAATGAGCGCTCGAGAGGTCACAACACAGATTACACCACAGGCGTGTCCTGGCATTGGTATGCACGGGTCCTCCCTGGCTATTAAGTTAGACGGGTGGCAGAGCCCCGGGATTTTACTAGCGTTAGAATTGGCCCAAACCTTGACACTTGACACAAATATTAAGGAACGGGTGCGCTTATGACAGAACTTCAAATACAACATATCCCCATAGACAATCTTATCGCATACGCCCGCAATCCCCGTAAAAATGATGCGGTGGTTGATAAAATGTGTGCCTCCATCAAAGAATTTGGTTTTCGTATCCCCGTCATTGCTAAAAGCGATGGCAGCGTTGTTGATGGCCATTTACGCCTAAAAGCTGCTAAAAAACTGGGTTTACAATTAATTCCTGTCATTTTAG
Organism: Alphaproteobacteria bacterium; assembly: GCA_013911655.1. Taxonomy (GTDB): domain Bacteria; phylum Pseudomonadota; class Alphaproteobacteria; order Caedimonadales; family UBA1908; genus JACESU01. The sequence continues at coordinate 68,822 of JACESU010000001.1, forward strand.
CCGATGATTTAACACCAGTCCAAATCAAAGCTTTTAGATTGCTTGCCAATCAATCGGCGAATTGGGCTGATTGGGATGACGATTTACTCAAACTTGAACTGGAAGATTTGCAGGCGCTGAATTTTGATCTGGAATTAACCGGGTTTGATTTTGATGAAATACAAAAGCTCTTGGATGCAACCGATATTGATCTTGAAGAACCTGCTGAAGCCGATGCAGTTGATCCCGAAGACAACGTCCCAATCATCAGTAAGCCCGGTGATTTATGGATTTTAGGTGATCACCGACTGTATTGTGGCGATAGCACTTTGATTGATTCCTATAAAATTGTCCTAGAGGACGAGCAAGCCGATATCACGGTGTGTGATCCTCCTTATAACGTCAATTACGGCGCCAGCATCAAAGATACACTGCGCAATAAATCCCGCGAAAACAAACATAAAATCTTGAATGACAATCTTGGCGAAGGTTTTGAAAGTTTTCTCTATGACGTTTGCTCTAACATTATCATGAACACCAAAGGCGCTATTTATATGTGCATGGCAGCCTCTGAACTGGCGGTCTTACAAAAAGTATTTAAGCAAGCCGGTGGTCATTGGTCTACTTTTTTGATTTGGGCGAAAAATCATTTTTCTTTAGGCAGAGCGGATTATCAACGGCAATATGAGCCTATTCTTTATGGCTGGCCAGAAGGCGCTGAGCGTCATTGGTGTGGTGCCCGAGATCAAGGCGATGTCTGGTTTATCGATAAGCCCAGCGCTAACAATTTGCATCCAACCATGAAACCAGTGGCGCTCATGGAGCGTGCTATTTCTAACAGCAGTAAGCCTGGCGATATCGTTCTTGATCCCTTTGGTGGTTCTGGTACCACCTTAATGGCCGCAGAACATTCAAAACGTCGCTGCCGCATGATTGAGCTTGATCCCAAATATATCGATACCATCATAAGGCGCTGGCAATCCTACACTAAGCGTCAGGCTGTGCATGCTAAAACCAGCCAAACTTTTGATGAATTGTGTGCATGCCATATTGAAATGTAGGTTCTATGGAACTTATCAAGCAATCGCAGTGGGCAAAGCGACATGGATTTTCAAGACAATATGCGGGACAGCTGGTGCAAAGTGGCGTCATTCAATTGACAGGTGGCCTTGTGGATGTTGAACAAGCAGATGCCGCAATTGCTGCCTTACGTGATCCAAACCAACCACAGCGCCGCAAAAACACTTCTGATGTTACTGAGCTTTCAACACTTCTACTTAAAACTCGCATCAAAAATGAAATGGAACGGGGCAAGCTGCTTGAAGCCCGCGCCAAAGCAGAAATTGGTGAGCTGGTTTCAGTAGAAGATGTCAAAGTGGCTGCTTTTAATAAGGCCAGAATCGTTCGTGATAGTTTGATGAATATCCCTGACCGAGTAGCCTCGCTGCTTGCTTCCATTGATGACGCTCACAAAATTCACGAGGTGCTACTTCAAGAAATCCGAACTGCTTTGGAGGAATTAAGCCGTGACGTGTAAGCCTTATCACATGAGCTTTAATACAGGGCTGCGGCCTGATCCACTGCTCAAGGTTTCCGAGTGGGCTGATGGGTTTCGCATGTTATCGCAAACCGCGTCTTCTGAACCAGGCAGATGGCGAACTGAACGCACGCCTTATCTCAAAGAGATCATGGATGCACTATCGCCATCATCACCTGTTGAAAAAGTCATTTTTATGAAAGGTGCACAAATTGGCGGAACCGAAGCTGGCAATAACTGGATTGGTTACATCATTGATCAAGCGCCTGGTCCTATGCTGGTTGTTCAACCTACTGTTGAAATGGGCAAACGGTGGTCTAAAGGACGTTTAGCTCCACTGATTGATGATACGCCAGCTCTGCGCGATAAAGTTAAAGACCCACGCTCTCGGGATTCAGGCAACACCGTCCAAAGTAAAGAATTTACCGGCGGCATTGTCGTTGTAACTGGAGCCAATAGTGCCGTTGGCCTGCGCTCTATGCCAGTTCGTTATTTATTTTTAGATGAAATTGATGCCTATCCGGGCGATGCGGATGGTGAAGGTGATCCTGTCTCCCTTGCTATTCAACGTACGGCTACCTTTGCTAGGCGGAAGATTTTACTCGTCTCAACGCCCACCATTCAAGGATTAAGCCGTATTGAACGGGAATTTGAAGCCTCTGACCAACGTTATTATTGGGTGCCATGCCCACATTGTAATACATTTCAAATTCTAAAATGGCCGCAAGTGCAATGGGATGATGAGCCTTTAAACGCGCATTACGTTTGTATCGAGTGCAAAGAGAAAATCCAACATCACCAAAAGACATGGATGCTGGCGAATGGCCAGTGGCGTGCATCCAGTGAATCAAATGGTAAAATTGTCGGTTTTCATATTTCCAGTTTGTACAGCCCGGTTGGCTGGCTGAGCTGGGGGCAAGCTGCGCAAAATTTCTTGCATGCCAAAGAAAATGAACAACTACTTAAAGTTTGGGTCAATACTACCTTAGGGGAAACCTGGGTCGATAAAGGTGAAGCGCCTGATTGGCAGCGTCTGTTTGAACGTAAAGAAAATTACGCCATTGGTACAGTGCCATATGGCGGCCTTGTTTTAACGGCAGGTGTTGACGTACAAAAAGACCGTATTGAAGTTGAAATTGTTGCATGGGGTCAAAAACGCGAAAGCTGGTCTGTTGATTATCAAGTTTTTGAAGGCGATCCCGGTAAAGCTTCTACGTGGCAGCAGTTATCTGCTTTGATGAGCACTTTATTCCCCAGCGAAGATGGATTGGAGCGCCCCATCAGTATGATCGCTGTGGATGCTGGGTATGCCACTCAAGAAGTTTATGGGTGGATCCGTAGCCAACCACCTGGTCATGTGATGGCTGTTAAAGGTATCGACAAAGCCCTAGTGCCAGTGGGTGCACCAAGCCGTGTGGATGTCACCATTTTAGGGCAAAAACTCAGACGTGGCGCAAAACTCTGGCCGGTTGGTGTCTCTGTTTTAAAGTCAGAGCTGTATCACGTGCTCAAACTTTCACAAACCGATGAAGGATTTCCGGGCGGTTACTGTCATTTTCCAGCTTACGGACCTGAATATTTTAAGCAGCTTACCGCTGAGCAACTGGTGACCAAAATTAGCAAAGGCTATCCAAAACGTGAGTGGCAAAAAATCCGTGAGCGTAATGAAGCACTGGATTGTCGAGTCTATGCCAGAGCCGCAGCCATCGCTATTGGCGCAGATCGCTGGAATGAAAATAAATGGAAAAGTCTGATGGGATACAAAAAATCTCCCAATCCTGAATATAACCTTCCAAGAGAACCTATACGTCCCGCAAAGTCGCAAGGAAGACCGCGTGTGGTAAGAAGCCGTTTTATGGGATAGAAGAGACCATGTATACAGAAGATGATTTAGCGCAAATAGAACAAGCGATTACTAAGCTGCAAAAAGGCGAGCGCGTAGTTTCTGTCGCCTATGGCGATCATATTGTCAAATATGCGGAGGTTGACTTACGCGACTTGCTGAATTTGAGGCAGCGCATGAAATCAGAGCTTAAGGTTGCAGGCATTTCTCCTAAAAGACGCATTACCTTTGCCACACATAAAGGGATTGTCTAATGCTGCTAAAATCACTCGCACAATTATTCAAACGTCCAAAAAGCAAAGCTTCCGCTTGGGATGCGGCTGGTTCTGGTAAACGCCTAACCTATTGGCAGCCAGAAAATAGCGCCATTAATAGTTTGCTTGGCATGCATCTATCAACGCTTCGTAGTCGCTCGCGCGATATGGTACGAAAAAATCCTTATGCCTCCAATATTATTGAAACGTTAGTGAGTAACGCCGTTGGCACCGGCATTAAACCGCAATCCAAAGCTAAAAATGCAGAATTTCGCAAACAAGTTCAATCCTTATGGCTACGCTGGACCGATGAAGTGGATAGCCATGGCGTTAATGATTTTTACGGTCTACAAGCCTCTATTTGTCGCAGCATGATTGAAGGCGGTGAATGTTTCGTGCGCTTTAGAGTTCGCCGCTCTGAAGATGGTTTATCCGTACCATTACAATTACAGGTGCTTGAATCTGAGCATTTAGACACATCAGCTGATCGGTTACTTTCTAATGGTAATTCTGTGCGAAGCGGTATTGAATTTAATAAACTCGGTCAGCGCGAAGCCTATTATTTATTTCGCGAACATCCCGGTGAAAAAACCTTGGTCTCTGCGGGCGAGTCAGTACGTATTCCTGCCTCTGAAGTATTGCATATTTATAAACCACTGCGTCCCGGTCAGATTCGGGGAGAACCGTGGCTTAGCCGCGTGCTGCTTAAACTGTATGAGCTGGATCAGTATGACGATGCCGAGCTGGTGCGCAAAAAAACCGCCGCTATGTTTGCAGGGTTTATCACTCGCCTTGATCCTGAAGCCAACATGATGGGTGAAGGTGCTGCCAATGAACAAGGGATGGCTCTTGCTGGTCTTGAGCCTGGCACCATGCAGCTTTTAGAGCCTGGCGAAGATGTAAAATTTTCCGATCCATCCGATGTGGGTGGCAATTATGAAGCCTTTATGCGTCAGCAGCTCAGAGCCATTGCTGTTGGGATGGGTATCACCTATGAACAGCTAACAGGCGATTTGACTAATGTTAATTATTCCTCCATCCGTGCGGGTTTGATTGAGTTTCGTAGGCGCTGCGCCACTTTGCAACATCATGTGATGGTGTTTCAATTTTGCAGACCCGTTTGGAATCGCTGGATTGAACTCGCTTTACTCTCCGGTGCCTTGCCTTCTCAAGACAAAGACACTTCTATCAAAGATGTCAAATGGATCCCTCAAGGATTTGCTTGGGTTGATCCTCTTAAAGATCAACAAGCACAACAAATGGCAGTACGTAATGGCTTTAAAAGTCGCGCTGAAGTGGTTTCAGAGCTGGGATATGATACAGAAGAAATTGACCAAGAAATTGCGGCAGATAATGCAAGAGCCGATCAATTTGGTCTGGTTTTAGATTCCGATCCAAGGCACACAACGCCGCCTAAGAAAAGAGGTTTTTGATGAACAATCTTTATTTAAAATTTGCTATGAAACCCATCATGCTCGAGCGTCGCAGCTTTGAGTGGCTGGCTGCCCACATGGCATCAAACAAAGCATTCAAACCGATAAAACCGCCGATGATGCATGGTGCTAGCAATGGCATGGCCATCATTCCGATCCAGGGCATTTTAACCAAACGTTCTGGGATATTTGACGGCATGTTGGGTATGACTTCTTATGATGAGATTCAAAAACAGATCAGCGCAGCTTTGTCGGATGATGCCGTACAAACGATTTTGCTCGACATTGATAGTCCCGGCGGCGAAACCAGCGGCCTGTTTGATTTAGCCGATTTTATCTTTAATGCTCGCAGTCAAAAACGTATTTGGGCCATGTGTAATGATGAAGCCTATTCTGCAGCTTATGCCATTGCATCCAGCGCTGAAAAGGTTTTTATCAATCGCACTTCTGGTGTAGGTAGCATTGGCGTGATTGCCAGTCATATTGATCAAAGTGCCTTTGATGAAAAACAAGGTGTTAAATACACCACCGTTTTTGCCGGTAATCGCAAAAATGATTTAAATCCCCATGAACCTATCACCTCTGAATCCATGCAAACACTGCAAAGTGAGGTAAGCAGGTTGTACGACATGTTTGTAGAGCTGGTGGCCCGTAACCGTAATCTGGATCAAAGCGCCATTCGCTCTACTGAGGCGGGGCTCTATTTTGGGATTGATGCCATCAATGCCGGTCTTGCGGACGAAATTCTCACTTTTCCTGAATGTATCCAAAAAGCTTTTGATCAATCTCATATGAGGACCTTTGCCATGACTGAAACAGTACCGACCATTAACTCTGATGAATTACTGGCCCAAGGAAAAATACAAGGGCGCAGTGAATATCATGCAGAAGCTTTAGAAATTTTCCGTTTATGTAAGCTCTCGAAGATGCCAGAAAAACTGGGTGATTTTATTGAGAAAAATATCCCGGTTAACGAAGCACGCGAGCAGCTCATGCAGTTACTCGCTGATCGTACCGGTACTGAAATCTTGAGCACCGTGAGCCTTGAGCCAACCCCTCAAGAAAATCCTGTGATCCAAGCTGCTAAAGCTCGAAGTGGGCATTTGAAATTAACCGCATAAATGGAGGAAACCCTTATGACCGTTGCTACCCAACCCAATAACCTTGGCGATCTTCTTAAATTTGAAGCACCCAGCTTGTATTCCCGTGAGGAAATAACGGTTGCCCAAGGACAAAATTTAACGCTTGGCACCCTTGTTGGCCAGGAATCTGAAACGGATTTAATTAAAGCCTTAAATCCTGCTGCCACCGATGGTACACAAAATGCCCTTGGGGCGTTGATTGCTGATACAGATGCATTGGCAGCCAATATTAAGGCCGTGATTGTGACACGTGATGCGATTCTTGCCGATCATGCCGTTATCTGGCCAACCACCATCACGCTTGAGCAAAAAACAGCTGCCATCAAGCAGCTCGAAGCACGCGGCGTCATTATTCGTAAAGGGGTATAATTTATGCAAAATCCATTCTCACATCCAGCATTTAACATGGCGGCATTAACGGCTTCCATTAATTTATTGCCAAACACGTATGGCCGCACTGAATCGTTAGCATTATTTCCCTCTAAATCGGTACGCTTTAGGCATATTGCTATTGAAGAACGCAATGGCGTGCTCAGCTTATTGCCAACAGCAAGCCCAGGCGCGCCGGGTACTGTTGGTAAACGCGATAAACGAAAAGTCAGAACCTTTACCATTCCACATATCCCCCATGATGATGTGGTGCTGCCAGAAGAAGTACAAGGTATCCGTGCTTTTGGTACAGAAAATGAGTTGCAAGCGATTGCCAGTGTCATTACAGATCACCTGCAATCTATGCGTAACAAACATGCCATTACTTTAGAACACCTCAGAATGGGTGCTTTGAAAGGCATCATTTTGGATGCTGATGGTTCTGAACTCGTCAATCTCTATAATGAATTTGAAATCACGCCAAAAGTCGTAAGCTTTGCTTTAGGCACAGCTGGCACTGATGTTAAAAGAAAATGTATCGAAGTGCTGCGTCATGTTGAAGATAACCTACGTGGCGAATTCATGACAGGCGTTCATGCGCTAGTTAGCCCTGAATTTTTTGATGCCTTAACCTCACACGCCAAAGTCAAAGAAGCTTATGAACGCTGGCAAGATGGATCAGGATTGCGTAATGATATGCGCTCAGGGTTTACTTTTGGTGGGATTACTTTTGAAGAATATCGCGGCCAAGCAACCGATCCTGATGGTAACGTGAGGCGCTTTATTGCAGCTGATACAGCACATTGTTTCCCACTAGGTACCGCTGAAACGTTTTCAACCTATTTTGCACCGGCTGATTTTAACGAAACCGTCAATACCTTGGGGCAACCGCTTTATGCAAAGCAAGAGCCAAGACGCTTTGATCGCGGTACGGATTTACATACCCAAGCCAATCCGCTGCCAATGTGTCATCGCCCAGGGGTGCTGGTTAAGCTCACGGTATAAGCCATGAGTTTAAACCGGATGTTTGAGGATTGTTTTGCACATTTAGGGAAAGAGGCACTGTACCAGAGTTCTGGCGCTGCCCCTTTTCCTATTCGTGTTTTAATCAAACAACCCGATACTGCCTATGAAATGGGTGATGGGCAAGTCATTGGCCATATGGCGATATTTGAAGTGCGTATTGATGAATTGGCCTTCCCGAAAATGGGTGATCAGCTGATTATTGCTGGCAATCGCTATAAAATCTTTGCTGAACCTCTGCGGGATGTTTCCAATACGGTTTGGGAAATAACAGCTATGGTAATGGAGGTATGATATGTCCACCTTTACTTTGGATGTTACAACATACGGTGATATCGAACAAATTATTGCTTCGATGCGCGGGACGGAAAGTCAAGTACAATTGGCGGCTATGCGCGCGCTCAACAAAACTGCGCTTTGGCTTAAATCCCAAAGCGTGAAAGAAATCAGCGCGCAGAAAAAACTTCAACAAAAAATCATACGTGAACGACTGAAGCTTGTTAAAGCCAGCAAAAGTTCTTTAAAAGCATTGGTGGTCGCCAGTCTTTACGGTATTAAAGCCTCGCTTTTAGGTTCCATGCGCCAAACGGCTATAGGTGCCACAGCAGGAAAATCTCAATTTACCGGTGCCTTTGTAGCCACTATGCCCACGGGCCACCGGGGTATTTTTAAACGAAAGACTAAAAGCAGATTACCCATTCGTGAAGTCGTGCTACCGCTTGAGCCTGTCGCCTCTAATATCATTAAAGGCTTTGTGGATTCAGGTGCTGGAGAAAAATTTATTCAATATTTTCGCCATGAACTGGGCTTTATTTTAAAGGGGAGCCTATGAATTTTTGGGAAGAATTACATGCTGCCATCACTACCATTTTAAAACGCGAGATACCGGAAATTCAAACCTGTGAATCTTATCCAGTGATTAAAACGGCGTTATTAGCACCTGCAGTTTTAATTGAACTGGCAAGCTTTGAACCCGGCAATGATCCAGGCACTGGTGAAATTGCGCTACGTGCTCGATTTGAAGCAAGAATTATTGTAGATAGCACTACCGCAAACGCTGCCGCTGCCGTTCGAGCATTGGCGAGTGAAGTTGCCAGAGTGGTTCATCAAAATTCATGGGGGATGAATGTATCTCCCGCTGAATTTTTAGGTGCTAGTCCTGATGGTTTTAAACCTGATCTCGATGCATACATGGTGTGGATCGTGGAATGGGTGCATGAACTCCACCGTGGGGATTCAGTTTGGACACCAAGCAGCATTCAGCCACACACCATTTATGTGGGCATCGCCCCAGAAATCGGCGCTGCTCATGAGCCAGATTATATAGAGGTGCAAAATGGAGAGTTTTAGTTTTTCTGAAATCGACAGAAAACTTGCTAACCTCATTCGAGTCGGGACTGTCAAGGAGGCCGATTATAAAAAAGCCCGTGTGCGTATTCAGATTGGAAAAATTCTTACCGATTGGCTGCCTTGGGTGACTTCTCGTGCGGGGCAAGACAGAAATTGGTCAGCGCCCAGTGTGGGTGAACAGGTTGTTTTGTTATCACCATCGGGAGAAATGGCGCAAGGTGTTGTGATTCCCGCCATTTATCAGCAAAAACACCCTGCGCCCAGTGATAAAGAAACAGATGCCACTTTGGTTTTTCAAGACGGCAGCAAAATGCTTTATGACAAAAAAGAACATCACCTAAGCGTCACTCTGGTAACAGAAGGCAAGCTAACGCTGAAGATAGGTGAATCAAGCCTTGAGATGAGCAAAGACGGTATCAAGCTCAAAGCTAAACGAATTGATTTGAATGAATGATATGCCAGGAATCGTAAGACTTAATGATAAATGCACCGGCCACAGCTGCTATCCACCCAGACCTTGTATTAGCGCAAGTAATGATGTGTTTGTTGATGGTAAGGCCGTCCACCGCGAACAAGATAAATGGGCTATGCATGCGTGCCCAAATACGCCGCCTCATGATGGCGTGCTCGCCACAGGTTCAAGCACGGTCTATGTCAATGGAAAAGCCATTGCTCGTATTGGTGACCCAATTTCTTGTGGTTCAAAAACACAAGAAGGCAGCCAAACTGTTTTTGCGGGGTAAATCATGCGCGGAATGAATGCGAGTAGCGGCAAAGAATTAACAGGCCTTGAGCATCTCAAGCAGTCCATTGTGGATATTTTGACCACACCCATTGGCAGCCGAGTGATGCGCAGAGATTACGGTTCTAGACTATTTGAGCTGGTAGATCGGCCAACATCTCCCGGTTTTGCCGTTGAACTTTATGCGGCCACTGCTGAGGCACTGCAAAAATGGGAGAATCGTTTTAAATTGGAGCGTGTGCAAGTTGTGGATATTAAAGAAGGTCATATTACTTTGATTTTAGAGGGGCTTTATTTGCCAGATGGCAGGCCCATCACTTTAGATGGTATTGTGGTGTGATTATGCAAGATTTAACGCGCCTTCAAAATCCCAATGTTATTGAGTCGCTTGATTATGAGACGATTTTCACGCACATGAAAGCGGAATTACTGCGCCTCGATCCCAGTTTTTCAGCGCTGCTTGAAAGCGATCCTGCCATTAAGATTTTAGAAATTGCTGCCTGGCGCGAATTGCTTTTACGTCAACGGGTAAATGATGCTGCGCGTGCTAATTTACTCGCCTTCGCCAATACGGCAGATTTAGAACATTTGGCGGCATTTTATGATGTGCAGCGCAAATCAGAAGAAGATGATGAAGCTTTTCGTAAGCGCGTGCAGGCTAAAATTGTAGGCTGGTCTACTGCAGGTAGTAGAGAGCATTATCGTTACCATGCCCTATCGGCTGATACGCGTATTAAAGATGCGCGCGCTGAATCACCTATGCCTGGCTTTGTGAAATTATCTATTTTATCAAAAGAAGGTGATGGTATGCCGAGCCAAGAATTGTTAGATAAGGCTCGATCAGTCATTTTGCGTGATGATGTGCGGGTGCTCACAGATACTGTTGAAGTGGTCAGCTCAGGTATTATTCCTGTCAGCATTCAAGCCAAAATTTATCTCTACCCTGAAACCCCCGAAGATATTGTTGAAATAGCCAAAACTGCCTTTATCAATGCACTGGATGAAGCAAAAGGGTTGGGTTGGAACCTGACCCGAAGTTGGGTCATTGCCCATTTATTTGCTCAAGGGGTGCAGCGTATTGAGCTCTTAAATCCCTTGCAAGATGTGATTGTTGAAGATCATGAATGTATTGCTTTAGAGAATATCCATCTTGAAATTGGAGGGCGTGATTGGTGATAACCTTACTTCCTCCAAGCGGATCACCGCAAGAGCAAGCCTTAGCGGATGCCATTGATTATGGCATCAATCCACGTTTTATTAGAGGCTTTAAATTTGAGCCAACTGACAGCGTGCTACCATGGCTTATTTGGGAATATGGGCTCGGTGAAATTTTAGCTTGGGTTCCTGATCCAAGGCAGGCTATTCAAGATGGTGTTCGGTTTCAACGGATTCGTGGTACTCCTGCCTCATTGCGGATGGCTCTGAAATGGATGAACATCGAAAATATTTATATCGAAGAAGAACCGCCAGGCAAACACTTTGCTGAATTTCAGGTGGGCATCCACGATGTGCCCAATGACTTTTTTGTTGATAATGTAGTGGCGCTTGCCAAACTATCCGCACCAGCCAGGTCACGCTTGATGCGGATGTATAATGATCGCTATGATATTAGGCGATTTATGCTCGATCAGAGCGATTGGGGTAGTCTATTATCCGATTATTCAGGCGTGCGATTAACACCTGATGGCCCCGTATTATCTTTTGGTCGATTTAATCCGTTTGAAGCGATATCTTCCTTGCCCATTTTAAAATTTACAGCCAATAGACAGCATCATAACAATGCACTGAGTGATGACTTGTATCGCCTAGACTTCGCTATTTTAAATGGAACTGATCCTCACACTAAAAATCATGATGGCATTTATGTACGCGATCACATTTGGCAAAATCCCGATCCATTATCGCCTTATCTTCCTGATTTTGAACCACCACTACATTTTGCTAAGGCATTGATTGTTTTATCGGATAGTTGGCCTCTGGGCGAAATCAATGCCTGCTTTGCGGTTACTCATCAAACAGAAATTGGCGCAACTTTTTTCTTAAGCCAAGATCAGCTTTCTAACCATGTTTGGTATTTTTTGTACCAAGAAATTTTAGAACGATTCTATAGGGCGCAAGAAAACAAAGTCCAAGCGATTATAAACGAAGAAATTCATACTATTGTTGAAAAAGAACAACATAATACTTATAAAGATTCCCATCTCTGGCCAGCTTTGTCTGAAGAAACGCTGGACCCTATACAATTAAATCCTTTTACGCACAGCGAGACTTTTATCTCAACAATGTATACAGGCGTGCTGACATGGCATCAACATCGCCATCTCAATCGCTCATGGACGAATTCAGATCCAATCGTGAATATAACCCTCAACTGAATTTTGACGTTAACGAGTTTGAGGGGTGATTATGGCTATTTTAACGCAGTCTGGTCGTGCAGCCATTGCTGCCAGTATCAAACAGCAAGCGATCCATTTGGCTTGGGGAACCGGCGATCCCACTTGGGAAAGTACCCACGAGGTGGATAAAACTTTTGCCGATGACCAAATTACCCTTGATCATCAGCCTATCAAAAACGTTACCCTGAAACAGGGCGAGACCACTTTTATTTCAGGCACTGACTATAGTGTTGACAGCGTTATGGCCGTCATCAATCGCCTTCAAAATGGTGCTATCTCAGAAAATGCCACTGTTACTGTCAATTACACTTACGCCACACCGCCCGAACCCATTACAGCCAGTACGTTATTGCATGAAGTGGGTCGCAGAATTGCAGATGAAGTCATTTTTTGTACCGGCGATGAAAATGGCGATTTGATTACCCCAACGGGTCGTTTTAAGGCGTCAAGCACCCCAACTAATAATCTATTTTTGCGTTTTACTTTTGATTTTGAGAATGCCTCAACCCAAGTGATACGTGAGCTTGGCGTTATGGTAGGCACTGAGACAAATTCTGAATTACCGCCTGGGCAACGCTATTTTGAGCCGCAAAACATTATTAATGCAGGCATTTTATTGGTTTTAGAGCGCACAGTGCCCCTGATCCGAACAGCGGCAACGCGCGAAACTTTTTCATTTGTGGTGACGTTTTAGGGAGCGATCATGAACAACATCTATAAGATTCATGGGAAGATACAATGACACTCAACAGCTATTATAACCGTTATGAGCCAGCCAAAAGATACGATCGCAGCCTATTCTTAGCAGGTCGCGGCCTCCAATCCGCTGAACTCAATGAAATACAAGATTACGCTTTGCATAATCTAAAAGGTATCGGGGACGCCATCTTTCGTGATGGAGATGTGATCCGAGGCACTGCTTGCGTGGTCAACCCTGATACCGGAGAGACCAGTGTTGAAGCGGGCTATATTTATTTACGCGGTGCAGTGCGTGAAATAGGATCTGTCAATTTCACTATTCCAATCAACACTTCTGTACGTATTGGTGTTTGGTACGTTGAAAACACCGTGACTGAACTTGAAGATCCAGGTCTTCGCGATCCAGCCGTTGGCACACGAAATTATCAAGAACCAGGTGCTGCACGACTTAAAGCAAATATCATTTGGGATTTTCAAGCAGATGGCATGGCACCTACACGGCAAGATGGCGAATTTTATCCTATTTACGGTGTTGAAAATGGAATTTTAGTGCAACATGCACCGCCACCTCAGCTTGATTCAGTGAATGCAGCTCTTGCCCGTTACGACCGTGAATCCAATGGTTCATACGTTGTAAATGGCCTTGATGTAATGTATCTCCAAAAAGATAACGCTGAACAAGTCTTTGTCATTAATGAAGGTAAAGCCCATGTGGATGGGTTTGAAATTGAATTAGCCCATAGCTTGCGGGTTCGTTTTGCAATTGATCCCGATATTCAAGAAATAGATTCCGATCCATACACTTTTCAACCTGGTGCTCAAGGTGTGATGGATTTGGTTTTAAATGAAACACCTGCCGATGCAATTCTCAATATCGATGTTACGGTACAAAAAACCATTACGATGACCCATGGCTCTTATAGCGGCGCTATGGATCCCATTCCTGATGTTGCTGTTCTTGAGATTATTCAAATAAAGCAAGGCACCACAACGTATGTAAGTAATACCGATTATAAACTAAAGTCTGGAGACGTGGACTGGTCCTTACCGGGTGGGGAACCAGCTCCAGGCAGCTCTTATCAAATTACCTACCGATGCCGTAGCAAAGTAATCCCTCAAAATGTTACAGAAAATGGCTTTAAAATTTCTGGCGCTGTGGATGGAACCTTGGTGTTGGTGGATTATACTTGGAGACTGCCTCGTTATGACTTGATTACCATCGATGCCACAGGGGTTGTTAGACGGATTAAAGGCTTAGCACATCCATGGCGACCATCGCTTCCTAAGGCGCCTGCTGGTCAATTAGCACTGGCTTATGTCTACCAAAATTGGCGCTCTGCGGAAAAGCCAAGTGTCGTGAATAATGCTATTCATGCGATACCCATGAGCGATATTGAAACCATGCGATCTAGCATTAACGACCTTTATGACTTAATTGCCCAAGAAAAGCTTCGTAATGATGCCAATAGTAGAGAGCCTGCTGCGAAAAAAGGCGTGTTTGTAGATCCTTTCTTTGATGATGATATGCGTGATCAAGGCATTACCCAAACTGCGGCAATTGTTGATCATGAACTCACCTTGCCAATTAGCGGCTCCGTTCAAGACGTCGGTAAAGGCACAACCCCTTGGTTGCTTAATTATGTTTTAGAGCCAGTTCTTGAACAACTCTTGCAAACGATGGATATGAAAATTAACCCTTATCAAGCTTTTGCGCCAATACCTGCAAAAGTCACTATCAATCTGAACGTGGATCGCTGGACCCAATTAGAAACCAATTGGTCGAGTCCTATTACGCAACGATTTAGTGTGCTTTCTAGTCCTATTACCCGTCAGATCGTCAATGGTGGAGGCATCTTAAGCCGAATTACTTCAAGCACCACTCAAAATGTATTGCTAAGCACGCAGGTAAGTCAAACAACAGAACTTTTATCGAGCCAGACTCGTGAAGCATCCTTTATGCGCCAAGCCACTCAAAACTTTGAACTTGAAGGATTCACACCAAATGAGCAACTCCGATTGGTTTTTGATGGCATTAATGTTGAACCCGTAAGTTTATAGGAGAAATTATGCCACTTATTGCAGATTCTACAGGAAAAATAAAAGGTAAGTTCACCGTCCCAGCCAATGTGCCTGCGGGTACCAAACTTGTCCAATTTATTGGCAATCAAGGTAGTTATGGTGAAGCCACTTATACTGGTCGCGGGATTATTACGACCGAAGAGCGCAGGCGCGTTACGGTGATTACCGATATTCGGCGCAATGAAACCACCGTTGTGCTTACGCGCTTTGATCCACTGGCACAAACCTTTACCTTAAGCGAAAGTCGTCATATTGGTGGCATTGATTTATGGTTCAGTAATCGCGGTACAAAACGCGTGATTGTACAAATTCGAGATACCAGCCTTGGCATGCCTACACAAACCGTTTTGGCTGAAGGCGATATCATGCCAGCCTCTATTAATGTAAATGGGACGTCTACTCGAATGACTTGGCAGCCTGTTTGGCTGGAAGCCGGTCATGAATATGCCATTGTTCTGTTGACCGATGATGCCGATGCCGCAGTGCGTGTAGCAGAGCTTGGCAAATATGATGCAACCCATGCAAGATGGGTCACAAGCCAGCCTTATCAAGTGGGCGTTTTATTATCATCCAGTAACGCCAGTACCTGGACCGATCATCAAAATCGTGACTTAACCTTTCGGCTTTTAGGCGCACGATTTACTGCAAATACCCGTATTATTGATTTGGGCACAATTACCGGCAACAACACCTCTGACTTGATTGCTCTTGCTAACGTTGAACGCGTCGCATCTGATACTGATCTAGATTTTACCCTTACCGAACAAGATGGAACAGAGCACAAGCTTTCTGATGATTTGCCTATTGCTCTCCGTTCTCGAATAACAGGTGCTTTAAATGTAAAAGCACAGATGCGAGGCTCTAGCTTACATAGTCCTGTACTTTATCCTGGTGTGCAGATGGTTTTAGGCAATGTGACCGAAACAGCTGATTATGTAACGCGCGCAATCCCAGCTGGAAGTAACAGCAAAGTCACCATCACCTACGAAGCCCTTATGATTGGCACAGCCGATGTCAAAGCCTATGTACAAAAAACAGATGGCACATGGCAGTTAGTTGAGCTAACTACTGGAAAGCCGGTTGGGGATAATTGGGTTGAACGCACGCATATTTTAACCAGCTTTAATGTGGTTGAAACCAGGGTGAAATTAGTGCTCAGCGGCACAATTCTTTATCGACCTAAAGTTAGATCACTCCGAGTGGTGATTACTTAATATGCCAAATGATTTGACCCAAAGGGGCTATAAGCTGCCCCATCCAGATAACATAGCAGTTCAGGACGTGGTGCGTATTCGGGAAACAATCATTCATGTGGATGCGGACATTTCTACCAGAGAGTCTGAACATAACATTCTGAAGCAAGCCTTTGATCGGTTTACTTTTGAAACTTTTTTGAATTTGTGGAGCAACCATGACAATCGCTAAAGAAGCCGTTTATGCGCTACATCAGCGCCTTAAAGATTTATCGATCAACGCACCCGCGGATCAACTGGCCTATTTAGCAAAAGCTTTAGAGTCAATTGCAGGTCAAAGCACCGTTTACGATATTGTCAGCATGTCTGATGAGAAACTTCAAGCATTGCTCGATGCAGCTACGGCACATTTAGCAAGCCTTAATACCACAAAAACAACCGCCTTATCAGCTATCGATACAGCTAAAACCACATCAATTGATGCAATCACCACGACAAAAACTACCTCTTTAACTGCACTGCAGACGGCAACGACGACCAATTTATCACTGTTGGATACAAGAAAAGATAGCAATATTGCGTCGATTAACTCGACTGGGCAAACACAGGTTCAAGCTTTAAATACCTTAGTCAGTAATTTTTCATCGATTAACGATGTTCCAGCCAACTCAACAATCATGACAGAAGTTCGCAATCGCAACATGATTGAAACGGGCTCATTGCCATTTATTTTTGGTGTACTCAGCCGTGCAAACGATTATTGGGGGTATGGTGATTTAACAAGCCAATTGGGGGTTTGGTATAACAACGTAACCAATGCCGACAATATGCTGCAGCTTCTTGCCGGAGCCCATGCGCAAACCACCAACTATGCCGGTTTTTATAAGCCGCCGCAGCTCTACTTTTTACAAGGCTTAGCTGGCAATTTTATTTACAAAGAAATGTATACCAAATACGCAGTATCTACCAACGAGTACACTTATCCTTATGCAGGCCTTGGTGTTTTATTTATTAAGAATACGACAGCTGCAGATATCACAAGAACACTATCTTTTGGTGGGTCTACTTATTGGTCTTCTGGGTATGAAGGCATGGGATTATTCTTAGCAAATCCTAACAATACCAATGCCAATAAATCTTCCATTAGTGCATTGACATGGACCAACCTTTATAACAATGCAACCTCTAATGCTAATCTTGCAGGCACTGCTAGCATCACCATACCAGCCGGTAAAACGGTGGCTATTTTGTTTTATACCTCAGCTTACTACTACACAGGCATATCCAGTTATTATGCCCAGTTTTTGCATTGGTACATCTACAGCTTCCGAAATGGATTTTTAACGACCGGTCTTGAAGTCGATATCGATCGCACGCTTAGAGCCTGGCAATGCCGTGGCTATCAATATTCATATGAAATTTGGAAATGAGGTCAGCTATGCCAATTTACTTACGCTTTGAAAATGGACTCCAAGTTGAAACAACAACACTACCTAAAAAACCAGAAGGTGCTGGGTGGCAAAAAGCGCCTGCTGATTTTGATTGGGAAAAGCGTTACAAATTAACGGAAGATGGATCAATAGCAGAACGTAATGAGTCTGATGTAACGCAAGAATTATTACAGAATTCACGCACAGGCACATTAGATACGATACGTTTTATTTTAAATACTTATCGCCGAAAATACGCAGGTTATTCCCACGAAAAATCGAGATCTTATGATATTCAAGCAAAGGCATCTGAAAGCATATTAAGTGCTGCAGCAAATAATCAGTCTCCTGATGAAAATGATGTTTCTTTAATTGCACCACTTGCAGAAACGCGATCCATTTCCGTTCTTGATATGGCCAAACTTATTCAAGGTAAATCGCAAAAAGGCATAAAAGCGATTGCGCGGTGCGAAGCTTTAGAAGATCAAGCACAAAGCTTTATTAAAAAAGTGGCAACTCAAGAAGAGCTGAGTCTTTTTTTGGATGGCTTTGAAGAAAATCTCAAAAAAACATTGAACCAGATTTAGGGGAAACTTATGGCTGAACAATTTTTACATGGTGTTGAAGTTTCTGAAATTACCAGCGGACCGCGCACCATTCGAACCACCAAATCCTCAATTATTGGGTTAATTGGCACGGCTCCTGACGCTGATAATACCGTTTTTCCATTGAACAAGCCCGTGTTAATTGTGGGCTCACGCAGAGAAGCCGCCAAACTCGGTACTACAGGCACATTGCCAATGGCGATTAATGGTATTTTTGATCAAATTGGCGCAATGGTTATTGTCGTCCGCGTAGAAGCGGGCGAAGATGAAGCAGAAACGATTGCCAATATCATTGGAGGCGTTGATTCACAAACAGGCGATTACAAAGGCGTGCAAGCTTTCTTAAGTGCTGAAAGCATTGTACATGCAGCTCCTCGTATTTTAATTGCACCTGGCTTTACCCATCAACGACCTAACAATCAAGCTAATCCTGTCATCAGTAGCATGCTGGTTATCGCAGACAGATTACGTGCCGTTATTATTGCAGATGGCCCTAATACTAATGATCAAGAAGCCATTACGTGGCGAAATGACTTCGGTAATGCACGCGTTTATGTGGTTGATCCTTGGGTCAAGATTTTTATAGACAGCGAACAGGTTGTCCCACCCAGTCCTTATATTGCGGGGCTCATCGCGCGCAGTGATAATGAAAATGGTTTTTGGTGGTCACCGTCTAATCAAGAAATATACGGCATTCTAGGCACAGCCAGACCTGTTGATTTTACTTTGGGCGATGCCAATTGCCGGGCTAATTTTCTCAACGAAAATGAAGTCACTACGATTATTCGCCAAGAAGGCTATCGACTTTGGGGTAATAGAAGTTGTTCCAGTGATCCAAAGTGGGCTTTTTTATCGGTACGCAGAACTGCTGATTTAATTAATGACAGCTTGCTGCGCGCTCATATGTGGGCCGTGGATCGCAATATCACTCGTACCTATTTGGATGATGTGGTTGAAAGCGTCAATGCATATTTGGCGCACCTTAAAGCTCTTGGTGCTATTTTAGGTGGAGAGTGTTATCCCGATCCAGAACTCAATACTCCGGCTAATATTGCGCAAGGTAAAGTCTACTTTGACTTTGATTTTACACCGCCTTATCCAGCTGAAAGGATCGTGTTCCGTTCCCATTTGATTAACGATTATATCAAGGAGCTGATTTGATGTTACCAAAAATACTTAAAAACTTTAACGCCTTCGTTGATGGTCGTGGTTATGCCGGTCGGATTGATGAAATCAGTCTGCCAAAGCTTTCCATTAAAACCGAAGAGCACCGTGCTGGTGGTATGGATATTCCCGTTGCAATTGATATGGGCATGGAAAAATTAGAAGCAGAGCTCACCTTTTCAGAATATGACCCTGAATTATTTAGGCTATTTGGGTTGGTAGATGGTAATGCTGTTTCGCTCACCCTTCGTGGTGGACTGCAAGGCAGCGGTGACGCTGAAGCTGTGGTTGTGAATTTACGTGGCCAATTTAAAGAACTTGATCCAGGCAATTGGAAACCAGCTGATAAGGCAACTCTCAAATGTACCGTATCCATACGCTACTACAAACTGACCATTGATCGCCGTGAACTTATTGAAATTGATGCTGAAAATATGGTGCGAAAAATCAATGGTGTCGATCAAATGTCATCCCTTCGAACCGCTTTAGGAATTTAATAAAATGCAAAAAATTAAACTGACAGAAACAATTAAAATTGATGGCGTTGTTATTTCAGAGTTGACTCTAAGACGCCCAAAAGTTCGTGATCGCTTAGCTGTTGAACGCCTTGGTAATAGTGATGCTGAAAAGGAAGTAGCGCTTATTGCCAATCTTGCAGATATTCCAAAAGATGCTGTGGAAGAGTTAGATCTTGCCGATTACGCCAAAATCCAAGAGGCATTGCAGGGTTTTTTGCTACCATCCGACCTGAAGAATTAAGAGCCAGTGTTTTATCTTTGGCAGCTTTTGCAAAAGGCGGCATTAGCGAATGGCTAGAGATGGATATAGAGGAGTTTATTTTATGGATCAATAGCGCGAGGGAGTTACAGAAAACATGACAGCCATTCATACTTTATCCGTTGTCATTGGCGCTGCACTTAAAGGCAATTTTAGCGCAACCATGTCCTCTGGCATCAGCCAATTAGGACGTCTTGGTCAAGCGATTAAACACCTCGACGCCTCAGGCAAAACCACCGGAAAATTTCAGCAGCTCCATAGAGATACTTTGCTTGCTAAGCGTGGCTGGCTGGACGCCGAAAAACAAGTTAAATCTCTTGCGATGCAGATGGCAGCTACCACCAATCCAAGCAAAGCTTTGGTCACAGAATTTGAACGCTCTAAAACAGCGGCTCTTAAAGCTAAAACCGCCTATTTGCAAAAACGTGAAGCATTACATTCCCTTGATAGTGAAATACGAAAATCTGGTCAGGATATTCAAAGCCTCATTTCCCAGCAAACCAAATTAGGCGCATCGCTGGAAAAGCTCAAAGGCCATTATGTTGCCCTTGATCGAATCATGCAAAAACGCCAGGGTATACTTGCCCAGCGTGCTAATCTGCGCGGTCAAATGTTTGATGCGGTGGCGCTCGGCGCAACACTTACTGCACCCATCAAAGCCGCAATTGATTTTGAAAGCGCGATGGCCGATGTACGCAAAGTTGTTACTTTTGACACCCCAGATGGTCTTCAAAAATTAGGTGAAACCCTAAAAATCATGTCACGAGAAATCCCGCTATCTGCTGCGGGTCTTGCCCAAATTGCCGCAAGCGGCGGGCAGCTTGGTATCGCCGCTAAGGATTTAGCTTTTTTCACCAATGTCGTCGCTAAAATGGCTACCGCTTTTGATATGTCAGCAGAAGAAGCCGGTGATGCCATGGCAAAATTGGCAAACGTTTACCAAATCCCCATCACTGAGATGACCAAGCTGGGTGATGCTATTAATTACCTCTCTGATAATACCGCAGCCAAAGCCAAAGATATGGTGCCAGCGCTCAATCGCATTGGTGGTACGGCACGTCAGTTTGGTTTGACCCCGATACAAGCCAGCGCTCTGGCAGGCTCTTTTATCAGCCTTGGTAAAGCGCCTGAAAAAGCAGGAACCGCCATTAACGCGATGCTCAGTAAACTACAAACCGCTGGCAAACAGGGTAAAAAATTCCAAGATGCCTTACGTCAAATGGGTATGAGCGCCAAACAACTTGAAAAAGATATCGGTCAAGACGCCCAAGGGGCTTTAATTAAGTTCCTTGAAGCCATGGAGAAAATGGATAAGCAAACACGCTCGGGTATTCTATTTGATCTCTTCGGCATGGAATATCAAGATGACGTGGCATTGCTGGTTGGCAGCTTAAATGAATACAAAAAAGCTGTGAGCATGATTAACGATGAAACCAAATTTGCAGGCTCCATGCAGCGTGAATTTGCCAATCGCGCTAATACCACAGCCAACAATTTGCAACTTCTTAAAAATGGTCTTGCAGAAGTCGGTATGAATTTAGGCTCTGTGCTCTTACCGCCCCTTAATGCCATTGTCAAAGTATTGCGCACCGCAAGTACTCAAATGGCTGGCTTTGCGCAGCAGCATCCCATTTTAACCAAATTAATTATGGGGGTAACAGCTGCTCTGATTGGTGGAAAAATAGCGGCTATTGCAATTGGTTATGCTTGGACCTTTATTCAAGGGGGTGCGCTTGCACTTGCGACGGCTTGGCGTGCTCTTTTAATTACCATTACGCTTGTTAAAGCTGGTTTTATTGGCGTTAATAGCGCTTCTCTTATTACAGCAGTCAGAATGGGTACTCTTGCTTTTGGTGGTGCTCTTCAAGCCCTTGGCGCCTCGTTCATGGCTTTAGCTTCCAGGGTGTTTCCCGCAGTGATTGCAGGCTTTCGTGCTTTAACGGTTGCCATGATGACTAATCCAGTCGGCGCCATTGTGAGTGGCATAGCGATTGCCGCAACCTTAGTAGTCACGAATTGGGAATCTGTCAAAAGCTTCTTCATGACCATTTGGGAACCTATTAAGCCGGTATGGGAAGCCTTTGGCAATTGGCTCAATAGATTTTGGGAGAAAATCAAAACGCCATTTAAAGCGGTGGGTGGTTTTTGGGAGAAAATGTGGGGTAAAAAAGAAGTACCAGAGATGCCCGTTCCTGCTATGCAGCCAGTCAGTGAGGCGCTTAAACAACCCTTACCGCTTGCACAAAAAACCGCTCAAAACAACACCCAAAACAATAGTTTTAATATCAACGTCCAAGCCTCACCCAATCAAGACTCAAAAGTTGTAGCAGATGAAGTCATGCGTCGTCTTAAAGCGCAATCGCGTGGGGCACTCTATGATCCTGTGGGGGCATTACCATGATGCTTGCTCTTGGACCTTATCGGTTTTCATTAAATACCAGTGCCTATCAAAGTTTAAAGCGCAGCAGCGAATATCGTTGGCCTTCTATAGAGCGCATTGGCAAAGAACCTTTGCTTCAAGCGATTGGTCCGGGCTATGACCGTATTGATTTAGACGGTGTGATTTATCCACATTTTCGAGGCGGCTTGGGGCAAATCAATGCCATGCGTGACTCTGCTGCAAAACAAGAACCCCTCATGTTAATTAATGGCCAAGGAAATGTTCTGGGTCGTTTTGTCATTACTCAAATTGAAGAATCACAAAATACTTTTTTAGCGGACGGCACTCCTCGAAAAATTGAATTTAGGATGAGTCTCGAACGTTACGGTGAAGAATGATGACACGCTACCGCACAAAAGAAAACGATATGCTCGATTGGATTTGCTGGAAGCATTATGGCTTTCAATCGGGTGCTGTTGAAATTGTTTTAACGGCCAATCCAGAACTTGCTGAATGGGGTAGTTTTTTACCTGCGGGTCTTTTGATTAATTTACCCGAAATCCAAAAATCTGCCAAAAAACCAACGATTAAATTATGGGATTAAGATGACGCCAGATTTTAATCTTTGGGTAGAAGGTCAGATGATTACGGGATTGATTAGGAATCGCTTAGTTTCTATTCGAGTAACCGATGAAGTCGGTATTACCAGTGACACCGTTGAAATCTGCTTAGATGATCGTGACTCTTTGCTTGAATTACCAAGAACTGGCGCAAAACTTCAAGTGTCTATTGGCTATCAGGAAACGGGTTTAGTGTCCATGGGCGTTTATATCGTCGATGAAATTACGCTCGAAGGCTCACCTCAAACTATGAAAATCAAGGGGCATGCTGCCGATCTCAAAGCATCGCTTAAATCTCAAAAAATTGATGAATGGCATCAAAAAACAATCGGTGATTTGGTTAATACCATTGCCTCCAAACATGGTTATCAGCCACGTGTTGCATCACAGTTTGCCAGCATAAAGCTGCCACATGTTGATCAAACCACCGAAAGTGATATGCACTTACTAACTCGGTTAGCTCAGTTGCATGGCGCTATTGCCAAACCCGCCAATGGATTTTTGTTATTTGTCCCTGAAGGTAAGGCCAAATCGTTTACTGGACAATTAATTGGTGGCGGCACCTTAAGCCTTGATGAAATTTCAAGTTGGCGTGTGACTTTTGCGGAGCGCGATCAACATAACTCCGTAGCTGCCTATTGGCATGATCCTGACAAAGCCGAACCCATAGAAGAGAAAGCAGGTGATGGTGCTCCCGTTCATACCATGCGTGGCGTCTATCCCAATTCAGGGTTAGCAAAGGCCGCAGCGGAAGCAAAACTCGAACGGCTGACACGTGGGACACAAACTCTGAATATAACCCTTGCTGGTCGTCCGGAGTTGGTCGCCGAATCCAAAATATATTTATCAGGATTTCGGCCAGGGATTCCAAGCGACTGGGTTATAACCCGTGCTGAGCACACATTGGATAGCAGTGGCTACACCACCACCATTGAGGCTTCGCGCGACTTTAAAGGAGAAACGGATGACGAATAGCCCCAAAAGCTTTGGCCTTTCAAGATGGCGCGTTGATCGCAAAGTGCCTCTTGGCATCGTAATAGCGATGATTTTGCAAACATTAACTGCCATCTGGTGGGCAGCCAAACTTGATACACGGGTAGTGATGCAGGAGGAATGGTTTCAAAAGAACCAGCAGCTTGCAGAAAAAGTCTTTCGGCTGGAAGAGCGCATTATTTCCCTTCACGAAGAAATCAATGAATTGGAGGCAAGAATCAGTCATGGAAAATAAACCTAAAAACCTTACCGATGAACGCTTTGAGCATGCAGTCAGCTTTGTGCTTTCACATGAAGGCGGCTACAGCGATGATCCCGACGATGATGGCGGTGAAACCAAATTTGGGATTTCTAAACGTAGCTATCCCCATATTGACGTGGATACTTTGACAATCGATGAAGCTAAAGGTATTTACAAGCGCGACTTCTGGGACCCTCAACTTTACAAAGACATCAAGGATGTCAATCTTGCCACCAAGGTTTTTGATCTGGCAGTGAACATGGGATCGTCTTGGGCACACAGACTTGTTCAACGGGCTTTAAAATCCACGGGACAAGATATTGCTGAGGATGGCGTTTTAGGTCCTATGACTTTAGCGGCCATTAATAAGGCTGATCTGAGCGACTTGCTTGCAGCCTTGAAATCTGAAGCCGCTGGATATTATCGAACACTCGCCGCAACTCAACCACGACGGGCCAAGTTTCTCAAAGGATGGCTTAAACGAGCTTATGCATAAACTTTAACATTGGAGAAAATCTATGAAACCAGGCATTAAAACCACTGAATTTTGGGCAACCTTAATCGGCAGCATCGCTGTTGCAGGTGCATCAGAACTTGGACTTAACCTCAACGAAGCCTCAGTTGCCAGTATTGCAGCCATGGTGATCGCGTATGTGGTGGGTCGCGTAATGAATAAAAATACCCAAGCCAAAATTGATCAGAAGTCTTGAAACATGATGCCACTTTGGTTGTCAGCATTTTTGCAGATTATGCGCGAATTCAGTCAAAGCTTTTTAGCTTATATGCTGGGTCGTGAACGGTTGAGACGCGCGCAAGCGGAGGAAAACGTAGAGCTCCATGAAACCTATGAAAAATTGGATGAACAAAATAAATCTTATCATGATCGGGGTAAGTCTGGTCTGCTTGAGCGGTTGCGCAAGCGTAGGGATGCAGAACCAAAGTAGCTGTCCAGCCTATCCCCATTACACCCAAGAAGAATGGCATAAGATCGAGCAGTCAGTCGCTGAATTGCCAGAACAAAGCCCACTGATCCCAGCGCTGCAAGACTACATGGACTTGCTAGATAAACTCAAGATGTGTAGAAATTTAAAAGAAGAAAATTAATTTGTATGCAGCCATAGCGCTCATACCAAAATTTTCAAGAACACTGACTGTGCTTAAAGGAACGTTTAATACGGTCCCAAGGCACGCACATTTTATTTTTTGTCCAGACAAAATACTTTTTAATACACCTGCGCCACTAACAAGCATAATAATTAAAGTTATCCAATTTACTGTAAAAAGATTAATCTGTGCTAAGTAGGCTACACCTAATCCAAATTCTATAAATGGATAAAGATATCCATATGCTTTGAAACGCTTAGTAATAAGATCGTAAGTTTCAAATCCGTCAACAAACCCTTTTAAATCAAAGAATTTAAAAAGTGACAAGAATATAAAAAAATATCCCATTATGTAGTACATAAACTTCTGCGCATCAAAAGGGTTGATTTGGAAAAAAGGGATCAATAAGCAAAAAGTAACTATTATAATTAAAGGTTTATAACTTTTTGAAGTATCTAAAATTTTTTTTAAAAGAATATTTTGAGAAATATTATCTGCCTCATGACAGCAATCTTTTTTGCCGTTAGAATGATCGTGTGAATGTTTCATAAATAACTCCATTTAAATGTCCCTAATTAGATACGCAACTCCATTAAGTGGAGCAATGTCCCCACTGGGGTCTGCTAGATAGATATAAAGTCACTCACTCTTTTTTGCTCTCTATCAGAAATTGTTTTATTAGCCCTAAAAATATATTTCGTGTAACTTCATCAGCTGGCTTATTCTCTGATTGCATTTGAATTAACGATAAATCTTCAACTGTTTTAGGGCTCGCTTGATCATAATATTTATCCCATGTTGCCTGGTCTAGATCAGCTTTTAAGGTAGACAGACCGACCCACGCGAACTCAAGCAATATTTGTGTCTTAAGTTTTTTTAAGATTTGTAATTCTTTATTTGTGGGGACTCGATCATAGTAGCCTGTCAGAAAAGCATTCATTAACTCATCATTCAATCCATACCATGCACATACATGGGCTATCTCTTTTCTAGGGTCACCAATACCGGCTAACTCCCAGTCTAAAAGTATTATATTTTCACCATTAAGTAACACATTTCTTAAATTTGGATCATTATGTAACATAGATTTTTTAATTGGAAGTTTATTAACTTCATCATTAATTCTTATCCAATGTTTGTAAGCTTCTTTAAGCACTGACGGGCCAATAATTTTATTTTTTTCAGCGGTTGCAGTTTGGTACCACTTTTGACCAAATATAAATTGACTGAATTCCTGATAATTTTCTTTTGGAGGGTTAGCCTTGTGTACCCTTGATAAGATAGATCCAACAGCTTTCAAGATCTTTTTATTTTTAGTATCTCCAAGATTTAACGTCATACCTTCAACAAACTCTGAAAGAATAAAAGAATACTGCTCTTGATCGATGAAATAGTTTTTTGGTCCAAAACCATTCAATCCAGCCCACTCAAAAGAGGCGGTAATAATTTTGCGTTGCGCTAAACTATGATTATCACCCATGAACCTCAGGACATAATTATTTCCAGAAAGATTTATTTTAAAAAGTGCATCTGAAGAAAACCCTCCTTTGAGAAGTGAGATTTCTATGGCAGAATCTTTACTATTCAATTTGCTGCTTTTCAAAGCTGTAGTGAATGATTGCCAAGGAAATTGAGGATAGCTTTGCATCATAGAATCAAATGAATTCTTTGCTATTTCATGCTCATGACCGCCTTTCTCCGTCATGTGTTTATGCGCATCTGGTGTAGATTTTTCCATTTTGTCATGATCCATTGGCGTAGCGCCTTCCATATGCTTGTGAGCATCAACGTTCGGCATAGACATCACACCAAGACCATATCGATAAACCGCCTCAGCCCCCTTCCACCCAGTGATAGATAACAATGAGGTTGCTATCACCAAACAACCTATAAAAAATAGATTTTGCTTTTTATTATCACGATATAACTTGATAGACCAAAGTGTTAAAACTAAAAAAATAGATGCTGTTACAAGCGCCCAATTTCTATGGTCAGTCATAGCCGCGTGCGATGGTTCATCGTGAGCTACGGTGTTATAGGCATAAAACCCAGCTACAACAGTCACAAAAGTAAATAGACATCCTAACCACAAATTAATATAGCCCGCTTCTAGGAGCTTTGATTTCAAATCATTTTTGATAAATAGGCTACTCACAATTAACATCGTTGCTACAGAAAATAAAGCAATAGTAAAATGAACAAAAATCGGATGCCAATTTGGTATAATTTCTGGTAGCATAAACGCTCTCCTTGTATTAAAATCTTAAGTTCAATCCAAGACCAAAGCGCTCTCTTGAATCATAATTGCCTGAAATATAAAGCTGTTTCGTTACGGCGTAACTCAGTCCAAGTGTATATTCTTTTTCCGTATTCCATCGCCAATCAAAAGATACCCTATCTGTTAATTGATGCTCATTGCCTAAACCAAAACGTAACTTGCCTTTTGTATTAATTCGCAAATCAGCTTTTATCAGTAGTGGTAACGTGTATGTTGCACCAACAATACCCCGGTTAGATATTTCCCCATCTTCTCTTTTAAATTTACCGCCCACATAGAATCCCAGAAACTGAGATACATATCTTTGATAAACAAGTTCTCCTTCATAATCTTTTTTATAGTTATGACGAAAATCTGCAATAAAGTTATCATTGTGTCGCATGAGTTTTGTCGTAGCATTAGAAAAATTAGAATACCCCTCTAATCTGGTTACGCTAAACCATGTATTGCCATGTTCTGATGAGTGATCTCCTGCATGATCCATAAGGGCTGGGTCATGCTTTGTTCCTTCGTAATGGACAATTCCCCCCATACCTAACTTCATGTGATAAAGGTTATGACAATGGAAAATCCAATCTTTTTCTTCATTGGCATCAAATTCGATTTCTACAGTTTCAAACGGCGAAACGTTTACGGTATGTTTGAGTGGGCTGTATTCCCCTTGACCATTTAACACCCTAAAAAAATGTCCATGTAAATGAATTGGATGATTCATCATTGTTTCATTAACAAGGATAAATTTAACATTTTCTCCTCGTCTGATCCTAATCTCGTCTGCTGCATACATCGGTGTGTCGTTGATAGACCACACATATCTTTCCATTGATCCGGTTAACTTTAGAGTCACAATGCGAATCGGATTTTCCTTTGGTAACGTTGTGACGACTGGAGATTTAACCGACTTGTAATTATTTAAGTAATCAACATGTGGTATTTTTTTACCACTCTGATTTGATGCTTCACCATTCATTTTCATGTCATCATGCCTTGAATCTTTCATGCTTTTCATTGCAGAATGATCCATATCTTCCATGGCTTTCATATCATGCTTAGGAGCGTTACTATCTTTCTCTTTGTTACCTCCCATATTTTTAGAGGTCGACGTTTTCATTCCACTATGCATAGAATGGTCTTGCATATTGTCCATCATTCCTGCGTTTTTTTGTTTTGGGGAGGGCTTATCAACTAAGCTAGTTTTTTTTGTACTTTGATTTTTGTGATGAGAAGAGTGAGCCATGTCTTGCACATTAGTCATATTCATATTGGTGTGCTCGGGACCGCTACCAGAGATATTCATGGAGCTCATATTATGCTTAGCCATTTTTGCATTATCTGAAGCACTCGGCATGCTCATAGAGGCATGACTAGCATTGCCAGGCATACTACCCATGTCATGACCACCCATACTACCATGATCCATCCCTCCCATCATATCCATGAGAACCAAATTTGGCTTTGGATATGTAGATGTTGGAACTAAATCTCCATGACCAATATGAGTTACAGCGTATCCTGTACCATCTTCTGCTGATGCTCTAAATTCATACATTTTATTTTCTGGTATAGTGATAATAACGTCATAGGTTTCGGCCATAGCTATTCGTATTTTCTGAGCGGTGAATGGATCAACTTTTACTCCATCAGATTCAATAACTTTCATGGTGCCACCCGAATATTCAAAAACAAAGTATGATGAGGCGGCCGCATTAATGATTCTCAGCTTCACGCGCGCACCTGGTTTGGCATGGCTGAGAATGGAAGATTTTTTGCCATTAATCAAAAACGCGTCATACCCGATATCTGACATATCCATAGGCCCCATACGTGTCCAGGCATTATTGATTCTAATTTTTACAGCTTTAGCTCCATTTTCTAAAACCTTGAGCCAGGACTGAACGGAATCTTTTTTAAGGGCATAATAGTCTGAGTCTTTTTTGAGATTAGCTAAAACTTGGTCAGGGTTTTCGTCTGTCCAATCGGATAAAACGAGCACATGTTCCTCGTCATAATCTTTTACCTCATGCTCAGGATAAAAAACGAGAGAACCATAAACACCTTGCTGTTCTTGCAATGCAGAATGAGCATGATACCAATAGGTTCCACTGTGTTTAATAGGAAATTCGTATGTGAAAGTTTCTCCTGCTTTAATAGGAGGTCCATTTACATAAGGAACACCATCCATATTATTTGGAACAAGTACACCATGCCAATGTATCGAAGTGTCAATATCTAAATTGTTTGTCACTTCTATTCGTAATGTATCGCCCACCTTTGCCTTTAAGGTAGGTCCTGGGATCGAATTATTTAGAGTTAAAGCTGTTGCTTCTTTTCCAGAAATGTTGACTTTCTGCTCGTTTACATTTAGCTTATATTCGACTACCTTAGCGTACGAAGTACTGGTGAACCCCAATAAGATAACTATCATAAGTATTAAATAATGCATATTTCTTTCCCATTTTTATTTCCAAGCACCAGTCTCAGCTATTTAAGAAAATAAGACGCTAAGTGCTCATTCTTCAGCCTCATCAGGCAAAAAATTTATTTAGATAACATATATATTTTTAATAAAATGCTCTCTATTCAGAGTAACACGTATTGTATTCATGTCCAGAAATTTTTCGTTTTTCAGGACTATATCCCCTATCTCACCCCGAATAACGAACCTCAAAACCACATTTGTCAAAACCCAGGGTTCTGGACACGCGTACCTTGACAACCGACGTTCACATCTAACGGAGAAACGGAGAATGAAAAGGGAGATTTTGGGGTAAAATCGGTGATTTTGTAATTCTCTAAGTACGCATATGTATTGCGCGACTAAAAACCGCTAACGCCTATGAATACCGGGGTTCAGAGGGATAGTTTTGTGCTTTGAAAAAAGCTTATAAAGCACAGGTATAATGAGCATGGTCAACAAAGTTGAAGTAATGAGTCCTCCAATAACAACAGTCGCCAAGGGTTTTTGAACTTCCGCCCCAGTGCCCGTTGCGATTGCCATAGGCACAAATCCCAATGAAGCAACGAGAGCTGTCATTAGAACTGGTCTAAGTCTTGTTAAAGCACCGTTTTTGATCGCAATATCCAAACTTTCTTTTTTCAGTTGCTCATTGATCGTTGTTACCATAACTAAACCATTTAAAACCGCAATCCCAGATAGCGCAATAAAACCAACTGCAGCAGAAATCGAAAAAGGAATCCCTCTTATCCATAAACTCAGTATGCCTCCAGTTAAAGCAAGGGGTATGGCTGTGAAAATAAAAAGTGCACCTTGAACAGAGTTGAGCGCAGCAAACAACAGCATAAAAATCATAAAGAAACAGCCAGGTACAACCCAATATAGTTTTTCTTTTGCTTCAACAAGGTTCTTAAATTGACCTCCCCATTCAAGCCAATATCCAGCAGGTATTTTGACAGACTTCTTAATAGATGATTCAGCATTTTTTACAAAAGTTGCAATGTCTGTGCCGCGGACATTGGCTTGCACGACAACGCGTCTTTTTCCATTCTCTCTACTGATTTGATTTGGGCCATCTATTAGAACAAGTTCTACAACCTCCTTCAGAGGAATAGAAACAACTTTATCTCTTGCTGCACCTGAAATTTGATCTTTTTCTATAGATGATTTTTTAAGAAAAATTGGAAGATTTTCAAGTAATTCAAAGTTTTCTCTTAGTTCTCCCGGAAGCTTAACGATGATGTCATATTTTCTATCTCCTTCAAAAACAACACCTGCTTCACGTCCGCCAATAGCAATGCTGATAACATTCAAAATGTCATTGACATTAAGACCAAGGCGCGCCATTCGATCCCGGTTAAGTTTAAAGTCTAGAATTGGTAATCCTGTTGTCTGCTCAACCTTGACATCCGCTGCTCCCGAAATGGTTCTAATTGCCCCAGCAATTTGACTAGCCAACTTATTCATAACATCAAAATCATCCCCGTATATTTTTACGGCAACATCGCTTCGTACACCTGCGATCAATTCATTAAATCGCATTTGAATGGGCTGCGTAAATTCATAATTATTTCCAGGTATAGAACTAACTGCTTTTTGGATATTCTCAATTAACTCAACCTTTTTAAGTTCTGAATTAGGCCATTCAGAGCGAGGTTTAAAAATAATAAAAGTATCAGAAACGTTAGGAGGCATAGGGTCAGCCGCCATTTCAGCGGTTCCTGTCTTTGAAAAAACAAATGATACTTCTGGAAATGAAGCCACTGTCTTTTCTATCTCGAATTGTAACGCTTGAGAAGTTGTTAGGGATGTGCTTGGGATACGCATTGCATGCATTGCCAAATCCTTCTCATCTAAAGTTGGGACAAATTCTTGCCCTAACTGCAAAAATATGATGCCGGAAAAAACAAATGCAGCAACAGAAGATAACAGAACTTGCTTAGGTTTTTCTAAAACATAGTTCAAAGTTTTTTCATAAAACTGAATCGCTCGAGCCATAACAATACCCTGCTTTTCTTCATGTTTTCCATTTACAAAAAGAGCGATCATTGCGGGAACAAAAGTGATTGATAATATAAAGGCGCTGATGAGGGCTATGATTACAGTAAATGCCATAGGCTGAAACATTTTTCCTTCAACCCCTGTAAAGGTTAAAAGTGGAATATAAACTAGAACTAGAATAGCTTGTCCATATAATGTTGGCTGACTCATTTCTTTAGTGGCATCAACTACTTCTTTTAGCCTCTCTTGCAAAGTAAGGTGCCTGTTTAAGGTGTGTGATTTTTCATGAGTTCTGCGTAAAAAGTTTTCAATGATAATGACAGATCCATCCACTAAAAGTCCAAAATCCAAAGCCCCTAAGCTCATTAAATTTGCACTTGTTCGTGTTCCCAACATACCCATTGATGTCATTAGCATAGTAATAGGTATGACGGATGCTGTAATAAGCGCAGCTCTAAAGTTTTTGAGCATAAGAAATAAAATGACAATAACAAGAAAAGCGCCCTCACTTAAATTTTTGGCTACAGTTTTAACTGTTGCATCGACTAGTTTAGTTCTATTTAGAACCGTTTGCGCATGAATACCTGGAGGTAATGTATTAACAATATCTTTGAATTTTTGATCAACAGCATCTGCAACAATGCGACTATTTGCACCAATAAGCATCAATGCTGTTCCTACTACAGCATCTGAGCCATTTTCACTGCCACTTCCCGTACGCAGCTCTTTACCAATTTCTACGTCCGCCACATCCTTTAAGTAAACAGGAATGCCATTTTTTGATGACACAACGATATTCTGAATCTGTTCGATTGTTTCCGTTCTTCCGTCTGCACGTACAGTGAGTGACTCTCCATTTTTCTCAATATAGCCAGCTCCAAGACTAAGATTATTTCGCTCCACAATCTCTTGAATGTCTGTAAAGCTTAATCCTAAAGCAATCAATTTGTAGGGGTCTGGCTGAACATGATACTGTTTTACGTACCCACCGATGGAGTCTATACCTGCAACACCTGGTACTGTTTTTAGTTGAGGTTTAATAATCCAATCCTGAATAGTTCTTAAGTAACCAGCTTTTTCATAATCTTTCTTAAGAATATGGCCTTCAGGTGTCAAATAACTACCGTCTTCTTGAAATCCTGGCTTTCCATTTTCTATTTTAGAGGTCTTTGGATTTTCATATTGTAAAGTCCACATGTATATTTCACCAAGACCTGTAGATATAGCCCCCATTTTGGGATCAACATTCGCAGGTAGATTTTCTTTTGCTTCAGTCAATTTTTCGCTGACTTGCTGTCTTGCAAAGTAGATGCTAACATCATCATTAAAAATAGCCGTAACTTGAGAAAAACCATTGCGAGACAATGACCGGGTTGATTGAAGTCCAGGTATACCAGAAAGGGCTGTTTCAATAGGAAAGGTAACCTGTTTTTCCATTTCAAACGGTGAAAATCCTGACACTATAGTATTAATTTGGACTTGATTGTTTGTAATGTCAGGTACGGCATCAATTGGAAGATACTTCAGACTTATAGCTCCAAAAACGGAAAGAAGTGCAACCAAAAATACAACAAAATAGCGTTTTCGCGTTGCCCATTGAACGGTTTGTTCTAGCATAGTCCACCTCTCTTAATGGGCATGTTCAGCTTCGCTTTTTCCAAGCTCAGCTTTTAAAAGAAATGAGTTTTTGATAACAACCTCATCTCCTTCTTTTAATCCATCCATAACTTCTATGAATTCTCCCTTATCAGATCCTTTGATATTAATGGACTTTGCTTCAAAAACATTGCTTTTGGATTTAATAAAGATAAAAGTTTTTCCATCTATTCGTTGCGCTGCGGAATGAGGCAGGCTCAGAAGATCAGATTTTTCGCTGACAACAACTTGGGCTTTGATGAAATCCCCTGGATGTAATTCATGTCTAGGATTTTCTAACTGAATAACAGCCCGACCTGTTCTGCTTTCTTCATTAATCACAGGACTAACGTACATAATAAAGCCAGTGCAGAGAAGCTCTCCTTGGTGAGCGAAAATATCAACTTTTTGATCTTTTTTGATTTTAGGCAGCTCCTCTGCAGGAATTGCCAAATTTATCCAAACCGTATCCAAGTTCGCAATAACAAAAACTTGTTTGTCACTTGTAATAACCTCTCCAAGAGTAATGTGACGCTCAATAATTTTTCCATCTATAGGAGAGTCAATCGTATAAATATTTAAGGGAGACTCTTGTGTTGGAAGTTTGTGGATTTGCTCCTCTGTCATGCTTAACGCCAACAGCTTTTGTTTGCTCTGTTCAAGAGTAATCTTTGCATTTTCATAAATATTACGCGTTTGTATAAATTGAACCTCAGCTTTAACTTGTTTTTTCCAAAGTTTTTCATCTCTTTCAAAGAGGTCTTTGTGTAACCCTAAATTTTTATAAGCAGAAATATAAGATGATTTTACGTCGGCCATTTCACGGCTTTGCAATGTTGCCAGAGCGTCTCCTGCCTTTGCTGTTTCTCCCAAACTCTTAAAAATCTCTTTTACCATCCCAGGCACTGAGGCAGCCACGTGCGTTATTTTGTTTTCATTAAGTGAAATTTGTCCAGGAAATGTCATGCGATGCTGAAAATGACTTTTTGTAAGCAGGATTGTTTGAATATCAAATCTTTTGATTTGTTCGTCTGTTAATTGGATTTCTTTTTTATCTTCATGCGTCTCTTCTGGATTATGATTTTTTTCATTTTGACTCTTTAAAGATGTCAGCTCATCTGTATTAGTAGATTTCTTAAAAAAAATGCTGCTAATTAATACAGATAGACCTATTGTAAGGGCCAGAAGAATCAGTAATATTTTTTTATTTTTCACCCATCGATCCATTTATTCAGCATCCTAAAATCATACATTAAACTCGTTTGCACAAGTTCCCTAAATACACTTTATCCTATCAAATATTAAGATTTAATTAACTTTATCCAGTTTAGTCCCCTTGATGCCCATCAAATTTCTAGCGTTGTTGCATCTATATGTTCAGTCAAAATCCCCCGACTAGATTTTATTGTGTAGGAAATATAAAAGATTTTTACTTTGTAAGTCGGATTAATTATTTTTCTAAGAATAATGGTTGCATTGTCAATTCTACAACAGTCTTTACATTATAGCAGAAAATTCTCGCTCTGCGGGTACATCCGCCATTCTCCGCCCCAATAACGAACCTCAAGACCGGTTTTGCAAAAACCCAGTAAAATCAAGGGTTCTGGACATGCGTACCTTCGGGTCGGACGTTCGCATGTAACGGAGAAATGGAGAATAAAAAGGGAGATTTTGGGGTAAAATCGGTGATTTTGTGATTCTCTAAGTACGCAAGTGTCGGACGA
The DNA here is from genome assembly GCA_013911655.1 of Alphaproteobacteria bacterium. Taxonomy (GTDB): domain Bacteria; phylum Pseudomonadota; class Alphaproteobacteria; order Caedimonadales; family UBA1908; genus JACESU01. The sequence continues at coordinate 104,268 of JACESU010000001.1, forward strand.
CTAAAAGGCGCTAAAGCCTATGAATACTGGGGTTCAGAGGGGCGTTGTTGGATTTGAAAATTCACGCCCAAAAAGTTCTGGGCCTGTAAGCTGGCGGAGGGAGCGGGATTCGAACCCGCGATACGGGATTACCGTATACACACTTTCCAGGCGTGCGCCTTCAACCGCTCGGCCACCCCTCCACTGCCTCTTGTCTATAGAAATTTGATGAGAAAATCAAGGGGAGTCTTGTTTTTCTTTTGGGGTAAAACAAGACTCCGTTCAGATCCCCTTAAAACGGGGACAAGGCATTAAGAACCTGCTGGCCATAAGGGGGTTGCTGCATATCATCCAGCTGTCCACGACCGGCGTAAGAAAAGCGACCTTCGGCGATTTTTTCATAAGGGATCGTGTTGGCTGATGAGATATCTTCGGGTCTGACAATCCCTTGGAGGAGCATTTCACGGACTTCGTAGTTTACGCGCATTTCTTGACGTCCTGAAATCACAAAGTTGCCGTTTGGCAAGATTTGAATAACGGTTGCTGCCACCTTCATATTAATTTTTTCGCTGCGGCTGATGGTGCCAACACCTGTATGACTTGGCTTGCTGCTAATTCCCACGAGGTTTGTCGCATCCACGCTCTTAGGTAAAATTGAATCCAACTTCTTTTCATAACCAAAAAGGCCGGTGATGCCCGTTTTTTCACTTGTTGTACGGTTTCTCACGGTCGTATTGCTGATGTCAGCCTTATCGTCCACTTGGACAAGGACTGTCAGGATATCACCCACCCGGCTTGCACGCTGATCTTTGAAAAAGGTTCTAGCACCTGCCTGCCAAAGGGAATTCGGTTGTTGCGGGGATGGGGTGGGACTTGGCATGGGCATGGACACGGGTTGGTGGTCAGGCGTTCTTGTGGGATCCTGGATATGGGTAATCACGGGAAGCTCTCCCACGCGGGATATTTGATCGACCGTCTGGCATCCCTCTAGGAGAAGCAGACTTGTCAGAAGTCCAACAGCGCGCGTAGCGTTTTGAGAGGACAAAACATAAAACGTCATGACCGATTTCCTTCTAGGGTTTGGGCAAGGCGCATGGGCCGTTCGATTTCAACGCGTTTGTGATCCACGACGATCCCATGAAGGGTGCGTTTACTCATGGGATTGAGGACCCGGATACGCTGTCCTTTTTCACCTTGTTCAAGGGCTGTTCCTTCTAGGTCTAAAGAAATTTTGGCATCTTGAACGGTAATTAGGACAGCTTCACCCCGTTTGACGAGAAGGGGCTTTTCCACATCCGTATGACGCAGGGGCGCTCCGACTTTAAGGGTATGAGCGCGCACCACGCACCCTAAGATATCTTCAGTTTTTGTCAAAGTTGTGCGCGAGAGCTTGCGAAGGGTGATCTTTTTCCAGGTAAGATCTTGCTCTGTGATGGCCTCGCCTGGTGCTGGCAGGCGCCGAAGCACCGGAATTTCTTTGACAGGATAGAATGTTCCGCTAATCGGAAAGGACTCCCTTAGTGAGGGGGCTCGTACAAGGGCCGTAAAGTGTACGCCGTCTTTTTCAGGCGCGAAGTCAGAGATTGAGGCGCTTTCAAGGGTGTCTTGGGAAAGGGGGATGGTGCGCGCATCGAGGGTGATTTCGACGTCTTGATCCATCATCTCGCGCGCGGCTTCTTGCACAAGGGGGGCCAAGTCGCAGGCGCTAAGACCCAAAGCCGTTTCTTGAAAAGAAGGCCCACTGGGGGTGTCCATATCTTGAAGCGTGCGGTAAGCATGCGCTCCTTCCCAAGAAAACCCTAGCATAAAGATTAAAGAGACTTTTTTCATCACACGCTCCTTATGCCAGGGAATTCAGCTGTTTTTCCATCTCGTCAGCCGTTTTTGCAGACTTCGAATTCATTTCAAAAGCGCGCTGGGCTTCAATCAAATCCGTAATCGCCTTAACCGAGTTCACGTTGGAGCCTTCATACCAATGCTGTAAAAGCTTGCCAAAGCCGTCCGTGTTGGGCGTTCCCGTAATGGGAGTGCCGGACGATGCTGTCTCTAAGAACATGTTGTTATCAAGGGCCTCTAAGCCTGCGGGGTTCGCAAAAGTCGCAAGTTCCAATTGGCCAATACTTTGAGGGGTAGGGTTTCCAGGAATTTTCACAAACACCTCGCCAGCGGCATTGACTTTCACCCACTGGGCGTCTGTGGGAACAGTAATTCCAGGGGAAACAGTGTTTCCTTCATGGGTCACAATGATGCCCGTTTCATTGAGCTCAAAGGTACCGGCCCGGGTATAAGCAATGTCACCAGATGGCAAGGTGACTTGAAAAAATCCAGGTCCTTGGATCATGATGTGATAAGGGTTATCTGTTTGAACGGGGGTGCCAGGTGTGAGAATGGGGCTGACTGCTTGCATTTGCACACCAAGCCCGATTTGCACGCCTACGGGAACCCGCTCGCCCGTCGTTGCCGTGAGAGAGCCCACACGGGTTTTATCGATGGACATGAGCGTTGAAAAAAGAGCAACCTTTTCTTTGAACGCCGTTGTTTTCATGTTGGCAATGTTGCCAGTGACGACGTTGGTGAGGCCTTGCATGGCTTCCATTCCGGTGGCGGCGTTTCCAAGTGCGATGGACATTGGGTTTCCTTTCTTCTTACTTTTTTAAGCGGCTGGCGCTATTTTTATAAGTTGTTGATTCATGGCGCTTTCAAGCTTGCTATGCTGTTCTAGGTAATTTTGAACCTGTTGAAAGGACCGTAATAGCGACATCAGTTTTGTTGTTTCTGCAACAGAATTGACGTTAGAGGCTTCAAAACCCCGTTGTAAAATTTTTGCGTCAGTGTTTTGAATGGGTGCTTGATCTGTGTTGAAAAGCGTGCCGGCCTCTTCTTTAAGGGCGCTATCATCGGCAAAGGTGAAAATAGCCAGCTGCCCCAAATCATTGACACCGTCAGAGTATGTGCCGTCATGACCTAAGGAAATTTGGAATACATCATCGGGGATGACGATAGGGCCATTACCCGCATCCATGACAGGATACCCTTCGACGGTGGTAATTTGGTTGTTGGCATCCCGCACAAAGGCGCCGTTTCGTGTGTAACGAATACCGTTTGGTGTTTGTACGGCAAAATATCCTTCTCCCTCGATATAGGCGTGATATTGATCACCCGTATTCTTAAAAGAGCCAAGTGTATTGTCACGAATGGTCGCAAGGTCCTGAACAAATGAATAATCCTGCGCCGCACTTTTTTTAACAGGAGCCTCGTTAAAAACCATGAGTTTTGTTTTAAAGCCCCCGGTTTGGAGGTTGGCAATGTTATGGGTGACAACGTCAACGTCACGTTGAATGGCGGTTTGCATGGAAAGGGCCACATCCCGAGATAACATAACGAACACTCCTTGAGCTACATCTCTATCTGCCCTCAATTATGCAGGATGTGTGCCAAGTGGCTCTGAGCGATTAGAAACGCATGATTTTATCCACGGCGTTGCCTCTAAAATCGCCTTTTATGAAAAAACTTTTGACTAAGCTCGCAGATCATGGCAAGGCCTTTTTAGGAAGTATTTTTTAAAAGAATAGGAGTCATTAATGACCACAAAGCCAGAGCTCGGCACAAAGCGTAGTTGCCGCAAGTGCAGCGCGCCTTTTTATGATCTTAATAAAGATCCCATGACCTGTCCAAAGTGCGGAAAAACATTCCAAGCAGAAGAGTTTACCTCAAAATATGTGGCCAAGGGCCGCGCGCAAAAACCAGAAGTGACTGTAGATGAAGTCTTCGAACTTGAGATGGAAGAAGACGATGAGGTCCTGGACGCCGATGAAGAAGAACTGATCGAGACTGAAACCAGAGAAGACGAATAAGTTTGGTCTGCTTGTAAGATAAAAAAGGGGGGCTTGTGGCCCCCCTTTTTCGTTACAGGTGTTTGGCCATGGCGGCGGCAGTGTCAAGCATTCGGTTGGAAAAACCCCACTCGTTATCGTACCACGCAGCCACGCGCACAAAGGTCCCCCCAATGACCTGAGTTTCCAGGGCGTCCACAATGCTGCTGTGGGTGTCATGGTTAAAGTCAGCCGAAACAAGGGGCGCGTCCTCATAACGCAAAATGCCCGCAAGACTCCCTTCCGCTGCGGTTTTTAGCGCGTTATTCACGTCCTCAACGGTGGTGGGGGTACGGCTGACAAATTTAAAGTCGACAAAAGAAACGTTAGAGGTCGGTACCCGTACGGCGGCACCGTCAATTTTTCCAGAAAGCTCAGGCAAGACCAGTCCCACCGCGCGCGCTGCCCCCGTAGAGGTTGGGATCATGGACAAGGTTGCGGCCCGTGCCCGGCGCAGGTCCGAGTGCCCCGTATCCACAAGACGCTGATCGCCTGTAAAGGCGTGGATGGTCGTCATAAAGCCTTGTTCAATGCCAAGGGCTTTGTGAAGCACTTGAGCCACGGGAGCAAGGCAGTTCGTTGTGCAGGACGCGTTGGAAACAATCACTGTTTTGTCAGAAAGAACGTGGTGGTTAACGCCAAACACGATGGTTGCGTCCACGCCAGTGGCAGGTGCTGAAATCAGCACTTGCTTCGCGCCCGCGCTTAAGTGGGCAGCCGCTTCTTCTTTTTTCGTAAACCGGCCAGAGCATTCCAGAACGATGTCAACACCAAGGTCTTTCCAAGGAAGCTCAGCAGGTTTTGGCACCGAGAGCATGGCGATCTTATGACCATTAAGGTGAAACGTCGTGTCTTCAAGGCGCATGTCATGGGACACGGTGCCGTGTACCGAGTCATACTTGAACAAGTGAGCGTTGGTCGCAGGCGGCGTTAAATCGTTGATGGCGACAATCTCAAGATCGACATCTTTTCGTTCACAAAGGGCGCGTAGGACAAGGCGTCCAATGCGTCCAAAACCATTAATGGCAATACGTGTTCCCATGAATATTCCTCCTTATGTTATGCGGTTGATGCAAGATAAGACGTCACCGCGTCTGTAATGGCGGGCGCCGTGAGACCAAAGTGAGCATAGAGATCCTGGTAAGGAGCTGACGCGCCAAAGGTATCAATCCCAAAGATAAGGCCGTCTTCGCCCACATAGCGCTCCCATCCCCAAGAAGACGCAGCCTCAATGGCCACACGTAGCGTATGGGGGGCAAGGACGCTTGTCCGGTACGCCTTGGAAGTCTGATCAAAGCGCAGCGTGCACGGCATGGAAACAAGACGTGTCCCGATGCCTTTTTCCTCAAGGGCTGCGCGTACGGCTGCCGCAATACTGACCTCGGATCCTGTGGCAATCAAAGTAACTTTATGGTCTTTGGTTGCTTCTTCGAGAATATAGGCGCCTTTTTGTGAAAGGTTTTCTTTTTCACGGCGCAAGGTCGGTAGCGCTTGCCTTGTAAGCGCCATCACAGAAGGCCCTTGATAAGTGAGGGCCATTTCCCAACAGTCGGCTGCCTCGAGGCAGTCAGCAGGACGCAGCACTTGGAGGCCAGGGATGGCTCGCAAGCTTGAGAGATGCTCGATGGGTTGATGGGTGGGGCCGTCTTCGCCAAGACCGATTGAATCGTGAGTCATCACATGAATGACACGCTGCTTCATAAGGGCAGCCAGACGAATGGCAGGGCGGCAGTAATCTGAGAACACAAGAAAGGTCCCACTATAGGGCACAAAGCCACCATGGAGAGCAAGCCCGTTCATGGCAGCTGCCATGGCGTGCTCTCTGATGCCATAGTGAAGATACCGCCCAGAAAAATCCTGGGGCGTCACTCCCTTCATTCCCTTGGCAAGGGTGTTGTTCGACCCCGTGAGGTCCGCAGATCCCCCTAAAAGTTCGGGCAAGGTTGGGACGAGCACGTCGAGAACTTTTCCGGAGGATTGTCGCGTGGCAAGGGAGGGCTTGTCCTCAAGGAACTGGTCTTTAAGGGCGTCAAGAGCTTGTGTCCAGCTGGGGGCAAGGGTTCCGGACATCCGGTCAGAGAAATTCTTTTTTAAACGCGCGTCCATTTTCTCAAACCGGTCTTGCCAGGCATGATAAACGGGGAAGACGCGGTCTGTGAGTTTTTTTTGCCAGTGTTGCACAAGGCTTTGAGGAATTTCAAAGGGTGCGTGATGCCATCCAAGGGCTTCGCGGGCGGCTTCGATTTCGGCGGCCCCCAAGGGAGAGCCGTGTGTGTCAGAGGTTCCTTGCTTTTTGGGCGCTCCTTTTCCAATGGTCGTGCGGCACGCAATAAGGGTGGGCTTTGTGGCCGTCTGGGCGCGGGCAAGGGCCGCCTCAATCTGCGCGAAATCGTGGCCATCGATGCGCTCAGCTTGCCAGCCAGCTGCCTCAAAACGGGCCAGGGTATCTTCGCTGGTGGAAAGGTCTGTGCCGCCGTCGATGGAAATATGGTTATCGTCAAACAGCACAATAAGGCGCGAAAGGTTTAAGTGACCTGCCAAGGTGATCGCCTCTTGGCTGATGCCTTCCATCAGGCATCCGTCACCTGCAATCACATAAGTATGGTGCGACATCAATGTGTCAGGAAATTCTTGGGCGAGGAGCTTTTCGCCGAGTGCCATGCCAACCGCCGTGGCAAGGCCTTGACCCAAGGGGCCCGTAGTGGTTTCAATACCGGCTGTGGGGTGATACTCAGGGTGGCCGGCTGCCAGGCTTCCAAGAGAGCGGAAAGACTTAAGCGTTTCAAGGGATATTTCCTTGTATCCGCTCAAGTAATTAAGGCCATATAGCAACATAGAGCCGTGTCCAGCCGATAGCACAAAACGGTCACGGTCAGGCCACAAAGGGTCATGTGGATTGATTTTTAAAAATTTTGTAAAAAGGACAGTTGCCACATCGGCCATGCCCATGGGCATGCCGGGATGTCCTGATTTTGCTTTTTCAACGGCGTCAGCGGCTAAAAACCTAAGCGCTGTGGCGGCTTCTTTAAGAAAGGATGATTCCTGTTCGGATGGATGGGGGTGCTGGTGCATGGGACCCTCTTAAAAGATAAGAAAACTGATCCCACAATGCCTGAGGCAATGCGGGATCGTCAAGGATAAGTCTCTTTCTAAGATTGACTCAGAAGACGAAGTTCTCTTGTGGCGACAGTCAGGGTTGCGACGTCCTGGCACCGCGCGATGTTGGCCTCTAAGAACATCCGGTCAAGGCGTGTAACGGCCTCGGTATGATCAATTTCAAACTGAGCCATAAGGGCCTTGCCCCCATCTTCAAGGGCTTTGGAATTTTCATGGGCAAGAGAAATGACGCGCAAGGTCAAATCGCTTTGATAATTATAAAGATCTTCTAGAAGGCCCATGAGCTGTTGATTGGTCCAAGTGGAGGTTGTGACGATCCCCCTGACTTGTGCCCTGATTTTACCAAAGCTAAAACGACTTCCTAGATGGAAATAAAGGGTGCCTATCTCTCGCATGGTAAAGCCTGTGGCAGAAGCAAGCAACACAATGTTGGGAGAGTTGGCCGCAATGGCAAGCAGCGCGCATCTTTCTGCAAAAGCATGTTCGATGCCAAAATTCTGATAAAAGACAACTGTTTGCGCAAGCTTATCCTCGCCTTCTGCGTCTAGGCAGTCGGTGAGATCCCCAAGGAATGCCCCAACCCCAATGGACAAATCATGGACCAGATCAGAAAGGAGTCCCTCCAAAGGATAGTGGGTCAAAAGCCAGATGGTGGTCCGCTTTAGAACTTTCAAAAGCTCGCGGTAAACGCGTGTCTGTTGGACTGCGTCAATTTTACCGTCGTAAGATTCAAGTTCTTCAAAAAATCCTTCAAAGTTAAACACTTCCATAGCAAGAAAGTAAGCTTTGAAGATCATGGGAAGAGATTTTCCTGTTTTATCTTGAACCTCATAGACAAAAGCTGCCCCCATGTGGTTCACAACTTCGTTAACAATAATCGTGGCAACAATCTCGTCCCGCAAGGGGTGAGAGAGAATATCAAGGGCGTAGTCCGCGCGCATGAGATCGGGGAAATAGGAGAGGAGCCTTCCTTCAAAGAAGGGATCCTTCACAAGATCCATGGTCAAAAGATCAGCGTAAAGCTGAATTTTCGAGTACGCTAGTAGTACCGCAAGCTCTGGCCTGACAAAAGACCTTCCAGAGGTCTGCATTTCAGCCAGGGTGTTATCATCGGGCAAGTATTCAAGGGCGCGGTCAAGGCGACCAAGACTTTCAAGCTTTCGAATGAGGCGAACTTTTTGGTCAAAAACTTCAGTGCCCGAAGATTCCATAACACTCAGGCACAGGTTTTGCTTGTAGTTATCACGTAAAACAAGCTCAGAGACGTTTTGTGTCATGCTCTCAAGCAAAGTATTACGCTTTTCTAGAACAAGGCGGTTTTTCGCCATGACGGTACCAAGCAAAATCTTGATGTTGACCTCATGGTCAGAGCAGTCAACGCCGGCCGAGTTATCAATGGCGTCTGTGTTAATGCGTCCATGAAGGCGTCTTGCAAATTCGATACGTCCGAGGTGCGTCACACCGAGATTGGCGCCTTCTGCAATGACGCGGCAGCGCAAATCCTTGGCATTTACGCGAAGGGGGTCATTGTTGCGATCCCCCACATCGGCGTTGCTTTCTTGGCTGGATTTGACATAAGTGCCAATGCCCCCAAACCACAAAAGATCCGTGTGGTAGGTCATAAGCGCCCTGATTAAATCTTGGGGGCTGACCATGGGGCGGGGCAAGGAAAGCATTTCTTGGATTTCTGGGGTCAGGTTAATGACTTTTGAACGCCGTTCATAAATGGCGCCTCCGGGTGAGAGAAGAGTCGGGTCATAGTCGGCCCAAGAAGAGCGCGGCAAATTAAAAAGGCGTGCGCGCTCAAGATAGCTTTTCTGGGCGTCTGGATTGGGGTCCACAAAGATATGAGCATGGTTAAAGGCGCCCACGAGGCGAATGTGGGGAGAGAGAAGCATTCCGTTCCCAAACACATCTCCGGACATGTCACCAATGCCCACCACGGTAAAATCAGTGGTGTCCACATTAAGGCCCAGTTCACGGAAGTGTTTGCGAACGGACTCCCAGGCCCCCTTGGCGGTGATGCCCATTTTTTTGTGGTCATAGCCCGCTGACCCGCCCGAGGCAAACGCATCAGAAAGCCAGAAACCATACTCCTGGGACACAGCGTTAGCATAGTCTGAGAATGTCGCCGTCCCCTTGTCGGCGGCGACCACCAGGTAAGGGTCATCTGCGTCATAACGAAGCACTTGAGCTGGCGGCACAATCTCATGATTGACAAGATTGTCTGTGATATCAAGCAATCCTCGAATCATGGTTTGATAGCAGGAAACTGAAATCTGTTGAATTTCTTCCCTAGAAAGACCATCAAGGTCTTTCTTCACGATAAAGCCGCCCTTAGATCCTACGGGCACAATGACGGAATTTTTCACCATCTGAGCTTTCATAAGGCCAAGGACTTCCGTGCGGAAGTCTTCATGGCGATCGGACCAGCGAATGCCGCCACGTGCCACGCGTCCTCCACGCAGGTGCACGGCCTCCATGTCTTGGGCGTACACGTAAATTTCATACAGTGGACGCGGCAAAGGCATCTCCATGAGCGCGGCGCAGTCGAACTTGAAAGAGATGAAGGGTTTTACTTTGCCGGCATCGTCCGTGCGGAAATAGTTGGTGCGAAGGGTGGAGAGAATCGCATTCAAATAACGTCGTAAAATGCGATCTTCGTCTTGATTGTCGACGCCGTCAAGGGCCTTTAGGATGCTTTCAATAAGATCAGCATTACCTGAGGTGCATGTTGGGTCAAAGCGTGCTTCGAAAAGCTCGACCAGAAGGCGTGTGATGTCCGCGTGTCGGACAAGAGTCATTTGGACAAACGGGGCGCTGTAGGTCATCCCAAGCTGCTTCAGGTAGTGAGCATAAGCTCGGATAAGAGAGCATTGACGCCAGGTCAGATCTGCCGCCAACACCAGGCGGTTAAATCCATCATCTTCGGTTTGTTTGGTATAAACAGCTGTAAACGCCTGTAAGAAACGATCAAATCCATCACTGCTGACGGTCTTTGCCATGTGTTTGATTTCCATATCAAAGCTATGAATCCAAACGACATCGTCGGCCTCTTCCCGTGTTACCCTGAAAGGGATTTCACTAATAACACGAAGCCCTAAATTTTCAAGGGTGGGCAGAATATCGGAAAGCGCGACGGGTTTAGATTTATGGAAAAATTTAAGTTTGATATGGGAGGGTTCGTCAGGATTGACGACGGACACTCTTGTTGTAAACGATTTTTCAGCATAAATGGATTCGATGGCTTCAATATCACTGACGACATCTTGCCCCATGAAACGGTCTTGGTAAGCGCGGGTAAAGGCGTTACGGTACAAGCGGAAAAGGCGCGCACATTTCCATTCGGTGAAGCTAAGATTCAAGGCGTTTCTGAGGTCATCACCCCAAGATTTCGCCACTTCCATCAACTGCTGTTCGATGTGCGTAATATTATAAGCGTCTTTTGTGCCGTTGGGCGTGTTGATGGTAAAATGAATCCGGGCAAAGGTGAAGGCGCCGAACTGCGCTTTGACAACGCCCAGTTTGCCGTCAAGTTCTCTGGCAAGGACAGCGCCCATTTTATCCATAAGAGTCGAGTCAAAGACGTCTCCTGGCACATAGACAAGGCATGACATGAACCGCTTGAAAATATCAGCTCTCATAAAGAGGGCGACGCGCTGCTCAACCTGCAGGCGCACAATGGACATGCCGATTTGCGTCAGTTCTGTGACAGAGGCTTGGAAAAGTTCATCACGAGGGAGTGTGTCCAGGATATGGATAAGCGCTTTACCATCATGCCACGTAGGTTCAATGCCGGCATTTTCAATAACGCGTTCCACCTTGCGACGCAGGTACGGGATGTCGCGGGCACTGCTGTCATAGGCGATGGAAGTGAAAAGGCCTAAGAACATATGAAGGCCAATGACTTCTCCCGCCTCATTCAGGAAGCGCACGCCAATGACATCCATGGGCACATCGCGGTGCACCAGCGAGAGTTGAGTTGTCTTGTTAATAATCAAGGGGCTTGGTTTCATGATCAAATGGCGTGTAGCTTGGGAATACCCCACACCCTCAAAAATACGATCAAGGCGTCGCTGATCTTCATCTCGCAAAATACCAAGGGCCTGAACAGCGCGCGGCTCTCGCAAGAGACGACCGTCTTCGCCGTATAGTTCATACTTGCAGTATCCAAGAAAGGTAAAATGCTCATCTTCAATCCAGCGAAGGAAATCTTTCGATTCTTCGATGCGGACATATTCGCCTTGATAGCGACTGACCTCGACGTCCTTGATGGCCTCTCGCACTTGGCGGCGCATAGCGTCCCAATCTTGGGTCGCCTGACGGACTTCTAAAAGCGTTTGGGGAAGGCCTTCCAAAACTGTTTGCACCGTTTCTGGTGTGACCATTTCTGTGATTTCGCAGTAGATCAAAGATTCTTCTTTGACGTTAGGATCAAGACTTCCTTTATCTTTAATGGCGATCAGATTCCCCGCGCTGTCACGTTGGACATATAAAACAGGGTGAACAACCAAGCGTGGTTTGAGACCTAGGCGGTTCAGAAAATGAATAAGAGAGGCTACCAAAAACGCCATGTTGTCGTTGACAAGCTGGATTACAAGACGCTCGGGTGAGGTGTCGATAGAAGCGGGCTTTAGGTAATAAACATCATATTTAGGTGTGTCGGCTTCGCGTTGCTGGCAAAACATCCACAGGCGAAAAAGACCATCTGCAATGCGCTCAGGCGTGAGGCGCCTTAGAACTTTCAGGTGCTGATACCCATAAAAGGCCATGACAAAACGCTTAAGGGAGGCATGTTGAGAAGGGTCCACCTGGCGCTTGAGGATGCTGGTGATACGTTGAAGCAGGTCTTCTTTATCGTCTATGATATCCATAGGTACTCTCGATAGTCTAAACAGATGCGGCCCACTTTACCGTCTGTCCAGAGCCTTGTCAGCAACTTTAACGCATCTTAGGAAAAAATTGTCAAAAAAGAGTAAAGAAATTTAGAAGAAACTTTTTTGGAGCGGGCGAAGGGATTCGAACCCTCGGCCCCAACCTTGGCAAGGTTGTGCTCTACCCCTGAGCTACGCCCGCCCAATAAAAGGACTTTTGATGTGTCGGATAATAGCGTGCTTCTGTTTTTTTGCAAGGGGGAAATATTATTTTTTTTGAAGAGGCCTTTAGGAGAGATAAAAAAAAGCCTCACAAGAGGAGTTGACCTAGGCCAAGACTTCTTCTAAGTCCAAAGGGTGTCTTTGAGTGATTTAATGAAAATGAGTAGACCTGTTAAGAAAGTTCTGACTTTTTTAAGTGTGACAGGAACCGCATTCCTGGTGGGATGTGCGAGCGGCCCAGACGTATGTGAAGACGGGGGCTCGACTGCGTGTCATCCGACCTTTGCAAAAAGAGCTTATAATAGACCCTATCAGATTAAGGGAACATGGTATTATCCCCAGGCCCATTATGAGTACGCCAAAGAGGGGGTTGCGTCTTATTATGGTGGAACGGATGTATTTCATGGACGCCCTACCTCGAACGGTGAAATTTTTGATAAAAATGGTATGACGGCGGCGCACAAAACGGTGCCCATTCCTTGCGTGGTACGCGTGACCAATCTTAAGAATGGGCGTAGTATCAAGCTTCGTGTCAATGACCGGGGCCCCTTCATTGAGGGGCGCATCATCGATGTGTCTAAAAAGGCTGCTCAAATGCTAGGCTTTCACAATGATGGACTGGGACAGGTGCGCGTCGAGACGTGCATTGAAGAAACCTTGATGCTAGCCGAAGAAAAAGCAGGAAAGAACGGTAAAAAAGGCGGGACGCAATTTGCAAAAGCAGGGCCCCCTAAAAAGAAAAAACCACCTATCACGCTTGTGGCACACGCGTCTCCTAAAAAACCGACCCATACGCCTAAATTGGTTGAAGAGCATGACGGATATTTTATTGAGGCAACTGAAGGGCTGATCCTTGCCAAAGCCCATGAAAAAGCTGATACCTATATGGCGCTTTTTCCAAAGGCCGGTGTGAGCCTTGTGCCGCTGAAGGGACAACCAAAGGGACACTATCATGTGGTGCTTGGTCCCATGAAGGATAGCGAGGAAGCGCGCGGTCTGCTAAATCTACTCAAACGTGTCAAAGTACAAGATCAAAGCTAAGGGGAAGTAACATGAGGGTTTGCATGAAAAAGAGCGTCACTATTTTGATGGTTGCGTTATGTTTGGCCACAAGCGCGCGCGCCATAGAGGTCGTATCAAAGCAAGCGTATCTTATTGATACGACCACCAATACGATCCTTTTCGATAAAGACGCCGAGGCCCTTGTTCCGCCCTCGTCCATGAGTAAACTCATGACAGCTCTTATGGTCTTTCAAGCGTTGAAATCAGGAAGAATCACCCTCAAAGATCTTTACACCGTCAGTAAAAAAGCCTGGAAAATGGAAGGCTCTCGTATGTTCTTGAATGTGAACGAGCAAGTCAGTGTGTCTGATTTGCTGCGGGGGCTTATCATTCAGTCGGGCAATGACGCGGCAGTCACCCTGGCAGAAGGGCTTATGGGTGACGAAGACGCCTTTGCCGAGCGCATGAATCAAGAAGCACAAAAGCTTGGGACCACCCATTCTACGTTCAAAAATGCCACAGGATTGCCGGCGGACGGGCACTTGTCCACCATGAAAGACTTGGTGCTTTTGGCTCAAAAAACCATTGAGCTGTATCCCGAATACTATGCCATGTACTCGGAAACAGAATTTACCCATAACAAAATTAAACAAATGAACCGTAATCCGCTTTTGTACGTGAATATGGGGGCAGATGGCCTAAAGACGGGCGCTACGGACGCGGCTGGTTACGGGGTTGTTGCGTCCTCCGTCCAAAATGGTAGGCGCCTTATTTTGGCCATTAACGGTGCGCCTTCAAAGCAAAAGCGCGCTGATGACGCCAAAGCTCTTATGGCGTGGGGATTTTCTTATTTTGCCAGTCCCAAGATTCTTGCTAAGGGCGAATCAGTGGGCTTTTTGGATGTGTGGCTTGGGAAAGAAGGGCAAGTCCCCATGATCGTCCAAGAAGATGTTTACGTGACCCTTCCCCGTCATCAGATGCAAGATTTGAAGATGGAGCTTGTTTACACGAACCCTGTGGCAGCACCCATCGCCGCAGGCCAAAAGATCGGAAAAGTTGTGATCACTGTGCCTGGACGCGCCCCCCTTGAAAAGTCCGTGTTTGCGGGAAGTGCGGCCGAGCGTGCTGGGTTCTTCCCCCGCATCAAAGCCGCTATGAACTATCTTTTGTGGGGTCATAACTAATGGGAGTCGTGCCCGCACCCTTTATCACTTTTGAAGGAGGTGAAGGGACAGGAAAGTCGACCCAAATCAGAGCCCTTGCAGCCCTTTTGTCGCATCACGGGATTGCGTGTCTTGTGACGCGCGAGCCGGGAGGGAGTGTTGGCGCGGAAAAAATACGATCCCTTATTGTCGAGGGCGATGTGGGGCGCTGGGACGTCCTCACCGAATATTTTCTTCTCAGTGCTGCCAGACGTGATCATTTGGTGAAAACCATCAAGCCTGCTCTTGCGGCGGGGACGTGGGTGCTGTGTGACCGGTATATTGACTCTTCAAGGGTTTATCAACGACTGCGCGGTCTTGAGGGGCGTGTCATCGAAGAAATGTATGCGTATTTGTCCGAGGGCGCGGAGCCGGACTTGACTTTTATTTTTGATCTTGATCCTGAGGTCGGTCTTGCGCGCGCGGCCGCCAGGCGCGAGGGCGAAGACCGGTTCGAGCAACTTGGTCTTTCTTTTCACAAAGAGGTTAGAAACGCTTTTCTAGAGCTTAGCAAAACGTTTGCGGATCGCTGCTGTGTGGTGGATGCAAGCCTTTCTTTAAAAGCCCTGACAGAAGTCCTTTGGCACGAGGCGGAGTCCCGTTTCTTGAAAAAGGAACGCGCATAAGATGAGCATGAGTCCCTCTCGCCTGACGCCAGCTCTTATGGGGCACGCACCGCAACTGATGTGGCTTCAAGACGCGTTCGCGCGCGGACGACTCCCCCACGGGTTGCTCTTAGAAGGGCCCAAAGGGATCGGCAAGGCAACCTTCGCTTATCACGTGGCTAGGGGACTTTTGGCGCACACAGGCGGTCCCCTTTCCTTTGAGATGGAGTCAAGCAATCCTCTTTTTATGCGGGTGGGGGCAGGGGCTGAAGGCAATCTTTTTGTCATGGAACGTAAAATTGACCGTGACGGAAAAATGCCCCGAGATCTATCCATCGAGACGAGTCGCGCCCTAAAGACTTTTTTTTCAAAAACCTCTTTAGAAGGAGGTTGGCGCGTGGGGATCATTGACAGCGTTGACGAGCTGACCCCCCAGGCTGCCCAGGCGCTTTTGAAGGTGTTAGAAGAGCCGCCTGAGAAGTGTTTGATCCTACTTATTCATCATGGGACGGGGCATCTCTTGGCGACCCTGAAATCCCGGTGTCAAACACTCTTGTTTTCCCCCCTTTCTAAAGACGAGACGCGCCGTGTATTAACGCAGCAAAATCTTTCCCTTTCCCAAAGCGCGGCCCAAGACCTTGGGCTTATTTTAGGGGGCTCACCTGGCCTTTTGGGTGCTTTTGCAAGTCTGTTTGATGCGAGCTTTTATGATGATTTTCAAAAGCTTTCGCGGGACGTGGCCGAAAAAGGAAGGGCGGATGTGACACTATTTCTCGATACCCACTTTCCCACCAAAAGCGATGATCTTGCCAAAAAGTTTGATCTGTTTAGTGTGTTTTTACCGGCATGGCTTCGGTTTTGGCTTGTGGCATCATATGAAAAAACGCGGGACTTTTCGCAAAGGTCTGAATCCCATCTTATGGCGGTGCGCCCAGCGCCCGAATGGACACACATCTGGCAAGGCCTTATTTCGCACTTTCAAGACGCCAAACGCTTGAGTTTTGACACAAGGCATGGTTTGATCCTGGCATTGGAACGCGTCTTTAACGGAGCTTAAGCAAGCGCTATGTCTGCAAAGAAACCTGCCTATTATGTCACGACCCCCATTTATTACGTTAATGACGCCCCCCATATTGGGCATGCTTACACCAGTGTGGCGGCCGATGTGTTGGCGCGCTTTAAGCGTCTTGATGGGTATGACGTTTTCTTTTTGACAGGGACCGACGAGCATGGTCAAAAGATCGAGCGTTCGGCTGAAAAGGCAGGCGTGTCGCCAAAAGAATATGTGGACGGGTTTACCCAGAAGTTTAAAGCGCTGTCGACCCTGTTGAATCTAAGTGATGATCACTTTATTCGCACAACCTCACCTGAGCATCACGCTTGTGCCAAAGCCGTTTGGACCCGTCTTATAGAACGTGGCCACATTTACAAGGGGCATTACGCGGGGTGGTACGCTGTGCGGGATGAAGCCTTTTATAATGAAAAAGAGCTTGTGAACGGCAAAGCCCCCACGGGTGCTGACGTCGAATGGGTCGAGGAGGAAAGCTATTTCTTTAACCTATCCCAGTGGCAAAAGCCCCTTCTTGAGTTTTATGCGGCAAATCCTGACTTTATGGGCCCTCAATCCAGGCGTAATGAAGTCGTCAAGTTTGTGGAAGGCGGTCTTCGAGATCTCTCGGTCTCGCGCTCGACCTTTGGGTGGGGTGTTCCTGTTCCGGGGGACGAGGCGCACGTCATGTACGTGTGGCTTGACGCGCTGACGAACTATTTAACGGCCCTTGGGTTTCCCGATGAGAATGCGCCCCTTTACAAAGCCCACTGGCCGAACGTCGTGCACCTCGTGGGCAAGGATATTTTGCGCTTTCATGCGGTCTATTGGCCGGCCTTTTTGATGGCGGCAGGCATCGCGCCTCCAAAGCGTTTGTTTGCCCATGGTTGGTGGACCAACGAGGGGCAAAAGATCTCTAAATCTTTGGGGAATACCATTGATCCTCACGCCCTGGTTGCAACTTACGGACTTGATCAGGTGCGCTATTTTATGATGCGCGAGATTCCCTTTGGCGGGGACGGTGACTTTTCAGACGCCGCTATTCGCAGGCGCACCAATTCGGATTTGGCTAACGATTTTGGTAACCTGGCTCAGCGCGTTTTATCCTTTGTGGCCAAACACGCGGGCGGGGTTGTCCCCACACCAGGCGACCTTCATCCCGAGGATAAAGCCCTTCTTGGGGTGGTTCAGCCGTTCCTTGAGGAAACGCGCGCTGCCATCGACCAGCAAGCCCTTAGCCGGTACTGCGAGATCTTGTGGACAGGCATTGCTGAGGCTAACCGGTATGTGGACGTGGCGGCTCCTTGGTCCCTACGTAAAGCAGATACGGCGCGTATGGGGACCGTTTTATATGTTTTGATGGAAGTAATTCGCCGCCTTGCGATCTTGGCCGGGCCCATCACGCCGGGTGCTTGCGCGAAAATCCTTGATCAACTCAGCGTTCCGGAAGACAGGCGCACCTTTGACTTTTTGGATGAAAAGATGACCCCGGGTGTGGCCCTTCCCGCACCCGAAGGCGTCTTTCCAAGACTGGTCGAAGAAAAATAAAGGTGTATTAATATGAATAGAGGCCGATTACGTATAATGTGCCTCTCTTCATGATGGTGAATTTAAAACCGTAGCCACCCGTATCCCAGTGCCAGCAAAAGTCCGCCAAGACAGATTCGGTAAATCACAAAGGGGGTCATATCTGATTTGGAAAGCCACTTCATCATAAAGTTGATGGTGCAAAGACCCACCACAAAAGCAATGCTCATCGCATAGAACGCGTCGGTGTATAGGGTAAAGTGGGTGCCTGACGTGTACATTTTAAAGGCCGTGTGGGAGGCCGCCGCAATGATGGCGGGAATTGACAGAAGAAAGGCAAAGCGCGCGGCGTCAGGACGCTTAAAGCCAAGGAATCTTGCCATGGTCAGGCAGGCGCCAGAACGACTGGTGCCTGGCAAAAGGGCAACCGCTTGGGCAAGGCCAATAAGGAGTGCCCGAAAGGCAGTCATGTGGGTGATGGACTTTTCAAGAGCGCCGATCTTGTCCGAAACAAACAAAAGAAGCCCAAAGCCAAGGGTTGTCCACCCAATAAACACAATGCTGCGAAGCCCACCTGTGCCATAAGCGCTGATGAGGGTGCCAAAAATGACAGCGGGGATCGTTGCCAGGATCAGGAACAGTACAAGGCGTCCGCCCCCTTCGACGCGCCCCCTGATCAGATTAAAAAAGCCGCCAACCATCTTGAAGACATCGCGCCAAAAATAGACAAGGACCGCCCCCAATGTGCCCACATGAAGGGCTACATCCATGGCAAGGCCTTGGTCTTTAAAATGAAAGAATTTTGGGACCAAAATCAGATGTCCAGATGAGCTTACGGGAATAAACTCGGTGAGCCCCTGCACAATGGCAAGAAGAGCGATGTGAGACAGTGGCATTAAAGGCCTCTTCATGGTACATAAGAATATGGTGTATCCCTATCCAACATTAAGCACGAAGTAAAGAGAGTTATGCGAACTTTGTACCACTGGCCCCTGTGTGGCTCTGGCCGATATGTGCGGCTTCTTTTGGCTGAAAAAAAGCTGGAATTCGAGGCCGTGGTCGAGCCGTATTGGAAAAAGCGCGAAGAGTTTTGCGAGATTAACCCTACCGCCAAAGTGCCGGCCCTTGTCGAGCTGAACCAAGCGGTCTTTACAGACGGGCAAGTCATCTGCGAGTACTTAGAAGAAGCCTATCCAGGCCCCCACAGCTATTTAGGGGATACGCCGGCGGCGCGCGCGCAGACGCGCTCACTTTGCGCGCTTTTTGCGTCCGACTTCTATCAAGAAGTCATGCATAAGGTTGTCTTTGAAAAGACCCTCAAGCGTCACTTTGGTCTGGGGTATCTGGATTCTCAGGTGATGCGTGAAGGTCTTAAAAAGCTGACCGATTACCTCGAATATTTTTCATGGCTCATCGGCAGACGGCACTGGCTTGCGGGCGAGGATTACTCTTTGGCCGACATGGCGGGGGCCGCGCATCTGTCGTGCTTGGATTATCTAGGCCACGTACCCTGGGACACCTATCCTGACGTCAAGGAATGGTACGCCCGCATCAAGTCGCGCCCCAGCATGCGGCCCCTACTAGAGGACCGCATTCCAGGGATTGCGCCGGCCTATTACTATACAGACCCTGACTTCTAAAGGACTCAATGAGGGAGCCTCCGCTCCCCTTTAAATCCCTTCTTTAGATGTAGTTGTTCCTTTTTGCTGATATAAAGTCGCATAAGAGCGCACGAGTGGGATATAAGAAACGGTTGTAAAAAGGGTAAGAGGCAAGAGAAGAAAAAAAATTGTAGGATCTTTCTTGAAGTGTACAGTGACGAATCACACGAATGCGATAACAAAGATGGAAGCTGTATTCAAAAAAAGAGGCAATGAACCCACCTTCTATGTGTAGAAAATCTATAACTTTAGAATAAATAACAGCGAATAAACACTAGAGCACTGAAAGAGAAATATATCCCCATTTCAGAGTGTAAGGTGTCTTTTGCATGGAATCTGATATTGGGGGCGTGAAGAGCGAAGAAGATATCATGGATTATTCGTTATCTTAGGAAGTAGAAGCAGGCAGCGCGTCACTTATAAGTTGCGGAATCGGTGGATTCGTTTTTTTGGAGGCAGATTTAAAATTGCTCTTAATAACGCAGGTTGACTGGTAATAGTGAGCAAGGGAAACAGTACGTGCGACAAAAAAGAATAAAGGCACATAATAGAAAGACACCATATATCCAAAAGAGACGGTGAGATCATATACGGACCATGGACTTTGTTGTTGTGTAAAGAGGGACAAAAACATTTTACATAAACTAATCGTAAGAATTAACAGAAAGAAATGAACACACTTGATCATGAAGGTACGAGACACGGTTCCTTTGCTAAGGCGGAAAGCTGTTTTTATACCCCCATTTAACCCACAGGTTGCGTGGTAAGGCACAAAAGCAAGTCTTCCCATGACGTAGAACTGAATGAGTTGCATGGGAATGCCTAACATAAAAGTGATAAGAGGCGCCTCGATCTTTCTCATAACTATCAAAGGTAAAGTTAAAATAATAAAAAGAAGACATGAGCAAAGAAAGACGGCAAGACGTTTCCAGTAGTACGGTTTTGCGATCACCTTATAAAATCGCCAGTCATTTTCCCCTAGAACAATGTGACGTGTGAGGGTCACAATAAGTGCATAAACAAGAAAAGGCCGTAAAAGTTGAAGGCTGAGATTAAAATGAGCAATCCAGGGAATGAGAGCACCCGCGTCATCCTTGAAAGTGCTAGGCAAGAAAGTACAGTACGTAATCGTTGTTATCGCGACAAATAGCAAAAGATCAAGGCCAGAGCTTTGAGAAAGAACTTATTGGGCCTCAAGATAAACTTAAACCCGGCTTTGAAGGAATCGGTCCAACTAGGTGCCAGGGTGTAAGGGTTACTGATGCGACCAGGGGTAAAGGTTGAAGAGTTTGAAGCAAACATGGGAAAGATAATGAAACAGACCAGAGGATCCTTACCTGAAGGGTATAAGTGCATGCAAGTCAAAAATTATAACATATCGAAAAAAATGAAATCATCTCTATAAAAGCCCACTATTTACGTGATGTGCTTTTACTTAGAAAAACCTGCCTTTGTAAAAGGATAGGCAGTATCATCAAGGGCTAAAAGGCTTTTTTGAAAAAGAGAGGCTTCATAATCAGACGTTTGATGCTTGTGGACCAAATCCCTTGTGGCAAAAAGAGAAAGCTCGAGAGCTCGGTCTCTGATTTCTTGCAGCGCACGCTCCTCAGCTTGGCGAATGCGTTCTTGAAGAAGACGCTCTTCGGCTTGGGTGTGCTCTTTTAGTTCGTCAAGAACTTTATCGCGTAAGCGCTTGGCTTCTTCAACAGCGTGAGCAAGAATCTCATGGGCTTGTTCCTCAGCTTCTATCTTGCGACGTTGACATGTTTTAAGAAGGGTGATCGCTTCTTGACGGCGTTTAGCGGCTTCTTCAATGTCATGCTCGATTTTCTTTGCGCGGTCCTCTAGGGTGCCTGTCACAAACTGGTAAAGTTTTCCCCCGACAAGTGCAAAAAGGCCGACAAAACCCGCACAAACCCAGAATGATGCATCAAACAGCATGGGCACGCCTTTCTTTTTCTGCCCGCTCACCCACAGCTTCTTGGATCGTCGAATTGGTGAGCTCATACGCTAGGAGGGACGACACCAAGGTTGAGGTCACATCTGTTGCAATATCTTGAACATACCCCATGGTATTGGCTTTTTTTTGTAAGATCACCCGCTCGCTGTCACGAAAACGCTGCTTGTGTTGAACCGCCAGCGCCACCTTCTTTTGGGTCAGCTCATCGCTGAGATGCCTTGACGCCTCAACTACATCGTGGTGAGCCTTCTTGCGGGCCTGAGACAGCTCCTCTTCAAGAGCAGCCACAAGGGATTCGGCTTCTTCGTTTAGCTTTTGAGCTTCTTCCAAGGTGCCTTCGATGTGCTGCCAGCGAACACTTAGGATTTTTTCTAAGCGGGGAAGCCCTACCCTAGCCGAAAAAATAAGCAGCGTGATAAAGCAAACAAAAAGCCAAAAAAGTTGCGGCGTAAAGGTTGCAATATCAAACTGTGGCATGGGCTTCTCCTATGAGCTTTTTCTTAAAACACGAAGAGAATAATAAGGGCGACCGCAAAGGCAATCAGCGCGATTCCCTCTGTAAGAGCGGCACCAATATACATTGGCCCTGTCAGGTCATTTTTGGCTGAAGGGTTTCTGGCGACAGCGCTTAGAAAGCTAGAGAAAATCATCCCAAGACCTATACCCACACCAAAGAGTGCCACAACGGCCAGACCTGCACCAATAAGCTTTGCTGCTGCTACTTCCATTTTCTTTACAACCTCCTGTTGAAAAACAATTACTGCCTTTCTTCTTACCCTAAAAGCTAGTGCAAGTGAAGGGCATCATTTAAATACACACATGTTAAGATGGTGAAAACATATGCTTGAAGCCCCGCAATGAAAAACTCAAAGGCGGTCATGCCGATGATAAAGACCAGGGGCATGGCGCCCCATAGACCCATCATGACCGTAAATGTCCCAAAAAGCTTTAAAATCATATGTCCTGACATCATGTTCACAAACAAACGCAGGGCTAGCGTGATGGGGCGCATTAAGTACGAAATGAGTTCGATCAAAATCACAAGGGGAGCTGCCGCAAGAGGAACCCCCTGAGGGCACAAGAGTTTGAAATAACTAAGGCCGTGTCGACCAAACCCCACGGCCGTCACTGTAACAAAAACCATAAAGGCAAGGGCAAAGGTCACGACAATGTGGCTTGTGAAGGTAAAACTATAGGGAAGCATGCCTAAGAGGTTGCCGAACAACACAAACATAAAAAGAGAGAAAATAAAAGGAAAGTATTTTTTTGCTTCATTGCCTGCATTGTCTTTGGTGAGGCCTGCAACAAATTCGTAGCTAATCTCATAAAAAGCTTGGAGTTTGGATGGGATTAGAGTTTGCCCCCGAAGGCCAAAAAACTGAATGGCCATAATGAGCGCAGTTGCAATCACCATGAAAAGGGATGAATTCGTAAATGAAATATCGTACCCACCAAGTTGCAAGGGGATCAGTTCTTTAATAAGAAATTGATGCATAGGGTTTTGCATGGCAAAGCGTATCAAAAGCCGTCACTGTTGCCCACAGAATAGTGCTTTCCCAATTTTGCGTCAACGCTGATTATGAACAGCTTGAAACTCAAGAGACCTTCTAAGGAGGCTGTAAGGTAGCTCGGATGAATATTAGCGCTTACTTAAAAGTTCACCCAAATAATAACAAAAAATGATTCATGGAAAATAAATAATAAGTTATTGCTGGTATAGAGAAGAGTGTTTTTAATATGAAAAACTTTGAGATGAGAGATAAAAAGAAATCATACTTGGGCGGAAGTCCCCAAATGCGGAATCATAAAAGATAAAGTTGTCATGAATGAGTAAACCCCACCCTTTAGCGTTAACTATTTGCGTCAAAGGAACATGATACGCAAAATCACAAGAATACGGTAGCAAGAGGAAAAATTTAATTTAGTTTGCACTTTGCTAAGTTATGCCAAATGGACATAACGTCTAGAAAGATCCTGAAAATGAATGAGTTATTATTTAGGATATTTGCCATTCAGGGAGGCCATTGATTTTCTTTGAAAAAAAATATGAAAAATCTACGTGTAGCCACAAATACAAAAGATAAAAATTTCTTTATTTTTGTTTACCGATTATTAATATTTTATTATGTATTATCCATTCATCACTCAGCCTCACGGAGAGGAGGATAAATAAACAGGAAGGAGATCAAGACAATGCCAAAGGTAGAGAAAATATATCAATCTGCGAAGTTTGAATTCTGCAGTTTGGAAACGCAGGACACCTTTAAGAAACTTTCAGCAAATCCCAAGAGGCACGGCGTTTTTGCAAAAATGATGGCGGTACTCTTACTGCTATGTCTTATTTATATCCCTATCATCCATGCGTTAAGCGGTGCAGAGAACCTTTACCCGGGGTATTTACACTAGAGTACAAAAAAATCAACGAACTATCCTTCACTTTGCCCCATGTGCATGGGGGCAGCGTTCATTGATTCAGGCTCAGACAAATAGTGTAAGAGCGTTTCTTTGGCGGAAAGAATTAAAAAGATCGACATTTTTGTGTAAGTATCTCTTGACCGCTAGGCTATCTGCCACTATCTTGTGCCACAGGTAGGGCGCTTAGCTCAGTAGGTAGAGCATCTGACTTTTAATCAGAGTGTCACAGGTTCGATTCCTGTAGCGCCCACCAAAATTCAACAAAAATAATAGTTATCAATCCTTTCTTAATCACAAACAGCTATATCTCAGACGGTCTTATTGTAAAGATCGATTTCTTATATCAAACTATCAAAGCGACGTGGAGGAATTCTGTAAAACATAAGGGGGCTTAGGGTGGAGCAGGCTGAAAAAAAGAAGCAACAGACCTACCAAAGAGATAGATTTTCAGATGATAGTCATCTGTGGTCTGTGATGAACACAGTCCTTGATGGGTTGATTATTATCGATAACCGAGGCACGATTCAGGCTTATAATCCGGCTGCTGAACAAATTTTTGGATTTTCCCCTGAAGAAGTCATTGGACAAAATGTGAAAATGTTGATGCCTGATCCTTACAGTGTGGAACATGATGGATACCTTACGAATTATTTGGAGACAAAAACAGCAAAGGTCATCGGCCTTGGGCGAGAAGTGTCAGGCAAGCGAAAAGATGGTCGTACTTTCCCCATGGAGCTTGGTGTTAACGAGATGTGGCTCGGGGATCAACTGATGTTTGTGGGTACGGTACGTGACATCAGTGAACGTAAAAACGCTCAAGAGGCCATGGAAGCCTACATCCAAGCTCTTAAAAGAAGTAATCAGGAGCTTGATGATTTCGCCTATATCGCGTCTCATGATCTGAAAGAACCGTTAAGAGGTCTTAGCAATAATGCCATCTTTTTAAGAGAAGACCACGTAGGACAGCTAAATGAAAGTGGTATAAAACGTATAGAACGTATGGTATACTTATGTGAGAAAATGGAACAGCTTATTAATGAGCTGTTATATTTTTCACGCATTGGAAAACAAGAGCTTGCTGTTCGCAGCGTAGACCTAAACGAGATTGTGACAGAAATCGTCGACATTACTCATACGGCGCATGAAGGACGTAATATAAAATTTCTGATCCCAGAGGCTTTGCCTCATGTTATATGTGACGCTATCAGAATAAAAGAAGCCTTTAGAAATCTTGTAACAAATGCCATAAAGTACAATGATAAAGAAGAAAAAGTTATTGAAATTGGTGTTAAGAAAGTAGAAAACGACAAAAAAAGTGAAAAAGAAATAAAGCAAGAAAAAAAAGTTTTCTACGTTAAAGATAACGGCATTGGGATAGAATCAAGATCCCATGATGAAGTGTTTAGAATCTTTAAGCGATTAAACGATGAGGATGATTCGGTAAAGGGCACCGGTGTGGGGCTCACTTTTGTAAAAAAGATCATAGAGCGTCATGGCGGACGCATTTGGTTGGAATCCGAAGTCGGTAAAGGAACGACGTTCTTTTTTACAATCGGTAGGGGGATAGGTGTATGAGTGCTAGGGGACAAGTTTTTCTTGTAGAAGATAACTATGATGATTGGGAAGCTATGGTACGCGGATTTAAAGCGGCTGAGTTCGATGCACCCATTGTTTGGTTTAAGAGTACGAAAGAAGCGCTTGGTCGTTTAAACGATCTGTCGGATGAGTGTGAGGAAACCCAACAACAGTTACCAAGTTTGATCATTTTGGATCTCAATTTGCCAGGGATTGATGGCCGGGAGATGCTTAGCATTATCAAATCCACACCTCACTTAAAAATGATTCCTGTAATCATTTTTACGACATCTTTGGATCAAAAAGATGTACTGAAATGTTATGATACAGGAGCTAATTCTTACATGCAAAAGCCTGTCAAGTTTGAAAAGATGCGAGAAATTTGTGAAACCATTAAAACGTATTGGATGAAAACGGTGATTTTGCCAAAGGATGTGCTTCAGCATTAAGAGAGGCGTCTTCAACAAAGAAAGCTTCAATAAGATTTTTGAAGGGGTGAAGCTTTCAAGGGGGGGGTAATCCACGCGTTACACTCCCTCATCAGGGGCGTGATTACGATAGGGTGCAAGACAAGTAGGGTCTTCCCATTGGCTTTGATTCTATAAATGCTTGGCGTTACCCATCATGGCGTTTGTCTTTATCGCTTTTTTGCTACTCTATGAGTGTGTTTTGTCCCTTAAGCTAAGCGTTAAAAGCCCCTCCACTTTTGGCGGCGTGTTCATCTAAGGCAGACAAGTGGCCTTTCTTCCTTTTAAAGGGAAAGGAAATCAGGACCGTTGTTCCCGACGGGGTATTTGGTTCAATCTCGATTCTTGCATGATGCTGTTTTGCAATAGTTTTGCATAACGCAAGGCCTAGTCCAATGCCTTCGACATTGAGTTTCGTGTCAAGGCGAGAAAAAGGTTCAAATGCTTTTTTCGATGCCTTTTTGTCGATGCCAATGCCGTTATCTTTGACGGAAATGATAAGTCTGTCATGCTCGACCAAAGCGTCAATCTCAATGAGGGGCGTCTTTTCACAATATTTAAGTGAATTCGCAACCAAATTTTGGAAAAGCTGCGTGAGTGAAATGAGATCCCCCTCGATAAAGGGAAGCTGTGCAAGGCGAATTTCTGCTTGGCGCGCCTTTATTTCTATTTCAAGGTTATTCAAAGCACGCTCAACGGCGTACTGCAAATCCACTTGATCTTTGGCGAGCGACGACCTTCCCATTTCGGCATAGAAAAGCAGATTGCTTAAAAAAGAAGTCATATAAGACGCATCATCTTTGATATTTTGAAGATAGTGATTGGCCTCATCGGGGACTTTTTTACTTAAGAGACGCACATAAGAGCTAATACGTCCAAGGGGCGCTTTAAGATCATGGGCGACAGTATGCGCAAAGCGAATGCGTTCTACTTGTTTTTCTTTCTCCATTTTTTTTATGTTAAAGCGGTCCATCGCGCGGTAGATAGCGATGGAGAGTGTTTCTGCCGATACTTTGCTTTTGGGTAAGTAATCGGAGACGCCGAGCTTCATAAAACTGACGGCGACATTCTCATTACCTTGTCCTGTGAGTGCAATGACAGGGCAAGGCAATGAGACTGTTTCCTTTTTAAGTTCATGGAGTAAGTCAAGACCACTCATTTGGGGAAGATTGTAATCAAGAAGAATGAGATCCAGAGGTTGATTTTTGATGACATCAAGGGCCTCTTTGGGGGTGCTACAAGTTGTGATCCGCGCCTCTACAATTTTACTGAGGGTGCGGGTGTAAAGCTCTACATCATCAAGGGAATCTTCGATGATCAGAATTTTCATTTCATCAAGGGTCATGTCGTATCCTCAAAGGCCGGTGATCGGAAGGTGTGTCATTGTTAGAATTCTTCACCCAACAAGAAGTCTTCAAAAAGTTCAACATTGAGGGGTTTTGCGAAAAAAGCATGGGCTTCTAAAATGCTCATGGCGACATTGTTCTCATAGTTATTCATGGATGAATGGATCACGACCGGTGTCAGGCTAAGATCTGACATTTCTTTGATGGATTTGAGCACCATGCGACCATTCATAGTAGGCATGAGAAGATCTAGGACAATTAAATCCGGTCTGATTTCTTTGTTGCGTAGCGCAAGCAAACCATCATTGGGGTTTGTCCATTTTGATAGATGAAATGAGATATGACTTTCAGCAGAAAGCAGATCTTGGAAAAGTTGAATGTCTTTTTTGCTATCATCAATAATCATGATGTTGAAGGTTCTTTCTCTACTAAGATGGCAGTATTTTTTAAAGACATGAGCGTCCGTGTAGAAGTCTTGTGTGCGGGAAATTGTGTTTTGTCCATACATGCGTTCTCTCCTTCGTGCGATCACTCATCAGCCCTAACGCGCACAGTTGAGGCAACCAGATGAAGACTGACACACAAAGATTAATTTGAAATTAACAAAAGACTAAAAATTGAATAAGTGAAATCTAATACTCCAAAAATTCAAATGTAGTTAAAAAGTATTGACATAAATGGGATTTTAACTAGATGAATCCGTTTTATTTAATTTTTATACGCATCGCTCACACCAAACACTCACAAACAATATACAACTTTTCAGATCACATGTTTCATGCTAGAAGAAATTGGTTAATAAATAGTTTTTACCATATAAAAAATTAGAAAAATCAATTTTACTTTTGTTAAAGCAGTAAAATATATCTTTGTTTTTTATGCGGCTTTTTCTTAGGGTTAATTTTTTCTTTAAAGTCTAAGTAAAAAAAGTCGCGAAAATTTCTTAAAAAATAGGTGTAACAATGATAGCCCTAGATAATTTTTGTGCCGCACCGTTCTGGGAAGGGTGTGCAACAGGTGCAGGTCTTATTATTGCCATAGGAGCACAAAATGCTTTTGTGCTGAAACAAGGCATTATGAAAAATCATGTGTTTGCCACAGTTTTTATTTGTTGCCTTGTAGACGCCATTCTGATTGCCCTGGGTGTGGGCGGATTTGGCACCTTTTTGACGAGCTCACCCTTTCTTTTAAGCGTAGCTAAGTGGGGCGGGGTCGGGTTTTTGGTTCTTTATGGTCTTCGTTCTTTTGGGGCCGTTCTTAAAACGGAAGCCTTGGCCGTGGAAGGCGGGCGCGAAAGACCAAATTTAAAAGCGTCTATCTTAATGATCCTTGCTTTTAGTCTTTTGAACCCTCACGTCTACCTAGATGCTGTTTTACTTTTGGGGAGTATTGGGGCGCAGTTGCCTAAAGACGAGCGTCCTTTTTTCGCGCTCGGTGCCATTGTTGTCTCGTTTGTCTGGTTTTTTTCCATGGGGTACGGGGCAAGATTCTTAGCCCCTCTTTTTGCAAAGCCACTTGCTTGGAAAATCCTTGATATGGTCACGGGGGCTATTATGTTGCTTTTGGCGTACCTGTTGGCGATGGGAAGCCTGGGCGGGGTTTGTTAAACCTCTTAATTTATACGACTATCCTAAGTCAGGCGGTGAGAGTTGATCGTTGTTGTCATGGGAAATTGCCCTCCAAGCGCTCGCGCTACCCCGCCGCATGAGCGCTACACCCCTTAGCTTGCGACGTGGGGTTAGCTCCTCAGTCGCTGGCGTGTTTAACGAGTTTGAAACGCGAGAGAGAGCTCGAGCAAACAGACAAGTTACTGATAATGCATGCCTCCTGCTCCATTTAAAGATTAGATTCAATAGTTACTCTCAAAGCGAACGGTAAGGTCTGTCTCTTCTTTAAGTTTTTTAGTCCCATGAAGGTCCAATAAATTCATTAAGTCAAAGTGATGGAAATAAATCATGGGAAGGCGAGACAAAATTTTGAGACAAGACAGCTATCAAATTCTCTTTGAAAGCTCACCAATCTTTGCCTGTGCTCATCATGACTAAACGGTAAGCAAATGATCAGATCTTGAGATCTTCTTGAAAAAAGAATGTTCAGTCCGTCCAAGATCTGCTATGGGTCGAAGAAGATATAAAAACAGGGAAGATCGTATCCATGCAAAAAGCTACACCTGCGCCCAGTTTAAAAGAGACCATTAGTATCATCGTGGGAACGTCTCTCGGGAACGCCCTTGAGTTTTATGAACTGACGGTTTTTGGGTTCTTATCAACCCTTTTTGTCGATATTCTTTCCACAAGCTATGCTAAAATTGACCTTGTGATGGCGTACGGCGTTTTTGCTGTTGGCTTCTTCTTCAGGCCCCTGGGCGCTGTGATCTTTGGCTATATTGGCGATAAGCACGGCCGCAAAAAAGCGTTGTGTGGCTCTATTTTAATGATGGGCGCTGCGACCTTTTTCATGGGGTGCATTCCTTTTTCCGAACCCATGTGGGTGTCGCTTTCGCTTTTAATTGTGCTGCGTATTATTCAAGGAATCTCAACGGGCGGAGAGTTGGCTGGCGCCGTTGTTTTTGCCGTTGAAAATACCTCCCCCCAACACAGAGGGTTCATTACAACTCTTGTAGCAAGTTCTGGCATGATTGGTGTGATCATGGGTGGCCTTGTAGGTAAATACATTCTTAATGGTGACAACGCCCTTTGGGCTTGGCGTTATGCGTTTTGGGTGGGGGTTATCATGAGCCTTCTTGCTTTTTGGATGCGCCGACGTTTTGATGACGCGTTCGAACATAAGGCTCATGACGAAAAAGAGCCATTTAAATTTATGGACGTTTTTTCTGGTGAGAATAAACTGCCGCTTGTATCGGCGATTCTTATGTCTGGGGTTGCGGGTATGTTGATCTATATCAAGTCCGTTTTCCTGTCAGGCATTGAAGGAAAAGGGGGTATGTATTCTATTGGCTCTAGTATGATGATTCTCTTGATTCCGCCAATTTTTGGTTATTTTTCAGACTTTATTGGACGCAAACGAATTATGCTTTCGGGCGTTGTCAGTCTTTTGAGTGTCGGGTTTGTTGCTGCTTCTGTGCCTGAGTTGATGCGTAGTCATACAATTTTAATGCTCGTTCTTTTTGGGGTATCAGCCAGCATGTATTTAGGAGCCATGCACACCATCATGTTCGAGTCCTTCAAGCAAGAACACCGCTATACGGGAATTGGAATTGGTTACTCGTTGGGGATGGGTGTGATTGGGGGGAGCACACCCATGGTGGCCCAATACCTAATGCAAGGGGAGTACGGCTTTCAAAAGATTTTTCTCTATTTTGCAAGCCTTTGTATTATGGCGGTGATCAGTGTTTATTACCGCGTCTCAAGGGAACGTGCGAGAAATCTTTGCCTTGCCGCAGAATAAAAAAGGTGGGTCTCGTTGACCTGCTTTGGTAAAAGGAGTGTGGTATGAGGTCCCATGCCCCCCATACCACAGATCTTATTTGCGTTTCTCAGAACTAGGCAAGATCAAGTAGGGATGTTTATTTTGCAATTTGCTATCCCTAAAAAGAACAGCAATTTCTGACTCCTCTTTTTTTGCAAGTTTTTCAAGCGAGAGGAACGCGTCGCTTTTTCTAAAGTAAGCAGCGTCTTCAATACCGGGCGCGCCATGTGGTTTTTGTAGGGTCACGCCTAGATAGTCTCCGGTTTTCTCTTCAGCAAATCCGCCTGCTCTTCTTAAGGAGTAGTTTTTGCTGTCCACAACGTGATATCCGATGGCATCGGCAATGGTCGTGAGGGCAGACAGGGTGATCATTTGCATGGTGTCTCCTGGAAAGAGATTGTTAAGAAGCGCTTTGTCGGGCCCCGTCATTGTTTTAGAAGCATTGAGCTTTCCCTTGTCAAAGTAACCATAAAACGTAAATCCTTTTTCTTTAAGATAAGTCGAAAAGGTTGTGCTGAAATGCCCTTGAAGCGCAGAGACGTCGATGTGACTTAATCCATCAAGTCGTTTTTTCATCGTTTTTAACGTTAATGTGGGGTTAAGGGTCGGAGGCGTTACAAACCCAGAAGCCAGCAGACGAAGCATTCCACCAGGTTTCAAGAGGTCATAGTCATGGGCCAAAAATGTGACCAGACGGGAAGGCGAAAGAAAGTGCGCGACGTTGGCCGCAAAAATAAGGGAAAGTTGGTCTTGGGGATTGTGTGCAGGGAAAAGCGCCTTAAAGGTTTCTTGATCTTTTAAGGTAACACAGTCTCCCATAATCACCGGCAAGGCTAGATTTTCCTCGGGCACGAGGCACGTGTTCTTAAAAGCCATGATACTGGTCGCATTTTGCGGATCCATATCATTATAAATCACGCGCAGGTGTGCATTATACCTAAAGGCCTTGAGGCTAAGGCGTCCGTATGCATCCGCGTTTATAAGGACTGTATCGTTTTGATTTAAAAGGCGACACTCTTTAATAAAGTCATCCTCAAGGGGGCCAAGATGGGTGAATTGGGAGCCAAATTTTGCCGTGGTGACTGCGGCAAAGACTTCTTCTTTTTTTGGGCTTATTTTGTGTTGATGAGTGGTGGAGAGCTTTTTCCAAGCGTCTTGAGAGATGCTTCTAAAAGGAGCAGGAGTATTAGGGGTAGAAGATATCCCTTGATTGTGGGCAATTGTACCTTCTTGTGTGATGAGCTGAACCGTGTTGGCTGGTTGTGACTTTGTTGAGGTTTCTTGAACGTTCTCGGGGAGATCTGAAGCAATTCCAGGGCTTGCTGATAAAAATAATAATATAGAAAGTCGCGACATACATTTGACTAAGTAATTTTTTTCCATTTTCTCCTCTGAAAAAAGTTAAGCTAGCTCTTGTATCATGAGGTAATTGTTTGTCAATTATTTCTTTGTAATGAGCTGTTGTCAGATTAAATTTCTATATGAAAAAAAGGGATTTTTAGATAGTTCAAGTGGCGCGCCCGAGAAGATTCGAACTCCTAACCTTCTGATCCGTAGTCAGATGCTCTATCCAATTGAGCTACGGGCGCATCACATGGCGCAACCTAACAAAGCTTGTGTCCTCTTGCAAGCTTTTTTTGTGGTATAATTTACAAAGAGGCAGAAGGTTGTTTTAAGAAAGAAACTAAAAAAAACAAAAGATTTTTCAGTAAAGATAATATCGATGCTTTTTTTGAAAAATAAAAAAACCTCCTTGTTTACCTTATTGACATATTTTTGTTGCATGATTATAAGTGACGTATTCTTTTTAGGAGACTGTCATGATGAAAAAAGTTTTCTCTGGTTTTCTGGCTGTGCTATCAGCGTCCACGGCCCTTGCGGGTAATTTTTACAACGCCGATGGTTTGGACGATTTAAAAAGCGGAGTAGCCCTGAATCGGGATCATCATATGGGTCTTGCTGATAATGCATATGCGACGCTGATCAGTCCGCGACTTGTTGTTAGAGCAACCCACGGAAATCTCCATGTAGACCAAAATGGAGCCCTTTTTGGTACTGAGGATAAAGAAGCGCTTTCTAATGATGTTTTAAGATTCTACGGCCAAGAATACCGCGTGACCCACTGGATAGAAAAGCCAGGCGGCCACAATCCAAGAGGTGACATTTGTATCGGCGTGTTGGACAGGGAAGTCCAGGGGCCGATTTGCCCAGTTGCCACACATGCTGGTCAGGTAGACGATGTTTATCTTCACTCTCTATCCCGTCATGTGTATCTTCACACGCAAGGCGAGGGGGTATTTCCGGAGCAATTCGAACAAGAAAATCGTGGGTCTATTCTTTATGGACGTGCATTTGCACGGCGACTATATGACGAGCAGCATGGTGGCGCAGGCATGATTAGTGTGGGAATTCCTGATCAAAATCGTTTGCTGCGTCAAGAAGATCGTCCTAAAGATCTTTTTGTGCCCATTGGGGGGGATAGCTCCTCTCCGGCTTATGTGCAGCTTCTTGACGGGGAGTATGCTTTATTGGGACTTATGTCTTCAGTGGGTGATGGAGGGACGTCTGCGACCTATACGGACTTAGGTTACAACTTAGGCTGGTTACAGGGTTGGGAGCAGCGATTGATTGATGGGGGTGTTTTGCCTCGAGACGTTGACCGTATCCAAACCATTGCGTCCGATCAATGGCAAAAAAATCCAGCCCCTTTTTATGAGGATCTAGACCAGGGGTTCGTGAATAAGGTCGCTAGGACACCCCATGGTTTTAATCCTGCAGTTTATTTAAGTTTGAATCCCGATTTGCACCAGGTCTTTTTGCGTCAAGGGAATCGAGACGCCACGTTAGCAGAAGCTATTGAGAGAGCAAGGCGACACTATTTAAACAATGGGGCAGGTGAGGGACGTCCTTTTATAGAGACCGTGCGTATTGGCGCCCATCCCGAAGATCGCGATGTGCCTGATGATTTTGATCCGCTTTTATATATTGGTTTGAATCCAGGGGCTCAAGTGAGGCTGGGTGCGCTTACCTTAAGAGAGGTGTTGGCAAACCGGGCTGCTCAAGATTATCAAAATCACGGGGGCAACTACCGCACCTTCATTTCTGAGGAAGAGGCCCGCGATGTTCCTCAAGATTTTAATGCCTTAGCGTATCTGTCGTTGAATGCGGATTTGATGCGTCATTTTGGTGAACAACCGTTGTCTCTCGCACTTCAATCCGCAACCAGACATTACATAAACAGTGGTCGTAACGAAAAACGACACTACGCCGAACAAGAAGTGGCAAGAAGATTATCAGGTTCTTATGTTGATCAAGAACTTCCTAAAGAGTTTCATCCTGCACTTTATTTGGCGCGGCAGCCTCTCTTGAGAGATGATTTGAAAGATGTACAGTTAAAAAATCTTTTTCAAGAGGTAGCAAACGCTTTCTGGGATCGAAATCAGGAAGAAGGGTTGCGGATACTTGCAGAGTCATTTTCTCAGCATCGCGCGCAGTTGCAACAAAATCCCTTCGCAGGTCAGCAAGTTGATGAGACAGGGTTGCCCCTAGACTTTAACCCCATTGTATATGTGATGCTTCATCTGGATTTAATGCAGGCATACGGCGCACAGCCCATCGAGCAGCTCATAGAAAGTGCCCGCAATCATTATCGTCAAAACGCTGTTAATGAGGGACGCGCCTACCGGGAAGACGTTATGTTGAGGCGCATTAACGCAATGCCGTATATCTCTGAGGAAGAGCAGAGACAGTACGCTCAACTACGTGATCGCTTTGAAAATGCAAAGAGAGTGGTACGTACTGTAAGATTTAATGAAATGTTTTCTGGGTTATCCTTGAATGAGACGCTTGCTGGTGTTCAACACCTCGGGGAACAGGGGTATCAGTTTAGCAATGACATTGTGACGCTTCTACCCCATGAAGAAGTAGTGCTGGATGCCTACGGTATTCCGCTCGATTTTAATCCGTTGGCATATATAATGATCAATGCTGACCTTAGAGATTTGCTTAACGGTCAGATAAATCCCGCAAATGAAGATCGGGACGATTTATTCGCTCCTCCCCACAGAAACCCGACCCTTGCAGAAATTATAACCTTTGCTCGGGGCCATTATTCACAGCATGGCCATGCTCAAAAACGTGCTTACAAAGAAGGTGACTTTCGAATGTTGGCGACGTTACACGGCCAGCCAGAGCTCGCTGATATCGTGCAGGCAATTATGCGCGTGCCAGGCTTCTTGAATGCTCATATGCATCAGTCTATCGATGCTGCCTTTCACGACCTAGGTCAAGAGGTTAGAAACCCTGAAGACCTTAATTTACAGGCTCCCTTGCCAGAGGGAGGCATTGTGGTGCCAGGCGTTGAGCCTTTGCCTCTTCGTCGCGGCCCAGTTGTGTTGAACGAACGAGGGGCCGGGCTCCCTCAAGATTTTGATCCAGCGGCGTATCTGCGTTTAAATCAGGATCTACGTCAAGCCTTTGGAGATAATCTAGAAGCCGCTCGGAACCATTATTTACAAAGCGGCTTTCGAGAAAATAGACGTTACCGCGATGAAATTGTTCCTGTGTTGCCACAGGATTTTGACCCAGCGGGGTATCTGCGTTTGAATCAGGATCTGCGTCAAGCCTTTGGAGATAATCTAGAAGCCGCTCGGAACCATTATTTACAAAGCGGCTTTCGAGAAAATAGACGTTACCGCGAAGAGATTGTTCCTGTGTTGCCTCAAGATTTTGACCCAGCAGCGTATCTGCGTTTAAATCAGGATATACGTCAAGCATTTGGAGATAATCTAGAGGCCGCTCGGAACCATTATTTACAAAGCGGCTTTCGAGAAAACAGACGTTACCGCGAAGAGATTGTTTTGGTGGAGCTCCCTCAAGGGCCGCTCCAGCAATCTGGTTCATCTGGTGAGAGAGAAGCGCCTCAAGAGGAGTTCTCCCTTTTGCCAAGGGATTTTCACGTGGCGGTTTATTTGGCTCTCAATCAAGATCTGCTACAGTTTGCGCAAGATAATAACTATACGGTGGGAGAGGCCCTTGAGATGATGCCTAATCACTATTTTGATACGGGTCAGTATGAACCCAATCGACATTATGCTCCGCAAAATTTGGTGCAGCGGATGCGAGAGGCACGTCTCTATCCTGATCTGCCCGAAGACTTCCATCCTGCATTCTATTTGATGCGCAACCCCGCTATTGTTGACGACATAAGAGATGCACCTCCGCTGCAACTCTTTGAGCTACTTGCTCAGCACTATAGAGACCATGGTCGAGTCCAAGGTCTTGAATACCGAGCACCTTGAGTCAAAACGTACATACATTCAGAAGGGCTTTAGTCCCTCTGGATGTATGTAATAAAGCTGTTCGTTGACATCGTTGTAAATGAGTACCGACCATTTACGGCTCTGTGTAACTTATGGTTATTCAAGAGCGGAAGCCCAATAAGAAGATAAAATTAATATCCAGTTGATCAATTCTGAGTTTTATTTTGTTCTGTTTTGTTTATTACTAAAATATAGAGATACTTAACAGGAAAATGCGAATGAAAAACAATTTTCCCGTCTTATAGGCGGATCCACGATCGTCTTAATACCTATTTACTCTTTTGATGAAAAAAGGAGCGTCAACACTTTGTCGTGCGATTATTCGATTAAGCTTAGATATTGCTGGTCTACGAATAAATTCCCACGATCAACATTATTGGATAAAGCATGTGTGAAAAAAGTGACTCTTTAGGAAAGTTACTTAAGTTTATTTCAAAAATTATATAGTGTTAACATTTTGTAAGCCTTTTTTTAATGTATTTGATGTAGTGGTTTTTTTGATGTTTAAAAGGGGTGTTTTAATGAGAGGTGATCTTTTATTGTCTGTGTTTCTGGGTACAATCTGCGTGACCCTAGCCCATTCTACAGATGCAGAAGAGGATAAGGGAAGGTCAAGCGCTTCTATTAATCCTTATCATGATCCAGAGTTTTTGAAGAACCGTTATATGAAGCCTAGGCCAAATAATAAACCCTCCTCGGGGACAAGTCTTGAGGCCTTAGAACACAAGGCTGAAAAAAGCAAAACACGGGATGAGGAATCTCTTTCAAAAACGGCCTCTCCTAAATCACGAGAGCAGACTTCAACTAACGACCTGATGTAAAATTGCAATCGCAGATGACTGCAGTAAAAGGTGTTATTTGAAGCTGGAAGAGTGTCTCTAAAATGCTCAGTCGCATAAGAGTTTTCGTGATGCATTTACCTCTTTGCAAAATGAGATGATCTCTACCAAAAGTCCAAAATATCATTTCTAGATTAATCTACTATTTTGCGTTATTGACCGCTTTCTGGGCGGGTCCGTAAGGTTTTCAGTCAGTTAATTATCCACACCAGACAAGTCTTTCTAAATAAATGATAAAGAATTAAATAATTGTTTTATATGCAATTAATCATTATTAATTTTTAAATTATTTTTGTCATTTAATAGTAATGAAATTTTTTATTAGTCTTTTGTTCACATCTTCTTGTCACGCTTTTGGGGTCCTCGCCACAGGGGACAATGTAAACGTGTAACAGGAGGAACATGAATGAAAAGACAGTTTTTGCTTTCTTTAACTTTAGGGACAATGCTTGTGGCGCCCGTTTTTTCTACGGACGCTTTTGAAGAAGATAGGGGTGGGCCTATCGTTGCTGTAAACCGACACGAGGATCCGGCTTACCTGCTTGGCCGGTATAAGCTTGATAATAGGCCATCACAAGGAGCAAGCCTTGCAAAGCTAGAGCACTCGGCAGAGAAAAACAGGGTGCGCAAGCTACAAAAACAAGCCCTTAAGCCTCAATCATCCGAACCGCCCGTGATGAAGTTAAGGTCAGGAAAACCTGTACAAAACGTTGATTTACGTAAAGTTTTGTCGCCGATTCAAGATCAAGGAGAAATTGGTTCTTGTACATCACACGCGCTTGAGGGATGTATCGCAGCCGAGCTGATTCGTGGCACAGGTAAATACATAAACTTTTCAAGGCTTGGTCACTATTATCACTCACGTGATATTATGGGAGTCGCTGAAGGCAACGAAGATATGTATTTGGAAGAGGATAGCGGTGCCACCATTGCGGACGCGGCCCAGTCCATTGATTATGGTTTGATTCCAGAAACTGTTTTACCGTATTCAGACAAAAATGATGCGTTCAAGCAACAACCAAGACCTACTGCCTATAAGGCAGGTCTGAAATACTTTAATGAGACAGGTGTATCCTATAACAAGGTTGCCTCAAACGTTGATGCCATCAAAGGTTATCTCCAAAAAGGTAAGACCGTGATGTTTGGCATTCAGTTGTTTGAGTCGTTCATGTCATCGGGTGTTGCCAAGACGGGCATGGTGCCCATGCCGAACACGTCGACAGAGCAAGTGGTCGGTGGTCATGCCATGCTGTTTGTCGGGTACGATGATCGTCAAATGGTTGGCAAGCAAGCAAACCCATACTATCAGCACTTTATCGTTAGAAACTCTTGGTCGACCAACTGGGGTGATAATGGATACTGCTATATTCCGTATACCATGGTGAGCAGCAGTTCCAGTGGTGGGGCTCTCTATGATCTGTGGAATATCTCCAAAATTGTGAATACAGCAAAAGTTGAAAGTCATATTGCTAAAGGTAAGCTAGAGGCTGAAGACCATGCCGTCGCTCAAAAAGTGCAAGACTGGAACGCTGAAAAAGCAGCAAGGGCGTTTAGTTTGAATTTGGAAGATCTTCTTCCGGTGGCGAAAAAAGGGTGGGAATTTGTAACGAACCTGCTCGAAAAAGATAAGAAGAAAAAGAAAAAAGAAAAGCAAAAGCAAATTGCTTTGGTGCAGTCTGCTTCGTTGGTTCAATCCTCTGATGGCGGTGTGCTTATCGAAGGACAATAACCACAGAAAGACAATAAAAAAAGCGGGGAGTTTCCCCGCTTTTTTTATTAAGCTAAGGTTATTGACGGCCCTTTTCGGAACCGTGTGTACCCTCGGCTGGGAACTTTGTGTCCTCGGGATCAGTCACGACTGTGCCGGGCGCAGATTGTGTTGCGGGGCTGCCAGATGTCGCGCGCTCGAGGCACTTGGCGTGCTCGCGGGAATCATAAGAATAGTACTTGTCGCAGTCCTTGGCCCAACCACTGTTTTGTTGGTGGGAACAAGCGCTAAGGGAAAGAGCCGCGAGCAAAGCAACGGCTGAGACTTTAGTGTAAGAAGTCATAATCTATTACTCCATTTGCAAATAGGGTACAAAACCCGACCCAACACTATGCCCATCCTTCAAAGAGGTCAATGCGTTGCCGCGCAAAAAATCGTCTGCAAAAGAAAATGTGATCTTATGGCAACAAAGGTGGCAAAAATGAGGGCGAGGAGCGTTAATCCGTAGAAAGGATTTTTGTTCTTAAAAAGGCACCGAGGGAAAACAGGGCTAAAAGTCCCAAGTGAGCCAACACGATGGAGGCCGCGGCAGGGCTGTCAAAGATGGCTGAGATGAACAGGCCCAACACAAGTCCTAAAAAGCCGATAAGGCTTGCTGTGATGGTCATTTGCATGGGGGTTTTTGTTACAAGGCGCGCCGCTGTTGCTGGAAAAATAAGGAGGGCCGTCAGAAGTAAAATCCCTAAAAACTGAGCGGCAACGGCGATGGTAAGCGACAGTAGAATCATAAAGAAGGTCTTAAGGCGTTGGACAGGCAGGCCCTCAACATACGCAAGATCTTCATGAATGGTGATGGCCAGAAGCGGTTTCCAATAGAACATAAGACCGCCTAAGGAAATCACAGAAATCGCTGCGAGGGAGATAAGGTCGCTGGGGGCAGTGGTCAGAATATCGCCAAAAAGAACCTGGGAGAGAAGATGCTGACTTCCCGGAACCAAAGAAAAAATAAAAAGTCCCACACCCAAGGATCCATGGGAAAGAATGGCAAGCCAGGTATCTTTGGAAAGGGTTGAAAATTGAGGGGTAAAGGAAAGAATAAGTCCAATAAGAAGGCACACACCCGCCACCGCCCAAAGGGGGGCTACGTTGTACAAGAGAGCAAGCGCCACCCCGCTTAAGGATGCGTGGGCAAGGGCGTCCCCGAAAAAGGACAGGCGCTTCCAAAGCATCATAGACCCAAGAGGACCTGAGATCAGGCAAAAGAGGGCGCCCGCACTGAGGGCTGTCAGAAAAAAAGTATCAATCATGGGGCGCCTGCGAAGAAGAACAAGAGTCTTGCGGTGTATGGACGCACACGTCATGGGCGTGGTCGTGGTGATGTGTATAGGGTGCCAATCCTTGGGGGAGCGTATGGGTGAAAAGTGCTTGATAGTCAGGATTTTCTTTTACTTCCTCGGGTTTTCCCGAACAACAAACATGCTTGTTTAAGCAAATGACATGGTCGCTTGATTGGTGCACAAAGAATAGATCATGGGAGACAAGCAAAATAGCACATCCTGTTTCTTGTTTATAACGGCGCAAATAGTCATAGAGTGCTTCTTGACCTTTTGGATCAACCCCTTGAAGAGGCTCATCAAGAACAAGGATATGAGGGTCTCGCAAAAGCGCTCGTGCCAGAAGTACACGCTGCATCTCGCCCCCTGACAGGACATGCATGGACCGATGTCGAAGATAGGTCAAGTGGAGGCGTTCCAGGACCGTTTGTGCTTTTTTGGAAGAGACCGTCAGGGTTAAAAAGGACAACACATCCAAGGGCAGGGTCCGTTCAATAACGACTTTTTGGGGCATGTAACCAAGGCGTAAGAGGGGGGCTTTGATCACCTGTCCTTGGGTAGGGCGTAGAAGACCCAAGGCAATTTTCAAAAGGGTGGTTTTACCAGAACCGTTGGGGCCAATGAGGGTTACCATTTCCTGAGGGTGCAAACGAAGGGATACATTCTCAAGGATTGTTTGTTGCGCTAGATGCAGATGAATCTGATCAAGTTCAAGAAGGGGCTGGGTCACGGATCAAGTCCTTCGCGTTGTGCTTTTTTGAGCACCCACGGAAAAAAGACCGCCGACATCAAGATCACGGGTAGAAAATACAAAAGATGCGCTTGGGGGGGGGCGTCCTGCATCTGATAGGCAAGGGTTCCTTGAATAAAGCCAAATCCCCAATAAAGAAGCGTTATTTTATGATGGGACCATCCAAGGCGGCGCAAAAGCAGCATGTGGTAGTCACGGTGAGGTGTGAAAATGGGTTTTTTCTTGAGATAGCGCCGGATGATGGTGAGTGTCACATCGCAAAGGGGTAAAAAGAAAAGAAGGGGGAATGTCCAAAAAGGGACTTCACTGGCGGGGTAAGAATAGACAAGGGTTAGTCCCCCCCAAAAGGCACCGAAAAAGTACGCGCCGCCGTCACCTAAGAACACAAAGGGTTTAGGAAAGTTCAGGACTAAAAATCCAAGACAAGCGGCTGCAAAAAACACGCTGACCTCTAGCAAGAAAAAGTCGCCGTGGTGCCAGGCAATGAGTGCCATAAACAGGCTGCCAATAAAGCTTGTGCCACCACAAAGACCATTCAAGCCGTCGAAAAAATTAAAGGCGTTCACAAAGCCCACCAACCAGAAAAAGGACAAGGGAATCGCAAGAAACCCTAGAGAGACGTAGCCGATGTAAGGCAAACTAAAGGTATGGATGGTTGATCCTAACCCCAGAAAAAAGGCGGCTACCAAGAATTGGAGCATCAAACGACTGATGGCCGACATGGGTCTGATGTCATCGCAAAAGCCGATAGCCCCCATGAGAAGACACATAAAGGAAAGGGCCCACCACATCACATACATGTCCCAAAAGGCAACGCCGTTAAAGGACAAAAACCAAAGTCCCAAAAGCCACGCAAGGACGATCCCAAGTCCGCCGCCCCGTGCGGTGGGTCTTGTGTGTGAGGAGCGCGCTGTGGGGATGTCTTGAGGGCCTTTAAAGATCACAAGGAGGCATACAATCCAGGATAAAAGAAAACACGAGGCTGCTTGCACCAGCCAGTCCCAAGACTGTAAAAAGAAAAACAAAAAAAAACCTATTTTTTTGGCTGGGAGACCTGGATTCGAACCAGGGTTGCTCGGTCCAGAGCCGAGAGTTCTACCGCTAAACTATCTCCCAACGCGTACATAAACGCACAAACACACCTAACAGAGGATAACGTACGTGTCTAGTCTTTTCTAGCGTGTTAAATAGATCAAAAGATAACTGCAAATGGACGGGGAACGACAATGACAGTCTCGCAGGCTCGGACTCCTTTTTCGCTCCAGCGTCTGGAAAGCGTGATGCTTGGGCATTTTGAAGCGCTACCAAAAGCTCTTGGCTATGGGGTAAGTGTTCACCAAGGTATTCATCTGGTGAAGGCAGGACTGGGATCTTCTCTCTTTAATATCGCTTGCGGCCGGCTTAAGGTGAGTGCCTACCTTGCGGTGATCAAGCACTATGAGGGGTAGCCCTTTGCCTGGTGGATTGGGCCCTTACAGCGCAGTGACGAGGTTACGGCATGCCTCGTAAGAGCGGAACTTCGCCAATAAACGATAGAGCATGCCATGGTGCACCGACTTCAAGAGGAGGTCTTTTACGACTCAGACGGTCCTCTTGAGATTGAAGAAGTCCGCATCAAAGCACGGCTTATGGATATGTGCACGTTGCTTGATCCTTATGACCATACCGCCAGGTTGCTTTACGCACAGTGTGAGGATATCAGGTGGGAGGAGCAGAGCGCCTTTTTGT
Source organism: Alphaproteobacteria bacterium (assembly GCA_013911655.1). Taxonomy (GTDB): domain Bacteria; phylum Pseudomonadota; class Alphaproteobacteria; order Caedimonadales; family UBA1908; genus JACESU01. Next base: position 146,250 of record JACESU010000001.1, read on the forward strand.
AGGACGCGCGCACAGTGCTGTGTGCACCATGGGTATTTTACATCAACAAGGGATCACAGCGGGGATTTTCACTCTAAGCACAGCTGAACATCATCAGGGTAAAGGCTATGGCCACCACATGATGCGGGTTTTAATGAAGACGGCCATGGATCGGGGCGGCCAAAAGATTATCCTTTCACCCTCAAGTGAGGCAGGACTTCGTCTCTATCCAAGGATCAACTTTCAAAAAGTCGGTTTCTTTGATTGCTTTGAATATCAGCCTTCTTCTAGGTAGTGCGCAGCTTCTCAAGAGGAGGTGCGTTTTTTAGACGGCTTCTTACCCACAAGCTGATAGGGATCTTGGTGGATGATGACCTCGGCCGACGGAAACGCCTCCGCAATAAGAAGGGCGACGTCATCGGCAATGACGTGGGCGGCACTTAGGCTCATGTTGCCGTCCATCTCAAGATGTAGCTGAATAAACTTGTGAGGGCCAGACGAACGTGTGCGCAGGTCATGAAGTCCTGTCACGTCTTCGTGGGAAAGAGAAATTTGGGTAATGCGTTCGCGGTCTTCGTCGGAAAGCTCACGGTCAATGAGAACGTCAAATGCTTCTTTGGAAATAGTCCAGGCTGTATACAGGATATAAAGGGCGATGCCGGCCCCTACAAGAGGATCTAAAAGGGGAAAATGAAACCAGCTTGCGGCTGTCAAAGACACGATCACGCTACCGTTAATCAAAAAATCGCTGCGATAGTGCATGGCATCGGCCCTAATGGCTGTGGACTGTGTTTTCTTAATGACGTGATTTTGAAAGAGCACAAGGCCCAGGGTCATGACCATGGAAATCATCATCACTAAAATGCCTGCACCCGTATGTTCAAGGCTGTGGGGGTGAGCCAGGCGATCGGCGGATTCAAAAATGAGCCAGGCAGCGGACCCGCCAATGAACATGGACTGGGCAAGAGCGGCGACTGCCTCTATTTTGCCGTGTCCAAAACGGTGCTCCCGGTCGGCGGGTTTAAGAGCCTCGCGCACGGCAACCAGATTAATAAGAGAGGCCGCACAGTCAAGGACCGAATCCACAAGGGAGGCTTGAAGGCCAATAGAGTTAGTCATAAGCCAAGCAGACGCCTTGATGGCAATCAAAAAAAGAGCGACCCCAACGGACGCATAGGTTGCCTTGCGCAAAAGCGCTGCGTGGGGAGCGACGTCATCTTGAGCGGGTAGAATATGGTGATCCACAGATGTGTCCTTTTGATTGAATGCAAAAGCAGTATGCCTAATTTGCAGGGCTTGAGAAAGAGCTTTAAAGTTGATAATCTTTTTATATGATGAAAAAAATAATGATCCTAGGCGGGGTAGCGGCGATTCTTGCGGGGTGTGAACCTGCACGGCAATGTGGATCTCCTTGTCCTCACTTGGCACCCCTCGCAGTTCCTGACGAGACGCTCCTTGACGCGTATCACGGGAGTGCTCTTGGTCGTAAGCTTTCTCCTGTGAATCAAATTCGTGCAGCGCGTGTGCTTCAAGACTTGTTGCAAACGGGCGAGCTAGGGGAAGTAGCGTCCTGGAAAGGCGTTGTATGGGAAGACGAAGGACCTTCTGGGTGCTTTAGAATTTTCCATAAAACTTACCAGGGTGAGGCGGAGTGCATTGATTACTATCAGCTTTTAAGAAAAGGTGTTCGTGCGGAATCAGCCAAGGGTACGGCCTGTCGGGACACCCAAGGTGTGTGGCACATCATCAAAGAGCATCCCGACATCTGGCGTTAGAACCAAGAAATATCGGGAAGCGGTTGCGCAAACCAGGCATGCTTTATCATGAGAATCATTACACTCAGCTGCATCAAGCATTTGCTTCTCGACCTTATACGGCCGTGACTTCACCAAACACCCATCCTATAAAAGAGGCCTTTACGAGGCTCTGGCTTGAGGAGAAGACGCCGTCTTTTGAGAAAGTGTCGTTTTGGCGAGGCCTGCAAGATCCTTAAGCGTGTAGGGCTTAGGTAAAAAGATAATCTCTTCTTCAAGGCTTAGCTTTTCCCTGAAGGTGTCTTCGGCGTACCCTGAGATAAAAATCACCTTAAGGTCTGGGAAAAGTTCGTGAGCGCGCTTAACCAGGGTCGGTCCGTCCATGACGGGCATGACGACGTCGGTGATCAGGAGGTCTACTTTTTCGTGACCGCTTTCCCATGCAGTTGTCAGGTAATTAAGACCTTCTTCACCAGTCGTCGCCTCGATGACGTTATATCCCTTGTCACGAAGGGCCCTCGAGGAAAAAAGACGGACGGCGTCTTCATCTTCTACAAAAAGGATAGTTCCAGATCCTGTAAGATCGCGGGTAAGGGGAAGAGATGCTTCTTTTTCTTGAAGGGCTGGGACTACTTCAGCCCCCTTATCATAGTGGGGTAGGTAAATATAAAAAGTTGTCCCTTTGCCGGGTGCAGATTCGACACAGACATAACCCCCCGTTTGGCTGACAATACCTTGGACGGTGGAAAGGCCAAGACCTGTTCCTGACCCTACGGCTTTTGTGGAAAAGAACGGATCAAAAATACGTTCAAGGGTGGCACCGGGCATGCCCATCCCTGTGTCTTTGACTTCGATGCACACATAACGACCCGCTTTAATAATTTCTTGCATCAATTGTGTGGTCTTTTCAAAGACAACGTTTTTGGTTTTGAGGGTGATGTCGCCTTCGCCTTCCAGGGCGTCGCGCGCATTGACCACAAGGTTGATGATGACTTGCTCTAGCTGACCGCGATCAACCCGTACGAAACCGAGCTCTTTCCCGTGAAAAATACTCAGCTTAATGGACGATCCGATGAGGCGTTGCAACAAAAGAGACACATCTTCAAGGATTTCTGAAATATCCACAATCTTGGGTTGCAGGGTTTGCTGCCTTGAAAAGGCCAGGAGCTGTCTCACAAGATTGGCGGCTCTGTTGGCGTTTTGCTTGATCTGCATGATATCCATGAACGAAGGGTCATTAGGGGCGTGACGCAGCAAAAGAAGATCACAAAAGCCGATCATGGCCGTTAACAAGTTGTTGAAATCGTGGGCAATGCCGCCTGCGAGCTGACCCAGCGCCTGGGTTTTTTGAGCCTGGGACACGCGAGCGTGTATTTGTTTTACTTGTGTGTTATCAAAAGCTTGAAGGAAAATGCCACGCTCTTTTTCACCGTCTTTTTCTAAAGAGGGGTGAGAAAAAGAGCCGACATAAATGACAACTTCTTTGCCCGTTAAGAACCGTGCTTCGCAGTGAAACTCTTGGGAAGGGGCGTCACACTCGTACGCTTTATCCAGCATTTTTTGAACCGTGTCACGGTCTTTAGGCGTTAAAAGGTCTAGAAACAAACTACCCCTTGTTGGCGGAGTTTCGGCACAAAAACACCGCTCGAACGTTCTATTCCAGTCTTGAATTTGAGCTTGTCGGTCTAAGAGCACGTTACCGGCAGGTGCACTGTTAAAGAGATCTTCAAGGTTCACGGATTTGATAAATCCTTCGCCTTCGAAATGTTGACGGAAGAATTTTTGTTTGAAATCATTAATGCTTAGAAAACGCCATAAAAAAATCCCGGGCTCTGCCAGTGGCAGGACAGAGACAAAAATATCCTCTTGCTGCCCTGTTTTCAGATAAAAGCTTTGCGTAGAGGAAAAAGGGACTTTTCCTTTAAGGCCTTTTTGCCAGATTTTTCGAAAAGCGGCTCTGGGGCCGTCATTGGGGAGTGTCTCGTCAACGGCGGCAAACCCCTTTTCATCAATGGTTGGAAAAAACGACTTAAAAAGTGTGTTGGCGTAAAGGACTTGACGTTTTGCATCTGTCACAACACAGGGAAAGACAGATAACATGCCAGCAAGGGCTTGGCGGCTGCTAAAAAGGGCGTCCTGATCCGAGCGGCTGAAAAACCATCCCACGAGGCCAAAGATCAAAGGTGTTGCGACCCCGCCTACCACAAAAAAGACCTGGGCTTGATGCGCGCCCCTCACAAACCAAAAATAGGCAAACACTAACATGTAAAGAGCGCATGCCCCGGCCAGAAGCAAATAGACCGTTGACGGCGCCAGCGGCTCCTTTTGCTTGAGGGCCTTGTGCAAGAGGGGTGAGTCTAAAATCTCGCGTGACATGTTACTGGAAAAATGTGTACCTATAAAACCATGGGTTAAGGATAAGACAAGATTGATTAACAGTGTCTTAAAAAGAATTAAAATGCGAAACTTTTTTAGGAGGTGACCAGTGGTAAAGAAATTAGAAAGACGTCGTATTCTGATTACGGGCCCTACAAGGGGAATTGGGCGCGTTTTGGCGGAGCGTTTTGCCAAAGAGGGAGCCTCTTTGGTGCTGGTGGGACGGGGGACCGAGAAGCTGGAGGCCCTTGACGATGCCCTTTCCATTTATCAAACGGAAACTCTTTTGGTACCTTTGGATCTGAGAAAGATGGACGCCATTGATGAAATGGCCCACGCCCTTGCCACAAGATATGGTGCTTTGGATGGGATCGTTGGGAATGCAGGCGTACTAGGATCCCTTGGCCCTATTGTGCATCAAGAAGCTAAAGTCTGGGATGAGGTGATGGAGGTGAATGTAACGGTCAACTGGCGTCTCATGCGGGCCTTTGATCCTTTGTTAAAGGCGGCGCCTGCTGGGCGGGCAATTTTTGTGACCTCGGGTGTTGCAAGGGCGCCGCATCCCTATTGGAACGCCTACAGTATTAGTAAAGTCGCTCTCGAGCGTCTTGTGATGCTTTATGCCATGGAATCGGAGGGTACATCTGTTCGGGTGAACTTACTTGATCCAGGCGTTGTGAGAACAGATATGCGCGCCAAAGCCTTTCCTGGTGAGGATCCTTTGTCTGTTGCAACCCCTGAAGAGATCATGGACGCATTTGTGTATTTGGCAAGTGCCCAGTGTCAAGAAAACGGTCAGATTATCAGCGCGCCTCAATTCCGTCTATCGGCGTAGAACATCTTAAGAAGACGCGCCCTACGAGGGTTTTCCCTTTTTGGGCGCACTTTTCTTGCCGGCTTTATCGGCGTAGGGGTTGGCGCCTTTGCGCACCCAAAGACGCAAAGGAATCCCAGGTAAATCGAAATCTTCCCGAAGGGACGTCATGAGGTATCGCAGGTATGAGGCCGGCAAATCTTGGGGCTTGCTGACAAAAAGCGCAATGGTGGGTGGGCGCGTTTTAATTTGAGTTGCGTACTTGATGCGAATGCGTCCGGCCCCCGACAAAGGAAGGGGATGTCTGGTGGTCGCATGCTCAAGCCAGCGGTTCAGTTCACCCGTAGAAATACGTGAGTTCCACAAATCATACATTTTAAAGACAGCCGCCATTAGCTTGTCCATGTTTTGGCCGGTCTTAGCGGAAATGGGAATGACAGGGACCCCTTTGACTTCTGAAAGGCTGGTCAAAAGCACATCCTTGATTTGATCAAAGCTGACTTTGTCCGCGAGGTCCCATTTGTTAACGGCAATCACAAGGCAGCGCCCTTCCTCGATGACCTTTTGTGCAAGAAGGACGTCTTGGCGGTCAAGGGCCATGCGCGCGTCGACCACGAGAACCGCCACATGGGCAAAGCGTACGGCTTGCAGGGTATCTCTGACCGATAATTGCTCGAGTGCGTCCGAGACTTTGGCGCGTTTTCTGACTCCTGCCGTATCCACAAGTTTAATGGGGCGTCCATTATAGGACCAGTCCAAACGGATGGCGTCCCGTGTGATGCCAGGCTGCTCGCCGCAAATGACCCGATTTTCACCAAAAAGACGATTAATCAGGGTCGATTTTCCGGCGTTCGGACGTCCGATAAGGGCCATTTGGAGGGGAGGCTCTCCCTCGTCTCCGTCTTCTTTGCCAGAGGGGCGGCTTTTGCCAAGGTATTCCTTTAAAAGAGGATACACATCCTCAAGACCGATCCCCTGAAGAGCAGAAATGCCCACAGGTTCATGATCACCAAGACCAAGGGCTGCCGCCTCTAAAAAGGCGTTTGTTTCTTTTTCGCACTTGTTCACAAGGACAATGACGGGCTTTTGAGATCGTCTGACAAGCTCTGCCAAGGTATGGTCGCTTGAAAGAATCCCGTCGCGCCCGTCCACAAGAAACAAAAGAACAGTGCTCTCGTCAATGACGCGCGCTGTTTGATCAATGATCTGTGTTTTGATTTCGGGGCTCTCGAAGCCTTCAAGGCCAGCTGTGTCCACAAGCTCGAACCGCAGATCAAAAAGCTTTGCAGGGGCTTGCTTCCAGTCCCGCGTGACACCAGGGATGTCTTCGACAATAGCGAGTTTCTTACCGCAAAGGCGGTTGAAAAGAGTCGATTTGCCGACATTGGGACGTCCAATGATGGCCACACGTTGAAGAGACAAGGGTCGGGCTCCTTTAAAGTTCAATCTTAGCGGTAAGCAATGAGCTCACCCCTTGCGTCCAACAGGACGAGGGTTTTTTGGGCAACAATGGGCGATAAATAAAGGGAAGTGCCCACATCTATAACTTTGGTAATCTCACCACTTTGGACAGAGCAATAAATCAGTTTGCCGTTAGACCCTGTAAAGATCAGGCTGTCATTGACAAGAACAGGACCTGCCCACAAAAGAGGTTCTCCATTATTTTCAAAGTTCTGGAAAGAAGGAAGCTGTTTGACCCACACGACGCGGCCTGTCCCGCTTTCACAGCACACCACTTGATCATCATTGGTAATGAGGAAAAGAAACCCGTTAGACAGGGCAGGTGTGCGGATGCCGCCAAACTGCCTGGACCACATAAAACGGCCTGAGCGTAAATCGATGGCGCTGGTTTTGCCGGCATGGCTGACAAGGTAAACAATACCGTCGTGGATAATGGGGCGGGCTTTAATATGGGCAAGGGACGATAGAGAGTCCACCGCACCTGGGCTGTTCAGGCTTTCCGACCACAAAGGATAGCCGTTATCAGCTGTCAGCGCAAAGACTTCACCCGACGTATAGGTCACAACAACCGTGTTACCTTGAACGGCGGGGCTTGCCCCTCCCAAAAGACCAGCTGTTTCCATGATGCCTGCATGGCTCCACAAGAACGATCCGTCTTCTGCCTTAAGGGTGTTCAGTTGGTTGTTAATGGTCGCGACAAAGACGCGTCCATTGCTAATGGTGGGGGCAGAGCGCGCGGGCGCAGCAAGGGCCTCGCGCCACAAAATCTTTCCGTCTTTTGCGTCAAGGCACAGGATTTCGGCGCCTGCCGTTGTCACATAAAGGCGTTCAGCGTCCCAGGCCACCCCGCCACCAAAGGGTTGATGAGCTTTGTCCGTGTCCAAGGTGTCTGTGCGCCAGACAAGGGTGCCGTTTTCAAGGTTCACAGCGGTCACGTTGCCCACACTATCTGTGGCAAAGACCATATTTTGGGCGACGATAGGTCCGTTCAAAAGTTCGCTTGTGACGGATGTATCAAGGGAGCTGCGCCACAATTGCTGTGGATCCTGTCCCAGCATGCTCGTAGGGGTTTTATGATGGGAGAAACCGCTTGCCATGGGCCAAGCGTCTAGGACTTCTGGTTTGTCAAGGTGCACATTTTTGGCTGGCGTTGACGCGTCAACCTTCAAAGCGTCTTGATTCAAAAAGACCACATGGCGGTCACCTTCAAGGGGATCTTTCTTGTCCTTAAAAAAATTTGAACAAGCACCAAGCAGTAATGCACAAGTAAGGGGTAGGATCAGACGGTTCATGCCACTATGGACTCCCACAATATTCTCATAGGCGTTTTCTTAGGCTAGTTTGACGTTAAAAGCAAGAAAAGGTGTCTGTCTCGTGCAATTTAAGGTTAAAAAGCACAAAAAATGCTTCTTTTCTTGCCAGAACGGTTCCCTGTCTTGTATAAGTCGCAGAAGTTGTACCGTGTTTTATTAAGAACGATGACGATAAAAGTTGGTTCCATCAGTGTAGATAGTCCTGTTTTACTTGCGCCTTGCTCGGGGGTAACAGATCTACCGTTTCGGCGTATTGTAAAACAACTGGGAGTGGGTCTTGTCTTTTCTGAGATGATTGCGTCCCAAGCCATGGTGCGTGACAGCCGTCGTACCATGAAGATGGTGACCAAGTGTGATCAAGAACGTCCCATGGCCGTCCAGCTGGCGGGTTGTGAGCCCGAGGTGATGGCAGAGGCCGCGAGGCTTAATGAAGATTTGGGTGCTGACATTATTGATATCAATATGGGATGCCCTGCTAAAAAAGTTGTGAATGGGTATGCCGGATCTGCCCTCATGCGCGATGAACTTTTGGCTGCCCGCATTATCGAGGCAACGGTAAAAGCAGTAAACTTGCCTGTGACCCTAAAGATGCGCACGGGGTGGGACGACAATTCGCGCAACGCCCCGCGTCTGGCGAAAATCGCCGAAGAGTGCGGCGTGAAAATGATCACAGTCCACGGTCGTACCCGGTGCCAGCTGTATAACGGCAAAGCTGATTGGGCGTTTATTCGTCAAGTAAAAGACGCCGTCAGTGTGCCTGTCATTGGCAATGGTGACGTGGTTCGGGTTGAGGACGCGCGGGCTCTTTTGGACGCGTCTGGCGCGGACGGCGTGATGATAGGTCGGGGCAGTTACGGCCGTCCTTGGTTCTTAAATCAAGTGGATCACTACTTAAAAACAGGCGAAACCCTGCCAGATCCTTGCCTTAAAATCCAAAAAGCCCTTGCTCTTTCGCACTTTTGGGACATGATTGACCATCACGGTGATTTCCAGGGGGTCAGACACGCAAGAAAGCATTTAAGCTGGTACAGCAAAGGGTTGACGGGCTCAGCTGAGTTTCGTGTGAGCATAAATCGCCTAGAGTCCCCACAAGCGGTTGCAGATTTCGTCAGTGCGTTCTATGATGGGCTGATTTCCGTAGCATAAAAGGACGAACCATATGGCAGAGAGTAAACTTTCAAGCCTCCTTTCAGGGGCAAGTCTCTCATCCCTTGTGGAGGGAAAGCTGAGGCAATATTTAGACGCCCTTGGGGGTGATCTAGGCGGTGAGCTTTATGAGCGCGTGATCCGTGAGGTCGAGCGTCCCTTGATTGATCTTGCCCTTCAGGTGTGCCGGGGAAACAAGGTGCGCGCGGCGGCTCTTCTTGGTATTAGTCGCAATACCCTCAAGCGTAAAATGGGTGAACTTGGGCTTGCGTGACGCGTCAACTTCCCTGCGTCAGTCTCGTTTTTTTGATTTTCTAGACCGCGCAACCAAATGGCTTCAAGAAGAGCGTTACACAAGGCGTCTTTTCTTTTTTTTGGTGGCGCTGGCGGTTGTGGCTGCCGTCTCGACTTATCTTGTTTTCTTTAGATCTGACCTTTTGGGCCAAAGCACCAGGGGGGCCATTATCCTTTTAAATATCGACCTCATTGTCCTTTTGATGTTTGCCGTCCTTGTGGCCGCTCGTCTTGCGCGGGTGTGGGCTGAAAGACGGCGCGGACAGGCGGGATCCAGGCTTCACGTAAACCTTGTGCTCCTCTTTAGCTTGCTGACTGTCATGCCAGCCATTGTGGTCACGGTGTTGTCGGGGATTTTTTTTAATGTGGGCGTGAACGGATGGTTCAGTGACCGTGTGCGTACCGCCCTTGATGAATCAACAGCAGTGGCCGAGGCCTACTTCGCCGAGCACCAAAAAGTCATTGGAGAAAGCGTCGAAGGGCTTGCCCATATCCTGGCCCAACAAATGCCAGAGCTGACCCAAAGTCCTACTTTTTTCAATCATGCCCTTGATGTCTATGCCGAAATGCGAAGCCTTAGCGAGGTCATTGTTTTTGATCAAAGCCAAGTGCTTGGCAGATCGCAGCTGAGTTTTTCTTTGCAGTTCGAGCGTATATCCGAAGAAGCCCTTGAAAAAGCAAGCCGCGGGGTCGTGATCCTTTCGTCTTCGTCGGGGGATAAGGTGCGTGCCCTTCGACGGATACCCGATACATCCGCCTATCTTTTGGCCGGTCGGTTTGTAGACTCGCACGTCTCGGCGCGCATTGCCAAGGTGCGTGAAGCCGTTGGTGAGTACCATCTGGTTGAATCAAAGCTTGGTAAGCTCGGCGTGATGTTTGTTCAGATTTTCTCGGTCACCTGTCTGTTGCTTTTACTTGTGGCGGTCTGGGTGGGGCTTTCCTTTGCGACGCGCCTGGCACGCCCCATTCAAGCCTTGATTGTCGCAGCTGAAAGAGTGCGTGAAGGTGATTGGTCAGTTCAGGTGAAAGAAAGTAAAGCCGATCATGAGGTTGGCACGCTCTCCCGGGCCTTTAACCGGATGACGGGGGATTTGCAGGGGCAAAAGGCGGCCCTTATGGAGGCTAACCTTCAGCTGGACGTGCGTCGTCGTTTTATTGAGGACGTGTTGGCGGGCGTGACGGCGGGCGTCATCAGTACGTCTTTGGACGGAGATGTGCGCCTATATAATAAGTCGGCTGAGGATATTTTAGGAGAAGAGCGTCCCCTCACGGCTGGCGTCTTACTTATCCATATTTTTCCAGAGCTGGCCGAGCTGTTGGCAGAAGTACGCCAAAGTGATGAGTCGTTTACCCAGTCGCAGCTCTCCTTTATGCGTCAAAATATGACAAGAACGCTTTTAGTGCGTGTCGTACGCGAGCATGGTCAGGGATACATTTTAACCTTTGATGACATCACAACCCTTGTAAACGCCCAGAAAAAAGCCGCCTGGTCAGATGTTGCCAGACGCCTTGCCCATGAAATCAAGAATCCACTAACGCCCATTCAATTGTCCGCCGAGCGTTTACAACGAAAATACTTACAAGAAATCACCTCAAATCCAGAAAATTTTAAAACGTGCATTGCGACCATTATCCGTCAGGTCGAGCAAATTGGGCACCTGGTAGGTGAATTTTCGGCCTTTGCCAGAATGCCAGCGCCCCAGCTTGACACCCATGATCTTTTAGAGCTTGTGCGTCACGCCGTCTTTTTACAAGCAGAGGCGCGTCCCGAGATTGAGTTCAGTTTAACCAGTGATATGGACGTGCTTGAGGCCATCTGTGATGCGACCCAGTTTGGTCAGGTCTTTAATAATCTTCTTTTGAACGCCAGTGAAGCGGTGGGTGAACGTCTTAAAAAAGGCGAAAGACCAGACGAAAGTGGACGCGTGTCCCTTTCTTTCTTTATGAAAGACGATCTTCTTTTCGTGGATGTGGATGACAACGGTGATGGTTTCCCCTTGCAAGACAGAGATTTACTTCTAGAACCCTATATGACGAACCGCGTGCGTGGGACGGGTCTTGGGCTTGCAATTGTAAAAAAGATTGTCAGCGATCATGGTGGTACGGTAAATTTGGGAGATAGTCCCATGGGCGGTGCGCGTGTGCAGCTGATTTTTCCGGCAACACTGATCACACGTGTGCTTTCAAAAAAACAAAAGGAGACCAGCAATGGCAGGTGATATCCTCATTGTAGATGACGAACGTGATATTTGCCAACTGATGGCAGAAACGCTCGAAGACGAAGGGTATACTACGCGTCAAGCCCATGACGGACCTGGTGCGATTGACGCCGTGCGGGGTCGTTGTCCAAGCCTTGTGATTTTAGACATTTGGCTGGGCGATAGCCGCTTCGACGGGGTTAAAGTGCTAGAGCTTTTAATGCAAGATTATCCCCATTTGCCGGTTGTCATGATGAGCGGTCACGGCACCATTGAAACGGCCGTAGAGACCATTAAAAAAGGCGCTTATGACTTTGTAGAAAAACCTTTCAAAATGGACCGTCTTTTGGTCGTCGCTAAAAGAGCTCTTGAAACAGCTCATCTAAGAGAAGAGAACCAAGACCTTAAGGTACGCTCGGGTGTTGAAGGAAACGTGTTAGAAGAAGCCGTGATGACGGCGCCCTTGAAAAAGGAAATCAAGCGTCTTGCACCGACCTCTAGCCGCGTTTTCTTGCGCGGCGAGCCAGGTACAGGTAAAAGCTTTATTGCACGCATCATCCACCAGTATTCGACGCGCACAACGGGTCCTTATGTGACCCTTAACTGTGCCGCCCTTTCGTTTGATGCCCAGGCGCCCGCACTTTTTGGCATAGAGGAAAATGGCAGCATCAAAATTGGCGCCCTCGAGCGCGCTCATCAAGGGACCCTTTTCTTAGACGAAGTAGGCGATCTAGATCCTGAAACCCAAAAGGGTCTATTGCGGGCGCTGCAAGATCAGTCTTTTACTAGGGTAGGGGGCACGCAAAAGGTGCCGGTGGACGTGCGCGTCGTGTCATCTACCTCCATTGATCTTAAAGAAGCCATTGCCCAAGGTCATTTCAGAGAAGACCTTTATAACCGATTGTGCGTGTCGCCCGTAGACGTGCCCTCACTTCGTGAGCGTATGGGTGATTTGCCGCAACTGGTGGAGGTCTTTTCCCAGATGACGGCTCTTTCCCATGGGGTGAGCCGACTTTCTTTTTCTAAAGAGGCGCTTTTGGCGCTGCAGACCTATGGCTGGCCGGGGAACCTTAGTCAACTCAAGAACGTCGTAGACTGGGTCTATGTGACCGTAAGCGAGCGCGGTCTTCCTGCAGAAGGAGTGACACCCGATATGCTGCCCTTTGATGTGACCAATCAAACCCCGTCCCTGGTGCACAGCGAAGATACCATGGCACGGTTGATTTCTCTGCCGCTTCGGGAGGCACGCCAAGAGTTTGAGCGGGACTATTTGCTCGCTCAAGTTGTGCGGTTTTCGGGCAATATCTCTCATACAGCGAACTTTGTGGGGATGGAGCGTTCTGCTCTTCACCGCAAACTCAAGACACTCATGATCGAAAGACGCTCGTAAGAACGCGCGCCGGCCACACACGGAATTGGGGCAGTAAGTAATGGATATTATTATTTGTGGAGCAGGGCGCGTTGGCTTTAACCTTGCTCGCTATTTGTCTCGGTATGATAACCACATCACGGTGGTCGATAACCGACCAGAACTCATTGCCCATATCAATGAGCGCCTTGAGGTAAAGGCTTTTTGTGGACATGCGTGTGCGCCCGAGGTTTTGCGTCAGGCGGGCGCCGATAACGCGGATATGGTCATTGCAGTCACCCAGTCTGACGAGGTGAACATGGTCACCTGTGAGGTTGCCCATGCGCTTTTCGAGGTGGAAACCAAAATCGCGCGTCTTCGTAATAGGTCTTTTTTAGATCCCCGGTGGTCAAAACTCTTTTCCCCACAGCACCTCAATATCGACTTTGTGATTTCTCCAGAATACGAGGTTGCCCACGGGATCGCACGGACACTCATGATTACGGGCGCCCTCGAGGTTGTACCACTATCCCAAGACCGGTTGCAGCTGGTGGCCGTACGGTGCACCAAAGAAACGCCCGTCGTCAATACTCCCATCAGTCATTTCACAAGCCTTTTTCCGGCCCTTGATATCACGGTTGTGGGCCTCATGCGCGGAGAAGCGCAGTGGATTCCCGAAGATTCGGAAATCGTGCGTGAAGGGGACAAGCTATATTATGTGGTGGCAACGCCAAAGTTATCATCGTCTTTAAAGGCCTTTGGCCACGAAGATGACGGCAATCACCGGACCTTGATTTTAGGAGGCGGGAATATTGGTCTTCGTCTCGCCCAAGTCCTTGAAGAAGGGGATAATACGCCTCAGATGACGCTTATTGAAAAGAACGAAGAACGCGCCTCAGAAGTCGCGGAGCTTTTGTCCCGTGGGATTGTGCTGTGCGGCGACGCCCTTGATAAAGAGGTGCTTCTTGAGGCAGATGTAGCCTCTGCCCAGACGGTCGTGGCTGTAACAGCCGATGACCGGGTTAATGGGCTTGCGGCACTTCTTGCAAAAAGACTGGGTGCGGCACGAGCGCTTGCGCTCATTAACGCGGGCTCTTTTGAACCCCTTGTTTCGTCCTTAGGAGTTGACGCCGTCATTAACCCCCGTAAAGTGACCGTTTCTAAAATCTTACAATATATTAATCGCCATAAACTGCGTTCGATCTATTCCTTGGGCACCCTTTGGGGAGAAGTCATGGAGGTAGAGGTTGCTGAAGCTTCCAGCCTTGTGGGACTCCGACACGACGATCTTGAGGCATCTGGCGCCCTGAAGCTTGCGGCAGTGGTAAGGGAAGATGATGTGTATTTACAGACAAACACACTGACTGTTCAGTCGGGTGATAGGGTGCTCTTTATGGTCTCTCCCCAGGCGCGTAGCAAAGTCGAAAGATTCTTTCCTACACGCTATGTGTGATGCGTGACATCTCAAAACAGATGCTTAGTTCTGTGGCAAAAGAAGCACGTATTTTGTTTTTTTGATAAGTTATAGAAAAATTTTAAAAAATTTTTTGTGTTCTTTGTAGAATCAAGACTTGGTAGAAGAGGATTTTAAAAAGCTCTTCATAATAGAGAACAATCAGGGGACGTCATGCAAAAAAGACTTCTTTCATTATTATTTGTGGGCACAGCTGCGCTTCTTGCTGCTGACGCTGTTCGTGCGGCTCGTGTGGTGACATCTACAACAGCTGGTACGTTTGGTACAGTTACGTACCCAGGAGGCACAGTGCCTGCTGATCTCGTTTTGTCCGATCAAAACAGCACCGTTTACACAGAGCATACAGGCACACAGCTTGGCGTGGACGCGCAGCTAAATGCGCTTTTTTCTCGCCCTCAAGCAGGTACCGCTGGCACAAAGTGCGAGCGCAGGTTTGGTCTTTGGGCTGGTGGTGATTGGACAAAAGCACGTGACAAGCAAACTCAAGGAAATTGGGATTCTCACCTGTGGACAGCCATGGTTGGAGGCGATTACCGCCTGAATGACCGGTTTACCTTTGGTCTTGGCCTTATGTATTCCTATCAAAGAGGGAACACAGGCTTTAACCGTGGTCGTCTCCATGACAACACGTACGGCGTTGTGCCTTATTTGAATATGAAGGTGACTAACTGGTTGAACGTTGATTTGGCGGGTGGTTACAACCGTGTACACAAAGAGCGTACGCGCGTTTCAAAAACATCAATTTCCACAAACCCTAATGAAGTCAAAGGGACAGTGGATTCCGATCGTTGGTTTATCGCACCGTTCTTGAACTTCACCCACAATGTGGACAAGTTTGGATTCCTTGGTCGTTTGGGTTATTCCTATGCTCATGATCACCAAAAAGGGTTTAGGGAAAGCAATGGCAACACTTACACGTCTCAAACGGTGACATTGAACAGACTGCATGTCAGGCTTCAAGCTGCTTACCAATGGAAAGATGATGTAAAGCCCTATGTTTTCGCGCTTTATACCCATGACTTCACAGAAAAGAAGCAAGGTCTTTTAACCGAGACACAAGAGCTTCGGACCATTGGATACTTTAACCCAGAAGCCCATCGTAACAAGAATACATGGGGCTGTGGTGCGGGTGTTGACTTTGTGGCAACAGAACGGTGGGTTGGCGGCTTTGAAGGAATGTTCAAGAAGAACGCAGACGTTCGTACGTACGGCGCGACCTTTAAAATCCGCTACAGCTTCTAGTTGTAAGCGCATGCTCAAAAAGGGCTCTCGTTTCGGGGCCCTTTTTTTGTATGATAAAAAAGTTCTGAATGCATCAAAGGAGTATTATCTGTGTCAGGATCCCGTCTCATACAAGCAGTGAGTGTCCTTTTAGGTGTATGGTGCGGGGGGTGTGTGTCGCTTCTGCCTGATAAGGGGCCCACACCTACTAAATACGCTCTTGCTATAAAAACAGAAGATATGTCCTCATCAAAAGTCCAGCATGCCTCACCCAAAGTCATTAAAATACTGACACCCCTTGCGCAAGAGACGTATCAAACAACACGCGTCGTCATCCGGATAGAAAAAGCAGGGACGGTGCAAAGCGACTTTGTGGCAGACGTCTTGTGGAGTGACGCGCTTCCCGCCCTTATGCAGCACCGTCTTGTGGATTTCATAACAAGTGCGCGCGTCTTTAAGGGGGTTTTGCACGGCGACGAGAGTGCAAACGCTGATTTGCTTTTGCTGCCGACTCTTGAAGCCTTTGAGCTTCGAAAGTCAGAAACCGGAGATCTCGTGGCGGCTGTCCATCTGCGCATCAAGTTGGTGGAGGAAAAGTCCAGGCGCCTTGTGGCGACTCACGACTTTGCCCAAGAAAAAGCGGTGGATCATCCCGCACAAAGAGCCAGCATTGCAGCCCTTGAAGGCGCATTCAATGATGTATTAAGCCAAATGAACACGTGGCTTAGCGCACAAACGCACGGTTTTTAGTTGCGCGCGTGGGTCTAAATCGCGTATAGAGTAATGATCTCCTTGCCGGCAGGTGCCGGTTTTGTTGAGAGTCCTCAACCCATAAGCCATAAGGAGCTTGTATGAGACTGTATGAAACAACTTTCATCGCGCGTCAGGATATCTCCCCTGCGCAGGTGGAAACACTAACAGAAAGCCTGGTTAGTGTTCTAAAAGAAAACGGCGGATCCGTCGGTAAAACCGAATATTGTGGTCTGCGCGTGATGACTTACCCCATTCGTAAAAACAAGCGTGGTCACTACGTTTTGATGAACGTGACGGCTTCCAGCGATGCCCTTCAAGAACTCGAGCGTCGCATGCGTTTGAACGAAGATGTCCTTCGTTACCTCAGCGTTCAAGTAGAAGAGCATGAAGAAGGGCCATCTGCCCTTTTGAAAGCCACACGTTATGGCCGCGAAGACAACGAGCGTCGCCCCCGTTATGAAGGTGGTGCGCCTCAAAGGTCCCGTTATATGAGTGATAGGCCTTCTCGTCAATCTGACGAAGGTCAAGAAGAAGCTTCTCAGGAGTAAGTCATGTCTGATATTGAAAACGCTAATCCAGAAGCTGGTGGCCCCCAACGTCGTGTTGTCTTTCGCCGTCGCAAGACTTGTCCGTTCGAGCAACCAGGCGCGCCAAAGATTGATTACAAAGATGTTCGTTTGTTGCAAAAATACGTGTCCGAGCGTGGACGTATCGTCCCTCGCCGTGTGACCGCTGTTTCCGCAAAGCATCAAAGGGCGCTGGCAACAGCCATTAAGCGCGCTCGTTACTTGGCGCTCCTCCCTTACGTCGTACGTTAAGGAAAGCGTGCCAAGATGATGGCACATCTGTCGTCAAAACACCTGACGATCATAGGGATGGGAGCGTTAAGCTCCCTTCTCTTTTCTTTTATATTTTCTAAGTACTCGTTTGGGCCGCTTTTATTTCTATTTGCTCAGATTCCGTTGTTCTATGCTCTTTTCAGATACGGTGCTAAGCCGGCTTTTTGGTCTGCGTGTATTGGGTTCGCGTTTATTTTTGTGACCCTTGCCCCCGCTGCGATTCAGTATGTTCTTCTTGTCGCCCTTCCTTGTGTATTCTTAGGAAAAGAGGCACTTCGCCCCACCCCCTTTGAACGCACCTTACAAGACCTTGTCACCATTGCTCTTTTTGCCGGGCTTTTGCTCATGACGGTCCTTTTTGGTTTTGTAGAATTATTGCTCTCAAGTGATGAGATAAAACCTTTGTTCAATGACATCTCGCAAGTCTCCTTGAAAGTATACAATGTCGTTTTTTCGTTTGATCATCTCGTCATGCTGCTAAGAGCCACACCTGGTATCTTAGTCATTGGGGTACTATGGCTGTCTTATTTAAGCGCTGCCTCTACGCATGCGCTTTTGTCCCAAAAAGGCCTTTCTCTTAGAAAAACTCCCTTTGCCATAGAAGCCTTAGAACTTGATTTATGGATGTGGATTTTACTAGGGGGCGCCATTTTAGGGCGTGCCTTGGGACAAAATACGTTTATAGGGGCGTATTCTTTTAACGTCCTACTTGTTTTAATCGTGCCCTTTCTGCTACAAGGACTGAGTATTATGCATGTATTTTGCCATACTCGTCCCCAGGGAAGGGGCCTTTTGTGGACATTTTATGTGTTTATGGTAATGTGCTTTTGGATTGTGCCTTTCATGGTGTTACTGGGCATTTTTGAGCCGTGGCTGCAACTGCGCCGCCGAATTGACGAACAAACGAGGAGAAGAAAATGAGAATCATTCTCAAGCAACGTGTGGAAAAACTAGGCCAAATGGGCGATGTTTTAGATGTGAAGGACGGATATGCCCGTAACTTTTTGTTGCCCCGTGGCTTTGCGGATCGTGCAACACCCCAGCGCATTGCAGCTTTCGAAGCACAACGCGCCCAGCTTGAGGCCCACAACCTTCACTTGAAGTCCGAAGCCCAAGCCGTTGCTGATAAAATGATTGGTCTTAAGGTTGCTTTGGTACGTCAAGCAGGTGAAAGCGGACATCTTTATGGTTCCGTTCGTTCCGTTGACTTGGCAGAAGTCGTGACCGAAGCAGGATTCACGGTAAACCGTCATCAAATCCGTATCGATAACCCCATTAAGGAGCTTGGCGTTCACAAGGTGCGCGTGAGCCTTCATCCAGAGGTTGATCAGTTTGTGACTTTGGCTGTTGCGCAAACACGTGAAGAAGCTTTGGCCCTTCTTGCGGATAAGCCTGCCCCTAAGGAAGACGCAGCAACGGACGCTGTGATTCACTAAGCAAAAATGGACCGGGGATCTTTATGATCTTCGGTCCAAAATAAAAAAACAAGAGCTTGCCCGTCATCAAGTAAGGAGAGAGGCTGTGGATGAATTTGTCGTAGAGGTCCGAGAAGATATTCGGCGCGAACAGGCCCTAAAATTCTGGCGTTCCTATGGAAAATACATCGTAACCCTTATTGTCCTTTTGATTGTAGGGACAGGCGCGTTTCTATATTGGCAAGAGCACCAACTGACAAGGCAGCAAGAAGACGCGCTCTTGTACGAGCAGGCTTTGTCTGATCAAGATCCCAAGCTTAAAGCGAGCGCCCTGAAGACCTTATCCACAAGTGCCAGCGCCGGGTACCGCGCCCTTGCCCTTTTTGAAGAGGCTGAACACAGCGGTAACCCTGCGGCCGCCTACCGGACACTTGCGTCAGATAAGAAATTAGAGTCGTCCTTAAGGGAGCTTGCCTCTTTGAAAGCGATTCTTAAAGATATCGGCCACGCACCTGCAGAAACGCTATTAAGCGAAGTGCAACTCCTTATCAGAAATACAGGCCCTTGGCGCGAGCAAGCTTTTGAAATTCAAGCCCTTCTTCTGATGGAAACGGGACGATTGGACGAGGCAAAACACGTTTTTGAGAATTTAAAGGCAAGCAAGGTCGCCCCTGAAGGGGTGCGCGCACGTGCGGCTGCCTTGCTTGAAAGCCTTTCTAAGTAAGGTTATCCCATGATCGTCCTCTATGAACCAGGGACGCATCTCTTTCTTCCAAGGGGAGGGCGCGTTCTTGTGGGGGGGTGTTTTGATCTTCTTCACTATGGACACATACGTTTTTTAGAAGAGGCACGCCTGAAGGGACAAAGCCTTTCTGTTGCCCTCGAGGCCGACGAGATGATCCTCAAAAGTAAAAAACGTCATCCTGTGCATACCCAGGCACAGCGCGCGGCCATCCTGGCATCCTTACGTCCTGTGGACTGTGTGCTGCTTTTACCCCTCTTGACCTCATTCGAGGCGTATTTTTCTTTGGTCAAGGACGTGTCCCCGAGCCTGATTGCCGTGACCCAAGGAGATCCCCAAATTGAAAATAAACGAAAGCAGGCGAGCCTTTGCGGCGCCGAGGTAGAGGTTGTCGTCCCACAAATCGAAGGCTTTTCCAGCTCGCACATTTTGACGCTTTTGGGAGAGCAGCTATAATCTTTTTAAAGGCATAAAAAGGACAGCCTTGACTGACCCTTTTTATACGAGGCTCTTCACCAATTTATTATGAGGAAGAGCCGTCTAAAAACCCGAGGCCGCCTTCTGCGAACTTGCGTAGGTGCCAAGACACTCAAGAATAAACTCCATAGTAGCAGTGCCGTCCACGCTTACGGCACAGGAAGTGTGATTGTTTTCCTTAATGTGGGCAGGATAGGTGCTGATAATGGTTGCGCCCACATGGGGACCTTCTGTGGTTTCCACACTGATGGCAGCGTCTTTCCAGGTAAACAGCTCTGGCTTTAAGAGGGACGCAATGACGCAGGCATCGTGAATAGCGCGGCCAGGAATGCCGTAACGTCCTTGATCTGATAGGGCCTCTACGGCAAGAATACCAGCTACTTGCTTGCTGACTTCGGAGCCTTGGGTGCGCAGGCGTTCCATCCACGGTTCGGATGTTGTGACCTGATGGGTAATATGAAGCCCAATAAGTCTAAAAGGAATACCGCGAGACATAACCATCTGCAGCGCGTGGGGGTCCACATAGGCGTTAAATTCAGCTGCCGGGGTAATGTTTCCCGTATCCATGGACCCACCCATCCAGATGATTTCTTTGATCCCTCTAGTGATGTCGGGATTTTTCATCAAAGCGACCGCCAAGTTTGTGAGGGGCGCTGTCATGGCAAGGGTAATGGGTTCCTGGGCATTCAGGAGGCTATCAACCAAGAAGTCAACAGCATGCTCTTTTTGAAGAGGCATAGCGGGGGTGGGTAAACTTGCACCCTCAAGGCCGTCGTTCCCATGACAAAAGCTTGCGTTCACAGCTGGTCTTAAAAGGGCGTTAGCACATCCCGCATAAACAGGGATATCCGTGCGTCCAGCAAGCTCGCAAATCTTGCGGGCATTGGTGTGAATCCACTCAAGCGAGGCGTTACCAGAAATGGTTGTGATGGCTTTTAGATCAATTTTTTCGGGGGCGCTTAGGGCCATGAGAATGGCAACAGCGTCATCGCCGCCTGGATCGCAATCAAGAATAACGGGAATCATTAAACTTTCTCCTTCTGTGGTTTTTGGCATGATCACAAAATAGTGCTTTTAATTTCTTATAATTATATCAGATAAGGATAGGCCCATCATAAACAGATGGGCCTGTAAAGATTAAGATTGGCTTGGTTTAGAGGCCGCGTCGAAGGATTGCTCGTCCACAAGATAACTGACAAATCCGATAAGCGTGGCACCCTCTTCATTAAGGTTATTGGAAAGTGAGGCGTAGTCTTTGTCTTTGTGATAGTGAACCGCTTGGGTCACCTCAAGGTAGGGGCTACCTTCAGTTGTGGTGAGTTTCTTTTGACCCAGGTCTTGCTTTGGGTCTGGTGTTAAAAAACCAAGACGCACGTTTAAGTCACGTTCAGGATTAAAGGTAAGCTCTTTCTTTTGGCCAGAAGTGGCGATAGCAACGCCGTTTTTTTGATAAAGAGTAATTTCCTGACACCAGCGTAGATGATCGCGCAAAATCATGAGAAGATGCGCAAGCTCGCCTTCAGCCACGTCCGCCATTAAAGGCTTGTCACCTGTTTTACGTTGTGCAATGTCAATCTCTTGATCGAGACGCTTTTGGCGATCTTTTGGCAAGATCACCCCTTCCTTATGAAGGGCGTCCTTAATGAAAAAATACACCTCTGTATGAAGATTATCTCCGATGGGAGAGGGTAGCGCCCGCAGAACCGGGGCACTTTCTTTTTCAGGAAGTGTCGCTTCTGCAAAAGAAGGTGCGCATAAACTTAAAGACAAAATAAAAGCAAAACGTTGTACATTCATAATGATAAACTCCTTTTATGGTGATCTATGCTAAAAGCCTTAGATCTTCTTGTCCATGGAAAAAAAAGAAATTATAAAGAAAGTTCGTGTAACATCACGGAGTCAACAAGGGCGTTTAAACATAAAACCGCGCCCTCAAAACAATATAAAGGATTTGAACGTGCCCACACCGCCTGCCGCCAGTATGCCTTACCGCTTGGCCCTTCTGGTTTCCATCATGATTATGTCCTTGGATATCCATGTCCCGGCCCTCAGTAGCATGGTGGATTATTTTCACAGTGATGAACAAACGCTGCAACTGACCATTAGCCTTACATCCCTTGGCTTTTTTATCGCAGGGCCTATTGTGGGGCCCATGGCAGATGCTTGGGGGCGGCGCTTGATGCTTTGGCTATGTCTTATCTTTTTTGTCATCAGTTCTATCGGAAGTTATTTAGCGCCAAACCTCGAGCTTTTGCTGGTCACACGTTTTATCCAAGGCCTTTCGGCAGCGGGTACCCCAATCCTGGTCATGGCCATGATTTCTGATTGGTATACCCATAAACGCTTTGTACAAATGGGATCCCTTGTGGGGATGGTGATCACTTTTTCCTTGGCATGTGCGCCGGTCATTGGAGGGCATCTTTCAATTTGGTTTGGGTGGCGCTCGGTCTTTCTTTTTTTAGTGGCGGCCTGTGTTCTTGGCGCCCTTACGGTAATGCCTTTCTTGACTGAATCACTAAAGGAAAAGCGTCCGTTTTCCTTGAAGCAATCCTTCCATGATTATAAGAACATGCTCTCGTCCTGGTCTGTGGTGGGGCATGCGCTCGTTCCAGCCCTTCTCATCGGCGTCATTATTGCCCACGTAAGTGTGGCGTCATACTACTTTATTGATCATCTCCATATAGAGCCGTCCCACTATGGTTATTTCCAGGCGGTGGGAACGTGTGGCAATGTGCTGTTTTGCCTCTTCACCAGTCACTGGTCTATGAAGTTTGGATGGGAACGCGTGCTTAAAGGCGGCGTCTTGATGGCGGGCTTTGGGGGAATTGTGTTCCTTTTGGTGGCGCACCTCATGCCTGAAAATCCGTATCTTTTGACACTTCCGACCTTTATCGTGTCGGCAAGTATTGCCATGGTGTTTTCATCGTCCTTAGCGTATCCCATGCAGCTATTTGGCAAGCAGGCTGCAACCTTATCGGCCCTTGTGGCCGCGATTCGCATGCTTGTCATTAGTGCCAGCGCCTCTGCGGCGGGATACCTATACCAAGGAAACGCGCAGTCCCTCACGGTGGTTTTTGGAATTGGGATTCTGTTGACCTTGATTACTTTTGCCAGCGTTCAACATATTCATTTTGATGAGCGGTATAAAAGTGTGCGATTGGACGGGCCAGATCAAGAAGCGGCGTGAGGTGCAAAAAGAACGCTCGCCACCTGGGGCGAGCGTAGAGGATTGAAAGGTTTAGAAGCGACGCTCTAGCATGAAAAGAGAAGGTTCAATGCGAACGGGCGACTGAATGCCTTCTAAAAACACGCGTGTCATACGTCCATCGGGGTCGGTGATGGTCCACTGCTCAAGCTGCAAAGGCTCTGCCCTAAAGACCAAAGTAATGGCACCTGCCTCAGGGTCATCGGCCATGGTCATGCTGAGAAATACACGTCCGTCCCTTAGTTTAAAATCTGTGATGCGTGCTT
The DNA here is from genome assembly GCA_013911655.1 of Alphaproteobacteria bacterium. Lineage (GTDB taxonomy): Bacteria > Pseudomonadota > Alphaproteobacteria > Caedimonadales > UBA1908 > JACESU01. The sequence continues at coordinate 169,325 of JACESU010000001.1, forward strand.
CTTCTTGAAAGTTCACGTGCTCGCTTAGGATAAACTGTGCCGGTGTGGAATCAAGGGGGACTTGGGTTGTTTCATCCAAGTCGGGGTTGTGAAAAATCAAAAAGTTTCCGTCTGCCATGATGGTTTGTTTGTAGGGCGGGTCATAGACAAGACGCATTTTCCCGGGCCTTGAAAGATAAAAGGTCCCCCTCATCACACGTCCATCACCGTCCACTTGGCGAAAGGTCGCCTTTAGGGTGCGAAGCCCATCAAGGTAGGCTTCGACCTTTTTAAGCTCGAGCATATTGGTTTTACTGTAAAGGGAAGGGCTTCCCAATCCAATCACCACTAAAAGACAAAGTTTAACAGCCCTTAAGTAAGACATTTCGTATTCTTTCTACGCTGATTTAACCAATACTTCCCGTTTGCCCACATGGTTGGCGGGGCTGACAACCCCTTCTGCTTCCATTTGCTCCATGATGCGGGCGGCTTTGTTATAACCGATTTGCAGCTGTCTTTGGACAAAGCTTGTAGAGGCTTTTCCTTCCCGTGTCACAATGGCCACGGCTTGTTGATAAAGCGCGTCTGTTTTGTTATCCGAATCACCGCTTCCTCCAAAACTCTCCAAAGGCGCATCAGCACTTTCGTCTGTGACATTCTCGATATACTCGGGAAAGCCTTGAAGCTTTAGATGTTCTACCACTTTTTCTACTTCTTCGTCACTGACAAAAGGACCATGCACACGCTGAATGCGCCCACCGCCTTCCATAAAAAGCATATCACCGCGTCCTAAAAGCTGCTCGGCGCCTTGTTCACCCAGGATCGTGCGGCTGTCAAATTTCGAGGTGACTTGAAAGCTGATACGCGTGGGAAAGTTCGCCTTGATAGTACCTGTGATGACGTCAACGGAAGGACGCTGGGTTGCCATAATCAGATGAAGGCCAGCAGCGCGCGCCATTTGCGCGAGGCGCTGGACGGCAATTTCAATCTCTTTGCCCGCGACCATCATCAAATCAGCCATTTCATCCACAATAATAACGATATAGGGAAGAGGGGTCATATCAAGGGGCTGCGTTTCGTAAATGGGTTTACCAGAGTCCGGGTCAAAGCCTGTGTGGACTTGCCTTGAAAGGGTTTCTCCGCGGTTGGTCGCTTCTTGAAGGCGCGCGTTATACCCTTCAATATTACGAACACCTAGGCGCGACATCGCACGGTAGCGATCTTCCATTTCACGTACCGCCCATTTTAAGGCATAGATGGCTTTTTTTGGCTCTGTCACGACGGGACACAAAAGGTGCGGAATCTCGTTATAAACCGAGAGCTCCAACATCTTGGGATCGATCATGATAAAGCGGCATTGTTGGGGGGATAGGCGGTAAAGGAGGGAAAGGACCATGGTGTTCACGGCAACAGATTTACCAGAACCCGTGGTTCCCGCCACAAGAAGGTGGGGCATGCGCGCCAAATCCGCAATAATGGGATTGCCGGCAATGTCTTTACCAAGGGCAAGGGCGAGCTTTGCACTGTTTTGATCAAAGACTTTTCCTGTCATAAGCTCACGCAAAAAGACGGTTTGACGAACCTCGTTGGGAAGCTCAATTCCGAGCGCGTTCTTGCCAGGGACGACCGCCACGCGCGCGGACGCTGCACACATGGAACGTGCAATATCGTCGCTGAGGCCTGTGACGCGCGATGATTTAACGCCGGGCGCAGGGGTCAGCTCGTAAAGGGTCACCACAGGACCAGGGCATACCCGCGTAATATCCCCGCGAACCCCGTAATCATCAAGAACTCCTGCCAGAGCGCGTGCATTTTCTTGCAAGGTCCGCTCGTCCTGATCGCCGGATTTGTCAATGATGGGCTTCACAAGAAGCTCGAGGGAGGGCAATTGATAAGAATCAGCCGCACGCGAGAGATCATAGGGCGTGTCTTTTTTAGCTTTTTTATCGGCGCTGTCCTTTTTAGAGGAGAAAAGACTTAAAACAGATTTTGTAGGTGTAGAGGCGGGTGCGCTCGTGTCTTCTTGGAAAGGAGCAGAGACGTGCATGGGAGACGCGTCGTTTTCTGTGTGCGGCGCGACGTCAAATATTTCAGGAAAAGCAGGTTCCATGTCTTTAGAAATAGGCGGACCAAAAGTACTGGCGGTAGGTTCTACCCGGTCACGCTGAGGCGCCCGGTCTTTCTTTTGAGAAGGATTACGCAAATGATAAAGGGAAGCGCCAATCTTTTCACCAAGCTCTTGGGGAGAAAGACGCAGGGTGGGGCGAGGTAGACGCCAGCGCATCTCGAACTTTCCAAAAATACCAAAGTCTTTAAGGCGCAAATTGAGAGCGAAAAAAGCAAGGCAGAGAAAAAGGAAGAACCCTCCCACACTTGTTAAAAAGCTCTCCTTTGCCATAAGAGGAGAGGCGATTTTTTGAAGGACACTTCCTAAAAGTCCTCCACTTTTTACGTCCCAAATGGACCACAAAAAGGAAGTAAGCCCTAGGCAAAAAACACTGACCGTAAGGCGCGCGGCCCAAAAAGAAAGAGCGCGTCCAAAAAGTAGGCTTGCGCCCCAAGACAAGCCGGAGGCTACCGCAAAATAGCTGCCATTTCCCAAAAGCTGCATGAGGACATCGGAGATAAAGGCGCCCGCGGTGCCCCCCATATTATGGGTCGGGCCGTCTATGGCGGTATTCCATGAAGGGTCAAGTCGGTCATAGCTTACAAGGATGGCCACAAGCCAGATGCTTGCCGCAAGAAGGCTAAGGCCTGCGCCGAAACGCAAAAGCACTTTTATCACGGATGAGGACTTGTTTGCTGGTCCAGTTTGGCGCCCTGCCATGGTGATCATACCTGTCTGGTTCTCGGGTTGGAGTCGACAAGATCATAGTCAAAAATAGCCCAAAAGACCAGGGTGCGCGGGAGGATTTTCTAGGTCATCAAAACCTTTTTTAAAGGAGAGGGATCTAACATTCTGAAAGCGGTGAGGAAAACCCCAGAAGAAGGATCTCTTCTGGGGAGGTGTGTTACACGGCTGCTGCATGGGAAGATCTACGCTCAAGGGCTTGATAAATGGCGGCGTCTTGGTTGTAGATATCGTCCCTAAATTCTGGATTCCCCTCTGGTCCCACCCAGACGGTGAAATACGTAATGTAAACGGGCACAGGATTTGGTAAAGAGACATTGCGGGTTTGTGTTCCCTCCATGGATTTTTTGATGACCCCCAGGGGCCACTTGTCAGTGTCATGGAACACGAAAAAGGCGAGCTCTGCGGGCTTGCTGACCCGAATACAGCCTGAACTAAAGGTGCGGACTTTTTTAGAAAAGAGTTGCGGATCTGAGGTGTCATGGAGGTACACATCAAAGGGACTATCAATGCTAAAGCGGATTTTGCCAAGGGCATTGGCAGGGCCTGGATTTTGGCGAATGCTGTAGTGAAAGTCGCTGGCGCTGATCTCGTTCCAGTTGACATCTCGTGGATCAACTTGTGCGCCGCCGTCATCATAGATTTCATATCCTTTTTCTACAAAATAGCCAGGATTACTTTGCAGTTTGGGCAGCTTATCTTTGACCGCAATGCTATGAGGGACGCCCCACGAGGGGTTAAAGCGTACCGAGTTGATAGTCGAGGAAAACACAGGTGTCTTGCGGTAATCGCGCCCGATGATGACAGGCATGGAAAGGGCGGTGTGCCCTTTGTCATAGGCGTAAAGCTCAAAGCCTGCGATGTTCACAAGCACATAGCGCTCTGGCATATGTTCAGGCAGCCAGCGCCACCGTTCCATACTCACAATAATTTGCTTTAGTTTGTCTTGAACGCTGCGATTAAGCGCACGGCGCCCTTGTTCGCCCAAAATGCCGTCATCTTCAAGAAGGCTTGCTTCTTGAAACTGCTTCAAGGCGCTTTCAAGCGCGTCATCAAAATACTCAGGCTTTGTGCTGTCGCCAGCATCAAAACCGTGGGCCTTAAGAAGGATGCGAAGGAGGGCCACATCCGGCGCACTCATGCCCTTTTTAAGAAGTTTCCCTGCGACGGGAATAGTGGGAAGCTTTGTGTCGGTATCAAGTTTTGCGCGGTATTCTGCCAACAGCTTTTTCAGGGCTTGGTATTGTTCTTTGGGAACTGTCAGATTTTGAAACCACGTACCTGTGGTGTCACCCATGGTACCTTGGGCGAGAATCATGGGGGCGTCCACGGGATCTGGCTTGAGATAAAGAGGTTGGCCAATTTTTGTGGGGTTTAAACGCTCGCCCTTTAAGTCGTTGATGTAGGCGAGGGCATCTTGGGTCAGGGCAAGCTCAGCTGCTAAAACGCCCTGGGCGGTTTCAGGTGTTTTTTCTAAAAGCGCGACGCTTCTTGTGTAATCCTTGGGGTCAAGACCTTCTTCTTGGGCTCGGTTCAAAGTGTCACGCACGACGCGGGCGGCGTCACTCCATCCGGTGGGGGTGGCCCACGTTGGCTCAAAAGAACGCTCCTTATAAAAGGCCAAAACTTCTTTTTCTAGGGGTGTCTTAGTTGTTAAAGGGTCACGGTCGGTGGCTTGCTTTAGGGCTTCTTGTACCGCCACAAAAGGTACCGCGTCCGCGTATAGGGAAGGCGCCCCCAAGATCAAAATAAAAAGAAAGCTAAGACGTTTGAGAAAGGTCATCATTGGATCCCTGTTTTTTTGTTATCTGTTTATCAGACCGTATTCTGCGTCAAGTTTCAAGAGACTTGATTTTAAATACTCTTTGTGGCACAGTGCTCGGATTATGAGAGTACACGTTGTCATCCGTTCCATTCATTCTATTGGCGCCTAGCGCCATCGTACTCTTTTACCCTTTTTTTGCTGCTTTAAGATCGCCTCCTTCCAAGGAGAGCTTATACATATTTGAGAGAAGAAAATGATGACACGTAAGATGCTTGCCGTTACTGCCGGCTTTGCTATGTTTTCCATGTTTTTTGGATCGGGGAACTTGGTGTTTCCTTTGGCCATTGGGGCGGGCGCCCTGGATAAATTCGAGTGGGGGGCGCTGGGTCTTTTTATCACCGGTATTTTTGTGCCGTTCTTAGGATTGATCAGCATGATCATGGCCGAGGGCAGGCGTCAAAAGTTTTTTAGCGAAATTGGCAGACTTCCGGCCTTTTTACTGACATTTATGATGCTTGCCCTTATGGGACCTTTGGGGGTCAGTGCGCGCTGTATCATTGTGGCACATGCCGGCCTGCAGCTTGTGTTTGAGTCCTTGTCCGAGGCCGTCTTTGCAGGGCTTTTCTGCGTCCTGACGGGGGCTCTTTGTTGGCAGCAACGCCGCATCGTTAGTATCTTAGGAAGTGTCCTAACGCCTGTTCTTTTAACAAGCATCGCGGTCATTGTCGCCCTTGGTATCTATAAAGCGCCCGTGTGTGCCGTGACACCTTTGTCCAGCACCAAAGTCTTTGAAAACGGATTCTGGATTGGCTATCAAACCATGGATCTTTTGGCAGCCTTCTTCTTCTCAGCCACAACCATCCAATATCTGAAAATCCAGCAAACCCTTCATCCATCCAATGTCAGCCTCATGCGCGTGTCGCTTTGGGCAAGCCTTGTGGGTATTGTGCTGCTGGCCCTTGTATACGGCGGCTTTGTGTATTTGGGCGCGGCTTACGGTCCGCTGCTAACAGGGGTCCCGGCCGAGCGGATGCTCATTGTGATCGCCGAACATGTGCTGGGTGAATTTGCCACGCCCCTGATGGCCACGACCATCTGCCTTGCATGCCTCACAACTTTGATTATCTTGACGAATCTCTTTGCGGAGTTCTTTCACGCAGAAGTGACCCAGAACAAGATGTCACGCAAAGCATCGTTGGTCCTAACCTTAGCGCTTAGCTTTGCTGTGTCCTTGGCTGGCTTTACAAAGCTTGCCAGCTGGCTTGGGACGGCTCTTACCTACGCGTATCCCGCGCTCATTGCGCTTGCTCTTGGTAAAATTGTCGAAAAAACCTTTGGGCTTGAGCGATTAAAGCTTGCCCCGCGCGCGTTCTACGTGATGCTTTTGGGGTCTGTTGTGTCCGCGTTCTTTTAAGAAAAGGTGCTCCCAAGAAGATCTCTTGGGAGCATGAAGGTTAATGATCTAAGGTCTCGGTTTCTTCAGCGTCAGCGGTCTCTGTCAGGGGCTGACTTTGTTTCATCTTTTTGCGAAAGAAGCGGGGGCCTAACGGAAGGATGCCAATATAAAGGGCTGTTATCACGCTTAAGGTCATCCAGGGTTCACTAAAAAGGCTGACAACGGCAAGGCTGACAAGGAGCAGAAGCGGCAAGATAAAAGGCCGCGGGATCGAGGCTGATTTGAACGAAAAAGTAGGAAGACGACTGACCATCAAGGTACCCGCACCCGCAAGGGAAAGAAAGCAAAAGCCAGGATGGATAAAAAGAGGGTAATCAGTTGCCAGATGTAGGGTCAGGGGAAACAAGGCCAACATGGCACCCGCGGGGGCGGGAACGCCCGTAAAGAACTGGCTAGACCACAAAGGCCTGTTGGGGTTTCTACTAGAGATGTTAAAGCGTGCGAGGCGAAGGCCCATGCACACCGCGAAAAAGAGACATGGCGCCCACCCAAAGCCCTGCCACGTGTTAAGGCATAAAATATAAAGCACAACGCCGGGTGCCACGCCAAAGGACACAAAGTCCGAAAGTGAATCAAGTTCAGCGCCAAATTCACTGGCAGCACCCAGAAGACGGGCAAGACGCCCGTCCATGGCATCCAGCACACCCGCCAAGAAAATGGCTCCTGCTGCCATGCCGTAACGCCCTACCAGGGCAAAACGAATGGCGCTTAGCCCCACACACATGGCCATGACGGTGGCAAGGTTTGGCAGCATGCTTTTGATGCTGTGGCTTTGAAGGCGGCCCTTCAGGACAGGAGAGGGTTCTTGGGGGTGCGGCGTCATGATTAACGTACCTCTGCTTGGCGTTGAGGTTCTTTGGATTCAAGGTCAGCCAGGATGCTTTCACCAGCAACCATGCGTTGACCTTCGAACACAAGGGGAGCAATCCCTTCAGGCAGATACACGTCGGCGCGGCTACCAAAACGAATCATGCCAAAACGTTGACCTGTTTTCATTTTTTGACCTTCGCTGACCTGGCACACAATACGTCTTGCAATAAGACCGGCGATTTGAACAAAAGCGATCTGAAGGCCGCTTTCAGTTTCCACCACAAGGGATTGACGTTCGTTATGCTCGCTGGCCTTATCAAGGCTTGCGTTGATAAAGCGGCCTGGGTGGTAAACGCTTTTGATAATGGTGCCGCCCAACGGAACGCGGTTTACGTGAACGTCAAAAACGTTCAAGAAAATACTGACGCGGGTCCAAGTGCCTGTCAGACCCAGCTCTTGGGGCGGGGTCACGGACTGAATGCCGCATACCACACCATCAGCGGGGCTGACAATGAGGCCCTCACGGGTGGGGGTCAGGCGCTGGGGATCTCTGAAAAACAAGACACACCAAACGGTTAAAATGGCGCCAATCCAGCCCAAGGGCTGTGAGACCATGGCCATCAGTACCGCGACAACGGCAAAAATAATAATAAATTTCCAGCCATCTTGGTGAATGGCAAAAGTTGATCTTGGTTCCATGTGTTATTCCTTCCTTAATAACTTCTTGGCACACTACACCAAAACGCGCGCAATCTCCAGAAAGGCGTTACATAGGGGAGACAGGGGGCAAGATGCTTAAAAAACAGATTGTTGAATCACATTTGATGGAACTTCTGGATGTAAATGGTTATCAAAAGCCAACACTTTTTGGTGTGCGTGTAGATCCGACGGGGCATCTTCTTTTCGATCAAAACCCTCATATTCCAGAAACTTGTTTTTCTTATAAAGGGGTTCCCTTCACCATGTGCTTTTATCAAGAGGGAGCGCAGTGGAAAATGAGTGTCTATGGTTTTTTGGGTGCCATTCCCTTTACCTGTGAGTCTCCTAAGCAGCGTGCCTTTATTTTAACGGTGCTATGCGCTCTTCGTGCCCATAAAGGCCTTAAGGCAAAGCCCGAGGTCACGGTGGACCAACACCTGATGGTCGTAAGCCATACCGTGACCGATACCTTGAGTACCGGCATTGTCTTTGGCGCGCTCACAAGCGTATTGTGGGAGCTAGAGCCTTACTTGCAGCTTGTGTCCGAGCACGCGGCAAGTTTTAAAAACCCCATGTTGAACACCTAAGCTTTTTTACAAATAGGGCGCAAGATAGGTGCCCGTAATACTTTTAGGATTTTTCACAACGTCTTGAGGCGTACCTTCTGCGACCAAATGGCCCCCGCCAGCGCCACCTTCTGGCCCCAGATCAATGAGCCAATCCGCCGTTTTAATGACATCAAGGTTATGTTCAATGACCACAAGGGTGTTGCCCTGATCCACGAGGCGGTGCAAAACCTCGAGAAGCTTGCGCACGTCCTCGAAATGCAGACCTGTGGTTGGCTCGTCCAGAATATAAAGGGTTTTACCGGTCGCCCGCTTGGACAGCTCTTTGGCAAGCTTGACGCGCTGAGCCTCACCCCCTGAAAGGGTTGTGGCGCGCTGACCAATCTGTAAGTATCCAAGGCCTACTTCGTCCAGGGTTTTTAAGCGGTCTCGGATACTGGGGATTGCCTCGAAAAATACGATCCCTTCGGCAATGGTCATATCCAAAACGTCGGCGATGGATTTACCCCGGTAGGTCACGTCCAACGTTTCCCGGTTATAGCGTTTCCCGTGGCACACGTCGCACTCTACGTAAACATCAGGCAGAAAGTGCATTTCAATTTTGGTGACCCCGTCTCCCTGGCAAGCCTCACATCGACCCCCTTTAACGTTAAAGGAAAAGCGGCCAGGGGCATAAGCACGTGCTTTGGCTTCAGGCAGGCCTGCAAACCAATCGCGAATCGGGCCAAAAAGGCCTGTGTAAGTTGCCGGGTTTGAGCGCGGCGTGCGGCCAATGGGCGACTGATCAATATCGATGACCTTATCAATGTGGGAAAGGCCCTCAAGACTTGTGTACGGGGTGGGATCATCTTCGCTTAGGCCAAGTTCGCGGCATACGCCCTTGTAAAGGGTTTCGATGACAAGGGTGGATTTCCCGCCTCCCGACACACCGGTGACACAAATAAAGCGACCGAGTGGAAAAGAAACCGTTAGGTTCTGTAAGTTATTTCCTTTAGCGCCGTGAAGGGTCAGGGCGTGTCCGTTCCCGGTGCGCACGGTCTTGGGGACTAGGATTTCTTTTGTGCCGTTCAAATAGGCGACCGTGAGGCTGTCTTTACTTTTTAAGATTTCTTGAAGAGTTCCTTCGGCAACCACCGTGCCGCCGTGCACACCTGCGCCCGGTCCCATATCCAGGATATAGTCGCTAGCTTTAATGGTATCGGCGTCGTGCTCGACCACGAGGACCGTGTTCCCAAGATCACGAAGGCGTGTCAGGGTTGCCAAGAGGCGGTCATTATCCCGTTGATGCAGACCAATGGATGGTTCGTCCAAGACGTAGAGGACGCCTGTCAGACCCGATCCAATTTGGGACGCAAGGCGAATGCGTTGGCTTTCCCCGCCTGAAAGCGTGCCAGAGCCCCGGTCCAGGGTCAGGTATCCAAGGCCTACACTGGTTAAAAACCCGAGACGTTCAGTGATTTCGCGAAGGACGCGCTCGGCAATGGTTTGTTGGGCAGGGGTGAGTTTCTCAGGAAGGGCGTGAATCCAGGAAAGGGCATGGTCGATGGAGAGGTGAGTCAATGCCGCCAGATCTAAGCCTGCAATTTTAATGGCAAGGGCTTCGGGACGCAGGCGCGCCCCGTGACAGCTTTCGCACTCGTTCACGCTTTGATATTTCATGAGATCTTCACGTTTTTTAGGATTGTCCGTTTCGTGAAAGCGCCGCTCGAGAGACGGGATCACCCCTTCAAAGGTTTTCTTGGACGTATGGTACTGGGCGTCTTGATCCGAGGTCAGCTGTAAGGACATGGGCACAACTTTAGTGCCACTTCCATAAAGAATCATTTTTTTGGTGTCACCCTTGAGATCCTTAAAAGGCAATTTTTCATTATCACCACAAAAGGCAACGATCGCCTTGAGGATTTGCTGATAATAAAAGGAAAAGCTGCCAGACCAAGGGACGATGGCGCCTTGTGCCAGGGTCAACTCGGGGTGTGGAATGACTTTATCGGGGGTAAAGGCGGTACGTACGCCTAGGCCATCGCAACTTTTACAAGCGCCGTATGGGCTGTTGAAGGAAAAAAGGCGAGGCTCGATTTCTTCGATGGTAAAGCCCGAGACAGGACAGGCGAACTTTGCAGAAAAAAGCTGTTGTTCTTGGGTCGTAGCGTCTTCAACGATCAATAAGCCGTCACTTAAGGTTAGGGCTTTTTCCACGCTTTGAGAAAGGCGCACCCGCAGCTCATCTGGGTCCTTGAGGATAATACGGTCAACAACCACCTCGATCGTATGTTTAATATTCTTCTCAAGAGTAGGCACGTCCTCAAGGGTATAAAAAGTGCCGTCAATCTTGACGCGCTCGAACCCTTTTTTCTTTAGATCAAGAAGCTCTTTTTTATACTCGCCCTTGCGACCTCGCACGAGGGGGCTCATTAAGTAAAGGCGGCTGTTTTCAGGGCGCGTCAGAATCAAATCAACCATCTGAGAGGCCGTCTGGCTTTCAATGGGAAGGCCTGTGGCGGGTGAGTAAGGGATGCCGACCCTTGCATACAAAAGACGCAAGTAGTCATATATTTCCGTCACGGTGCCAACGGTCGAACGCGGGTTTTTGGAGGCTGTTTTTTGTTCAATAGAAATGGCAGGAGAAAGCCCGTCAATGGAATCCACTTGAGGCTTTGGCATTAGCTCGAGGAACTGTCTTGCATAGGCCGACAGGCTTTCCACATAGCGGCGCTGACCTTCGGCGTAAATGGTATCAAAGGCAAGGGACGATTTTCCTGACCCACTAAGCCCCGTAATCACAGTCAGCGAATTCTTAGGAATATCGACGTTGATGTTCTTGAGGTTATGTTCTTTGGCACCGCGAACGGATAAAAAGGGGCGTTCAGACACAGGATGGGGAAAAGATTTTTTAGGCATGAATTGTCCGCGGCTCAGGATCACAAGTTACCTTTCTTATGCGCTGTTTAAACTAAAACTGCAAGAAAAAGAGGCGCCCTAAAAAAGCGTGTTATGCAGCCTTAAGAAGGGCTTTGATGGGCGCAAAACTGCGCCGGTGGTGGGGCGTGACGCCGCTAAGACGCAGGCCTTCTTGGTGAGCTTTGGTACCGTATCCTGCATTGCGCTCCCACGCGTATGCTGGATGATCTTTGGCAAGCTCGGTCATCAGTCGGTCGCGCAGGACCTTGGCGACGATGGACGCCGCTGCAATCGAAAGGCTTGCGCTGTCTCCTTTGACCACGGCTTTCCCTGGAACACCGCAGGGCGGCACAAAAAGGCCGTCCACCAGCAAAAACGCAGGACGAAGGGGAAGTCCTTCTACCGCGCGCGTCATGGCCAAAAGGGTGGCGCTGTGAATATTCAAGCGGTCAATTTCCTCGACTGTGCTCAGCCCGCAGGCATATAAAAGGGTTTTCTTGTGCGCGCTTTCTTGCAAAAGATTAAAGGCGGCGTCACGCTTTTTTGGGGTGAGCTTTTTAGAGTCATCCAGGCACAGACGCAGTGTCGGGTCGATGTCTTGCGTCAAGAACATGAGGGCACAGGCAAGGACGGGTCCCGCCCAAGGACCACGTCCCACCTCATCAATGCCGGCCACAGGAAAGGGATGGATAGATTCAAGGGAAAAATCTGGCACGGGAATAACTTTCCTAAAGGATTAAACGAAAAGGGGTTACGCGTCGTCTTTTGGTGGAGGGCTATGATCCTCAAGAAGGCGCGTTTCTTTTTTAGCACCGCTATAAAACGCACGGGATCTTGCGGCCATCCGAGATAAAAAGCGAAGCTCGCGGCCAAAAATCAAGATCACAAGTTGATTCAGGGTTTGGATTCCCTTCGGCGCGCGCTGGTGAAGACGCCTTGCCACAATCATCCAAAGGGGGCTAATGGCAAGAGAGAGTGCCGCCAAAGACACAATAAGGCGGTTGCCGCCCTCGGTTAAAAGGCCGCTTTCCTCGCCCACAGTCACAAGCAAAAAGGCAAACTCTCCCATCTGAGACAGGATCAGGCCAGAGAGAAACGCTTGTTCCCACGGTTGGCGCAAAAGATGCAGAATAAAGATATTCAGGGCTGTTTTCCCAAGGGTAATGAACAAGAGCAGCACCATCACCTTTGCGATGTGATCCCAAATGTATCCAAGGTCCATCAAAAGACCGATGGACAAAAAGAAAACCATCATAAGAACGCTTTGGATAGGTTTTGTGGCCTCGGTCATGGTGTGGCGCTCGGACGTGTTGCCAAGGATCAGGCCTCCTAAAAAGGCGCCGTATGCCGCAGATAGACCCATAAGACCCGTGATGACCGCCATGCCAAAACAAAAGAGCAGACCCGCAAGGGGAGTAAGATCATGGTTCCCGGCGACCAGTTGAATGAGGGGCAGGTGAATTCGCTCGCGCCGGCTTAAATACCAAATAAGAAGGGCCAAAAGCCCGACGGCCAGGGCTACTTTGGCAAAGATGGTAAGGCTGATGGCGCCACCCGCAAATCCTTTCAAAATCAAAATCATAGGCACGATGGCAAGATCTTGGGCAATAAGCACACCAATGGTGAGTCTGCCCGTAGGAGAATCCATTTCATTGATGTTTTCAAGCATTTTAATGGCAACAGCAGTACTGCTAAGGGCAAGAGCGCACGCAATCACGATGGAAAGTCCAAGGGGGAGCGAAAAAATCTTTCCCAATCCCACGAGGACAAGAAGGCTAATCCCAAGCTGTAAAAGGGTGGTCAAAAGACTTACAAGCCACATTTCTTTGAAGGCACGCAGATCCAGCTCCATGCCCACAAGGAAAAGCAACATCAATATGCCAAGCTCAGCCAGCGCCTCGACGGGCGCACGGTCGGGTACAAGCCCCAATACGGACGGGCCAAGGAGAATGCCTGCTAAGATGTAACCAAGGACTGCGGGTTGTTTGAGGCGCTCAAAAAGAAGACCGCACGCAAGGGCGGCTGCCACAACCAACGCAATGTCGGTTAGATGTAATGTTTCCATAGTCCCATCAAATACGATATTGGCAGATAAAATCAAGCCCCTCATGGGAATCGTTTGAAGATTAGAATTTTTGTGGTGCAAAAAAAGACCCCGGCGGGGTCTTTTAAAACAAGAGCTTTCTCTAAAACTTAAGCACTTGCCGCGTTATGTTGAGGAATGGTTTGTCCCAGCATCTGGCAAACCTCATCGTAGGTTGGCATCTGAAAAACGGGACCCACGGTCGAGATCGCGGGCGGTGAGGCAAAAAGGCTTTGCCCAAGATCTTTGATGTCGTCAAGTTCTACGGCTTCGATCCGGTCGATGATTTCAGAGGGGGACAAGGGACGCCCGTAGGTAATCATCTGCTGTGCTAGCTGCTCGCACCGGGTCGTGGTGCTTTCAAGGGCGATCATGAGGCTTGCTTTAAGCTGGGCCTTTACGCGGCAAATTTCTTTTATGGTCAGCGTGTCAGAAACCTTCTTAAGTTCCTGGGTCATGGTCTCAAGCGCCGGGGCGAAGTGTTGTTCGGAGGTGCCCACATAAAAACCTAAAAGACCTGAATCAGAAAACGCAGACGTAAAACTGTAGATGGAGTAGGCAAGCCCCTTTTTCTCGCGCACCTCTTGGAAAAGGCGCGAGGACATGCCCCCGCCCAAAAGGGCTGCCAGTACCGATAGGCTATAGTATCTGGGGTGCCCCAAGGGCAGTCCTTCAAATCCCATCATAAAGTGCACTTGCTCCAGGGGGCGGTGCAGTTGATGATAGCCGCCCTCAAAGCGGGCTTTTTCAGTTTTGATGGGCGTGTGGCGTGGCAGGTGCTGGAAGCGCTCCTCTGCCATAGCAACGATGGCGTCGTGGTGAACCTTGCCAGTGGCGGCAAGGACCATGCGAGAGGCGCTGTAGTGTTGTTCTTGATAGGTTTTCAAATGGGGACGTGTCATCTGCGTAACACTGTCTGGCGTACCTAGGATGGACGCCCCCAGGGCTTGGGCAGGAAACGCTGTTTGCTGCAAATGATCAAAGACAAGGTCATCAGGGTTATCAAGACTTTCACCGATTTCTTGCAAAATTACCTGACGCTCTTTTTCCAGTTCCTCTTCTTTAAAGGTCGAAAATTGTAAAATGTCAGATAAAAGGTCCACAGCGAGCGGCACATCGTGACTAAGAAGCCTTGCGTAATAACACGTGTTTTCCCGGGATGTATAGGCGTTAAGATAACCGCCCACAGACTCGATGGATTCGGCGATATCGCGGGCACTGCGGTTGGCCGTCCCTTTAAAGGCCATGTGCTCTAAAAAGTGAGAGACGCCAGCAACCTCAGCCGTTTCATGTCTTGCGCCTGCATTAACCCACAATCCCACAGCCGCTGTTTCCACGGTGTCAATTTGATCGGTGACCACCTGCAGGCCATTAGATAGTGTTGAAATACGTGTGGTCATTCATCCTCTCTTTGGGGGGGCGCTGTACTTATATTTTTTCGGATATAAAACACATACAGTACGAGCAAGGCAAGGGCTAACATGTACCAGGTTATGGCATAGGAAAGATGAAAATTTCGTAAACCAAGGGTCAAAGCGTCCGAAGGTCTGGGAAAAAGTTGGTCGGAATCTTTTACCTCTAAAACCAAATAAAAAGGCAAAAGAGTGGTCGCTTTTTTCTCATGCGCCCACTCGGTCGGGTCTACGCTGAAAAGACGATTTTTTTCATAGTTATTATCGGGCGTAAAGGTGTTACGCGCACTTTTTTGACGAATATAGCCGTGAAGGGTGAGCTCACCCGCGACAGGCGTCAGCGTTTTCATATCAACGCTTTCGGGAACCCATCCACGGTCCACAAGAATCACAGAGCCCGACGAGAGAACAAAAGGCGTCACAAGATGGGTCATGGGTTTACCCCCCCTGGTGCGCCCGTAAAGGTGCGCCTCTTGGTCATGCTCATAGTGGCCTGTTACGACGATTTTACGAAATTCGCACGCTGTCGGCTCGGACGCGCAGCTAAGGACTTCTTCAATGCTGACGGGCGGCTCGGCGAGCTGTTTGTTGATCTGGGCAATCATGGCCTCTTTCCAGGCCAGACGCTGCAATTGCCAAGTACCAAGCCCTAAAAGAAAAGAGATCGCCAGGACGACAAAAAAAGTGGGCCAACAAACAAGGGCCTTTAGAAAAGGGGACCTCAAGAAGCAGAACCCCACCAATAGATGCTGACGAATAGGAACAGCCAAACAACGTCCACAAAGTGCCAGTACCAAGCTGCTGCCTCAAAACCAAAGTGATCCTTGGCAGTAAATTGGTTTGCCTTTGTGCGGAACCAAGCAACAATGAGGAATATCACGCCCACAAAGACGTGGAAGCCGTGAAAGCCTGTGGCCATATAGAAGGTTGACGGATAAACGCCTGCTTTAAAAGCAAATGGGGCGTGGATATATTCAAACACTTGAACGCCAAGAAAGCACACACCGAGCACAATCGTATAGGCTGTCTTTTGCAAAACATCTTTCATGTGACCTTCAGCAAAGGCATGGTGCGCCCACGTAACAGTCGTCCCTGATAAGAGTAATAAAAGCGTGTTCAGGTACGGCAAATCAAAGGGATCCAGAGTATGGATAGATTTGGGTGGCCACACAAAGCCGTTGACCTCTTTAGGGATAAGAGCAGCGTCAAAATAAGCCCAAAAGAAAGCTGCAAAAAACGCAACTTCGGAAAGGATAAAAAGGGCCATGCCGTAACGAAATCCCATACGGACCACATCGTTATGTTCAGTTTTGGCCTCACGAATCACGTCGCGCCACCACCCAAACATAGTGAACAAAAGAAGGGCAATGCCTGCAAAAAACACGTAAGAGCCGTGGTGATGCATGGCCATGACCGCACCAATGGCAATCACAAAAGCCGACAAAGCGCCAACAACCGGCCAGGGGCTTGGATCAACCAAGTGATAAGGGTGTTTTTTTGTTGCAGACATGGGCTCCCTCGTTCTTTGTCTTATGGTTTATGCCACCAGGTGGAAAAGACCACCCCGACGCGCGGATTAATCTCAGGATAACCGAACTTATCCCAATATGCCAAGCGTGTCTTTGCGCTATAGTAAAGCGGTACCACATAATCCCCCCATAAAAGGGCGCGGTCAAGGGCTCTGATGGCGATCACAAGGCTTTCGCGGTCTTTGGCTTGGCTCACAGCGTCACACAGCAAATCAATGGCTTTGCTTTCGATGCCAGGGTAATTGCGGCTGCCTTCTTCTTTGGCGGCGCGTGACGTCCAATAATGTTTTTGCTCTGCGCCTGGTGAGAGAGAATGGCCCCAGGTATGAATGATCACATCGTAATCAAATTTAAGACGCCTTGATTCATACTGGGTTGGGTCCACCGTGCGGATGGTGGCCTCGATCCCCAGCACTTTAAGGTTTTTCGCGTACGCAAGGGCAATCTTTTGATCGTCTGGGTTATAAAGCAGGATCTCAAACACAAAGGGCATGCCTGTTTTGCTATCCACAAGTTTACCTGCGCGTAGCTGGTATCCTGCTTCTTGCAGAAGGGTCAGGCCCTTTTTAAGGTTTTTACGATCCCTGCCTGAGCCGTCGGTTTGAGGCACATGATAAGACTGTGTAAAAAGAGCCTTGGGTAGGCCTGGGATGGTCTCAAGGAGCGCTTTTTCTTTTCCTTGGGGAATTTCTTGACTTGCAAGCTCGGTATTGGAGAAAAAGCTACGCGATCTTGTATACTCGCCGCCAAAAAGGGTGCGGTTGAGGGTTTCAAAGTCAAAAGCTTCAATAAGGGCACGCCGCACGCGGGCGTCTTGGAAAAAGGGGCGCCGCATATTCATAGCAAAGCCTTTAAAACCCACGGGATTGTGATGTGACCATTCCTGTTTGATCACACGTCCTTCACGTACAGCAGGAAAGTGGTAAGCTGCGCGCCAATGGCTGGGGTCCGCGTCCGCGTATACATCATAAGCGCCTGCTTTGAAGGCCTCAAAAGCGACTTTATTATCGCGGTAGTAATCAAAGCGTACCTCTTCAAAATTATATTGCCCTTGTTGGATGGGCAGATCTTTTCCCCAGTAATCAGGACGCCGTTCGTAAGCGATGCGTCTGCCTGGCTCGATGGTTTTAATCCGGTAAGGGCCGCTTCCCATCAGGGGTTCAAGGCTTGCTTTTTCAAAGTCTCTTCCTTCAAAAAAGTGCGCTGGAATGACACTCATAAGGGCCATGAGTAAAGGCTGTTCGGGATCGTAAGCACCTTCGTCGGTTTTCTTAAAGGTAAATTTGATGGCGTTTCCGTCTAAAAGTTCGGCCTTTTCCACGCGGCCGTAGTAAAGGCGCATATTAGGTTGACCCTTTTCTCGAAGGGTTTCAAAGGTAAAAAGGACGTCCTTTGCGGTGACCGGCTTGCCGTCGGCCCATTTGGCCTTAGGGTTCATGTAAAAAATGATCCACGACCGGTCAGGGGCAATTTCGTATTTTTCAGCAAGGAGGCCGTACAAGGTGAAAGGTTCATCTCCCGAGCGCTTCATGAGGGGCTCGAAAACAAGACGTTCAGAAAAAATACTCAGGCCCGCAGGAGGAGTCCCTTTAGTCACAAAAGGATTGGTCGTATCAAAGGTCCCCACAACACCAAAACGAATAAGGCCGCCTTTGGGGGCTTTGGGATTCATATAGGGAAGAGGTGCGCCAACCGTGTGCTTTACGTCCCCATGCATGGATAGGGCTGTTTCTTTCGCCCCATATGCGCTATTTGATGCGCTGATACTAAATACAAGTGCCAATCCTAAAAGACGCTTCAATCAGTCCCTCCAAAGAACATCACAGAACACTGTTATGGCTCTAGGCAAAATACGTCAGTGTGTCAAGGTGGTTAAGAGGCAAGCCAGAGACTTGTTTTGCAATCAAGCAATAATGTCAGGTAAAATACGGCTGCGAAGATTAGAGATTTGATCTTTTAAAAGAAGTTTACGCTTTTTTAAACGTTGTACAGCAATCTGATCCACGATGGCGACGTCTAACATACGCTCGATCATATCACCGAGATCGTGATGTTCATGCTCTAGCCGCTCTAACTGCTGCTTAATAATTTCTTGACCGTCCATTTATAAACGATTACGACACAAAGCTACTATAGAATAAGTATCACTGAATGCCTAGCCTATGCAACTGTCATGTTATGCACGGTGAATAACACAAGGTTTTGTCATAATGTTTTTTTGAAAGGCCGTTTCCAGCCGAGCGGTCTTATCTTGGAAATCAAGTCATAAATTCGGGACTCGTAAAAGCGTGAAAGCTTTTGTATGCTGAGAACATGTTTTTAAAAAAAAGGGAGGAAAAACATGTCCGTTGTGATTGTTAGTGCAAAAAGAACCCCTGTAGGGGCCTTTCAAGGGGCCTTTGCGTCCGTCAAGGGCACAGACCTTGGGGCGGGTGCCATCAAGGCAAGTGTTGAGGCGGCAGGTGTGGCGCCTAGCGCTGTGGATGATGTCATTATGGGATGCGTCTTGCCAGCAGGGCTTGGACAGTCACCCGCTAGGCAAGCGCTTTTAAAGGCGGGACTTGATCAAAATACAACGGCTCTGACGCTGAACAAGGTTTGCGGATCTGGTCTGAAGGCCGTGATGCTGGGACATGATTTGATCCTTTCTGGATCTGCCGCAGTTGTCGTTGCGGGCGGTATGGAAAGTATGACCAATGCCCCCTACCTCCTACCAAAGGCCCGGGAGGGCTACCGCATGGGACACGGGGAAATCTGGGATCATATGATTTATGACGGCCTTCAAGACGCCTATGCAGGATGCCTCATGGGCTTTTATGCGGACGCAACCGCCAAAGAAAAAGGATTTTCCAGAGAAGATCAAGATGCTTTTGCCATTCACTCGGCCGAGAAAGCCCTTGCCGCCCAAAAAGCCGGCGTGTTTAAGGATGAAATTTCTCCCATTGTGGTGCAAGGGCGCAAGGATAGTGTGACCATTGACGAAGATGAGCCCCCCCAAAAGGTGCTCTTTGACAAAATTCCGGGTCTGCGACCTGCCTTTACGAAGGACGGCACTGTGACGGCGGCGAACTCAAGCTCGATCAGTGACGGGGCGGCGGCCCTTGTGTTGATGGCCGAAGACAAAGCGACCACGGCTCCCTTTGCGCGTATTGTGGGGCATGCAAGCCACACCCGCGAGCCCGAGTGGTTTACGTTGGCGCCTGTGGGGGCTGTTGAAAAGCTTTTAAAGAAAGTCGGATGGTCGGTGGGAGACGTAGATCTTTTTGAGATTAACGAGGCCTTTGCCGTGGTGACCCTTGCGGCCATCAAAGATTTGGGACTTGATCCTGCCAAGGTAAATGTGCGGGGTGGGGCCTGCGCTTTGGGGCATCCTATTGGGGCAAGCGGGGCACGTATTTTGGTCACCCTTGTGCACGCTCTCAAACAACAAGGCCTTAAAAGAGGCATTGCGTCCCTTTGTATCGGAGGCGGTGAAGCCGTTGCTATTGCCATTGAGTGTTTGTAGACGGTGCGCGCTTAGACAAATAAAAAAGGCGGGCATCGCCCGCCTTTTTTATTTGGATGGTAGCCCTCTCTACCTTAGGCCGTCCGTATCTTGATCCACCAATGGCTTGAATGTAGAAACTAAGAGACCATAATGTTTCTTTAAAATTCCTTTTTGTTCGTCCACAAGGTCTTGCCATTCACGAGATTGTTCGTTAATCCCTTTGTTTTCTGTAAGAGTTCTTTTCTGAGTATTAAGTTTTGTGCTTAAGTTCCTTAACGTAGTCTCCATTTCTGTGGTAGCCGTATAAATGCTTTCGTACGCGCTCAAAACCTTGCGGGCTTTGATTTTGGCTTGCGCATTTAAAAGAGAGATTTCTTGAAGTTCGGCAGCTTCCCAGGGTTTTGCAAATCTTTTCACATAGGACATGACAAGGTCGACGACCCGGAGGGCTTGGGTTTCATCGGGCAGAATCACAGCGCCGCGGTAGCGTTGCTTGAGAACACTTTGTAGGCCACCGAAAAGATCTTGTGACGCAATTTGATCTAAGGGCTTTGGATTTGTGCCCACCGTTTTAAGGGTGAGACATTCAATGCCTTCACCTGTTTGCAAGTTGACTTTGCTATACTCGGAATAGGGTTGGTCAAAATGCATGGTGCAGGGGTTAATGACGTCAGCCCAGTGGCAGAAAATTTTTCCGTCATCTTCTTGATGCATGGCACTTGTGGGGAGTCGCTCTACCCAGTCACTGTCCTGTGATTCGGGGCAGTGTCCCATGGGTAGAAAATGCCAGGACGAAAAAGGACGCACGCCTGAGAAAAAGCGCGCGGCGGCGGCAGAATCACACCACTGATCATAAGCGCCGTTAATACCCACCACAAGACAGTCATCAGGGACTGTGGCATCTACTGATTGCAAAACAGGCAGAGCAGAAACAGGGAAAATGATCTTAAACGGTGTGCTGTCATACCAAATGCCTGAAATGTTTCGTGCGTGGTCGTTCAAAAACGAAGAGATTTCTTTGTTCGAAAGAAACGTACAGGCAACGCCTCCCAAGGAGGATCCAAAGGCGACGACTTCTTTTACATTTGGGTGGCCCTTTAAAATGTTCCCGACGATCAGTGCGTCCAGGGCAAGGTTTGTAGGGTTTTTCCCCAATTGATCGCTGGAGGAGGACGCGGTATTTGCATCGCCTCCCGCACGTGACAAGTTCGACTTAATAGGAACAACAATTAAGCCTTTGCTTCTGAAATGATCTATATAAAATTGCTCGCTATCACAAGGTCCGCCGCTGCCATATAGGTACACCATGGCTGTATATTGGCCAGTGGGCGTGAAGGTGTCTGGCACGTGAATGGTCGCGCCAATTTTTGCTTTAGTGATGCCATATTGAGGCGTATCTGAAAACTCATTAAAAAGGTCATTGCGATTTTTAGAAGAAGTCACTCTTTGAGAAAGAGGAAAAAGAGTGCCTGGTAGGTTGGAAGCTGGTGGAAATGTCCAAGAATTGAAAGAGAGTTCGGTTCCAAGGCCAGGCAGTCCTTTGTGTGCCATAGGAAGAAGGATCTCGATCGGTGATAGAAGAGACCCGTGTGTTGAAAGAAGGTCATCTTTTAAAGAAGTGTGGTTAGGAAGCTGCCAAGGAGATATTGAGTCTTCTATTGCTAGGTTTGCTCCGACGACACGTACTGACGTGATGTAGGAGGCAGAATCACAAAGGCTCAAAGAGCTGTGCGCGGTCTGTACATGGGGAAGGATAGGGCTATTTTCTGGAGACAGAGGCGGGGTCACGATTTCTTGAGATGAATCATCTGAAGGTGTTTCGGTGGCAAATAATTGACCACTAAGCATGCTGGCGGTGATTAAAAGAGTCAAAGAAATGCGGGATAAAACGCCGCGAAAAAGGATGAAAGGTTTTCTATTATGCATCGCAATCTCCTAACTATCTTTCAAGTCTTGGTTTTTTTAAAAGTGCAGCCTAGCAGGAAAAGCTGTCAGCTGCCATCAGCTACATGCACCTTTTTTTATTAATTTTTTGTTAAAAGTTGACTAAAAGACCTTTGAATATCCCTATCATCTTCGTTACCAACGGTGTATCTTGCGAAAAAACTGACATAAAAACTCGACATTTTGTCACCAAAAAAATCATTTTTTCGTAAAAATAATTCGTGAGATTATGTGAACGTGTCATTAACGCTGGAGAAAAATATGAAGTATAACCTATTAGTTAGTGTGTTGGCCTTTGTGCTGATGGGAGCTGCGATTGCCTCCGAAAATCCATGGGACGGCGACAGAGAAGACGTCAAAGAGCGGGTCAGAACAAGGGAAACGCATCTGAATTTTGAAGAGCTGTGTGCGCTCTTTAAGCCTTACTCTAACCCTGAGGTTTATGCACTCTTTGAAGAAGGATTTGGGGTACTCTTTGAGAGCCAAGAAGGCCGTCTTGCGCCAAAACGAGAAAACGCTCACGTGTCGTGTCTTTATGACGGTTTTCGGAAGATTTTTGAAAGCTATGATAATCCCACAGAATCTGAGGATGTTAAAGAATCCCAAAAGATCCAATTGTGGTCGAGATTTGACCTGAAAGGACACCGCGAGAGATTTACAGAAGGGTTTCTTGATAAATTGAAATAAGGGTATGAGGGGTAATGGCGCATGAGGGTGTGACGCTCCCTCAATAAGCCGTCTTTGTGATCTCCCTATCATCCCCGTATCCAAAGTTGTATCTTATGAAAAAGATGACATGGAAAGTTTAAGTCTGTCATATAAGAAAAGATTTGATTAACAAGTTTTTTTGTGAAAGGGGATAAGAAATGAAGTGTAAAATTCTGATAAGTACCCTGATGTTCATGTTAGCGTGCAGCGCGCAGGCAACGAATGAGGACGTTGATCCCTCAGAAGGGGTAAAAGCTCATGTCTGTCAGTGCAGTCAGCGCCGCGCTTTGGAAATCCAAGATCAGCATGAAGTGGTCCAAGAGGGGGCCTCACAAACTGAGGTAAGATATATGACTTTTGAAGAGTTGATTGGCTCGTTTAAGGCCGTCTCTCATCCGGATGTTTTTGCCCTTTTTGAAGAAGGATTTGGGGTGCTTTTTGAGCATCAAGAAATGCGCATCCCTGCAAAAAGGGAAAATCACCATATTACTTGCTTGCGTGAAAAGTTTACCTTGGCCCTTCAGCAAGATCCTGAGCCCATGACCTCACAAAGTGTGAGGGCAGCACAAATGGAAGCCCTGTCCAAAGTATTAAATGTAAAAGGACATAGTGAACGGTTGAGTGGGGAATTTATAGAAAAGCTACAATGAGGATTTTTAGTGGGGCGAGTGACCGGGATTGAACCGGCGACCTCCAGTGCCACAAACTGGCGCTCTAACCAACTGAGCTACACCCGCCATCTAAGAATGCTTTCTACTGCGATGGCGGGCATTCGTCAAGATCTTATTGCACACTTTGTGTGAAAAAGGCCTTGGCCCCAGGGGACGAGTTGTCCTATAACAGTGTCAGCATTCATCGATTATTCAGGAGACATCATGGCAGGATCCATTAACAAGGTCATTTTGGTTGGAAACTTAGGACGTGATCCCGAGATACGTCATACACAAGATGGCGGTAAAATTGTTCAGCTTTCCGTGGCGACGTCAGAATCTTGGAAGGATCGTAATTCAGGCGAAAAACGCGATCGGACTGAATGGCACCGCGTGGTGATTTTCAATGACCGTCTGGCAGACGTTGCTGAAAAGTACGCAACTAAAGGCACCAAGGTTTATCTTGAAGGGCAGCTTCAAACACGGAAATGGACCGACCAAAGCGGCCAAGAACGTTATACAACAGAAATTGTCCTCCAAAAATTTAAGGGTGAGCTTACTCTTCTTGACGCTAAAGGTGGCGACACGTCTGGTCGTCATTTGGCAGAGTCTGCTTATGAGGCAGGACCGCCAAGCTTTGAAGGGCCATATGGGTCTGGCAGCGCTGCTTTGGATGACGAAATCCCTTTTTAAGGAAAAGTTCCAAAGATATTTATACTTAACGGATAACGTGAAAGGACTCTTTCGTGACGGCTGGTGCAGAAAAATTATCCTCGGACATTGTTCCTGTTTCCTTAGAAGAGGAAATGAAGCGCTCGTACCTTGACTATGCCATGAGCGTCATTGTCTCGCGCGCCCTTCCTGACGTGCGCGACGGCCTTAAGCCTGTGCACCGCCGTATCCTTTACGCCATGAACGAAGCGGGTTTTGAGTCAGGCAAGCCTTTTCGTAAATCTGCCCGTGTAACCGGTGAGGTCATGGGTAAATTTCACCCCCATGGCAACGCGCCTATTTACGAAGCCATGGTCCGTATGGCTCAGGATTTTTCCATGCGGGTGCCGCTGATCGAGGGACAGGGAAACTTTGGATCCATGGACGGGGATCCAGCCGCCGCCGAGCGTTATACCGAGGCACGCCTTCAAAAAGTTGCGCGTTGCTTACTCGATGACGTTCACAAAGATACCGTTGATTTCCAGCCAAACTATGATGAGACAACCAAAGAGCCTTTGGTCCTGCCGGCACGTTACCCCAACCTTTTGGTAAACGGGGCAGGGGGTATCGCAGTTGGCATGGCAACCAATATTCCGCCCCACAATTTGGGTGAGGTCATTGATGCGTGCTGCGCGCTCATTGATGACCCCACCTTGGATGTCGACGCGCTGATTGAATACGTGCCAGGCCCTGACTTCCCCACGGGGGGCACGATCTTGGGGCGCTTAGGCTGTGTGTCGGCGGCGCGTACAGGGCGCGGGTCCATTGTGATGCGCGGGCGCACCCATTTTGAAGAGGTGCGTAAGGAGCGCGACGCCATCATCATTACAGAAGTACCCTATCAGGTGAACAAGGCCCGGATGATCGAGCGTATTGCGGAGGTTGTGAAGGAAAAACTCATCGAGGGCATTGCGGACTTGCGGGATGAATCAGACCGTGACGGCGTGCGCGTTGTGATCGAGCTGAAGCGAGACGCCGTGGGTGAGGTCGTTCTGAACCAGCTTTACCGATATACGCCCCTCCAAACCTCTTTTGGCGCCAATTGCCTCGCCCTTGATTTGGGGCGCCCGCGTCAGATGAACCTTCTTGAAATCCTTACAGCCTTTATCGCCTTTAGGGATCAAGTGATCACACGCCGCACCCGGTATGAACTTGCTAAAGCCCGCGCGCGCGCCCACGTCTTGCTGGGTCTTGCTGTGGCCGTTGCCAACATTGACGAGATGATTGCGCTCATCAAAGCCTCTCCCGATCCTCAAAGTGCCAGAGAAGCCATGATGGCAAAGGCTTGGCCTGCAAAGGACGTGGCTCCTCTCATCGAGCTTGTGGCCGAGCCAGGGCGTAGTGTGGTGAGTGGTACCTACCAATTGTCGGAAGAGCAAGCGCGTGCGATTTTAGATTTGCGCCTGCACCGCCTCACAGGGCTTGAGCGCGATAAGATCGCGGGGGAGCTTGATGGGATCATCAGTGAAATTAAAGAATTCCTCCACATCCTCTCCTCGCGCGAGCGTCTATACGGCCTTATGAAAGAAGAGCTTCTCGCCGTTAAGGAAGAGTTTGCGACGCCCCGACGCACCACCATTGAAGAGTCAAGCGGGGACGTTGATCTTGAGGATTTAATCCAGCAAGAAGACATGGTCGTGACCGTCAGCCAGAACGGTTACATCAAGCGCGTGCCCTTGGCCACTTACCGGGCGCAGCGCCGCGGTGGTAAAGGCAGGTCCGGGATGTCCACCCGCGAAGAAGACCTTGTGAGCGACGTCTTTGTGACGGATACCCATACATCTGTTATTTTCTTCTCGTCGCGCGGGATTGCTTACCAGCTGAAGGTTTACCGTCTGCCCCTGGGAACACCCCAGTCTTTGGGTAAAGCCATGATCAATTTGCTGCCGTTGCAGCCTGGTGAAACCATTTCAACGGTGTTGCCGCTGCCCAAGGATGCCGGCGAAAGCGAGCATACCTCGATCATTTTCGTCACCTCCCAAGGAGGCGTGCGCCGGAACGCCTTGTCAGATTTCCTCAACATTAAAGCCAACGGCAAGATTGCTATGAAGCTTGAAGAGGGCGAATCATTGGTGGGCGTTCGCGTGTGTGATGATACGCAGGATCTTCTTTTGGCGACGAAACAAGGAAAAACCATTCGCTTTGAAATCACGGATGTCCGTGTGTTCACAGGCCGTACGTCTACGGGTGTACGCGGCATTCGTTTGGCTGCCGAAGATCACGTGATTTCGGTCTCGGTCTTGGGGCATGCTGACTTTTCCATCGAAGAGCGTGATGAGTACTTGAGACTTTCAAGGGCAGAGCGTGCGGGGGAAAGTGCGACCTCGGACACGGTGACACCTGCGCGCTATGAAGAGATGAAAGCGGCCGAGCAGTTTATTTTGTGTATTACCGACCGCGGGTTTGGCAAGCGCACGTCTGCCTATGAATACCGCATCACGAGTCGTGGTGGCCAAGGGGTGACGGGGATGGCGCTTACCGACAAGACGGGTCTTGTCATTGGCTCCTTCGTCGTGGACAAAAGCGATCAACTGGTCCTTGTGACGGACGGAGGTCAGCTGATTCGTTGTCCGCTTCATGATGTGCGCATCGCGGGCCGTGTCACCCAAGGGGTTACCATCTTCCGCGTCCCCGAAAGCGAGCGGATTGTGTCGGTAGCGCGTATTCCCATGGATGAAGTGGCAGACGCAGAAGAAGAGGAAGGGGAGGAGATCACCCATGACGGTTCAGATGACGGTTCACAAAACGCCTAGGGTTGCCGTTTATCCCGGCACCTTTGATCCCCTAACTTTGGGACATCTGGATATTATCGAGCGGGCAGCCGGAATCTGTGACAAGCTGATCGTGGCGGTGGCGCCCAACAAAAGCAAAAGTCCGCTTTTCACCCTGGACGAGCGGCTAGAGATTGCCCGGGAAGAAGTGGCGCACTTGAAAATTCTTCAGACTGAAATTGTAGTGCAGCCCCTTACAGGGCTTCTTGTCAGCTTTGCAGCGTCTGTGGATGCGGCCTTTGTGGTCAGAGGCCTTCGTGCCGTCTCTGATTTCGAGTACGAATTTCAGATGGCAGGCATGAATATGCGGCTGTCCCCGGCAACCGAGACGGTGTTTCTTGTGGCCTCTGACCGGTGTCAGTTTATCTCCTCGACCCTGATTAAGGAAATCACAGAGCTTGGGGGAGATGTCAGCCAATTCGTGCCGGGAGGGGTTGAAAAACGCCTACGCCAAAAGGTGCACGGCGACAAAATATCCTAAAAATGATTCATAAAGGAACGTGCGCATAGTAGAGCGACCCATCATGAAATCAAAAAGCCTTTGCCTTGCAGGACCCACGTCCTCGGGAAAGACGGCTCTTTCTTTGTGGTTGGCAAAACGCTTAGGGCTTGAAATCATCAACGCCGATAGTCTTCAGATCTATGAAGATCTGCCCTTGTTAACGGCGCGCCCGAGACCTGAAGAAACAAAAGAAGTTTCCCATCATCTTTTTGGATTTCTAAAGCCCGAGGTGCCGTTTTCTGTGGGGAAGTGGTACGAGACTGTGGCATCGCTTTTCATCCAGAATAAAAATCTTTGTCAAAACGCCCTTTTTGTAGGAGGGACAGGTCTTTATTTCAAAGTCCTCAGTGAAGGTCTTGCAAAGGCTCCGCCTGTGGATCAGGCTGTGCGCGCACGCTTGAATGACCTTTACGCCCAAGAAGGACAAGAGGGGCTTGAAGCCCTTTGGCGCCGTGAGGGCCTTGTAGATCCTTGTCCCCTTGATCCTCAACGTACAAAACGTGCCTTAGAAGTTTACATGACGACGGGTTCCCCCCTTTCCCATTGGCAGGCCCAAGAAAAAAGCCCGCCTCTTCTGATCAAAGACGCCTGTGTTCGCATTGTGTTGATGCCAAAAAAAGAAGAACTGATCATGCGCGCAAGCAAACGTCTGGAAGAAGCCTTTAGACAAAGCATCCCCGAGATGAAAGCGCTGGCAGAGCGATACCAGAATTTAGAAGAATATCCCTTGATGCAGGCTCTGGGGGTCAAGGAATTGCGGGCCTATTGCCAAGGTAGCCTATCCTTTGACGGGGCTCTTGCTCAGGCACAAATCAAAACAAGACAATATATTAAAAGGCAGATGACTTGGTTTAGACATCAGATGAGTGAGGCTGTTATTATTGACACCTTGGACAGAGGAGCGCAGCAAAAAATACTAGAAGAAATCTTACTCAAAAACTTCTGATAAAAACAGTGGACCTGGGATCCTGACTGTCGTAAATATAGCACACACGTTCAAAAAGAGGGCCACCGCGCGCCCCTCCTAACATGAGGTAATAAGAGATGTTTAGCAAAATTCTACGCATGATGTCGTCTGACATGGCCATTGATCTTGGCACCGCCAACACCCTTGTTTATGTGAAGGGGCAGGGGATTGTGCTGAACGAACCGTCGGTTGTGGCCATTGCGGATGTCAGCGGACGCAAGCGTGTTCTTGCCGTAGGGGAAGAGGCCAAACAAATGGTGGGACGCACACCCGGTAACATCCAAGCCATCCGGCCCCTTCGTGAGGGCGTCATTGCAGACTTTGAGGTCGCGGAAGAAATGATCAAGCATTTTATTCATAAGGTGCATAACCGCCGCAGCTTTGTGAGTCCTCAGGTCATTATTTGTGTGCCCTCAGGCTCGACGGCCGTTGAAAAGCGCGCCATTCAAGAATCCGCCGAAGGGGCTGGGGCCGGGAAAGTCTTTTTGATTGAAGAGCCCATGGCCGCCGCCATTGGCGCAGGTCTTCCGGTGACCGAGGCCACAGGCTCCATGGTCGTTGACATTGGGGGTGGTACAACAGAGGTCGCTGTTTTGTCCTTGGGCGGTATTGTATGTGCAAGGTCCGTGCGTATTGGTGGTGACACCCTGGACGAGGCCATCATTGGCTATATCCGCCGTCACCATAACCTCCTCATCGGTGAGGCAACAGCCGAGCGTATTAAAAAAGAAATTGGCTCTGCGACGGCCCCTGAACAAGGAGAGGGACGCACCTTTAACATCAAGGGGCGCGACCTTTTGAACGGTATTCCCAAAGAAGTGACTGTCTCAGAAAAGCAAATTTCTGAAAGCTTGACCGAGCCTGTGGCTGGTATTGTGGAAGCTGTAAAAGTGACCCTCGAGAGCACCGCGCCTGAGCTGTCCTCAGATATCGTGGATAAAGGGATTGTCCTCACAGGTGGGGGCGCCCTTTTGAAAAACCTCGACATTGTGTTGCGCAATGCGACGGGTCTTCCTGTGTCTGTGGCCGATGACCCGCTCTCTTGTGTGGCACTAGGGACAGGACAAGCCCTTGAAGAAATGGACGTCCTTAAGAACATTCTTATTAAGATGTACTAAGCCCTTTGGCAGAGAGGCAACATGGGACGTTCTTCTGTCATGGTCGAGACAGCGCTCCTTGAAGCCTCTTTGTGGCTAAAAAAAATCACGACGCACTTAGGCGCGGGACTGATCCTGACCTTAAGTGCGTGTCTTTTAGTCCTTTCCCTCGCAAAGCCTGAACAAGCAAGGGTGATGCGAGGGGTGTTGCTTGACATCAATACCCGTTTGGAAAAAAGCCTTAAAACAAGCGTGTCTTTCGTGCCGGCCGCCGCAGACGCCGTGAAAAAGTATCAACTAGCATCAGAAGAAGTCAAAAAGCTTCAAGCTGAAAACGAGCGTCTTTACGGATGGTATCAACAAGCCAGGCTCCTTGAGCGCGAAAATACCCTTTTGCGCGAGCAGCTTAAAGTTTTGAAACCAAGTGAGGATATCATCCTTACAGCACCTGTCATTGGACAGTGGGAAGATGAGGCTCAACACAAATTTATGATCGAAGGGGGAAGCCGCGCGGGCGTTGAAGAGGGCGCCCCCGTTGTGATGGGCCGCGTTCTTGTGGGCTATGTGGAAAGTGTGGGGGCGAGAAGCGCTCTTGTGGCAACCGTTCGTGACGGCCGCGTGCGGATTCCCGTTGTGGGTGAAAAGTCTGGCCGGCACGGCGTGCTATCGGGGCAAGGAAGTAACGCACTCGTCCTTTTGCACACTCAGGATCATACAGAATTTGAGTCAGGCGAGATGCTTTTGACCACAGCCCAAGGCAGTTTTTATCCCCCGGGTTATATTGTCGCGCGTGTGGTCGTGGGAAAAAACGGGGTGCAAATGCTCAAGCCAGAACTTAGTGCGACCCCACCTGATTTTGTGCGTGTCCTCCAAAAAATACAGGAGGTACCCCGTGAGTAGTGTTCAAGAGCTCATCCCTAAATCTCTTTTGATGGCGCTTATTATGGCGCTTTTGTACGTAGGATTTTTCTGTGTGGACGCGGTTTCTATCCCTTTTTTGTTGCCCATACTGTTTGTTCTAAGCCTTCTTGATCCAAAGCAAATTCCTTGGTCTCTTGTGATGCTCATAGGAGGTCTTCAAGACGTTGTGACGGATTATCCTTTAGGACTGCACAGCTTTCTTTACGCCCTTTACGGTCTCTTTTTGTCTGTGCAGCGACGCTTTCTTTTTAAAAGGGGCTTTTTTCTTACCTGGGTTGTCTTTGCCATGACCTGCTTTTCCTTTCTCTTGCTCACTCAAATTCTTCTTTATGCGGGTGGAAAGACACCCCGGATGCCCGTCTCACTTTTGGTGCAGGGGGCGGTGCTTGTGGGAATTTTCCCCTTGTTTTTTCAAGGAATTTTGTGGCTTTTTACTAAAATGCGAGTGATGCATGAGTCGACGTGAGCGGCGTGAAGAAAGCCGCTTTACAAGACGCACGCTGCTTTTAGCAAGCGCGCAAGGGGTGTTGATGACAGCCCTTCTTGGCAGGCTTGTTTATTTAGGGGGGGCGCGCTCGTCTCACTACACAACCCTTTCCCAGAAAAACCGGGTGCGCTTAAGGTTTTGTGTGCCGCCGCGCGGACGTCTTCTTGACCGAACAGGGATGATCTTGGCTCAAGACGAGATGGTCTACCGCCTTGTCTTTTATCCCCGTGAAACAAAGGATCCTGTGGGGGCCCTTAATGCCGTCAAAAAAGTCATATCTCTGCCCTTGGTTGACGTGCATGCCCTTGCGAAAACAAAAGAAGTGCAAATTCTTAAAGAGCCGCTTAGTTGGGAAGAGGTTTGTACCCTTGAAATTCAAGGCCCGGATCTTGAGGCCATGAGTGTGGAAAAAGGCTCCCTTCGTCTTTACCCTCAGCGTATTCCTTTTTGTCATATCACGGGTTATGTTCAACCACCTAGCAAAGATGAAGTGACTGAAAACCCGGCGTGGAATCTGCCTGATTTTCGCCTAGGCAAGGAAGGCGCTGAAAAAGCCTTCGAAGAGCTTTTACAAGGCACACCTGGGTACCGCGAGATCGAGGTGAATGCGCGCGGCCACGAGATCAGAGAGCTGACCGTCAAACCCGGGGTGCAGGGAAAGGATTTATCCCTCTCTATTCACGGCGGATTGCAGCGCTATGTTATGGAACGTCTTGCAACCTTTGAAAGCGCATGTTGCGTCGTGCTGCATAAAAAAACGGGCGAGGTTTTGTGCCTTGCCTCTAGCCCCAGTTATGATCCAAATCTTTTTGTCCAGGGTATTTCCTTGGCGGATTGGACAACCCTTCGCGACAATCCTTATGCCGCCCTTACCAACAAAAGTATCCGAGGACAATACGCACCTGGATCCCTTGTGAAAATGATAGTAGCGCTTGCCGCCCTTAGGCACGACAAGATCACGCCGACAACGCCCATACAATGCACGGGGTACTGTGAACTGAATGGGCACCGTTATCATTGCTGGCGCACGCACGGGTCAGTGAACGTTGTGTCGGCGCTTCGTGAATCGTGCGATGTGTTCTTTTATGAGACCGCGAAAAAAGTCGGGATCGATGCCATTGAAAAGATGGCACGTCTTCTGGGGCTTGGCGCTGAAACAGGGATTGAGCTTTATGGCGAAAAGTCAGGCCTTGTACCCGGTAAGGCTTGGAAGAAAAAGGCCCAGAATCGTTCGTGGACGGTGGGTGATACCATTTTGTCCAGCATTGGGCAAGGGGCAAGTCTTGCGACACCTCTTCAAATGGCGCTTATGATGGCAAGACTTGTGGGAGACGGGCATGCGTATACGCCAACGCTCTTAAAGGATCATACGCAGGCACTACCAGACTTAGGTCTTGATCCCAAACACCTGGCTGTGATCCGAGAAGCCATGGGGCAGGTCGTAAATCACCCCTCTGGAACGTCGTATAATCAGCGTCTTGCCATTCCTGGTCTTGAGATGGGGGGGAAAACGGCGACTTCTCAGGTGCGGCGTATTTCCATGAAAGAGCGCAAAACGCGCGTCTTAAAGAACGAGGAAATTGAATGGCAGAAACGCGATCACGCGATCTTTGCAGGGTATGCGCCTGTGGCCGATCCGCGGTTTGTGATTTGCGTTGTGATTGAACATGGCGGTGGGGGCGGACGTGTGGCCACGCCCGTTGCCAGAGACATCCTTACTTACGCCCAGCAGGAGATCAGTCTATGACACCTTACAGTGAACTCTCGGGAAAAAGGTCCATCAATTTTTCTATTTTGCTGGTGGTCTGTTTGGTCGCGTGCGTCGGGTTTTTGATGCTTTATTATGCGGCGGACGAGAGCTTTTCCCCTTGGTCCTACAAGCAGATCATTCGTTTTTCAGGGGGGCTGGTGCTACTGTGCCTCATTGCAGTCGTGGATTTACGCTTCTGGTTTTCCATCTCGTATGTTGTGTACGCCCTTTGCCTGGTGCTTTTGGTGGCGGTGGAGCTTGCGGGAAAAGTCGGCATGGGCGCCCAGCGTTGGATTGATCTTTATGTGATTGTGGTTCAACCCTCAGAGCTTATGAAGATTGCGCTTCTTATGGCCCTTGCCAGATATTTTCACACTCTTCCATCCGGTGACATTAAAAAAATCAGAGCTCTTTTAGCGCCTGCAACCATGGTGATTGTGCCCTCCCTTTTAATGTTACGCCAACCTGATCTTGGCACGATGCTCATTCTGGTGGGGGCGGGGTTTAGCATTTTCTTTGTGGCCGGTATGCGGACGTGGAAAATCCTTTTACTTGTGGGCGCAGCCCTTGTGGCAAGCCCTCTTTTTTGGATGGGGATGCATGACTATCAGCGAAAGCGTATTTTGACCTTTCTTGATCCTGAGCGAGATCCCTTGGGGGCTGGCTATCACATTTTGCAATCAAAAATCGCTCTTGGCTCTGGGGGGATGTGGGGGAAGGGATTAGGACATGGATCACAGTCTCATCTAAATTTTCTGCCGGAAAAGCAGACGGACTTTATTTTCTCTATGCTTTGTGAGGAAACGGGCATTATGGGGGGGGCGGTCCTTATTTTCCTCTACCTCATTCTTCTGACCTATGGGTTTCGGGTGAGCCTCTTGAGTCGTAGCGCCTTTGGTCGTTTTCTAAGTGTGGGGCTGACCACTCTTTTATTCTTGTCGGCCTTTGTCAATATGGCCATGGTCATGGGCCTTGCCCCCGTTGTGGGGATTCCTTTACCCCTTGTGTCGTATGGGGGCACGGCCATGATGACCTTTATGATGGGGCTAGGCCTTTTAATGGCGACCTCTGTCCATCGCCATGCAAGGTTTGGCCGAACTACTTAAAGAAAAAAGGCGCCTTGGCGGCTTCTAAAAGCCGCCAAGCATGTCAGGTCTGCTTCCTTTAGGATCTCCTAAATTCAGCTGATGACTTACCTCTCCTAGGTTTTTGAAGACCAGACGGAACATGAAATTTACGCCGGGCTTCACGTCGCGGTCCCTAAAGAAAGACTTCTCTGCGGTGACTTGAAGGGTAAAACACTCGTCCTGATAGGTCACGCCGCCTCCATGGGATAGCGCGTGAGCGCCAGAACCAAGCTCCCGTGTGGTCGTGGCCATCAGCATCCATTCCCGGGTGATTTGAGAGCTAAGCCCCAAAACAATCTGACGACGTTTGTCGCTTTGTGCAGTGACGCCTTGAGGCGTGGGCAAATGGACATAGTCCGCACTGAGGCGCAAGATGGGCTTTCCAAGGCTTGCAAGAAACTCTTGCCGCTCTGGGCGCATACGAACCCGATTAAGAAGCATTCTTGTCCCAAGCGCCATCCAATCATCATAACGCGCCTCAAGGCGTCCCACATAGTGAGACCAACGGTACTCAAGACCAGTATTTTTTAAGTAGTCACGAGGCTCGTTGAAGGAGACGTTTTGACCTAAGAAACCTTCGAGGGTTACGTCCTGTTTGGGGAAAGTGGTTTCACCGCCAAGGCCGTAGGCAAAACGAGAACCCGTATCCACAAGGTCAAGTCCCGCGAAGCGGCTGGGTGCAAAAAGGTTATAGGTATTAAACTCTGTAAAAAGGGAGTCCTCGTTAGGAATTTTGTAACCTTGCGCCGTGTTGGGGGCCACAAAAAGTCCCGCCCGTGGTTCAAGAAGCGATCTGTGGTTTTCACCAATTTTCACAAAGGGATAACGCCAATGGGTGAAAAGCTGCGGGAAAAGACGACCTGCGACACCGGAGCGTTCTCCTAGGGTAGGATTTGGCTTATAATTATGAACGTTATAGATATCACCGCGGACCTTTGTTCCAACGGTATAGACATCCCCCCATGACGAATAAAAGGGGCGTTGGACCCCGCCTGTCATGGAAAAACGTTGAACGTTCGTCCCAATGCGTCTGTTCACACCAAGGGCGCCCGCATCAAAAGACCATGTCTCGCCCCACTTACCTACACGTGAAACGGTACTGTACTCCACCACAGGCAAAAGAAGAGGGGTTGTTGATATCCGGTCACCTTCACGAAGCCCTTGGAAGCTGTACCCTTCAACGGAGAAGTAATCGAGACGCTTAAAGTGTTCTGCGTACGCTTTGGACATTAAATAGCTGCTGTTTTTAAAGCCAAAGTAGGGAAGACGCCTAAAATAAGTTTGATCCGTTGCGCGTTCGAGATTGGCGCCTACACGCCAGAACGGCGTCAAATCAAACTGAGTTCTGCCGACGATGTGTCCTCTGAAAGAAAGATCTAGCGCTTTGTCGGGATTAGGAAGCACAGCCCCTGTGGCCGGATCTCGTTGTGTGGGAGGCCGTCTGTGGCCAAAGATACCACTTCCGCCGAGGTGCGCGTAACCCTTGGCAAAACGTTGACGGTAGGAAAGCTGAAGACCGGGCCTATGGTCGGCGTAAAGAGGGGCCACCGTCACGTCTTTGTTGTTACCAATGGGAATAAAGTAGGGAACGCGGACGAAAGCGCCTGAAGAACCGGAGGCATTACCAAAGGTTGGTGACAAAAAGCCCGCCCGCCTTTTGACGTTGGGTGCTGGATGGCTAAAGTAGGGAAGATACATAACCGGTACATCCCAGAAATTCATGATAGCATCAGTATAGATGATATCTTCTTCAGCTTCGTCAATGACAACACGCCTGGCATTAATGTGCCACAGAGGTGGCCTCGTTGGGTTTTGGCGGCATACGTTACAAGGCGTGTAACTCACCGTGTCAAAGCTTGCTCGTGTGCCAGATTCGCGCTCACCTCTAGTGGCGGCAAGTTTTGAATCATCGCTTAAGATCATGCGAATTTCGCGCACAACGCCTTCTTTTAGATCACCAGAAAGCTGCAAGTACTGGGCAAAGACAATATCGCCTTCTTTTTTCTTAAGGCGCACATTTCCGGACGCTGAGACTTGATCAAGGGCTTCATTATAGGTGACGGTGTCGGCTTGGAGGATTTCATAGTCATGAACAATTTCAACGTTACCGCGGGCGACAACCAGGCCGAATTTTTCTTCTCTTGTGACTTGATCTGCCTTCATGGTCGTGGATTTGGACAGATCAACGGGGGCGGCAGCCATCAAAAGATCTGAACATATAAAAACAGCCGTACTAAGACATAATGCGCGGTAAAAAGACATGTTAACCATCTTCCGAATACAAAAGGACTGAAAGCCCTGCTAGCCCACTCATACACACAGGGCCCCAAGCAGCAAGAAAGAGGGGTAGTTTTCCGCTTGCACCCAGTGTGTTACTGATATCACCGGCAAAGTATAGAAGAAATGCTACCACAAGACCAGAGGCTGCCAAGAGAAAAGTCCCTCCTTGACGAAGAGGTCTAAGCGAGCAGGCCGCTGCCAGCATCACCATGACCATAATCCATAAGACCCGCGCCAAAAGGTTATGGCGGTGAAGGTCGTATTTTAAGGGGGAAAGCCCAGATTTTTCGAGAAGAGAGATAAAGTGGGGCAGGTCCCAAAAGGACACACTGCGGGGGTTAACGCCTGATTCTAACAAGGACTCAAGAGAAAAAGAGGTGTGCACCCAAATTTGATCTTGATGGGTTGGAGGAGCAAAAGCTGTAGAAATCCACACATCAAAAAGATGTAGTTTTCCTTCGTCAAATTGTGCATATCTGGCATCTAGACGCGTCACAAACTGATCGCGGTCATTGGTTTTGGTGAGGCTAACTTGGTGAAGGGTTTTATCTTCGGAAGAGAGTGCCCGCACATGATAAACTGTTTGAAGGCGTCCATCGGTTTCCTTAGTCCAAAGGCCTGTGTCGGAAATGGCAAGGCTTCCTTGGCGCGCAGAAAGGTAAAGGCTATCAAGGCGCTCAAACTCGAGCATCATTTTGGCGCCAAATGGATTCAGAAAACAAAGGTCAAGGCTTGCAAGTATCAGAGCGCACCCCCCTAGCGGCGCAAGCATTTGCCAAATGGAAATACCGGATGCCCGTGTGACCTCTAATTCGTGGCGACGGTTCAGGGTCCACAGAGTGATCATGGTGCTGAAAAGGGCAATAAACGGTAGAAGCTTCTCAACCAAGGACGGCATTTTGCAAAAGGTTGTTCTTAAAAGAAAAGAAAGCGTGATGCCTGCACGCCCCGAAGCGCGCCTTGCCATTTCAGAAAAGTCGAAAAGAAAAATGATACAACAGACAGCGAGGGTCACAATGCCAAACCAAATCAGAAAACGCGTAGCGAAATAGCGTGAAAGGATCCAGGGGGTTTTCAACGATTGTCTCCATGTTCAAGGCCGTCGATGCGAGCGGCATCATTTTTAAGCAGGGCGTAACCAGGAACGATGATGGCAATAAACACCAAAAGTTCTGCCACATAAGGCATCCACTCAAGTTTTTCCCCAAGGTTCAACAAAAGGAATGTCCCGATCTCTAAAAGCGCGCAGACAAGAATACAGACACTTAGGCGTTTAGAGCGACCTCTCCTTGAATAATCACCCAACAAAAACGTCACCATGGCAATGAGCACAAACGCAAAGCTGGTGAGCGGCATCAGGAATCTTTGATGAATCTCGATGCGAAGCTTTTTTGCAAAGCGGGGATCGCCGGGATCTCCTTCTAAAAGTTCGGACAAAAACCGCTCGTACGGTTTTCGGCGTCTCGGGGCGACTGTTTGATTTTGTGATTCAATATCCAGAGCGTACTTGTCAAAAGCCACAAGAGAGGGCGAGGTTGCTTCTGCACTTCGTTCTTGTCGTATTCCGTCATGGAGCACAATACGAGCACCGTTTTCCGTTTCGGACAGAAGGCCTTCTTTAGCGACCAAGGTAAAGGCAGGATTGTGTTTGGCATCATAAATCATAATGCCTTGGAGTTTGCCAGAACGTTCTTTGCTGCGAACATAAACGGTCATGCCTTCGAAGGTGATAAATTCGCCAGGTTTAACCAAAGCGGCACTGACATTACGCCTCACTTGGCTTTCCATATCTTTAAATTTCTGAAAAGAGGCCGGTAGAAAGTAAAAATTGATGCTGTAAAGGACGATGGTGACAAGAAGCGCGCACAGCACGCTTGGCAGCGTGAGTCTTTTGTCACTAAGGCCAGCTGCGCGCAGGGCGATAAGTTCACTATCTGAGTAGAGTCTTGAGTACACAAAAAGAACGGCAATCACGAGGGCAAAAGGAAGGATGACGCCCACAAGATCTGGGATCAAAAGAAGCATCATGGACAAGAAAGTCGCCAGGGTCACGCCGTG
Source organism: Alphaproteobacteria bacterium (assembly GCA_013911655.1). Classification (GTDB taxonomy): domain Bacteria; phylum Pseudomonadota; class Alphaproteobacteria; order Caedimonadales; family UBA1908; genus JACESU01. The sequence continues at coordinate 206,833 of JACESU010000001.1, forward strand.
GTTAACAAGGATATCCACAAGACGCAAAGACTGGGTCATCCAAACGGCGGCGACAAGCACACATGCCACAAAAAAAGTGGTGATCACGAGCGAGCGAAAAACATAACGGGTCGATAAAAACATTTTATAAGGGGTCCATCCTTAAAAACAGCTTGCAATGAAAATACGATTCCATGTATGGCAGTATACATGGACAGTGGCTGGTATAAACCATTTTTAGCGCATTTATGAGGATTTTTCTGCCCATGATGAAAAAGATAAAGAAGGCCTTGTGTTTGTGTGGTCTGGGCGCGTTGACCCTTGGCGCTGTGCAACTCCACGCATCTGTGAACCGTGTGGCTGCTATGGTGAACCACAAAGTGATTTCCACAACAGATTTAAAATCGCGGGTGCGTATGGCCGCCCTTTCGGCTGGTATGCCTGAAACACCAGACCTTGACGCGCAGTTATCAGGTCAAATTCTCAATCTGATGATTGAAGAGCAATTGCAGCAGCAGATGGCGGACAAAATCCATCTGAAAATCGAAGACGAGCGTGTGGATTTGGCCATTCAAGATATTGAACAGCGTAACCAGATGCAAAAAGGTCAACTCCTTGGCATGTTGCAACAAGCAGGGATTCCAGCCCGCGTCATGCGAGATCACCTGCGTGCGGGGATTGCATGGGTGGAATATATCCGTGCCATGTACGGGGATGCGATTCAAACAACGGCTCTTGATGTGAAAAGAAAACTTGATGAAATCAAGGCGTCACGTTTAGAGACCAACGTGCATTTATCCGAGATTGTCCTGCCCGTGGATGCGTCTTTTGATAAAGGCAAAGCCCGCGCGACCGCTCAAAAACTTGTCACACAGCTTCAGTCAGGGGCGCCGTTTGCCGCACTTGCGACACAGTTTTCGTCGGTCCCTAGCGCTGCTAAAGGAGGCGATCGTGGATGGGTAAGTCTAAGTCGTCTTGATCCCGCGATCCGTCAAACCATCGAACATCTACCCCTCAAGCAAGTGAGTCAACCTATCGAAACACCGGAAGGCATTGCGATTTATGTGGTACGCGATAGACGAGCTCCTGGTGAAAGTATCGATAAAGATACCCTTATTAGCTTTCAACAAGTTCTTTTTTCAACGAGAAAAGGCGCAAGTCAAGAAGAGCTTTATCCCATCTTTATGCGTGCAAAGTCTTTTACTGAAAATACGAAAAGCTGTGCGATTATGAAAAAAACACTGGGCAATGATGCAAGGGTGCGCTTTCAAGAGGTTCAAAAAACCTCGGTGTCTCATTTACCGGATGAGCTATATGCGTTTTTGTCAAAGCTTGGCAAAGAAAAGGCAAGCCAGCCTGTTATGACGGATCTTGGGTTCATGGTGTTTATGGTCTGCGACATCGAGCAGATCAATCCGGGTGATCCCACAGAAGATGAAGTCAAAGATATGCTCCGCTCCCAAGAACTTCAAAATATTGCCCAGCGCGAGCTTCGTAATTTGCGCAGCTCCGCCTTTGTGGATATTCGTCTATAAATGGCCGAATTAGATCCCGTAGAAACCCTTGCCTCTCTTACGGACGTGGTACGCACTTTTGGCCTAAGGACACACAAGTCCTTGGGCCAAAACTTTTTGCTGGATCTTAATATCACACGAAAAATCGCGAGGAGTGCGGGCCTTCTTGACGGTTATACGGTTATTGAGATTGGTCCAGGACCTGGGGGGCTGACACGGGGCCTTTTGCTGGAGGGGGCGTCGCGCGTCGTTGCCATTGAAATGGACCGCCGCTGCGTAGAGGCACTGGCGCCCTTGCAAGAGGCCGCTGGAGAACGGTTGGAGATTTTACAAGGAGACGCTCTGAGAGTCGATTTGTCGCCCTTTATGACAGGTCCCACAAAGATTGTGGCAAACTTGCCCTATAACATTGCAACGCCTTTGATCATGGGATGGCTTGCGCTCTTACCCCGTATCGAGAGCTTTACCTTGATGTTACAAAAAGAGGTGGGGGCTCGTTTTGAGGCCGCTCCTAACACCAAAGCTTATGGCCGTGTGTCAGTCCTGACCCAGTGGCAAGTGCACGTGACAACTTTATTTGACGTTCCGCCCCATGTATTCTCACCCCCCCCAAAGGTGATGTCTAGTGTGGTGCATTTCGAGGCGCGCCAAGCACCCCTATACCCCGCAGACCCGTGCGCGCTGGATCGCCTTTTGAGGCGCGCTTTTTCTCATCGTCGTAAAGTGTTGCGTGCCAATTTAAAAGCATTGTCTTCTTGTATCGAAGACGATTTGGCAGCCTGCGGCATCACGCCAAATGCCAGAGCCCAAGAAGTAGGTCTTGAGGCCTTTTGCGGCCTTGCAAGGCGCCTTGAAGGGGCCCTTTTACAAGATACGTCATCAGATGACGGGCCCGATGACGTTTTATAAAAGGGTCTCATTTTTGTAAGAATCTTCTTTGGTATTTTCTTTGTTTTAAGAAATCGTTTCTGCTAGGGTGGGCCTAGTTTTTCTTGGTAACTTGTAAAGCGTCTCAAGATGTCTCGTCTTTCCTATGTCAACGGTAGGTATGTGCCCCATGAACAGGCTGTGATTCCTCTAGAGGATCGCGGATTTCAATTTGGTGATGGCGTCTATATTGTCATGGCTGTTTATGCAGGGCGGCTTATCGAGCTTGAAGCCCATGTGGACCGATTGGCTGGATACGGCAAAGACATTCAGGTCCCCTTGCCCTTTGATCCTGAAATCGTAAAGGCCACATGCCGTGAAGTCGTCAGGCGTAACCGCGGCACAGAAGGAAGCCTATATGTGCAGTTGACACGAGGCGTTGCCCCGCGTCAGCACGCCTTTCCCGACGAGGGCGCGCGCCCGTCTCTTGTGATGGTCTACAAACACCAATCCCATCACTGGGACGCCGAAAATCTTCTTTGCGTAAATGTGATCACGACCCCTGATATCCGGTGGAAACGTCCCCATATCAAAGCAACGTCACTTTTGCCGACAGTGTTGCTGCGTCAACAAGCCAAAGAGGCTGGCGCTTTTGATACATGGCTTTTGGATCAAGACGATCATGTCTGTGAAGGCGCCAGCTCTAATGCCTATATCGTGACAGACCAAGGCGTTATTGTCACGAGGCCCCAAGATGGCAGCCTTGTGCCGGGTGTGACGCGTGCGCGCCTTTTGATGCTGGCCAAAGAACTGGGCATCCCCGTGGAAGAGCGTTCATTTTCAAAAGAAGAAGCAAAAAGCGCCCGTGAAGCCTTTTTGTCTGGGGCCCTTTCTATGGTAAAAAGTGTCGTGCGTATTGATCATCAGGTGGTGGGCGCGGGTGCCCCTGGTCCCGTTACCAAACGTTTGGCCCAGTGCTATTTTGATTATTGCCGGGGCATCCTTCCCATCACGGCGTCCCATGTGGTTATCCCGGGTCCTAAAAAGCTTAAGCCCCCTGTTTCAAAAGCGAAATGCGTGAAGAAAAACACCCAAGAAGGATCTTGGTCCCTGGCGTCGTAAGGGTTATTTGGGTTTATAAAGGGACCATGGTCTGGTGCCTTGATCTTTTCTGACACTGCGATAGCGAGGCCCTGAGGATCCAAGCCACACAAGTGTACTGCCCCATACCGAAAGCTGTTCTTGTGACAGAAAAACTTCGCCTGTTCTTTGATCGGTCAAGCTCAAAGGCATTAAATCTAATATGTAGGGCGGTAAAAGCGTGAGCGTCCCACCTGTGCGCGTCGCCCCCGGCACGCCTGCCATGGGCAGTTTTTGAGGCGCTCTCAAGGCCGAGGCCTGGGACCATACTTTCCTGGCAAAGGCACCTGACCGCTTAGAAACCACCCAAAGATCTTTGTCTGTACGTACCCCGATCACCTTGGCATCGTGAGACAGGAAAAGATCAGGAACGGGCGAAAAAAATGTCCACCACACAAGCGATAAACTTAAAGGGGCGACGCCCATCAACCGAAGGCGTCCCGTTGTCAAACAAATCCACAGGCAACTAAGGGTGAGAAGGCTCATGACGCCGGGGGTAGGTTCAGGAATGGGGACCATGGAACCCGGCCAATCGGCGACGGTTTGGGCAATCTCACGCATCCAGGCAAGGGCCACCTCTAGAACCGAGGACAGCCCAAAATCATATCCTAAAGGCAAGGTGACAAGAGACCCAATCAAAAGAGGGATCACGACAAAGGTTGTCCAGGGGACTGCCAGCATATTTGCGGGAATGGCTTGGAGCGTGAGGTTGTGGAAGGTTGCCGCTAAAAAAGGGGTTGTTGCGACTGTGGCGATAAAAGTCGTACTGATGACGCCCATGAAATAAAGAAATCCTTTAACAAGCGTCCCTCCTGTGCGTGACGAGGTCTTTAAAAAAGGAATTTTGAAATGCTCGTACATGGCAACGAGCGCCACGACCGCCGCAAAAGACAGTTGAAAGCTGGGGCTTTCCAACGCCTCGGGAATGAGGATCAAGATCAAAGACGCCGCAAGCGCGACGTTGCGAAGGGTGATGGCCGTGCGGTCAATCATGACAGCGCCCAAAATCAGGGTACACATGACAAGGGCCCTTGTAGCAGGAAAAGATCCTCCGCAGATAAGCCAATAGAAAAAGACGGCGATGAGAGCTAGGATCGCTGCCCATTTTTTAATGTGATACCTTAAGGAAAGGCCTGGAATCGCCGCCAAAAGAAAGCGTAAAAACACAAACATAATACCCGCAACGACGCTGAGGTGCAGGCCCGATATGGCCAGCAGATGGGCGGTGCCAGAGGCCGCGAACGCAAGGCGCACCTCTTCAGGAATGGCCGAACGCTCGCCAGTTACAAGAGCCTTGGCAAGGGCTGACTCGGGCGCTTTGAGGGTTTTGACAAAATGTTGATTAAGGGTATGGCGAAGGCTTTCGATGTGGGTCTTGACGCGCCGCCACCATGTTTCTTCGCCAGCATGCAAAAGGCGCGCCGGCATGATCCCGTAACCAACTGCACTGATGCGGTCGAAATACGCTTGGCGCCTGAAGTTAAAGGATCTGGGGACGGCGGGCTCGGCAGGCGGCATAAGAATCCCTTTAATCGCAATCCAATCACCAGGCACGATAAAGTCAGGAAGGATAAGACGTCCCCGCATACTGAGGCGCACTTTAGTCAGGGCGTCATCTGAAAAGGGATGCTTTAAACGGGGATGATAAATGGTCACGCGCTGGTGGGTCGGAAAGGCTTCGAGCTGTTCAACTTGTCCCTCGATCCACTGGGGCGAAAGTTCCTGGGTCAGAAGCGGCGTGTGTAAAAGGCTTGTCCGCACGCAGGGAAGGGTCATCCCCCAAGAAAAGCAAGTAAGGATAAAAAGAATGAAATAGGCAAGACGCACGCGGCGAAGCGCAAAGGTTAGCGCTGTGAAAAGAAAAGACCCTACTAGTAAGGGGATGTAAGAAGGTTCGAAGGTCAGGGAAAAATAAACCTCAATGCCGCAACCAAGAAAGACCGGAACCCAGTACACAAGACGGCTGTGCTGGGTGAAGAACGTTTCTAAAAGTGCCTCGAGGCGGGATGTGCTTTGGCGAAAACTGTGGTACACAGTTGAGATCACTTTTTAGGGGCCCTGTTCCCAGTACTTTAGGGGGAAATGATGTCAGTTGTCACTCGCTTTGCACCGTCACCAACGGGTTTTTTACATATCGGATCGGCGCGCACGGCGCTTTTTAATTTTCTCTACGCACGGCGCCATGGGGGTAAATTTTTACTGCGGATCGAAGACACAGACCGTCAGCGCTCCACAAAGGAAGCCATCGATGCGATCCTTTACGGCATGAAGTGGCTCGAACTTGACTGGGACGGGGAGGTTATTTTTCAGTTTGCTAGAGCTGGCAGGCATGCAGAAATTGCGCACCAGATGATGGCTGACGGGAAGGCATATGCCTGCACCTGTACGGCCGAAATGGTGGAAGAAATGCGCGCCAAGGCGCGCGCGGCTGGCCTGCCTCCCCGGTATGATGGGCGTTGCCGAAACCGCGAAGGTATCCCTGACGCGCCTTATGTCGTACGTCTAAAAGCCCCACAAGATGGGCGCACCACGGTGGCGGACTTGGTACAGGGCGAGGTAACCGTCGAGAATACGCAGCTCGATGACTTGATTTTGCTTCGTTCAGACGGGACACCAACTTATATGCTTTCTGTGGTGGTGGATGACCATGATATGGGGGTGACCCAGATCATTCGCGGGGATGATCACTTGACCAACACCTTTAGGCAGGCCCAAATTTACGCAGCTGCCGGGTGGGAAATGCCCCAAACGGGCCATATTCCGTTGATTCACGGTGCTGACGGGGCCAAACTTTCTAAGCGGCACGGAGCCCTCGGGGTGGATGCCTATGAAGCCATGGGGCTTTTACCCCACGCCCTTTGCAATTACCTGACGCGGCTTGGGTGGAGTCACGGCGATGATGAAATTTTCTCAAGGGACCAGGCCATTAGCTGGTTTGATCTTGAGCATGTGGGGAGGTCACCTGCGCGCTTTGACATGACAAAGCTTGAAAATCTTAATGCTCATTATTTAAGGGAGACTGATCCCAAGGAATTGCTGCAAAAAATCACACCAGATCTTGAGAAAATGATCAAATCTGCGCTGACGTCGGTGCAACAAGCGCGCTTGATCAAAGGACTTTCTGGTCTGACACAACGCTCGAAGACTTTGATAGAGTTGGCGGATAACGCCCTGTTTTATGTCCACGCTTTGCCCCTTGTTTTTGAACCAAAGGCACAGGCGCTTTTGACGGATGATGCAAAAAAACTCATTACGTTTTGCCGGGACGCTCTTTCCCACGAAGCCATAGAGTGGCATGCAGCCACCCTTGAAACCATTGTGCGCGGACTTGCAGAAAATCACCAAAAAACCCTTGGCATGCTGGCTCAGCCTCTACGGGCCGCTCTCACGGGTCGCGCGGTGTCACCTGGCCTTTTTGAGGTGATGGAGGTTCTGGGGAAAGACGAGACTTTGGCAAGACTAGAAAGTGTGGTAAAACTAGAAGAGGCATAATATAAATAAGAGATAAAAATGGCTCAAGAACAGGGAGTACGTGTTACTTTTGAAGATAAGGGCGAACGTAAAGAAATAGAACTACCTCTTCTAGAGGGTTCTATTGGGCCAAAAGCGCTTGATGTACGCCGCCTTTATACGGATCATGGCTATTTTACTTATGATCCAAGCTTTTCGTCGACAGCGAGCTGCGATTCTCAAATTACGTATATTGACGGGGACGCAGGGGTGCTATTGCACCGGGGGTATCCTATCGAGCAGCTTGCCTCTAAAAGCACCTTTATGGAAGTTGCGTATCTTTTGCTAAAAGGCGAGCTACCCAATAAAGCTCAGCTAGACGAATTTGTTCAAGACGTTGTTCACCATACCCTGTTGCACGAGCAAATGATCCATTTCTATCGCGGCTTTAGGCGGGACGCTCATCCCATGGCTGTGATGGTGGCCGTCGTGGGGGCGCTGTCTGCGTTCTATCACGATAGTCTTGATATCAATGATCCCGAGCAGCGCGATTTGGCGGTGATCCGGATGCTGGCCAAAATGCCAACCATTGCGGCCATGGCTTACCGCTACTCGGTCGGGCTTCCCTTTAATTACCCCCAAAATCACCTGAGTTACGCGGGGAACTTTCTTCACATGATGTTTGGGCTCCCCTCAGAGCCATACAAGGTCAATCCCATCATGGAAAAAGCCATGGACAGAATTTTCATCCTCCATGCTGATCACGAGCAAAATGCGTCGACCTCGACGGTGCGTCTTGCAAGCTCGAGTGGGGCCAATCCGTTTGCGTGTATTGCGGCAGGCATTGCGTGTCTTTGGGGGCCGGCGCACGGCGGGGCCAACGAGGCCGTTTTAAACATGCTTAACGAAATTGGGTCAAAAGAGCGCATTCCAGAATTTATCGCACGCGCCAAGGACAAAGATGATCCTTTCCGCCTTATGGGCTTTGGTCACCGGGTTTATAAAAATTATGATCCGCGTGCCAGCGTCCTACGTGAAAGTTGTTATGAAATTTTAGGCGAACTAGGACACGGAAAAGAGCCTCTTTTGGATCTGGCTCTAGAGCTTGAGAAAATTGCCCTACACGATCCTTATTTCATCGAAAAGAAACTCTTCCCGAACGTTGACTTCTATTCAGGCATTGTGCTTAAGGCCATGGGCATTCCGACTTCGATGTTTACGGTCTTGTTTGCGGTCTCTAGGACCGTTGGTTGGCTGTCACAGTGGCAAGAAATGATCGAAGATCCGCATATGCGTATTGGACGTCCCCGTCAGCTTTATAAAGGGTATGACAAAAGGGATTATACCTCTTTAGAAAAAAGAAAATAGTGCTTCAAAAGGAGAGGAGATGAGTTTTTTACGTAGAAGTGAAAAGGGGCCTTGTGATACAAGCAAGAAAACCACCGCTAGGTGTCTTGTAACCTAAGGATCACCCCATGAAGCGTGCTACCTCATCTCTCCTTGTTAGATACGGCCTTTTGTCAGCGCCTTGGCACTATAAAATGCCAGGTCTTGCAGCCAATGATAACAAAGCCTCTGCTGTATCCCATGTGAAAAGAGCCCTTGCATGGGCAGGGCTCTTTGCTTTTATGGGGCTTATGGCTTATTACTTTTAAGAGCTTTGAGACTTTCCCGTCTCAGAGGTCCAAAACTGCACAGGCGTATGCTTTAGAGGCCTGCCTACAACCGCACTAATTTCTGTCAGAGCATCTGTGAAATTTCTAGAATCTCCCTTATATTCTTCAAGAAGGTCCTCTATGCCGCATCGGATGAAGTGCTCATGGGTACTGTGTTCACCTGACACAAAACAAGTTTTGAAAAGTGGCACCACCGCAAAACAGCAACTGTAATTGCTCGCATTGGCATTGCTCGCCCAATCGGCGATATAAGGGTGATTGGCCCGATGGGGACAAGTTTTCCAGTGCTTTGCATAAATGCGTAGCAACTCTTTCATGCCAGCGGTCTTTGTGCTGACACAAAAAGGAACGGCGAGATCGGGACGTTCAAATGTTTCACCAATCATAATGCCAGCCTCAATGGGGATCGCGGTCCACGCATAATCACTTGTAATGAAGAGGCCACCACTCTCTATGAGTTTTGTCTTGGAGAGATAGTCAGTTAACATCTCCTCTTTGGCGATTCCTTCCCTGATAAGCCTACGATAGTAGTTGTTTAAATCATTAAAGGCACGAAATCTTGCTTGATTAAACGCTGTGGGATTAGGGTAAACAGCAGGGTTTGTGATTGTGCGTAGATCTTCTTCTCCAGGCAAATAGATTGACGCACGACAAAAGGAAATCATTGCCAAGAAGGCAAAAAGTAAAAAGAATTTTTTCATAAGTTTAGTCCTTTGTTACGGGTTATTGCACAGAAGGATTTTTGACGCTCGCACGCCTTAAACGGTCATTGAGGGCAATCCCCACACCAGCCATGGGGATGGGCATGACCGCAATAGTTTGGGCGCCACTTGCGTCAAGTTCTTGTAGCATGGCAAATAAGTTGCTGGCGGCTTCTTCAAGGTTGCCGGTTGCACTGAGGTTCATCATGTGAGGGGCTGTTAACGTCGTGGGACCAAAGGCCAGAAGTGCCTCGTGAGGCCCAACGTCAAGGGCATTAAGGCGCACCTGGGCGCGGCGTGGCGCGTAGTGACGCAGCATTTGGCCTGGACTTGTGATGGGATCTGAGGCTGCCGCTGTTTCTGGCGTGTAACCAAGAAATTCTGTGAGTGTTTCAAGGCTAAGCCCCCCAGGCCTTAGAATCACCGCACGCTCTTCCTCATCAAAGCCGATAACCGTTGATTCAAGGCCGCTTTGACAAGGTCCTCCATCCAGAATGTATGCAAGAAGAGGGTTATGTGAAAAGTACCGACGTACGTGCGCCGCTGTTGTGGGGCTCAGGGCTTCTGACGGATTTGCGCTGGGGGCCGCGATGGGAAGGGCCACAAGCTCTAAAAGAGCTTTTGTGATAGGATGGGCTGGTACCCGCACGCCGATGGTGTCGAGCCCCGCACTGACGGCCGCCACCAGAGGACTTGTCTTTTTCTTTGGAAGTACAAGAGTGAGAGGTCCCGGACAAAAGGCATCAGCCAGCGCCTCTGCCGTAAGGTTTGCTGTGACATGCTCGAAAGCCGCCTGTTTTGACGCAAAATGCGTAATAAGAGGATTAAAAGATGGTCTGCCTTTTAAACGGAAAATATTCGCAACCGCTTGCTCGTTGGTCGCATCAGCGCCAAGCCCGTAAACAGTTTCCGTAGGAATGGCCACAAGCTTGCCTTCCTTAAGGTGCACAGCTGCGTCCTCAACGGTTTGACCAATGGCAAAAGAGATGGACATCTTAAAAGGTTCTCTTGTTCTGAAGGCGGCGTTTGATTACAATCTGAGTAGTTTTAATCAAAAATCGATCCCTTGTGAAGCGTAATGATTGTGTTGTCTCTTTCTTGGATCTAAAGTACTAAAGATGTGATAAAAATGAATAAGCACTTTTTCTCAAAAAACATGAAAGTATCCTTGTGGATTATGGGGATTTTCTTCCTTTGCGGCCAGGTAGGAGCTCAAAAAATGCCAGAAGATAGAACACAGTCAAAAGAGGGACAAGGCACCATCGTGGTAGATGCACAAGCGGATGCCAATCTGATCCCTCTGCAGTTTAGGACAACAAAAGATATTTTCTTGCCGTGCTTTATTAAAAAACTTGTCAAAGCAGGAAAGACACTTCCATCCAAAAAAGGATTTGAAGACTTAAATATTTCTGCCAGCGCTCAGTTTAGCCAAACATCTTTTGATACGATGGTGAAAATTCTAAATCCGAACATGTACGTTGTGGATTTGCGTCTTGAAAGCCACGGGTTTGCAGGCGGGCATGCAGTTTCTTTGTACGCACCTGAAAATGGCATCAACAAGGGGTTGTTACCCACGGAAATTGAGGTTCACGAAAAAGCCTTTTTAGCTGAACTGGTCACAAATCCGCCGGAGCACATCTATCAAATTGTTGAAAAAGGGGGGGGGCGTATTAGTCAAACTACGCCTGTTGCGGGATCGTATACGCCCGTCTTTTCAGAAGCAGAGCTCACAAAAGAGCGAGGAGTGCGCTATATTCGTTTTACAACCCTGGACCACTCAAGACCAGAAGACGCGGTGGTTGACGCGTTTGTCACTTTTGTGAAGGCCCTTGAAAAAGGGACGTGGCTTCACTTTCACTGCCGGGCTGGACGGGGGCGCACAACCCAGTTTTCGGTGATGTATGACATGCTGCAAAATGCCAAAGATGTCTCGTTTGAGGACATTCTCCATCGTCACTATTTGATTGGCGGCTCTCCTCTTTTTGAATTGGATGCAGATCCGGACGAGCAGTGGAAAAAGCAAATGAACCAAGGTCGCCTTGCTTTTCTAAAGTCTTTCTATGTTTATGCCAAAGATCCCAAAGGCTTTTCAAACGGCGCGTCCTGGCGCGCGTGGCTTCAGGCTGCGCCCGAGGCCTAGTCCCATGACCCATAAAGAAGTTCTTGAGGCATTAAAAGAGCGTGAGCCTATTTTCCACCGCGACGCATGGGGCAAGACCCGCGCAGATTTTGAACGTCAAATGGACGAAGATTTTTGGGAAGTTGTTGCGTCAGGTACAGCGCACAACAGGGAAGAAATTCTTGATTTTTTGGAAGAGCGGTACGCGGGCCCCTATGAAGAAGACTGGAAGGCGCAAGAGTTCAAGCTGCAAAAGCTTGCCGAAGGTCTTTACCTGCTGACTTATGTCTTGATCCAAAATAAAACGCGCGTCACAAGGCGCAGCACCCTTTGGCGCCTGGACGGCGAGTGCCACTGGCGTATTGTTTATCACCAGGGCACCGTTGTTCAAAATCCCTAAAGACCGCTTAAAGACTTTGTTCGAACACAGCACTTGTCTCATCGGACGCAGAAGTCGTCGCACGTGCTGCTGATAAGAGGGCTGCCATATCATCCAAAGAAAGTCCATGGGTCGGTTTAAGCTCGACCCGTTTCATGACCCCTTGATCTGTGTCTTTGGCATGGATTGTCAAGAGACCGTCTGCGTCCATGGTAAAGGTGACCTCAAGGCGGATCTCGCCAGCCGTGAGCGGCGCAAAACCTGACAGCTCGAACTTCGTCAAAGACCGGCATCCCGACACATGGGGGCTTTCCCCTTGAAGAACATGGATCAGAATGGCTGTTTGGCCATCTTGAAAGGTTGTAAAACGCTGGGTCCTGGAGATAGGCAGGGGGCTATTGCGTGGAATGATGGTTTCAACGGCGTTCCCCATGGTTTCAAGGCCAAGAGAAAGAGCAAGCACGTCCATCAAGAGAGGGCTTCCTTGAACGCCAGAAAGCCCTTCGCCTTGAAGGGCCGCACCCCACGCCACGACATGATCGGGATCGATGTCGTTCAGGGCAGGGCTTCCTAAAAACGTCTCTAGCTTGCGGCGTACCAGGGGTGTCCGGGTGGTGCCGCCCACTAGGACGACCCCTTCAAGGGCGGGTGGATCAAGCTCTGCGTCGCGCAGAACTTGATCCACAAGAGCAAGCGTGCGTTCCACAAAGGGCATGGCCACGTTCTCAAAGGTCAGACGCGTCAGCGTATGAGTCGACGAGCGTCCATCTAAGGTCAAGGTTCCTTGAATGCTGGATTCCTGGGAAAGGGCTTCACGCAGCTGACGTACCTGATATAGAAGGCTATTGGTTTCAGCTTCTTCCAAAGATTCGGCGCCCACTTGTTGAACGCGTTCCTTAAGCAGGTGCGCCAGGATCGCGGCGTCCAGGGTGTCGCCTCCAAGATTCGTGTCACCGGCTGTGGCGACCACTTGAAAGACTTCTTTCTCAAGACGCAAAAGAGACACATCAAAGGTTCCGCCTCCTAGGTCATAGACAAGGTAAAGCCCCTCAACACGCTTATCAAGGCCGTACGCAAGAGCCGCCGCTGTAGGTTCGCTGATAAGGCGTACAATTTCTAGGCCTGCAAAGTGGCCAGCTTGTCTTGTGGCAGCTCTGGCACTTTCGCTGAAATAGGCGGGAACGGTGACAATAGCTTTTTTAATGGGACGCCCCAGAACAAGTTGTGCCCGTTCTTTTAGGGTGCGTAGGATATGGGTGGACGCAAGGAGGGCTTGCTGGCTTTCATGGGGATGGTGGGGATCTCCCATAAATTTCTTAAAAGAGGAGAGCACTTCGCTGGGGGCTTCTTTTTGGCGGGCAAGGGCGCCGTATCCCACGATAGGTGACACTGCCTCGACCTTGTGAACGGCTGATGGCAAGAACACATCCCCCATATCCTCGCAAAGAGTCTCGACTTTTTGATTTTGCGAAAAGGCGACAAGGCTGTGGGTTGTCCCAAGGTCAATGCCAATGATGGGCTCGTTTTTTATCAGGATCTCTTGGTCACTCTGTCCTGGTTCAAGCAGCTGTAGCAGCATGAAACCGCTTCCTTTCTTGCTGTTTCAAACAAATGTCTTTTAATCGTAGCAGCACTTTATACTGACCGAGGCTTTGTGCCAAGGCGTCGTTTTTAAAATAGATAAAAGCGTCCTCTAGGCGCGCAAGGGTGCTTCCAAGTTGAGAGACTAATGTCTTTTGATGAAGAAGAAGCTCCTCAAGGCTTGCATCGTCTAAGGTTTCTTGCCACATAAAGCTTTCTTGTAAAAAGTGAGGATCAAGGGAGGGAAGGTGCTCGGGGTCAAGACCGCGCATCTTAGCCAGGATATCTGCGCGCGCCGACGGATTCTTCAACGCCACATAAGCATCCGTGATGTTACAAGAAAGAATAAGAGCTTTTTCCTGAATGTTGGGCGGGTCGGTGATAAAAAGATCAGGGTGGGTGAGGCGAAGTTTGTCCTTATGAGCGCGCTCGAGCGTGTCGCTTTTCAATAAAAAAGAGGGCTCAAGCCCCAAAAGCTCAAAGGGATTCACGCTAGACATGGAAAGATTCTCCACAACCACACCTGCCTTTCTCGTTAGGATTTCGAAAGAGAAATCCTGATTGCAGCTCTTCTTCAACATAATCCATTTGTGTGCCAACGACAAACAGAACCGCTTTGGGATCAATATAGATAGTGACCCCTTGGTTTTCGACGATTTCATCGCCTGGAATGGGTGTGTCTACAAATTCCAGCGTGTAACTAAGACCGCTACATCCCTTTGTGCGCACACCAATGCGAATGCCAGCCGAAGGTTTTCCGCGAGACTTAAGAAGGGTCTGTACACGCCCGGCGGCGGCGTCGGTTAAGGTAAAAAGAGCTTTGGAAGAAACCGCCATCCTTATACCTCTTGAGATCCGTCTTGTTTGTCTTTGTAATCCTTAATGGCTGCGCGAATAGCGTCTTCTGCCAGGACCGAGCAGTGAAGCTTGACAGGGGGAAGCGCTAAGCTCGAGGCGATATCCACGTTCTTGATGGTGAGCGCCTCGTCCAAGGTTTTGCCCTTAATCATTTCTGTGGCAAGCGAGCTTGACGCAATGGCAGAGCCGCACCCAAAGGTCTTGAACTTAACGTCTTCGATGACGCCCTCATCACTCACTTTAATTTGAAGCTTCATGACGTCGCCGCACGCGGGTGCCCCTACAAGGCCGGTGCCTACCTGGGTGTCGGCTTTGTCCAGTGATCCCACATTGCGGGGATTTTCATAGTGATCCACAACTTTTTTACTGTAATCCATCGTCTATCCCTTTCAAATTTGCTTGTTAGTGGGCATCCCACCGAATGGAGTTTAAATCAATGCCTTCTTGGACCATTTCCCAAAGAGGGCTCATCTCACGAAGTTTATTAACGGTTTGGGCGATGCGTTTGGCGGCGTAATCAACTTCCTCTTCTGTGGTATAGCGTCCAAATCCAATACGAAGAGAGGTGTGAATCAACCCTTCATCCACGCCGAGCGCGCGCAGAACGTAAGAAGGTTCAAGGGAGTCAGATGTACACGCAGATCCCGATGAAAGCGCCAGATCCTTAAGACCCATCATTAAGCCTTCGCCTTCAACGTAAGCAAAGCTAAGGTTCAGGTTGCCAGGTACCCGGGCCTCAAAATCACCATTCAAAACCATGTCAGCCACATGTTCTTTAAGGTACGTATAAAAACGGTCCCGAAGGGCACAAAGCCGGGCGGTTTCCACGTCGCGTTCGGCGATTGCAATCTCGCACGCTTTGCCAAAACCTGCACAAAGGAAAGGGGCCAGGGTGCCGGAACGCATGCCGCGCTCTTGTCCACCGCCATCCATCAAGGGAAGCAGGCGCACCCGGGGTTTGCGGCGAACATACAAAGCGCCAACGCCTTTGGGGCCGTAAATTTTGTGGGAAGATAGGCTCATCAGATCAATGTTCATGGCCTCTACGTCCAAGGAAATTTTTCCAAGGGCTTGGGCGGCGTCGGTGTGAAAGAAAGCGCCCTTTTGACGGCAAAGCGCCCCAATTTCTTTAAGGGGTTGAATCACGCCGATTTCATTGTTCACTGCCATCACGCTGACCAGAGCCGTTTGGGGCGTGAAGGCCTCTTCTAAAGTTTTAAGGTTCACAAGGCCGTTTTGTTCAACGGGCAAGTACGTCACTTGAAAGCCTTCCCGCTCAAGACGGCGGCAACTATTTAAAATACACTTGTGCTCGGTCATGGTGGTGATGATATGGGTTTTACCCACATCTTTGTAAAATCCAAGGACACCTTTAAGGGCCATGTTGTTGGCCTCGGTCGCACCACTTGTGAAAATCACCTCTTTGGCGTTGGCGCCAATGCCGGCGGCTACTTGGTGGCGGGCAATTTCTACGGCCTCAAGTCCCTTCCAGCCGTACACATGGGTGGATGAATGGGGGTTGCCAAACTCGCCCTGCAAATAGGGCATCATGGCGTCAATGACGCGAGGATCGCAGGGGGTTGTGGCCTGGTAGTCGAGATAAATAATCTCGGGATGAGCGGTTTTGAGGGGACAAGTCGGTTGTGTCATAGGGAGTCCTTTCCGTGTGAAGTGTGTGAACGAGCGCGCTCAAAAAGGCGCTGCCATGCGTGATAAAAGGCATCAAGGGCCTGAGGGTCTGGCGTGGGGCCAAGGCTGATGCGCAGGGATTCTTTGGCGCCATCTGTATGGCCCATAGCCATAAGGACACTGGAGGCGGTGACTTTGCCGGACGAGCACGCAGCTCCCGCACTAACGCCAAAGCCTTCCACATCAAAGGCCATAACCTGATCTTCGGCGCGCACGCCTGGCATGCGCACACACAAAGTGTTGGGAAGACGCGCGGCGCCGGTGCCATAACTTTCAGCGCCAAGGTTGATTAAACGCGCTTCTAGATGGTCACGTGCGCGCTTGGCGTCGGTCCAGTCGTCTTGAAGGCACGCCTCAAGGGCAGCGGCAAAGGACCAAATGCCTGGCGTGTTTTGCGTGCCAGAGCGCCACGAAAATTCCTGGCCCCCACCCCATAGCAAAGGTTCTAGACGAAGGGTGCGCGCGGTCAATAAGGCGCCAACACCAGGTGGCCCGCCTACCTTGGGCGCAGACACCGTCATGAGATCAACATCGAGGTCATCAAAAGACACAAGGGTGCGGCCGACCGCTTGGCTTGCGTCACAGTGGACGAGGGCGCCGTAGGTTTTAGCGATTTGGGTGAGGCCGTCAAAAGGTTGCAACACGCCCGTTTCGTGATTGGCAAGGGACACGCTAACAAGGCAAGGCAGGTCCTTGGGAGCTTGTTCTAAAAGAGACTTAAGGGCATCTAAGTCCAAAAGGCCCGCGCCGTCTACGGGAATGGGGGTTATCCCCGGCACCATCAAGGCGGAGGCATGGGAGGTTGCCCCTACAAAAACAGGACCGCAAGAGGGGCCTCGAAGCGCAAGATTGTTGGCCTCGGTGCCCCCACTTGTGAAAATCACATGGGCGCTTTTGGCGCCAAGGGCCGCTTTGACGCGTGCACGCGCTTTATCCAGGCGCGCGCGCTGGCCCCGTCCCCAGCTGTGGATCGAAGATGGATTACCCGTGGAAATCAGGGCGTCAAGAAGGGCGTCCTTGGCAACAGTCCGCAAAGGAGCGCTTGCATTATAATCAAGATACGCTGCAAGATTCTGGGTCATGGCCTGGGGCCCTCTGACGCGGAGAGGCCGAGGTTACCACGAAGGGCGTCCTCGAGCGTAATGGCGCTTAGATAAGAACGTACATGGCGGTCAAGACCTTCCCACAAATCGTGGGTTAGGCAGCGTGCGGAAGGCGTATGGCATCCCTTGCGAGACGCGCACGCCGTAAAGGTCATCCCTTCGTCAACGGCAAGGACGATGTCCTCTAAGCGGATAGACGTGCGACTTTGCGCCAAGCGGTAACCACCGTGGGCGCCCCGCACACTTTCCACAAGGCCTGCCTTGCGCAATTTTACAAAAAGCTGCTCGAGGTATGAAAGGGGCAGAGATTGTCTTGTGGCGATGTCCATCAGGCTGATGGCGATCCCTTCTGGTTGGGCGCAAAGGTCCAACATGGCAGTGACGGCATATCGACCTTTGACACCGAGTTTCATGGAAGCGTGCGCCTTAGAAAGGGGTTATATGATGAGTCTGAGTGTAGCTATTCTGACTAATTAAGTCAAGTTTAACGATTCCTTAAAGGGGAATGCTCATGGGTTGCTTGTGTTTTGGTAAAAACCGGCTTAGTCTTTGGGATGATCTTTTGTGCCGCAAAGGAGTGCTGCGATGAAAAAAGTTAGTTTACTCATGATGTTGATGCTTGCAGGGTGTGCCAGTGACATGCCGCCCGAGACAGTTGAGCCTTTTAAAGGGAATGCTCTTCCTTTGACGGTTGCCCACGTAGAGGTTGTGAATCCTTTTGTGGGGTATGATGACCAGCAGACTGATCTTGTGAACACCCTTGCCCAATCAGTGGATACCTGGGCTAAGAACGTTTTTGTCGCCCAGGGTCAAAAGGGTAACCTTTATGTGACCATCGATGATGTGTCGTTTAAAACTCAATCCCTCGAAAAAGCGACCCGAGGTGTAAAAGGCTTTTTTACCAAGGACCAAGAATCCAAGATGCGCGCGTCTGTGACTTTGCGGGTTGAGTTTAGAGAAGAGGGCGGCGAGATTGTGCGCACGGGTGTGGTGAACGCTGCGCGCGAGCTCTCTTTGCCAGAGGGACTCACCTTGAATGAAAGACAAACGAAGGTAGACACGTTTATTAAAAGCCTTGTGGCAGATCTTGATGAACGCACCCGCAGTGCTTTGACGGAAAATTTAGGGGATATCGTGGTGAAGGGGCTGTAACGCCTTGACAGATCTCACCCCGCCCTGGCGCGCGCGCGCCAGCGTGAGGCGCGTTCTTACGGCTTTTCCTGATCCGATCCAGGTGCGCTTTGTGGGGGGATGTGTGCGCGACGCGCTTTTGGGCAAGGAAACAAATGATTTTGATCTGGCAACGACTTATCTGCCAGAAGACGTGATCGCCATTATGGAAAAGGTTGGCTTAAAACCGGTTCCTACGGGCCTTTCCCACGGAACCATCAGTGTCTTTTTGCCGCCTGACCGTTTTGAGATTACGACCCTTCGCGCGGACGTGGCGACCGATGGCCGGCACGCGACTGTTGCCTTTACCAAGGACTGGCAAGTGGACGCAGGCAGACGCGATTTTACCATGAATGCCCTTTCTCTTGACCACAGGGGTGTTCTTTATGATTACTTTCAGGGGCGTGCTGACCTGGCGCAAGGGATCGTGCGCTTTATTGGCGATCCACTCACGCGCATCGGCGAAGACGCCCTGCGCATTTTGCGCTATTTTCGCTTTGTGCTGCGCTTTCAAAGTGGGGATCTTGACACATGCGCAAAAGACGCGTGCACGCATGCGCAGAGTCTTTTAAAAAATCTCTCCAAAGAGCGTATCACGCAGGAATTTCTTCAAATTCTAAGTTTTCATGACGAAAAAAAACTGCACAAAGTCCTAGAAGAAATGAGCCAGATGGGGCTTTTTCAAACCCTTTTTTCACACGATCCTCCTCTGTCTTTGTGGGTAAAAATTGCGCGTCAAGAAACGGATGCTGACACTCCGCTCACGCGCCGTCTTGCGATGTTTTTTTTGGGAAATAGGCAGGCGTTAGATTGCTTAACGCTGCCAAGATCTCTTACAAAAAAGATGGACCTATTGGATAAGTATCTAAGCACCGAAAAAGACGTGCGGGTCATTCTTTATGAAGCGGGCGCGCAGATGGCCCGTGATTGGCTTTTGATCAAAAGCGCTTTTGAAAAAGAAGATGATAAGGACCTCAAAGAGCAAATGACAGCCTTCCTTAGATTTTCAAGGCAGGAAATCCCACCCTTTCCGTTAAGGGGTGAGGATCTTCTTGCCCTTGGCCTTAAAGGAAAAGCACTTGGGGCGTCCCTTGAGGCGTGTCGTCGGTGGTGGATCGAAGAAGACTTTGAGCCGTCTAAGATAAGGTGTTTAGACTCCGTAAAAAAAATGATATGGTGAGGGAGTTTTTCGAGAAAAACCTCTTAGATGCTTTTTAACTCGTGGCAATTTATCTTTGTTTTTTTGCCAGTTTCTTTCTTCGTATATTTCTTTCTATGTAAAAGAAGATATTTTATCTCTGCCAAAACTTGGCTTGTTTTTGCCAGTCTCTTTTTTTATGGATATTGGGATAGTCACTATCTTGTCCTGTTACTCTCGTCCATGTTTTTAAATTACGCCATTGGAACAGGGCTTGCCCAAGGATATGGTTTTGAACAAAAAATCCAAACGAGATACCCGCCCAATAGAAGAGTAATTCTTGCAATGGGGATTGGTTTAAACTTAATTTTGTTAGGATATTATAAATATTCACATTTTTTTATGACAAATATGAATAAACTGTTTGGGACAAATGTTGTTGATCAAATCGTTCTTCCACTTGCAATTAGTTTTTTTACCTTCACTCAAATCGTCTATCTGGTTGATAGTTATCGGGGAGAAACGGCAGAATACGACCTTTTGAACTACATGCTATTTGTTACGTTTTTTCCGCACTTAATTGCGGGTCCTATCGTGCATCACAAGGATCTGATGCCTCAGTTCTTATCCACGCGCGCTCTTTTGCCTAGATACGTCAATATCATGAAAGGTCTTTTTATTTTTGCCATAGGCCTTTTTAAGAAAGTTTGCATCGCTGATACGTTTTCTCCTTTTGCAGATCGCGTCTTTGATGGATTTGGGCCACTCAACATTTACGAGGCTTGGGGCGGTACTCTTGCATATACGTTTCAGCTATATTTTGATTTTAGTGGTTACTGCGATATGGCCATAGGCGCCTCTCTTTTGTTTAACATTTGGTTACCCATAAACTTTAATTCTCCCTACAAAGCGACGGATATTCAAGATTTTTGGCGGCGGTGGCATATCACCTTGAGCGCCTTTCTTAAAGATTACCTCTACATCCCTTTGGGGGGGAATCGTCAAGGTGAGGCGCGAACATATCTCAATTTATTCCTAACGTTTCTTTTGGGAGGTCTTTGGCATGGGGCGAGTTGGATGTTTGTGTTGTGGGGAGCTCTTCACGGAGGCGCTCTTGTTGTTCATCGAGCATGGAAGAAAGTAAATTATCCCTTGCCCGCGGCACTGGCGTGGCTTTTTACGTTTCTTTTTATTAACTTTACCTGGGTGTTTTTTCGCGCAAAAGATTTTGCAGCTGCCAGAAGAGTGATGCGAGGAATGAAAAACATTTCGTCTCTTGTGGATGTTCCAGGAGCTTTTATGCGGGTACAGGATCTCGCTTGGGCGGGTACGTTTGCGGACTCTCTCCTAACATTTTTTTCCTCCACTTTTATTGGTCAATTACCTTTGTTTCTTCTGCTGTGTACGGCCTTTATGATTACGACATATCGTAACTCGGTAACACTTGTCCGTACTCCTCTCACCCTGACCAAAATTATTGGCGCTAGTATTTTAATGGGTCTAGCATGCTCTGTCATGCTTGCGTCAGTGTCATCGGTCTTTTTGTATTTTAGTTTTTGAGGTGTATATGTTTAAAAGGCACGTTCATATTTTTGGGGTATGTTTTTTTATCCTCTTTAGTTTTTTGCCTGCCTATAACATCCTCATTCATGCCTCTAAAAGCGATGACGTTTGGTATAATAAAAAAATACTTTTTAATTTTGATGGACTGATCTCTGGTGTTGCAACCGTTTTGTCAGTTTTTCGTATCACGCCTTATGGTGAAAAAGTCCTCTTAGGTAAAGAGGGATGGATGTTCTTAGGGGATGAGTTTTATAAAACTCTTACCCATGCGCAACGGGGTGTTGCAGATCAAGAAATCAAGAAGAATGCGGTCTATATTTACGATGCGCTTTTAGCTTGGGATGCTTATTTTAAAGCCAGAGGAATCCCTTTTTTTAAAGTCGTAATTATCCCTGATAAGCACACAGTTTATCCAGAATTTCTACCGGATTGGTTTAAGCTTGCGCCACAAAGTTTGTACGATTATCTACTTGCCCACGATAAAGGGAGACTTTTCATCGATTTAAAAAAATATATTCTTCTAAAAAAAAGCAAAGGGCGACATTTTTTGTACTTTAAGACGGATTCACATTGGAATACATGGGGTGGTGCTATTGCGGCAAGGCATATCACTGATGTTATGGCAATGCAAGGTATGAAGAATCTTAAAAAACTGCCTGCAGAGTTATTTGATCCAGTTGGCAATATGGAATCTCAAGATGGTGATCTTGTGCGTCTGGCGCGCATAAAAAATAAAGAGAGTGAGGCGGCATTATTTTCTCATTATGCTATGGATAATAGACTTATCACTCAAGTAAACCCTCTCACAAATGAAAGTCACGATGTTTCTATTCAAGAAACAGTTGCTGTTGATCACGATCCTATTGTTGTGACTTCTGATCGTGCTTTAAACAAAAAGAAACTCATATGGATGAGAGATTCATTTGGAGAGACCATAAAGGTGCCACTATCTTTAATGTTTAGCGATGTCTTGCAATGGAAGCAGACGGAAAGATTTAATATACAACTTTTTGAAAAACTGGTTCAAGAATGGCAGGCTGATGGTATTCTCTATACGGTTGTTGAAAGACACTTATCGAGTGCTCTTATGCAATCGTGCCCTCCTGTTAACACATTAGCTCTTCCAAAGATGTTACATTTTGTCTCCAACGCACGATTTCTTAGATCTACTGAACTCACAGAAGGAGAGAAAAGTAAAACAGGGATATCTTTTGACGTACTTTATCAATTCAAAGATCCGTTGACTCCTTGCGCAGATCATTATTTGATGATCGATTTGCCCCAAGATGCCAAACAAAAGGGGACACTGATCTTTTCTTGGGAAGGGGACACTTATGAAGAAGAAAAAGGCTTGGAGTTGTCTCATAGGAAAGTGGTTGTGGAGCTTTCTGCTGGAAAACAATTGGTCCATTTAGGGGCTGTCGTTGGATGGAGGGGTTACCAAAATATCAAAAAATTAAAATTGCGAGTAAAAATTCCAATTGGAAGTGAAATTGAACTGCCAGAAAGTCTTTGGATCGCAAAAATTCCCTTCACGAATCTTTAGGCTTTATGGGTATGAAGGGCTGTGGGCGCGTCCAGTTTGACGTATGTATGGGCCTTGAGCCACTGAGTTGTGAGCTCTGCTGGCATGGGGCGCGCGAAATAATATCCTTGACCAATCTCGCACCCCATGGCCTTAAGAAGTTTTAATTCTTCAGGGTTTTCAATGCCCTCAGCGACTGACTGAAGGTTGAGTTCTTTGGCAAGCAAGAGCGCACTTCGCACGATCGCTTCGGCGGCTGAGTTTTCAGCCATGGCACGCACAAAGATCTGGTCGATTTTCAGGGAATCGAAGGGTAGTTCAAAAAGATAATTCATGGAAGATTGCCCCGTGCCAAAATCATCCACCGCAATGCGGTAACCTTTTTCGCGCAGGGCCAGAAGCACATCCCGAACAGCTTTGATATTGGTGGCAACAGCCGTTTCTGTAACCTCAATTTCTACAGATTTGGGGTTCAAAGAATATTCTCCTACTAAGGTATAAATTTCCTCGATAAGGGAGGGGTCTTGAAAGTTTGCCATGGAAAAGTTCAGGCTCATACACACATCGATGTCCATGGCGTTCCACTCGGCAAGTTGTGCCAAGGCATGACGCAATAGCCATTTAGTGAAGGGATTAATTAGAAGTGTCGTTTCGATCACGGGCACGAATTCCGAGGGGGGGATCATGCCATACTCAAGATGCGGCCACCGGACAAGGGCCTCAACGCTGAGGATTTTTCCAGTATTTAGGCATACTTGAGGTTGATAATAAAGACGCAGTTCTGACTGATCAAGGGCTTGCTTAAGGGCGTGGGTGATGAAGATGCTGCGTTGAAGCTTTTTATCATCTTCTTCCTTAAAGGCTGCGTTATCTCGTTTGAGCTCAAGGGCTCTGTTTGTAGCAATTTTAGCCTTACGAATGGTTGTGGACAAAGGCTCAGTTGTGCTTTCAGCTTGAGCAAGGCCGTAATGGAACTCTGCAAATAAGGGCACATTTTCAACGGTAAAAGAATCGCCCAAAAAAGTGCGGCAAATCTCAATGAGGCGGTGGGCGCTATCCAGGCTTTCGCACAAAAGTACAAATCCGCCCGTCTCAAGATGCCCAATGGTCGCAGCACCCGCTGTAATGGAGCGAAGGCGCTCAGAGATTTGCTTTAAGAACTTTTGCGTGGCATCGGGTCCCATGGCGCTATCGATTTGCAAAAACTGTTTGACCTCCACAAGGACCACAACAAAAGGATTGCGGTTGTGTCGCTTTTTTGCAGCTTGTTCTTTAAGACCTCGAATATTCCAAACCTGTGTGACGGGGTCTAAAAGTAAGTTCTTTTTTTGTGTCTCAAGAAAGTTCTTAAGGATAGAAGATCCTACTCCCGACAGCGTGCCAATGGCCATAAAGAAAAATCCGCGCGTGACCCACGAGGCAAGGGGCTGGGCGGTCATGGTTGCCACCTCTAAAGGCATGAGGGGGCCCGCAATGAGGGCTGAGGCGAGTCCTGCAGCAAAGCCGCCCCTGGGTCCAAAGCACATCCCGGCCAAAAGAATGGGAAAATAGAACAAATGAACATAGGCACACTGGGTTCCCCCCAACATGTACACAAGCCACCCGCTAAAGACCACGAGGGTGGCAAAGCTACCTGCAAGACCCCATGCAAGAGGGACATTAGGGTAAAAACAAGCACTTAAGAAATGGTTTATTTTCTTTATCATCTTGCTTATTTCAATGAGTTACTTTGAATTCTATCATTCTTGTAAAAAAAACAAAAGAGAGAAGAAATGAAAGTCTTGGCAGGCAGACAAACTTGTGATGCAATAGGAAGTGAGAAAGATAAAAAAAAGTGGGGCAATCATGATGGGAGAAATCTTAACGATCGGGCGGTTTGATCCTCGTGCGCGAACGGGCGTTCAACGCGATCTTAGAACTGTGACAAGACTTGGAGGGCGCGCACGCACCATTGCCACCTACAGCATTTGTCCCGATGACCCCTCTCAGGTTTTGTCCATTCCTGTATCCATTGTTGAAACCCAAATGAAGGGCATCATGGACGAGAATGTTAAATGCATTAAAATAGGAAGCCTTATTGGTCCTGAAATGATGGAGATGATTGCGGACTTCATCGAAAAAGGAGACGGCAAAGGGATTCCTTTGATCCTAGAGCCTGTGATGACCTCGAGCCGAGGGGCCCGTCAGGTGCTGGATCACGCAGCTGTACAAGCTTTTGAGCGGCGCCTTTTCTTCCATGCTGACTTGCTGTGCCCCAACTTGACAGAGGCTTACCGTTTGACGGGTGTGCGGGTCGTCGATTTAGAGACGATGCGCTATGTTGCTGAAATGCTTATGACTCTAGGCAACAAGGCGGTTCTTTTGACGGGTGGCTCTCTTTCAGGAAGTGAGGTCTATGACGTTTTCATGGAATCCGATTCCCAAGAAGTTTTTTCATCACCGCGGCTTGGACGATCCGAGGCTGGATCGGGTGACGCCTTGACATCGGCCATTGCTTTTGGGATAGCTAGCGGCAAGACCTTACGTGAAGCGGTGGTAGATGCACGCGCCTATGTCCAAGAAGTTATCAAAGCCTATATCGTGCGCTCAGCCCAAAGTCAGGACGACGTTTGGGGCGGGGTCACCGCGCCTCGAGTTGCCGCCCCTTCTGGCTCATCTGCGTCGCCGACCTATTAATCTTGTGGAAGGACGCCCTATGGGGCGTCTCTTTTGGGCGCCGCTTACCTCAGATCATGAGGATTCTTTTGCGGGAATTCTTGTTTTTGATGAAGCTTCAACGATCTTCGGGCTAGCTTTTGGGAATGAGCCCCCATCGTTGTTGGCAGAACTCACAGTAACTTGGGATCACAAGCCCTTAGCTCAAAAAAACTGTGAAATAGGCTCGGATGTCAGTGTCCCTTTAAAGGTCGGTGTTTGGACCGGCACACCGTTCCAGCGACAAGTATGGCAAACCTTGGCAAGCAAAGATCTTTTGCGGGTGCCGGTCTTATCATATCAAGAGCTGGCCGCCCTTGTGGGACGGCCTTTGGCCGTCAGGGCGGTTGCGAGCGCTGTGGGAAAAAATCCTGTTTCGTTTCTTTTGCCATGTCACCGAATCAAACGCCACAGCGGCGCCCTTGGTGGGTATCGTTGGGGTCCTCAGATCAAAGAAACCTTACTGTTATGGGAGGCACAAAACACCGTGTTAACAAAATCAGATGAATAACGTTAAACCCACCCTAAAACCCCAGAGTCCTTTTTTCAGCTCTGGGCCTTGCGCTAAACCCAAGGGATGGTCGTGGGCGCGACTTGAAGGGGCTCTTTTGGGGCGTTCGCACCGAAGTACAGAGGCGCTGGCACGTCTTCAAGAAACCCTGCGCCTCACCAAAGAGGTTCTGGCGATCCCTGAGGATTATAGAGTGCTTTTTGTCGCGGGGTCCGCAACGGGTGCGGTTGAGTGCGCCCTATGGTCGTTTCTCGGGACAAAGCCTGCGACGGCGCTTGCGTGGGATGTTTTCGGCGCGCGATGGCAGTGGGTTCTTGAAAACGCTTTGAAGATCAAAGATCAAGTCATGGTGGGTGGCCCGACAGCGTCCTTTCCTGATTTATCTATGGTGAATTTTGACCATGACGTCCTTTTTACCTGGAACGGGTCGACGGCTGGGATGTGCGTACCGGGAGGAGACTGGATTCCCGAGCATCGCAAAGGTTTGACGATTTGTGATGCAACCTCAGCCGCCTTTGCCATGCCCCTTGACTGGGAGAAGCTCGACGTCACAGCCTTTCCTTGGCAAAAAGGCCTTGGCGCGGAAGCAAATCAAGGCGTTTTAGTCCTGAGCCCCCGCGCTGTTGCTCACTTGAGCGCTTATCCTGCCCAGTGGCCTATCCCCTATATGTTTTCTCTGCGCGCAGAAGACGGGCGTTTTAATGAAGAGCTTTGTGCTGGCGTGACCCTTAATACCCCCTCCCTTCTTTGCTTAGAGGATTACCGGCAAGGCCTTTTATGGGCAAAAGAGCTAGGTGGTCTTGAGGGGCTTGTGGGCCGTACAACTGCCAACAACAAAATCTTGGAAGACTGGCTTGAGACGCAAGACTGGATTGCCTTTGCGCACAAGGAGCCCGAGATTCGTTCGACCACAACAGTGTGTTTAGTGCTGACTAATCTCCATCATGAAAATAAGTGGGAGCCCCTCAAAGAAATGGCAGCGCTTCTTGCCCATGAAGAGGTTGGTTTTGATCTTTTGGGGCATGGGGCAGGCACGCCGTGCCTTCGTGTGTGGTGTGGACCCACCGTGGAAGCCGAAGACATAAGTCGTCTTTGTGCCTGGCTTTTGTGGGCCTATCAGCAACTTGAGGCGTGATAGAAGATGACTCAGATGACTCTTTCTTTTGTGATTGCGGTGGACGGCCCTGCGGGTTCTGGCAAGGGGACCCTTGCCAGATCTTTGGCGGCTTATTACGACTTTGCCTATCTTGATACAGGGCTTTTGTATCGGGCGCTTGCGTGGCGGATGCTGGAAGGCGCCCTTGATTTAAAAGACAAAACTCTTGCCACAGAGGCGGCGCGCGCGTTGCAGGTAGAAGACGTAAGTGAGCATCCGCGCCTTCGCACCGAAGACGTCTCGCGGGCAGCGTCTCTTGTATCGTCTTATCCTGGGGTGCGACGCGCCCTGCTTCAGTATCAACGTGATTTTGCAAAGACCCCGCCCCAAGGAAAAAAGGGAGCAGTCCTTGACGGGCGTGACATCGGAAGTTTGGTGTGCCCAGAGGCGGCCGTCAAATTGTTCCTAGAGGCAAACGTGGAGATTCGTGCGCGCAGAAGATATGAAGAGTTGCGCTTGCGTGGCACTAATAGTATATATGCAGACGTACTTGATGATATGCGTGAGAGAGACCGTCTTGATCGGGAGAGAGAAACCTCTCCACTTGTGGTGCCTTTAGGGGCGCTGGTCATAGATACGTCTTCCATGGGCCCAGAGGAGGTTCTTCGGGTTGCGTGTGCTCATATAGGTCAAGCACGCCCGAGATAAAAGGATATAGTGGCAAGGTCCCTCTTTTGTCAAGGTATCTATTTGAAAGGATATTACTTTAAACATGAGTACACCAAACGAAACCACACAAAACTTTGCATCCGACATGGAGAGCTTTGAAAAGCTTCTTCTCGAGAGTGAAGTGGGATCTGCCCAAATCGTCGGCACAGTTGTGCCGGGGCGTGTGATCTCGATCTACAACGATATGGCACTGATTGACGTGGGGCTAAAGTCCGAAGGACGCGTAGGTCTCAAGGAACTTTCAAGGCCAGGCAGCGATGAAACCCCCAAGGTGGGTGACATCATCGATGTTTACGTCGAGCGCATGGAAGACAAGGACGGCCTTGTGGTATTGTCCCGTGAGAAAGCCCGCCGTGAAGAGGCGTGGGGCGTTCTCGAGCGTTCCTTCAATGCCAATGAAACCGTTATGGGTGTTATTTTTGGTCGTGTTAAGGGCGGCTTTACCGTGGATCTTGCAGGCGCCGTTGCCTTCTTGCCACGTAGCCAGCTGGATATTCGTCCTATTAAGGATGCAGGTGCTTTGATGGGCATCGAGCAACCTTTCCAAATTTTGAAGATGGACCGCTCTCGCGGAAATATCGTCGTGTCCAGGCGTTCGATTCTTGAAGAGTCTCGCCAAGAAGCACGCGACGAAGTGCTGGCGAAGCTTTCCGAAAACCAAATCATTGACGGCGTGGTCAAGAACATCACCGACTACGGTGCCTTCGTTGATCTTGGCGGCCTTGATGGTCTTCTTCACGTGACGGACATTTCTTGGCGCCGCGTGGGTCACCCTAGCGAAGTCTTGCAAGTGGGCCAAAACGTGCGTGTTCAAGTTATTCGTTTCAACGCCGAGACACAGCGCGTGTCCTTGGGCATGAAGCAACTTGAAGAAGATCCATGGAAGGGCGTTGAAGAACGTTACCCCGTGGGGGCACGTTTGACAGGTCACGTGACCAACGTCACAGAATACGGCGCGTTCGTCGAGCTTGATTCTGGCATCGAGGGTCTGATCCACGTATCCGAAATGAGCTGGACAAAGAAGAGCTTCCACCCGAACAAAATCCTTTCCCCTAACCAAGAGGTTGAGGTGATGGTTCTGGAAGTAGATCCAAGCAAGCGTCGTATTGCCCTTGGTCTTAAGCAATGCATGGAAAACCCCTGGGAGAAAGTCGCAGTGGACCATCCTGTGGGCACAGACTTTGAAGGCGAAATCCGTAACATCACGGAATTCGGTCTTTTCGTGTCTGTTTCCGAAGAGCTCGACGGCATGGTTCACATGTCAGATCTTTCCTGGGATGTGTCACCTGATGAAGCCATCAAGACTTACAAGAAGGGTCAACGTATCCGTGTGAAGGTTCTTGATGTGGATCCAGGCAAAGAGCGTATTGCCCTTGGCATCAAGCAGCTGGAAAAAGATCCGTTCCAATCCGGTATTGAAGGCATCAACCGCGGCGACATCGTGACCTGTGAAATCACTGAAGTGGTAGAAGCAGGACTTGAGGTGTTGGTCAACGGTTCGGTTCCTGGCTTTATCCGTAAGGCAGAGCTTTCTAAGGATCGTAACGAGCAACGTACAGATCGTTTTGCCGTTGGTGAAAAGGTTGATGCCCGCATCACCGCCATCGACGCACGTTCTCGTCGTTTGACGCTTTCTGTCCGTGGTCGTGAGATCCAAGAGGAGAGAGAAGCCGTTGAGCATTACGGTTCTGCAGACAGTGGTGCAAGTCTTGGCGACATCTTGGGGGCGGCCTTTGACCGTGCCCGTGACGACAAGTAAGCATTCTTTTTGCTAAAAAAAGCCGTCCCTTGGGGCGGCTTTTTTTATGTTTACTTTCAAGCACTCTCTCCTATAAAAGAAAAGAATAAAAAGCATTCTTTTAATATTTTCGTGCAGAATATGCAAAATAAAGAACCCGGTTATGGGGGCACAGAACAGGAGAGATGAAGGTGAAGAAAATAACACTAATGACCCTATGTTTGCTTATGGGGTGTGGGCATGTTTGGGCAGGAAAGGTAACGATTGATGAGGTTGAGGCACCAGAGGCGTTCAAGAGACGGGGCGGGATTGTTTCTATTTTAGGCGCGTCTGACGTTATGCTAAGTTATACGCAAACAGGGGATGTGAGCAGTGAAAAAGTGGCTTTTAATAAGCGTCAAACGCTCATGATTGGTGATCTACCTCTGCGCGTTTTTGTCGACGTGACTAAAGAATGTGGTCAAAGCATCTTGATTGCCATGGAAGATTTCCCTGTTGTGGATGGGGGGCATTATAAGGTTGCCCTAAGCAACTTTAATACCAAAGAAAACACAATTGATGTTGGCATGACGCGCGTTCAGTAAAAGAATGAGGCGCTCATCTTACCTTTTGCCACCTGACAAAAAGAAGACCGCATTCTTGGCTTTGTGATGTCAAAGATCGTCAAGACTTTTGTGTCTAAGAACATTGTTGTCCAGTGTCAGAACGGACGTTGCAAGGGCGCTTAGTTCTTCTTTGTGGTGGGTTGTAAACAAAAGACAGGTGTCGTTTTGTTCGTGAAGCAGATCATAAAGGACTTTCTTTGTGTCGGCGTCAATACCATTAAAGGGTTCATCAAGAAGGAGAATTTCCTTTTTTTGAAGAAGACACCGGGCGACCCCTAGGCGTTGTTTTTGCCCGCCTGAAAGGGTGTTTGCTTTGGCACCCAAAACACCCCCAAGGCTCACTTTCTGGAGCAGGTCTTTAATGTCTTGGGCTTCCTTTTCTGGAAGGCGCGTTTTACCAAAGGCAAGGGCCGCGTTCTTAAAGACGGTCAGATGCTCGAATAAAAACCCTTCTTGAAAAAGATAAGAAACGGGACGTTTGGCGGGGGTGACCGTTGAAAAATTCTGACCATCCAAAGTAAAATGCCCCTGATCTAGGGGAAGAAAGCCTGCAATTGCCTCAAGGAGAGTCGTTTTCCCAGTGCCACTTGGCGCGTAAAAGCCTATGCGGTCGCCCTTTTGAAAGGAAAAGGATCCCTTAAGGGTGCAACGCTCTCTGGTGATCACAAGATCATGGGCGCAAAACATAAAAACTCCTGAGTTTTTTAAAGATGAGGGGGGCCGCGCAAAAGAAAAACGCCATGAGCCCTAGAAGATAAGACAGCACAAGGGCCTCTTCAAGATTAAAGGCCTCCATGCGGATTTGGATGAGGGTCGTCAGACACGAAAGATCCCGGCCAAATAGGCAAATGGTGCCAAGATCCCCAAGGCACAGGGCAGCGCCTATCCCAAAAGCCATGAAAAGGAGGTCCTTCATTTGGGGCAGCAAAATCAAAAGAAAGGCTTGGGTTTGCGTAAGGCCAAGAAGGGTGACCTTACGCCTTGTGTCGCGCCTGAGGGCCCCAAGGCGCGGGGTCATGAGACGCGTGAGGAAAGGCAGGGCCGCCAAAAGTTGTAAGCACACAATGACCCAAAAAGACCAGGCATCCAGATCAAAATAACGGTGGGCAAAGATGAAGACAAACGCCCCTACCACAAAACTTGGCAAAGAAAGCGGTACTAAGAAAAGCCTTGCAAAGGCATGGGCGCGGGTTGTCAAAAGAAAAGCCCATAAAAGGGCTATGAGGGTGCTGAGTGCACCCGTGACACTACACAAATAAAGGCTGCCACGAAGGGCTGTGATCACGTCGGCCTGATGTAGAAATGAGAAATCAACGCGCAAAAGCGTCCCAAGGCCGCCTACCAAAAGAGGCGCACTCCACACAAACAGAAATCCCCAAAGTAGTCCCGTCACCCAAGAAAAAGAAGCTGCTTTTTTTCTTCGAAGGTCTTGGCGGATGCTGTAGGTGACCCCACCCGTTCGTCCCAAGGGAAGGCACCCTTTGAAAAGGGAGAAAATCAAAATCAGACCGATATAGGTCACGGATTCATCCACGTCATAGCGCCTAAAAAGAGCGTGATAGAGAGCAAGAGACAAAGATGAGTTCGCACTATCTTGGGATAAGAAAAGCACAGCCTTAAAGCTTGTCAGGCACAAGAAAAAAGTAAGGACCGTGCCTTGAAGCAAGGCCATGCCAAGGGGCCTTGCCAAAAGAGACTTAAACAGCGTGGTGGGGGTTAGAGGTAAATGAGCCCCAAGGCGCCAGTGGTGAGCCGGCACGTTATCAAAGGCTTGAAGGGTATAAAGGGCAATGAGCGGTGCGTTCAAAAGGGTATGGCACGTTAAAATCCCAAAGAGTCCATAAGCCTCCAGCCCCACTTTGTCAAAGAGGATGATCACCCCCAAAATCAAGGGAAATAAAGGAAAGGCAAAAAAGAATCCCAGCCCGCTTCGCACAAGACGTGCGAGACGCGTATGACGCTCGTGATACAAAACAAAAGCAAGCGGCATCCCCCACAGAAAACTTAAGAGCGTTGAGAGGGCGCTTTGGTAGAGGCTTGCGCTTAAGATCGGCATGACAGCTTCTAAAAAGGTCACGTTCTGGCTACCTTGTGGTGAGCTCGCGCCACGCGTGGGCGAGGGTTTTTTGATCTGCGGCCGTAAAGTTGCTGATGGGCACAAGCGCTTGAGGCTCATTCTGGTCAAGACCTGCCGCGATTCTTGCTTCCCTCGTCACGGGATACATGTGGTCTATTTTGTACACGTGTTGTTGCACAGCGGGGCTGACCAGTCTTTCAAGAAAACGTTTTGTATCAGTCCTTGCGGCGCCGCCTCGTGTCACAAAAGCAGCGTAAGCCAGAAACGGGTGTTCTTTGAACACGAGAGGTTTAAGGCGCGTGTTTTTGTACTGTTCTTGCCGGTGTACCGCCGACGTTGTGTAGGCGACTGCCAGAGGCGCCTTTCCCGTGGCAAACAGGCCAAAGGCTTCGGAAAGTCCCTTAGGCGTCGCGCGCAGTTTTTCTTGAAATGTTGTGATTTTTAAGGCGAGTCTTTTTTGCAAAAGGGCCTCTAAAAAGACCATGCCGACGGTGGAGGTCAGGGGATTTGGCATCACGACGCTTTTTTCTTGAAGCGCTGCCACTTCTTTCCAGGTCCGTGGCGGACGCACAACACTTTGCGTATCATATAAAAGACCAATATATCCATAACAAAAGGGCACAAAATCTTTGTCCCAGGGAACGGGAAGGGCGTAAAGCGACGGGTCTATCTGGGAGGGTGCGACAAGGTCAAGCTCTTTAAGTTCGGCCATGTAACAAGAATCGATCCCCAAAACCACGTGAGCTTTGGTATCGTTTCCCTCCATGCGAAGGCGCGCCATCAAGGCGCTATTGGGTAGGCGAATAAAACGCACAGGGTTTGGCAGGCCCTTTTCTAAAAGTGTGTGCCACTTTTCATAAAAGGAATCACGAATATAAACAATTAAAGGATCTTGAGGGGATGCCTTCACCCAACACGGAGTCACAAAAAAAAGCGCCAAGAAAGCACAGATAAAGCGGTACATATCAACTCTCCCAATTCCTACGCCGGCATGATCCGGATCAGGTTCGCGGGTTGGCACCTTGCCTCTCAGCCCCTAAGGGCACCCCGTTGAGAACATCTGGAGGATACTTCTTTTTGACAAAACACGTCAAGAGCGGCTGTGAGGGTTTTCTTGTGGAAAAGTACATTTTTTGAGATAATCAAAGAAAGAAAACTAGGGAGTTTTATGATGGACGGATTTACCCTTTTTGTTGTGGCCTGCCTCGTGCTAGCCGTGGTGCTTGTGATCATGGGTGTGAAAATGGTGCCCCAGGCAGAAGAGTGGGTGGTGGAGCGCTTTGGAAAATATACCCACACCATTTCGCCAGGACTTCATGTGATTATTCCGGTGGTTGACCGCATTGGGGCAAAGATCAGTATGAGGGAAGGGGTTTACGAAGTGCCTTCCCAGGACGTGATTACCAAAGACAACGCCATGGTCCGCGCTGATGGCGTGGTGTTTTTCCAAGTGCTCGACGCCGCCAAAGCGGCCTATGAAGTGGCGGGCCTTGAAAAAGCGATCCTGAACCTGACCATGACCAACATTAGAACCGTTATGGGCTCTATGGATTTGGACCAACTTTTGTCCCACCGCGAAGAAATCAACGCCTCACTCCTTCGCGTGGTGGACGAGGCAACCCATCCCTGGGGCGTGAAGGTGACTCGTATTGAGATCAAGGATATACATCCGCCCAAGGATCTTGTGGACTCCATGGGCCGCCAGATGAAGGCCGAGCGTGAAAAGCGCGCCGTTGTGCTTGAGGCGCAAGGCCACCGTGAATCTCAGGTTTTGCGAGCTGAAGGCGAGAAAAAAGCCCAAATCATGGAGGCAGAAGCCAGACGAGAAACGATGATTTTAGAAGCAGAAGCGCGTAAAAAGGCAGCGTTCTTAGAAGCAGAGGGGCGTGAGCGATTGGCAGACGCCGAAGCTTTTGCCACAAGAACCATGACTAAAGCGCTGGAAGAGGGGAAGGGAAGCCGTGAGGCCGTAAATTATTTTATTGCCCAAAAGTACGTAGAGGCGATTTCTGATATTGCGGTGTCACCCAATCAAAAGTTGTTCTTTATGCCGCTGGAGTCCGCGAATCTCATGGGGGCTATTGGCGGCATTGCCGAGTTGACAAAGGACGTGTTCCAAGGAAAAGACAGTGGCAAAACCAAAAAGGATTAAACACCTTGTGTCGTTTATGAACCCAAAAAATCCAGAGAAGGAAATGGTCCCTCTCTGGATAAGGCTTCTATGTAAAGAGTTTTAGAGGTACGCTACTCAACTTATCTAGTGCCGATTGATACTGATAGTCCAATAGCAAGAAAGCTGTTTAAGTATTTCTGCAAAGGCTGGGTTAATTTGTGATGCAGGCATTCCTTTTGAAAGCTCTACAAGAACGTAATTATAATTTGTCTTCTGATCAGTGGCTTTTGGGATGGTGGCGTCAGCAGCATCTTGCGCGTCAGATGACAAAAGATCTTTGATCAAAACGTAGGGGATATTAAAGCTTATTTCACGTGGAAGGGGCACGTCTTCGTTCGCATTCCATCCTTTGGGTTGCTCTGCACTAAAGCCTCGGATAAATTTTTCAAGTGCTACCTGGAAAGCTTGAGGCGTGCAGGTGCGTTCGTCAAAATTGAGGTGAAGATCTTGTGCTTTTTCCAAAAAGGGCTTGTATTGATCGTACTGCATTACAAATTCTTGAGCGTTTTCAAAATTCAAAATATATCTATTTGCCAAATTCTGATAACGAAAATCTGCTTTCTGTACATCCCCGATGTTATGAACAGCAATGACGTGGCAGTTATTTAATTCAGCGATGGGAGAGAAGCCAAGGGTCATGGAGGTGCTGCCTAAGCGTCTAAGAACTTCTTCCGCAAGAGGCGTGCCGGCAGGGGCGACGTCCTGCTGAAGGGCAAGCAACTGTAGATAAGCCGTACGGCGCGCGGTAAGGGCGTTAGAAACGCGCTGGCGTGCGGTGATTTCATCTGAGTTTTGAGGGTGTTCGCTCTCGACAGCGTAAACGATGGTCGGTGTTCCGTCAGGACTTGGAATCTTGTCAAGGGTATAGGCTCCCATCATCCGATGAATATTACTTTGAATCTCTGAGGGAAGAATATTAAGCTGCTCCCCTGAAAGTGGCGCCTTTTGGCTGAAAGGCAAGGTAGGTTCTTCTTGGACGAGGTCCCCATTCGTTGCCATGACCGTAGAGACAGGGGCGCAGACAGCTAAAAGAGCGAAGCTTAATAAAGAGTTTGTTCTTTTCATAAAAATTCCTAACATTGTAAAATCAGAACAGTGATATCGTTGATATGGTGTCTTTCTTGTGTGAGTCAACTATAAATTTGACAGTGATTGCTTTGAACGGGAAAAGAATGAAAAAAACCCTAGGAGACTCTTCCAGCTTTGGCATTAATAAAGCGCAATTGATCACATAAAAGGACGTACTTTTTTAGTAATGTCCATCTCCTTTGTTGTTTGCAAGGCGAGTGATATGATCAAGGCACGGTAAACCCCCAGATTGGACAGTTCTTTTCTTCAATGTTAACGGTCTTGCAAATCTGGACGCCTTCTTGGCAATGTCCCGCAACAATAAGGTTAGTAATACGCGTCAAAGTGGCCGTCACTTCCATTGCCATTTGGTGATCATCGAGGTCGGTAATAAAAGGACAGTTTGAGAATAATTCTTCCACTTTTTTGATTTAGTTTGTGAAAGATTTTCTGAGAAGGCGTTCAGCCCCCCTTTAACTGCACATCTGTTAACTTATGAATAATATGACAATTCGTCAAAAGGGCTGATAGGCGTTAGAATGGGCGATAAAATCATCGGCGTCAGGAAACGCATAAGTGAATGGCTTTTTGATGTTTGTAGGAAGGTGTGTGGTAGATCATCGACTCAGTGCCATCGGGTTTGGGGCGTGCCGAATAAGGGGTTGCATTCATCATCCGTCCGATGTTGGCCTGCACTCCAGGCGGGAGGGCGTTCAGTTGTTTGCCTGTCAGGGGTGCTTTGGGGTTTTTGAAAACGATACGCCCTTTGCCTTAAGGGGCATAGGCGTAGTTTATATGAGCCTAGCAGCTAAGAATCCTCGTGAGATTAAGGTGTCGTAAATCCCCAAATAGCACAGTTTTCTTTTGTGATATTAAAAACTTTACAAAGGTTGGCACCCTTAGCGGAGCTTCCAGAGACAATTAAGTTCTTTGCGTTTACCATTGCTGTATTTAATGCCATACCCATTTGGATGTCATAAAGGGCAAAAATAAAATACCGGTCTATAAAAAGCACAAGTTCCGAATCACTTGTCCACTTTTTTGGTTTGTTCTGTATAAAATTTATGGAGAAAGAATTGAGTATTTCTTTTAATTTTGAACCTGTTAGTCTTTGCTTTTGAAAGTGCAGATGAATGGTATCACAATTAAGCAAAAATGGCTGATAGGCGTCATAGTTGGTAATAAAATCAGCGGCATCTGTGAAGACATAGGTCAGTGGCTTTTGAACATCTTTATAATCATAGGTCACTTTTTTTAGGGTGGTGAGACTATCAATTTCTACACGGTATTCTTTTGCGAGAAGGCGTCTATTAATTTTCTTGACCTGTTCACGTTTTAAGATCTCCTCAGCTAAAAGCGTTCCTGTTGGCGTCGAGGTTTTATCAGTGTGACGACGCCTAAACTCTTGAGCCTTTTCATGTTCATAAGGGGGCGGCGCGAAGATGGTGGATTTGCTGCCATCGGGTTTAGTGCGTGTTTCCAGAGGAGCTGCATTCATCATTCTGTGAATATTTGCCTGTATTTCTGGCGGGAGGGCGTTCAGTTGCTCGCCTGTCAAGGGAGCTTTTGGGTTCTGAGAAACGGTGTGTCCTTCGCCGTTTGTGCCTATTACAGGGCAAACCACGCCCCCCAAGATGCAGGTAAAAGCAGATAACAGATGTATTTTTTCATATTAAAGCCTCGCTTTGATGGTCGTTAAAAGTCTAAATGAATATTCTTAAAAAATAACTAAAAATTCATATGAAAGTGTTACTTTTTTCTTGTAAAGAAACGTATTGACCATTGACGCGCGCTCAGCAAAAATGAGGCACGTCTTATTGGGAATAGATGATGAAAGAGATCCTAAATCACATTGTTTTTTGGCATTGGTGGGTGTTGGGGGTATTTCTTCTTGTCCTTGAAACCTTTGTACCGGGTGCTTTTTTCCTGTGGCTTGGTGTATCGGCCATGGTCACGGGGGTTTTGGCGTTCGTGTTACCTAGTGCGCCCTTGGCGGTGAACGCCCTCTTTTTCGCGGTGATGTCAGTGGTGTCCGTTGTCGGGTGGCGCGTCTATCAAAGAAAGCATCCAACGAAAACGCAAGACAACCTTTTGAATCGACGCGGTGCCCAGCTTATGGGTCAAAAGTTGATTCTTAGCGAACCCTTAAAAGGGGGACGTGGACATACAAAGGTTGGGGACACCCTTTGGTCCATAGAAGGCCCAGACCTTCCCCAAGGGACAGAAGTCGAAGTGATTGCCGTTAACGCCAATACCCTTGTGGTTAGAGCGCTGTCTTAATGAAAAAAATAAAGGGCACTTAAAAAAAGTGCCCTCGGATTTTTTTTGAGACAGAGAAACCTTATTTTTGCTTCACCACAGGTGCTGCGCCGTCATAGACTTTGTTGGCGTCTTTTAAAAGCGCCTCGGGAAGGTCAACACCCATCTTTTTTGCGGCCTCTTTGTTAAGGTAGGTCTGAAGGATTTGGGGGTCTTCTACCGGGATGGACCGGGTCGCCTCACCGTTCAAAATGCGGTCTACCATGGCGCCGGCTTGGCGTCCTTGGTCGGCGTAGTCAAAGCCAACCATGCCCACAAGGCCTCGCTCGACAAGCAAAATATCGGCAGCAAAAAGGGGTAGAGATTCTTCGTTGCCAACTTTAACGGCGGCTTCTAGACCCGAGGCGACCGTGTTATCATTAGGAATATAAACGGCTTGCACCTTGCCCACAAGGGCTTGGGTCGACACACCCACCTCGGACGTGCGGTTGACGGCCTGGGGAACAAGCTCAATGCCAAGGTCGTTGGCGATTTTTGTCACCAGTTTCAACGCTGTCACAGAGTTCACTTCGCCGGGGTTATAGAGAAATCCTAGTTTTGTCATTTGCGGGATAAGCTTTTTGATAAAAGCGATTTGCTGGGCAAAAGGCGCTCTGTCCGTCACACCTGTGATGTTACCCGAAGGTTCGTTTGGATCTTTGATCAGCTTTGCTTCGACAGGATCTGTCAGGGCTGCAAAAACGATGGGTACGCGCCCTCTAACCGCTTGAGCAACGGCTTGGGCTGAGGGCGTAGAAATCGCCACAATGGCATCAGGGTTTTCGCCTGAAAATTTCTGGGCGATTTGGGCGGCAATGGCGGGGCTTCCCTGGGCATTTTCATAAACAATTTGAAGGTCTGCGTCTGCGTATCCATGCGCGCGCAAGTATTTGATGGCACCTTCGCGCACGGCGTTCAGGGCGGGATGTTCCACAATTTGGGTTATCATCACCACACGCTTTGACACAGCAGCCATCGCCTCGGTTGAGGCAAATCCAAGCAAACAGCAAGCAATCAAAAGGGTCTTTTTCATGGGGTCTTTTCCAGTGGTCGCACAAAGCAGTTATATCCTATCCGGAAGAGGCGCACAATTTCTTTGTCTTGTGCGCCAAAATCAAGAAAGTCAGACTGTTTTTTTGGCAATAACCGTTGGGAAAAGGCCTTGGGTGTCGTAGATCACCTCTTCAACTACAAAGCCGGCGTCTTCAAGCTGCGCGCGGGTGAGCGCTTCAGTGCGAAGACCCGTCCATTTGGCGGTCATCAAATCCTTGAAAATCGCCATTTGTTTTGGCATATCCCCAGGATTTTTAAGGTGCCATTTAGAATGGGGATCTAAAGGCGGGGGAGGCGTTAAAAAGCTTGTGATAAGAACACCCCCAGGTTTAAGCGCGCCCCAAAAAGTCCTGTAAAGATTGATGACCGCAGCGTCCTCGGGCACGTAGAAATTAAGACCATTGCTGGTGATAAGATCAAAGGATGCGTCTTGGGGAAGATGCCAGGCATCGCACTTAATAAAGGAGGTTTTTTGGGAAGGAGCAAGGTAGTCAGCGTTGGCTTTGGCAAGGTCGAGAGAGCTCTCATCCAGGTCATACCCAAAAAGCTCTGTGGTTGGTGCATTCGTATAATCGAGGCGCAAGAGATCATCCATAAGGCCGCAAGGGACAGAGGCAAGGCGCATACCGTCTCTCAGGCGTGCTTGTGTTTCCTTTGTAAAAATAGCAAAGCGCTCGCGCGACGCCACAAAAGAGGGTGCCTTGTTAATAAGCCAGTTTTCCAAGGGATGCGCAAGCTCTTTTTTAGGGCCGTGAATCAGCCAGTACGCGGTCCAATAGCCGTTAATCCCCCCGTTTTTCAAAAGAAAACGACCAAGCTCAAATTCCGTCATTTGCTCAAGAAGGGAAAGCTCTTCTTCCAAAGGAAGAAAGAGACTTTGAGAGGCACGAAGGCGCGCTTCTATTTCTTGCAATAGGGTGTCAGGTACATCATCATTCTGGGAACGTTGATGGGTCAAAAGGGCGGATTCTTGCTCGTTATGATCACAAGCAAGAGTCTGTTGAGAGGCAAATAACATTATGACCACCAAAGAAAAGTGCGACAATTTTTTTAGCATAAAAGCCTCCCGGTTTTTTGTAAAGTGATCTAAGTGTAAAGGGAAAAAAGAGCGCTTGCTAGGGGGGAAGAAAAGTCCCTGGGGGCGGCGACACCCCCAGGGATTCGGTCTTAGATCAAAAGGGTTAAAGGGTTTTCTAGCGCCTTTTTAAGGGCGTTGAGGAAAAGGGCGGCGACCGCCCCGTCAATCACACGGTGATCAACGGATAGGGTGCAGCTCATGACGCTGGCAATGGTCAGCGTGTCATCCTTCACCACAGGACGTTTGTCACACGCACCCACGGCCAAAATACCGCCTTGGGGTGGGTTGATCACGGCCGAGAAATTCTTAATCCCAAACATACCAAGGTTCGACAGGCTAAAGGTGCCGCCTTGGAATTCTTCGGGACGCAGCTTGCCTTCTTTGGCTTTGACGACGAGGGTCTTCATTTCCTTTGAAATTGTTCCAAGGGATTTTTCGTTGGCACCCTTAATAATGGGCGTGACAAGGCCGCCTTCGATGGCCACCGCGACCGAGACATCGGCGCGCTTATAAAGACGCATGGCGCCGTCAACAAAAGAGG
Source organism: Alphaproteobacteria bacterium (assembly GCA_013911655.1). Lineage (GTDB taxonomy): Bacteria > Pseudomonadota > Alphaproteobacteria > Caedimonadales > UBA1908 > JACESU01. The sequence goes on from JACESU010000001.1 coordinate 246,946, forward strand.
CATTAGCTTCTGGCACTGTCATCAAGGCGCTTGCAATAGCTTTGATGACAAAGTCGTTGACCGAGATACGCGCTGTGTCGGGAAGAGACGCGTTCACCTGGGTACGCATCGCAAGAAGGGCGTCCATTTGAATGTCAGCACTGAGGTAAAAGTGAGGGACTTGCTGTTTGGCCTCGGTCAGACGCTTGGCAATGACCTTGCGCATGTTTGTCAGCTTGACCTCTTCATAGGCAGGGAAAAGGGTATCTTCGCCTTGAAGAACGGGTGCTGCCACAGGCGCTTGGCTCCCACCTTGCCCCGACAACGCTGCTTCGACGTCGGCTTTGATTATTCGTCCTTTAGGGCCAGAGCCTGCAAGGCTGTCAAGGGCGATACCGCCTTGATCAGCAATGCGCCGGGCAAGAGGAGAGGCAAGAACACGCGCGCCTTCCGGGGGCGCCGTGTGGGGCGCCGAAGTATCTGACGGGGCAGGCGCGTCACTGACAACTTTGCCCGGCGTAGCTGGGGTGGCTGCGGCCGGTGTTGTTGGGGCGGCGATCCCTTCTAGGGCGCTGGCATCCTCGTCCTCTTCTAACAAAAGGGCAATGAGCGTGTTGACTTTGACTTCTTCGGTGCCTTCGGCGACCAAAATGCGGGCAAGGGTTCCCCCGTCGACCGCTTCGACTTCCATGGTGGCTTTGTCCGTTTCTATCTCGGCAATCACGTCGCCCGAGGCCACAAGGTCGCCTTCTTTTTTCAGCCACCGGACCAAATTACCTTCGGTCATGGTGGGAGAGAGGGCTGGCATTAGAATCTGAATGGGCATGGCCTTCGTATCCTTTTATGTCTGTGTTTCTTTACGACCGATAACATACCTGCTTGATGGCATCAATGACCTGGGCCACTTGGGGGAGGGCAAGGGCCTCTAGGTTGGCGGCGTACGGCATGGGGACGTCCGCCCCCGTCACTCGCAAAACCGGTGCGTCTAGGTCATCAAATCCGTGGGTCATGGCGATACTGGCAATCTCGGCGCCCACACCGGCAAAGGGCCATCCTTCCTCGAGGGTCACAAGCCGGTTTGTCTTGCGAAGGGACGTTAAAATCAGGTCCGTATCAAGGGGACGAATGGTGCGAAGGTCAATGACCTCCACCTCGATCCCTTCCCGGGCCAGGGCGTCAGCGGCCTTGAGGGCAGTGTCCACCATCAAAGAAAAAGCGGTCAACGTCGCGTGCTTGCCTTCGCGCACAATCTTGCCTTTGCCCAAGGGAATCACGTCCCCTTCATTGCTTTCTAATGAGAAAGAACGTCCATAAAGTAGCTCGTTCTCGAGGAAAATGACAGGATTGGGGTCGCGAATGGCGGCCTTAAGCAGGCCCTTGGCATCAGCAGCACTGTAAGGAGCCACAACTTTAAGGCCTGGGCAGTGGGCGTACCAGCTGGCATAGCACTGAGAGTGCTGGGCGCCCACGCGTGCGGCCGCGCCGTTAGGGCCACGAAACACGATGGGGCACCCCATTTGGCCACCAGACATATAAAGGGTTTTAGCGGCGCTGTTGATGATCTGGTCAATGGCCTGCATGGAAAAGTTAAAGGTCATGAACTCGACAATGGGCTTGAGGCCTTTAAAGGCCGCGCCCACCGCAAGGCCGGCAAAACCGTGCTCGGTAATGGGCGTGTCAATGACGCGCTTGTCGCCAAATTCGTCTAAAAGGCCTTGGCTGACCTTATAAGCCCCTTGATACTGAGCCACTTCTTCGCCCATTAAAAAGACGCTAGGATCAAGACGCATTTCTTCAGCCATGGCATCACGTAGGGCTTCACGTACGGTAATCGTTGAAGGAGAATGTGTGGTCATGTCTTTGTTCCTTAACAGGTTTCTTTTAAAATATCGGTATAAAGCTCGGCAGCGTCTGGCTCGGGGCTCGTTTCGGCAAAGGAAACGGCCTCAAGGCAGGTGTCTTTGGTGTGCTTTTCAAGAGCTTTAAAATCATCCTCTGTCAGACCATGTGTGGTTAATAATTCAGCTTTAAGTTGCTCTAAGGGGTCAGAGTTCTTGCGCATATCCTCGACTTCTTCTTTGGGGCGATATTTTGCAGGATCGGACATAGAATGACCGCGGTAACGGTAGGTCATCATTTCAAGAAGCATCGGCCCGTTGCCGGCGCGGATGTGTTCGAGCGCTTCGCGCGCAGCCGCTTTGACGGCCTCCACATTCATACCGTCCACAACTTTGCCAGGAATCCCGTAAGGTTCACCGCGACGGTGAAGCTCGCCTGCTGCGTGACGGGCTTGGGAGGTTCCCATGCCGTACCGGTTGTTTTCGATTACATAAAGAACAGGCAGCTTCCAAAGGGCGGCCATGTTAAAGGCTTCATAGACTTGTCCTTGGTTAGCCGCACCGTCTCCCATATAGGCAACGGCAACGCCGCCATCATTCGCATATTTGTGGGCAAAGGCAAGCCCTGTGCCTAGGGGAATCTGGGCCCCAACAATGCCGTGTCCGCCAAAGAAGTTCTTCTCGCGCGAGAACATGTGCATGGATCCGCCCTTGCCCTTTGAGTAGCCGCCGCTTCGTCCGGTAAGCTCGGCCATGACGCCCTTTGGATCCATCCCGCACGCCAGCATATGTCCGTGATCCCGGTACGCTGTAATGACGCTATCTTGGGGATTAAGGCACGCTTGGATGCCCACCACAACGGCTTCTTGACCGATGTAAAGGTGACAGAATCCTGCAATTTTACCCATACCGTAAAGCTGGGTGCATCGCTCTTCAAAGCGGCGAATGAGCAGCATGTCTTCATAGTACTTTAAAAGCTCTTCCTTGGACGAGGAAGCGTTAGGGGCGGGGGACGTTTTTTTCATGGCTTGAGACTCCATGCCGATTTTCTCCTTGAAACAAAAAGGGCCAGCAAAATGCTAGCCCTTTTTTAGACTTTTTGAAACTGCCCACGCGTAAGGGGCAGCCAAAACTATGCCTCTGTCTTCTTTGCAGCCGCTTGCGTACCGCGGCTGTAGTCTTTACGCTCGGCGATACGTGCGCTTTTTCCGCGACGTTCACGAAGGTAATAAAGCTTGGCACGACGCACAAGACCGCGACGTACAACTTCGATTTGAATCTTGGGAGAGTACAAGGGGAACACACGCTCCACGCCCTCGCCAAAAGAAATCTTTCGAACGGTAAAGCTAGAGTTAATGCCACCATTCTTACGGGCGATGCACACACCTTCGTAGGCCTGTGTACGCTCGCGCTCGCCTTCCACAACCTTCACGAGAACCTTAAGGGTATCTCCAGGCGCAAAATCTGGCAGGGTGCGACCCTCCATGAGCTTTTCGACTTGCTCTTTTTCAAACTGTTGCAACAAATTCATTTTTTAAACCCTTTCTCATCCTCGTGATCTGCTTCATAACGCGCCCACAGATCAGGGCGAACGGTGCGTGTACGGTGACACGCTTGTTCATGTCGCCACTGGCGCACTTTCCCATGATGGCCTGATATTAACACATCTGGCACGTCACGTCCTTGCCAATTTTGAGGACGTGTGTATTGGGGATACTCTAAAAGTCCGTGGGAGAAACTTTCTTCTTCCAGTGAACCTTCGCATTTCAACACACCTGGTAAAAGCCGTATGCATGCGTCCAAAAGGACCATGGCCGCAAGCTCGCCACCAGATAACACATAATCTCCGATGCTGATCTCTTCAAAGTCCCATTTCTCAAGGACACGTTGATCCACACCCTCAAATCGTCCGCATAATAGTCCGACATGATCTAGTTTGGCAAGTTCTTTCACACGATTTTGTGTTAAAGGTGTGCCCTTGGGCGATAAGTAGATGAGAGCGCCTGGTTTTTCATGGGAAAAACGGTGGTCAAGGGCCCGGTCAAGGACGTCTGCACGCATGACCATGCCGGGACCACCGCCAAAGGGCGTATCGTCTACGGTGGTGTGTTTATCAGGAGCAAAATCTCGGATATTAACGGTGTCCAGGGACCACAGGTCTTGGGCAAGGCCGCGACCAGTGACGGAAATGTCCAAGGGTCCAGGAAACAAGTCAGGAAAAAGTGTGAGCACACTTGCACGCCACGTCATTGGGGCGCCCGTCCATGGTCATCGAGCAAAAAATGCTCGTTCACCACAAGGGTTTTTGCTTTTTGATCCACATCCCACACGGCCTCTCCTCGAAACGGGATCATGTATCGCTTTGTCGGGTCCGTGGTGTCCTCAAGCTCGAGAATATCACCCGCCCCAAAATTGTGGACGTGGATGACTTGAAACGTGTGGTGACCCTCAGAGGTAACCGCCCTCATGCCTACCAGGTCATGATAATAAAACTCATCCTTGAGCGGGGTAGGAAGAAGGGTTTTTGGGGCAAACAGGTCAGTGTTCTTATATAAAAGAGCGGCTTCTGGCGTATCAATACCTTTAAGTTTTAAGAGCAGCCTATCTTTGGGGGCGCTGCGGACACCTTCAACGTCATATGTTTTTTGGTGCGCATCAAAAAGAGACTGGGCCTTTTTTAAAGGGCGAGCGTCTTCCAGATAGCACAAAAACTTAATCTCCCCACGCACACCGTGGGGAGACAAAAGCTTGCCAACACAAATAAGGTCTTGTGATGACACGGCCGTCTTTATTCGCTGGCTTCAGCCGCCGCCGCAGCTTTTTCAGCTTTTTCCTTCAAACGCTCTTGTGCGCGCTTTTTAGGAGCAGATTGCTGAGGGTCATTGCGGTATTCAGGCTTAGGGGTGATGCCTTTGTCGCCTAGGAAACGTGCAACGCGGTCTGTCGGTTGCGCGCCGCAAGCCAGCCAGTGACGCACGCGGTCTTCAACAAGACGGATACGATCAGCATGATCACGTTCAACCATAGGGTTGTACGTGCCAACCTTTTCAATGAAACGACCATCGCGGGGGTTTCTGGCATCGGTCACAACAATGCGGTAGTAAGGACGCTTTTTTGCACCAGCACGGGCAAGACGCATTTTTAAAGCCATTGGTTTTCTCCTTTTTCCTGTGGCCTAGGGGCGGTTAAAAAGACTCGCAAGACCATGTCTGCGTAGCCCCTTTTCACCGAGCTTATTCATTTTCTTCATCATGGTGCTCATATCAGTGAACTGTTTGAGCAACTTGTTAACCTCGGGCACGCTTGTGCCAGAGCCTTCGGCAATACGTCGCCTGCGCGACGCATTGAGCAGTTTGACATTAAGTCGTTCTTTGGCGGTCATGGACCGGATGATGGCAAGTTGTCTTGCGACCATTCCATCGTTCACACCCGCATCCTGAAGCTTGTCTTTGACTTTGCTAATGCCTGGGATCATGCCCATAAGGCCCCCAAGGCCGCCAAGTTTTGAGACTTGCTCTAATTGCTTTGCCATGTCGTTCATGTCAAAAGCGCCCTTGCGGGCTTTTTGGGCAAAGGCTTCGGCGTCTTCCCGGTCAAGGGTTTGGGCAGCTTTTTCCACAAGACTGACAATGTCACCCATGCCTAAGATGCGGCCGGCAATACGATCAGGGTGGAATGGCTCTATCTGATCAAGACGCTCGCCTGTGCCCAGATATTTTAAAGGACAGCCGGTCGCGGCGCGCATGGAAAGGGCAGCGCCTCCCCGCGCATCACCGTCAATACGTGTCAACGCAATACCGGTCACTGATAACTGTTCATGAAACGCTTTGGCAGTCGTCACAGCGTCCTGACCTGTCAGGGCGTCGGCCACGAGCAAAATTTCAGACGGATTTAAAAAGGCCGTAAGGTCTGCGGCTTCGGCCATGAGGGCGTCGTCCACATGAAGGCGTCCGGCCGTATCCATGAATAAAACGTCATACCCTTCAAGACGTGCGGTCGTGAGTGCACGCCTCGCGATCTCTAACGGCTTTTCACCCTCTTGGATGGGAAGGGTTGCGACGTCTATTTGTGTGCCAAGGGTCGCCAGCTGCTCGCGTGCGGCAGGCCTGTAAATGTCGGCAGACGCCATGAGGACTTTCTTGCCGTGTTGTTCTTTTAAAAGCTTGGCAAGCTTGCCGGTCAAGGTGGTTTTACCGGCACCTTGAAGTCCGACCATTAAAATGACAGCAGGTGGCGCCACGTTTAGGTTCAGCGTTGGCGATTCACCGCCCAAGGTCTCAACAAGCAGATCGTGGACTATCTTTACGACCATTTGGCCGGGCGTGATACTGCGCAGGACTTCTTGACCGACGGCTTTTTCTTTGACCTTTTCCACAAAGTCTTTAACCACGGGCAGGGCAACGTCCGCTTCAAGAAGAGCGACGCGAATTTCCCGAAGGGCGGCAAGAACGTCCGCTTCGCTTAAGGCGCCTCTTTTGCGCAGTCGGTCGAAAATTCCACCGAGCCTATCGCCCAAACTTTGAAACATGTTTCTCCATAACAAAAATCACCGGTGGGCGACACTCGCTGACCGGTGTAGAAAAATACGACGAACCTTACCTCGCCTTAAAGGCCTTTGTCAAGGAAAGATCCCTTGGGTGTGTGGGCGCCACCTAAGGAACGATGGTTAATTCAATGTCCTCATAATAAAGATACCAAGAAAGAAGGCGCCAACGCTTAGGATAAGGCTTGCCCCCACGTACAAAAAGGCGTGTCCTACTTCGCCGCGTTCCCACAAAAGCCCTACATCAAGAGCAAAGGCGGAAAAAGTGGTAAAGCCCCCCAGAAAGCCTGGCATCAAAAATGTACGCAGATGATCAGACGTATTGCCATAAAAGGTCATGAGTGCACTGATGATGCCCATCAAAAAGCACCCAAGGATGTTAATCAGCAAAATGGGAAAAGGAATATGCCAAAGGGTATCGGGAACAAGGCGCCCAAGACTCAGACGGGTGACGGCACCGAGCCCCCCCCCAAGGGCCACAAGAAGGTAGTGTGAGATCATCAGATCGTCCTTGGTTGCGCTCCTCACCCATGGTATCAGCTTTTGAAGGAACGTGACTATAGGAAAGCAGGATATGACCATTTATGACACACTCAAATCAACCTCTTCCATTGAAGTGTGGATGAGTCTTGTGTTTGAGGAGGTTGAAAAAGCTATCGCCTCAGGGAATGGTCCTTTTGGCGCCGCGCTGATCACACCCAACGGCTCTCTTGCGGCGGTTGCTCATAACCAGTCCTATACGAAAAATTGTGCCATCGAACACGCAGAGATTGAGGTGATTCGACTGGCGTGTAGGAAGGCTGGGACGCGTACGCTTTTGGGGTATCACCTTTATGTCAACGCCGAGCCTTGTGCCATGTGCGCGGCAGCCCTTATCAAGGTGGGGGTGAGTCACGTTTTTTACGGGGCACCTGCAGAAAATGACGGCAATCCTTGTTTGTCTTTGAGTGACATCAGCAAAGGGGCGCGCACCCCTCTTGTGATTCAAGGAGGAGTTATGGTGGATCTTTTTAAAGTGCAACTCGCCCGCGCGCGGCAGCAATCAAAGAGTCAACGGCCGCATCCTTAGATGACATCATCTCTTTTCGACAGACCGCGCCGCTTTGGGTGAGGCCCAAAAATGGATGGGATTTGATGAAAAGGTAAAGTGCTTGCTCCTCCCGGCTTTGAAAGTAAAACCTCGCAAAAAGGAAAGTTTGCTCGCCCGTATCGGGTCCTAGGGCAAGAAACCGCGTTAAAGTGTTTTGCCACTGTCCTTGGTATTTTTGCCGAAGGAGTCTAAAGCGCGTATCATCCTTTAGATCAAGATAGAGAAACTTAAACAGATAAAGCTCTGAACGTAAAAGCCGTAAGGTTTGAGGGTGATAGACCAGCGCAGAATCCATCCAGTGCATAAACTCAAGCTTGAAAGCCAAAGAAGACGAAATGCCTTCCGATAAATTCCGACCTACAAACGCATCGATACGCTCGGCCAAGTGGCGCCCGCCACGCTGATCATCTAAGTATAGTGCTTGCGGAGAGCGCAAGGGATACCAGAGGGTGAGGTGACGGCTTAGAAAATTATCGGGATGACCGTTGTTTTCGAGGGAAAGGCGCATGTTAGCAAAAGAGGCCCATAAAAGAGACATGCTTGCCAGGAGGCCAAAAAGGGTTCCAAAGATGAGTAGACGCGGTCTTGTAGGTTCTCGGTGTTTGTCTTTTTGTGATGGCGCAAGGACAAGGGCAATGGCGAAAGCGGTATAGGGAAAAGTGAGAGGCAGCTCAAACCAGTTGCACGTCGTAATAAGATGTAAAAATGAAAAAATATAGGCAGGTGTTCGCTTGTGGGCGGGCGCGCACCCCACAAGCGCGCTGTAAAAGCCAAGAAGGAGGAGGGGCCCTAGAATCCCCACAGCGCTCAGCGCCTCAAGAAAGCCATTATGAGAATGAAAATCAAAACGCTGGAGGGCGTCCCAATTAGGATGCCACTGCCCGTTTTGAATAAAGGTGCCCCCGATCTTTGGGTACTGGGCAAAAAGCTGCTCGGTAAAAGATCCCCATCCACGTCCCCACGCCCAAATCCATGGATGCTCCTTAAGATCAAAAAGCACGATGTAGTGGGATAGAACCCTTGACCACAACGAGGGAAAGCGCGCGGGCGAAGAAAAAAGATGCTCGGCCGCTGCGACGCTAAAAGGGGTGGCGATCAGGCTCAGGATTTGCAGGCGTCTTTTCAAAGGATCTTTAAATTTATCAAAAAACCATAAAAGAGGAATCAACGCTCCCATTCCTAAAAGGGTTGTGGCGTTTTTAGAAAAGATGATGGTGAGAGCGCCAATGATCAAACACGAGTAACGGTGGACGGTGTCTTTAAAAAAACGACTACACACGAGAAGGGTGATGCCGGCGTAACCAAGAAAGCTGTTAAAGTTGTGGGTCTGAATGGTGCTGTGTTGACCGTACGCGGCGGACAGACAAATGCCGGCAAGGAGAGTTGTGGCAAGGGTGCCGATCCATAAAAGAGGTTGATAAGAAGACACTAATAGGGCGCCAAATCCTGCCGCAAGCAAGGCCGTGGCCGCCCACATAAAAATCCCGATCCCTGTTTCTGGTGGACCAAACCAATCGGCGCCAGGGACAGGATGCACAAGAGAGGCAAGCGCGCTGATGAAAAAAAGTGTGATTAAACACAAAAGGGGCGGGGTGCATAACGCATGGCTGAGCGCGCGGGGGCGTAAAAGAAGGGCAAAAAACGCTGTGAGAGCGCTTGAAAAATAGAAGAGAGTCACAAAAATCTCAGACTCATCCCAAAGTCCAACGCGTGTTTTAGTCACAAGAAAAAGAAGGCCCATGAAGGGAAAAACCGCAACGACTGGGATTAGACGTGACCTAAAAAAAAAGAGATTTTGAGACGCCATAGACCTTGCTTATATGACCATTTCTATGACAGTTAGTATAAAGGCTTTGTATGTTGAGGCAATGTGCTATTTCCAAAAGAAAAGGCCTGCAGAAGATCTACGACCTATAACACTGCAGGCATTTTCAAAGAGGGGCCGTTACTTTGCTTGGTAAGTGCCACGCGTATTCACCTTGTTGTGATCACCTGCTTTTACGCGAATTTTTACATGCACATTTTTTTTGTCGTCTCCAGTTTTTTGGCTTTCCTCAGAATCCAAACGGGCAGATACTTCTGAAATATAGGGCAAGGAAAGTCCCAACGCAAACACTGCAAAGACGATGATGTTGATGCTTTTTTTCATGACGGTTTCCTTTTTTGTTATTTCGTATAAATTTTAGTACCAATCAAATTATGGAGGCCCATAAGTTAAAAAGTTGTTAAAGAGATTGAAAATAATAATCTTAAGGAAATCGATCTATGAAGAAAATTCAAATACACACTTATGACGCCTTGTGGCCCGTGCAGTATGATCATATCCTGGCCTCGATTAAGACATCTCTAGGAGAGCGTCTTTTAGACGCGCATCATGTGGGCTCGACGGCGGTCCCGGGTCTTTGCGCCAAGCCCATTATTGACATCATTTTGTGTGTTTCAACGCTTGACGACGCGATCCCTTGTTTAAAAGTGCTTGGCTATGCTTTCAAGGGGGAAGTCAATATTCCTTTCAGGGCTTATTTCACGAAAAAGGATCACGTGCATCTGCATGTTTATGAAAAAGATCATCCAGAAATCGCCTTAAATCTGACTTTTCGGGATTATGTGCGTGCCCATCCCGAGGTCAAAGACCAGTACGCCGCGTTAAAGAAGTCGCTTCTAAAGGACACAGCCTCTCATGAAAAAGGGAGTGGAAGGTTTTCAGGGTATACCTTAGGAAAAAGTGATTTCATCAAGGGCGTCCTGCGTGCCGCTGGTTTTAACAAAGTACGCATGACCCATGCGACCCATGAAGACGAGTGGCACGCCGTAAAATCTTTTCGCCAGCACACGTTCTTTGACGCGGCAGGGCTTCAAGATCCTTATACCTGGACCTTTCACCATCATGACCATGTACATTTGGTCTTGTATGAAGGGGTTGAAATCCGCGGATATACCCATCTTAAAAAATGGGGAACACGTGCGTGCCTTCGGATCATTGTGATAGATTTACCTTATAGGGGTGGTGGATTTGGTACCTACTTTTTGGGTTTATGCGAAAAGTGGTTAAAGTCTCAAGGGGTTGAAAGTCTACATTTAGATGCCTCTCCCACGTCGCTTAGTTTTTATTTAAAACATGGATATGTATCCGCGCCCCTTAATGATCCTGATGGATATCCAAGCGATCCCCAAGATACCCCATTGGTAAAAGAACTCGCCTCAAGAGAGAATAATATAGAGGGTTTGTCGTAAAGATGTGGAGGATACTTAAAAGACGATGGAGTGGCGTATCTTCCTTGTCCGCGATCAAAGTTAAAGAGATGTGCTGCGCGTCCATGTGGCAAAAGGTTTTATACCCCCACAGGGAGAACTTTATCTTTGGCGGTGCCTAGAGGGTGTGATTCCCTTTAAAAAGTAAGGAATAGAGGCACGATTTTTATGGAAAGGTAAGCCGTGTCTGGCATCAAAAAGGATTTTTTTAAAAGGATAACGTCTACCTCGCCAAGCGAGGGACAACTTGTCATGACGTATGGAGATGATAAAAGTACTTATGACATCGACACGTTAAAGCTGGCCTTAGTACGGCAAAAAGATCAACGTTTCAGGGTAGGGGCATCACTCGCTTTTCCAGAAGAAATTCCTTTGGGATATGATTATAATCAAATACTTAGGCATCTTTACTTTTATGCTGAGGGCGTGACAAAGGGAATCTGTGTGACGGATCATGACGTCACGGTCATCGCATCGGATTTTCGCGATCCCCAGTGGCTTCGACAAAAGATGTCACCTCTGGTGGTTCTGTCGCTCGTTGAGGGGCCAATCTATCCGGATCCGTGGCCAGAGGCTTATACAGAACCGATCACCGCGTGGTTTTTACCAAAGCCCTAAGGGTTATTTAAAAACCTGAATGAACAAATCAACGACACATTTTCCTTGAAGTTTGAGGGCAGACATCATAAATATGCACCCTTTTGCCTTATGGGACGAGACGTCTTCTTAGGGCAAAGGTTGATGGCATGCCTATGGCTAATGTGGGTGCCTCACCCTTAAAAGGTCAAAGGAAGGGTGTGGTGCCTTTCTTTGAAACCATTAAGTAAAGGAGAGAAAAATGAGGTTCTGGGAACGGTGGAAAAAAGCCTGTACAAGAGCGTCTCAAAAGGAAGAAAAGTCTTACACGGTCCGTCTAAAGGACACGGTTCAAGGGGAGCTTTCGCTTTTTGCTCTGCGTGATCTTGAATCAGGTGGTAGGACTCTTTGCCAGTGGCAGTGCCGTGTTGATATTCCTGGCTTTGCAGAAGGCAGAACTTCTGAGGTGAGTTTGATCCTAGATCTTGAGACACGTAGCTGGCAGGAGCTAAAGAAGGTTAAGAGCGTACAGGCAAAAAGCGGGTATCTGAATGTTTATGATGATGGCCGTGAAGAATATGAGGTAGAGAGCGCAACCGTCGCCCTTTCCTTTAAAAAGGGAACACGGTTTGTGGCAGAGATCACCTTGGAATTTCCAGAAGGTGTGCCATTAGACCGGGACTACCGGCGGCAATTTTTAACCCTAAAGTTTTCAGCAGGTCTTTCTTTTGAAGGGATCCAAACCTCTGAAGGGGTGCTCGCGGTATTGCCGTCAGAGTTTCGGCAAGCGCCCTGGCTTTATGAGAGAGTCTCGCGCCTTGTAGATCTCGCGGAGTTTGAAGGGCCGTTCTATCCGTACCCGTGGCCGGAGCCGTATGAAAGAGGCGTTTCGGCCTGGTTTAAACTGCGGGAATAAACAGAAGGGGGCCGTGGCCCCCTTTTCAGTCTTAAACGCGAGAAAGGGGCTGATCCCAAGCGGGGGACTTTGGTCCAGGGCGCGATTTTTTAGCTTTTGTAAATGGTTTGCCTTTGGGGGCTTCACCACTATTTCTTTTCTTAAAAGGCGCGCCGTCATCTTTTTTAGACGCGGCAAAGGGGCGGGCAGGACCGTCCTTAAAGGGGCGTTTTTTCCCTTTTGAGAATGATGCGCTATCACCGTGTTCACGGCGCTCGCCTGTGCGCGGCTCGCTAAACTTACCTCTGGGGCCTTCTTTGTTGAAAGACTCTTTGAAGGGCGCTCTTTTGGCTTTTGAGTCAAAAGAAGTGGCGTCACCGCGGTCATCGCGACGTGACGGGCGTGCGTCTGTATCCTGTGAGGACTCTTTCTTTTGAAAAGAGAGCTTTTCCCGGCGCGGCGCAAAAGAATTACTTTCTTCACGTCGCTCGAAACGTTGTCCGTCCGCGCGGCGCTCCCCAAACGCGCGATCATCACGCTCACGTCGTTCGGAACGTTGACCGTCTGTGCGGCGATCCCCAAACGCGCGGTCACCGCGGTCACGGCGATCACTGCTACGCTCTTTGTTAAAGCCGCCGTCATCTTCACGTCGCTTGCCAAATCCCTTTTTAAAGGATCCTGGACGTGAGAATTTACGCGCACCGCCCTTGCGAGGCGCTTCAAACGCAGGAGATTCCACATCTTCGCCGTTCATAAGGCGATGAATCGCCTTCCATTTGCCGCGATCGGCGGGTGTAATCAGGTTCAGGGCTTGGCCGTCTGCACCCGCACGCGCTGTCCGTCCAATACGGTGGATGTAATCCTCGGGGCATTGGGGAAGGTCATAGTTAATGACGTGGGCCACGTGGGGGATGTCAAGACCGCGGGCCGCAACGTCCGTTGCAACCAGAATACGATATTCTTTTTTGCGGAAAGAACGAATGACGCGTTCACGTTTTCTTTGTTGCAAGTCACCGTGGATGGCGGCTGCACTTTGATTTTCTTTCGACAAACGCTCAGCTAGGCGCTCGGTCCCAAACTTTGTTTTCACAAAGATAATGATAGAGCCGTCACGTTGATCCAACTGCGACACGAGATTTTGATACTTGTCGGCGTCAGTGGTCTGAAGAAGCTCTTGTTGTATTTGTTTGGCAGGTGCATTCAAGGAGCCGACACTGATGCGCACGGGGTTCTTGAGATAGGCACCAGAAAGGCGTTCAATTTGAGCGGGCATAGTGGCCGAGAACATTAACGTTTGACGCTCTTCGGGTAAATAGTCGACAATTTTTTCCAATTGTGGACCGAAACCCATATCAAGCATACGGTCTGTTTCATCCAAAACGAGGGTGTGCATATGACCAATTTGAGCGCTACCCCGAGCCAAATGATCATTGAGGCGACCGGGGGTCGCGACGATCAGACGGGGGCGTGCTGAAAGTTGTTTTTGTTGGAAGAAAATCGAGTCTCCGCCAATTAAAAGCGCTGTCTTAATTTCCTTGTCGGGGATCATTTTTTGAAGCGCTGTCATAACTTGGCTTGCAAGCTCTCTGGTAGGCGTCAGCACAAGGGCGCCTTCCTTGGGATTTGCAAGCAGACGTGCGACCACAGGAATACCAAACGCCCCTGTTTTGCCTGTACCAGTTTGAGCAGAGCCAAGAATGTCCCGTCCCTCAAGAGCCACAGGAATCGCTTGTTCCTGAATAGGGGTCGGCGTTGTAAAATTGAGGCGGGAAAGAGCCTGCAAAAGCTTGGCTGGCAAACCAAAGCCGTTAAAATCTTGTGTCATTAAATGTCCTTACGAAAAAGACACCAGACAAAGCGTACTTTGTCTGGTGCAGGAAACTCGGATTATTGTGATTGGGTATTAGGCAGCGTCCGCAAGCTTTAGGTTGTCAGCAGAAGTTCTTCCCTTGTGTGTTACAAGTTCATATGTCAACTTCTGACCTTCGCGAAGATCGCGAAGTCCTGCGCGTTCTACCGCACTGATGTGCACAAATACATCAGATCCACCTGTTTCTGGTTGGATAAAGCCGAAACCCTTAGTGCTATTAAACCACTTTACTGTGCCTGTCGTCATGTAGGTCATTCCTTCAATTAATTTACGCCTGTGACCCTTTATCCATTAAAGAGTCAACTGTGAGTGTAGCAGTAGTTTTTTCCAAAAGATACATCTTAAGAAACAAACTCATAACTCTAAATTAATGCGCAAAGTTAAGGACCTATCTCAGATTAACCTCGACCCACCGCAGTGATGCACGAGGAAAAACCAGCCCTAGGTTAACGCATAACGCAAACCAAGAATTATCTAAACTCGACGACATTATGAACTAACTTGTATAGAAGGCAAGAAAAAAAGACGAAAGAAAGAATTTTTTTTTAAGTTTATTTTTTTGACTCAAGAAAAATGGGGTTTTTCTTTACAAAAGTGGCAAAAGGGCGTTTGAAAAAATCTTTAAAGAAATCCTCGACACAGGCCTATTTCTTTGTTAAAAGGGTGACACTCTCTTGGGGGCGCTTAGCTCAGTTGGTAGAGCAGCTGACTCTTAATCAGCGGGTCACAGGTTCGAGCCCTGTAGCGCCCACCATTTTCCCTAAGATTCTATCTAAAAAGCCGACCTATTTTTCTGATAAAAGGATTTTTCTACACTTTGATTTGAGGGAAATACCTGTGCGTCGTATGATGATTTTGAGAAAATAAGGGGAGGCTCCTATGACAACGGACCAAACTTACGCCCTTGAGGTCGGCACGGCTGGCCATCAGAGGCTTGATCTGCAGCATGACATTCTCAAGGAAAACAGTATTAAGTGTCTTACTCAGGCCGGCTTGAAACCGGGACATGTTGTCTGGGACATTGGATGCGGAAACGGGGCTATGCTGCCTTTCTTAGCGCAAACGGTGGGCGGGCAGGGACACGTCTACGCACTGGATCAAAGGGGCGGGCAGCTGGATCTTGCCAAAAAACGTGTGCAAAACGCGGGCCTTACAAATGTGATTTTTTTCCAAGGTGAGATCGGGATGCTAAGGGGATTGCCTGCTCAAGCTGCTGATCTTGTTCATATGCGCCTTTTATTAATGCACGTGAAGAACCCAAGGCAGATTATACGGGCGCTTTTGCCTCTATTAAAGGAAGGTGGGGTCGTGGTGTCTCAAGAGTCCATCATGAGCAAGTCGCGTGATTATATGAATGATGTGTCTTATCATGCGTGCATCGATGCCTTGGTCAATTTGGGAAAGGCCCTTGGGGTCGATTATGATATCGGCGGCGCTCTTGCCACGCTTTATAAGGAAGCGGGTTATAAAGAAGTTGGGGTAGTTTTTGAAAAACCTGAGGCTACCCCTAAACAAATCAAAGAAATGCTGATTCGCGGGCTTGAAGAATGGCAGCGAGAGGATCTTAAAAAGAAAGTCATGTCATAAGAAAGTGTGAGCGCGTGGGAGAGGCTTTTTCAAGGATGGTCAGAGGATACAAATCGCCTCGTCCCATTTCCAACAGTGCAAGCCTATGTCCTTGCGCGTAAAGGGAAAACCCTCTAGGCCTGCAAGGCTTCCGCATTTTCTTTAAATGGGGCTACAAATTTCCACAAGAACGCCGTTTAAATCTCTCACGTACGCGACCTCTTGTCCCCAAGGAGCTTGCCTTGGCTCACGCACAGAGAGCGCACCAGCATTAAGAGCGCGTTGATAGGCGGCTTTTACCTCTTCTGTGACAAAGGCGATCTCCATCGCTGCGGGAGGGGCGTGAGGTCGCGAGGGGTGAAAAGGGATTCCCTCTGCCGTGAGGCGCTCTTCTTCACAAAAAGAAAGGGTGGTTGCTCCTGTGTCAAGCTCGCCGTAGAAGCCGCTTTCGGCAACAAACTTGCGCGTAAGACCAAAAGCTTTTTCATAAAAGGAAAGGGCGTCCTCAAGATGCGGGACGTAAAGAATGGTGTAACCGAATTTCATGGAAATCTCCTTGAATGCACGCAGGGCAACAAGACTCATAGAGTCCTCAAGAAAAACTAACACATTGAAGATGGGAGGGACAGGGGGTGAGGTAAAATGAAAAATGGGTGCACTTGCAAGAAAAGGTCTCAAAAAAGTGGGGGATCTTGTAATCAAGATCCCCCGAGACGCTTATTTTACGTGTGTGCCCACAAGGGTTAGTGTTTGCTCTTTGCCATCTGGGTGGTAGGTGTAAGTACATTCATTTTTGAAGGGAGTTTCAATGCGGGACGTTCCTGTTAAAGGAGTTGCATCTGAAGGAGCTTTAGAGCCAAAAATTTTAGACAAAAGTTTTTTGTCTAATTTTTTTGCAAGATCCCATTCAAGAGTCTGTCCCCCAGATATAATCCCCATTTTCACAGAGAGCGTGTTTCCTTCTTCAAGTGCTTTGAATGCTTTCCAGTCGATCTTAGGGCATAGGGATTGGCTTGAAATGCCTGACGTTACAGATTCACCCACTTTTGCTTTAAGACTAAAAGTGGAATCCCCTGTCCCCAAGGCTTCTTTCCAAGACGCAGGGAGGGTATAGTCACAGGCATATACACCCTGTTGGATGATTGTCTCTTTTCCATTGTAGTCCTTACTTCCCTTGAAAAGGCTTTGTAGTTTTTTCTTAAATGATAAAGATTGAGCATCTTTAGCACAGGTCGCATTTGCCGCGTTTTTGCTCACATACGCCATGTTACCCCCTGTTTGTGTCATAGGGGATGATTGATCGGCGCACAGCGCTTTGGGAAGTGTTTGCAAATCTAATACAGGACATTTGGCAAGGGCTGCATTGGAGGCAACTAAAGAGACAGTTAAAGAGATCAAAAGAAGCGATTTCATGGAGAGTTCCTTTGTTAAGGTTATGATCTCAAGTATGGTCGCATAATTGTTAATATTAAGTAAATTTTTAACAAACGGTGCGATGTTTTTCTTAAAAAAAAGACGTTATTTCAAAAGGGTGCCAAGAGGTGGTGGCAACGCTTATCCCCTAAGAGCAAAATACGACACAAAGGTGTTTTGATTTGTCGGGAGGGGTGACGTAAAACTGCAACGGATAAACCAAGTAAATTAAAAGGGTTGTGAAATATTTTTTAAAAGAGATGAGATAAAATTAAGAAACGTTGAGAAAGAATTGACATTTTGTATAATTTTTCTAAAATTTTCCTCATACAACATAACGGGAGGTCGTATATGAAAAAAATTCGTGAAACATCTGTAGGTTATCTTACCCTTGTGGGTGTGATGGGAGCCTTTTTATCGGGGTGTGATCATCCGCAATCCACATCATCATCTAAGGTGGCCCAAGGTACAGAGAAGCCGGCGGCGCGCACAGTTGAGCAGATGCTGGCTGAAAAAGGTCATATGAATGAAGATCTTAAACAGGGTGTAGAGCTTCTTTTAGCTGGTAACTACCAAGAGGCTTCTAAGTCTTTTAACCTTGCCCTTTTCAAAGATCAAACCAACGGGTGGATTCACTATCTTAATGGTTTAAGCTATCAATTGCATGCAAAACAAGGGGATATTACGCAGTACGACCTGGCCCAAGCCGCCTTTGAGCAAGCGTTAAAATATGATCCCAACAACATGATGGCGTCCTTGCAGCTTGCGCGTGTGTTTTCAGCAAAAAAAGATTATGCCAAAGCTCAAGAAGAGTTGGCCAATGTCTTGATCATGGAGCCTAACAACAAAGACGCTGCTTACGAGCTTGCTTATGTTTCCTATCAAAGGGGTGACGTCAAGTCTGCGAGCATGGCGATTAATAGGGCCGCCACCCTTGCCCCTCAAAATCCAGAAGTCAGGCGTGCAGAAGCCATGATTTTAGCAGCGTCCGGAAAAGGGGAAAAAGCCCTCGAGCAGCTTGCACAGTACCAAAATGGTCACAAAGCAGATGCAGATATTGCGCGCACTCAAAAGCGTGTTGAGGAATGGAACACCCTTTATAAAAACGGGCTTGTTCTTGCCCAAGCAGAAGCAGCGCCAAATCCCAGTGCGGATATTGATGCAGCAGCCGCCGGCGCAGAAGCAGCGCCCGATGCACCCACGGCCAGTACTGAAGGCCAAGGCGCACCTGATGGGAGTGCTGCTGGAGCCGCGCCTCATCACGAAGCCCCAGCTGCTAAGGTTGCACCAGCCAAAGCGCCTCAAAGCGATATGATCTTTTTGGACGCAGTGGTGCTGCGTGTGAGTGATGAAGGTCAAACCACAAAGGGTAACAACATCTTAGACGGTCTGAATGTGTCCTTGTCACCTGGCAGCTATGGTAAGGGCTGGTCGAAGTCGAATAACACAGGCGGCGGTTCCTCCCAGAGCTTTGGGTTCCTGCAAGGAACAGCTGCGGCCGGTGCCCTTACAGGGTCGGGGATTAATCCTATTGCCGATGGTCTTTCGACAACGCGCGTCTTTACACAAGGTGTTAGCTTTTCTACGCTGAACTACAGCTTGAAAATTGCCAATGCCGAGCGCAACTATGTTGAGGTCGTTGGACGTCCGTCGCTTGTTGCGTCTGTGGGTAAACCCGCAACATTTTTCTCGGGTCGTGAGCTGACCTTGGGCTTGACCGGTCAAAACGGTGGTACTATCCAAAAGGTGCCTGTGGGAACAACCCTTAAGGTCACCCCTTCAGCCCTTGAAGGTAATATGGTGACCCTTGATATCGCTCTTTACGGAAGTTTGATCACCGACAACACCTTCTTGTCCAACGATCCGACACAGCGCTGGACAGATGTGGGACTCAGTAAGGTCACGACCAACATCCAAGTGGCCCTGGGGGAGACAATTATGCTTGGTGGTATCAGTGAGCGTATTGATATTCAAGACAAATCAGGGTTCCCAGTCTTGCAAGACATCCCCGGCGTTCAGCTCTTGTTCTCGCGGGAAACCACAGACAGTCAGCGTAAATCTGTGATGTACCTGATAACACCGCGCTCTTATTTGGATAACAAGAAAAAAACTGCCACCATCACGATTAGTGACAGGGGCGAGAATATGACAGAACTTGAAAGGCGTAACCAAAACTGGTTCGATCCTGCGAATAACACGGTTGTGATCTTGAAAAGCCTTTCACCTCTGTATAGAGAGTTTAGGCATGCTGATCTTCCACCCATGAAGTGGGACATGCCAAATGTTGTAGGTATGCAAGTAGAGCAGGCTCTAAGCTTCATTTACTATTAATGAAATATCGCTAAAAGATAAAAAAAGGCGCGAAAGCGCCTTTTTTTATGGGTCAAAATTCTTTTGAGATTATTTCTCTCATTAGTGCTTACGTTTGAGTCAATAAGGTTTTTGAAAATAAAGAATTCTAGGGGGATTATTCTCAGTGAAAAAAAGAAGAGAAAAGGAAAATATTTACCATTTGGCAGTTTTTTGCGTACGAATTTTTAATTTCTTACAAAAATAATGCAGACATGTACAATCCGTACAGGATGAAAAAATGTCTTATAGAACTTCTTTTGTTAAAAATCTATTTCTTATGTCTTCCACATGTCTTGCGGCTACAACCTATGCCAGCGAGGTGATCGAAGGAGAAAATTTAGAACGCTCTCCCAAAAACACAAGCACGCTTATTTCACACTTTGAAAGAGAGTCGACATCTCCTACAACGGGCAAAAGGCGCTCTCCTGCATCTTTAAGCCCTCAAATGCCCCCTGTTGCGGGAGAAAGTTTTATAGGTAGAGAGCAAACTGACTCTTTTAAATCGCCGCCTCGTATTCGCCTTTCAGAAAGGTCGTGTGTAGGCAGTAAGGCAAAAGGAGTTGAGCATTTATTGTCGCCGCGTCTCTTGCCAACCTCTTCAAGAAAAGAACCACGACCAGCGTTTGTTAAAACATCCTCTTTGCGCACGGTTGCTATGTCACCTGCTGAAAGTGTCTCAAAGAACGCTACACAAGTCTCCTCTCATAAAGATATGCGCTCTCTTAAAAGCACGCTTCCAAAACAATCATATGACTTGCATCAGATGAAGGACGGCGCAAGACGACATGCAAGTCTGGAAGCCGTTGTTGGTGCAATCCAAGTTTTGCAAACACCCGAGCGACAACAGCGCACGGCAACTACTTTAAAAGAAACTTATTCCTTGTCGACCTTGCCGACGCTGCTTGGGCATGAACCATTGCCAATCGATGATGCTTCAGGCGATGAATTAGCGCCTGATATGGGACCAACAACGTCTTTTGACATGCATATCAAGTGGGATGAGGTGTCACTGTTAAGTGAGCAAAAATCGGGCCATATTAAGCACCTTGATTTGTCAGCAATTGGCCTTTTTTGCGGGGAATATTCTGAAATTGTTGAGTTGAGCCAACATGTCAAAGAGGGAGGGAATAACGGGATTACGCCGTCTGCAATTTTATCAGCTCAAGAAGACACAAGTGACGTATCGTTTGTACAAATCGAGATCCCGTCGGTGCCACGTGTGCCTCGTATTCCACTAGATCAGTTGAGTAAGTTACATAAAACGCCTGTCTCTGTTTTACCTGTCGCGTCTGGCAGCAGGTCATCCCCAAGTTCTGAAAGAGTGTCTCCTATGTCACTGGTTAAGAGTTTATCGGCTGAACACGTGAGTTTTCTTGTGGCCATGGAAATATTTGATCGTCAAAAAAGCGTATTTTTGGCGGATCTCGCCCAACAGAAAAGCAACAATGTTATTCTAAGGTCTCTTTCTGGAAGGCCTACTGATAGGGTTTATAGAGATTTTATAGAGTTGAATTTTAAAGATTATTTTTCCGAGGCTGAGCGAGGCAAAAGTACTTCTGTTGCGAAGGATTCTGGCGTAATTCTGACGACCCTTTTGTATATTGCTGAAGATTTTGAACAGGCCGTTACGTGGTATGGCACCATGGAGAAGGGACGACTTTCTGACACCGGTCTTTGTGAGACAGCTAAAATGCTGGGAAATGTTTGCCGGTTTTTCGACACATACAGATTAATGTTGGTTCATCTTTATACGTCTGTTTGGAGTGTGGTGCCAAAAAAACTCTTATCTGAACCAGATTTTACAGTAGAGCGGATGCAAAAAGGACAAGCGACATACGTAACGGGCCTTCGAAGGCTTTTGAGCGTTGTCCAAGATTTTCAAGAGTGTCTTCATTTAAGACATGAACAAATGGAGGCTGCTCAAGGGGGGATCAAAGTCTTGTCAGATAGCAGCGATAGTACTTCGGGAAGTACAACGCCCAAGTGCAGTTCTGATGCAAAACTTTCAAAGTTTAAAAAAAGTAATGCAACGCCTCGCTCTCAAGAAACTCAAACCGTCATGGGTGAGCAAAGCGATGACACGCACAGTATAAAAGAAAAGAGAGGAAGCAAAGAAAAACGCAGGAGTGCTGAAAAGCTATCTAGGCAAAATAGTAAAACAGCGATGACCTCTTCGTCACACTCGCTTCAAACGCAAGAAACATCTGTTGATATACCACGAGAACCTATAAGTCCTGCTGATCTGTCTCCCAGAAAAAAGAAGGGATTTGGCCACAAATTCAAACAAGTCATCGGCCTTTAACTAAAAATGGCAGCCCTTCTTTTATTTATAAAGAAGGAAAATATAAGAAAATTAGTATGGGCGTTGAAAAGAGAATAAAAATGAAGTGTGGAAAGGGGGCTATTTCGTGACATTATGTTAGGAAAACTCCTTTCTCTTCAAAAGAAACTGGTTTAGTCTTTCTTGTAATATACTGATTTAAGTTCAAGAAAACGTCTGTTTATCAACGAGGGCGCGTTAATAAGTTAAGTTAAATTATTTACCAATAGTCAATAATTTCTGTAATAGTTTCTTAACAGATTACTAAAATAATAAAAACGTGCACAACCAAAACAGGATATGGACATGTCACATAGATCATACCTTTTTTATACTTTGGTTTTTATCTCATCATCCATAGGGATCGACATCGTCCATGGAACTGATGAAGGGGACAGGCTCATGAGCCCATTACATACTACTCAGCACCGCAGATTACCCCACGTCATTGAAGCAAGAGATAAATCCCCCCTCAGATCTAAATCACCCCAAACAAGTCCACGTGATAATGCAGAAACTGACAATCGACGCTTTCCTGTTATTGTGCCATCACGTGTGGGAAAAGTTCACGTAGTGGTAGGCAAACTTGAAGATGAAAGCTCTTATGAAATGCCGCTTGTTGACACAAAGAATAGTGCGCTTGTTTTTCCCAAAAAAAGCGATACCCCTGAAAATGATCTCCAAAATTCTGCCTCCAGCTCGCTCAAAGAAGTGGGAAGTTTTGACAATATTGATTTTGATAATCTGACAACGGCCCTATGCATGCTTAAAGAAAACGAACAAAAACCTGTTTGCGGAGAAGACTCAAATAGAGCGCTTGCGATGCCAACAATTATCCACAACCAGCCGATCACGTCGCAAACAGAGCGTCGTAAATCGCCGCGTCCAAGATCCCTTGTGAGACCCTTAAAGCCCGAAGACATCTCTTCTTTCCAAGAGGGAGGGTTACCGTGTCGCACCCTTAAACCCCTTGATTTGGGCCCTATCGCCAAAGCTCATGTATGCAATCAAAGACTTACAGAGCTTAGTAAACGAGTTCGAGGGAGTGCCAAGTCAGAAGAAGGAGCTAAAGAAGGGGCGTTAGGGATTCCGTCCTCAAGAAAATCACCGACGGCGCGTGTTCCTCATCTCCCGGTGGAACAAATTATGTCGCATAATGCGTCTGGATCCGGGACTCCTTCTCCTCTCTCAACCCAAAGAGGACTGTCTCTTGAGCATGTGAGTATTCTTACAGCCCTAGACACCTTTGATAAAAGAAAAGTGACTTTTCTTTGGGACTTAGAGCAACAAAAAGAGCGCAATATTATTTTGAAAGACCGTACAGATCGTCCAACAGAGAAGGTTTATGGTGAGTTCAAAAGCTTAGATTTCAAAAAATACTATCAAGAAGTGGGGCAAGGAAAAAAGGATGCGATTACCCATGATGCTCCTATTATTTTGCGGACCCTTTTATACATTGCGGATGATTTTGAAGAAGCTCTTAAGCATTATACTGACCTTGATAAAGGAAGATTTTCCGATAATATCCTCATTGAGACATCAAAAACCTTAGAGCACTTACACAAATTTTTTGAGGGCTACAGCATGATGTTGGCGCTTTTGCATACGTCTGTTTGGAGCGTGACATCAAGACATCACCTTGCTTCTCATGGTCTCCTCCCAGAAAAACTTGCCTCTGCCCAGTTGACCTATGTGGTCGGCATGAGCTCTGTTGCGACGTTGATGCAGGATTTTAAAGAATCTATCGAAGCAAGGCGCAGCCAGTTGCGCGCTCAAGAAAGTGAAGGATCACCCGAAAGTAAAGAAAGCCACTCGTCAGGAAGCGCCACATCGTATGTTGCGCCTCAAAGGAAAAAAGCCTCACCAAGTGCAAAAGGGATGTCTTCCTTTTCAAGGACGGACAGTAGCGATGTGCTACCTTCTAAAAAAGCGCGCCGCAAAAGTGAAACCCGACATGGCCGGTCGTCCCATGGGGAAGAAGCTTCTCTTGCTTCTATGACAAATCCCTATAAGGCGCGGACCCCTAGTTTTGATCAAGAGCATAAAACGGGAGAGGGGGCCCAAAAAAAGCCAGGCATTGGCTCAAAACTAATAGACGCCTTTTTTCAATAAAGGAACGAGAAAAAAGCCCCGAGGCTTTCGGGGAGGGCTTGAGAAAAAAGGGTGATAAGCGCTGGAAGGGTGAGTGCCATCACAAAGAATCCCAAAAGGATTTGAAGCGGCTGGCTGACGAAAAAAATCTGAATGGCCGGGGCCAGTCTATTGGCAAGGCCGGCTCCGGCAAAAAAGAAAAGAATCGTCACAAGAAAAGGACCCGCAAGTTGCAACCCCAAGGTGATACTGGTGGTGGCGGCCTCTAGTAAAAGCCCTGCGCCCCGTTCTGCAAAGAAAGGAAGCCCTGCACTTCCCAGCGGCAAAGCTTGATAGCTGTGTACAAACGCCTGAATGATCATATGATGCATATCCAAAAGCAGCATAAAAAGAATGGCTGTGGTGCCAAGAAATACACCGGGAAGGGCGCTTTGCTGGGCGCTTGCTGGGCTCATAGCAAAGGCGTTGGCAAGTCCTATTTGGTAACCAATCAAAGAGCCCGTGAGATCAAGGGCCGAAAAAAGAAAGCGTACAACAAGACTTGCCGTGTAACCTACAAGGGTTTCCACCATCAAAAGCCAAGCAGACTCAAGCCCTGTTTGGGGCATAGTGACGCCGTTTGGCAGGATAAAAGGGGTGAGCGCTGTTCCTAGGGCCAGCACCACCAACGCTTTAACGCTGCGTGGGATTGTGGGCTCGGAAAAACCTGGGGAAAAGAAAAGAAGGCCCCCCAGACGCGCTGTCACCAGAATGTAACTATAAAAATCTGCAAGGACGAGGCTTTTAACAGACGTCATGAAACGCCAAGCCCCACAATGCGATCAAACAGCTCATGGGTAAAGCTGCCAAGCGTGCGCCCAAAGAAGGGAAACAAAAACAGCATGGCCGCGAACGTTGCAAACATTTTAGGAATGAATGACAGGGTCATTTCCTGAATTTGGGTAAGGGCTTGCAAGAACGAGATGAGCAAACCCGTGATCAAAGCTGCCAACATCAAAGGCGTGCACAGCTTTAAAAGGACGAAAACGCTTTCCTGTGCGAGATCCAGAACATCGGTAGAGGACATTTTTACGCTTTTCACTCCCAAATAACTTGACACTCGCCTCAAGGAACTATACTGAATAGAGGCAGTTGACGTAAAGGGCTGTGTCGTTTTGTGCCCAATGATTCCCAAGGTGGGGCAAAAAGCACATACAGACACCACAGACAAAGAAGAGTTTTAAGATGTTTGCAGTAGTAAAAACAGGCGGCAAGCAATACAGGGTTTCCCCTGGAGATGTCGTTTTGGTCGAAAAGATCGAAGGTGAAGCAGGTCAAAGCATTCATCTTGATCACGTTTTGATGTTTGGTGATGCGGATAAGGCCACCGTGGGTGCGCCTCTTGTGGACAAAGCACTTGTACACGCTGTGATTCGCGAGCAGACACGCGGCGATAAAATCATCGTCTTCAAAAAGCGTCGTCGCCAAGGATATCGCCGTAAGGCTGGTCACCGTCAGGATCTGACAGTCCTTGAAATCGGTGGCATCGAAGTAGGTGGCAAGCTTGTGGCAAGCGCTGAAGTAAAAGCAAAAGTTAAGGCCGAAAAGCCTGCAAAAGCTGAAACACCTGCAGAGGTAGAGGCTCCTGCAAAGAAGGCAGCTCCTAAAAAGACAGCCGAGAAAAAAGCAGAAGTAGCGCCAGCAGAAGACAAGCCCGCAAAGAAGACAACAACACGCGCTAAGAAAACAGAACAAGCTTCTGAATAAGTGCAGTTGACGAGGTAGAGGAGTAAACAGATGGCCCAGAAAAAGGCAGCAGGTAGTTCTCGTAACGGTCGCGACAGCGCCGGTCGACGCCTGGGTGTAAAGAAATTTGGCGGTGAGCATGTGCTTTCCGGCAACATCATCGTGCGTCAACGTGGCACAAAGTATCATCCTGGCGATAACGTCGGGATGGGCAAGGATCACACACTTTTCGCATTGATCGAAGGTGCTGTTCAGTTCAAGCGTGGCAAGGGTGGTCGTACCTTTGTTGGCGTGTTGACTGACTAAGCAACGCCAAAAGACATACGTCAAAGGGGGTGCCTTAAAGGTTGCCCCCTTTTCGTGTTTATGGGGCAGTCCCCTTCTTACCTATTCCCTAACCCTCAGAAATCAATAAGGATCAAACGATGCAATTCTTGGACGAAGCCAAAATCTTTGTGAAAAGCGGAGATGGAGGGGCGGGCTGTATCAGCTTTAGGCGCGAGAAGTTCATCGAATTTGGGGGGCCAGACGGTGGTGACGGCGGTCGTGGTGGTGATATCATCATCGAAGTCATAGAGGGAAACACCCTCATTGATTACCGCTATCAGCAGCATTTTAAAGCTCAGCGCGGGCACCATGGTATGGGACGTAACCGGACGGGCCCTGATGGCAATTCTATTACCCTCAAGGTACCTGTGGGAACCCAAATTATCCATGAGGATCGGCAAACGGTCCTGTTGGATTTGACGACCATTGGCGAGCGTCATGTCCTTTTAAAGGGCGGGCAAGGAGGGCGCGGAAATGTACGCTTTAAAAGCTCGACCAACCAAGCGCCAAGGCGCGCTGACACAGGGATGCCGGGCGAGGAAATGTGGATTTGGCTCCGCCTTAAGCTTGTGGCAGACGCAGGCCTTGTGGGCCTTCCCAACGCTGGTAAATCAACCTTTATTTCTGCGTGCACAAGGGCGCGACCAAAAATTGCAGACTATCCCTTTACGACCTTAGTGCCAAAACTTGGGGTCGTGTATTTGGACGAGCAAGAGTTTGTGCTGGCGGACATTCCAGGCCTTATTGAAGGGGCGCATATGGGGGTTGGACTTGGTCACAAGTTCTTGGGCCACGTTGAGCGGTGCCGCGTCCTGTTACACCTTGTGGACGGAACCCAGGAAGACGTTGTGGGGGCGTATGAGACCATCCGGGAAGAGCTAACCCTTTATGCCGACCACTTAGCCAAAAAACCAGAAATTCTGGCCCTTAACAAGTGTGACGCCCTTTTACCCGAAGAGATCGAGGAAAAAAGACAAGCCCTGGAGGCTGCGTCAGGTGCTAAAGTCTTTGTGTTGTCAGGGGTGACTAAGCTTGGGCTGACAGAGGTGCTACGCGCGCTTTGGCAAAATATCCTGCCGTATAAGGCCGTACCCGAAGCCGCGGAGGAAGAGCCAGAGCTGGATCATGGCGATCTTTACGATCAAGAAAACGACGAATAGGTTTAAAACCTCTAGGACCCCTTGATTTGTAAAAGAGGCTCTAGAGGATTATCACTCTTTTCCCAATTAATTCTGAGACGGTAAAACCCACAGCTTTTCCTCAGCGTCGAGGGTTCCGTTTTTCAAAGCGACTCTGATGGCAGCGAGCAGCCTGTTCATATGAAACACATTGTGTTGAGTAATAAGCTGCAAGGCGAGCATCTCTTTGGCGCGCAGCAGGTGATGGAGATAGGCGCGCGAGGCTGTCTCACAGGTTGCGCACGCACAGCTTGAGTCGATGGGACGGTCGTCTTCGCGGTATTTTGCGTTATTCAGATTCAAGTGCTCGCGCCCATCGGGACGTTCTTCGGGGTCGACGTCCGCACGCACCAGTGCGCCGCCGTGGCGGGCAAGACGCGTGGGATGTACACAGTCAAAGGTATCGATGCCGCATTTGACGCCATTGAAAATATCGGAAATACCGCCGATCCCCAAAAGATGAATGGGGCGCTCGCTCGGGAGGAGTTCTGTCGTCATGGCAACGACGTCATACATCTGGGCCTTTTCAGCGCCAAGGGATCCCCCAATGGCATGGCCAAAAAAGGGTTGGTGTGCGACAAAGGTCGCCGAGTCACGGCGCAAGTCCGGATAGACGCCGCCTTGGATAATACCGTAGATGGCTTGCTTGCCTGTATGGTGTTTTTTGAAGGCGGCAAGGCTTCGAAGGCCCCAACGGTGGGACAGCTGCATAGAGCGTCTTGTATACTCTTTATCCACATGGAAAGGCGTACACTCATCCAGCACTACGACCAAATCAGGCCCCAGCTCCCGCTGGACCTGCATGGCGTACTCAGGGGTAAGGGTATGGAGACGTCCATCGACGTATGATCTAAAGGTCGCACCTTCTTCGGTGATGTGCGAAAGTTTTTTCTCGCGTCCTGACATGCGACGCCCTTTAATTTCACTGGCAACAGAGCCGTGACCCAGGCTGAAAATCTGAAACCCGCCCGAGTCTGTCAGCATCGGTCCTTGCCAGCCCATGAATTTGTGGAGTCCGCCCATTTTTTCCACAAGGGCGCTTCCTGGCTGCAAAAGCAGATGGTAGGTGTTGGCCAAAATGATTTGAGTCCCGGCGTCCTTCATTTGCGACGGGGTAAGCCCCTTGATGGCAGCCTTCGTCGCGCAAAAGATAAAAGCCGGGGTTTCAAGGCTGCCGTGGGGTGTGTCAAGGACACCGCATCTGGCCTTGGTGTGGGGATCCTTGTGGGTGATCTGAAAAGAAAAATTAGGATAGCTCAACATGAGGAGGTCCTTTCAATTGACGGCAGATGAGGGAAAGAAGAGGGAGGAACAAAAGGCCTACGAGTAGGCGAATCCAATAGGTGCCCAGGATATAAGTCCAAAGAAGGCTGTCCCAAGAAACGGGAGTGGGTGAAAGCACAACCCAGGCAAGAACGCTGAAAAGCGCATTATCCACAAGAAAGGCCAAGGCCGTAGAAAAGGTCGCACGTGCCCACAGGGCATTCGTACGCGACGTCTTAAGGCCGGCAAAAATCGTGATGTCAAGGCATTGACTGCAAAGGTAGGCCGTTAGGCTTGCGAGCAACAGACGGGGGGCTGGTAAAAAAAGCACCTCCATGGCGCGGTGGGCTTCAAGAAAGTGATAATCAGCATGAGTGGGCGGTACATCTAAAGGGTGAATCCCAAGGGTAAGGAGCATCAGAATTGTCACAAGAAGCATCGCCCCAAACCCCAGCCACACGCCTTTAAGGGCTGCCTTCTTGCCATAGCATTCTGTCAGAATATCACTTGCCACAAAAGTAGAAGAAAAGACAAGGGTGCCAAGGGCAATGGGGGTTTGGCTAAAGGAAAAAAGAACGCCCTTGAGGACTTGGATATTACCCACCACCAAGGCAAGGATGCCGTAAACGTACAGGCCACTTTTGCCAAAAAAACGCGCAAACCCATAAAGACTAAGGCAGCAAGTGATAAACGTCAGGGATAAAACGGCTTCGGTAGGCCAAGTATGGAGAAAACGGATCAGGTGAAGAGGATCTGGGGCCAAGATAAAAAAAGGCGCCTTTTGAGTTATCTCAAAAGGCGCCTCTCCTAAACCTTATGCAGCAGCAAAAGAGCGCGCAGCTTGAGCTTTTTCCACACGCCTTTTGAGGGCGCGGGCCTCAGGGGAAAGCTTCAAGTTAGAGGTCTTTGCAAAAAATTGATCAAGACCACCATTCTTTTCAATGGTACGAATGGCGCGTGTGGACACCTTCATACGTACAGGTCCAAGCACTTCACTGAGGAAAGTAACCTCTTGAATGTTTGGCAAAAAACGACGACGTGTCTTGTTGTTTGCGTGGCTTACATTGTTACCAGACATAACGCCTTTACTGGTAATGGGGCAACGACGGGACATCTTTCACATTCCTTCTCTATAAATAATCTTGTGCTTCTACGTACGCTACATTCCCCAAAAGGTCAAGGGTTAATAGATAAAACCTTCCCTTTATCTTAGAGGGGCAAGGGCGCTGCTTCAATCTTTTCGGTGGGCTTTCCCGCTGGAATTCCCCAAAGCACAACCCCCAAGGCCACAAGGGTCACGAGTGCCCCGCCCATCATGTTCCAACTAAGTCCTTGAACAAAAGCCTCTTGCATACCTTGGAACAGGGTTGGAATGTGGTGAGGATCAAAGCCCGTAAAGGCGTCTTGGGGAAGGTCAGCCTTGGCAATGAGAGAGGCAAGCTTTTCATGTTGCACGCCCGTCAATTGAATCCCTTCTTCTTGGAGTTTTGTAAAAAGGGTATCCCGTCCCCACAGAACCACAAGGCTAGTGCTGAGAATAACGCTGAGTGTGTTCCCGAGCATCATGATCATGGTGTAAACGCCTGAGGCGATACTAAGATCCTGGGGCGCTGCCGCGCGCAAAACCGCGATATTGCAGCCGGCAAAAAAGGATCCAAGTCCCGTTCCCATTAGGAAAAGACACAGGCACACAAACCACAGGTTGGATTCCTTGTCAAGAAAAGCGCTGAAGGCAAAGCTGACAAAGGCAAAAAGGGTGCCTAAAATCATGGGTGTTTTGACGCCCACAAGGTCAATAAGTTTACCGCCAATGGGTGATAGTAAGCCCATAGACAAGGTCATGGCCATGAAAATAAGACCCGATTGATAACTGGAGTATTCAAGGATATTCTGCAGGTAAAGGCCCATCAAGACCAAAATCATAGAAAAAGAAATAGCCATCAACCCAATGCCGATCACAGAGGCGATGTAAGCTTTTGAGCGGAAAAGATGTCCTGGAATAAGGCGCGTGGCGCTGTACTTGTCCTGCCAGCTGTAAAGGCCTAGGAACAAGAGGCCTCCGAGAAAGAGGGCCCAGAGGCGAGGCTCGCCCGGTCCCCACACCTCAAGTTGGTTTAACGCATAAAACGGTAGGCACACGCCTGCCATGAGGAAAAAGGACGCGATGGGATTAAGGCGTGTTTTTTCATGGGGGATTGTATCCTTAGGGCAATAAAGAAGGGTGATCAAAATAACAAGGAGCCCCAGAGGCACATTAATATAGAAAATCCAACGCCACCCAAAATGTTCGATGATATAGCCCCCAAGATTAGGACCCGTGGCAAGGCCAAGCCCCCCAAAGGAAAGACCGATACTGATAATGATGCCCTGACGTTCAGGCGGGCAGGAGGTGAACAGCAAAGACCACGCGGGCGCTGTCATCAAGGCGCCGCCAACCCCCTGGAGAAGGCGTCCTGCAATGATGACGCTAAGCGAGTGTCCAATCCCTGCCAAGGCCGAGCCGATCATGAAAATAAGCATGCCAAGAGTAAGCGCTTTTCGGCGCCCCATGGTATCGGCCAGGCGGCTTGCTGGAATCACAAGAGCCGCCCAAATCAGGACGTACGCGCTTAGAAGCCATTGTAGATCATTCAGGTCAGCATTAATTTCGTGAGCGACAGGTAAAAGGACCATATTTACCGCTGCGTAATCGATATTTAAAAGAAAAAAGATCACACTGATGGCGCTTAGGATCATCACAAGATGAAAGGGAAGAGATGTGCGTTGCATGGTAGGCCTCACAAAACGTGGTGCATTACAGTAGATTACCCTGCACTGACACACAAGTCACTTATTTTTCATAAAAGTTACAGTTCTGGCATGACCCTTACGCCGACCCAGCAAGAATAGGGACGGCGTTTGATAAAAGAAGGCTCATGAGAATTTTATAAAAGCCCTTCTACGCGCAGTTTAGCCAAAATGTCAGCGTCTTTGGGAAACAGTCCTGCCTTGATAAAGGCTGCGCGTGATTGTTTAATTTGGTAGGGCTTAAGATAGGTTGCCTTTGTGAGAACTACCATCTGTTCGTCCATGGGAGTCGCGGCCTCCTCAAACTTGAGTGTTGCTTTTTTGTGAGATCCTTTGCCGGACTTGGGATCATAGTTTTGACCAAGAGCTTTAAAAAGAGTCTGAATCTCGTGAAGAGAGATCGTCACTTTTTTATCGCTTTTCACATCAGGGTGATACTTTGAAAAAAGCGTGTAAAAAGTTAAAATCGCATGCTTGTTTGCGGTGATATCCTCTACATAAAGGATGGCTGGTTGTTGTGGCTGTGCTTGCGGTTGTAGTTGTGGCGCCTGATTTTGTGGTTGGGCCTGCAGTTGTGGTTGAGGTCTGGTTTTAATCTTTGTTGGTTGAGTGGTTTTGGGTAGTTTTCTGGATCTTGTAGGGGTATGGCTAAGAGAGAAAGTCGCCATCTCATCTCTGGTAGCGGATGAAGACGGCTTATTCTCACCGAGAGAAGACGTCACAGGCACATGATCAGTCTCGGCCACTGCCTCGTGGTTGAGGGTGTTTCTAGCAAGCTGAGAGGACGGCTGCTTTTTAGGAGTAGGGTGTGATGACTTCTGAGTAGCTTCCTTTACAGTTTCTTGGAATCCTTTGATGTGGGAGGCAATCTTTTTGTTTTTCGCAAGCACTCTTTGTTGACGAGCAAGGAGTAATTCTGTTGTCAGCTCAAGATCTCCTGTTTTGTCAGCCAAAAGTTGGTGTAGTGTCTCAACCTTATGTCGTGTAATGTCAACATTCAAAAGAAAGTCTTGCGGTAGGTCTACAATTTTGGAGAAGTATTCTCGAGATTTTTGTTAGTCTTCTAAATGCAAGTAAAAGTAGCAGATGTTCATTAAAAAACGAATATCGTTCTGATGATGAGCGCCTAATAAATCCTCAAAGAGTTCGACTTGAGCGCGTAGAAAGGCTTGATGTTGTTGTTGATCGCAGGGATCAAGGTGCGTGGTCGAAAGATAATGGTTGAAGTGTGCGATAAGCATGACATTACATTCGTGTGGCGCTTGAAAGGGTAGATCTGCATCTAAATGTGTGCCAACAAGAGGCGTGCACAAAGGGATCGCCTGTTCATGTTGTTTTTGTTCTACAAGATGTTGTGCGTAGTGCTTTATGAGAAAATCAGAAGGTTTTCTATCTATCTGATAGAGTGCCTTTGTCAGCTTTTGTCTTAGAGCAGAGAAATGATTGGCCGTCAGAGTGTTAAAAACGATGTCGGCAAGTGCGTCTGCACAAGGGCCGGCCTGATTTTGCTTTAATAGCTCATAAAGGTCTTTAAAAGAATCAATGACATTTTTTTCTAGGCCGATCATTCTTGTGCGCGCCGCTTGATTGTGTGTGTTTTTGCGGGTTCCACTATTCATGTTATCTGATACAGACTTTAATGTGGCAATATGGCTTTGAATTATTTGAAATCGGTTGCCAATGTTTTGGTTAGCGATGGTAAAAGATCTCAGATATGTTTGAAGCTCAGGAATGATCGTAGATGGAAGTTTTTCATCGTCAAGGCGCGGGAGATAAAGGCTTTGGCAAAATTCATTCATACCCTCTAGAAATTGAGAGGATCCCGGCGTTAGTTTTGTGCGCGCATGATAAAGGTCAAGGTTTCGATCATAAGGAAATCGTGTTTTAAGGTGTATAAATTCTTCGTTGAGAGATGTGCGATTCTCTGGTGATGTTGTGTATTCATTAGCCTCGTTAAAGTTCTCTTTATATATGGCGCCAGACTTGTGGCGTCTG
Source organism: Alphaproteobacteria bacterium (assembly GCA_013911655.1). Classification (GTDB taxonomy): domain Bacteria; phylum Pseudomonadota; class Alphaproteobacteria; order Caedimonadales; family UBA1908; genus JACESU01. Next base: position 280,006 of record JACESU010000001.1, read on the forward strand.
ATGGTGTCGATGTCGTGAAGGCAAGCATGACTTGTATCGAAAAGAAAAGAGAATGAAAGTGCTATTCTCATTATATTGATAAACCATTAAAAAATAACTACAATATACATATGTGCTGTAAGTTTATTTTGTCAAATTCATATTCTGATCAATAGCGTTGTCCAAAAGAAGACAAGAAGGGAGCCGTAGTGCAAATGTATTGAATTATTAGAGAAAAAGAAAAAATGTCATGGGTGGTAATTAAAAAATAATTTTTAAGATTGTAGATTATTTTAATAATACTTACATGGTTGCTCTGGTGTGGCTCGGAAGAAAGAAAGCTCTTCTCTTGGGCTTAAAAAGACCGTGTTTGAAAGGGCGCATGACCCTCGTTAACAGTAAGTAGATATATGATCAAACCAGTTTTAAAAATTATAAAAAATTAATCTTTATAACTTATGAAGTGTTTTTGGCTTCATAAAGTTATATTGGAAGATCAAAAAAAGTTATAAAAATTGTTTCTTTGCAGATTTTTAAAGAATAAAAAAAGGGTATTTAAGGTATAAAACAGAATTATTAATGAGCACAAGTTTTCTTTAAGTATTAGTAATAATCGTCAATGTTTTGTGAAAAAAATATTATTTTTTTTGATGAAAGTTGAAATAACCTCTTAACGAATCCATAAAAATCATTTAACATTCTTATTAAGGTGGTGCAAGTCTACCGGACCAATGGGAGGATAATAAATGCGTGTACTAGTGATTGAGGATGATCAAGCAACATCTAAAGTATTGCAGATGAGCTTGCAATCTGAAGGGTTTGTATGTGATACGACAGCCGTAGGTGAAGACGGACTTGAGATCGCGCGCCACTATGATTATGACCTTATTATCCTGGATTTGATCTTACCTGATATGGACGGCTATGAAATTCTCAGGCGCCTTCGAGCTGTGCAGGTCTCAACGCCAGTACTGATTTTATCGGGGCTAAATGATATTGACGATAAGATCAAAGGGCTTGGATTTGGGGCAGACGATTATTTGACAAAGCCGTTTAACCGTGAAGAGCTGGTTGCACGCGTGCGCGCTATTATCCGCCGTTCGAAAGGGCACCCCAATTCCTTAATCCAAGTAGGTCAACTACGCATTGATCTGAACGCCAAAACCGTAGAAGCCATGGGTAAGCCCGTCAGGCTTACGGCCAGAGAGTACTCCATTCTTGAGCTTCTTGCCATTCGTAAAGGGGCAACCCTGTCGAAGGAGGTCTTCTTGAATCACCTCTATGGCGGCATGGAAGAGCCTGAATTCAAAATCATCGACGTTTTTGTGTGCAAGCTACGTAAAAAACTTTCTGATGCCCTTAACGGCGAGAATTACATCGAGACCGTTTGGGGTCGGGGATATGTTCTTCGTGAGCCAACGGAAGAAGAAGCTGCCCTTTATAAAAAGCAGTCCGACCTTTTAGGGGACGAAGCATCTTATCCGTTGGATGGAACAAGGGCCCGCGCCTAGCCAAGCTTTGATCTGTGGGGAAGCGTTTTAAAAGCGCAGCCCCACGGCACACCATGGTTTCTTTTCTTTGCTTGAATTTCAGTGTCTTGTTATTGCTTTCTGACTGCGTTAGCCTAATGTCAAAATAAAGGGAGCTACGCGCAACATGGGATATAGGCACATTATTGCAAGGGCCTTAGGGGGCATGGTAATCATTTGTCAAAGCTTAGGACTTATTCAAGGACAAACGGTCATGCGTGCGGCCTCATTGACACCTCCCCAGGAAATTCCCCACGCCGTTCATCGATACGGCGAAGAAGAACTAACAACCCTTGCGCATGACGCGGTGCTGCACGCCGTGAGGGTCCTCTATGAAAAAACTGACGCTGTCATTGTCGTAGCAACGGGCCAAGAAATGGAAGGCTTTTACAAGGCGCTTGTACAGCTTTTCCAAGAGGATTCTGGCTTAGATTTATCAAAGGCTTCTTTCTTTTTGATGGATGAGTATGAAGGACTTGGCAGCACACATCCCCTAAGCAATGCCTATTTTTTTAAGAAACACTTTCTTGACCCCTTGCGCCAAATCAGTGCGGTGCGAGCACCTCGCGACGATGCTTTCTTTTATCCTGGTCAGAAAATACTGGAAACAAAAATCGATGTTGTTTTTTGGAAAGACTTTTTGGCGTCTAAAGAGCGAGCTTCTCCAGACCTTGTGGTGTTGACTTTTGGGGCGGCCTACCCTGTGCGAGACATCCTTGGAACCATCACCATTAAAGGGGGGCGCGTCGGCGCGGTCGAGCCGGGCATGTCCTTCACAGAGGAGATTGTCCAGGTGAGCTTATCCGACCATAGAAAAGCCGAGCTTGCCCACCGTTATAAAGCCCTTGGGCGCCTCATTGAGGCTCATGAAATGCCTCCTTTAAAGGAGGGCGCGCTTGACGTGCCCAACAAGGCGTGGTCTTTTACGCCGATGGCATTTGCGGGAGCTAAAACACTTCTTGTGTTGGCAACTGGCGAAGATAAAGGCCCTGTTGTGGCGCAGATTCTTGAAAGTGAGCCCTCAGTTGATATACCGGCCTCCTTTTTGTCACGCCTCACTCAGGTGAGTTGGTACGTGGATGCGGGGGCGGCGGGTCAGTTGACGACGACGGCGTGGCAAGACGGCCTGTTGGCCACAGAACAAATGACAGCGGCCCTGTGTCAGGCAAGTGCGACCTGCCGTGTGGCGCCCTTGATTCTCGAGAAGCATTTCCCAGCCAAGGCCGTCACATGTGACCGGGAGATGCTTGAAACAGCCCATGCGGGTCTCAAAGGAAGGCTTGCGTCTTGTTTAACCACGGACAACTGGCCAGAAGGTAAGCGCGTCCTCGTCTTGTCACCTCATCCCGACGATGATGTGATCAGCATGGGGGCGGCCCTCGTGCGCTTGCAAGAGAGGGGTAATACTATTCATATCCTTTATGCGGTGACAGGGGCGAACGCCGTGCGCGAGTCTTTACCCGCTTACGCTGATGCTTATTTGCAGGTGACGAACTTTTTACCAGAAGGCAGTGGAAAAAAGAAAAATGTGGCAGCCAAAGCCCTTGTACGCGAGTGGGAGGCGGCGCAAGCTACAGGTCTTTTGGGGGTGCCTTCCCAAAATCTTATTTTCTTTAAGGCAGATTATTATGAGCGGCGCGGTATTCCGGGGCTCTCTCCCTTTAGCGTTCAGGACATGATGCGTATGAAAACAGTTTTAAAGGACCTCGCGCCTGATGTCGTTTTCTTTGCTGGTGAAAATGATCCAAACGGCGCACACGGTCTTTCAACCCAGCTTTTAGCGGCCGCTCTTGACACGCTTGTGGGAAACAATGAGCTAAAGCCCCCTGTCCTTTACGGTTACCGAGGTGCCTATAATGAGTGGCCTTTGAGTGATCCGTCTTCTTTGCTGATGGTTCCCTATGACACAGCCCTTCAAGATCACAAGATTCGGGCGATCAAAGCGCATGTGTCACAGCTCGATCCCCTTTACCCGTCTTTTGATCCGCGCCCCTTTTTTCAACGCGCCAAGGACCGAAATGCTGCAAGCCAAGAACAATTATCGTCTCTTTTGGGGTATCCACTGATAGATCCCGTCACGGGGGAAAAAGCCGTGGGCGTAGAGGTGTTTAAAAGAAAAAGTCTTCAAGAATTTCTTATCCAATACTTATAGTTTTTTTTGGAAAAGAAAAAAATAGCTTGCGTTCATATATCAAACTCTTTAAAGAGGGGGCAGTTTATGTGTAACCAAAAGAGGACTTCCCCCCATTATGATCTCAGCGGCGTCTGTCGTATCTTTTTTGCATGTCAGCACTTGTGTTGATTTCTCTTTCTTGGTGATGTCACCAAGCTTTCCAAAAAACGCTTTCTATTCTTTTAGAAATCCTTATCTGCATGAATGGTGACTTGCTTTTTCAAAAAAGCGTCAATCGATTAGTCTTGCGTTAGCAAAGGGATTCTTTCTTTTTGTGCCAAGTTTGACGTCCATAAATATTCAGATAACTACTAAGAATTTTTATTTGCGTGTTGATTTAGGAGAAATGAAATGACCAGGTTTTTTAAAAGAACGTTGATTGTTAGCAGCCAGGTAGCACTGTTGACCTGCCTTTGGAGTGGCGCAGGTATTGCGACGGCGCCCTTTCAAGAAGAGGAAAGAACACAAAACCCAAGCCTTCACGCTACCGCGAAGGACAAGGCGTACTGTGCTGTTATGGGATACCTTGCGCCAGAAAATAACGCGTTAAGCGAACAAGAAAAAACATGGATCCGCGGGATTTATGGTGACGAGCTTTCCTGTTGTGAAAACATGGGGATGGGCGTGTTGACCTTTATTCAAAACTGTGTGGGCCTCAAAAATGAATGCCCAAAACAGTTTGACGATATAAAAAAATTTGATCGCCGCCTTTCAGATTATCACTTGGATCCAAAGCGTCGACGTCATTTGCTGACCTACGCCGCCACTATGGACCTGCCAGAAAAGTTTAGTGTGCCATCTAAACTCTTAAAGGCGCCCCTTGAAGGCGTTGAAGCCCTTGGCCAAAATTGGGCTCTTTTGCAAAAGACATTTCGGCATATGTTTTGGGCAGCAGATGATAATGCAGAATTTTTTATGAATCTTCAACCCGAGCAAACCCGTGCCATCGCCGAGCACTGGGAGGTCCTTGCAGGAAAACTAATTGCAGGCGAAGATGTCCGCGAGATGCGAAATTATCTGGGCGCAGTGCCGGCCGAGAAAATCGATCGTTTGGCTGAGATTGCCACAAAGGTAGAAGGACTGTCGCCCCTGGTTCGTTTTCCCTACAACCATACATGTAAGGCGCTTGTAGAGTTAGACGTACCAGAGCTTAGCCGTTTAGCGCGTCATGCCAAAGATCTTTTGGTAAAAGAAGGCTATTATTATCAGGGGCGGTGGATCGGCCCTGACCGCAATCCAGACCTGCCTCGTGACATGCAGCGTTATGCTAGTTTTGAGATGCAGCTTTTTTGTCTGGACGCTCAAAAAGACTGGCCAAGGGTGATGCCCCATCTCAGCGCTGTGGAAAAGGCGCTTGGTTTATGTCCATCCAATCGTTGCCTTTTTGTGGGAGAGCTTGCCAGTCTTGATCCCCCAGTCCTTGCGCGACTTGTGGCAGCTCTGCCTGGAATAGAAGCCGTGTTGGGGACCTTAAAAATACATGCGCCCAAAGATCACACCTCAACGGAATATCATACCTGGCAAGACCTCTCTAAGCGGTCAGAAAAAGCCTTGTCGTTTGCGGTGTTTTTAACTTTCTTTGATCCTGCTGCCCTGGCAAAAGACCCTAGGGAAGCGCAAAAAATTCTTTCCTTATTTGGGCATGCTTCACAAGTGACACCTTTATTGTCAGCGCTTTCTTTCAAGCAAAGACAAGCTTTTCAAGAGGCAAACGGCTTCGTGTCGTGTGTGCGAACAGATTATGACGCTGTGAAAACTTATGAAGGAGTGCTCAAGCGTCTAGAAACCTTTACGCCACAAGGCATCAAGGACCTGCATCATGTGATGCAAACCCTTATTGGTGTGAGAGAAGCGGTAGAAACGCCAGGCAGCGCCTTCGAACAAACCTCTCTCGAGACGACGGAGCGCGCATTCATCTGGGAAATGGAGGCGCTTTCCCATCTGAGGCCAAGCGTGTTGAGCACCCTGACGCAGTTTCCAGCACCGCTTTTATACTTTTTTGAGGGACAAAAACCAATACATATGGCGCGGTTGTTGAATGGTCTAGCACCATTACGTTTTGAAGGATTGGCCAGGCACTTTGAGGTCTTTTATGAAGTCTGCGATCAAGTGGCAAAACGCAAAGATGTACTAACGCGGGAAGGCGTTATGACAGAGTTTCTTGGGAACTCGTTTTGTGCCCTTGAGGTGTCCGTCCTTGACGATCTTGGGTGCCGCCTTAAAAAGCAAAAAGAGACGCTGCCTTTGTCCTATGTGAATGATCTCCTGATTCAAGAAATAGACTGCTTTTTTGAAAACGCGTACCACGCACAAGCCTTTGATCAGGAAGCGTGGCAGGCTTTGATTACCGGCACGCAAAAAGAAAAAGGAGTGCTGGTGGATCCCCTCATCAGGCGTTTATTCCTGCAGCTATGGCAAGATAATGGCGAACTCGTCGGTATGCCAAAGATGCGCTTCTTGGGCGCTGAAGAGAAAAAACAGACACCTCCTCAAACTAAGAAATTACTTAAGAAACGGGGCGACGTGACGGGCCTGTAAGGCGCCTACGTGCCCTTGAGTAACAGGGAGGCACAGATAATGGTTCTAACGAAAGGAGAAATAATATCTTGAAGAAAAGTCTGTTACTGACAGTTGTTCTAGCATCGTCCTGCTTTGCAGGAGGCGACCAGTTTACACCCATCGACGGTGAAGATTTTGAGGTCACAAGACAGCAAAACGAGGTTGCTCTGTACTTTGCCAAGGATCCCGAGGGTTTAAAAGCGCAACTTGAAACCTATAAAGACAAAGGGGATGCACATCAGTTTCTTTATGTGATTTCAAAACGGTTGATTGACCAAGAAAGGTATCAAGACGCCCTTGGTATTGCCCTACAAGTGCACAGAGAATACCTGACGCCAGAGATGCAGGATAATTGATTTTAATAGGGTCACTCTTTATACGTTGGGATACCGGGTGCTTACAGGGATCACGCCCGCCGGGTCCCTTCAAGAAGCGTGGCGCCTTTTGAAGACCAAGAAGACAAGCCTTGTTGAGAATTTTCTTGCCCTTGGCGCTAAAAACCTAAGCCTTGAAGAACAAAAGAACCCAAGTCCTGATACCATTGAAAAGCGTGGCCAAGCGCTTCTGGGTTATATGAAAGATATGGACGCTCTTGTAGAGGGCAACACAGACCCTTGGGTGATGGCAACAGTCCTTTACTTTAAAACGCTTTTAATAGAAGCCTCAGATGCGGCCTATCAACCTCTTTTGCTCGAAATCTTTAGAGATATCCTTAGTCATCCAAACACGAATGAGAATCTCTATATCCCTTTCTTTGCGCGCAAAACTATTTTGGCAAGCACGCACAGTATAAAAGAGCCATGCGTCAGACCAGTAAAATCCGTGTGAGTGGTAAAAGTCTCTCAAAAGAAGGTCATACTCTTTGGGGGGAGATTCAAAAGGCGCAACATAAATTCTCAAAAGAGAAAACCGTGTTTCCCGTCCGCATGCAAGTGCGCGCTGCTCTTTTTTGTTTAACGGAGTTGAACGCCCTGATCCAAGAAGATGCAAGTATCAGAAACGCCCTTAAACGTCACGGCGAGACGGCACAAAAAGAAGCGGCCTTTATACTGATCACGCGCTTCAAATCAAGACTTTTTCCCGAAAGCGATATGGATATGAAAGAGTGGTTAGGGGCAACCGATCACGTGCATTTGTCGGCGGTCCTGATCAAGAACGTTTTTCCTAAACTGGACCAAAGTGCTTTCTTGGTGCCGGATATTCAGAAGATTTTGGAAGAAAATCCTGACATCAGAGCCCTCTTTGAAAAAGGGACACCAGCAGATCTTATACGGTGCGCGCGTATGCTGATTAACCATCATAAGCAGGTTCTTTTTCAGGGGACAGATAGAGACAACGTGGGTCTAGAGGCGCTTTTGGTCGAGACGCTTCTACCCAAAGTGACCTTGGCCCCACGCCCCCTTTTAAATGACGAGAGTGCTGCGCGCGTGAAAACCCTTATCTATAACAGGCTCGGGATTCTTTTGCGCGAACAAGCCAAAGGTGTTGCTGATTTTCAAAAAAAAATCCCTGACTTTGATTTGGATAATGACGCGCATTTGGCCCTACTTTCTGGAAAAATCTTCACGTCTTTTGAGAAAGATCTTTTTGAACTTTTGAAAGAAAACAACGTGCTGAATGCTCAAATTAAAGCCTTTGATACGCGCAAACGTCAAGAGATGGTTGAGGCGTGCCTCAAAGCTATGTTAATGGATTTGGATGACGATATTTAAAGTAAAGGCTGCAGAGCTGTCATCTAATAGCTCTGCAGCCTACTGTCTGGATTAAGAAAAATACAAAGAGAAATTAAATTGTTGGATTTAAGAAGAAAAAAAAGGAATCTCTTGCTTTTGAAGCAAATGTCGAGATCGCGAATGAAGCCAATAAAAGAGCACTGCTGGCGGTTGGTCTTTCATGGGAAAAATTCAAAATACGCTTAGACGGCACCGCTGAGAGCATTCATGTTCTTGAAAAGCTATTGTCTGATGTTGAAGTACTTTTTCAAAAGGGCAGTATTCCACAAGAGCGCCAAGACACGTATGCCTCTATTTATGGATGCTATTTAGGTGACGTTTACCGAGTGCAGCACGGCGCAACTTGGGGAATTCTTACGTGGAAAGGAGATACGTGTTGGGGCTTGGAAACAACAAATAAAGCTATTACTTTTTGGCCAGAGCTCAGGGTGCTTAAGAGGCTAACGGAAGGTGATTCTGAGAATGTATGGCACTATTATCAGGCTCTTTTAGCTCAGGACGGCCATCCTTGTGATCACTTATCTCGTGAGTAGGAGTGCAGAGTCCTTGCGCTTAAGAGATCTGTAAAAGACCCCAAAAATCGTTCGTGGCTTTTCGCTTGAAAAGGTATAACGCAGAAGTTTCGCTGTAATCCCACAGACCGTAGTCCGCCACTTGCAAGATAAACTCGGAATCATCGGTGCGTTCATCGTCTTGTATCCAGCGCGGCCATCCAAGGAGTCTGTATTCATAGGGGATCGGTCTGTAAAAGGATTGATGCTGAAATTCTGGGCGCCATTCATAAACGGGGGCGCCGTCGTTCACATAAGGAGACGAAAATTTTTGTAGGAAATCATAAGGGGTCGAGGTTTCAAGCCCGCCGGGATAGTCATCAAAAGCCCTGAATGATAAGGGCGCGGTACTGTTGTTTAGGCCTTCTGGCGCTATAAGAGGGACTAACGCGTCGTTGGTATAGGTACGGATAACAAGGCCGCCCTCCTCATCAAAAACAGGTCCCAGATCATTGGGGTGAATAAAAACACAGAGATGGGTGATCCCTTGAAGGGGTTCTGGGATGAAAGGTAGGTCCTTGACGCGCAGCTGCAAAACGGGATTTAAAGGGACGCCTTTGTGCCTAGGCCACGTTTCTTCCGGTGTGCCCAAGGTGACGCCGCCAAGCAGACTTTTTGTGGCAGCGTTGTCAGATGTAGGTTGCTCCGCAAGAGTCACGGCAAAGGTGGGTCGGCCATAAGTGCCCACAAGCGATTTGACCGACGGCAGGATCTTGGGTTTATAGGCAAGGTTTCCTTGAAAAAGCCATGTCAGGCACTGAAAAGCGTCCATTTCAGGACGCGGGTCTTCTAAAAAGCGCGCAAGTAGTTTTTGTTGAAGCGGCGTCGGGGCGCTTGCAAAAAGAAAGGCGGGCTCTAGGTCATGATGGGTCCACATCAGATCCAGAAGAAGGCTGAGATCTGCGTTATTAAAAAGAAGCAAACAAGTCGCAATTTTTTTGGCCTCCGTTTGACGATTCGCCCGATAAAGGCTGACCGCGTGATTTAAGAGCGCTGCGGTTTCATCCGTTCGAAGCGCCTTATAGCACGCGGAGATTTCTCCATCATAAGGGAGGTAAACCATAAGAGGATCGAGAGGGCGCTGTTCATGAAAGACCTTAATGATCTCTAAGGAAGTCGTGAGATTTTCAAAAATATTGATATATTTTCGATGGGCCCGGATATGGGCTTCTCGTTCTTCACGCGCCCGCCGATTAAAACATGGCATACAATATCCCCCAGTGTCTTCGGCGGTTGCGGGCAAGATGGATCCTTGGCAGGTAGGCGTCAAACACGCGAGGCGTACGGTCATAGAATGTGGTCTTTTCAAAAAGAGATTGCTTGGAGTGTGAGATTTATTAAAGGAAACTTGGTTGCGGGGGCAGGATTTGAACCTGCGGCCTTCAGGTTATGAGCCTGACGAGCTACCGGGCTGCTCCACCCCGCGTCATTGAAGTAAGCTCTTTATAAGGGGCTTTCCTTAGAAAAGCAAGGGAAACTTTTAAGAAAGATTAAAAAGAGGTTCTTTTACGGCGCAGACGAGGATTGGCGCCGTTTTTGGCCATGTTTATAGGCTTGTCTATCATCAAGAAGCTCTTGCTCTTTTTTGTCGAGCGCGATTTTTTCTTTTTCTGCGATGGAGTCGAGATATTTCTCTAAAGAGCGCACTTGTGCGTAGGCTTCTCGCAGGCGGTCTTGCTCTTGAGAGAGTTGTCGCTCGAGTTCTGCTAAAAGTCTTTTTATTTGGGTACGTTTTTGGTCCACTAGATTTGCAAAGTGAAGATACGCCCAACTGGAAAGGGGGGCTTCGTCAAGGGCAATGCGTTCTTTTTCAAGGCTCGTGGTCCATTTATGATCCTCGTTTTCAAGAGCGCCAATGCGGTGCTGAAGACGCCCTACGACTTCTTTTTTCATCTCGAGGTCATGCTTTTGGATGCCAAGAAGCTGGGAAAGAGCTTTTGAAGTGCTCATGTTTTACCGTCAAATATCTGATGAAGGGCCAAGAATGCGTCATCCATGGAGGTGTGTTCGTGGAGTTTTTGGCTTAAGAATGCTTCGAGGGGAGGGTTCAAGCGAATGGCTTCATCAACTTCTGGGGACGCCCCGCGCTTATAGGCGCCCAGGCGAATCAGATCGGCCATGTCATCATAAGTGCTAAGGGAGGCGCGTGCCTTGATCACAAGTTCTTGCTCGTCAGGGCTATGGCAGGCCGGTACCATACGCGACACACTGTGAGGGACATGAATGGCAGGAAACCGTCCGCGTTGGGCGATGGTACGATCAAGGATAATATGGCCGTCGAGGATGCCGCGAACGGCGTCAGAAATGGGTTCGTTATGATCATCTCCTTCAACAAGAATCGTGAAAAGGCCGGTCACAGAGCCAGGGTGCCCTTCAAGGCCGGGTCCAGCACGCTCAAGGAGTTTTGGAAGCTCGGCAAAAACGCTGGGGGTATAACCTTTACTGGCGGGAGGCTCACCGGCGGCAAGGCCTATTTCCCGAAGCGCCATGGCAAAGCGCGTGACGCTGTCCATGAGGCACATGACCTCGGCGCCTTGGTCTCGAAAGTAATCGGCGATGGTCATGGTCATATAGGCCGCTTCGCGTCTGGTGGGGGCGGATTCATCGGAGGTCGCGACGACCAAGACGCATTTCTTCATGCCCTCAGGGCCTAGCTGCTCGTCAATGAAGTCACGAACCTCCCGCCCGCGCTCGCCAATAAGGCCAATGACAATGACATCTGCCGTAGCATAACGCGCGATCTGTGCAAGAAGAGAAGATTTTCCCACGCCTGATCCCGCAAAGATCCCCATGCGCTGTCCTTTACAGCAGGTGAGGAATGTATCCACGGCGCGTACCCCGACAGATAAGCGTTCTTTCACGCCAGCGCGTCTATGGGCTGGCAGGGGCGGGGTCCTGGTGGCGTACACATCGTTCCCCCAAACAAGGGCGCCTTTGCCGTCCAAAGGTTCACCGTGCGCGTTAATGACGCGTCCCTGCCAACTGGTGTGCGGATAGATTGCAGGGTGATGAGAAACAAAAGAAACGCGGCACTTAGGACCAATACCGTCTTGAAAGTGATAGGGCATCAACAAGGCGGTCTCACCCCTAAAGCCCACAACTTCGGCCAGAAGCGGCTTGCCCACGTGGGGGGTGATTCCAAAAAGGGCGCCCATAATAGCGAGTTCTTCAAGACCTTTGACTTCCACAAGGGGGCCCACAAGGGCACTGACCCTGCCAAAAGAGCGACCCGTTGGAACGCGACTCATTTGGGTCAGAATATGCTGCACGCTTTGGCGCTCCCTGTGCTTTATTTTATTCCTTCAGGGTAGCGCAGACTTTAAGCGGACGCGAGTGCTTCTTTTTGGAGAGGTGTATTTTTCTTGTAGCGTCTTTTGTCTTGCTCTTCTTCATAGCAGATGGCGACGGTGCCAAGGAACACAATGGCCGTGCCGAGCCAAAAGTCACCGGTCTTTGGGAGTTCGCCAAAAGCTGCAAAGGCGATCGCCGCACTAAACAGAAGCCGTGAAAATCCAAAGGGTGTTAAAAAGACAATCTCGGCGCACGCGTAGGATTGGGCCATGGCATAGTGGGCAAGGCTTGCAAGGACGCCAAGCGCTAACAGCCAAAGCCACTGTACACCTTCGGGGGTTACCCAATGGAACGAGGCAGGAATCAGGCACACGGGCGCCATAAAGACAAGAAGGTAAACGGTCAAAAGGCTTGCGCTATCGCCAAGATTGGTGAGCTCTCGCCCGACAATTTTACATACGGCAAAGCAGGCGGCTGACCCAAGGGGAAGCAAAAAAGCCCAGAACGTGACACTTTGCGCGCCGCCATCTTTCATGAAATCAAGATCGGGGCGCGTGATAAGAAAGGCCCCCAGCATGCCAAGGGTAATCCCAAAAGTGCGCAAAAGCCCCATGCGTTCTTTAAGGTAAATGGCAGCGCCGATGACGGTAAAGACGGGCCCCATGAAACCAAGGGCCACGGCCTTGGCCGTTGGCATAACGGAAAAGGCAATGTAAAGCAGCACCATGCCGGCTCCCCCCATAAGCACGCGGATACCGTGGAGGGCAATGTGTTTGCTTTTAAGGGACGCAAGAGAATGTTTGCCTAAAAGGAAAGGTAGCATCAAGCAAAAACCAATGGCATTTTGAATGCCGGCAATTTCCATGGCGGGAAGAGGGGTCTCTGTACCGCCAGCACCGCCTGTGAGATAGCGCACAATGACGTTAAGTCCCGCAAAGCACGCACACGCAAGGGTTTTCCATAGGATGCCTTGGAGATTGCGTGTAGGAGGAGTGGTCGGTGTTGTCGTCATGGCAAGACCTCAAGGGAAAAACTCTTCTTTGATATAGGAGCTTTTCCCTTGAATCTCAAGTAAAAGATGAAAATCTCTTACTTTATCATATTAAAGAGTTCACACACCATAATCATGACACCAACAAGGGCACACACGCCAATCAAAGGGGTGCGGCGTAAGACCGGATAAAACCATGTGTTAAAACGTCCCTGACGCAAAAGGTATGCGGGCATCAAGATCGCAATAACCGCAAGGACCATTCCGGCAAACCCCAGCATCCCAAGAAAGATGTTGGGAATAAAGACGACCATCAAATATGCCGGCAGAAGGGTGAAGGTTACTGCCAAAAGTTGCCGGATAAAAGGCGAGGAGATGGACTTTGTCATCATTTCTTGAAGCGATTCACAAAGACCCACACCAACTCCTAAAACAGAGGTGACGATGGCCAAAAGTGAAATCCACCACACAAGGATCTGGACGGCAGGCCACTGAGCAAGGTGGCTGAGTTCTTTGACGAGATCTCCCACATCGACTTTGCCCAAGGCCATCTGCGTGTAAAAGTTTGGGACTTTGTGATAAATGACCCCCATGACGCTGCACGTCCACACGATGTAGACAAGGGCAGGAATAAGGCTTCCCCAAAAGAACGCGCTTTTGAGCATACGGGCGTCTTTGTTGCAGTAGTTGGTCAGGGTATGAAAAATCACTTGAAATCCGAAAGACGTAAACACCACAGGGACCAGCACACGCCATGAGGCAAGGTGTTCCACATGGGGCCCAAAAAGCGGCAGGTTTTCCCACGACATCATGGACACAAGACCGCCCACTAAGACCGTGACAACAGCGAGAAGCGCAATGAAGAGAACCCTGTTCACATAGTCGATCACCTTAATAGGGAGCATCAGCACAAAGCCGGCCCCTAAAGCGTAGCAAGACACAAGGGTGGTGGTAGAGCCTTTTTGAGTTAGAAGTTTTTGAAGAACGCTCGCTCCCGCATACAAAAAGACCGCCAAGAGCGCGTAGGACAAGAACTTCAAAAGAAGGACGCCCAACGCCTCAGCGCCTCTGCCCGAAAAGCGTTTGCCAAGCTCTCCAAGACTAAGGCCCCGTCCTGCCTGCAGGTTAAGTTCAAGGCTAAAAAGAGAGGTAAAGTACATGACGCCCCAAATAAAGAGCATAAACAGGATGCTTGGAATAAGTCCTACGGCTGCTAGCACCATGGGAAGGGCGATCATGCCGCTCCCGATACATGTTCCTGCGATCAAAAGGATCGCACCTGTTTTTTTATTCATGTTCCTTTCCTCTATTATTAGGTTAAAAGCCTTTTACTCTATAGGGCTTCATCATAAATTGCCAAGGAAATGTGAGGGGGGGAATGGGTCCTTTTTTGACAAAAGACGCCCCATAAACATCATGGGGTAAACCCGCTCGTCAAGGCTCAAGACAAAAGCTTGATTTTTTAGAGGCGAGTATGAGATACTCCGCCCTGGGAAGGTCAGGCCTGGGGTGGACCTCACATGAACTCGGTCAGGTCCGGAAGGAAGCAGCCGTAATGTATCTTGGTACAGGTCTGGGTCTGGCCTTCTCAGTTTCTTTATTCTTCTGATAAAGTCCAGACCGACTTGGTTAAGCTGTAGGTGCTTTTTCTTTAATCAATGTTTGGGAATCTTGATTTTCTTTCAACCGTTTTAGCACACGAGCGCGCTTGTTTTGGCCGGGTTTGTCTAATTTGGGGCATATTTTCATAAAATTCTTTTCTATGCAAAGAACAGACGGCATGTAAAGGCGCACGGACGTAAGATGAGGCGCATCATAACAAAAATTCTCCCTGATGTGGGTTAGGGCCGGGAAACGAAGGGCGGCTGATCCCGCTTTTATGGAGCTTAGGGCGTTCGCTCCTAACTCTTTTAGACAAGGAAAATAGAGATTCAGTGTTTGGACAGTGAGGTTAGAGGCGAAACCAGCGCCAATGTGAGTGAGCACAGGGCAATTCATCCTAACGCGATCAATGGTGGCGCCAGTAAGGCAGCTGTGCTTGATGGTTGTGAGCACGGGAAAATACCTGAAATCCACGGAATGAAGCGCGCTAGAGAAAAGAAAACTCCGCCCTAATGTGTGAATAATTTTTTGAGGGTCCGATAAAATCAAATGGTATTTATTTTCAAAAATCCCGTCCATAAAATAAAAAACACCAGGATTAATATAGGGTGTCTGTTCGATGCTTTGATGCAGAGAGTGTTGATCATGGGTTTGCAAAAGTGCGTGAACAGAGGTTTTATGCGCGATTCTTTCTTCTGTTGTCAGGGCAAAAATATGGGAGTCCTCTTTAAAAGAGTCGCAAATTAAGTCTTTTGAAAAGCGGATGAGACGAGGGTTTTGCTTGAGCGTTTGTAAAAACGTCAGGGCGCGCGCCTTGGCCGCTGCGTTTTTTGGGTTAAAAACCACCCGGGACCAGGGAAGGACGGATTCCAAGCACAAAAGATCTTGGGACGAGAGCGCCTCTTTATGCTCACGAAAAACATGGGCGTAAAGAGTTGGTAGAAGGGGCTTTATTTCATCGTTGGTAAAGGGGCGGCTGTCTTTGGGAAAGGTTTCCTGCCTGAGAGGGACAAAAGCAAAGCCATTTTTTTTATATATTTTGTTGATATAAGTTGGCAGGCGCGTTGGTGACAAGCGCACGGACCATCCGCTCAGCTCATGAAGCATGAGCCACGCTTCAGTTTCTAGGGCTTGTGTGACGATCTCTTCTTTTGCGTGGTGCCATGCTTTGCAGACCCGAGAAGCCTTTAAAAGGTCTCGCACCGGAAGCCCTTGAAAGATTAAAGGCGTGAGATCGCGAGGGAGGTGAGTGAGGACGGCGTGTTCTTCTTGATCCGTATCTGTTGTAGGGTTTGATGAGGCGGCGCACGGGGGCACGGTGATGAACCCTAGACCCAGGCATACGAGGGTGAAGAAAGAAAAAAGTTTTTTCATATGAATCTCCTTAAATAATAAGAATCCATTGTCTTAAAAAGTATTTATTGTCAATGTGTTAATTTTAAATGAGATGTACCTAGGACGGTGATGGTTAAAGATGTGCACGTACTCCTTTTTAAAAAGAGAAAGTTTGAAAAGACTTTTTTTATTTTGTTCGATATTTTCTGAATACTGTATACTTTTGTGTTGCTCAAACTCACCTAAGGTCATGACGAAGGGGGAAGGCGCCTGTATAAATAAACCTTCTTTTAAACGCGACGAAAAACGATGACCGGCAGGACATCATGGTGAGGGTGGACCATGATCTGACCCAGGATGCCCCCTTTGTTGCGCGTTGAGGCGATGCAAGACAGGGAAACATAAGGCTAATCCCTTTTAAGAATGTTGCCACGAGAGTAAGAGTTAGCGTCCATCAGGGGGTGAGGATCAAGCCGCGTTTGCGGTGTTTTCTTGTGCGGGGTGTGCCTCTTTCAGGGTCTTGGCAAGGTGTTCTTTTGTTTCAGGTGTGAGGGCTGGACACAGATCAATAAATCTGTTCCCCACATAAGACGGCTGAGGTGTTTCATAGAATCTGACCGAGGAGAGCTCTGGGCAACTGTAACAAAACTCTCTTCCTATATGGACAAGGCTCGGAAACTCAAACGTGGCCTTCTTAATATTTGTGTATGAGAAGCAGTTTTTATTGATGAAAGTGAGAGAAGGAAGTGCGAGCCTTAAAGGCGTAGTGTTGTTGAGTACAGCATATGACAACGTGTCATTACCCAAATTAGTGAGAACAGGCAAATGCGCCCTCAAAGAAGTAAGGCGTCCATTGTATAAAAAACCTTCCCCCAATAGCTCAAGGTTTGGCAGATGAAGGATGACCTTTGTCACATAGGCGTACGCTAGAAAATCCTCGTCTGCTTGGGTAAGCGAGGGAAATTGTTTTAAAGAGATTGATTTTTGATTTCTGTAGCCACTTAGAAACTCACGTTCTAGGTGTGTGACCGTTCCTTTGGGATCAAGAAGCGTCAGATGTCCTGTGTTGGGGAGGTCGGTGCGTGATAAAGAAAAACCTCCGTTGGTCACAAAGACCCCCTCTTCTGCTACCACATAAAAAGCGTGATCTATGTGAGTTTCAAGAAGGGTTAAAAGATGCGCTTTGTGTTGAGAAAGCTCATCCGTTGTTAGCACAAAGGTATATGCCTCATCTTTGTAGAAATCTGGGGCGAGGGTTGGCGAGAAGCGCACGAGTTGTGGGCTCTTTGCCACGTCCTTGAGGAAGGTCAGGGCACGGGCTTTGGCGTCTTTTTTTGTAGGATCAAAGATCATGCGGGACCAAGGCAGAACGGCCTCGAGGCACAGGATATCCTGAAAGGAAAAAGAGTCTTTTTGTGCCTGAAAAGCGCACGTGTAAAGTGTTGGAATATGAGGCTCTATGTCGGCCTCGTCAAGAGGCACGCTGCCTTCTAGAAAAACATGCTGTTTATAAGGCATAAAAGCAAAGCCATGTGCGTCATAAAGGTTTTGTAGGGTTACTGTTAAAAGGGTATCGGGCAGCCGCTTGGACCATTTTTTGTGATCATAAAGCATGAAATGCCCTTCACTTTTGAGGGCGTGTTCTAGGTAGGGTTGTTGCGTATCGTGCCAGGCCTTGCAGACTTGAGTCGCTCGAAAAAAAGTCTTCACAGGCAGACCGGAAAGAACACACGGAAACACGTCGCGTAAGAAGTGCTTGTTGACAAAAGGGCTTTCTTTATCATCCTCGTGAGAGAAATGAGAAGCTGTCACAGGGGAGAGTATCGTAAGCGTAAAAGCGCTTAGGAGTACGGCTCCATAAAAGAGTATTCTTTTCACAGGGTGCACTATAAAAATTGAAATCAGTTTTATATGGAGGGATTAAAGATTTATTGTCAATAAAATAAACTTTCTGTTTCAAGGTATTCTTTCTATTTTAAGGGATGAGAAATCTCGCAAGGGGCGCGTTAGTATAGTCGTCTTTCTGCTTCACCAAAGTTTATATAATGAAGTGATAAGGCAAGGTCACGTTCGGCGTCTGTGCCCCTTTGAACCTGTTCTGCTAGGTCTGGGTTTTGCGCTAAATACCTTCCCGGCGAAAAAAGAGCTGGCAAGTCAAGGGTGTAAAGTCTATTTTCCGTTGGCTGGTTGTGCGCAAAATACTGAAGGGCATAGGCCTCAGGATCACTGTGTCGCAGGGATTCCTCTTGAATATCTGGGTTCAAGAGAAGGTAAATGGCAAGATCAAAATCTTCTGGCAATTTGTAGATAAGGCCCTGTTTGCACCCCATCTCTTGATAATGATCGCAGGCGTAGGTGATGGGATCAAATCCATGGGTCAAGGCGCGCGCCCTCAGATGGGGATGATAAAGAAGATAAATCTCTGCAGAGAAATCCTCGGGAAGGGCGGCATGCCGTTCAACAGGGCCTTCTTGCTGGTCACGTCGCACTTTGACGGCGTCTTTAAACGTGTTGATCTGGTGTTTAAGCGCGTCGTTAAGGACGAGTGCCTCATTGAGTATGGGCGCACCAACGCTGATAACTGCGCCAAGGCCCCTTGTGTCAAACGTCTGAAGCTCGAGACAGTCAAATAAGGAAAAGGACTCCATGTGGGTAAGGGCGTTCAGGTCCCGTGCATCCAAAGACTGCAACAGCTTGAAAGGTGAAAAACAGAGATTTCCCATTTTGTGGACAACCCCTTCAGGGTCCGACAGGATCAGATGACGAAGGGACGGTAGGGCTGCTTTATAAAAAGAAAGACGCCCATTGTTTACATAAAACCCATTCTCCATCACAAGATGAACGCGGTGATTTGTGTGACTTTTAAGAAGGCTTTCAAGCGCCTCCTTGTGTGCTGCGAGTTCACTTGTTGTCAGGACAATGGTAGGGGTTTCTTCTTTAAGCGCGTCAGGCAACAACGTAGGGGAGAAACGCACAAGGGATTTGTTGGGGTGGACACGCAACAGAGAACGCACAGCCTCACGTTTTGAGGGAAGGTGATGCAAGGGAACCGCCATGCGCTGCCAGGGAAGAACGGCTTTAAGACACAAAAGGTCTTGGGGTGAAAGGGGGTCAGACGCCTTTCCAAATGCATGAAGATAAAGCTGCGGTAAAAGAGGGGCGACATCTCTCTCACGAAGGGGGATGCTTCCCGTGGGAAATGGTCTGTGTCCAAAGGGGACAAAGACGTAGCCGTCTTCTTGAAAAAGGTGAGTCAGAATAGAAGTCAAGAGATCACGCGGCAGGTTTTGTGACCATGCGCGCTGATCGTCAAGCATGTGAGCCCTCTCAAGGCGTATCTTATGATGTTGGTGATGTTTCATTGCTTGGTGCCATGCGTGGCAGACTCTTGAGAAAGGGTGGTGTGGGGGTAGGTTTTCTGTCACAAGGCAAAGGGTTTCTAAAGGCAGTAACGTTTGAGAAGAAGCGCAAACGTCATCGCGCTCAAGAGAGGATGCCGCGCATAAAGAAATTAAAACAAAATAACTGCTTAGTAATAAGGGTATAAAATAAGAAAGAAGCCTATTCATAAGAACAAGGGAAGGTTAACGAGTGAAAAGTATTCTCTTATATGAAAGTGTTTTGACTTTTTGTCAACAATAAGAGATGTAGTTTCATGAAAGTTTTTTCTTTGGGGTCTTTGCGCAAAATGCTTGAAAGAAGGCAGGCGCTTTACAAGCGCGGGTCAGCCTTTTTAAGAAAGTCAGCAATCTTAGGCCAATTTTCGGCCAAGGGCTTTGTTCCCATAAAAAGGCCAATATGCCCCCCCGTGGCTAAATCTTGATGAAGGTCCTTTTGAGGGGTGCCAAAGTAAAGAGATGCATTAAAAACTTGAATGGAGGGCGTAATGTCGTCTTTATCCCCTGCCAAAAGATAAACAGGACATGTGATGGTCTTAGGGTCTAGCTGTCGTCCAAGGGCCACGAATTTGCCGTTCGCAAATTGATTTTCAATAAACAGCTCTTTAACCGCTTGCAAGTACCAGCGACCAGGCAGATCGAGGGTCGCTTCGTACCACCGCTCAAAGATTTCGGTGCGCTCGACATAGGTTGGATCTTCAATATGTTCGTAAAGGCGCACATACTTATCAAGATATTGTTCTTTGGGGTGCATGCTTTTAAATCCTTGGAGCATGTATTCCCCGCGCAAAAGGCCGCCGCCCTTGGCAACCAGCTTTTCGTAAAAGGAAAAAGGCAGGGTGTTGACATAATGTTTGATGGCCCCGTCACCTGCTTGGGTATCAATGGGGGCGCCCGCGATCGTGAGGCTTTGCACATTTTGCGGAAAGCGCGCCGTATAAAGACTTGCAAACCACCCCCCTTGGCAAAGTCCAATCAGATGGACAGGCGCGCCAAGATCGCTCACGACTGTATGCAGTTCAGCCAAGTAATGGTCAATATCCAGATCCTTCATATCAGGGGTGGCGCTATGCCATTCGGTCGCAAAAACGCGCTCGATGCCATGGTGGAGGAGAACATCGACAAGGCTTTGTTTTTGATGAAAATCCGCGATCGTTGAGGTATGGCCCGCATAGGGGGGCAAAATTAAAGTGGGATGTTGAGAGGACGAATTTTTTTTAGAAAAATCTCTAAGGGTCAACGTGCGAAGAGAATACAGCACCTTGTTAGCGCTCGCCCATTGGGGTTTGGGACGAATTTTTTGAGTGAGAATCACCTCATCAAGGAACTTAAGATTTTTACGTTCAAGGTCTAAGAGCTCTTTCCCCGCCTGCAGGGCAAAGCCGAGGGGCCAGAAAAAAGGAATCTCCATCTCACACGGCGGCGGTGCTTTTTTATCATCCGTTGACATATGTCTGTTCCTGTTAAGGGAGGTAATAGTGCTATTCTACGCTATAGAAAGGGCCACGTCACATAATAACGCGCATGCCTTTAGAAAAAGAAAAAGGCCTCGTCCCGTGAAGGAGCGAGACCTTTTTGATCAAAAAAAGTTTTAAAATTTCCGCCCCTCATGCTGCCCGTGGCGGGTATAATGGATTTTAAGTTTTAGATCTCGTTCTCGCACGGTGTTGCTTTTAGCATATGCTTCAAGATCGGGATTATGCGCGAGATATCCTGCAGGGGTAAACCCTTCGGGTGTATGGAATTGATAAATCCTATTTTCTTTTGTGCCAAAGATCATAAAGTGCCACAGGGCAAAACGATACGGGTTTTTTTGGGTGTATGCGACCTCTTTTATATCAGGATTAAACAGAAAATAAATGGGCGCCTCAAAATCGTTTGGTTTTCTACAGGGAAGGTTTTGATCCATTCCCTGAGAAATATAATGGGTTTTTGCATATTTTTCTGGATCAAGGCTTTGTGCTTCGGCATGGGCCAGAACATCGGGGTGGTAAACCAAATAAGCGTCAGCCGAAAACCAGATTGGTAGGTAGTAGCTGTCAGGTAGTCTTGTGTTAGTCCGTTTCTCCATTTCACGGTAGAACGCGCAAAGGCGGCGGTGAAATGTTTCTGGGTCCACGCCGCTATGCTTAAAAGGAAGCTCTCTGATTTCCGTAACAGAGGTCAGATGGCTAAGGTCAATATTCTTAAGCTTGAGTGCAGGACAATCGCTGACAAAACCCCCATCAAGAAATTCAACAGCGCCAAATGCCCTAAGGTTTAGCTGTTCCAAAGAAGGGTTTGAACATATAAAGGAACCTCTGATTATTTTTGTGTTTTCAAGTCCTCTGCTGTCAAAGCAAGTTGTTGATTTGTTTAAGTAAAAAAAGGACTCACGGATTTCTTTGACAGAGCTGAAGCCTCGGTTGTTGATGGATACGAGGGCAGGGCATTGGCTGGCAAACCCACGCTCAATCACCTTCACGGTATTGAGGCCTCTTGGATCAAGCGTTTGAAGATGTTCATGTCGACGAAGAAAAAACTTGCCAATTATTTTGACGAGACCCTTGGGATCGGAAAGAGACAAATGACGAACTTCTGCAATGTTTTCTTTCTTTAAAGAAAGGGTTTTATCCTTCACAAAGGTACCTTTTTCCACCAGAAGGTGAACACGATGATGGGGATGAGTTTTGGCAAAGGCGTTGACAGCCTCATGATGGGCTGCAAGTTCTTCGGTCGTGAGGATCAGGGTGTGGGGAGTTGCTTTAAAATCCTCAAGTTTTAAATCAGGCAAAAACCGCACAAGAGAGGTGTTTTGCGGGATATCCGTCAAGCAGGCCAGGGCTTTTTTCTTGGATGCGGCATCCCCTTCTTTGAAGACAACGCGCGACCAAGGAAGGACCGCCTCGAGACACAACAGATCCCGGGGGGAAAGGGCGTCGTTCTTGCTGCCAAAGGCGTGGGTGTAAAGAGCGGGGAAAAGGGCTTCTACATCCTCAAAGCTTAAAGGCACACTGCCCGCCGGAACGCCTGGGTGTACGAAGGGGATAAAAGCAAAACCGTCGCTTTGTAGGAGGTCGTTAAGTGCCTGAGAGAGCTTAGAGGCTGACAGCATGCTGGACCAATGATGCTCGTCATAAAGCATGAGCGTCCGTTCGTTTTGAAGGGCTGGGATAGAATGTTTTTCATAAGTGTTTGTAAACGCTTTGCAGGTACGGGCAAAACTAATAAAATCGTGAGCTGATAGATGACTCAGGATCAAAGGAACAACATCCGCTGGTATGGTAGGTGCGATGTGTGTTGTGTTTGGTTCTTCTTGGGCGTCAAGCACAGTAGAAGAGGCTTTGCATGTGGACAGATCTAGAAAGTTTAGCCCTGCGAATAAAAGAGCAAGAGAAAAGACGACATGTTTTTTTGTCATAAAATCATCCTTTGGTTTAAAAAGATAGAAATTACTTTTGAGGTGTGCTTCTTTTTTTGTCAATAAAAAACCCTCTCGTCTGTGAGGGCGTTTGTTGAAAAAGAAGGTGGTGTCGTGCTATTTAAGATTAAAGCTCTCTGTTTAATGTATGATGATGAGTTGAGTTTATGAATCATCATTTAGTTTATGACAATAAAAGTAGTAATTGGCTACATTATTTTGGTGTAAGTTGTTTTTTATGCTTGTAAAAAATAGGCAGCACCTTCACAAGTAAAAGCGCTGCCTAAGGAAAAGAGGCAGGTTAGCCTTAGAACTAGAACTGACGTCCTTCGTGTTGACCATAGCGCGTATAGTGAACCTTGAGTTTGTTGTCTCGTTCTTTTTCAGCACCACTCCTCGCATAGTCTTCAAGGTCTGGATTTTTGGCAAGATATCCAGCGGGTGTGAAATGACGCGGTAACTCAAATTTATATAATCGTCCTTCTTTTGCTGCATGGGTGATGAAGTGCCAGATGGCAAACGCGTGAGGATCCTTTTGTGAGAGAGCCACTGTTTTGATGTCATCGTTGAACAAAAAGTATGTTTCGACGTCAAAATCACTAGGAGGTCTGTATCGACGCACCTCTTTAAAACCGTATTCACGGTAGTGTTCCTGAGCAAAGTAAAGAGGGTTAATTCCCTGAGAGTTTGCGAATGTTTGAATGTCGGGATTATAAAGCAGATAGGACGATGGTGAAAAAGAGCTTGGGACTTTCGTCAAGCTTGATATATAGCCCTCTGGTTTTGTCAAAACATGTTGATAAAAAGTGGCAAGTTGTTGTCGCGATGAATCATTAAGGCTACCGCGATTCAAAAAAGAATCATGTGTAACGCAAACAACGGCATTTAAATTCTTTATCTGCAAGGTTTCAAGTTCAGAACAATAGGTCATGAAATCACTCAGAGATCGCAGGGACGGTAAGCTTAAGATTGCAGAGCGGACAGATGATTCTGAAAGAGAATTGTAACCTATGCGGGTTAAGTTCGGACAATCTATGACCACAGCATTAAGAGTCGCCCTGTACAAAAGTCCCAGTTCTACAGTCTCCAAAGATGGAAACCTTAAGATCAAAGAACTGTTTTCACTTTGAGGAAAAAAGGAAAATTCTAAAAAGTAGGAACCGATTGCGAGGAGTGTCGGGAAGTTTAATTTCAAATCAGCAATATGAGTATGTGCAAGAAAACTGCTTTTTACGGATCTCAAAGCTGGAAAATGTTTGAAATGTAAAAAGGAAATCTCTCTAGATTTATAAAGAAAATGATCATCTATTTCGATCACAATTTTATGAGGATCCGACAACGTCAGATGACAGTTCCTTGTCATATCTTCGTTTGATAACTTAAAAGATCCGTTTTGAACAAAGCCTCCTTCTTCTGCGACTAAGTGGACGTGGTGAAAGGAGGGCGTTTTTAAGAGCGCGTCTAAGGCGTCCTTGTGATCACGAAGTTCTGTTGTGGTAAGAACAAAAGTATGGGGATCTTGCTCAAAAGCGGTAACGGGCAAATCTGGCGTAAAGCGTACTAAGTGAGGATTTTTCTGCGTGCCTTGTAGCAAGGCGAGCGCCTTTTGTTTGGCATCAGGTTTTGTGGGATTATAGGCCATGCGCTGCCAGGGAAGGACAGCCTCGAGGCATAAAAGATCCTGGGGAGAGAAAGTCGTCTTTTTCCCATGAAAGGCATGTTTGTACAATCTAGGGATAAGAGAAGCCACATCCTCAGTCGTTAAGGTTTGGCTTCCTTTTGGAAAGAGATACTGCTCAAATAGCATGAAGACAACGCCGTTTTGGACGTAGGTGTTTTGCCCTTGGGTGACAAAGTACGGCGCTGAGAGATGGTCTGTTTTATGATCAAACAATACAGCTGTCTGCGCGCGATGAAACATCTTGTTTAAAGAGAGCCCTTGAGCGTTTTGCCACGTTTTGCAAACGGCTGCGACGTGCCCCGTGTCCTGCCAAGAGAGGTACCTTATCGCAAGAGGCAAAACATCACGAAAAGCGGGCGATGCAAAAGATAGATGCTGTTCTTGATCATCAAAGTTAGGATTAGAAGCTGCCGCAGGTGTGAGGCACGCAAGACTTGCGCCTGTGAGCAAAAGGGCCAACCGAGAGACAATTGTTTTCATCAAAATGCTCATAATATTAGATGTGTTTTTTTTTGCTTTTATAGAAAGTATGTGATTTTGTGTCAATAATTTATTCTATTTTAGATGGTATCTCTAAATAAGTTAAACGAAATAGAGAGGCTAATGAATGTGAAGGGCCTCAAGAAAACCCTGTAAGATCAAAGAGGCGGCAATACTGTCCACATGCTGCTTGTGGCGCTTTCTGGCAAGACCTGCCTCGTCAAGGCTCCAGGTGGCGGCAGCCGTTGACAGACGTTCGTCCCAAAAAAGGACCGGCACCCCAAGGGCGTTTTCAAGATTATGGGCAAAGGCGCGTGAAGCTTGGCTTCGGATACTTTCAGTGCCGTCCATATGCAAGGGAAGCCCTACCACAAAGCCGCAGACATCGTACCCATCAAGGGCCTTTTTGAGATTGTCCACAAGGACCGCAAATTTATCCCGGGGCAGGGTGCGAAGGGGGGTCGCAATTTGAGCACGGGCATCGCTTACCGCAAGGCCGAGGGTCTTTTTCCCCACATCAAGTCCGACGAAGCGGGCGGCCTGTGATTTGTTTTTTAAAATCTCAAGACCGCGCGCCGTGTCACTTGCAAAATCGTGGGGTGGGAGATAACTCACGCGTCATCGTCTCCTAGGCGTGCAGCAAGCGCTGCTTCTAGGTACGGATCAAGATCGCCGTCAAGAACGCCCTGGGCGTTGCCACGCTCGACCCCTGTGCGCAAATCTTTCACCATTTGATAGGGGTGAAGCACGTACGAGCGAATCTGGTGACCCCACCCTATTTCAGATTTTTGGGCGTTGGTCGCGCGCGCCGCGTCCTCACGGGCTTGAAGCTCACGTTCGTAAAGGCGCGAGCGTAGCATCGCCATGGCTTGGGCTTTGTTTTTGTGCTGAGAACGTTCGTTTTGGCATTGCACCACGATGTTGGTCGGAAGGTGCGTGATGCGAACGGCACTGTCTGTGGTATTGACGTGCTGGCCGCCAGCGCCTGACGAACGGTAAGTATCGATACGTAAGTCTTTTTCTTCGATGGCGATCTCAATGGCATCATCGACCACGGGGTAAACACCGATGGAGGCAAAGCTTGTGTGGCGTCTGGCGTTGCTATCAAAGGGGGAAATGCGCACAAGTCGGTGGACGCCGCACTCAGTCTTGAGCCACCCAAAGGCCCGAAATCCTTTAACGCGCACAGTGCATGACTTGATACCTGCTTCTTCTCCCGCACTCTCCTCAATCCATTCAAGTTTGTATTTGTGCGCATCTGCCCATCTGGCGTACATGCGCTGGAGCATCAGCGCCCAGTCTTGCGCCTCGGTCCCACCAGCGCCTGCGTGGATTTCTAAAAAGCAGTCGTTGCCGTCGGCCTCACCGCTTAAGAGGCTTTCGATCTGGAGGCGGCGCGCTTCTTTTTGTAATGCCATCAGGCTTTCTTCGGCCTCCAGAACAAGGCCTTCCTCATTTTCTTCTTCAGCCAGGGCGAGTAAGTCAACGGCATCCTTAAAACGGGATTCGAAGGCATCAAACTTACCCAGCGACGCGGCCAAGGTATCTCGCCTGCGCATAATTTCCTGGGCGCTTGCAGGGTCATTCCAAAGGTCTGGATCTTCTGCTTTTGTGTTTAGATCAACAAGAAGGGCGTGCGAGACGTCCCAGTCAAAGATGCCTCCGCAACAGGGCAAGACTTTGAGTGGTGGCATCAATACACTGAATCATTTCTGCTTTCATGGGGATCTCCTTAAAAAATTAAAGGGGTGGGGACTTAATACAAGCCCCCGGTGCCTGAGACGCTTTCTTTGGGGGTATGGGTATCCACAAAATTATCAAGGCCGTCCTGATCTGTGGAAGGTCGATCATCCTCACCGGAGGGCGGCGCGTCTTCAAGGGCGTCTTGGTCATAAGACGAATCGATTGTGTCTTCAGAAACGCGCGAAGGGGTGTCTTTTGCCTTGGGGTTAAAGGCCTCTAAAATCACGGGACCTCCTTCTTCTGAGGCAGGACGTCCTGTGGCTGCGCTGACGCGCATGAGCTTCACGCCGGGCGGCATGCGGAAGGGAACAGGCGCTTTGCCCACAAGAGCGCGCTTGAAAAACTCAAACACAGGAACAAGGCCTACACGGGCACCACTTTGATGATTCCCCATATAACGTGGGTGGTCAAAGCCGATATAGGCAGCAACGAGCAAATCTGGGGAGAAACCCACAAACCAGGCATCTTTAAAGTCGTTGGTGGTGCCCGTTTTGCCAGCTAGCGGATGACCAAGGGATGCAAGCTGACGGGCGGTACCGCGCTGCACGGCACCTTCAAGGAATGACACCATTTGATAAGCCGCCACAGGATCCAGGATCTGAGCGCGGTGATCTTCTAGAAATGGCATATCCATGAGCGAGGTCGTTCCGCCAATACACGAAAGATCATCGCGCACAAAGACGTTCTTGCCGTGGCGGTTTTGAATCCGGTCAATCAAGGTCGGGTGGATTTTTTTCCCGCCATTAGCGATCATAGCGTGGGCGGTTGCCATTTTAAGAAGTGTGGTTTCGCCTGCCCCCAGGACCATGGCAAGTTGGCGCGGCATATTGCGGATGACGTTCAGGCGGTCGGCCATCTCGGCTACACTCTTAATCCCAAGCAGTTCATGGGTTAAGCGAATCGTCACCGTGTTACGAGAAAGCTCAAAGGCACGCCGCATGGTCATAGGGCCCATAAAAGAATTGTCATAGTTATGGGGGCGCCAAATGCCAAGACCGTGCCCCATATTAATCACAAAAGGCGAGTCATCGATGATGGCCGAAGGAGACACGCCTTTTTCTAATGCCGTCATGTACACAACGGTCTTGAAAGCCGAGCCTGTTTGGCGCATGGCTTGGGTCACGCGGTTGAACTGGCTTGCGTTAAAATTAAAGCCGCCTTGCATGGCAAGGACGCGTCCTGAATGGGGATCCATGACTACAAGTCCACCGGACACTTCGGGCACTTGGCATAGACGATAAGTGTCCTTTTCCTTGTCGAGTTGTTGGACGAAAACGACATCTCCAACACTTAAGACTTGCTGAGCGCTTGTAATCGCAGGTCCAAGAGAGTCAGCGCCAATATATTTCCTAGCCCATGTGAGTTCTGATAAAGGAATACGGCCGATCTGGCCAGGTGCAAAGCCCACAACGGCGGCGTCCTTTTGAAGGGAAAGAACAAGGGCGCGCGTCCACTTTTTCCCGCCCACAAACGAAGGAATTGTTTTGAAATGCTCGACCCAAGGGCCATTGGCTGTGGGCGTGCCTTCGTGGCTGGTGAGCGTAATATGGGCAAGGGGCCCCCGCCAACCATGACGCCGGTCATAAATTTCAAGGCCAGCCTGCAGTGATTCTTCGGCAAACTCTTGATAAACGGGATTCAGCGTGGTTCTGACAACATAGCCGTCATTATAAAGAGACTGCTCACCAAACTTGTCGATGAGCTCGCGCCGCACTTCTTCAGCAAAGTATTCCCCTTCTACGCTCTGTCCAAGGGCACGTACTTTAGGTTCGAGGGGGGAGGCGATGGCAGTCGCTGCCTCGGCAGGGGTGATTTTGCTATCATCTCGCATACGGGCCAAAACATAATTGCGCCGCTCGAGGGCGCGGGCGTGGTTCTTGGTGGGGTGGTAATGGTTGGGCGCCTTAGGCAGGGCCGCCAAAAAGGCCGCCTCTTGAAGGGTCAAGTCATCAAGGCCTTTGTTAAAGTAATAAAGGGCGGCCGCTGCCACGCCGTAGGCTCCTCCCCCCAGATAAATCTCGTTTAAATAAAGCTCAAGGATGTAGTCTTTGGTGTACGCGTTTTCAATGCGCACGGCCAGAATCGCTTCTTTGATTTTACGCTCGAGGGACACAAGGCTAGAGATATCCGCCAGCAAAAAGTTCTTGGCCACCTGCTGGGTGATGGTCGAGGCGCCAATGGGCCTTTTGGATGCTTGAATGCGGGAAATATTGGAGACAGCGGCGCCGATAATGCTGGGGACGTCCACGCCCATATGAGTATAAAAGTTCTTATCTTCGGCTGAGATAAAGGCATCCTTTACGCGCTGGGGAATGGCGCGAAGGGGCACATACAGACGCTTTTCTTTGGCATATTCTCCAAAAACACGCCCGTCATTGGCATAGAATCTGGTTAAGACAGGAGGCTGATAGTTTGCGAGTTGCTGGTAGCTTGGCAGGCTTCTGCCGTAGTAATAAAACATGCCCACAACAGCGAGTCCCGCCACAAGGGCTGTACACAAAAGCGCTGTTAAAAGGGTTGAAATAAAACGCAGCAAACCCGTATCTCCTGAAAAAAATGGCGTCCCTGGGTTTGGAAAACACCTTGATCCATAGCAGTCTTATACAATGTTCGTTCATAAAAAGAAACTGATTCTAAAGGCATGCTCTTTGTTTTTTCTATCCTATTTACTGTTTGTCATGGTGATGCTAGATTTTTGTTAACAATCAGTAATAAAGAGGGAGATAAATGATCTATTTTAAAAAAATAACCCGTGCTGTTCTATGTGGTTTATATCTGTGGGGGGTGAGTATCATCTCTGTTGAAGGAAGCCAAACAGCAACATTAGAAACAAAACAGGAAGAGGCAGCACCAGCGCCGTCTCTTGAAGAGATCCTCTCTCAGGATATCTTTAAGGTGACCCCAGCGATCCACCCCGAGGTACAGAAATCCACAACGCTTTTAGTGTCGTGCATTGATTCTGATTTGCGAGATGAAGTACAAGATTTTGTGGAAAATACTTTGGGTTTAAAAAGCAACTACGACGAATTCATGATGCCGGGGGCCGCACTATCTTATCTTCAAATTGCTTATCCTGAGTGGGCACGCACCTTGGAAGACGTGATCAAAATGGCGAAGAACAATCAGGGAATAAAACGGGTTATTTTCTTGGATCACCTAGATTGTCAGGCGTATAAGTTGTTACACCCTTCTTATGCGCGTGAATCACACGAAAAGCAGCTTGAAGGTCATAAGAAAACCTTTGGGGAACTGCGCAAAAAGCTCTCTAAGGTATTTCCTGATTTGGTCGTCTATACCCTTGTCATGGATGATCAAGGAACAATCCTTAATATTAAGGAGTAATCTGTTTAGGGGCAGTAAGGGGGGTTTGACAAGAAGAAGGGGCACCTTTTTTAAGAGCAAGGAGATTTCCTGCAAAAAGAAAGAGCATCCCTCCAAGGGTGTAGCTATGCCAGGTCATTCCTTCAAACAGTTGGGAAAGAATCAATGACACAACGGGAATGAGCACAAAGGGATACCCCCCCTTGTCAGCGCCCAGCTGATTGAGCAGAAGCGTATAACATCCAAAGGCGACAGCCGAACCAAAAACGCTTAGGTACAAAAGAGAAGATATATAAGGAAAAGAAAAATCAAAGGTTAGCGATTCCCCCTTCATGAGGGCGTAAAGAAGGCAAAAACCGGCGCCGTAAAGCATACTAAAAGCGCTGGAATGGAGGGGAGGGATTTGACGGTGACGCTCAATCAGGGTGTTGGCAAGAGCACTGCAAACACACCCTAAAAGAGATAAACTCATGCCTGCTAAGTGGCCGCGATGTAAAGAAAATGAAAGGACTTCGGGCAGGAAAATGAGACCTATCCCCACAACGCCTAAAAGAGTGCTAAACAAAAGCCTTTGGCATAAGGGTCTTTTGAAAAATAAACTTACAAAAACAACGTTTAAAACGATGACAAACGAAAAGGAAACGGCGTTAAGGCCGCTTGGAATATAACGCGCTGCGTTGTAAATACACAGATAACTAGCGCAGTACATCAAAAAGCCTTGGAGAGCGAAAAAAAGATGTTGTGAAAAAGAGTAGCGCGCTTTCTTTTTTTCAAAACCCATGGGAATAAAAAAGAAAAAGCTCGCAAGGAAAAAACGATAAGCAATAGACTGCTCAACGCTGACGATCCCCAGTTGAAACGTCGTCGCAAACCACGTCGATCCCCAAATAAGAATCGTAAGCGCATAAAGAAAGAAAACGCGAGGCACGACAGAGTACCGAGCAAAACTCAACTAAACAACATTCTGATCTTAAGAGGGGTTTGCCAGTTTGTAAATGCCTCGTTTTCCTTCAACTAGCTCGAACAGATGGGAAAGCCCCAGAACGGTTTCCGAGCCACCTAACACTAGAAATGCATGGGGGTTCATCTGCTTGGAAATATTCTCAAGAACCTTTGCTTTTGTAGGAGGGTCAAAGTAAATCAGCACGTTCCTGCACATAACCACATCAAATTTGCCAATTCCTCTGAAATCATCCAAGAGATTTAGAATCTGAAACTTTACGCTTTTACGGATTTCAGGGTCAATCTGCCAGTCACTTTCAACCTCTTTGAAGTATTTAACGAGCAGCTGAATAGGCAGGCCGCGCTGTACCTCGAACTGAGTGAACATACCGCTTTTAGCACGCTCGACAATGGCTGATGAAATGTCAGTGCCCACGATATCAATGCTCCACCCGGCAAACTCTCTTTTTTCCTTGAGAATCATCGAAAGTGTGTATGGCTCCTGACCAGAAGAACAGGCCGCGCACCAAATACGCATGTGTTTTACAGCTTTGTTCGTTTCGGCAATGCTTGGCAACATAAAATCTTTGAAAAGCTCAAAGGGTTTGCCGTCACGGAAAAAGAAGGTCTCGTGGGTTGCCATGGCGTTGATGACTTGAGTCGCAAGGCCCGATCTGTTGGCACGCAGGGCGCTGACAAGTTCACTGATATTCTTCAAACTGTTTTCCCGTGCCACGGGTAAAAGTCTGCTTTCGATCAAGTAGCCTTTGTCGGTGGAAAGGGCAAGCCCTGAGCGCGTTTTAAGTAAATCACACAGATATTGATAGTCAGCACTGGACAAATCACCGGCCACATTTTTTGTCGCTGTTGAAGGAGGCTGTAGCATTGTCATAAGCGGTCTACCTTTCTTTTATCATCTTTTTCCTGCAAAGGTGCAGATCGTTTCTGCAATTTTATTAAGGGGCAAGATTGCACTAGCAAGCCCTGCTTCGCTGACGGCACCTGGCATGCCCCAGACAACGCTTGTGGCTTCGTCTTGGGCGATAAGGGCGCCACCCCGATCAATTATGTAACGACTGCCATTAAGGCCGTCGCTTCCCATCCCTGTTAGCATCACGGCCATGACTTGCCCCGCATATGCATCACACGCACTTTTAAAAAGTGGATCAACCGAAGGTCTGCAAAAGTTCTCTTTGGGACCTTGATCTAAAAGCACTCTATGTCCAGAGGTTGTGCGTTCCACGCGCATGTGAAAATCACCAGGCGCTAGATACACCCCGTTAGGTTCAACAATTTGTCCATGGCTTGCCTCATGGACATCGCGTCCAAGAATGTTGGTTAAATGCTTGGCGAGAGCCGTTGTGAATTTGGGTGGCATGTGCTGGGTAATGAAGATAGGCTTCAACACGTCTTTGAGGCCTCGCATCACCTCCATAAGCGCCTGGGGCCCCCCTGTGGAACTGCCAATCACAAATGCCGTTGGTAATCTTGACGGAAGAGGGCGTAATTTAAGGGGCGTTGATGGCGCGCTAGGATCTTTGCGAGGTGGCGTCGCAGCCGTGGGTGTGCGCTCACTTCGTGGAAGAGGTCTGCCAGCCAAAATTCTCACCTTTGTTACAAGTTCACGTTGAAAAGAATCCAAGTTTTGCACTTCTTGAGCCGTGCTAGGTTTTGGAATGTAATCGCTGGCACCAAGGCTCATGGCTTTGAGACTAATTTCCGCGTTGCGCAGCGTTAAGGTTGAGGCCATCAGAACTTTTGTTTTAGGGGCAATTTTAAGGATTTCAGGTAGAGCTGTCAGTCCGTCCATCACGGGCATTTCAATATCAAGAATGACAACGTCTACAGGTGTACGTTTTAAGCTAGAGAGGGCAGCATATCCATTTACTGCAGACGCGACAACCAAGATTCCAGGATCAGATTCGCAGATGCGCGTTAATGCGCCTCTGATGACAGAAGAGTCGTCCACTACCATCACGCGGCAGGGTAAAGGCTCATTCCGTGAGGGGACCTGGGTCTCGGAAATCATGATTAAATGGCTCCGACTTGTTCAAGCTTTTCTTGAATGATTGTTTTATCAAACGGTTTCATGATGTATTCATCGGCACCTGCCATGAGCGCCTCTCGAATATGCTTCAAGTCATTTTCGGTGGTGCAAAAAATGACTTTGGGGGTGTTGCCACTTTCCAGTTGACGAAGGGCACGCAAAAAGTCGATGCCGTTCATAACGGGCATGTTCCAGTCTAGGATGATGAGGTCAGGAAGAGCTTCCTGGCACGCTTTCAGTGCAATGCTGCCGTCTTCTGCTTCCCTAATGGAAAAAGGGAATTCTTCTAAGACACGGCGTATGGCCTTGCGGACCGTTGATGAGTCTTCTACAATTAAGCAGTCAGCCATGCTGCCCTCCTCTGCTGTTTATTTCACGTTTCCTTACTTTTTATTATGCAACGAGTTTTTTGGAAAAATCCAGAAGCGCGTTCACATTCATCACGATTAGGAGTGATCCATCGAGACGGTAGATACCTGCTGAAATTTCGCGCCAGCATTCCTCTAAGGTTGCAGGATTTTTTTCATATTTGTCATCAGGTAGGCTTAGAACCTCACCAAGTTTGTCAACCAGAAGACTATAGAGTTCTCCTTTGGTTTCGATGACAATATTCATGAGTTTTTTGCGCTGTTTCACGTCCGAGGGAAGGCCAAGGCGTTGCCTGACGTCAATCGCTGTAACAATGCGGCCTCGCAGATTCAAGGAGCCAGCAATTTCTGGGGGCGCTAAAGGAATATGAGTAATGCTTTGTGTCCTAACAATGTCTTGGACTTGGAGCACTGGAATACCAAAGAGTTGGTCATTGATGAAGACTGTCACATAATCTTTGCTTTGACCTCGGTCTTGGCTGTAGCTGTGGGAACTGATGCTCATGCTGCGGCTCCTTTTTCATAGAGGGCTAAGAGTTGTGCCAAAGAAGAGAGAATGGCTTCTCGGTCGCTTTTGGAGATATAATCCGTAAAGCCTGCAGCGCGTCCCCGTGCAATATCTTCGGGTGTTGCGTGGGCTGAAAGAGCCAAAAGAGGCGTCTCATTCCAAGGACAGTCTTCTTGCTTGACGTATTCTGCAAATTCAAGACCGCTCATGTTCTCCATTTCAATGTCACAAATGATGGCATCAAAGGTTTTGCCTTTTTCACAAAGGGCGATGGCTTCTTCGGCACTGGCAAGGGCCGTGACATGGTATCCATCGATGTTTAGGTAGGGAACCAAAAGGTTTCTAAAGAAAACGCTATCATCAATAAGCAGTACCTGGGAATTATGTTGGACGGGTGTGCTGCCTTTATAAGCGCCGCTTTGGAACCAGTCTGGGAACGCTTGTCGGATATAGTAGTCCACGTCAATGATCTCCATGGTATGACCTTTGACAACGGCGGAACCAAAAGAGCCCATGTTGTTGTTTTTCAATTTAATTTCAAGATGTTCTTCAACGATATCAATAATTTCATCAACGGCAAGGCCCACAAACCTATTTTGATCGCTAAAAACCAAGACAGGTTGTCGTCCGGATTCATGATACTGCTGTCCATAATCAACCGTAATAAGCGGCATCAGGGCGTCTCGGTATTGGACTACGGTTTGTCCATTAGAGTGTTCCATATCTTTAATATCAAGCTCTTCAAGACGTGCAATGAGCGCAAGAGGGACAGCCTTTGAGACCTCGGATCCTGCTTTGAAAATAAGAAGCGTCATCATATCTTCGTTATGCACGCTTCTGGCTTGATGTTGAGGTTCCTGGACATTTTCTTCAGCACCAGAATTGCCCATGACAGTTAAGATACCGTTGGGGTCAAGGATCATCACAACACTGCCATCACCCAAGATTGTGTTGCCTGAGAAAACCGGAATGTGGCGTAAGATGGATGACACGGGCTTGACCACAATTTCCTGGGTTTCAAAAATTTGATCAACAATAATCCCAAAAACGTAAGCACCAACTTGAGCAACAATCACAAAGTGTTCATCACGTTCGTTGCCGAGAAGAAGCTCGAGCGTATTATCGGACGCAGAGTGAACAGCGGGTGGATGATAATCCTCCAACTTCAAGAGATGAGAAAGAACCACCAGTGGCAAAAGTCTGTTGCGAAGACGCAAGAAAGGCGTGTTGTTCAGCATTTCCACTTTGTATTCGGCGTTTTTGGCGATACGCACGAGTTCGAGCACCCCAATTTGGGGCATGGCAAAACGCTCGCCGCCCGATTCCACGATGAGGGCTGACACAATGGCTAAGGTCAAAGGGATCTTGATCGTAAAGTGCGTTCCTTTTCCTGGTGTGGACGTGAGATCAATGGTGCCGCCAATGCGCTCGATGTTTGTGCGCACAACGTCCATGCCCACGCCGCGCCCCGAGACGCTTGTGACTTGCTGGGCTGTAGAAAAACCTGCTTTGAAAATAAGATGACGGATTTCACGTTCGGAAAGAGCCTCAAGCTCGGATTCCTTCATGATGCCTGTATCAAGGGCTTTTTTGCGAATGGCATCAAGGTTAAGACCTTTACCGTCATCGCTGATAGCAATATTGATGTGCCCCCCTTCATGGTAGGCCTTCAAGGTAATCGTACCGGTTTCATTTTTGCCGGAGGCGGCCCGATCATGGGGTGATTCAACGCCGTGATCGGCAGAGTTGCGCACCATGTGAGTCAATGGATCTTTGATGAGCTCTAAAACTTGGCGATCAAGTTCGGTTTCCTCACCGATCATGACAAGGTCTATTTTTTTGTTAAGTTCAAGAGACAGATCGCGTACAAGGCGAGGCAGTTTTGACCACGCATTGCCAATGGGCTGCATGCGTGTTTTCATTACGCCGTCTTGAAGCTCGGATGTGACATGGTTTAGGCGCTGCAGCGGCACTGAGAATTCACTGTCCTCTGTGTCGCGCAAAAGTTGTAAGAGCTGATTCCTTGTCAAAACAAGTTCGCTGACCATGGTCATGAGGTTTTCAAGCAGATCCACACTGACGCGAATGCTTTGATTGGCAACACTGGGAGAATTTTTAGCATCCTCTCTGGTGGCGGCAGCTAACTCATCTGTCGCTGATGAGGGCGGCGCGACGCGTTTGGGGGGTGATTTATGGACGGGAGCTGGCGGAGTGTGGCGTTGTACTTGTGCTTCTACAAGATGTGGCTGGGGTGCTGGCTCTTCATCAAATGTTTCTGCCTGTTCTTCACAGATAGTCGACATTTCTTCGGAAGCGTCATGAGGTTTTGAGGTATCTGCTGCGGCACTCGCCCCACTCGCGGCAGCGTTCAGTGCATCAATAAGAGGTTGGTCGTTACCCGTAGGCTCTTCACCGTCCTTTTCTAAATGTTCGACAATTGCCTTGATGGTATCAAGGCACTCCAAAATTATCGTGATGATGTCAGGGGTGATATCAAGCTCTTTATCCCGAATTTTACCCAGAACATTCTCACCGGCATGGGCGACCTTTTCAAGGCGGGGTAATCCAATAAAACCACACGTTCCTTTGATGGTGTGCATGGTTCTAAAAATGCGACTGAGTAATTCAGGGTTGTCGGGCTGCTGCTCTAAAGACACAAGGTCATTATCAAGGGCGGCGATGCTCTCGGTTGTCTCGGTTAAAAACTCTCCCAGCAGTTCGTCCATGACGGTTCTCCCACAAGCATGATGTATCTTTTTGTTCGCCCCATGGTTTCAGGAAAAGTTTAATTTCTTATTAACTCAAAGGGGTTCATGTACCTTTTTGAGCGGATTTTATTTTTTTATGTTTTTGTGCATTCGAAAGCTCTTTCTAAAATCTCAAAATAGAGAAAGTAAAGTAAAAGTCTGATCTATTTTTTATGGCTTGAGGATGTGGACATATCTCTTTTTAAAACAGATGGTTGTTGTGGAAGGGTTTATAATATGATGTGTAACACTTTGAAAAATAATAATTTTATTAATTTTGTTTATTCTGAATAGGTTGTGGATAAAGTTGTGAAAAACCATTTCATCCCAGTTTTGATCCATTGAATCCCATGAAATCCCATGCTATACCATATAAGACCGGTTTAAAGGGGTTTTGATAAACGGGATGTAACCGTGAATAAAAAAACCCTGTTGTTAATGGCAAGTTTGGGGATTATTGGATGGCGCTGTTCTTATCGACATTCGTCAATAAGATCGATAAAAAAGGGCGGGTGAGTGTACCTGCACCCTTTCGTGCTGCTTTGTCTCAAGAGCCGTTCCAAGGATTTATTGCCTTTCGTTCCTATAAATATGCTGCCCTTGATTGTTGTGGGTATGCGCGTATGGAGCGCCTCAGCCAAAGTGTCGACGACATGGCTATGTTCTCTGACGAGCAAGATAGTTTGACAGCATCAATTTTTGCGGACGCTTTGCAGTTGCCCTTTGATGGAGATGGACGCGTGATTTTACCCCAAAGTCTTTTAGACTATGCGCAGATAGAAGACAGAGTCGCCTTTGTCGGGCGTGGGGGGACCTTTCAACTATGGCGCCCGGAATCTTTTGAGACGGCTCAAGAGGAGGCGCGTGCGCGCGCAAAAAGTGTCCAGGCCACCTTAACTTTACGTCGTGACGGGGTTCTTGCTCAAGGAGGGGCATCATGACACAGAGCTCTCTCCAGCCTCACATCTCTGTCCTGTTAACAGAAGTGCTTGCCTCTCTTTCCCCCAAAGAGGGCGGTGTTTATGTGGACGGAACGTTTGGGGTTGGAGGGTACACCAAAGGTATTTTAGACGCAGCGCCCGGTGCGCGCGTCATTGCCGTTGACCGGGATCCATCTGCGCGCAAGCATGCGGACGCTCTGGCTGCTCAGTACGCAGAACGGCTGACTTTTGTGGAAAGTCGCTTTTCTCAAATGGATGACGTCCTAAAGGATCTTGAGATTGCTCAGGTTGACGGCATCGTTCTTGATTTAGGCGTGTCCTCTCCGCAGCTTGATGAAGCTGCTCGCGGTTTTTCGTTCCGCAAAGAAGGGCCCCTTGATATGCGCATGGGTCTTTGCGCGGTGTCGGCGGCAGACGTTGTGAACACTTTTGAAGAAGAAGAAATTGCACGGATTCTTTTTGTTTACGGTGAAGAAAGATACGCCAGGCGCATTGCAAGGCGTATCGTCGAAGTCCGCAAACAAGCCCCCATTATGACCACAACGGCCCTCAGTGAGATTGTGCGCCTGGCAATGCCTCCCCACGCGCGTCACGGTAAAATTGATCCGGCAACAAGAACTTTTCAAGGTCTTCGCATTTATGTAAATGAAGAACTTTCTGAAATAGAAGTGTTTTTAAAAAAAAGTATAGATCTTTTGCGTGAAGGCGGAAGACTTGTTATTGTAAGTTTTCACTCACTGGAAGATCGGTTGGTTAAGCACTTTTTCAAAGATAATGCGGTAAGAAAAGATCCTGCGCCCCACTTGCCTTGGCACAGCCAAGAAGGGCCAGAACCTGTTTTTACCTTGTTGACGAAAAAGTCCGTCACACCATCAGAGGCAGAGCTTGCAACCAACCCCAGATCAAGATCCGCCAGGCTTCGCGCCGTGGAAAAGAAAGTGAGTGCGCCATGCAAAAACTAACCATGATGGGGGTAGGGCTTGCGTTGGTGCTGGGTGCCATTACCTACGGCGCCAAACAACAAGTCATGCTTCTTGAAGATAGGCTTGCCTCCCTTGAACGGGGTCTTATCACTCAAAAAGAAAACCAACACCTTTTAAGGGCCGAGTGGGCGCATCTGTCAAATCCTATGCGCATACAAGCGCTTGCCAAAGAGCATCTAGGGATGATGCCCATGGAAGGATGGCAGCTTGTGGCCTGCGCGGATGTGGAAAGGCTTTTTGAAGGCGGACAGGCATTCCCCGAATCAGCCATGCGTTATGCGAGTGCCCAGGACGTAAAAGCAAGGTAAAAAGTATATGAGACTGAAATCAACGTACGCGCCAAAGTCCTTTTCCTTTCAGCAGGGGAGACTTGGGGCAGCCGTTGTGCAAAGTCTAGAGACCGCACGTGTCAGATTGTGGGTTGCCACGGTGCTATTTCTTTTTGGGCTTCTGGCTGTCTTTGGGCGCTTGGTTGACTTGACCCTTCTTCGTTCGGGAGAGGAACTTTCAGGCGGGGCGCGCCATCCTGCGTTTGCAGCCGGGCGGGCGGATATCACCGATCGTAACGGAACCCTTCTTGCGACGACTCTTGTGACATCGTCCCTTTATGCAAATGCTAAAAAAGTCCAAAACCCCCAAGAGGCCGCAAAAAAACTAGTTACCCTTTTCCCTCAGCTGAAGGAAGAGACAGTGCTGGCAAGGCTTAAGTCAGATAAAAGCTTTGTGTGGCTTCTGCGCCATCTGACTCCTCATCAACAAGCACAAGTGCTCGAGCTTGGGATTCCAGGCCTTGATTTTATGAGAGATTATCGCCGTATTTATCCTCAAGGAAGACTTGCCTCCCATGTTTTGGGGTTTACGGATATCGATAATGTAGGGGTGGCCGGCGTTGAGTGTTTTTTTGATGAACGGCTTCGCATCCAGGCTGAGCCTCTACGCCTCAGCCTGGATGCGCGTCTTCAGACCATTATGTATGACGAAATTCAAAAGGGGATTGAAGAGTTTGGGTGTCTCGGGGGGAGTGGGTGCCTTATGGACCTTAAGACGGGTGAGATTCTTGCCATGGCATCATTTCCTGATTTTGATCCCAACAAACCTACAAAAGTTGACAACCCCAATGCCCATTTTAATAAGGTGACGCTTGGCGTTTACGAGATGGGCTCGATCATGAAGATTCCCAACACCGCCATGGCGCTGGAGTCAGGAAAGCTCAGTCTTTCCAGTACCTTTGACACCTCTCAAGTCCTGAAAATTGGGAGATTTACGCCCACGGACTACCGCGCCAATCACGGGGTGATTAATATTGCAGAGATTTTTGTGCATTCGTCCAACAAAGGATCTGCCAGAATTGCGCTTGCCCTTGGCGGTGAACACCAAAAAGCTTTTTTGAAAAAGATCGGCGTTCTTGATCCTGTGACGTTGGAACTTCCTGAAAAAGGATCCCCCATCGTGCCAAAAAGGTGGCGCGAGGACAAAGTCATCACCATTTCCTATGGATATGGCCTTTCCCTGGGGCAGCTCCAGTCTCTTACAGTCATCGCGTCCCTTGTGCGCCCTTGGGGAAAAATTAATCCGACCCTTGTGGCTAAAGAAAATGACGCGCCCGTGCACGGTGAAATGCTCGTATCCGACAAAACCCGAAAATCCCTTTTGCATCTTATGCGGTTTGTCGTGACCCAAGGTACTTCTCGCAAAGCGCAAGTCCCAGGGTATTTTATTGGCGGCAAAACAGGAACAGCTGACCTTTTGGAAAATGGGCGCTATAATAAACAGCGTGTTTC
The DNA here is from genome assembly GCA_013911655.1 of Alphaproteobacteria bacterium. Lineage (GTDB taxonomy): Bacteria > Pseudomonadota > Alphaproteobacteria > Caedimonadales > UBA1908 > JACESU01. Next base: position 320,089 of record JACESU010000001.1, read on the forward strand.
ATCGGCGTTCCTAGGAATTCTAGGAGAAGACATTTCGTCGGTGCGCTACATTATCGTGGTGCGCCTTGATGATCCTCAGCGTTTGGCCAAGACTTACGGGTTTAACACAGCTGGATGGAACGTGGTGCCAGTGGCGGGCCGCATTATGGGGCGTGTTGCGGGTGTGGTGGGGCTTTTGCCTCGGGAAGACGGAAAAATCCTAGAACCATTTTTCCAGAACGCAAGCTTTGAGAAAAAATAATGTACATAAAAGAGCTTCTCCATAACGTTCAACATAGCGCGTCCCAAGACTTGCTAGAGATGCGGGTCACCGGCGTCAAAGAGCACGTTGATCATGTGCAGCAAGGAAATCTGTTTCTTGTGCTGCCGTCTGCGGCGGGCCATGACATGCACGCGGCTGCCAGAAATGCGGCTCAAAAAGGCGCAGTAGCCCTGGTGGCTGAGCCTCATATTTGCCAAGATCTGGCCAAAGAGTCTCTTTCGGCCAAACTGATTCCGGTCAGTGATATGCGAGAAGCAAGGGCGCACATTGCGGCTAGTTGCTTTCCCCACCAACCGCGCCATGTGGTTGCGGTCACGGGAACAAACGGCAAAACCTCAACGGTTGAATTTTTTCGCCAGCTTTGCACGCTGATGGATAAACCCGCTGCTAGTATTGGGACCCTTGGGATTCACGGGACAGCGCCCTGGATTCAAGAGATTTCGTCGTCGTTGACGTCTCCAGCCCCCTTTTTTCTTCATCAAGTATTGGACCGCCTTGCCAGAGACAATGTAGATTATGTGGCCATGGAGGCCTCCAGTCACGGCATTCACCAAAAACGCCTTGAAGCCGTGAACTTTCAAGCGGCTGCCTTTACAAATCTCAGCCATGATCATTTGGACTATCACGGCAATGTCGAGGCGTACTTTGAGGCAAAGAAACGGCTTTTTTCCCAAGTGCTGGGTGAGGGGCTCACCGCCATTGTGAACGCCGATGATATGAACGCCCCAGAGCTCATGCGGCTTTGCGAAAAAAGACACGAGCGTGTGTTCTCATACGGAAAAAATGGTAAAGAAATCAAACTTGAAGAAGTACTTTTGACCGAAAATGGCCAAGTCATCTCCTTAGAATTCTTTGGGAGGCGTTATAAAATCGACTTCCCCTTGGTGGGGCTTTTTCAGGTTATGAACGCGTTGTGTGCGGCGGGTCTTGCGTGCGCCGTGGGTCTCTCGCCCGATGATGTGGTGCAGCGCTTGGCAAGTCTGCAAAGCGTGCCAGGGCGCCTGCAGTACGTGGGGACAACGCGCAAAAAGGGGCACGTTTATGTGGACTACGCCCACACGCCCCATGCCCTTGAAAGTGTTTTGACAACCTTGAAACCCCATTTGCGGGGACCTTTGGTCGTAGTTTTTGGGTGTGGCGGCGAGCGGGACGCTGCAAAAAGACGGGCCATGGGCGAGATTGCAGGCCTTCATGCAGCCAGGGTCATTGTGACTGATGACAATCCGCGCTCGGAAAAACCTGAGGCTATTCGCGCTGCCGTTATGGAGGGGTGCCCAGACGCCCACGAGATCGGTGATCGTCGTCAAGCTATTCACAGTGCACTAAAAGGGCTTGGAGAACACGGGGTATGTGTGATAGCAGGTAAAGGTCATGAACAAGGCCAACTTGTGGCCGGTCAAGTAATTCCCTTTGATGATGTCAAGGTCGCACAGGAGATACTGGTGCAACTAAAAGGAGTGGTGCGGTGAAAGCCCTATGGCATGCCCAAGAAATCCTCGATGCTTTAAGCATTGATAAGCAAGATAACCAAAGCCATCCGGTTGCCGGAGGGGTTTCTATCGACACCCGAACCCTTGTGCGTGGAGATCTTTTTATTGCCCTTAAAGGTCCTGTTGCGGACGGCCATGATCATGTGCGGGACGCGGCCGCGCGCGGCGCGTGCGGAGCAGTTGTGAGCCGTCTTATCCAGGGCCTTCCGGCATCCTTTCAACAATACGTGGTGCCTGATACTTTTGGGGGTCTCAATGCACTTGCGACCTATTCAAGAGCGCGCACAAATGCCAAAGTTGCGGCCGTAACAGGAAGCTTTGGCAAGACAAGCTGCAAAGAGGCGCTTGGATGCCTTCTGTCCGCTCAAGGGGCGACCACCACGTCCAAGTCTAGTTTTAATAATCATTGGGGTGTCCCCTTAAGTCTTTCCCGTCTTTATCAAGAGGACCGATTTGGCGTCTTTGAGGTCGGGATGAACAAGCCCGGAGAAATCGAGCCTCTTTCAAAACTTTTGCGTCCTCACGTGTCGCTTATTACGACCGTTGAGGCGATGCACATGGCCCACATGGGTACTATCGAGGCGGTAGCACAGGAAAAAGCATCGATTTTTTTAGGCACTGAACCTGGCGGGGTTGCTGTCCTGAACCGCGACAATCCCTATTTCGAGCTTATGGAAGAATGGGCACGTCAGCAAGATTTAGAAGTTCTGACTTTCGGTGTTCATCCCGAATCCTTTGCAAGGCTTATGGTCTCGCGCCTGGGCGAAGAAGGGCTTCACGTGGAAGCGCGGTTTGATAAGAAAGCCTACACGTTCCATGTGCCTGTTTTTCAAAACCATTGGGGGATGAATGCCGTGGGTGTGCTTGCCACGCTCCACGCCGTCGGCGCTGATATCGAGCAAGGGATCGAGTCATTTAAGAACTTTGTCCTGCCCGAGGGGCGCGGCGCGCAGCAAACGATCTTTCTACCTTCGGGCGGATCCTTCACCCTTATTGATGAAAGTTATAACGCAGGCCCTGTCTCCATGAGGGCGGCCCTCGAGACGTTGGGTCATGCAAAACCAGGTCCCCACGGCAGGCGCATTGCGGTCCTTGCGGAAATGTTAGAGCTTGGAGACGCCTCTTCTAAAGAACACAAAAATCTTTTGCCGCTTTTAGAAAAAGCAAGTGTCGATGTGGTTTTTACTTTGGGTGAGGGAATGTGCGTGCTGCAAGACGCTTTACCTTCTCACAAAAAAGCTTTTCATGGCATCTGCAATGAGTCCCTTGAGGACCTGGCTCAAGCTGTAACAAAAGAGATCAGGGCAGGGGATGTGATTATGCTCAAGGGATCTCGCGGAAGGCGCGCGTACCGGGGCAGACTTGCCCATGTGGTGGATGCCCTCAAGGCGTTGGGGCGCACTCCCACAGAAAGAGCTTCTTAATGCTTTACACCCTTTTTCATACCTGGTTTGCGGACGCCTCTTTGGCAAATCTCTTTAGATATCTAACCTTTCGCACCATTGGTGCTCTTTTAACGGCTCTGGTGCTTAGTTTTATGCTGGGCCCCGTTTTCATACGCTGGCTGAAATCAAAGCAACGCCAAGGTCAACCCATCCGCGATGACGGTCCCGAAAGTCATCTCGTGACAAAACAAGGCACGCCCACTATGGGTGGGCTTTTAATTCTGTCTGTTCTAACCCTAAGTGTCCTTTTGTGGGGTAATCTGGAAAGCCATACCCTTTGGATTGTGCTCCTTGTAACCCTGGGGTTTGGCGCATTGGGAGCCATGGATGATATCGTCAAGCTGATGAAGTTTAGCTCTAAAGGCCTTTCGGCGCGGGGCAAGTTTTTGGGCCAGCTCGCGGTATCCGGGGTCGCGTCCTCTCTCATCCTCTATTGGCTTCCGTCTGACAGTGCAACGCATTTAATGTTTCCATTTTTCAAGAATTTGTTTTTGGATCTTGGATGGTTTTTCGTGCCCTTTTCCATGGTCGTGATGGTAGGGGCGTCCAACGCTGTGAATCTGACGGACGGACTTGATGGTCTTGCCATTGGGCCCATCATGGTGGTAGCGGGATGCTTTTTGATTATCTCTTACCTTGTGGGTAATCACGTTTTTGCAACGTATCTGCACATTCCTTATGTGGCGGGAAGCGGAGAGCTTGCGGTCTTTTGTGGCGCCCTTGTGGGGGCAAGCCTTGGGTTTCTTTGGTATAACGCACCGCCCGCCATGGTTTTTATGGGAGATACGGGATCTCTTGCCCTCGGCGGCGCCCTTGGATCCATTAGCGTGATGACAAAGCATGAGCTTGTGCTTCTTATTACGGGCGGGCTTTTCGTCATGGAAACGGTCTCGGTCATTATACAAGTGATGCACTTTAAAAGGACAGGAAGGCGTGTGTTTCTCATGGCGCCCATCCACCACCATTTTGAAAAGAAAGGATGGTCCGAGCCTACGGTTGTGATTCGTTTTTGGATTATTGCCATTGTGCTTGGTCTTATTGGCCTTTCAACGCTTAAGCTGAGGTAGAGATGATTACGCTCCCCGACTTATCCGCCGATACCTACTATGTGGTGGGGCTTGCGCGCTCGGGCCTTGGTGCTATCAAGGCCTTGAAAAAAGCGGGTGCGACCCTTTATGCGTGGGATGATCAAACGGACGCCCATATCGAGGCGACACGTCTTGGTGCCAAAGTGCTGCCTCCCCATAAGATTAATTGGCAAGGCCTAAAAGCTCTTGTGCTGAGCCCTGGCATCCCTCACACCTATCCAAAGCCGCATCTCTCGGCAAAGCTGGCGCTTCAGCAAGATGTGCCCATTATTTGCGATATGGATTTTTTGTTTCAAGCAAAGACGGACGCGCGGTTTTTAGGGATAACGGGTACTAATGGTAAATCGACGACCACGGCGCTCATTGGACATATCTTAAGAAAAGCCGGATTCGTCGTTGAGGTGGGCGGGAATATCGGCGTAAGTGCGCTCGAGCTTGAAGATCTGCCAGAAGGGGGTATTTATGTGCTTGAGATGTCCTCGTACCAGCTAGAGCGTGTACCCCATCTGCGCTGTGAGGTGGGCGTTTTTCTGAATCTCATGCCGGATCATCTAGAGCGTCACGGCGGTATTGAAGGGTACATAAGGGCTAAGAGGCGCCTCTTGGAAGGATCGCCCCCACCCTTTATGGTCATGGGCACCCATGAAGTGATTATGAAAGAGCTGTTTGCACGCGTTTCAGGTGAGGCCGTCTGTGTAGATTTGAACGGTATACCCCATAAAGGTCTTTATGTTTCACAAGACGGAATACTCACTGATAATTACTGGGAAAAGGGTCGTTCGATTTGTACCCTTCTCGATCTTGCGGGAAAATTGCCAGGTCTTCACAACGCGCAAAACGCCTTGGCGGCTTACGGCGCTGCAAGACGCCTTGGTCTTACGTTTGAAGACTGCCGCGAAGGAATCTTATCCTTTAAGGGGCTTCCCCACCGGATTGAGCGGCTCGGTCGTGTGAGCGGAATCACCTTTATTAATGATAGCAAGGCCACCAACGCGGAGGCAACCTCCAAGGCTCTTTCTGCCTTTAAAGACATTAGCTGGATCGTTGGCGGTAAACCTAAGGAAGACGGCCTTACGGGGATTGAGCCTTATTTAGGTCATGTCCGTCATGCTTATTTGATCGGAGAATCTGAAGAGGCATTTGCAGCTTTTTTAACGCAGCACAAAGTACCTCATACGAAATGCGGTACTTTGAAGCATGCTGCAGCGCGCGCTGTAGAAGATCTTAAAGGGCAAGAAGGATTGATTCTTTTGTCACCGGCGTGTGCAAGCTTTGATCAGTTCCATGATTACGAGGAGCGGGGAAATACCTTTCGCGACGTCTTCTCTCAATTCGGGCAAACTGTTGCGGCAAGGAATGCGTCATGAGTTGGCTTTCGCGCGCAGATACAAGCCCCTTAGGGCGGTGGTGGTGGACTGTTGATAGGTGGACCCTTGCAGGGGTCGTGGCGCTAATGGGAAGTGGCTTTTTCTTGACCATGGCCGCAAGCCCAGCGGTTGCAGAGCATCTTAAGCTGGATGCATTTTATTTTGTGAAGCGCCACGCTTTTTTCATGGTGCCAGTGCTTGGGATCCTTGTGGGGGTTTCTCTTCTCTCTCTTTACAACATCAAACGGCTATCGCTCCTGATCTATGTGGGATGCCTTGGGCTTCTTCTTGTGACGCCCTTTTTGGGGGTTGAGATTAAAGGGGCTAAGCGTTGGTTATCCGTTGTGGGTTTTTCTTTTCAGCCGTCAGAATTTGTGAAGCCAGTCCTGACAGTCCTTGTGGCGTGGATGCTTTCGGAATCTAAAAAAAACAAAGGGTTCCCGGGTCATTTAGCCGCTCTTGTGATGTATACTCTTGTGGTGGGGCTTCTGCTCTTGCAGCCCGACATGGGCATGATTATTTTGCTAACAGCGGTGACCTTCCTTCAATTCTTTCTCGCAGGCCTTCCTGTTATTTGGGTCATTGTTGCCATTGCGCTTGGAGCGGCCGGTCTTACGGGTAGTTATTTTGTCTTTTCTCACGTGCGGGCGCGCGTTGACCGCTTTTTGGATCCGGGCTCTGGGGATAAATTTACAGATCGCTATCAAATTACCCAGTCGCTGGAGGCTTTTGTAAATGGGGGCATGTGGGGCAGGGGACCTGGTGAGGGAACCGTCAAAAGCCATTTGCCCGACGCCCATGCCGACTTTATCTTTGCCGTTGCGGGCGAGGAATTTGGCTTTATCTTGTGCGCCTTGATTGTGTGCCTTTTTGCTTTTGTGGTGCTGCGTTCCCTAGTGCGGGTCATGTATGACGAAAACCTTTTTATCATCTTGGCGGTGGCTGGTCTTATTTTACAGTTTGGTCTACAGGCACTTATTAACATGGCGTCTACCCTAAGCCTTATCCCGACCAAAGGCATGACGTTGCCCTTCATCAGTTATGGAGGGTCGTCCATGATGGCTATGGCCCTGAATATGGGCCTTGTCATGGCGCTTACAAGGCGTCGTCTTGAGGGGGAAAAAGGCGCATGACCAAAGGTACCATCCTTGTGGCAGCGGGCGGGACAGGCGGGCATGTTATGCCTGCAGCCTCTCTTACTGACGCGTTAAAAACCAAGGGTTGGAACGTTCTTTTTATGACGGATCCGCGCGGGCAAACGTATGCGCAGGACGAGGGGCTATCGGCCGAGGTTCTGCCCTTAAAAGGGCGCACGAATCATTTTCTTTACGCGCTTTCCTTGTTGCGGTCGTTTTTGGCTGTGGTCTTGCTTTTAAAGCGCCGCCATATCAGTGCGGTGGTTAGTTTTGGTGGGTACGTCGCCTTTTCCGTCAATCTGGCGGCCATTGTTGCAAGAAAGCCACTGATCCTTCACGAGCAAAATGCCTATGTGGGGCGTGTGAATCGGTGGTTCTTTCCCTTTTGCAAAAAACTTGCGCTCTCGTGGTCAAAAACCCATGGTCTAGAAGCGCTTTTTACGGCACATCCGAAGATAACGCTGTGTGGCTTGCCCGTTCGGAAAGATTTTGATGCTTTGAGAAATAACGACTATTTTCCCCCTGCCTGTGACGAGCCTTTTGACCTTTTGGTAATGGGTGGCAGCCAAGGCGCATCTTTTTTCGCGCAAATCATGCCAAAGGCTCTTGCAAGGCTTCCTGAAAAGTTGCAAAAACGAGTCAGGCTTTCATTGCAATGCCCACTAGCTGATCTTGAAGAGGTTAAAAGGCATTGTCAAATTGGAAATATTAAGGCGGAAATTTCTGTGTATTTCAAAGACATGGACAAGAAATTAGCAAAAGCGCACTGGGTGATGTGCCGTGCGGGCGCGTCTTCCTTGGCGGAAGTGGCGGCTGTAGGTCGTCCAGCTCTTTTTGTGCCGTACCCCCATGCCATGGATGATCATCAGACCTATAATGCGGCGTCCTTTGTGGACAACGGTGCTGGATGGCGCTCTGCCCAAAAAGATCTGACCCCAGAGGTACTGGCAAGTCACCTGATGCAAGTTTTAGAATCGCCCACTAGTTTGTTATTTGCCGCCGAAAAAATAAGAGCCCAAGCAAAAATGGATGCGCCGATCCAGCTGGCGGCTGTGATTGAAGATGTCATGACGCAAAAAGCGTTACAGGAATAAAAGGAAAGAGAATGCATGTATTGCCCAAGACCGCAGGCACCATCCATCTGATTGGCATCGGAGGCATTGGCATGAGCGGCATTGCCCATATTTTGCGTGCCCTTGGGTTTCAAGTCAAAGGATCGGATGTGGGGGTCAATGCCAACGTTGTACGCCTGCGCCAAGACGGAATTGAGGTGCAGATTGGCCATAGTGCTGGCAATCTTGACGGTGTATCGGTGGTTGTGATTTCTTCGGCCGTCAAGGCTGATAACGTCGAGCTTCAAGAAGCAAGACGCCGTCTTTTGCCTGTGGTCAAGCGCGCGGATATGCTGGCTGAAATTATGCGTCTTCGCCCGTCCATTGCTGTTGGTGGGACCCACGGCAAAACAACAACGACGTCCCTTGTGGCGAGCCTTTTAGATGCAGGTGGATGCGATCCAACGGTTGTGAGCGGCGGTATTATTAATGCTTACGGCACCAACGCAAGACCTGGTCAAGGGCCGTGGATGGTTGCCGAGGCCGACGAGTCAGACGGGACATTTGTGCGTCTTCCCGCCACCATTGCCGTTGTGACCAATATTGACCCAGAGCATCTTGAGCATTATGGGACTTTTGAAAAACTAAAAGAATCTTTTTATGCGTTTCTTGAGAACATCCCCTTTTACGGCGTCGGTATTGCGTGCATCGATCATCCTGTCGTGCGGGAGTTGTATCAAACTCTGACTGACAGACGCCTTATTCGCTATGGAAAAGCCAAGGATGCGGATATTCGGGTGGATCATATGCGGTTTGCGCCCCAAGGTACCACTTTTGATGTTCACCTGTCCGAGCGCATCAGAGCATTCTGGCCAGAAAGAGGTCTTGCGCCCACCATGACAGATCTGTTTTTACCCCTCTTAGGAGAGCACAACGTTCTGAACGCACTTTCGGCCATTGGTTGCGCCCTTGAGGTGGGTCTTGGTGAAGAGGCTATTCGTCAAGGACTTGTGGCCTTTAAAGGGGTCGAACGTCGTTTCACAAAGGTCGGAGAGGTGAACGGAATCTCTATTATTGATGATTACGCACACCATCCTGCTGAAATTAAAGCGGTTTTGAAAACAGCACGACAAGTAGAACCTGTGCGGGTTGTGGCGGTTGTGCAACCCCACCGTTATTCAAGATTGGCCGCTCTTATGGAAGAGTTTGCACAAGCCTTTGAAGGCGCTGATCATGTAATGGTCACGCCTGTTTATAGTGCGGGTGAAGCACCCATAGAAGGTGCATCCCACGAAGTGCTGGTCACGGCACTGAAAGAAAAAGGAATAAGCGTAGAGGCAGTGGATGGGCGTGAAGCGCTTGCGCCGGCCTTGGAGAAGAGGGTCACTGCTGGCGATTATGTTGTCTGCATGGGCGCCGGAGACATCACAGCGTGGGCAAAGGATTTGCCAAGAACGCTGTTCCAAGGTGCAGGGCAAGAAGGTTGCCTTAAAAACGCCAAAATTATAGGCACGTGAGTCAAGGGAGAGAAAACATGTGGACCATGCAAGGTTATGAGTTGATGCAACGATTGCCCCAGGTAAGGGGGCGCTATACCGCGCACTTTCCATTGTCAAAGGTCACATGGTTTCAAGTAGGCGGCCCTGCAGAGGTGCTTTTTAAGCCTGCCGACGTCCAAGATCTGATCTTTTTTATGCAAGAAAAACCGGCCGATGTGCCTGTGAATATCATTGGGGTTGGCTCAAACCTTTTAGTGCGGGATGGCGGCGTGCCGGGTGTGACCATTCGTTTGGGGCGCGGCTTTACCAATATTGCGGTCTATAATGAGTGCCAGACGCCCTATATTGATGTGGGTGCCGCCGTCCTTGACCGGACCGTCGCGTTTGTGGCCAAGGACGAAGGGGTAGGGGGTCTCGAGTTCCTTGTAGGAGTACCTGGTACGATGGGCGGTGCTGTTAAGATGAACGCTGGATGCTATGGCGGTGATATGGCAAGTATCCTTGAGAGCGTCCTTATCGTTGATAAGGCCGGTCTTCGCCGTATAAGCGCTGACGGATTGGGGCTTTCCTACCGTCATAGCGCCCTTCCAGAAGGGGCTCTTGTGGTGGGGATGCGCTTGAAGGGCGTCCGCGCGGACTCTGAGGAGATCGGCAAACGCCTAGAAGAGCTTTTGGCCCAGCGCGAGTCAACTCAACCCATCAGATCGCGCACGGGAGGCAGTACCTTTGCCAACCCCGAGACGACGAGCGCATGGGAGCTTATTGATCAAGCAGGATGCCGAGGTCTTCAAATTGGGGGGGCGCAGGTCTCGTCCATGCATTGCAACTTTTTGATTAACACAGGTAGTGCCACTGCTACAGATTTAGAAACCCTTGGAGAAGAAGTTCGTGCCCGTGTCAGGGCGACGTCAGGGGTGGAATTACGATGGGAAATTCAGCGTTGGGGTCACGAAGCCCGCGTGATTCTTCCTGAAGAAACAGGAGCAAAAGCGGCATGAAAGCCATCAAGAAAGTTGCTGTTTTGATGGGCGGTTGGTCCAGCGAACGAGAAGTGTCACTGATGAGCGCTAAGGGGATCGTGGACTCCTTAAGGCGTCAGCAGTATGACGTGAAAGTTATCGACGTCACCAGGGATATCCCTAAGCTTGTCCAAGAGTTAAGTTACGGACCAGATGTGGTGTGTATGGCCGCTCTTCATGGGAGATGGGTCGAGGACGGGTGCGTGCAAGGTCTTTTGGAAATGATGGGGCTTGCCTACACCCATTCGGGCGTGCGCGCCTCTGCCAATGCTATGTATAAACCTGCCTCTAGGCGTTTGCTTGAGCAAGCGGGTGTTTCTTTGCCCAAAGGTACTCTGATTAAACGCGCAGACATTGCGTCGTACACGGGTTCTTTTCCGTGCGTGATCAAACCTCTTTCAGAAGGGTCAAGTCAGGGTGTTGAAATTGTCTCGACAAAAGAAGATCTTTTGGCGTGCACGGCTGTTTGGCAGTACGGTGAAGAGGCTTTGCTCGAAGAGTACATTCCTGGCCGTGAATTTCACGTTGCCGTTGCCTTTGGCAAAGCGCTTGGCACAGTGGAAATTCTGCCCCACGAAGGCTTTTATGATTACAAGGCTAAATATACAGACGGCCAAGCAACGCATTTAATGCCAGCCCCTGTGGCGCCTGATGCGTACGCCCAAAGCCTTTCTTTGGCGCAGGAAGCCTATCACGCCCTTGAATGTGAAGGCATTGCCCGCATTGATATGCGTTATAACGATACAAAGGAAGGTCCCGAAGGGCTTTTTGTTCTAGAGGTTAATACTCAGCCTGGAATGACACCTTTGTCTTTAGTGCCGGAAATCGCCGCCTATACAGGCATTTCCTTTGATGAACTTGTGAAGTGGATGGTAGAGAACCCACGATGCCCAGAACTCATGCAACTGCCAAACGCCGCGCTCAGTCCCGAAAACAAAGAGCAGACGTATCAACCGCCGGGCGTCTCAGGCTGCCACTAAGGCGTGCGGCTTTTGGGGGGCTTGCTGTTGTCACGGTGGGCGTTGTGGCAGGATTTTTTGTCTATGACGTACCGGGCGAGATAGGCCGGGGGACAGCACTCGTATGGAGTAATGCGACTGCGAAAATGGGACTGACACTTGATGAAATTATCGTGGAAGGACGCTCACAGGCCTCTAGCATTGATATCGCCGAGGCCCTTCAAGTTGAAAAAGGAATGCCTATTTTTGAGCTTGATCCTCATGAGCTTCGCGACCGATTAGAAGCCCTTCCATGGGTCCGCTCGGCCATTGTGGAAAGGCGTTTGCCCCATACGCTATATGTACGCCTGATGGAACGGGTGCCCGTGGCCCTGTGGCAAGACGCCGAGCAGCGCACCCATCTTGTGGATGACCGCGGGGTCGTGATCAAAGAGGTGACCACAGGAAAATCGCACTCCTTTTTTGTGGTGACAGGAAAAGACGCGCCCCAGGCTGTGCCAACCCTCATTAAAGAGCTTGATCGTTATCCGCTGGTGAAGGTGCTTGTGACCGGGGCAAGTTATGTCTCGTCCCATCAGTGGGAATTGATTTTAAATGGGAGGCTTCACATAAAGCTTCCCGATAAGGACTTGGGGCGTGCTCTTGCAAAACTACAAGAATTTGGAGCTTCAGGATACTTTGAGAAATCTGATATCCTGTCCATTGATGTGCGCATTCCAGACCGGGCGTTCTTTTATTTGACGCAGAATGCTGCCGAGCGCCGTAAAGGCACGTTGAAGAAAAAAGACACAAAAGCTTCCTAGGGATTCATGACATTATGAAAAAGTTATTTTTTAAATCTGTGGGAAAAAGCCTTGGTTCGACAAGTCCGCTTGTGTGGGCGGGGCTTGACGTCGGAACAAGCAAGGTTAGCTGCTGTATTGCACGCCTTGATGGCAGCGGTGTGCGGGTCATTGGTCTGGGGCAAAACGTTGCCAAGGGTTTAAAGGGTGGGGCCATTGTTGATATGGGTGCCCTTGAAGAGGCGGTTCGCGGCGCTGTTTCCAGGGCAGAGGACATGGCCAAGGAGACCATTGCTGGCGTCTATGTCAGTGTCTCGGCCTCCCTTGTGCGGGGTGATCGCCGTCTTGTAGATACGTCCATTGTGGGCCACGCTGTGGACGATGTTGATCTTCGTAAAGTGCTGATGCACGCATGTCAGTCTTTGGATCACCCGGGTTATGATATTCTTCACGCTTTGCCCACGGGCTACCGCATTGATGAAACGCCTGGAATTCGTGATCCGCGGGGCATGTTTGGCGACGTCTTAAAGGCCGATATTCATGTCCTATCGGGCCTTCGCGGGGCGCTTCGCAATTTGGCGGCATGCATTGAGCGTTGCCACTTAGAGGTGAAGGGATTTGTCTTGGGTGCTTACGCGGCCGGCCTTTCGGTCCTTGTGGATGACGAAAAAGATTTAGGTGTGACCTTGATCGATATGGGCGCAGGGACCACGACCGCCGCAAGTTTTTACGAGGGGGCTCTGTGTCAGGTTGTCTCCATCCCCATGGGTGGCTCTCATGTGACAAGTGATATTGCCAGAGGTCTGTCGACCCCGCTCGTCCAAGCAGAGCGAATTAAAACCCTTTATGGAAGCGCTATGGCCTCATCCAGCCATGAGCTTATTTCGGCGCCTCAGATCGGCGAGGAAGAGGGTAGCAAAGGCACGCAAGTCGCCAAGGGGGAACTGCTGCGTATTGTAAGACCCCGTATGGAGGAAACCTTTGAGCTCTTGCGCGATCAGCTTAAATCCTCCCAAGGGGGGGCGTATCTGCATAATCGCCTGGTGCTAACCGGCGGAGCGAGTCAGCTTGCCGGCGTGCGAGAACTTGCCGAAGTAATCCTTGGCAAATCAGCGCGTCTGGGTAAGGCCGCGTATCTTTTAGGATACGAAGATCGGGTAAGGCAGGCGTCCTTCTCGACCTGTGCGGGCCTTGTCCTTTATGCCCACGCCCAAGAAGCCGAATTTGTGCCCGTGAACACTAATGTGGTCTCGAAAAAATTGACGTCTGGTTTTGGTCGTGTGGGTGCGTGGTTTCGTGAAAACGTGTAACGTGTTTTAAATAAAGAAAATAAAGTCGAAATATTCGGTAGTCTTTATGTTAAAAGTATCTTAAAATATAGCCTAATGGGGGTTATGTGTATGAAAAAAGGAAGTTTGAGGTTTAAGAATGTCTGTCGTTGATGCAAAGAAGTTAGAGTCCACCACACCCAGCAATCAAACAGAGGCAAAAATAGCCTCGATTAAACAGGCGCGCACTCAAACAGTTCCAACACCTGCGCCCACATCCCTTCCCTTTACCCAGCAGCCCACCCTTCAAGGAGCAAACCCCATGCCCACCATTTCAGAGCTCGCCGAACAACTTAAGCAAGTCTCAGGACAGCCGCCTCAGCCGGCGCCTACAATGCCTTCTCCTGCCAAGAAAGAAGTACCGTCGGCGGCGGCGTCTGGTTCCTCTCACTCTGCGGCAGACGCAGAGCTTAAACCTCGAATTTCAGTCATTGGTGTAGGCGGAGCAGGAAATAACGCTGTCAACAACATGATTCGCTCAAAACTCCAAGGGGTTCGGTTCATTGCCTGTAACACGGATGCGCAGGCCCTGACCCATTCGTTGGCGGAAACCCGTTTGCAACTTGGAACCCTTGTGACCCAGGGGCTTGGGGCTGGTTCAAAACCTGAAGTGGGGCGCGCAGCTGCAGAGGAGTCTCTTGAAACCCTTATGGAGTCCATTAGTGGCAGTAACATGCTCTTCATCACAGCCGGTATGGGCGGAGGAAGCGGCACGGGGGCAGCCCCTGTCGTCGCGCAAGCCGCGCGTGCCCTTGGAATCCTGACCGTTGCTGTGGTGACAAAGCCGTTCCATTTCGAGGGTAATCACCGTATGCGTACGGCCGAAAGGGGGATCGAAGAGCTCGCTCAACACGTGGATACCCTCATCATCATTCCTAACCAAAACCTCTTTAGGGTTGCAAACGAGAAAACAACCTTTGCCGATGCCTTTAAAATGGCCGACGACGTGCTGTACTCGGGCGTGCGCGGTGTGACGGACCTCATGATGATGCCGGGCCTCATTAACCTTGACTTTGCAGACATACGATCGGTCATGAGCGAGATGGGTAAGGCCATGATGGGAACCGGTGAGGGCACCGGGGATGATCGCGCCATTAGTGCCGCCGAAGCAGCCATTTCTAATCCGCTTCTCGATGATGTCTCTATGCGCGGCGCCCAGGGTGTTTTGATCAACATCACAGGTGGGCTTGATATGACCCTCTTTGAGGTAGACGCCGCAGCCAACCGTGTGCGTGAGGAAGTAGATCCTGATGCCAATATTATCTTTGGATCGACCTTTGATGAGCAGCTCAGTGGTATTATCCGCGTATCTGTGGTGGCCACAGGCATCGAGGCCGAACAAGCGCGTCGCCGCATGATGAGCACAGGGGTATCATCTCAAGCGTCCACACAGGCCCAAGTGGCACCTCAGCCGGTCTCTCAAGAAGTGCCGCCCGCGGCGCAGACAGCCCCAGAGCCTTCCTACGCGCCCGAATCTTATCAAGAGCCTGTTCGTCAGCCCAAAGAAGGTGAGTTCATGGAGGATATGACAGAAGACGCCTTTGAAAAGGCCAGACAAGAATTTGCTCATTACTTCCAAGATAATCCTAATTACGCAGCGCCCCCCCAAGCAAAAGCTCCCATGCCAGCGCCGGCAGCGCCACCCAAAAAGAAGGGTTTTTTCTCAAGTCTCATGGCCAGTATGCGCGGTGATCAAGGGCCCGAAGAGGAGGCATCCGTGATGACAACTCTTCCCAAGGCTCTTCAGAATGTGCCAGAGGTGCGTACAGCCCACCCTAATCCTCAACAAGGAGAAGGAATGGCCGGTGCTTCTGACGCGTCTCAGGATTTGCATGACGTTCCAAGCTATATGCGACGTCGCGACAAGTAAGATTCCTTAAAAAAAGTCACTAAATTCACTTTTCCCATTGACACACCCTGGAAAATCCTTAAAACATTCCAGGGTGTGAAGCGTTAAAGCTTCCCTGTGGAGGGATGGCCGAGTGGTTAAAGGCAGCAGACTGTAAATCTGCCGACGTATGTCTACGTAGGTTCAAATCCTGCTCCCTCCACCACCACTTCAAGAGTGGTATTTTATGTGCGGGTGTAGCTTAGTGGTAAAGCCCTAGCCTTCCAAGCTAGTTATGAGGGTTCGATTCCCTTCACCCGCTCCAATTTTTTTAAACAAGGTGCTCTCAGGCGCAAGAAACAGATAAGGTGAAGACCGATGTCAAAAGAGAAGTTTGATCGTAGTAAGCCCCACTGTAACATTGGGACGATTGGTCACGTTGATCATGGTAAGACAACACTGACAGCAGCGATTACGAAGGTACTTGCTGAGAGCGGTGGCGCAAAGTTCACAGCGTATGATCAGATCGACAAGGCGCCTGAAGAAAAGGCCCGTGGTATTACGATCTCCACAGCCCACGTTGAGTATGAAACAGCCAACCGTCACTACGCGCACGTTGACTGCCCAGGACACGCTGACTATGTCAAGAACATGATCACGGGTGCGGCACAGATGGACGGTGCGATTTTGGTGGTGAGCGCAACAGACGGTCCGATGCCTCAAACACGTGAGCACATCTTGCTTGCGCGTCAGGTAAACGTGCCGGCTCTTGTTGTTTTCATGAACAAGGTTGACCAAGTTGACGATCCAGAAATTTTGGATCTTGTTGAGCTTGAAATCCGTGAGCTTTTGTCAAGCTATGGTTTCCCAGGCGACGATATTCCCATCGTAAAGGGATCTGCTCTTTGCGCTTTGGAAGGCAAGCAAGACGCCATTGGTAAAGAAGCTATTGCAAAGCTCATGGAAGCGGTTGATACATCCATTCCTCAACCAGCACGTGACGTTGATAGGCCTTTCTTGATGCCGATCGAAGACGTGTTCTCAATTTCCGGTCGCGGAACAGTTGTGACTGGCCGTGTTGAAAGCGGTGTGATCAACGTCGGTGACGAAGTTGAAATCGTGGGTATCCGTGATACCTCGAAGACAACTGTGACGGGTGTTGAGATGTTCCGTAAGCTTCTTGATCGCGGTGAAGCTGGTGACAACATCGGTGCCCTTCTTCGTGGTGTGGCTCGTGACGGTGTTGAGCGTGGTCAGGTTTTGGCCAAGACCGGGACCATCAAGCCTCACACAAAGTTTGAATGTGAAGTTGTTGTGTTGAAGAAAGAAGAAGGCGGACGCCACACACCTTTCTTTGGCAACTACCGTCCGCAGTTTTACTTCCGTACGACGGACGTGACGGGATCTGTTGACTTGCCAGAAGGCGTCGAGATGGTAATGCCAGGTGACAATGTTGCCTTGACAGTGACCTTGATTGCGCCAATCGCCATGGACGAAGGTCTACGCTTTGCGATTCGTGAAGGTGGACGTACAGTTGGTGCTGGTGTTGTCACAAAGATTCTTGTATAAGGAAGACAGTTGAAGGAAAGGCGCTTTCCGAGCAAAGCGCCTTTTTCCTTGCTTTCTTGGCGATTTTCGTATAGGAGTGTAGCTCAACTGGCAGAGCGTCGGTCTCCAAAACCGAAGGTTGTGGGTTCGAGTCCCTCCACTCCTGCCATAGGCAAGTAAAAAACGGAAGAACTGGCAATGGCAAAAACAAGTCCCTTAATGTTTATTAAGCAAGTCCAGATGGAAATCCGAAAGGTCAGTTGGCCGACGAAAAAGGAAACCATCGTTACCTCTGTGATGATTTCAATTCTTGCTGTTGTTGCGGCACTGTTTTTTCTAGCAGCTGACTCTATGGTCGCGCTAGCACTTCGATACATTTTACAGTAGGGGCGCATATGTCTAAGGCACGTTGGTACGTCGTTCACGTTCATTCTGGTTCTGAGAAAAAAGTTGCAGAGACAATTCTAGAGCAAGCAAAGAAGAAAAATCTACACGAACACATTTTGCAAGTCTTGGTGCCCACTGAAGAAGTGGTTGAAATCAAGAAGGGCGAAAAGGTCACCAGTGAGCGTAACTTCTTCCCAGGTTACCTTCTGATCCAAATGTTTTTACAAGATGATACCTGGCACTTGGTGAGCAACACGCCCAAGGTCACGGGTTTTCTTGGAAGTGGTGGCAAGCCAAGCTCTGTTTCCGAAAAGGAAGTGCGCCGCATTCTTTCCCAAGTGGAAGAGCAACACGAGATTGCGCGGACGGCCCTTCTATTCGAAATTGGTGAGCAAGTGCGCGTCAGTGATGGTCCTTTTACCTCTTTCACAGGTCTTGTGGAGGAAGTGGACCAAGAAAAAGAAAGACTTAAAGTTTCAGTTTCTATCTTTGGGCGTCCCACACCGGTGGAGTTAGCTTACGCTCAAGTGGAAAAGCTATAGTCCTTAGTGGTTAAGGACGACTGCGGGAGAGGCGCCACCTCGCACCGCAAACTTCTGATAAGAAAGGAAGATAAGAATGGCAAAGAAAATTGTTGGCTATATAAAGCTACAAATTCCTGCCGGTGCTGCGAACCCATCGCCACCCGTAGGTCCTGCCCTTGGTCAAAAGGGTTTGAACATTATGGAATTCTGTAAGGCTTTTAACGCACAGACTCAAAACATGGAAAAGGGTGTTCCGACACCGGTTGTCATTACAGCCTATGCGGACAAGTCTTTCTCTTTCGTGATGAAGACCCCTCCTGTGAGCTACTTCTTGAAAAAGGCTGCTGGTCTGAACAAGGGCTCTCAAACGCCTGGTATGGGCTTTGTTGGCACTGTGACCATGGCACAAATCCGCGAAATTGCGGAAAAGAAGGCGCCTGACCTGAACTCAAACGACGTTGAGGCAGCTTGCGAAATGATTAAGGGATCCGCCCGTTCCATGGGCCTTCGTGTGGAGGAATAGTAAATGGCTAAGCAAGGTAAAAGAATTCGCAAGGCCTATGAAAATCTAAGCCCCACCATGGTTTATGATTTGAAAACGGCTATTGCAACTGTTAAGGCCCGTGCGACTGCGAAGTTTGATGAGACCATCGAGCTTTCCATGAACATGAATGTTGATCCTCGTAAGGCTGATCAAAACCTTCGTGGGATGGTTTCTCTTCCTCATGGAACCGGTAAAACTGTTCGTGTGGCGGTTTTTGCCCGTGATGAAAAGGCTAAGGACGCCCTTGCAGCGGGTGCTGACATTGTAGGCGCTGAGGACCTCATGGAGCGTATTCAGCAAGGTGAAATTAACTTTGACCGCTGTATCGCAACGCCCGACATGATGGCCATCGTGGGACGTCTTGGTAAGATTCTTGGAACCAAGGGTCTGATGCCAAACCCCAAGCTTGGGACAGTAACACCAGACGTTGCAGGCGCCGTTAAGGCCGCTAAGGCAGGTCAGGTTGAATACCGTACGGAAAAGACGGGCATTATCCATGCCGGTATCGGTAAAGCAAGTTTCTCTGAGGACGCGCTTCTTGATAACGCTAAGGCTTTGATCAGCATCGTGATGAAGTCACGTCCTGCCAGCGCCAAAGGTGTGTTCTTGAAGAAGGCGCATCTCTCTTCCACCATGGGCCCATCCGTGACGCTCAGCAACGAAGAGATCTCTCAGATCTAAGTATTTCCTCGAAAGAGGAAAAGGGGGAGGTGAAAGACCTCCCAAAGTCTGTCCAAGACTGCAGGGCGTCATAAACGTGTAAAAAACCTGCACAGACAGAATGACAACAAGGTCACCTTGTTATCGTTCTTGGACAGTGTTGAACCTGGTGGGGAGAAATCCCCGTGAATGGAGGGAACCGTGGAAAGAAACCAAAAGGAAGCATTTATTGCTTCGTTGCGTTCTTCCCTTGAGACGACATCCCTTGTGGTGGTGACACGTCAATCCGGACTTACCGTAACGGAAGTTCAGGCATTGCGTGCCAAAATTCGTGACTCTGGTGCGACTTACCGTGTTGGTAAGAACACCTTGACACGTATTGCCCTAGAGGGCACCCCCAATGAGGCGTTGTCGAGCTATCTTAAGGGGCCAACGGCTCTTGCGTGTTCATCAGACCCGGTGGCAGCTGCCAAGGCAACCGTTGAATTTGCAAACACCAATGACAAACTTGAAGTGGTGTGCGGCGTATTGAATGGTCAGTTCTTGGATGCGACAGCGGTTAAGGCGTTGGCAACGTTGCCATCCCTTGATGAACTGCGTGGGAAAATCATTGGTCTTGTTCAGGCGCCTGCCGGCAAGATCGCACGGATTTTGCAAGAACCTGCCTCGCAACTCGCGCGCGTTTTTGCAGCCTATGCTGATAAGTAATTTGTTTCAAAGGTAAGTTTGTAGGAGTTAATGATGTCTAAATTAGATAAGATTGTTGAGGATCTATCCTCTTTAACAGTTCTTGAAGCTGCTGAGCTTTCTAAGCTCTTGGAAGAGAAGTGGGGCGTAAGCGCTGCGGCACCTGTTGCGGTTGCTGCTGTTGCTGCTGCGGCTCCTGCTGCTGAAGAAAAGACAGAGTTTGATGTTGTTCTGACAGATGCTGGTGCACAAAAGATCAACGTTATTAAGGAAGTTCGTGCCATCACAGGTCTTGGTCTCGTAGAAGCGAAGGCTCTTGTTGAAGGAACGCCAAAGGCCGTTAAGGAAGGCGTTTCTAAGGACGAAGCAGAAAAAGTTAAAGCACAACTCGAAGGAGCTGGCGCTAAAGTTGAGCTGAAATAAGCTTACCTTTTTCTGATAGGCCGCACACGGGTTTAGGTCGGAAAAAACGACCTAAACCCGTGTGTTTGGCTATTCAAAAAAAAGCGCAAAGAAGAGAGCGCTTAAAAACACTCTTCCACGTTCCTTGAAAGAGGAAAAGGTTATGAGGAAAAACTCTAGTTACGTGTGAGGGGTGACGGATGGGATCAAGTCTGGCGGGTCGTAAGCGTCTACGCAGAAGTTTCGAGCGGTTAAAGGGGGCAATTCCCTTGCCGAATTTGATAGAGCTGCAAAAGCAGTCCTATGAGACGTTTTTACAACGCCATGTGCCACAAGAAAAGCGCGTGGATCAAGGGTTGCAGGGTGTCTTTTTGTCGGTATTCCCGATTAAGGACTTTGCAGATAAAGCACAATTGGAATTTGTGCGTTATGATTTTGGGGATCCAAAGTTCACCGTGGAAGAATGCCGCCAACGTGGTGTGACCTACGCAGCACCTTTGACAGCCACCTTGCGCCTTGTGGTGTGGGATGTGGACGAGGCCACCGGTGCGCGCTCTATTCACGATATCAAAGAACAAGATGTGTACATGGGGGATATTCCCCTCATGGCTGAAAACGGCACTTTCGTTGTCAACGGGGTAGAGCGCGTTGTGGTTTCACAAATGCATCGCTCCCCTGGTGTTTTCTTTGACCATGACCGTGGTAAGAATCATGCGTCTGGTAAATTCATTTTCTCGGCCCGTGTGATCCCTTATCGTGGTTCTTGGCTTGACTTTGAGTACGACAGCAAGGATCTTCTTTACGTCCGTATCGACCGCAGGCGCAAGCTTCCGGTGACCACGCTTTTGATGGCGCTTCCTAACGCCGAGGCCGTGGCGCGGTGCGAGGCTGAAAACCTTTCTCCCACAAGCCCTCAGCTTCCTTTTGAGATTTCTGGTATGTCCAGGGAAGATGTTCTACGGACGTTCTATGGCATCGTTGCCTATGAAAAGACTGGTAACGCGTGGAAGACACCCTTTGTTCCAGAAAAATGGCGTAGCTCAAGACTTGCCACAGCCCTTATTAACGCAAAAGACGGTACCGTTGCTCTTGAGGCTGGTGAAAAGATTACCCCGCGTCTTGCTCGTCAACTCAAAACTGACGGTCTTGAAGAGATCCTTGTTACCTCTGAAGATCTTGCTGGCAAATTCGTTGCAAGCGACATCGTCAACATGCAAACGGGTGAAATTTACCTTGAGGCAGGCGATGAGCTGACGACTGAAAGCATTAATCAACTGCGCGCAGTTGGGGTTGAAAGTATTGAAACCCTTGCCATTGACTTCATTCAAGTAGGTCCGTACTTACGTAATACGTTGGCCGTTGACCGTAATATGTCCCGCGAAGATGCGCTGATTGATATTTACCGCGTCATGCATCCTGGTGAGCCGCCAACCTTGGACGGTGCCAAGCATGTTCTTAATGGTCTTTTCTTTGATCTTGAAAAATATGACTTGTCGGCGGTCGGCCGCGTGAAGATGAATGCGCGTCTTGGCTTTTCGACCCAGGATGATTCAGCGCGCACCATGAAGCGTGAAGATTTTATCGAAATCATTCGTATTCTTTTGGATCTAAAAGATGGTCGTGGTGAGATCGATGACATCGATAACCTTGGAAACCGCCGTGTGCGTTCCGTAGGTGAGCTTCTTGAGAACCAATACCGTGCAGGGCTTGCCCGTATGGAGCGTTCCATTCGTGAGCGTATGGGATCCGTTGAAATTGACACCGTGATGCCCCATGACCTTGTGAACACAAAGCCTGTGTCAGCGGCCGTCAAGGAATTCTTTGCGTCATCTCAGCTGTCTCAGTTCATGGACCAAGTGAACCCCTTGGCAGAAGTTACTCACAAGCGTCGTCTATCGGCCCTTGGTCCAGGAGGGCTTACCCGTGACCGCGCAAGCTTTGAAGTGCGTGACGTTCACCCCACACACTATGGTCGTATCTGCCCCATCGAGACGCCTGAAGGGCCAAACATTGGTTTGATCAACTCTCTTGCGTCCTATGCCCGTGTGAACAAATACGGCTTTATTGAAAGCCCATACCGCCGCGTTGTTGACCGCAAAGTTCAAGACGACGTCGTGTATCTGTCCGCCATGGAAGAAGGACGCTATACGATCGCGCAGTCTGATGCCAGTCTGGATAAGGACGGTACGCTTCTCGATGACTTCGTAAGCTGCCGTCGGGGTGGTGACTTTACCATGGCACCGTCCAGCGACGTTGACTACATTGACGTGGCGCCAAAGCAGCTTGTGTCCGTTGCGGCCTCACTGATTCCGTTCCTTGAGAACGACGACGCGAACCGAGCGCTCATGGGCTCGAACATGCAACGTCAAGCGGTGCCACTCCTTCAAAGCCAAGCCCCTCTTGTGGGAACAGGTATGGAAGGGATGGTCGCCCGTGACTCTGGCGTGACGGTGGTCGCAAAACGTGACGGTGTGGTTGACCAAGTTGACGGTGCGCGTATCGTGGTCCGCGTCTTTGAAAAGGCGTCAGAAGCGGGATCCGTTGTAGATATTTATAATCTGCAAAAGTTCCAACGCTCGAACCACAGCACCTGTATTTTGCAAAAGCCCCTCGTCAAGCGCGGGGATATTGTAGAGGCCGGTGACATTTTGGCGGACGGTGCGGCCACGGACCAAGGCGAGCTTGCCCTTGGCCGTAACGTGCTCGCAGCCTTTATGTCCTGGAACGGATACAACTTCGAAGACTCGATCATTCTGTCCGAACGCCTTGTGAAAGACGACGCCTTTACCTCTCTTCATATTGAAGAATTCGAGGTCATGGCACGCGATACAAAACTTGGCCAAGAAGAAATCACCCGTGATATTCCCAATGTCGGTGATGAAGCCCTTCGCCACCTTGATGAAGCAGGTATTGCCACCATCGGCGCGGAAGTTGAGCCCGGTGATATCTTGGTGGGTAAAGTCACACCTAAGGGTGAATCGCCTGTGACACCTGAAGAAAAACTTCTTCGTGCGATCTTTGGTGAAAAAGCTTCTGACGTGCGTGACTCATCCCTTCGTGTCCCTCCTGGGGTGCGCGGAACTGTGGTTGAGGTGCGTGTCTTCTCAAGACGCGGCGTGGAAAAGGACGAACGTGCCTTGGCCATCGAACAAGCCGAGATTCATCGCCTCGAGCGCGACCGCGACGCAGAACGCGCCATTCTTGAGCGCGCCATGTACGCACGACTTCAAGAGCTTCTTTTGGGTCAAACTGTTTCCAAGGGGCCTAAGGGTCTTGATAAGGGAACTGTTGTGACACAAGAGCTTCTTGATGAGCTGAAAAAAGGTCAGTGGCGTCAGGTTTCTGTAAACGATGATGAGATCATGCGTGAAGCAGAAGCGCTAAAATCCCAACATGACAGTGACGTTGCAGCCCTTGTGACACGCTATGACGATAAAATCGAGAAGGTACGCCGCGGGGACGAGCTTCCCACAGGTGTTCTTAAGATGGTTAAGGTGTTTGTGGCCTCTAAGCGTAAGATTCAGCCAGGTGATAAAATGGCTGGACGTCACGGAAATAAGGGTGTGGTGTCTTACATTGTGCCCGAGGAAGACATGCCTCACCTCGAGGATGGTCGACCCGTCGATGTGATCTTAAATCCCTTGGGTGTACCGTCTCGTATGAACGTGGGTCAAATTTTGGAAACGCACCTTGGATGGGCGTCAGCGGGCTTGGGGCAACAAATCTCTAAGATGCTGCGCGATATGCACGAAGGTGAGAAGAGCCCTCAAGATCTACGTGGACTTCTTACGTCCTTCTATCCTGATCAAGAGTCACAAACCCATCTAACGGATCTCAGCGATGAAAATCTGGTTGAGATGAGTATGGATTTGACCAAGGGTATTCCCATGTCCACACCCGTTTTTGACGGCGCAAGAGAAGCGGACGTGACAGCCATGCTTGAGCAAGCAGGCCTTGATACCACAGGTCAGGTAAGGCTCATTGACGGCCGCACAGGTCAAATGTTCGAGCGTCCTGTGACTGTTGGATACATCTACATGCTGAAGCTGAACCATATGGTGGACGACAAGCTTCATGCACGTTCCGTTGGACCATATAGCCTTGTGACCCAGCAGCCACTTGGTGGTAAGGCGCAGTTTGGTGGCCAGCGTTTCGGAGAAATGGAGGTCTGGGCTCTTGAAGCTTACGGCGCTTCTTACTCACTCCAGGAAATGTTGACCGTCAAGTCCGACGACGTTTCAGGACGTACGAAGGTTTATGAAGCCATTATCAGAGGCGATGATGCCTTTGAGGCTGGTATTCCTGAATCCTTTAACGTTTTGGTAAAGGAGTTGCGTTCCCTTGGACTTGATGTGGATTTAGGTCGGGAAAACTAAGGATCAACTGAAAAGGCTGCCCTTCGGGGCAGCCATGGTGCAAGTAGGCGGCACAATCGGGAGTTCAGATGAACAAGCTAATGAACGTTTTTGGTCAAGTCAGACATTCAGACGGATTTGACTTTGTAAAGATTTCCATCGCGAGTCCAGAACGGATTCGCTCTTGGTCTTTTGGTGAAGTGAAAAAGCCAGAAACCATCAACTATCGTACTTTTAAGCCAGAAAGGGACGGCCTTTTCTGTGCACGCATTTTCGGTCCCATCAAGGACTATGAATGCCTTTGCGGCAAATACAAGCGCATGAAGTATCGCGGCGTGATCTGCGAAAAGTGCGGGACAGAAGTCACCCTTGCTAAGGTGCGCCGTGAGCGTATGGGGCACATCGAGCTTGCGGCTCCCGTTGCCCACATTTGGTTCACAAGATCCCTGCCGAGCCGCGTGGCAACCCTTTTAGACTTGATGATGAAGGACTTGGAAAAAATCCTTTATTTTGAAAGTTATGTCGTGGTTGAGCCGGGTCTTACCCCTCTGTCACGTGGTCAGCTCTTAAGCGAAGAAGAATATCACGACGCCATGGACGAGTACGGCGAAGAAGCCTTCACAGCCGGCATCGGCGCTGAAGCCCTTAAGGCCATGCTGGGTGACATCGAGCTTGAAAAAGAAGTTGTGACCCTTCGCGAAGAGCTTCGTGAAACAAAGTCTGAAATGCGCCGCAAGAAAATTGTCCGTCGCCTTAAAGTAATTGAGGGCTTCCTTGCATCCGGTACAGATCCGCGCTGGATGATTTTGGATGTGATCCCTGTGATTCCCCCAGAGCTTCGTCCGTTGGTGCCTCTAGAAGGCGGCCGTTTTGCAACGTCTGACCTGAACGATCTGTATCGCCGTGTCATTAACCGTAACAACCGCCTCAAGCGCCTGATTGAACTTCGTGCGCCTGACATCATTGTGCGTAACGAAAAGCGTATGCTTCAAGAGTCTGTGGACGCGCTTTTTGATAACAGCCGCCGCTCTCGCCCCATCGCGGGTGCGAACAAGCGTCCTTTGAAGTCCTTGGCTGATATGCTTAAGGGTAAGCAAGGTCGTTTCCGTCAGAACCTTTTGGGTAAGCGCGTGGACTACTCGGGCCGTTCGGTTATTGTGGTGGGTCCTCAATTGAAGCTTCACCAGTGTGGTCTGCCAAAGCGGATGGCGCTTGAGCTCTTCAAGCCGTTGGTTTATTCACGTCTCGAGCGTTACGGTCTTGCCAGCACTATTAAAGCGGCTAAGCGTATGGTTGAGCGTGAGCGTCCCGAAGTTTGGGATATCCTTGAAGAGGTGATCCGCGAGCATCCCGTTCTATTGAACCGTGCGCCAACCCTTCACCGTCTTGGGATTCAGGCGTTCGAACCTACGCTTGTCGAAGGTAAAGCCATTCAGCTACACCCCTTGGTTTGTACAGCCTATAACGCAGACTTTGACGGTGACCAAATGGCGGTACACGTGCCGCTGTCCATTGAGGCACAGCTTGAAGCACGTGTATTGATGATGTCCACCAACAACATCCTGCACCCTGCCAACGGTCGTCCGATCATTGTCCCGACAAAGGACATTGTTCTTGGTCTTTACTACATGACCATGGAAGTAGAGGGTGAGCCCGGTGAAGGCATGACCTTTGCCACCGTTGGCGAAATCGAGCAAGCCTTCGCCGCTGGTGTGGTGACCCTTCATTCTAAGATCAGGGCTCGTTACCGCGATGTGGACGCTGAAGGAAATCCCCTTTATCGCATCGTTGACACAACGCCGGGTCGTATGTTTGTGTCCGAGTTCTTGCCTCGTCACCCAGAGGTTAGTTTTGATCTTGTGAACAAGCTTCTGACCAGCACAGAAATCAGCCAGGCCCTTGACGCCGTTTATCGTCACTGTGGTCAAAAGAAAACCGTGATTTTCTCAGACCGGTTGATGGGTATTGGCTTTAAGTATGCAACGGTTTCAGGTGCCTCCTTTGGTAAGGATGACCTTGTGATTCCCGAAGCCAAAGAGGTGCTTGTCTCCGGCACCCAAAAGAAGGTCAGTGAATACGAACAGCAATATCTTGACGGCTTCATCACGCACGGTGAGAAGTACAACAAGGTTGTGGACGCATGGGCTCAGTGTTCTGAGCAAGTGGCCTCTGAAATGATGAAGAAGATGTCTGTTCCTCACCGTGAAGGCGAGAAGATCAACTCTGTTTACATGATGGCGCACTCTAAAGCCAGAGGTTCTGTTGCGCAGATGAAGCAGCTGGCTGGTATGCGTGGTCTTATGGCCAAGCCAAACGGTGAAATCATCGAAACGCCGATTATCTCGAACTTCAAGGAAGGTCTGACGGTTCTTGAGTACTTTAACTCTACCCACGGCGCTCGTAAGGGACTTGCCGATACGGCGCTTAAGACCGCGAACTCTGGTTATCTGACACGTCGTCTTGTGGACGTTGCCCAGGATTGTGTGATCACCATTGATGATTGCGGTACAGAGCGTGGCATTACTGTGCGCGCCGTTATGGAAGGAAGCGAGGTCCTAACCCCATTGTCCGAAAGGCTTCTAGGGCGTACGATCGCCTCTGACTTGCTTGATCCCATCACCGAAAAGGTTTTGATTGCTGCTGGTGAAATTGTCGAAGAGCCACATCTTGAGCTTTTGACAGAAAGCGGCGTGGATGAAGCCCACATCCGCTCAGTTCTGACGTGTGAATCCACGGTTGGTATTTGTGCGGCGTGTTATGGTCGTGACCTTGCGCGTGGTACAAGGGTTAATATTGGTGAGGCTGTGGGCGTGATCGCGGCCCAGTCCATTGGTGAACCCGGCACACAGCTAACCATGCGTACCTTCCACATTGGAGGAACGGCTCAGGGTGCGACAGAACAATCCAGCATCGAAGCCGGTCTTGATGCCATCATCCATGTAGAAAACCGAAGCGTTGTTATTGCCAGCGACGGCACACCCATCGTGATGGGTCGTTCTTGTGAAGTGGTGCTTAAAGATCCGAAGGGACGTGAGCGTGCGCGTCACCGCGTGCCTTACGGCGCAAGACTTTTGGCCGACGAAGGTGTTGCTGTTAAAGCCGGTCAAAAGATTGCCGAGTGGGATCCCTTCACCCTGCCCATTATTACGGAAAAAGCGGGTACCGTTTATTACGCCGATCTCGTGGAAGGTCTTTCTTTCCGTGAAAGCACCGACGAGTCCACAGGTATTTCAAGCCGCGTGGTAACCGACTGGCGTCAGCAATCCAGGGGTGGTGACTTGAAGCCACGCCTGATGATTCGTGACGAAAAGGGGAATGCCATCAAGCTTGATAGCGGCGTGGAAGCACGTTACTTCTTGCCCGTTGAAGCCATTCTCTCGTCCGAGAACGGATCGAAAGTGGCAGCTGGCGACATTATTGCGCGTATTCCCCGTGAATCGTCCAAGACCCGCGACATCACAGGAGGTCTACCCCGCGTGGCAGAGCTCTTTGAGGCCCGGATCCCGAAAGACTTCGCGATTATCAGCGAACTTGATGGACGCGTTGAATTCGGTAAGGACTATAAGGCCAAGCGTCGTATCCGTGTGGTGCCGCTAGATGACAGCATCGAACCCGTTGAGTACTTGGTACCAAAGGGTCGTCACGTGACGGTCTTCGAAGGTGACTTCGTGAAGAAGGGTGAGCTTCTTGTGGACGGTAACCCCGTGCCCCACGATATCCTGCGTATTTTGGGTGTCGAGGCGTTGGCAGCTTATCTGATCGATGAGATCCAAGAAGTTTATCGTCTTCAAGGTGTGCCCATTAACGACAAACACATTGAAGTCGTCGTAAGACAAATGCTTCAAAAGGTTGAGATCGAAGAGCCAGGTGATTCCACCTATCTCCTCAGCGAGCAAGTGGACCGTCTTGAGTTTGACGCAACTAACCAAGCCCTTGAGGCGGAAGGCCTTCGTCCAGCGAGCGCCCATCCTGTTCTTCAAGGTATTACCAAGGCGTCGCTTCAGACGCGTTCGTTCTTGTCAGCCGCCTCCTTCATGGAGACTACACGGGTTCTGACAGAAGCGGCCGTTGCTGGTAAGGTCGACACCCTTGAAGGTCTCAAGGAAAATATCATTGTGGGGCGCTTGATTCCTGTGGGAACGGGTGCTTATATAAATCGCATTAAAGAGGTCGCGCACCGTATGGACCATACGGAAGTTGCGCATCAAAAAGGTGCGATTGCCATAGAAGAGGCGGGTAAAGAACATCTTAGTGCTTGATGTTTGAGCCCTTGTAAGAAGAGGGCGCATGGTAGGAACGGACTTGACTTCAGGTTAGTGTCCGCTTATGATGCGCCCACAGTGTTTTAAGTAGAATAGGGTATACTTGGATGGCAAGTGACCTGACCTACTTTAAAGATTAGAGGAAAGGAAACGGCTCTATGCCTACAATTAGTCAGCTGATTCGCAAGCCAAGGCAATCGAATCCGCCCCGTAACAAAGTGCCTGCGATGCAGGGAAACCCACAAAAGCGCGGCGTTTGTACACGTGTAAGTACCACAACCCCTAAGAAGCCCAACTCGGCTCTTCGTAAAATTGCGCGTGTGCGGTTGACAAACGGTCATGAGGTAACTTCTTACATTCCCGGTGAAGGTCACAACCTGCAAGAGCACTCTGTGGTCCTGATTCGTGGTGGTCGTGTGCCTGACTTGCCCGGTGTGCGTTATCACATCATTCGTGGTGCTTTGGATACTCAAGGTGTTCAAAAGCGTCGTCAAGGTCGATCCAAGTATGGCGCTAAGCGTCCAAAGTAGGAGTAAGTTATGTCACGTCGTCGCGCTGCAGAGAAAAGATCCATTCACCCAGACGCAAAGTTTGGGGATTTGGTGCTCGCAAAGTTTATGAACTGCCTTATGTTGGCAGGTAAGAAATCCGTCGCTGAGAGCATTGTTTATGGTGCTCTTGAGTATGTACAAACAAAGACAGGGTCTGATCCAGTGGCTCACTTCCATGAAGCGCTTGAGAATATCAAGCCAGCTGTAGAAGTGCGTTCCCGCCGTGTGGGTGGTGCCACGTACCAGGTTCCTGTGGAAGTGCGCACAGAGCGTGCCCAGGCCCTTGCCATTCGTTGGCTCATTAAGGCTGCGCGTTCTCGTTCTGAAAAGACCATGCGTGATCGCCTGGGCGGCGAGCTTTTGGATGCTGGTCAAAATCGCGGCGCTGCTGTGAAAAAACGTGAAGATACTCACCGTATGGCCGATGCAAACAAGGCCTTTGCACATTTCCGCTGGTAGTTGAGAAGGTAATATAACAATGGCACGTAAGACTCCTCTCCATATGTACCGCAACATTGGGATTATGGCCCACATTGATGCGGGTAAAACAACAACAACGGAACGTATCCTTTATTATACAGGAAGGTCCTATAAAATTGGAGAGGTGCACGAAGGTGCGGCCACCATGGACTGGATGGAGCAAGAACAAGAGCGTGGTATTACTATTACCTCTGCTGCGACAACTTGCTTTTGGAATGATCACCGTATCAACATCATCGACACCCCAGGCCACGTGGACTTTACCATTGAGGTAGAACGTTCCCTTCGTGTGCTTGACGGTGCTGTTGCTGTATTTGACAGCGTGGCGGGCGTTGAGCCTCAATCCGAAACCGTTTGGCGCCAAGCAGACAAGTATCATGTTCCAAGGATTTGCTTTGTGAACAAGATGGACCGTATTGGTGCAGACTTTTATCGCTGTGTGCAGATGATGGTGGACCGTCTTGGGGCGAATCCCGTTGTGTTGCAGCTCCCTGTGGGAAGCGAGTCTGAGTTTTCCGGTGTGATTGACCTGATCCGTAACAAGTGGATCCGTTGGAAAGATGAGTCTTTGGGGGCCGAGTTCACCTATGAAGACATTCCAGCAGAGCTTCAGGAAAAAGCAGCCAGCTACCGCGCGGATATGATCGAAAAGGCCGTCGAGTGTGATGATACAGCCCTTGAGGCGTATCTTGGTGGTGAAGAGCCTTCGGAAGAGACCCTTAAGATGTGTCTTCGTAAAGGAACCATCACAAGCAAGCTTGTGCCTGTTCTTTGTGGATCTGCCTTCAAGAACAAGGGTGTTCAACCCCTGCTTGATGCGGTTGTTGACTTCTTGCCAGCACCTTCTGATATTGAAGCCGTAACAGGAACAACTATCGACGGCGAAACGGAACTTGTACGTAGGCCGTCGGACGAAGAGCCATTCTCTGGTCTTGCGTTCAAGATCATGACGGACCCCTTTGTGGGATCTTTGACCTTCGTACGTATCTACTCGGGTACTCTTGAGGCAGGTTCTTATGTTCTAAACTCTGTAAAGGACAAGAAAGAGCGCATTGGCCGTATGCTTCTTATGCATGCGAACTCCCGTGAAGATATTAAGTTTGCCCACGCTGGTGACATTGTGGCGCTTTGCGGTCTTAAGGAAACCACAACGGGCGATACCCTTTGTGATACGTCAAAGACTGTTGTGCTTGAGCGTATGGAATTCCCTGAACCCGTCATTGAAGTGGCTGTGGAACCGAAAACGAAAGCTGACCAAGAAAAGATGGGTATTGCCCTTTCTCGTTTGGCGTCAGAAGACCCTTCATTCCGCGTGTCCTCTGACAACGAAAGTGGTCAGACCGTGATTAAGGGAATGGGTGAACTTCACCTTGAAATCATCGTGGATCGTATGCGCCGCGAGTTCAAAGTGGAAGCAACTGTTGGTCAACCGCAAGTAGCTTACCGTGAAACCATCTCTAAAAAAGCTTCTGTGGATTATACCCACAAAAAGCAAACGGGTGGTGCTGGTCAGTTTGCGCGTATTAACCTTGAGTTCGAACCCCTTGAACCCGGTGAAGGCTTCATCTTTGAAAGCAAAATCGTGGGTGGATCTGTACCAAGGGAATACATCCCCGGTGTGGAAAAAGGTCTTCGTACCTCTCTTGATAACGGTGTGATCGCGGGCTTCCCTGTCATCGACTTTAAGGTCACCTTGACAGACGGTGCCTACCACGATGTTGACTCTAGCGTTATGGCCTTCGAAATTGCAGCACGTGCGGCTTTCAGAGAAGGAATTCCTAAGGCTTCACCAAAGCTCCTAGAGCCAATTATGAGTGTGGAAGTCGTGACACCCGAAGAATACATGGGTGACGTGATCGGAGACCTCAATAGCCGCCGCGGACAAGTCAGCGGTATGGATAGTCGCGGTAATGCCCGTGTGGTCACAGCCATGGTACCTCTTGCTTCCATGTTTGGTTACGTGAACAACTTGCGTTCACTCAGCCAAGGTCGCGCTCAGTACACCATGCAGTTCGACCACTACGAGCAGGTACCACAAAACGTTGCGGAAGAGATCCGCGAAAAGTATAGTCGTTAATTTAGGGTAAGAAGGGAAGGACATAGCGATGTCAAAAGAGAAGTTTGATCGTAGTAAGCCCCACTGTAACATTGGGACGATTGGTCACGTTGATCATGGTAAGACAACACTGACAGCAGCGATTACGAAGGTACTTGCTGAGAGCGGTGGCGCAAAGTTCACAGCGTATGATCAGATCGACAAGGCGCCTGAAGAAAAGGCCCGTGGTATTACGATCTCCACAGCCCACGTTGAGTATGAAACAGCCAACCGTCACTACGCGCACGTTGACTGCCCAGGACACGCTGACTATGTCAAGAACATGATCACGGGTGCGGCACAGATGGACGGTGCGATTTTGGTGGTGAGCGCAACAGACGGTCCGATGCCTCAAACACGTGAGCACATCTTGCTTGCGCGTCAGGTAAACGTGCCGGCTCTTGTTGTTTTCATGAACAAGGTTGACCAAGTTGACGATCCAGAAATTTTGGATCTTGTTGAGCTTGAAATCCGTGAGCTTTTGTCAAGCTATGGTTTCCCAGGCGACGATATTCCCATCGTAAAGGGATCTGCTCTTTGCGCTTTGGAAGGCAAGCAAGACGCCATTGGTAAAGAAGCTATTGCAAAGCTCATGGAAGCGGTTGATACATCCATTCCTCAACCAGCACGTGACGTTGATAGGCCTTTCTTGATGCCGATCGAAGACGTGTTCTCAATTTCCGGTCGCGGAACAGTTGTGACTGGCCGTGTTGAAAGCGGTGTGATCAACGTCGGTGACGAAGTTGAAATCGTGGGTATCCGTGATACCTCGAAGACAACTGTGACGGGTGTTGAGATGTTCCGTAAGCTTCTTGATCGCGGTGAAGCTGGTGACAACATCGGTGCCCTTCTTCGTGGTGTGGCTCGTGACGATGTTGAGCGTGGTCAGGTTTTGGCCAAGACCGGGACCATCAAGCCTCACACAAAGTTTGAATGTGAAGTTGTTGTGTTGAAGAAAGAAGAAGGCGGACGCCACACACCTTTCTTTGGCAACTACCGTCCGCAGTTTTACTTCCGTACGACGGACGTGACGGGATCTGTTGACTTGCCAGAAGGCGTCGAGATGGTAATGCCAGGTGACAATGTTGCCTTGACAGTGACCTTGATTGCGCCAATCGCCATGGACGAAGGTCTACGCTTTGCGATTCGTGAAGGTGGACGTACAGTTGGTGCTGGTGTTGTCACAAAGATTCTTGTATAAGGAAGACAGTTGAAGGAAAGGCGCTTTCCGAGCAAAGCGCCTTTTTGTATGGGAAAGAAAATGGAAAACCGAAAAATACGCATAAGATTAAAGGCCTTTGATCACTGGATTCTTGATCAATCGGCAAAAGAAATCTCTGAAACGGCAAAAAGAACTGGAGCTCTCGTGCGTGGCCCCATCCCGTTGCCAAATACGAAAGAGACATTTACAACCTTACGTGGACCTCACATTGACAAAAAGTCTCGTGAGCAATTTGAGATCAGGACCCATAAAAGGCTTCTTGATATCTCACGATGGACAGCTGAAACTGTCGATGCGCTCAAAAAACTAGACTTGGCGGCAGGCGTTGACGTCGAGATTAAGCTCTAGGAGAGGTTGATGCGTACAGGTTTAATTGCTCAAAAGCTCGGTATGAGTCGTGTTCTTACCCCAGAAGGTGAGCACGTTCCTTTGACACTTCTCTATGTAGAGAACTGTCAGGTTGTTTCCATTAAGACTCAGGAAAAGAATGGCTACACAGCCCTGCAACTAGGTGCAGGCGAGCGTCGTGTGAAAAATGTTTCCAAGGGAATGCGCGGACACTTTGCAGCGGCAAAGGTGCTTCCGAAGGCAAAGCTTGCTGAATTCCGTGTCACCGAAGATGCCCTACTGAATGTGGGCGACCAACTATCTCCTGCACACTTTTTGGCGGGCCAATTCATTGATGTGACTGGTACCTCTAAGGGTAAAGGTTTCGCAGGTGTGATGAAGCGTCACAACTTTGGTGGTCTTCGTGCCAGCCACGGTGT
Organism: Alphaproteobacteria bacterium; assembly: GCA_013911655.1. GTDB lineage: Bacteria > Pseudomonadota > Alphaproteobacteria > Caedimonadales > UBA1908 > JACESU01. The sequence goes on from JACESU010000001.1 coordinate 353,828, forward strand.
ATCTATCTCCCACAGAAGCCAAGGTTCGACAGGTCAATGTCAGGATCCAGGTCGTACGTGGAAAGGTAAAAAGATGGCCGGACACATGGGTGACGAGCGTGTGACAACGCTAAACCTCCAAGTGTTTGCAACAGAGCCTGAGAAGGGACTTATTTTAGTCCGCGGCGCTGTTCCCGGTGCAAAGGGAAGTTATGTGCTTTTGCGTGACGCTGTTAAAAAGGCGGCCCCTAAGGACTTGCCATTCCCGGCTGCGTTAATTGCCTCTGCTGGGGAAGCCGAGACAGTTGCTTCTTCTCAAAGTGAGGAATAGGTTGAATCATGAAGTGTGATATCATTACATTAGAAAACAATAAGGTTGGGGATTACTCCCTGCCCGAAGGTATCTTTGGGTTACCAAAACGTGCGGACATTTTGGCACGTATGGTCAACTATCAATTGGCTAAGCGTCGTCAAGGGACACATAAGACTCGTGGCATCAGTGAAGTCAGCGGTACAACAAAGAAGCCATGGAAGCAAAAGGGGACAGGTCGTGCCCGTGCTGGTAGTCTTCGTGCTCCACAAATGCGTGGTGGTGGTATTGTGTTTGGTCCCGTTGTGCGTTCTCATGCCATTGACCTTCCTAAGAAGGTACGTGTCCTTGCCTTGAAGACAGCGCTTTCTGTAAAGGCCCAGGAAGGATCTCTTGTGATTCTTGAAAATCTGGATTTAGCCTCCCACAAGACTAAGGACCTACGTGACAAGCTCACAAAGCTTGGGATCACGTCAGCGCTTGTCATTGGTGGTGAAGCTCTTCCAGAGGCTTTTGCTAATGCAGCGTCCAATATTCCGTTGGTTGATGTGTTGCCCCAACAAGGGATTAACGTGTATGACATTCTGCGTCGCAAGACCTTGGTCTTGACCCAGGACGCAGTCAAGAATCTTGAAGAGAGGCTAGCATGAGCGGTCGTCGTTATTTAAAGCATAATAAGGTATCTGCTGAACGTGCCTATAGCATTCTTCTCTCACCTGTGGTAACAGAGAAGTCGACACTCGTGTCTCAGCATAGTCAATTTGTATTCAATATTGATTCATCTGCTACGAAGTATGAAGTAGCAAAAGCAGTTGAGATGATTTTCAAGGTGAACGTTGTCAACGTTAACGTTCTAAATAGACCTGGGAAAGTAAAGCGCTTCCGTGGCCGTTTGGGCAAGAGGGCGGATCAAAAGAGAGCTTTTGTGCGTCTCGCCCAAGGTCAGACGATTGATATGGGAGCAGGACTCTAAAGATGGCACTAAAGCATTTTAAACCCACAACCCCGGGCCAACGTCAGCTTATCTTGGTTGACCGCTCTGACTTGTGGAAAGGTAAGCCTGTTAAGGAATTAACAGAAGGTTTGAACGGTACTGGCGGACGTAACAACAATGGCCGTATTACCGTACGTCACCGTGGTGGCGCGCATAAGCGTCGTTACCGCTTCATCGATTTTAAGCGCATGAAGGATGATGTATGGGCGACCGTAGAGCGTATTGAGTACGATCCTAACAGAACGGCCTTCATTGCGCTTATCCGTTATGAAGACGATGAGCTCGCTTACATCATTGCGCCCCAAAGGCTTGCAGTTGGTGATAAAATCATCTCAGGTCAGGCATGTGACGTGAAGGTTGGCAATGCCATGCCTTTGAAGAGTATCGTAGTTGGTACCATTGTGCACAACGTGGAAATGAAGCCCCGTAAAGGGGGGCAGCTTGCTCGTTCTGCTGGTACATATGCTCAGATCGTTGGTCGTGACGGTGGGTATGTTCAGCTTCGTTTGTCTTCAGGCGAACTGCGCATTGTGACGGGTGAGTGCCGCGCGACTATTGGTGCGGTGTCAAACCCAGACCAAAAGAACGTGAGTCTTGGTAAGGCTGGTCGTTCCCGTTGGCTAGGTCATCGTCCGAGTGTTCGTGGTGTTGCCATGAACCCTGTTGATCACCCACACGGTGGTGGTGAAGGTAAAACTTCTGGTGGTCGTCACCCAGTGACACCATGGGGTGTGCCGACTAAGGGTAAGAAGACACGTAGCAAAAAGAATCCGAGCGACAAGTTTATTATTCGTCGTCGGGCTAAGAAGTAAGGGGAAGACCAGTGACAAGATCTGTTTGGAAAGGTCCTTTTGTTGATGGATACCTTCTAAAGAAGGCCGAAAAAGCACACGAGGGCGGTCGTAAAGACATTATCAAGACGTGGTCAAGACGCTCCACGATTCTTCCCCAGTTTGTTGGCTTGACTTTTGGGGTGCATAACGGGCATAAATTTATACCTGTATTTGTCACAGAAGAGATGGTTGGACAAAAATTTGGCGAGTTTGCTCCCACAAGGACTTATTACGGTCACGGAGTAGACAAAAAGGCGAAGAGAGGATAACAATGGGCAAGAAATCTGCTCCTAGGCGACTGCCTGTAAACGAAGCCAGCGCGAAGCTCGGCACCGTACGCATTAGTCCCCAGAAATTAAATTTGTTGGCTCAGATGATTCGTGGACGCGGCGCTGCAGAGGCGCTCAGCGTTCTGGAGTTCTGTCCAAAGCGTGTGTCACAAGACGTGAAGAAGCTCTTGTTGTCTGCCATCGCCAACGCAGAAAACAACCATGGTCTTGATTTGGACCGCTTGGTTGTGGCCGAAGCGTATGTTGGAAAAAGCTTTGTGATGAAGCGCTTTATGGCCAGAGCGAGAGGGCGTGGGGCTCGTATCCTAAAGCCTTTTAGCAATATGGAAATCATTGTTCGTGAACAAGGGAGCGCCGCGTAATGGGTCAAAAAGTTAAGCCAATAGGGCTTCGTCTCGGTATTAACCGGACTTGGGACTCTCGCTGGTTCGCTTCTCGCGATTATGGGTCACTCCTTATTGAAGATTTGAAGCTTCGTGAGTATATCTTAAAGAAGTTGTCTGCTGCAGGCATTTCCAAGGTTGTCATCGAGCGTCCCGCTAAGAAGGTGATTGTCACCGTCTATAGCGCACGCCCTGGTATTATCATTGGAAAAAAAGGCGCCGACATCGAGAAGCTTAAGCAAGATCTTTCAAAGCGTGTCAGCGGTGATTTCAGCTTGAACGTTGTGGAAATCCGTAAGCCAGAACTTGATGCACAATTGGTGGCTGAGAATATTGCTCAGCAAATCGAGCGTCGTGGAAGCTATCGCCGTGCTATGAAGCGCGCCATGCAGTCGACCCTCAAGATGGGTGCACAAGGTATGCGTGTGGCTGTCTCTGGTCGTTTGGGTGGTGCTGAAATTGCCCGCGTGGAAGAGTACCGTGAAGGCCGTGTGCCACTGCACACACTTCGTGCTGATATCGATTACGGTTTCGCCGGTGCGCATACCACTTACGGTGTGACAGGGATTAAGGTCTGGATTTTCCGCGGTGAGATCATGGCCCATGACCCTATGGCAACGGAAAAGCGTTCTGTTGCGCGTCAGGCTTCTCGTTAAGGAAGAGAGTTAGGAAAGAACCATGTTACTTCCAAAGAAGACAAAGTATCGTAAGGCTCACAAAGGGCGCATTCATGGCAATGCGACCGCTGGTGTAAGTCTGAACTTTGGTGATTACGGACTGAAGGCCCTTGAGCCTTGCCGTATTACCGCACGCCAAATCGAAGCGGCACGTCGGGCGATCACTCGTCACATGCGCCGTGCTGGTCGCGTGTGGATTCGTATTTTCCCCGATGTACCCGTCAGCTCCAAGCCTGCCGAAGTACGTATGGGAAGCGGAAAGGGCTCGACAGAATACTGGGCTTGCAGAGTTAAGCCCGGCCGTATTATGTTTGAGTTAGGCGGGGTTCCCGCTGAGTTGGCGAAGGAAGCATTTGAGCTTGCTGCGGCTAAGTTGCCCATCAAGACAAAGTTTATCGCTCGTTTTGGATCCGAGGAATAGGATTATGAAGGTAGAAGAGCTTAGGGCGCAATCACCTCAGCAGTTGCAAAGTAGACTTTTAGAGCTTAAACGTGAAATTATGAATCTCCGTTTTCAAAAGGTTGCTGGACAGCTTGAGTCTACAGCACGCTTTAGAAGTGCGCGTCGTGAAATTGCGCGGATAAAAACATTACTCAACGAAGCCGACAAGGCAACTGCATAGTTAAGGAGTTATAAGATGCCACGCAGGGTCTTACAAGGGGTTGTCACAAGCGATGTTTGTGATAAAACGGTGACTGTTCTTGTACAGCGTCGTTTGATGCACCCTGTTTACAAGAAGTTTATTACACGCTCCAAGCGCTACGCAGCGCACGACGAGAACAACGCATTCAAAAAGGGTGATACGGTCCGTATTATCGAGTGCCGTCCGATCTCGAAAAGGAAGCGCTGGCAAGTCGTGTTAGAAGCGTAAGCAGCATTTAGGAAACGGTTATGATTAGAGAGCAAACAAACTTGATGGTCGCAGATAATTCTGGGGCTCGTCGTGTTCAGTGCATTCGTGTTTTAGGTGGTTCCCGCAAAAGGGTAGCTACTGTTGGTGACGTGATCGTTGTCGCCATCAAGGACGCCCTTCCCGATCGTAAGGTCAAAAAAGGAGACGTCTGCAAAGCTGTTGTCGTCCGTACAAAGAAGGGGGTTGCCCGTTCCGATGGTACTGAAATCCGCTTTGATACAAACGCGGCAGTTTTGATAAACAACCAAGGAGAGCCCTTGGGAACACGTATTTTTGGCCCAGTGGTCAGAGAACTTCGTGCGCGTAACTATATGAAAATCATATCCTTGGCACCGGAGGTATTGTAATCATGGTAAAGCTACGTGTAAAGAGAGGAGACACCGTTATGGTGATCTCTGGTAAAGATCGTGGAACAGTAGGAGAAATCCTTTCTGTCGATCCGCAAAAGTTGCGTTTGGTTGTTAAGGGCGTGAACATTGTAAAGCGCCACCAAAAGCCATCAGCTACCTCTGCGGGGGGAATAGTGACGTCTGAGCGTTCGATCCATGTGTCCAATGTGATGCATGTGGATCCGAAGACCAAGGCGCCGACACGAGTGGGGTATAAATTCTTGGAAGACGGCCGAAAGGTTCGTATTGCCAAGAAGTCTGGCGAACAGATCGATAGTTGAAAGTAGAATCATGGCACGGCTTAAAGAGCATTATGAAAAAGTAATTGCGCCTGATCTTAAAAAGCAATTTGGTTACCAGAATGATCTTCAGGTACCACGCATTGAGAAGATTGTGCTAAACATGGGCTGTGGTGACGCAGTCCAGGATAAAAAGCTTGTGGAAGCAGCCCTTGAGGAGCTGACCCTTATTGCGGGTCAACGCGCTCTCTCAACGAAGGCACGTAACTCTATTGCAGGGTTCAAGCTTCGTGAAGGCATGCCTATTGGCGCAAAGGTCACTTTGCGTAAGCAACGCATGTACGAGTTTTTGGATAGGTTTGTCACCATCGCGATGCCACGTATTCGTGACTTCCGTGGTGTATCCTCCAAGTGGTTTGATGGAAAAGGAAACTTTTCTATGGGAATTAAAGAACACATCATTTTCCCAGAAATCGACTACGACAAGGTTGCGAAAATTCGCGGAATGAACGTTGTGATCGTCACATCTGCTCAGACCAACGAAGAAGCTTGTGCCCTTTTAAAGGGCTTTAACTTGCCCTTTACGAGGTAGAACAATGGCTAAGAAGAGCTCTATCGAGAAGAACGAAAGGCGTAAAGCCCTCGCTCAAAAGTTTTCAAATCGCCGTGCTGCTTTGAAGGCTCAAGTGTATAACCGTGAAGCACCTGCTGAAGAGCGTTTCCAAGCAGTGCTAAAATTGGCTGAAATGCCAAGAAACGGTGCCCGTATTCGTGTGCGTAACCGCTGCGAACTAACAGGTCGTCCCCGCGGTTATTATCGTAAGTTCCGTATGTCTCGTATCGCTTTTAGGGATTTATCCTCTATGGGCATGATACCTGGTGTCACGAAAGCAAGCTGGTAGGATAGAACATGAGTATGACAGATCCCATTGCTGATCTTTTGACACGTATTCGTAACGGTCAGCGTAATCACTTCGAACAGATCACGTCTCCTGTATCTAAGGCGCGTCTTGCCATCTTGGATGTGCTAAAGCGTGAAGGATACATTCGTGGCTATAAGGTTGAACAAAAAGAAGGCGCATCTTTTCCAGAAGTCGCAGTTTCTTTGAAGTACGACGGCGGCGAGCCAGTCATTCAAGAGATTAAACGTATCTCCAAACCAGGACGTCGCGTTTACTCTTCGCTTGCAAAGCTTCCCCGTGTTCGTAACGGCCTTGGCATCTCGATTCTGACCACATCAAAGGGTGTGATGTCTGACTCTGAGGCGCGTGCCCAGAACGTTGGCGGCGAAGTTATTTGCCAAGTATTCTAAGACAGGAACGTAAACGATGTCTCGAGTAGGAAAAAAACCCGTCGAAATCCCCTCAGGAGTGCAATGCACTTTTGAGGCTGGCACTTTTTCGGCTAAGGGTAAGAATGGTCAGCTTGAGTGCCCCATCTCTGATGCGGTCAACCTGTCCATTGTAGAGGGTAAAGTTGTGATTGAACCACGCAGTGCGGAAAAGAGATCCCGCATGATGTGGGGAACAACACAACGTTTGGTGAGCAATCTTGTCCGCGGTGTGAGTGAGGGCTTTACAAGGCGTCTTGAAATCACCGGTGTGGGTTACCGTGCGTCTGTTCAAGGCAAGGACCTGGTCCTTCAACTTGGATACAGCCATGACGTGATATATCCCATCCCAGAAGGCATTTCCATTGCATGTGAACGCCCAACAGCCATTGCGATTAGTGGCGCTAGGTGTCAGCAAGTTGGACAAGTCGCAGCGGAAATTCGCTCTTACAGGCCTCCTGAGCCATATAAGGGCAAAGGTGTCCGTTATGATGACGAGAGAATTCTGCGTAAGGAAGGTAAGAAGAAGTAGCCATGTTAACGCCAAAGGAAAAATTTGAACGCCGTCGCAACCGTGCCAGAGCACGGGTCGCGACGACTCGTGGTGGCGATCGTCTGAGACTCTCCGTCTATCGCTCGAATATGCATATTTACGCACAGCTTGTGGATGATCAGAATCGTGCCACACGTGTTTCAGCCTCGACTCTTGAAAAAGAACTCCGCACGGCACTTAAGTCCGGTGGAAACAAGGACGCTGCGGCTAAGGTTGGCGCTTTGATTGCCCAGCGTGCTGTGAAGGCTGGTATCAAGAAGGTTGTGTTTGATCGTGGCGCTTACTTGTACCATGGTCGCATCAAGGCGTTGGCTGAAGCTGCACGCGAAAATGGATTGGAGTTCTAGAAATGGCACGACCAAACGGAAAAGAACGCGAAAAAGAGCAAGAGCTTGTTGAAAAGCTTGTGACCATTCGCCGTGTGGCAAAGGTTGTGAAGGGCGGACGTCGCTTCTCCTTCTCAGCTGTTGTCGTTGTAGGTGACGCAAAGGGTCGTGTGGGCTTTGCCACAGGTAAAGCACGTGAGGTGCCTGACGCTGTGAACAAGGCAACACAGGCAGCGCGCCGTGCCATGATGCGTATTCCCTTGAGAGAAGGACGCACGCTTCATCATGACGTACAAGGACGCGCAGGCGCTGGTAAAGTGATTCTGCGTGCCGCACCTGCTGGTACAGGAATTATTGCCGGTGGTCCAATGCGTGCGGTTTTTGAGGCTCTCGGGATCCATGACGTTGTCAGCAAGTCCCAAGGGACCAATAACCCTTTGAACATGGTGCGTGCAACCCTTGACGCGTTAGGACAAATGAAGTCTCCCCGTCAAGTTGCGTTTAAGCGTGGCAAGAAGGTTTCCGAAGTTCTCGGTCGCCGTGAAGATGCCAGTGAGGTGAATAATGGCTAAAGCAGAACAAGCAGCGGCAAAAAAGACTGTCACTGTCACACAAATTGCAAGTGCGATTCGTCGTAAAGAGTATCAAACACAAACCCTTATCGGTCTTGGTTTGAACAAGCTTCATCGCACAAGGACGTTGGAAGACACGCCAGCCGTGCGCGGCATGATTACGCGCGTTAGGCATTTACTGCGCGTTGAAGGCGAGGAGTAGAATTATGAATTTAAATGACTTAAGGGATAATCCCGGCGCCCGCACAAAGCGTATGCGCGTAGGTCGTGGTGAAGGTTCGGGTAAAGGTAAGACTTGTGGTGCCGGTCAAAAAGGACAAAAGTCCCGTACGGGTGTGGCTATCAAGGGCTTTGAAGGTGGTCAAAACCCCCTTTACCGTCGTCTTCCCAAAAGAGGTTTCTCGAACGCTATGTTCGAGACAACGTATACTGAGTTGAATCTTGGTCAAATTCAAAGCGCCATTGAGGCAAAGAAGCTTGACGCAGGCCAAGTGATCAATTTGGACGCTCTTATTGCAGCTGGTCTTGTTAAAAAGACAGCACCCGCCCTGAAACTTTTGGCAAAGGGTGAGCTAAAGCAAGCCGTAAAGGTTGAAGTGTCAAAAGCTTCAAAGGCGGCATGTGAGCACGTTGAAAAACTTAAAGGGTCTGTGACTCTTGTTTAATCCCCTCTGGGTGGAGGCATAAATGGCGTCGGCCGCTGAGCAGTTAGCTGCAAATTTTAGTTTTAAAGCCTTCTCGAAGGCAGAAAACCTTAAAAAGCGCTTATGGTTTACTCTGTTTGCGTTGCTGGTATACCGACTTGGGACATTTTTGCCTCTCCCAGGCATTGATGCCCACGTCATGCACGAATTGGCATCCCAAAATGCATCGGGCATCCTTGGTATTTTTGATAAATTTACCGGTGGTGCGCTTGGTCGTATGACCATTTTTGCCCTCGGTGTGATGCCTTACATTTCTTCAAGCATCATCGTTCAGTTGATGACGGCTGTCAGCCCTCAACTGGAAGCACTGAAAAAAGAAGGAGAAGTAGGGCGTAAGAAGATCAACCAATATACAAGGTATCTGACGGTTGTCCTGGCTGTCGTTCAAAGCTGGGGTATCTTGACGGGACTTGTATCCATGCATCATTCACCTGTGATTAACCCTGGCTTCCTTTTTATGTTGTCGGGTGTTGTCTCATTGACAGGCGGAACGTTGTTCCTTATGTGGCTTGGTGAACAAATCACGTCACGTGGTGTGGGTAACGGTGTGTCGCTCATTATCTTTGCGGGTATCGTTGCAAACTTGCCCATGGCCATTGATAAGACATTAGAGCTTGGTCGTACAGGATCTTTATCTCCTGTGGTGATTGCGTTGATTCTGATTATGCTGACGGCGGCCATTGTGTTCATTGTTTTCATGGAACGCGCCCAGCGCAGGGTCATGATTCAATACCCAAAGCGTCAGGTAGGGATGAAAATGTATGGCGGCGAGTCTTCTCACCTCCCCATGAAATTAAACATCTCGGGTGTGATTCCTCCGATTTTCGCAGGATCGCTTTTGGGTGTACCAGTGACTATTGCCTCCATTGGAAATATGGGCGGGGATCCAGATAGTGTTTTGGGAACACTCCTTCTTTATTTGGGCCAAGGGAAGCCGTTGTACGTTGCTCTTTACATCTTTTTGATCGTTTTCTTTGCCTTCTTCTATACGGCGGTTGTGTTCAACCCCACAGAAACGGCAGAAAACCTCAAGAAAAACGGAGCTATTGTCCCGGGGCATCGTCCAGGAAAGAATACAGCTGACCACCTCGATTACATCATCACAAGACTGACAGTTGTGGGAGCGATTTATCTCTCTGCCATCTGTGTGTTGCCAGAGATGTTAATTACGAAGTATGCTATTCCTTTCTACCTTGGTGGTACGAGCCTTTTGATTGTCGTGAGTGTGGGGGTTGATACTATCACCCAAATACAAACACATTTGCTCGCGCATCAATATGAAGGACTTATGCGTCGCAATCGTGATAAGAAAGGGAAAGAGCGTTGAACATTATTCTCTTAGGCCCTCCTGGATCGGGGAAGGGCACGCAGGCTAAACGTCTTTGCGCTCTTTATGGCCTTCGTCACCTAAGTACAGGAGACCTCATCAGGGCTGAAATCGCTGCTGAGACTCCTTTAGGGAAAGAGATCAAGGAAACTGTTGAACGCGGGGATTTGCCGTCCGATGACGTAGCCCTTTCTCTAATTGAAAAAGATTTGGCAACCAACGGGCAAGGCGTCGTTTTTGACGGTGTCCCCAGGACTGTTGCTCAGGCCAGGGCCTTAGAAACCTTGGTTGAAAAGGGCGCCTTGACGGCCCCTGTGGTGATCAAGATCGATGTTGATGAAAATCAACTTGTTGAAAGATTATCGGGAAGACGCATGTGCGCTGAATGCGGCGCAATTTACAGTACCACGCATCTTCCAAAAGAAGAAGGGCGCTGTGATGTATGTGGTTCTCACACCTTCATCACCCGTAAGGATGATGAAGTGTCGGCCATTCACCACCGGTTTCGTGTCTATCATGAAAAAACGGCACCCGTTCAAGACTACTACGAGTCGACTGGGGGCTTGAACCGCGTGGATGGAATGTTGTCTCCTCAAGAGGTGGAGGCAAGTTTAGTGAAGCTTTTAGGGCAGGCAGACAAGAAAGTTAATATGTCCTAAGTTTCTTGAGTAAAAGAGGGTCTTGACGGCTGTAGTGCTTTCCGGGTAGATTGCCGCAGCGGTTTTGTTATCAATTGAATTCTGAGGAGTGTAGCGTGGCTCGTATTGGTGGAGTCAATTTACCGGCGCGAAAGCGAGTGGTAATCGGATTAACCTATATCTATGGGATTGGACCTAAGATTTCTAAGGACATCTTAACGGCCTTGAATATCTCTGATGATAGGCGTGTGAATGACTTAACGGACGATGAGGTTCTCAAGATCCGTGAGCATATCGATGAAAATTACGTGACTGAAGGTGATCTTCGCCGTGAAGTCTCCATGAACATCAAGCGTCTGACAGACCTTGGTTGCTATCGTGGTCTTCGTCACCGTAAGCGTTTGCCCGTTCGTGGTCAGCGGACTCACACCAATGCGCGTACGCGCCGTGGTCGTGCCGTTGCCATTGCCGGTAAAAAGAAATAAGTAAGGTAGAGAGTAGAAGACATGGCGAAAGCACCCGTTCAAAAACTCCGTCGTCGTGAGCGTAAGAATGTGACAACTGGTATTGCTCATATTCGATCGACGTTTAACAATACCCTTGTGACCATCACGGACACACAAGGCAACACCATTTCTTGGAGTGCAGCCGGCGCAGTCGGTTTTAAAAACTCCAGAAAATCAACGCCTTATGCAGCGCAGCTTGCAGCAGAAGACGCGGCAAAGAAAGCTCAAGAGCACGGGATGCGTGTCCTGGAAGTTGAAGTTCTAGGTCCAGGTTCCGGCCGTGAATCTGCCCTTCGTGCGCTTCAGTCGGCTGGATTTACCATTACATCCATCCGTGATGTCTCTCCCATTCCACACAATGGATGCCGTCCGTCAAAACGTCGTCGCGTCTAAGCGTGAATGGGTGAATAACAGCAGTTGAGAGGATCTCCCGTGTTACTACAAAAAAATTGGCAGGCCCTGATTAAGCCTTACAAACTAGGCGTTAGCTCCCAAGCTGACGTAAAGCGTCGTGCTGTTGTCGTGGCTGAGCCATTGGAGAGGGGTTTTGGGACGACACTAGGAAATGCCCTGCGTCGTGTCTTGTTGTCATCCTTACAAGGATCGGCATTTGTTGGCGTCAAGATTGAAGGTGTTCAACACGAGCTGTCTTCAGTCCCAGGGGTGCGTGAAGACGTGACCGACTTGGTCTTGAACCTGAAGATGGTGCCCGTTGTGTCCACGTCAGACTATGCCAAGAAGGTGTCCTTAGTCATAAAGGGACCCTGTGTGGTGACATCTGGGCATATCCAAGAAACCGCTGACGTACAGATCCTAGATAAGGATATCGTCATTTGTCATTTGGACGCCGACGCTGAGCTTAAAATGGAGCTTACTGTGGGACGCGGAAAGGGCTATGTGCCAGCGTCAAAGCTACGCACTGAGGATGATCCTTTGGGCTTTATTCCTATTGACGCGCTTTACAGCCCTGTGACGAAGGTTGCTTATAAGATTGAGAACGCTCGTGTGGGTCAGATCACTGACTATGATAAGCTGTCTCTTGATATTGAAACCAACGGTTCTGTTTCGCCTCAAGACGCTGTTGCTTTGGCCGCGCGCATTCTTCAAGATCAATTGGCACAGTTCGTAACCTTTGAGGATCCCCAAGAAGAAGTTGCGGCAGAAGTTCGCAGTGATTTACCTTTTAATAGGAATTTACTGCGTAAAGTGGATGAACTTGAGCTCTCCGTTCGTTCGGCAAACTGCCTGAAGAATGAAAACATTGTGTATATTGGTGATTTGGTTCAAAAGTCAGAGAACGACCTCTTGCGTACGCCGAACTTTGGCCGTAAGTCATTGAACGAAATCCGTGAAGTTTTGGGACGTATGGGTCTGGAACTCGGTCTTGCTGTTGAAGGCTGGCCACCAGAGAATATCGAAGACCTCGCCCGTAAAGTTGATGAACCCTATTAAATAAAGAAAGTTAGTGGAGTATTCCCATGAGACACCGTATAAGTGGCCGTAAGTTTTCAAGAACCTCTTCTCAAAGAAGAGCGCTTTTGTCAGGTCTTGCTTATTCATTAATTGAAAAAGAGCAAATTCGTACAACCCTTCCAAAGGCGAAGGACTTGCGTCCTTATGTGGAAAAGCTGATTACCCTTGGCAAAGAGGGTAGCCTTGCTGCACGTCGTCGTTTGGTCGGCATTCTGCACAGCGAGACTTTGGCTGCAAAGCTCATTGACACTTTGGGGACAAGGTATCGGGAGCGCGCTGGTGGGTATACGCGCATCATCAAGGCTGGGTTTAGATACGGTGACGCCGCACCTATGGCCATCATCGAACTTCTTGACCGTGATCCTTCTGCTAAGAAGGGTCCAGAGGTGATCGTGGCAGCTGACGAAGGTTCCATGGAGGGCCTCGACCAGGCACGATAAGCCTTGACATTAAGGTTTAGAAAGCCGGGGAAGGGTCACCTTCCCCGGCTTTTTTTGTGGGAAAAGAAAGGAGAAGAACATGGACGTTGCCTTTTTTGTGTGCACGCGCGTCTTCTGTGCCTGACGCTGCCACCTTAGCGTGATAGGTGAGCGGGAGGATGATCCTGCCATAACAATTTCTTGTGCGCCTTTTGAATGTAAATCAAACCCAAGCGTACAACCAAATGAAAGGATTTTAAGATGTTACACTTAAGAGATGTGACATATCGTATTGGAGGCAGGACTCTTTTCGAAGGGGCAAGTGCCCATCTTCCAAAGGGACATAAAGGGGCTCTTGTGGGCCTTAACGGTTCAGGAAAAACCTCTCTATTCCGCCTGATCACAGGGGAAATCGCGCCCGATGCGGGAGAGCTCTCCATGCCCAAAGACGCAACCCTTGGGATTGTTGCCCAAGAAGTACGCGAGGGGCTTGAGCATACCGTCATTGATTTTGTTCTCATGTCTCATAAAGAGCGTGCAGCGCTGTTGAGTGAAGCCGAGAGTGCGACCGATCCCGATCGTATCGCCTATATTCACGAGCGTCTTCTTGAAATTCATGCCTATGAAGCCCCGTCTAAGGCTGCAAAGATCCTCGCAGGCCTTGGGTTTAGTGAAGAAGCTCAAGCAAAACCACTCTCAGCATTTTCGGGCGGATGGCGGATGCGCGTGGCGCTTGCCTGCGCGCTTTTTCTCGAACCTGATTTGCTGCTTCTTGACGAGCCAACTAACCACTTGGACTTGGAAGCCGCTATGTGGCTTGAAGGGTTCTTGAAAACGTATCCGAGGACCCTGCTTCTTATCAGCCACGACCGTACCTTTATCAATGCGGTGGCAGACCGGATTTATCATCTCCATGATAAGACGCTGACGTTCTATAACGGAAACTTTGACTTTTTCGAGCGTACAAGACGGGAGCGTTTGGCGCTTCTAGACGCCGAAAAGCGCAAGCAGGACGCCCAGCGCGCCCACATGCAGCAGTTCATTGACCGCTTTCGTTATAAAAGCTCCAAGGCACGACAAGTCCAGTCTCGCTTGAAGCAAATGGCAAAGTTTGAACCGCTTTCAACTATGCCTGATGATCCCTTGATGAACTTGAATTTTCCAGATCCAGAGGAGCTGGCGCCGCCGTTGATTACCCTTGATAAGGTAAGCGTGGGATACGGGGAAACAACAATCCTCAAACGTCTAGGGCAACGCCTTGACGCCGATGATCGCATTGCGCTTTTAGGCGCTAACGGTAATGGTAAAACCACCTTTGCCAAGCTCCTTGCAGGGTTGCTTCCAAATCAAACAGGTGAGGTCTATCGTTGTCCCAAATTGAGGGTAGGGTATTATCACCAGCATCAGCTGGAGGCCTTAACCCTTGGTCACACAGCCTATGATCACATGGCGGCCCTCATGCGGGACGCTCTTGAACCAAAAGTACGGGCACGCCTTGGGCGCTTTGGTTTTCCCGGTGACAAAGCTGACATTGTGGTCGAAAAACTTTCAGGAGGAGAAAAGGCGCGTCTAAATCTTGCGCTGATTTCATATCAAGAACCTCAAATTTTGATTCTCGATGAGCCGACCAACCACCTAGATTTAGAAACAAGAGAAGCCCTTATTTTTGCGTTAAACGCCTACAAAGGAGCGGTGATCCTCATTACCCACGATTGGCACCTGTTAGAGATGACGGCCGATCAGCTATGGCTTGTGGAAAATCAAACAGTGACGACCTTTGATGGCACTTTGGAAGACTATAAGGCCCATGTGCTAAAGGGGATATCCTCCTCAAAGGCCGCGTCCAGTGCAACCTTTGCGCCCCATGAAAAATCACGTGCGCAAGAAATTCGTGAAAAAAAACAAGCCAAAAAGAAGCAAGGTTCAGAAAAGACGGCAAAGGGGGTTGGACCTAAAAAGAAGCGATAAGAAAAAACTGTCTTTTTTTGCGAAGGTCGTGTACAAGGAAGGTGGCGTAAAGCAATACAGATACAAAGAACGTGTCCCAGTCGTCATCGGAGTTTGGTAAGGTTAGGGCTTTTTTATGGCCCATCCGGAGTAATGAGGCGAAGAAATTTTTGCCCGTTAGTCTTATTATGTTTTTCACGATCTTTAACTACACGGTCCTTCGCAATACGAAAGACGCCTTGATTATGACCGAGGCGGGTGCAGAAGTGCTGCCTTTCTTAAAGGGCGGCGTGGTGCTTCCTTGTTCCCTTCTTTTTGTGGCGATCTACACCAAGATCGCCAATACTTTATCCAGAGAGCATCTGTACTATGCGGTTGTCTGTTTCTTCCTAGCGTTCTTCTTGATTTTCGGGCTTGTGCTCCATCCCTACCGCGATGTTCTTCAAATGTCTCCTGAGACGATTCAAAATATGAAAACGGCTTTTCCCCATTTACAGCATTTTGTGCCGCTATTTGGGGTGTGGATCTACAGCGCTTTCTATGTCTTTGCCGAGCTTTGGGGCGCGGTTATCTTGAATCTTTCCTTTTGGCAGTTTGCCAACGAAGTGACAAGAACATCCGAGGCTAAACGCTTTTACTCTATGTTTGGCCTCATTGGGCACCTTGCCCTGATTTTTGCTGGGTATGCTGTGGGTATTAACTGTGAATTCGATGGGGACGGCGCTTCGTGTGAGGGCTATATTCGTGGCACTTTGACGGTTGTTCTAATCGCTGGTGTTTGCATGCTTGGTCTTTACTACTGGCTTAATCGATCGGTCTTGACCGATCCCGCCTATTATGACGGCGCCACGCAGCTTGTGAAGGGCGAAAGCCGTAAACTAAAGCTGTCTCTCATGCAAAGCTTCAGGTATATTCTGAGCTCTCCATATTTGGGACTGATTGCGACCCTGGTCTTTGGCTATGCCTTTTCTATGAACCTGTTGGGGATTATGTGGAAAAAGCAACTCTCTCTTCAATACCCTACGACCAGAGAATACGCGGCCTTTATGGGCAATTTCTCGATCTATACCGGCATTGTGACGGTCAGCGTTATTTTCTTATCCAAAGGACTTGTCAGTAAGTTTGGATGGCGCTGGGGGGCACTTGCCACACCACTCATTCTTTTTATCACTGCTCTTGCCTTCTTTTCGTTCCTTTTCTTCAAAGAAAACCTCACGGGTGTTATGGCTGCTTTGGGAACAACACCCCTTATGATGGCGGTGATTGTAAGTACAGCCCAAACTCTCTTAAGTAAAAGCTCTAAGTATTCGCTTTTTGATCCGACTAAAGAAATGGCCTACATTCCGTTGGATCAGGAACTCAAAATCAAAGGAAAAGCGGCCGTTGACGTGACGGTCCATCAGTTCGGCAAAGCTGCTGGTGGATATGTCTCGGGATTTCTTTTGGTGGTGTTAGCGGCCGGTGACCTGATGTCCATTGCGCCGTATTTGGCGGGTGTGATCTTGCTCGCGATCATTGCGTGGCTTGTGGCGGTCAAGGTTCTTGACCGGATGTATCACATTCAGCTGGCAAAGTACGAGCCAGGGGCAAAATAAAAGCCTTGTCCCCCCATAAAGACATTGCTTGAGAGGCACGACCTGGTTAAAATCCCAGGGAGTTTTAACCTCTTGAGAATGACATTATGATTGAGAAAATTCGTCACTTTTCCTCCACGTGGTGGTTCCGTACCTTTTTGGGACTTGTGGCCGTGACCTTTGCAGTGCTATGGGGCGGTGGCGACTGGATGCACAATATGGGTGGTGGTCGCGGTCAGGTCGTCGCTACTGTGGGCGCTGAGCGCATTACCACTTGGCAACTTCGTTCAGCTGTAGATAGACGCCTTAAGCAAATCGCGGCCTCCACGGGGCAGCGCATCAGTGAAGAAGACGCCCTAAAGGCAGGCCTCTTTCACCAGGTGCTTGATACGCTGGTGCAACAAGCCCTTATTGCTCAAGAAGCACACCGCCTTGGGATTACCTTGACCGATGAAAGCGTTCGCAAGGCTCTTGCCCAAAATAAGTCCTTCTTTGATCCTACGGGTAAGTTTGATAAGCAGCATTTTTTGATGGTGATCGAACGTTTGGGCTATAACGAGGCTTCATTCGTTGCAGAACTTCGTCAAGACCTCATTCGCCAAAACCTATTGTCGACCCTTTTCCAGAATCTGAGCCTTCCATCCCTCGAGGAGCTCATTCTTTACAAGTGGCAAGAGCAAACCCGTCAGGTGCTTTATACCTTGATCTCCAGCGACGACATAGTCTTTTCTGAGACACCGAAAGACGAAGACATCAAAGAACTTTTTACCAAGTATAAAGAAGTTCTAAAAGCGCCAGAGTACCGTGACTTTTCTGTGCTTGTTATGGATCCTAAGGAGCTTGGAAAAACCTTGACGGTCTCTCAAGAAGAGCTTGAAAAAGCTTATGCCGACAGGCCTGAGGCGCTTAAAGACAAATCCCTTGACGCGCTGAAGGCGCAGCTCGAAGAAGAAGTTCGTCATCAAAAAGCGCTTTCCCTTATTTACGAGCAAAGCACGAAGATCGAGGATGACATTGCGGCCGGGAATACGCTTAAGGAAATTGGCACAAAATACAAGGTACCTGTGGTTTCGTTCCAAAAAGTGGATGCAAGCGGCGCCTATGATCCTTTTGCGAGCGACGCGGCTTCTAAGCTTGCCCTTAGTGATGCCCAGAAAGCTTACGTTCGTGAAGCGTTTACACTCGAGCCTCAAACGGCAGGGACTTTCGTGGAAGGGGCTGAGAACGTGTCCTTCTTGGTGCATGTGGACAAAGCCCTAGAGGCGCACGAGCGCACAGCCGCTGACGTCTCGCCTGCACGTGCAGCCGCCCTTTGGGTTGCCATGAAGAAAAAAGAAAAGGCGGCCGGCATTGCGTCTGATATCGCGAAAAAATCCCAAAGCCCCAGCGTGTTTTTAACAACGCTTCAAAGTCACGGCCTGAAAGGTCAAAGTGTGCGTTTGACAAGAAGGGGCCCTTCCTTGCCAAGCAAGCTTGCCTTGCCCGAGCGAGTGGTCGCAGCCCTTTTTCAAGGAAACGTCGGCCAAACGGTGCCAGCTCCCCTTGAGTCCTCTCTTGAAAAGGCTCTTTTTTTCGTGGGCTGCGTTGAGGGAGTGACTTCTCCTGAGGTGGATCCCCAAGACAAGAGCTTTGTTGAACGGCGCACGGATTTTGACCAAATGTATCAAAACGACTACGTGGCAAGCTATCTTAATAGTCTTGCCAGTCGCTTTCCGGTGGAGCGTAATAACCGCTGGCTTGAAGCCCAGCTCAAAGAGCACTCGTAAGAAAAACCAAAAGGGGGAGAGACATGTGTCTCTCCCCCTTTTTTTGTCTTGATAACAGAAACGGTACGAAATAAGAACAAGATAAGGCGCATAATTTTTCAAGACAGCAAGTGAATGACTTAACGCTTTATCACGAGGAGTAAGGTGAGCAATGGAGGCGCTTGGTACTGAGTTAAAAGAAAGAGTTGCCATGCTGGCCAAAAAGGAGGCGTCCCAAAACTTTAAAGGAAGTGCCGCAAAAGCAGGTCCAGAAATCGAGAAATTCCTGTCTCCCTTTAGAAAATATTTGCAGTAAATGATGCAAGATTTCTGAACCTTAATTTTGGCGCTGATTGGTGCGCTGCGTTTGTCTACTATATCCTGACGACTGCCGGCTATCCCTTAAAGATAAGACCGTTTAAAGACAAAAAAGGCACCTTTGGTTTAGTCGGGATATGGGCCGACTGGGCCAGAGCGCAAGGAACTCTACGCCACAGATCCTATGAACCGGTCTCGGGAGATTTGGTGATATACAATAAATTGGTATCAGGCCAAGAACTTAATCATATAGGGATTGTTCTTGAAAGCACCCATGACTCGCTTGTGACCGCTGAGGGGAACGTCGAGAATAAAACAGGTATCTTTAAGCGCAGAAAGAACGAGACAATTGCTTGGTACATTAATATTTAGGCTCGTGAAAAAGATAAAAATTAAGGGGCCAGATCAAAGTGACGACGGGACACCGTTCAAGGTGCCCCGTCCAGGTTTATTCTTCGTCAGCGCGCGCCGCCGTTGTGCCCACAGCTTTTTCTAAGGCTTCTTGAGAACAGAGCCCTAAGACTACAGGATTGCGGGGTTTGATCGCTTCGGCGTTCTTATGGGTGCCGGAGCGTACCGCTTCGATGGTAGCCTTGGTGGTGCCAATCAGTTTGATGATTTGCGTCTCCGAAATTCCTTTATGGAACTTAAGGAGCCACGCGATGGCGTCAGGGCGTTCTTTACGACGTGAAAGGGGTGTGTACCGCGCCTTTTTCCCGCGAGAGCTTTGCTCATGGGGGGCGAGAAGCTCGAGGGCAAGCGCAGGGTTTGCCTGACACTTATCCAAGCACTCTTGGCTGAGTTGTCCTGCGCCAACGGGATCAAAAGGCTGCAAGCCTTGCCCAAGCTCTCCGTCTGCAAGGGCTTGTATTTCTAAAAGATGAAGCTGGCAGTAATCCGCAATTTGCTGGAAGGTTAGGGTTGTATTTTCCAGCAGCCAAAGAGCTGTTGCTTTGGGCATAAGGGGCGCTACCATGGACTTTCACCTCTATCGTTTAAGGGTTATCTCGTTGAGACATGAACACGGTGTTCTGCCTC
Organism: Alphaproteobacteria bacterium; assembly: GCA_013911655.1. Lineage (GTDB taxonomy): Bacteria > Pseudomonadota > Alphaproteobacteria > Caedimonadales > UBA1908 > JACESU01. The sequence goes on from JACESU010000001.1 coordinate 373,306, forward strand.
ACAACAGTTATAAAGAACTCTTCCTTAAAAAGAAAGAGCGAGATGGGCTTAAGTCGTCGTTTCTTTCTGGCTGTGACAAGCGGTCTTACGCCTCAAAACATGGTTTGTCTTGATTCTGTGAGCGCCTTATGACATGCTCCCCCCATTTAAAACAGCACACAGTTTATGATGACATCCCAAAAAACACCCCCCAATAAGTTTCATGCCTTGGCTTGGATGCTTTGGAGCATGGGCGCCTTTTTTTATGCTTACCAATATATCCTGCGCGTTTGCCCCAGTGTCATGATCGACGACATCATGGCAAAGTTCGCCATTGACGCGGGTGATTACGGCACGTTTTCAGGCGTGTATTATTTAGGGTACGCCCTCATGCATCTGCCCATCGGCATCCTTCTTGACCGTTTTGGCCCCAAGTGGGTCATGCCAGGATGTGTCTTGATCAGCGTCTTGGGCATTCTACCCTTAACATTAGGATCGTCCTGGCCCATGGCCATTGCAGGACGTTTTCTTGTTGGGGCGGGCTCGTCGGGGGCGATCCTTGGTGTTTTTAAGATCTTGCGTCTATATTTTCCTGAGAGCCTGTTCTCAAGGCTTCTTGGCTTTTCCGTGACCGTGGGGCTTGCGGGGGCTATTTACGGGGGCTATCCCGTGCGGACGCTGTCTTTGTCCCTGGGGTGGGAGTCCGTGCTTATGAGCGTGTTTGTGGGCGGCGGCGTGCTGGCCCTTCTCATGGCGTTTTTAACACCCACCTTGAAGGAAACCGACAAGGGAGCAGATTCCTCTTTGTTTCAGGATCTAAAAGAAGTCTTTTCCAACAAGTACGTGCTGGGGACCGCATTATTTGCGGCTTTCATGGTGGGGCCTTTGGAAGGATTTGCGGATGTGTGGGCCTTTTCATATCTGGTGCGCGTGTATGGCTATGATCCCGCGGTTGCCTCGTCGCTGCCATCCTTGATTTTTATCGGCATGGGAGTGGGGTCTCCTATTTTGGCGTACGTGGCTGAAAAGTGGAAAGCTTATTATCCCACGACCCTTGCGTGCGCCCTTGGCATGGCAGTGTTCTTTGGGGTCCTTCTTTTATTCCAAGTGACGCCGTGGATTGTCGGTGTTTTCTTCTTCCTTATCGGCGTCTTGTCAGCCTATCAGGTTCTTGCCCTTTACATGAACAGTAAACATCTGCCCGATAGGCTCGGCGGCGTTGTGACAGCCTTTACCAATATGGTGATCATGTCCTTTGGATACGTCTTTCACACCCTCATTGCCAAGATTATGGTGTGGCAGTGGGACGGGGCCGTGAAGGACTGTGTGCCAGTTTACAGTCCCGATTCTTATGTCTATGGACTTGGAGTAATTCCCGTTGCTCTTGTCCTGGCCTTTTTTGGCTTTTGGTGGGTTAAGGGGCGCGCGTCTCTACGTTAAAAGGTAAAGGGGGAGGGGGGAATCTCCCTTTTTTTAGAAAAACTTTACGCGGCTTTGGGATCCTCTTTTGAAAGGGATTTCCATTCATACAAAAGATCAAGGGCTGCGCGCGGCGTAAGATCCTCGAGGCTAAGGCCGTCAAGCTTTTCCTGCATCAGCGTGCCAAAGCGTGCGGCGGGTGTGTCAGGGGCAGGCGGCGCAAAAAGACTTTGAGGGATAAAGGTGGGCGCAGCCTTAAGGGGGACTGGTGCCTGCATCGGTACCCCCGTTTCTTCAAGGATCCCCAGTACCTCTTTAGCGCGCTTTGTGGTGCCTTCTGGGACCCCCGCAAGCTCTGCCACATGAATTCCGTACGAGCGCGCTGCCCGTCCTGCCTCTACCTCGTGTAAAAAGATGATGTCATCTTCCCACTCCCGAACCTTCATGGTGTGACAAGAAAGATGGGAAAGGCTTTCCTCCAAGACGGTCAGCTCGTGATAGTGGGTCGCAAATAGCGTTCGGCAGCGCGCCAAGGTGTGCAAATGCTCGAGGGTGGCCCAGGCAATGGCAAGCCCGTCATAGGTCGAGGTACCCCGCCCCACTTCATCAAGGATCACAAAAGACCGGTCTGTGGCCTCGTTTAGAATCACGGCGGTTTCCACCATCTCAACCATAAAGGTCGAGCGTCCCTGGGAAAGATTATCAGACGCGCCAACCCGGCTGAAAAGGCCGTCCACAAGACCGATGTGGGCGCACGCGGCCGGGACGTAAGATCCTATCTGAGCCAAGAGCACGATCAGGGCGTTTTGACGTAAAAACGTACTTTTGCCCGCCATGTTTGGCCCTGTCAAAAGCCACGCGTACGCATCCTCTTCAAGATGACAATCGTTGGGGGTAAAGGGGATACCTTCTTTTTGGTCCAGGAATGCTTCTACCACGGGGTGACGCCCGCCTGTAATCATGAGGGTGCGCGACGTGTCAAGGCAGGGTTTTGTATACGCCTTTTCGCGCGCAAGGCGCGCAAGAGCAAAGGAGACATCTAAAAAGGCCAAGTGCTTGGCAAGCGCGCCAAGACCATCTGCGACCCCTGCCACTTGTGCGACAAGGTCGTCGTAAAGGGATAGCTCAAGGGATAACGCCTTTCCTTCGGCGCTCACAAGTGTTTCTTCAAGGGCGCTTAGTTCAGCCGTGGTATAGCGAAGGCCGCTGACAAGGGTTTGACGGTGGATAAACCGGTCATCAAGCTTGCCTTTGTGGGCAGGCGTCACGTCCACATAATACCCCATGATTTGATTATGTTTAATTTTAAGGGACGAGATCCCCAGCTCCGTTTGATAGGTTTTTTGAAGGGCAAGGATCGCGTCCTTGCCGTGATCGCGCAGGCTTTTTAAATGATCGAGTTCTGCGTCATAACCCGGTGCGATAAAGTTGCCGTCACGGGCAAGGGCGGGAAGGGCGTCCCCTAGGGCCGTCTTAAGGGTCAAAAGAAGGTCGGTTTCCCCTTGAAAAAGGGCGGGATCAAGATCCTTGGGGCAGGGCCTAAGGCCGTCCAAAAGGCTGGCCACTTGATGACTGACCTCAAGGACTGCTCGGATATGATCAAGATCCCGAGGCCCACCACGCCCCAGACACAGACGCGAGAGCGCGCGCTCAAGATCAGGGCAAGCCTTGAGAAGAGAGACTAAGGTCTCCCAAGAAGCATCGCGTTCAAGGAAAAAGTCAAGGCGCGCGAGGCGCGCGTCAAGGGCCGGCAGGTCTGTCAGCGGCGCACACAAATGGAACGCAAAAAGGCGCGCTCCGCTTGGGGTCAAGGTACGGTTGAGCGTTTGAAAAAGCGAGCCCTCTCTTGTTCCTGCCAGGGTTGAGGTGAGTTCGAGGCTTCGCTGGGTTGTGGCGTCAAGGCGCATGGTGCCCGCATCAAAAATTCGCCTAGGGCGCGCAAGACGTGGCATGGTCCCTTTTTGGGTAAGATGTAAATAGTCAAGAAGGGTCCCAGCGGCGGCATAAGCGCTTTCTTCCACCCCCCCCAACGCCTCAAGGGCTTTTAGCTTAAAGTAGTCCTGAAGACGCAGGCATGCGTTTTGCCTGTCAAAGCGAGAGGCCGGAAGCGCCACACACGCGCGCCTCCAAAAAGAAAGGGTCTCCCCCATTTTTGTATCGCGCAGAAGGGCATCCGGCAAAACAAGTTCGCCAGGATTAAAGCGTGTAAGGGCGCTTAAAAGAGCACTGTCACTTAAGGTGTCCCAAAAAAAATCACCCGTCGTTATGTCGACGAGAGCAAGTCCGTAAAAGGCGGTGTCCTTACCTTTTTGGGGGACAAGAACCGCAAGGTAGTTATGGGAAGACGCTTCCAAAAGGGTATCCTCGGTCAGGGTGCCGGGGGTGACAATCCGAACAACGTCGCGCGCAACGACTTCCTTATACCCTCGTTTTTTGGCCTCGGCCGGATCTTCTAACTGTTCACAAATGGCCACGCGAAAGCCCTGCTTGACCAGGCGCGCCAGATAACTTTCACACGCATGAAAGGGCACACCGCACATGGGAATGTCCTCCCCTTGATGTTGGCCGCGCTTGGTAAGCGCTATCCCAAGGGCGGCGGCTGCGTGTCTGGCGTCTTCAAAAAAAAGCTCGTAAAAATCCCCCATGCGGTAAAAAAGAAGGCAATCAGGATGCGCTTCTTTAATGCGATGGTATTGCATCATCATGGGCGTCATAAAAGTCTCCTTTTTATAAAAGCAGTTGACACAGGCACTTGTGCGCGTCATATGGACCATAGGATTACTGCTTTGGAGAAAGTAGAACAAGGATGGCAGGCCTTGCAAGGGGAGGATTAAAACTTTGGCTGGCAGGAGTGCTTTTTATGGCGCCCTTTGCCCAGGCGGAGCCTCTTCGCATTGTGGGATCCTCGGCGCTTTTCCCCTTTATTGTCGCAACGGCCGAACGCTTTGGCTATGAAATGGACACGGATACCCCTGTGGTTGAGTCAACAGGAACGGGGGGCGGTATCAAGTTTTTTTGCTCTGGCATCACCAAAGCTTATCCCGACATGGTCACGGCCTCACGTCCTATGACCCCCCTTGAAAAGGCTTACTGTGCAAGACACGACGTGCACGAAGTAACGGAAATTGCTTTGGGTCTTGACGCGCTTGTGGTGGCAAGAGCCCGAGAAGGTCTTTTCTTTCCTCTCACGGTGGCGCAGCTGCGGGCGGCCGTCCAGGAGGCCAGTCATCTTCCGACCAAATGGCAAGAGGTCAGCCCCACCTTTCCCTATGAGCAAATCAAAGTCTTCCTGCCCCCCGAAACGGCAGGGACAAGAGAGACCTTTGAGCACTTAGTCCTTAGCAAGCGCGGCAAGTGCCGTAAGGACGGCGCGGTACGTAGTGTGGCTGATCAAGAAGGCGTCATTGCAAGAAAGCTTTCCCTTGCGCCAGAGGCCATGGGTGTTCTCAGCTACGCGTTTCTCATCAAAAACCACGATACACTCAAGGCCTTTCATATCAACGGGGTTTCACCCACGAAGCATACTATTACGTCGGGAACTTATCCTCTTGTGCGGCACGTGTTTTTGTATGTAAAAACGCGCGCCCTGCAAGATAAAGAACAGGTGCGTGCTTTTGTGCATTATATCACCTCCAAGCAAATGGAAGAGCTTTTGTCGACCTACGGCCTTTTGCCTCTTTCTCCACAAGAGGCGGCCTTTCGCCAAAGGCATCTACAAAGCGCCGAGACACCGCGCAAAGAACAGGGGACGCCGTGAATCCACTTGCTTTATGGACGGTTGTTTGGGCCTTGGTTGCCTTTATCTTGGCCTTTGGCGATGCAAAGCGGCGCGCGGGGGCTCTGCCGGAAGGGACATATCTTGTCACTCCCCCTAAATTCTACGGCTTTTTGTCAGCCCTTCTTGTGGTAGCAAGCGTCTTTGTGGGAAGCGCCTTTTTGCTTGTCCTGAACATCAAAAGTTTAATGCCGTCCCTGGAAAGTGCGCTTTTTGCCCTTGTGGGGATTTTCCTTTCTTGGTTGATTGTGCGCTTTGAAGGGCATCCAAGGCGTGTGATAGAGAAGGCCAGCAAAGGGGCTTTTGCCCTAGCCGCGGCGGCGGCCGTCATTATTACAGGTGCCATTATCTTTTTGCTCCTGCGTGAGGCATGGGCGTTTTTTCAACTAGTCTCTTTGGAAGAGTTTTTAACGGGCACCGTGTGGGCGCCCGAGATTTCTTTGTCAAAGGAAATGGCAGCGTCTGGCCAATACGGCGCCCTTCCTCTTTTCTGCGGGAGTTTGCTCATTACCCTGATCGCGCTTCTTGTGGGAGGGCCTCTGGGGCTTCTCGTCGCGATTTATACGTCCCAATATGCCAGCGTGAAAGCAAGACGCTGGGTGAAACCTGCCATTGAGGTGTTGGCCGGTATTCCCACCATCGTTTATGGCTTTTTTGCCCTTGCCATTGTGGGGCCAAGCTTAAACCGCTTAGGCGAAATGCTAGGACTACCCATTGCCGGCGAGAGTGCTATTGGTGCGGGTCTCACCATGGGGCTGATGATTTTGCCCATCGTCTCGTCGCTGAGCGACGACGCCCTTCGTGCTGTGCCCGGCGCCCTAGGTGAAAATTCCCTGGCCCTTGGCGCCACTAGGTCCGAAACCATTAAAAAGGTCCTGATTCCAGCCGCTATGCCCGGTATTATAGCGGCGTTTCTCCTAGCCATTTCCCGCGCTGTTGGCGAGACCATGCTTGCGCTTATGGCGGTTGGGCTTCAAGCTAATTTGACGGCCAACCCCTTTACCTACGTCACAACGGTGACCGTGCAAATTGTCACGATCCTGACTGGCGACCAAGAATTTGAAAGCGCGAAAACCTTGTCGGCCTTTGCCTTGGCCCTCTTTCTTTTTACCGTCACACTTTTCTTAAACATCCTCGCGCTTTCTGTGGCAAGGTGGCACTATAGGAGGTATGACGCATGAACCAATCTCAAGCAGCCTTGCTGAAGCGTCATCACGCGGACAAACGGTTCGAGTGGTATGGGCGTCTTGCCAGCGGCTTTGCGCTGCTTTTCCTTTTGGCGGTCGTGGGCGGGCTTCTTTTTTGGGCCTACCAAGGATTCATTAGGTACGAGTGCCAATGCGATGTGTTCTATGATCCTGCGCACATGACCCTTGAAACCCAACATGATAAGAAAATTGCTCATTTCAAAGTACAAGATCTTGTCCAGCCCCAATTTGGTCGTGTGCGGATCAACCCTGATGATCTAGAGCAGATTTTGGCGTCGTCTTCTCATAAAATTCTTTTTGAGATGCTTCGTGATCAGCCCGAGCTGGTGGGGAAAAAGCAAGCACTCTGGCTTCCTTTGGATGAAGAGGCCGTGCGTATTTTGAAAAAATCCTCTCTGTCGCCAAAACTTTCGCTTCTTTTGAAAGAACTTAAAACAGACGGATTCCTTAGAACCGTTTTTCGCTTTGATTTTTTTGTCAATTCAGATTCAAGAGATCCTGTAGTGGCGGGCATTTGGTCAGGGCTTGTGGGGACATTTTATCTGTTTTTGGTAACGCTCGCGATCTCGTTTCCTGTGGGGGTGGCGGCCGCCTTTTATTTGGAAGAGCTTGCAAAACCCTCTTTCATCTCGCGGTTTCTAGAAGTTAATATCGCAAACCTCTCGGCCGTACCATCCGTTGTGTTTGGGATTCTAGGGCTTGCCCTTTTTCTAAATACAGCGCATTTGCCAAGGTCATCGACCCTGGTCGGCGGACTCACCCTTTCCCTTATGACCTTACCCACCATGATTATTGTCACAAGATCTGCCATTCGCACGGTCCCCAAAAGCATTCGCGAATCCGCAAGAGGGCTAGGTGCCTCGTCCATGCAGATCATCGTGCATCATGTATTTCCCTTAGCACTTCCTGGGATTTTGACGGGCGCCATGATTGCCATGGCCCGCGCCATGGGAGAAACAGCGCCCCTTTTGATGATTGGGATGATGGCCTTTGTGGCAACGCCAGCACTTTCGCTTGAGGATCCATCGTCAGCCCTTCCTGTGCAAATTTATGCGTGGGCAAGAAACCCCGAGGCTGCGTTCCTTGCCAATGCCTCTGCGGCGCTTTTGGTCCTATTGTTTTTTGTGGGGCTCATGAATCTGTGCGCCATTTATCTGAGAGGTAAATATGAACACAAGTGGTGAGGAGGGACGTCCTCCCTACAGCTTTGCCGTTGAAGGACTTCAACTTTTTTATGGTGAAAAGCAGGTGCTTTTTGGCATCGATTTAACCATCCCCGACAGACAGGTGACAGCGCTTATTGGTCCGTCTGGTTGCGGGAAAAGCTCGTTTTTGCGATGCCTTAACCGAATGAACGATACGATTCCGGGTATGGCCAGACGTGGGCGTGTTTTGCTGCGAGGAAGCGACATTTATGACAAAGACATTGACGTTGTGCAACTGCGCAGCCAAGTAGGGATGGTGTTTCAAAAGCCGACCCCCTTTCCCAAGTCTATTTACGAGAACGTGGCGTATGGCCCTCGCATCCATAATCTTTACAAGGATAAAACGCATCTTGATGAGATTGTGCACAAAAGCCTAAGGCGGGCAGGGCTTCTTGATGAGGTGAAAGACCGCCTGGATCAACCTGGGACAAGTCTATCGGGCGGACAACAGCAGCGCCTGTGTATTGCGCGTGCCATTGCCGTGAATCCCCAGGTAATCCTCATGGACGAGCCTTGTTCAGCGCTTGATCCCATCGCGACCGCCCGGGTAGAAGAGCTCATCGATGAACTGCGCGCACGGTATACCATCGTGATAGTGACCCACAGCCTGCACCAAGCAGCGCGAGTGTCTCAAAAAACAGCGTTTTTTCATATGGGATATCTGATTGAGACGGGCCCCACCGGAGATATATTCACCGCACCCCAACACGAAAAAACCCAGGAATACATTACAGGTAGATTTGGTTAAGCCAGCAGAAGGAGGGCACGCATGACCTACGGACATATTGTGAAGTCCTATGATGAGGACTTGAAAAATCTCAATGCCAAGCTCTTTGAAATGGCAGAGATTGCGGGACGTCAGCTCGAGCACGCGGTTGCGTGTCTTATTGAAAGTGATGACGCTCTTGCCGTGCAAATCATTGGCCAAGACCCCATCGTGGACGCCCTTGAACATGATATTGATACCTTTGCCATTCGGATGATTGCGCTCAGACAGCCTGTGGCGAAAGATCTTCGCAATATTGTGGCGGTCTTAAAAATCTCCAGTCATCTGGAGCGTGTGGCAGATTATGCCCGCAATATTGCCAAGCGCGCCCTCGAGCTAAAAGCTATGCCACAGACCCAAGGCGCTAAAGCGCTCTCAAGACTCGTCAAGACTGCCATTAGTATGATGCAAGATGTGATGAGAGCGTATGAAAACGGAGACGTTGTGCTGGCTATGGACGTGTGGCAGCGCGACCTAGAGCTTGATGAAATGTACACCTCTTACTTACGGGAAATCCTAACCTATATGATGGAAGACAGTCGTCAAATTGGTCCATGCACACAGCTTCTTTTTGCAGCTAAAAATATCGAGCGGGCAGGTGATCACGCCGCCGACATTGCTGAAATTGTGCATTACTACGTGGAAGGAACCCCTTTTAAAGATCCTAAGTCTAATCACTAAGAGGAAAAGTTTTAGGTCTTTGCCTCTTTCAGTTTAGGTTTTTGGGCGGGGTCTTTAACCGCCGTTTCTTCAGCATTTAAAAGCGCGTTCTGTTTGTACGAACGCCTAAAGCATTCAATGATTTGATAGATTTCATCATCAGGCGTGCCCACAGCCTGAAGGGCTTGTGAGGCCAGTTGCAGGCTTGGCTCTAAGTTTTCTGGCATGACGACGCGCACTCCTGCTTGCAGGAGGGCCATCTCGTATTGATTATCACGCATACGCACACAGACGTCCATTTTAGGAAATTGCCGACGCATCATCAAAGACGCTTCTACTGCAAGACGCGGTTTATCAAGACTAATAACGGCCGCGCGTGCCCGGTCCGCACCCAAAGTACGCATCATATGCACGCGCCGTGCGTCCCCATAGAAAACGGGAAGTCCTTTCGCGCGCCCTTCACTCACACGTGCCATATCATTATCAATGGCGACATATGGCACCATTTTTTCTGTGAGAAGCTTGGCGATGAGTTTGCCCACACGCCCAAAACCACAAATGATGACATGGTTTTTAAGGTCAGTGATTTCAGCTTTGGCGGCGTTCAGGTTGTTTTCGGCTTCTTGCTCCATCCAGCGGTGAGCCAGGAATTTACCCATACTGGCCATAAAAGGGGTTAATGCCATAGAGATACCGACCACAGCGTACACAAGCTGACCAATTTCGGGGGCCACAAGACCGTCATGGATCACGGGACGCAGGAGCACGAAGACAAATTCACCACCCGTTGAGAGGATGAAAGCGACACGTACGCACGCGGTCTTAGGTAGATCAAAAAGACGAGCTAGCGGATAGAAAAGTGCAGCTTTTAAAGTGATCAAAAAAACAAGGCAGGTAAGGACGAGGGGAATCGCCCCTAGGACGTAATTAAGGTCAATGGTCATGCCCACAGACATAAAGAAAAGACCAAGGAGGAGGCCATAAAAGGGCTGGATATCAGCCTCGACTTGATGACGGTACTCTGTTTCAGACAAAAGAAGGCCTGCAAGAAAGGCGCCAAGCTCCATAGAGAGGCCAAGGGACGCGGTGATGGCCCCCGTTGTCAGGACTACAAGAAGCGTCACGGCCACAAATAGCTCGGGACTTGAGAGCTGGGCGATGCCCCGGTAAAGGGGACGAAACACAATACGGCCTAGAAGGGTAATGAGGAGCAGGGAGACAAAGGCCTTCACACCTGCAACGGCCAGTTCATAACTAAAGCTACCTTGTTCTTTGCCAAGGGTTGACACGAGCGCAATTAAAATCACTACGGCCAAGTCTTGGAAGAGAAGAACAGCAAAGGCCACACGTCCATGGCGCAGGGCAAACTCACCTCGCTCCGTTAAAATTTGCATGCTGACCGCTGTAGAAGAAAGGGCAAGGGCGCTTCCCACAAGGACAGCTGTTTGCACGGAAAGCCCCATAAAATAGATCGCGGCAAAAATGCACGCACTTGTGATGCCTACTTGCGCAAACCCAAGACCAAAAACATAGCGTCTAAGCACTTGAAGGCGTTGAAGAGGCATTTTTAGGCCCAAAGTGAAGAGAAGAAAAACAACGCCAAATTCACCCAACATAGAGGCATTCTCAATATTCGCCAGCAAGTTTAAAGCGTACGGTCCAATGACAACGCCTGCGATGAGGTATCCAAGAATGGCGCTTATATGAAAAAAACGAAAAACAGACACGACAACGACAGCCGCTAGCAAAAGGGTGAGTGCGTCCGCTAGAAACGTGCCGTGTAACACAGTGCCTCCTTGTTGTTTGATCTCATGTTTTTCGCTTATGAACCTCTTTTGAGGTTCTTCCATTGAACCAAGGACAAGCGCGGAACACAACCCCTCGTGTTAATATTTTAAGAAAAACCTTACACTTTCGTGAGATCGTTGCCTTTTTGGTCTGTGGAGACGACGTCTAGTCAAAGAAGAAAACGCAAAGACGCCTTCTTTTCATCCCCCAGGAAAAAAGGTAGAGTCAGCCAAATGATTTGTGTTTGTGGAGTGCCTTATGTTTGCCGACCTTCTACCGTATATAGACGATTTTTTGAAAATTACGGTTATTTATGTTGTGGTGTTGGTAACACCGGGGCCTGACTTCACTCTTGTGATTCGTAATACGTTGACTAACAATAAGAAAATGGGCCTCTATACCGCCTTTGGGTCGGCGACGGGAATTATTGTTCATGGGAGCTATACGCTTTTAGGGATGGGGGTTTTGGTTCAAAGAAAACCCCTCATTTTTAACGGCGTGAAAATGCTTGGCGCTTTGTATTTGATGTATATGGGATGGCGGTGCGTGCGGTCGCCCTCTCACATGGGGGATGCATATACACAAAACTCCACGGAGCACGCTAAAAAATTAACCCCCTTTCAAGCATGGCGTATGGCCTTTTTGACGGACATCCTGAATCCCATGTTGATTGTCTTATTTTTGGCGATTTTCTCCACTGTGATCCGTCCTGAAACACCACCCCTTATTCAAAGTCTTTTTGTGCTGCAGGTAACGTTTCTATCTTTTTTATGGTTTTCTCTTGTGGCGCTTTTCTTTTCAAGCAACCATGTCAGGTCATTTTTTACAAGACTTGGTCTTTGGTTTGACCGTGTGGCGGGAGGGATCTTATTTCTTTTGGGGCTGAAGATTGTTTGGGATGTATGGGGAACTCTTAAGCCTGGTATTCTTAAATAAAAAGCGTCTGACCCCCTAAGGGATCAGACGAAAGGTACGCTATCTCATGGTCATCCATGCTTTTGTTTGGTCGTTCAAAACCTCAACCACATTGCGGTCTTTGTTATAGCGAATGCCCATGGTTTCAAGTTTTTTGATAAAGTCGTCTGACAGACGCAAGAGTCCTTGAATGCCGACTTTATCGTTCGCCGACAGCGTTTCTTGTTGATGGGTGACGCGGATATAATTAGCTATTTTTCCTTTCAGATCCTGCAGGTCTTTATTCACGTCGCGCGCGGATCTTGACAAAATCTCTTTGGGCGCCCGCTTGAGGGGACCTTCCATCAGTTCTAGGTAATGTTCGTCGTCCTGAAGCTGTTTGATGAGCCCATCGTCCTCATCAAAAAGCAGTTTGAAGGGGCGGCACACTTCATCAGCCATAGGGCGAAGGGACAAGGGCAGTTTTGTCCGATCAGGCTTGCACAGTAGCGTATCGGCGTTTGTGCCTCGAGCGCGCGCAGCGTTCATAAAATCAAGGGATGCATTTTCCAGGGCCGCTGCTGGGCTTGCTTGATTGCGCCCTAACGTGCTTTCGGCGTTTTTGTAGCACTTCGCCTCCTTAGCACCTGGATAGTCCTTGCAGGCTGTTACGTAGAAAAGCGCAAAAATTTGTATTTTGCAGTTATCCCCCGCACTAAATCCACTTCCCCTTAAGATTCCTTTTTGGCCGCAAAGGGCGTCTCTGGCTGCGTTGGCGTCAGCAGACTTCGAGATCACGTCAACGATCTTAGAAGTCAGTGGGTGTAGCTGTGCGGCGTTAACGGGCATATAACCCGCCAACGCCACAACCGCGAACAAAGCTGTTCGGATCAGATTTTTCTTCATGGACGACCTCTTACTTTCCTACATAAAGCGGATTATGGTTCCAAACCTTTTTTTGTTTAGCTTTGATGTCAGTGGCGATTTTGCGCGCCTTATCCATGATCACAGGGTTCACCGCCTTTTGCGTTTTCAGCTGCAAACTAATCGCTGAAAGAGTTGAGTGAAGATTCACATAAGTTGCAAGGGCTGCTTGCTGTTCTTGTTGGACCATCTCGATTTGAGCTTGTGCTTTCTTGGAGGCCACAAGTTTCTGTTCCTCAGTTTTTAGATCGTTAATTTCGTTGAGGAGGTAGTTTTGTCCTTCAAAAAGGCTTTGAATATCGTTTGCGTCGGCTGGGGCAAGGTCACGAAGCGCGCCTTGAATCACGTTAGAAAATTCAATGGGGGCTGGAGGTGTTTTAATTTGAAGCGCGCTTCCTACAGGTGGTTGGGTTGTGGGTCGTGCAGGTCCTTGAGTGGTAGCATTCGCACCTTGAAGGGTAGGTGCTGGGCAAGCGGCGTCTGAAATGGCGCGAAGGCCAGCAGGAAGCTTGCGTCGGTAAGCGGTCACATCGGGAAGATTATCTGGTCCACAAATCAAGAATTTTGCGTTGGTCGTGTAGGCAACATCTGCTCTGACCGCCAGGCGTAGAGCGTCAGCCGCGCGCGCGACCTCTGTGATGCCAACTTTGGTGGCTTCCTTCGCACAGTTGGATCCCGCAAACGTATCACTGCCGCTTCTAAATCCAGTGCAGGCGACAACAGCGACCCTTGCAAGGTCTTGAAGCTTACAGTTGTTGCCAGCACTAAAGCCGCTGCCACGAAGGACGCCCTTTTGTTTGCAAAGCTCTTGGGTGGCGGCGTTGGCGTCTGGCGCGTTATTAATAATAGCAACCATGGCATTGGAAAGGGGGTGGATTTTAGTTTGTGTGGCGTGGACGCCCTCTGTCGCAAGGCAAGAAATACCTAAGGTCAGGGTCAGAAAAAGTTTTTTGTTGAGTTGTGTCATGATGTTGTCTCCCTTCTTATATATTAGAACGTTAGTCTAGCATGATAAAATAAGAGATAAAATAAATATTTAAGCGAGGTTTTTTTTATAAAAGCAACATCAAGGGTGGGGATGATAGAGGTGATAGGCGCGTGCTTTGAAGGCCTCGAGCATGTGGGCGGCGGCTTCTTTGAAGAACGTGCCCAGAAGCATTTGAGAAAGACCGATACCAAGTTCAAGATCAAGGCAAAGATGCACCTGGCATCCTTGAGGGCGGGCGGTAAAAGTCCAAAGCGTATCAAGGCGTTTTAAGGGACCTTTGATCTGCACTGCCTTTATTTGCTCATGGGGAACCAGGGTCACAAGAGAGGTGTAAGTCTCTTTCAGGGGCCCTTTGCCAACAAGAAGTTCTGCCTCTTGCTGGTTCTTGGAAAGGGGGGTCACGCGCGCCGCCAAACACCAAGGTAAGAATTCCGGATAGGCCGCCACATTGGCCACAAGCTCAAACATTTGCACACAAGAAAAGGGGAGCATCTCTCCCTTCTCATAAAAAGGCTTTTTTGACATGAGGGGTGCGCTTTACGAGGCAAGCAGAGCTTGTCTGGCGGCCTTAAGTTTTTCAAAGTCGTTTCCCGCGTGGTATGAGGACCTTGTCATAGGGCTTGCCGAAACCATTAAAAAGCCTTTTCCGCGCGCCATGCGTTCATAGTCCTTGAATTCTTCAGGCGGTACATAGCGCAACACAGGATGGTGCGTGGGGGTTGGTTGCAGATACTGACCGATGGTAAGAAAATCAACGTCCGCGGCCCGCAAGTCTTCCATAACCTGATAAAGCTCTTCTTTTTCTTCACCAAGCCCTACCATGAGGCCTGACTTTGTAAAGGTGTTGGGTGAAAGTTCTTTCACGCGCTTAAGGAGGTGTAGGGAATGGAAATACCGGGCGGCAGGGCGCACTTGCTTATAAAGGCGAGGGACTGTTTCCATATTATGGTTATAAACGTCGGGCCCCGCGTCAACTACAAGCTCGAGGGCGCCGTCTTTACGCAAGAAATCAGGCGTAAGGACTTCAATGGTGGTCGTGGGACACGCTTTTTTGATGGCGCGAATGGTCCTAGCGAAATGCTCGGCCCCGCCGTCCGGCAGGTCGTCCCGGTCGACAGAGGTGATCACCACGTGCGCCAGGGACAAAGACGCCATGGCGTCGGCCACCCGTTCGGGCTCGTGGGGATCCAAGAGATCAGGCCTTCCTGTTGCGACGTTGCAAAAGCGACAAGCTCTTGTGCACACGCTTCCTAAAATCATAACAGTTGCGTGTTTTTTAGCCCAGCATTCGCCGATGTTAGGGCAGGCTGCTTCTTCGCATACCGTATTTAAGTTGTGTCCTCGGATCAAATCACGGGTCGCCATATAGTCGGGCGAAACAGGGGCTTTTGCCCGAATCCAATCGGGCTTTTTCAAAGGAGTGGTCGGCGCGTCAGACATAGAATTCTCCTTAAATGTGTAGCGCGCGCCCATAGGCCGCCAGCACCGATTCGTGCATCATTTCTGAGAGGGTGGGGTGGGGGAAGACCGTATGCATAAGCTCTGCCTCCGTGGCCTCACATGTTTTGGCAACCACGTATCCTTGAATCAGCTCGGTCACTTCGGCGCCGATCATGTGGGCGCCCAAAAGCTCGCCAGTCTTGTCATCAAAAATGGTTTTCACAAGACCTTCAGTCTCGCCCATGGCGATCGCTTTACCGTTACCCATAAAAGGAAAGCGACCTACTTTGAGGGTGTACCCTTTTGCTTTGGCGGCCTCTTCTGTGAGGCCTATGCTGGCAACCTGGGGCACAGAGTAAGTGCAACCAGGGATTTGCGTGGCCGTTGTGGGGTGTACTTTGTGGCCTGCTAGGATTTCTGCCACCATAACACCTTCATGGCTGGCCTTGTGGGCAAGCCATGGGGCGCCCGCAATGTCGCCAATAGCATAAAGGCCAGGTTCGTCGGTTTGACAATGCGTGTCGACCACAATATGTGTGCGATCAAGTTGCGCTTTGGTGTGCTCAAGGCCGAGGTTTTCTATGTTTCCGACAATCCCAACAGCCACAATCAGTTTGTCAGCCTGAAGCGTGCTCTCTTTGCCGTCGGACAGCTTTAGGGTGACGTTTACACCCTTGTCGGAGGCATCCGCCTTTGTGACCTGGGTGCTGGTGTGGAGGGTCATACCTTGGGCGGTAAACGCCTTGTTGGCAAGGGCTGAAATCTCGGCGTCTTCATTGGGAAGGATCCGATCCAATGCCTCGACCACCGTCACCTTGGCGCCAAGCATGGTATAGAAGCTAGCAAACTCAATCCCGATGGCGCCAGAGCCAATGACAATCAAGGATGAGGGCATGCTGGCTGGCACCATGGCTTCGCGGTAGGACCAAATATTTTTGTGAGATTCTGGCAAGAATGGAAGCTGTCTTGCGCGAGCGCCTGTGGCCAAAATCACATTTTTTGCGCTGACCGTTTGGGGGACGTCTTTGCCGTCGAGCATTAGCACGAACTCGGCGCCTTTTTTGGGCGCAAGAGCGGCGCGGGCTTTCCACACGGTAACCTTATTCTTTTTAAGGAGCTGTTGCACCCCTTTGCTCAGCTGGCTTGATACCCCGCGCGAGCGCGTCACGATCTTTTCAAGATCAAAAGACACTTTTTCACAACTCAGACCAAAGTGGTCTGCGTGTTTCATGGTGTGAAAGACTTCGGCCGAGCGCAGGAGAGCCTTTGTGGGGATACAGCCCCAATTAAGGCAAATACCGCCAAGATCCTTTTCTTCCACAAGGGCTGTTCTCAGGCCCAGTTGCGCCGCCCGTATAGCTGCCACATATCCGCCGGGGCCACCGCCCACCACAATAACGTCCCATGGTTGATCTGACACGTTTGTCTCCTTAATTTTTGAGTGCTTTACCACTTTGTAAACATTCCTACACTAGAAAAAGCACTATCCTTGTGTCCTTGCAAGGTGTAATCTGCCACCAGGTGAACCCTCATGACAAGGAAAACATGTCACACGCGCTTTATCATTTGCTGGTTGTCGATGATGATACGCGTCTTCGTGGTCTGCTAGAGCGCTATTTGTGTGATCATGGCTACCTTGTGACAACGGCCGAAAACGCAAGCGTTGCTTGGGATCTTCTTGAAAAAGAACCGTATGATCTGATGATTCTTGATATCATGATGCCGGGCGAAAGTGGCCTTAGTCTTATGTCGCGCCTTCGCGTAGCGCCAGCACATCCCATGAAAAATATTCCCATCGTGCTTCTTACCGCCTTGGACGCACCCGAAGACCGGGTGAGCGGGCTTGAAAAAGGAGCAGATGATTATTTGACAAAACCCTTTGAGCCGAAGGAGCTCTTGATTCGTCTAGAGCGCGTGCTCGAGCGTCGCACCCATAAGAGGGCCGAAACGGCGTGGGTTGTCCTTGGTGAGTATCATTTTGATTTGGTGACACGCACGCTGACCAAGGGGGATGAGGTGATTTATCTGACCTCAGCCGAGCAGCGCCTTTTAGAGATTTTAGCCCAATCTCCCCGGGAAGAGCTGTCACGAGACGAACTTGCCGAGCGTGCGGGTGTGCCCTTAAGTCCGCGCACCGTGGACGTGCAGGTCACAAGGCTTCGTCGAAAAATTGAAACAGACCCCAAACAGCCCCAGTATCTTAGAACCGTGCGTCACAAAGGATATGCCTTGTGGCCAAGCGCTAAGGGCTAACGCGCGTGCTGTTTAAGATGCTGAAAAAGATCTTCCCCAAGACGCTTTTGGGACGGTCTTTGACGATTCTTTTTATGCCTGTTCTTTTGCTTCAGCTTGTCATGAGCTACGTGTTTGTGGACCGGTATTTGTCCAAGGTGAGTGAACTTTTGGCGGGCAGTATTGCGGCGCAAGTGGCGGTGCTGACAAGCGTACTAGAGGGAGAAGATCTTCCAAAAAGAGACCTCATGCCCCTTTTGAATCAGCATTTTGGTTTTGAGGTAGAGGTTTTGCCTCCTCAATCGCCGCCCACAACCCTGGAGACTGCGTGGCTTGAAGAGTATTTGATGCGCGCCCTTGATCTTCATCTAGAACACGCCTTTAGCACGAAACTAGGCGAGGATTTATCCCAGATCTATGTGTATACGAGCGATCATACGTACAGATTCACTTTTGAAGCCAAAAGATTTTTCCTTAAGACGACACTTGTTCTTTTATGGTGGGCACTACTGACGCCGTTTCTCCTTTTATGTATCGCGACGGTTTTTATGCGCAATCAAGTGCGCCCTTTACGTCATTTGGCGCTGGTAGTGGAGGCCTTTGGAAAGGGGCGCGCCATTGATCCCTTTGAGCCCAAAGGCGCCCTTGAGGTCAGGCGTGTCGCCAGGACTTTTCACGCCATGAGAGAGCGTATCACGCGGCAGCGCGAGCAGCGTACCCAGATGCTCGCGGGTGTGTCCCATGATCTGCGCACGCCCCTGACGCGCATGTCGTTGCAACTGGCCGTCATGCCCGAGACACCAGACGTTCTGGCCCTTAAAGAAGACTTACAAGAAATGACAAAAACCCTCGAAGGGTACCTGTCCTTTGCGCGAGGCGAAGGGGCAGAGGCTATGGTCGAGATTGACGGGCCGACCTTTATGGAAGGGGTCCTAAAAGGGGTTTCTTCAGAGCGGATTTTTGCTACCCTTCCCCCAGAAGAGTGGCATCTGATGGGGCGTCCCCATAGTCTTCACCGGTGTTTGTCTAATTTGGTCCATAACGCCCTCCGGTACGCGTCGCATCTCTGGCTTGAGATAAGTGTTGATGAAGGCGGCGTCAGTTTTCTTTTAGACGATAACGGACCCGGGATTCCGGTGTCTTTGCGAGAAGAGGTCTTTAAGCCCTTTATTAGGCTGGAAGGATCAAGAAATCCCGCGACAGGGGGAACGGGTCTTGGTCTTGCCATTGCCCGTGATATTGCGCGCTCCCACGGCGGCGATATCGAACTTGATGAGTCTCCCCAAGGAGGTCTCCGGGTCCATTTGTTTATTCCCTCTTAAGGGGCGCGCTCCTAAGGCGTCTCATTCGCCGGCTTGCGCCCTAGCTAAAATTATAGGATAATGCCGGTAATTATTTTTCTATGGATTTTTGGGTGATGGACAAACAACGACCCCTTTCTCCCCATCTGCAGATATATAAACCGCAGATTACGTCAGTATTATCAATTTTTCACCGGTTTACAGGCATGGCCCTGGCGGGAGGGATGGTTGCCCTTGTGTGGTGGCTTGTATGCCTTGAAACTTGGAAAACCATGCCTGAATGCTACACTCACTTTCAGACCTTTTTCTCTGGGATCATCGGACGTCTTTTCCTTGTGGGGGTGAGCTTTTCATTTTTCTATCACCTCTCCAACGGGATACGACATCTTGTTTGGGATATGGGGTACGGCTATGACATTGCCACCGTTGAGAAAACCGGATGGATGGTTATTTTCTTTACCTTAATTATTACGGCCCTTTTCTGGGTCTCACTTCTTTTTTAGCGTCGAAAGGACTGATATGGAACAGACATCTCGCTCTCTTGCGTCGTCCTTAAGCAAAGCCAAAGGGCTTGGCGCAAGTCACACAGGTGCTCACCACTGGTGGGGGCAGCGCCTGACCGCTGTGGCTCTTATCCCCTTGGGACTGTGGTTTGCCTACAGTGTGGCGGGGCTTTCTTCCCTTCCAGTGGATGAAATTTATGCGTGGATTCAACATCCTCTCAACACAACGTTTCTTCTTTTGCTCCTCGTGACGGGGCTTCATCACGGGCAGCTTGGCTTGCAAGTGATTTTAGAAGATTACATTCACACCAAAGGGCTTCGCCTTGTGTTGATCTTGCTGGTGAAGTTCGCGGCCATTACCTTGGGCGTTCTTGGTGCCGTGTGCCTGTTAGATATCGCCATCCATTAACGCTTAACGAGAGCATTAGGAATTAACTATGACCAAAGCCTATGAAATTATCGATCACAAGTACGACGTTGTTGTAGTGGGGGCGGGGGGCGCTGGTCTTCGGGCGGCCCTTGGGATGAGTGCAGCCGGCCTTTCAACCGCATGTATCACGAAAGTATTCCCCACAAGAAGCCACACGGTATCGGCCCAGGGCGGTATCAGTGCTGCTCTCAACAATATGGGAGACGGCGACCACTGGAAATACCATATGTACGATACGGTTAAGGGGTCAGACTGGCTGGGTGACCAAGACGCCATTGAATACATGTGTCGTAATGCGATGCCGGCCGTTATCGAACTCGAGCACATGGGCGTTCCTTTTTCCAGAACAAGTGAGGGCAAGATTTATCAACGTCCCTTTGGTGGTCACACAGTTCGCCAAGGAGAGGCGATGGCAAACCGGGCGTGCGCGGCCGCTGACCGAACAGGACACGCTATTCTTCACACGCTTTATCAACAATCTCTCAAGCATCAAACACGCTTTTTCATCGAGTATTTTGCCATCGATCTGATCATGGATGATGAGGGTGTTTGCCGCGGGGTTATGGCTATGTGCCTAGAGGACGGGAGCATTCACCGCTTTTCAGCCCATATGGTGGTCTTGGCCACGGGCGGATACGGGCGCGCGTTCTCGTCTTGCACGTCTGCCCACACCTGTACAGGCGATGGCAGCGGCATGATTCTTCGGGCAGGGCTTCCCCTGCAAGATATGGAATTTATTCAGTTCCACCCGACGGGTATTTACGGCGCTGGATGCCTAATTTCCGAGGGGGTGCGCGGGGAAGGCGGCTATCTTACAAACTCTGAAGGCGAGCGGTTTATGGAGCGTTATGCCCCTCACGCCAAGGACCTTGCGTCCCGCGACGTTGTCAGCCGCGCCATTACCATTGAATTAAAAGAAGGGCGCGGCGTTGGGCCCAATAAAGACTTTGTCCATTTGCATATGGAGCATCTGGATCCCGAGATTGTACACAAACGTCTTCCTGGTATTTCTGATTTGGCGCGCATTTTTGCGGGTGTGGATACGACCAAAGAGCCCGTTCCTGTGGTGCCAACAGTTCACTATAATATGGGGGGGATCCCCACCAACTATCATGCCCAGGTGATTAACCCCAAGCAAAATGATCCCGAGGCCGTTGTACCGGGTCTTATGGCGGTGGGTGAGGCGGCGTGCGTGTCGGTCCACGGCGCGAACCGCTTGGGGACAAACTCTCTTCTTGATCTTGTGGTCTTTGGACGTGCGGCCGCCCTTAAGGCTGCTGAGCTCATTAAGCCTGGTACGCCCCACAGGCCCTTTGCAGAAAACGCCGGGCAGTCAGCCCTTGATCGCCTTGACCGTCTTCGTTTCTCCTCGGGTAAATTAAAGACGAGCGATATTAGAAAGCGTATGCAAAAAGCCATGCAAGAACACTGTACCGTCTTTAGGACGAAGGAAATTTTAGAAGAAGGTCTTCGTGAAATTCAAGGAACGGTAGAATCTTTGAAATTTATTGGTCTTACCGACCGCTCTATGGTGTGGAATAGCGACCTTGTGGAGGCCCTTGAGCTTGAAAACTTGCTCCCTCAGTGTGTTGCAACGCTAGAGTCTGCCCTTGCCCGTGAGGAAAGCCGGGGCGGTCACGCACGTGATGACTATCCGGACCGTAATGATGATCGCTGGCTGAAGCACAGTGTGGCGTGGCTTGAATCACCCATCAAAGCGCGTCTTGGCTACCGACCTGTTCATATGTACACCTTGACAAACGAAGTGGACGTTGTACCACCCAAGCCAAGGGTTTATTAACAAATGTCTGTTATGAAAAAACGATCAAAAGAGATAGAGGCGCAAAGATGGTAGAATTTACTCTTCCCCGTAACTCGAAGGTTGTGGACGGCAAGACCTATGCTGCAGAGCCTGGCACTGACCAGGTTCGCAAAGTAAAAGTCTATCGCTGGACGCCTGATGATGATCAAAATCCGCGTCTTG
This sequence comes from Alphaproteobacteria bacterium, assembly GCA_013911655.1. GTDB lineage: Bacteria > Pseudomonadota > Alphaproteobacteria > Caedimonadales > UBA1908 > JACESU01. The sequence continues at coordinate 394,802 of JACESU010000001.1, forward strand.
ATACCTTTGAAATTGACGAGAACGCGTGCGGTGAGATGGTGCTGGACGCGCTTATAAAAATCAAAGACGAGGTGGATCCCAGCCTGACTTTTAGGCGTTCATGCCGGGAGGGCGTATGCGGAAGCTGTGCCATGAATATTGATGGCACCAATACCCTTGCGTGCATTAAACCTTTAAAGGAAATCAAAGGGGACGTTCATATTTATCCGCTCCCCCATATGCCCGTCATGAAGGACCTGGTGCCTGACTTGACCCAAGCATATGCCCAGTACGCGTCGGTCGAGCCTTGGATGCAGGCAGACACGCCGGCTGAGCCCGACCGTGAACGTCTTCAAAGTATTGAAGAACGTGAAAAACTGGACGGTATGTGGGAGTGTATTTTGTGCTTTTGCTGTACCACAAGCTGCCCAAGTTATTGGTGGAATGGCGATCGTTACCTGGGACCTGCTGTGTTGCTTCAGGCAAACCGCTGGGTCGAAGATTCAAGGGATGAACATACGGGTGAGCGTCTAGACGCCCTGGATGACACCTTCAAGCTTTATCGCTGTCACACCATTATGAACTGTGCCAAGACGTGCCCCAAAGGACTCAACCCTGCTAAGGCCATTGGAAACATCAAGAAGAAGCTTGCCACGCGCTAAATCGCAAAAGCCCCCGAAGGGGGGCTTTAACTATTCAGATCTTGCCGTTCTTTTATCAAAAGCGTACCGTTAAAAAAATACAACCGCACGGGATTTTTTAACAATGCAGTTGAAAACACAAGTCCTTTTTGGTGTGATGGTGGCACTTTTAACAAGCATGCTGGATGCACGACTTCAGGCCAGCGAAGAAAAGGATGACACGGTGCATTTTCCCCTCATGGTCGGCTTTAAGGGTACAACACCCCAAGATCCAGAAGTCATTGCCTTAACAGAATCCCTCAAGCAAGGACACATCAGCGGCGTCATTTTGTTTGCCTACAATATTGTGAACCCTGATCAAGTGTGCACCTTGACGCGCCATTTCTTAAAGGCATCAGGGGATCTTCCTTGTCTTGTGGCCTTGGATCAAGAAGGAGGAAAGGTTCAGCGTCTTCGTAAAATGGACGGGTATGACGACTTTCACGATGTGCCCTCTGCCGAAGAGATAGGCGCCCTTTACCGACAAGACGGCGCGGGGGCTGTGCGCAAAATTTATGACGCCGCCGCTGCCCAAGTACGGGACGCTGGCTTTAACTATGTCTTTGGGCCTGTGGTTGATCTTTTAGATCCGATTAGCACTATCATTGCCAAGTACCAGCGTGCCTATAGCGCAGATCCTCTGGAGGTTGCGGCGTGCGGTAAGATTTTTGTTGAGGCCCACCGAGCCCAAGGGATCGCGACCTCTCCCAAACATTTTCCAGGGCATGGAAAAGCGTACGGTGACACCCATGAAGGCTTTGTGGATGTAAGCAAAAGCTATGTGGAAAGTGAGAGACTTCCCTTTGAAAAGATGATTCAAGATAAGGACGCTGATTCTTTGATGATGGCACACATTTTCAATAAAGAGTGGGATGAGATGTGGCCCGTAAGTGCGTCACCTTACGTCATACAACAAATGATTCGCACGGATATGGCCTATGACGGGGTACTGATTAACGACGATCTTTGTATGGGGGCTATTGTGGACCACTGGTCTCTCCCTGACATGTCGACCCAAATGGTAAGGGCAGGGATCGATTTGTTACTGTGTTCGTATAACAAGGCGGCGGCTCAAGGCACAAAAGGGCTTTCTCAAACAGATTATTCTCCTGGAGCTTTGCAAGCCACCTTAAAGGAAAGGCTAGGTGAGTCCCTTTATGAGGAAAAATGCCGTGTGGCGTCTTTGCGTGTGACACGTCTTCGCCAATCTCTTTTTAACGCTTGGTAAGAAAGGACGACCATGTCGTTTATAGACGCCGCTAACACCGCCCTTTTTGGCAATGAAGCCGACGGCTGGTGGGACACAAAAGGGCCCTTTAAAGTCCTGCATCAAATGAATCCTGTGCGCGTGTCTTTTGTGGAAAAAGAAATGCAAAAAGTTTTTGGCGCAAATCCCTTTGAGGGAAGGCGCGTACTTGATATTGGGACGGGTGGTGGCCTCATGGCTGAGGCCTGCGCTAAAAAAGGAGCCTTCGTCACGGCCCTTGACGCAGAGGCACGCAACATTGACGCGGCGCGCGCGCACGCGGATACCCAGGGGCTTATCCTTGATTATCAAGTAGGGGATCTTAGCGCCCTTGATAAGACGGGGCGATTTGATCTGGTCATGGCTTTGGAGGTCGTCGAACACGTGAACTCGCCGGATGCGTTTGTTGCGGCGTGTGCGTCCTTTGTAGCGCCAGGCGGCCTTTTGATCATGAGTACCTTGAACCGAACGGTGTCGTCCTATGTTTTTGGCATTTTGGCGGCAGAATATGTGCTGGGGTGGGCGCCTAAGGGCGCGCATACCTGGAGTCAGTTTGTTAAGCCAAGTGAGCTTGCGCGCGCTGTGCGAGAGGTCGGTTTTTCTATCGGGACCCTTCAAGGGATCTCGTTTCGTCCCGTGACGGGTCAATGGGGGCTTAGTCACGACACGCAGATGAATTATATCCTCTCAGCAAGACGCCCTTAAAAAGACCCTTATGAGGTAGGTGGCAGGCGACTCACCTGCTCTTTTTCTAATAGGAATTCATGTTCAACGCGGCGCTCAAGCCGTGCTTGGTTTTTTTTGTTAAGGGCTATTTTTCGCTCGAGCAGCGAGAGCTGAGTTTGAAGACTTGTGAGGTCATGGGACGTCGCCTTGATAAAAAGTTCTTTTAATTTTTGCATAAAACTAGCGTGGTGATCAGTTGGTTGCCGCAAACGTTCATCATGAAACTTTTCTAAAAGACGGTTTTGCTCCCTTGCATAAACAAATGCTTGCTTTTTTGCTTTTTGCAACCACGATAGGGTGAATGTTAAGTCTTTATTGACACCGATTGCACGTAACCGCGCCTGACGCTCAAGGACTCGCTCAAGATTAAGACCACAAGGCACTGATGGGTCATGCATTTCGTACACACTGTGGACGGTCACGCCTTGAATGAGTTCTTTGGCCCCAAGTATCGAGGGAAAAATAGAAAATAAAACAGGAAAAAGTTTTGCATAAAATAACCTCATAACACCTTCCTGGGTTTGTGGATTGTTCTTTATTTTAATAAAAAATTAATAAAGATTAAAACAAAAAGGTGACATATCTAATAGAAGGGTTTCTTATTATCATCTGCGTAGTCACCCCATACGACGTGGGCAGCAACGCTGTAGGCCGGCTATTAATCGTGCGTATAGTAGGTGAAAAGGGCGTATTCGTCTGTCCACTTTTCGCAGTCAGGAGAGGTATAGTACGTAACACAGTAGGGGCCACTCTCAAAAAGCAGGATTATATTTTCCGTTGGATCACGTTGAATGTTCACCAAAGGTTTATGAGGGGCGTACCCCGCAAGACCTTCAAAAGAAGCGGCGCCGGTATAGCGAAGCGTCAATGCACGGGCAGGAACACCGTCGTAGACGCGCATGCTGTAGTGGAGAGAAAAATCAGATGGGACGGTATTGTCACGTGGGCACAAAGTCTGATTATCTTGCCTTGTTGTGTAATGAAAGACGGGATTGCGCTGATGGTGCCCTTCAAGGAATCCTGCATAATACTCAATATCGTGTGGTCCGTCATCAAGAAGGACAAGAACATTTTTTCGAGAAGTCGCGCTCACATTTAAAATGATGCCGCTCGCATCATATCCGGAAATTTTCGTAAATGTGTCTTTTCCCGTATAAGTTAAAGTAAGGACGCGTTTAGGGTGCCCCAGATAATCATAGGTACTTTCTTCAACTTGAAACTCTGTGGCGCTCGTATGAGAAACCATAAAAGCTGAAAGAAAAAATCCTTTTATAAAGGTATTAAGTCGCATTTGGGAATCCGGGAAAGCGGTTGTCTAAAGTTTTCCTATCTCGTCACAAAATTGCTGAAGCTGTCAAGGCGTCATAGCTATCAGTCACATAAAATGAGAAAAAAGGCCCTTTGAGATGTCTCAAAGGGCCTTTGGGGGAGGAAAGAGTTTGGGGGATGGGATTACTCTTCGCCGCCGTTATCTTGTGCCTCGTTTGTTGCGACTGGCGCTTGCTCGGAAGGAGCCACAGAAACCTTAGGCGCCGCAAAGTAGTCATACACACCGTAAACGGCGCCGCCCACATATTGAAGGCCTGCATACGTACTTTTGGCACCAGCAACAGCAGCGTGTCCCATGTTGTAAAGACCGTGATAGCCCTCAACACCGGCGTTGTAGTAGTAACCAGCCGTCACAGGGACGTTGGCAAAGCCTTCATAAATGTCAGCCTTAGCGCCTGAAAATCCTTGGCGTGAGTCCTTTGCGTGGGTCGCAGCCTTGTCCGCGTCATCAGCGTTCACAACGGCGCTTACCATATCCACAACGCCGTATACGCCTTTGCCCACACCCATGGCAACCTTACCCACGTCATAGGCGGTGCTGCCCACAGCGGCCGCAGTATAATATGTCGCGTTCCCAAGACCGCTCATCCCGTCCCAGAGGTAGCTCCAACCGCTTTTTGCCACGGGGGCTTTTTCTGCCATGTCGTCTTTAAGGTCGCTTGCAAAAACGTTGCTCGTAAACACGGCGCCAAGAACCAGGGAAAGGGTCACTAATTTTTTCATCTTTATCTCCATCAACATTAAGATGTGTTCGTCTATGCTTTATATATGTGAATGATGATGAAATATTCAAATGCATTAATGGCAAAAATAGAATGCAAAATTGTCAAAATGGAAGTTGTTAAGATAGGATTAGCATTTTTTGGAAAAAAGAGGCATTTATTAATGTTCTATCTTTCAAAGAAATTCCACAATATCTTTTTCAAAAGACAAAGAAAGATCGTTCTTTCTGTTCAGAATTAAAAAAGCCGTCATAAAAAAGTAAGAAAGTGTCAGTTTCTCGTTAATAATGTTGCCGTATTGGAATAATATAACAATAAGATCTCAAAAAATATAAGAGACACTTTTGCTCCTTTTCTTTTATGGAGGATTATCATGAGCCACAATAAAATCCAGAATTACCTAGTTACTATATTTTTCACTTTCTGTGTGGGAGATGCTCGCGCTTCGCAGGACGAAGATTATGTTGAAAAACACCTTAATCATCTACAACAAAACACGTCAGTCTTTGAAGAAAAACAAGATCTTGAATCTTTGAAAGAGGCGTTGGGAAGTGCCTTTTCTGTGTTGACAGAGCTTGGCGTGGAAAGCGAGATGGATCTGTTTTTAACACAAAGTAAGATGACCATTAAGCAGTGGAAATGGGCATCAACGACATTTCAGGCGACCTTAGATGAGGTAACCAGGGACGCACACAGTGTGGTGCAAACAGCTCTTCCCCGGTATCTAACCTCCCTTTCAACTAAGGAATATCATAAAACAGGTAAGAACAGTCCGCGTAAGCTTGCTCTTAAAGCTTGTGATGCCAGTGACGTGAGTTTAGCTTTTGCGCAAAAAGAATATGTGATTTCGAGGCTTTTGTCACACTGTCATAAAATGTATGACGATAATGTGCGGCTTATGACAGGGGGCGGGTACGCCGCAGACCTTTTAGCGAATCTGTCAAAAATAACGACGGTCTTTACGGATGTAACGCATTTTTTTTGGCGTGTCGAAGAGGCGCTTTTGAGGTCCTCGATCCAGGCTCATAAAAAGAGTTTTTTGCAGACAGAGACAAAAGAAGACAAGGAGCTTGTCACATTGTGGCATGACAAAAAAAAAGCTCAGGCTTTAAGTGTATGGACCTTCAACGCCTTGAACGAGCGATTTAAGCTCTTCTACTTTTCATTCTCGCGCCTTTTTAAAGAAGAAAGTATGCCAACGTTGGAGAATAGGGATGTGAGGAATGAAAGCCGTTCCCTTGCAACGCTTCTGCGCGAGCATACCATTCCCGTCAAATAGATCTCCAGGTAGTGAGGCATCTTTAAAAATCAGAAGAGGGTCTTAAGTACCGTTAAGGCCCTTTTGTCCCCTTCATTTGTGGAGAATAAGCATGATCAAACATACCTTTTATCATTTTCTTTTTGCTGTCTGTTTTATGTTAATCCTTGGAAAAACAGAGGCGTCGAATGACATGCTCTATTTTGAAGAGCGCCTAAGTCACCTACAAAAAAGCACGTCATTGTTTAAGAAAAAACAAGATATTGAGTCTCTCAAAGAGGCGGTCCAAAGAACGGTGAGCATTCTTACAGAGCTTAATATTCAAAGCGAGTACGATCTGTTGTTAATTCAAAAAGAACTTACCCCGTATCAATCACAGTGGGCAATGATGATGTACCGAGGGACGGTAGAGGCAGTCTGTGCGGAAGCGTACGATATGGTGCAAACGACGATTCCTCGTTATTTAACTTTTTTATCAGAAAAAGAATACCACAAAAGTGGTAAGAAGAGTCCGCGCAAGCTTGCCTTCAAAGCCTGTGATACGAGCGATATCAGTCTAGAGTTTGCTCGTAAAGAGTATGTCACCTCAAGACTTTTGGCAATTTCTAAAAGCATGTATGAGCTTAGTGAACCGCTGTCAGAAAGCAGCGGCTGTGTCGCAAATTTTTTAGAGAATTTTTCAAAAACCACAGCGGTGCATACACATCTGTCTGAGCTTTTTTGGAGCGTGGAAGAGGCGTTGCTCCATCATGCGATCAAGGCCCAAAAGAAGGGGTTTTTGCGTGCAAATCACAAAAAAGAAAAAGAGCTGAATGCTTTTTGGCAAGAACAAAAAAACGGAAAAAATCTGAGCAGGTGGACATTTAGTACCTTGAATGAAAGAGTTAAGCTTTTTTATTTTTCATACGCGCGTTTCATAGACGAAGACACTGTTTCTTCAAAGAACACCAAGCCGACGCAACGCAGACAAAGCGTTCTTTGTGCTATGCGTGACGGCGGCGCCTCTCATCAAGAGCAAGTGACAAGATAAAAGCGCTATCTTGAAAAACCCATAAACGTGCTTGACGCGTTAAGGACTCTTTGTTTGATTCAAATAAAGAGTCCTTTTTTGGGAAAGATGAGATGCAAAGGTTAGCGTTAGGGTGTCTTTTGATCTTGCTTTTGGGACACATCCTTTGGGCGAGTGAAGATTTTGAGAAAAAAGGGAAAAGAACGCCGTCTCATAAATCTTGGGTGCTGGAAACCTATATCAAGCATCACCCTTTTAGTATTTCGATGGTACTGGGGGTGCCGTCAGATCGGTGGTCTACGGAGTTTCGAGGCGATCATCTTTACATTGATAAAGACGCAAAGGATCCAGAAAAATCCTGTCTTCAACTGTCATGGCAGAGCGATACCTTTTTAAAAGATGTAGCACCTCTTATGGGAAAAGTATTTTATCTTTACGTGGCACCAGAACATTTCAAGACAAAAGAGACGAGTGCCCTTGCCATTGAACGGGTGCTCGCCCTTTTGAATCCTTGGGGCAGTTTCTATTACAAACCCCACTTTGTAGATTTGTACGATACGGCGCCTCCTGTTTATTTAGAGGCGTTTAAGCATAACTGCCTACCTTTAGAGATTGGGGTCAAGTCTTTGGCCAAAAGGCAAGAGACCTCGTATATCAGAGAGACCTTTTGCGTTCCTATTCAAAACCTCATGACGCCTCATTTTAAAAAAGTGACCACGTGTGTGAGGCGCATCAATGACTCACGAGAAAACATGTATTGGGGCAATACGCCTTTGGTGTCAGGTGAGGCGGCGCTTTGCCCATCACGCCTGGTGTCAGGCGCGCTTATATCTCCTGTAACACAAGACGACAGGGTAACGTCTATTTCAAAGCCTCACGCCCCGCTTGTTCTAGGGCGCTTATCTGAGGAAAAAAAGAGGTGCCCAAGGAAACAACGACGGATGATGAGCCCCCATTCCCAGGAAAAGCCGGCGAGTCCTTGAAGGGGGGAGCGGCCCCATTTCTTGACAAAAGGACATGCAGGGAAAACGTGCTTGACGCGTTAAGGGTCCTTATGCTTGACTTACACAAGAAAGCTTTTTACTCAAGGAGATAGAGGATGCGAAGGCTGGCGATAGGGTGTCTTGGGATTTTGTTTTTGGGGCATACCCTTTGGGCCAGTGAGAGTCTTGAGGAAAAAGAAATAGCGCCACCTCCTCGTCGGTCTGTGCTTGAGGACTATATCACACAGCACCCCTATAGTATTTCGGTGGTGCTGGGTGTGCCGTACCGCGCGTGGTCTTTTGAATTTGGAGGAGATCACCTTTATATTGATGAAGAGGCAAAGAGCCTGGAAAAGCCTTGTTTGCAGCTTTCGTGGGCGTGTCATGACTTTCTAGAAAAAGTTGCCCCCCTTGTGGGTAAGGTCTCGTACCTTTACCTGGTGCCATCACACTACAAAACAAAAATGCCGCGTTCTTTGGACGTGGCAAAGATTTTTACCCTTTTAAGTCCGTGGGGGAAGTTTTACTATCAGCCAGCCTTTGTGGCGGCGCGGTGGGACGCGTCTTGTCCTATTTTGAGGGAGTTTGCGCGGGATTTTTTGCCTTTGCAAATAAGGACGTCATCTCGGGAGAAAGCAGAGTCACAGTATGTCGAAGAGACAGTTCAGCCTCCCATCATCGCACTTTTTAAACGTTACTTTGAGGATGTTGCGATTTTTGTGACATTTAAGGACGCCCGAGATAACACGTATCTGGGTGAAAGACCTTTGATCCATCAAGAGGTGCGCGATCCTTTGTCCATCAGAAACGTCCACAAAGCTTTTGGTCCTTATTTTGACTCAAAAAATCCTGAGGATTTTTTTTCTCAGCCGTTATACCCCCTTGTTCTGGGGCGACTTTGTGAAGAAACAAAAGAAAAACTCAGAGAAAAAGTAAATGTTGGCGGCACGATCTTCTTGCATCCCCAAGGCAAGCAAGCCCTTGATGTGGGTTACGGTATTGCCTTTGGTTGGCAGAAGGCACATGAAAAGCCTTTTACTCTTCCTTTATCGTGGCAAGATCCAGATCTTTTCAAAAAACTCTCGCCGCTAGAAGGCAAGATCACGCATCTCTTTGCGCTGCCGGGCCGTACAGTCTGTGATGATTTGGATTTGGACAAGATTGACATGAGGGCGCTTATGCGCCTTTTGACAGAGGACGCCGTGATGTTGCTCGAGCCCATCCCTCGCTTCGTGACAGCTGATCAAAACGCAACCGTTGAGAGCCTTAATTATTTAACGGGCGTGCCGATGTCTTATGACGTGCCAGATTTGCCGGGGGTCTTTTCCTTGACCGAAAAACTGCGCCAGACAAGGACTGCACGAACGGCCTTTTTAAGGGGGACGTTTTATCCTCATCTGAGCGAGCGCCTTGGGGCCTATTTTAAAAAGATCGACTGGCTCGAAGCAAGAAGGGTTGATGAGTATGATAAAGGAGCAAGAGCATGGCATCCTGTGCCAGAGTTGCTCTTGGGCCTTAAGCTCACAGGGGTACGTTATGATTTTTAAAAGACCGACAGCCTTGGCTAAGATCAAGGCTGCCGGTTCACAAATTAAAGGATGATGACCTCGGGAGAAGAAGTAGGAATATCTTTAAAGAAAGATCCAAAAGGATTTCTGTACGAGTCATAGATGTTATAAACCATGTGTCCCAGACTTTTTAGGCCTTCGTAGGTCGCGCTAATGCCTGCAGCGCTAGCGTACGCAAGATTAGAAAGACCACTGTAGGTATCCATACCTGCTTGGTACATGTGTCCCATGGTCACAGGCACGTTGGTAAGACCTTCCAAAACATGGGCCTTAGCGTCGGTGAAGTTCTGCTTGGCGCGAAAGGCAAGGTTTGCAGCTTCTTTTTCATCATCGCCTGCTGTGACAGCGTTGACCATATCCACGACACCCACGCTTGCTTTGATGGCACCCATGCCCATATAGCCAAGATCATAGGCAGCACTGCTGACAGCAGTGGCGCTGTTGATAGCCGCATTTTTCAAATTGACGGCGCCGTCCCATAGATAGTTCCAACCACTTTTTGTCACGGGTGCTTTTTGTGCGTCCTCCAAGACATCACTGGAAAAAGAACAAGGGGCCGTCATCAGGCCAAGGACTAAAGAAAGGGAAGTAAGGATCTTCATGAGGGCTCCATTAAACACAAGTGCTTCTATATTTCTTAGATAGGAATTCTCTAAAGAAAATCCATTGCAATAATCACATTTCTTCATTGTCAAAAATGCAAGAAATATTAAATTTAGACGTTAAACAAAAATAAAGAATCAAAAATGAAATTATCAATTTTTAATATTAAAAAAATTTACCTTAGGAAGTTAAGTAAAAAAATCATATATCTAAAAAGCATATAATCCCATCAAATGACCGCCTGAAGAAACACAAGAATAAAAAATCAATGTACTGTCAACTGTGTATTAATCTATTCTCCATATAAAAATAAATAACAATAAGATCTCGTCATAATAATAAAAAAGACGCCTGGTTATTTTTAATTCTCCTGTCACTTTTTTGGAGGCTTCTTATGTCAAACAAAATCATAATAAAAATCAAAATATTCTTTATACTCTGCTCATTCATTCTACCCATTGAAAATGTGCGTTCTTACGATGAGACGCCATTCTCTGAAGAATTAGATGTGTTGAAGAACAGTACATCTGTTTTTAAAGAAAAACAGGATCTATCATCCTTGAAAACTGCGGTGGTCAGCGCAACGACGCTCCTCAAAGCCATAGAGGAGAAAAATATTGAGGATGCCCGAGTGCTTAAAAATAAAGTGACATTTAGACATTCTTCTTGGTCCATTCAGAAGTATCAAGCATTGATGTCAGATTACAATGAAGATTCTTATAAAGAAGTTACAACAACGATTGATCGTTACACAAAACCGTTAACGCTTAAGGAAAGTAAAAAAACAGGTCGCCATAATCCTCGTGAGATTGCCAAAGAAACGTGTGTCATGCGCCAGGACAGCTTAGAGTTTGCAAGGAAAGAGTACGTCCATGATTGTTTTTTTGCGTACTGTCTTGGTGAGTTCTTAAGCACGCCGGGACTTGATGAGGTGGAAAAGCAGGGGACTCCTTTGTATCACGCTCTCTCACAGATAGAAGATTGCTATCTGAGGCTTTCTCAACTTTTTTGGAGTATCGAAGAGGTGTTGGTGAAACGCAGCGTTGCTGAGCAAAAAAAATCACTCTTTCATAAAAAAACATCACATTTGAAAGAGCTCGTGGATTACTGGCATGTAGGAAGCAACGCTGTGGCCTATCGAGAGTGGATCAATACAGCGCTCAGTACACGGTTCAAGCTGTTTCTCTATGCCTATAGTGGTGTGAAAAACAACCATATTATGAAAGGCATATCGGGATCCTTCGCGGACAGCTCTAGTTCGTCTTCAAGTGAAAGAACTGCTTTTTCAAGTACGATCGAAGACTCTCAAGGATCTTTGGAATACATAAGCAGTGATGCTTCGTTGTCATAGTGCTTGCAAGAATAAACATATTTTAATACAAGAGGGCAAAAGATGATGAATAAAAAACATTTTGCCCTCTTGACCTTATGAAAGACCTTTGGCACCCTAAAAGGTAGAAAAAAGTAAACTTCGTAGAGAATAACGAAAAATTAGGGGAAAGAAATGACACGCTCAGAGCTCGTTCAAAGGCTGCTTGCAAAGAATGCGGATGTGACACATCAACAAGTTGAAAATGTTGTTGATATTATTTTGGACGAGATCTCCCACGCGTTGGCTCAAGGAAGTCGTGTGGAACTGCGTGGTTTTGGTGTTTTTTCTGTCCGCCAACGCCGGGCACGCCTTGGTCGCAATCCCAAAACAGGCGAGTCCGTTGAAGTTTCCGCCAAGGGAGTTCCCTTCTTTAAAGCCGGCAAGCAGCTCAGAGATCGTTTGAACGCTGACTAATCTCCTTTTGTCAGGAACTAAGAAAAGACGTGATTGGCACGTCTGTTTCTGCTATAGAGCAGAGGTACTTTTTGTCGTGTTGAATCTTTCAACAGCTAGAGGACCTGACTTATGAGCTGGCTTACAAATTTCGTTCGTCCCAAACTTCGTGCCCTTGTGGGTAAAGATGTTCCTGATAATCTTTGGCATAAATGTCCTAAATGCGAGCAGATGCTTTTTCACAGGGACTTGGCTGAAAACCTACATGTCTGTCATCATTGTGGCCATCACATGCGCCTATCAGCAAAAAGAAGACTTGAGCTTTTGTTTGATGAGGGTAATTATCAACGCATTCCCCTAACACCGGCCCCCCAAGACCCTCTTAAATTTAAAGACTTAAAGAAATACAGTGACCGCCTAAAAGACGCAAAAGCCGCCACACATGAAGAAGACGCTGTGGTGGTGGCAGAGGGCACCATTCAAGGCTATCCCATTGTGATAGCAGCCTTTGATTTTCATTTTATGGGTGGATCCATGGGCGCTGCCGTTGGCAACGCGATCGTGGACGGTGCGCGTGCGGCTGTGAAATCAAAAGCGGCCTTTATGGTGATCAGCGCCTCGGGTGGGGCCCGCATGCAAGAGGGCATTTTGTCCCTTATGCAGATGTCACGCACCACTGTGGGCGTTTGTATGGTCAAAGAAGCGGGGCTCCCTTATCTGACTCTTTTGTCTGATCCGACGGCGGGCGGCGTGACTGCTTCTTTTGCTATGCTTGGGGATATTGCGCTTGCTGAGCCAGGTGCGACCATCTGTTTTGCAGGTAGGCGTGTGATTGAGCAAACGATTAGGCACAAGCTTCCCGATGATTTTCAAACGGCGGAACACCTCCAAGAGCACGGGATGGTTGACATGGTGGTAAAGCGTGCTGACCTGCCTAAAACCATTGGAACGTTGTTGAGGCACTTGATGTCTCGTCATCATTAAAAAGATACTGAGCGCGCGTGCCTCATGTCTCATGCCAGACAAATCTCAAAGCGTTATCTCGTAAGGTTTCTCGGCGCTCTTATGCTTTTGGGCCCCGCAAAGGCGTCGCTCTTACATGAAGAGGCGACGTCGCGCGCGCTGCACCAAAAATCCTTAGACGCATACGTACAGCAGCTAAAAGAACTGGAGATCTGGGAGGATGTTCAGCTCTTTTCGCAACAGGAAAAAGGGGACGTATCTCAACAAGCCTATGCTTTACCCGTGACGACGATAAAGGATGAGGCGTGCCCAAAAGCAGAAGCAACTGAAATCCTTAAGGAGTACTCTCGCACGCTTAAAAGCCTTCAAAAGAAAATAGCTCTTTGCCAAAAAATTGAAGACTCTTTGACCAATGGGGCGCTTCGTCCGCTTCAGGGGCTTGTCCTGATCGCACAAGGAGATGAACCACTTTTTTATGACATGAGAGGTACAAGGGGAGGGCTTCATTTGGATGCTCCTTTTTTGATTGCCTCTTTATCAAAACAAGTGACTGCCGCTTTGGTTTTGCGGGTGAGGGGGGCAGACGGAAAAAAACTAAATGTTCATGAACCCATAAAAACCTATTTTCCCAAGGCCACAGATACATGGATGTCGTGTGTCAGTCTTCATCACATGTTAACCCACACTTCTGGAATTAAAGCTGTAGGAGAATCTCTTCTCTTTGAGCCTGGATCACAGTTTAACTATTCTAATGAAGTCTATGATTTAGTAGGTACTATTTTAGAAATGGTGACGGGACAATCTTATAATCAGCTTGTGCAAGATCTTTTTGCGCAGGTCGGGATGAAAGACTCGCTTGCGCCAGACTGGGATATCCTGACAGAGTGTCCTTGCGTCACGGGATATTTTGAAGCACTGGAAGGAAACGTACACGTCTGTGAGGTCGTGCGAGCGACCAAAAGTAATCCATCATCTGGGTTGGTCTCAACGGCAAGGGATTTGCTAAAATGGAACCGGGTGCTTCATACAGGTAAGCTTTTATCTGACAAAAGATATAAGGCCATGTGCACCCCTTTTTCAAATCGTGAAAAAGATACGGGGTATGGGTACGGCGTTCAAATTCATGATCATGAAGAAGGCAAAGAAGTAAGTCACAATGGGATCGCGCCTGGATATCTATCAACACTGAAATATGTCACAAAAAAAGAGGTAAGTATTATCGTGCTGGAGAATTGCATTCTTTTGGTAAATAGATGTAAGGAATCTGCTCAAGAAAACATGTTTGAATTTCAAGATCAGATAAGTGCGCTTGTACAGCGTGATCCTTATTGGCAGTCATAGAATCTGTCCGTTGAAAGAGGCATTTTTGCAGACACCCAGATCCTCAGAGCGTCTGCAAAGTGGTTTATCTCCTCTTAACTAATGGATGCCCTCTCATCTTTGACAGCGTAAACCATGAAATGCCGCTTCATAAACCCTGCCATGCTTTTGCGCAGCTCTGTTCCTTGACCCTCTATATGCCAAAATTGCCATAGATCATTACCCCGTTTTGTCCCATGCGTTAATTCATCAAAAAGCACCTCTTCGACTCCCCAATAAAGAGATGAAAAATTCTCGTAACAGACATACATTTCTGCAAGGCGGTTCCAAATAGCAGGAACAGTCCGACTTTTTGTGAAGTCATCAAAAATCGTTTCATTCACCAAGTCATACTGCAACTGCATCACATTCGAAGGAAGGCGTGCTTCACGGATTTTTTCTAGTGTATTGTGAGCGCTCGTGCCGTTTTGAGAAGTAGAGAGTTCTTTTGTGTCGTCGATCAAGCCGTCATAATAGTCACTAAGCGTACTTTTAGCGTCGCGTTCGGTGTCTTTCATCAGATGGTGAGTTTTGGCAAAAAGTTTGCGTTTACCATGATAAGCGGCCGCCCGGGACTCTGGGGTAATGGGATATTCAGGGCGGTAAGTATCCAACATCTCGCGGTAAATGCTCTGCATGAGATTTTTTGCTTTGGTCAGCGTACTGCCCAAATCTTGAACTGTGTGCGTGTGAAGAAAGCGCGCTCGGTCTAGTTGAAAGTCCATCAGCGCCCGGTCAATCCATGTAAGTGATTGAATCCGTTTTTTAGGGGTCGGGTTGATTTTGATAGGCGTGGAATCAGAAATGGCATAATCGGGCGCACTTTTTGAAAGGCGATTTTCTGTCATGTATTTTTCAAGTTGAGGAAAATCAATCATCAAAGCATTGACACAAGGCGTTTGAACAGGTGGTTTTTTTTCCCCAAAATCAAGAACAAAGGGGCTTGCCACAAGGGTTGAAGCGCGCGCTGTGTCAGAATAAATGAAAAGGGGGGAAAGGGACAAAAAACTGAACAAACTTACTTTTTTCATCGAGATCATGATTATCCTCCTATGATGTATAGATTTTTTTTATTGTGTAAAAAGGTAAAAGACTCCTTTCTGTGTTGTGGTGTATACCGAAGGCTTCACTGTGCTCCACGAGAACGTCGGGGAAAAAGGGGATCTTTTAACGGTTGAAGAAAAAAGATCCTGTTGACAGTAAAGAGCTTTTTGGCAAGAAAAGAAATCCCCAAAAGAATCAAAAAGTCATTTTTATGATACTGCTGGCGCATAATCCTCTTTTCCTTATGAAAAAGTCTCTTTATAGAAAAAGAATTATCATTAGAAAGTTAATAATTTACTTATTGTCAAAATTTGAACAAAAAAACACAAAGAAATTCTATAAATAAAAAGGGACTTTGTTTTAAATAGGTTGATCAAAGGAGATGTAAAAAACCTTGAAAAAGAACAAATAAACCGTTTCTTTTTTCTTGAGTGGGTTAAGAGTCAATAAAGATAATATTGATACTGATTAATACTTTTTGAGGGGAATATTATCAAAAGCCAGCAAAAACTTCTCCAAAGGCACATAGAATGCACCGTTGGAGAACGTCATAGATGCTATTTGCCCTCTTCAGGGTGTTCTTGAAGATGTACTTGATAGAGAAACGAAAGGACACTTAAACGAATGAAAGAGGCCATATATTCTTTGTAATGCTCTCCCGCACTCTCAGTTATCCAGTAGGTAAAGCGAGGATCTGCTTCGGCTGATATTTTTTGTGCGTGTGCAATAAGAATATCACCAACCGTTGTATAAAAGGAAAGAGAGCTTTGAATACAAATAGCTTGACGCCTAAAGGTTGTGAGAAAAGCCATAGATTCTGGTGTGGCTGTTTTTTCAATGAGGCAGGAGATAGAAGAAAGGTACTTCTCAAAAAATGAAAGATCCTGATTAAGGATTTTGATGGAGGCGACGATATGATCTTTAGGTTGTGTTGTAAACTCGAGATTCTGTGATGTGAGGCCAGAATCTTTCTGGCAAAAAGCGCTTTCGATGGTGTTGTAAAGCTCTGTGATTTGATGGAGCGGCGTGTCTTGATTATGCGCAGGGACCCTTGTTTGCAGGTTTTGGCAAATCCCCTTTATCAGCGTACAAGATTTTTGCGTAGCGTCGGTAAGCTCTTCTATGCAAAGACGGGTGCTTGGTAGGCCCTGCATATGTTGATTGAGACGTTCAAACTCGGCAAGAAAATCATTATCGGAGGTCCAAGAGACTGGGGTTGTCAATAAGAAGGCGCAGACAAGACAAAATCTGAAAGAAAGGCGTTTATAAATAGGGATCATGGGAGAAAGAAATAATAGTAAGTGGAACCTGGACGCAAAATCACATACTTCACCTTTTTTTCCAAGGGGGTGAGAAAGAAAAGGAGGGGGCTTTTCTTTAAGATTTCGCCGATTAGGGGTGTGCGTTTCTTTTGTAAGAGGTGCGCAACAGATAAATGGCGAGATTATGTCGTGTTAGCTGAAATTGTTGATCCCGATTTTGCGCGGCCGCGCCGGCATCCTGCCAATATCGCCAAAGTGGTTGAATTTTGGTTTGTTCCATGACAAGCGTCTGGATAAGGGCAGTCTCGGCGAGCCAGTAAAGGCCGCTTAGCTCGTGGAGGCAGGTGTGAACGCGGACATAGGTTTGCCATGCGTGGAGGTTTACTGTCGTCTCCTCAGCGCTTAAATGCATGAGATAAAAAGAGCGTGTCCCGTCAAGCGTGGCCATAAGAAGAGTGCACGTTTGGCGTGGTTGATAGATAGTATCGAGGTGGTTAAGGATCCGCGCTTGCTCGGCGGGGTCTAGGGTTGTCAATTTCTTAGCTTCATTTTCATAGTACTCAAACGTAGACGTAATCCCTTTTGTGGCTTCAATTCCACGAATCTCGATGTCAGAAAGAGAGGTTTCAATCTTTGCTTCGGCGGTTTGTAGTAAGTCATAGGCGTTAAGATGATCCGTGAGCGCAGACATCAGGTTATTTGCGCTGATGAGGGCTCTTTGCAGGTCAGGGGTCTCTAGGGTTTCTGAAAAGGTCGCTTTGGACGTGCGAAGCGCTGAAAGCTCTGCTTCAAAAAGGTGTGAGGCAAGAGAGGTTTTCTGATTCACTCCCACAAAAACCGCAATCATCAAAAGCGTTTTTTTAAGGATAAGGTGTGGACTTAACATTTTATGTCCTTGTTTTTGATCATGTTCTAAGGTTTGTGAATCTGTTTAACAAGGAGAACGTAAAAAAGAAAGGGGAGAGATCTCCCCTTTAAAGGATCATCCTAGAGGGCGTGCGATGCGATATAAACCTGATTTAAGTAAACAACAGCATTTTGTAGCCCAAGCTCTTCTAAAAGTGCACGGTTTTGCGCAGCCATTTCTCCATCATGCCAATAACTCCAAAGGAATGGAAATTTTTCTGGGGCTACCAGCATGGCGTGCACAAGAGCGGTCTCGGCAAGCCAGTAGAGTCCGCTTAGCTCATGAAGGCAGGTGTGAACGCGGTCAAAATTTTCCCATGGATTCATGTTTCTGGTACTCAGGCGCTCTAGGCACGCATGATAGAATTTATGAGTATGATCAAGCTGTTCGACACGAAGGCTACATTTTTACGATTCTTGTAAAGACCATCCACTTGTTTTAGGGCTGTTTCTTGTTCTGTGGACATGTCTTTTGTTAATTCTTTTGTTTTTTCGTCGTAATGATACCAGGCAGAAGAGACCTTCTGTACTTGCTCTTGTCCGCAGATCTTCAAGTCCTTGATACCTTCATCGAGCTCGGTGACATCGTGCGAGACATCTCCTGTCATAGCGTCAAGCGTTGGCTGAGCGATAAGATGTGTCCTTATGGCCTTATTAAGGGTGTGAGCTGCCAAAACAGCGCTCTTTAGATCTGAAAAATCAAGAGTGTTGGCAAACGTCGCTTTGGCGTCTCGAAGGGCAGAGAGTTCTGGCTCAAAAAGAGCTGACTCAGAAGAGGTGATCCCCTTATCTGTCACCACACTAAAAGCAAGCATAAAAAAGACTGTTCTTATAAAAGATGATGTTTGGGTCATTTTTTCCTCTGATGTTAACTTGTTGCCCTAGGTTTCCTTGCCAGATTTAATGGTTAGGATCACAAGACCATTTCTTAATTTTATATTTCGTATGAAGGATAGGAAAAATGAAAGGGGAAACGTGTCCCCTTTCACCGCGCTGTGGTGTTTAAGCGGTAGCCTGCTCTTTGCCATGCACGCGGAAATAAATAACCAAGAACGTTGGCACGTCCAAGATGGAACAAGGTGGCGCGGCTTTGCGCTGCTTTTTCTTCGTCGTTCCAATAGCCCCAAAGCGGTGAAAATTTGCTGGGGTCCACCACAATGGTGTGCACAAGAGAGGTCTCCGCTGTCCAGTACAGTTGGGTCAGTTCATTAAGGCAGGTGTTGATGCGATCAAAGGACTGCCAGGCAGCTGTGTCTTCTGGCCGTTTAATGGCTTGAAGACGTGTGAAATAAAAATTATGAGTTGCCACCAGTTTTTCTACAAGAAGGCTGCACTCACTTCGCTGATTGTATATAAAGGCTGCTTTCCTAAGGGCGCTTTCTTGCTCAGGTGTGTCTGAAGTGGTGAGTGATTTTGCTTTTGTTTCATAGTGATGCAGGGCTGAAGAGATGCTCTTTGCTACTGCCATCCCATTAATTTCAAAAGCGGTGAAGTGCGCTTCAACAGTTCTTATCTGGTCTGCAGACATTTCATAGGATGTAAGGTGCGTCGTAATAGACTTTGTAAGTGCTTGACTTGCGCAAAAAGCAGCGTTCAAATCTTTAAGTTCGAAGGTGCTGGCAAACGTCGCCTTGGTGCCTCGAAGGGCAGAAAGCTCCGTCTCAAAAAGAGCTGACTCAGAAGAAGCAAGGCCTTTATCTGCAAGGCTAAAGAATGCAAAGCAAAGTACGGCTTTTCTCATAAAAGAATGTGCTGACATAAAAGCCTCCTGTGATTGTTATTGTTGCATGAGGCCCACATAACCGTCTGGTGTTTGATACCAGCAGATCATCTTGTGACCGTCTGTATTGCTGTAAACAAAGGGGGCTGCCTCCGTTTCAGGTGTTTTATTGGTGAAGTGCCTTTTGGAGTCTCCATGCAGCACAAAAGTGAGGCCTTCCATCTGAATGGGCTGATGCTCTTTGAGGCTAGCAAAATGAATCTGAGGAAGCTCTTTGGGGCATGTGACATCCTTCGTTTTGGCATGAAGCGTCGGCGAAAAAAGTAGCATTGTTGAAAGAAAGGTAAGTGCTCGGTTCATGGAACCCTCCTGTTTATAATATTTCTGAAATGAAAGATAGCATAGGATCCAGGGGGTCACTAGAGTGTTTTGAAGAGGATGGTAACGGCGCCCATTGGGGCACCGTCATAACTAAAGGGGCTGGGACGAGGTGCCTTGTCCGTTATCATTTTTGGCCCCATACGCAATGTGGGGGTATAGGGTGGACAGAAATGCTTCTCTGATACGAGTATGAAGGGCGTCATCGTCTAGGGCGTGGGCCAGGGCCGCCGCCATCAACGCATTTTCGGGGACATAGTCTCCTTGCATTTGGGGAAAGACAAAGTCCACGTCCCCGTTTTCCTTGAGAATAAGAGCCGCGTCCCCTTTATTTAAGTGGACTTGTTGCTTCTCGCCCGGATCACCACCTGCGTCATCTGTTTTTTGTGCCATACGTTTTATCCCTGTTATCATTTTTTTATAAGTTTAGCTGGTTGGGGAGAGAATTTCCATCAATTCCGACCATTCCCGCCCTCCAAGGCCACTGGTGGGTTGCTCAACGGTTTCGCCTTTAAGCATGCGTTGGATCACTTTCCAGGCGTCCCGTGAAAGAGTCACACCCCCTACGCGGTAGTTGCAAAAAGCCTCGTAACTATAAGGAACCCAATGCTTAATGAGGTCTTGGATCAATTCTGCGTATACGCGAATCTCGTATTGTGCGTGGGAGTCCGCACGCAGACTTAGGAAGTGTAGCAAGTTGTGCAAATTCACTTTCCAGTAGAATTCGGTATAGTAATTTAACGTCAAGTTCATGCGCGCAAGCTCGCGGGTAAGACCGAGGCGCTCTGGGTCTATGACGTCGCCGCTTTCGGTACAGTTCATGAGCTCTTCATAGCGGGCGTAGGCTTGGGTTGCATCTGTGCGCAAGATATCTAGAATGCGCTCTTTCTCTTGACGAGATAACTCGCCGTCTCGCCCTTGCTTGTTGGAGGTGGATTGCGGGGCAAGGTGATCAATATCAGGAATATAGAATTCTTTGCTAAGGATCGAGTAACGCGCAGAATATTCGTTCACACTGGCGGTCCGGTGACGCAACCATTGGCGTGCCACAAAGATGGGCATCTTAACGTGAAATTTAATATCACACATCTCAAAGGGCGTTGTATGCCTGTGGCGCATTAAATAATTAATGAGGGCCTGGTCCTGGGAGCTGCGCTTAGTGCCGCGACCATAAGAAACGCGGGCTGCTTGTACAACGGCTGTGTCATCCCCCATATAGTCAATGACGCGCACGAACCCATGATCTAAGAGGGGAAAAGATTTAAAAAGGATTTCCTCCAGTGCGGCGACACTCGGCCGTTTAGTCGTAAAAGTCTCGGTGGAGGTTGAATCATCAGCGGCAAGAGTCGGCAAAGCGTCTTGGTGAGCAGGGTGCGTCATGGTCATTCTTTGGGGTTAAACACGTCCTAAAGGCACTAAAGCATACTCTTTGGGCAAATGCCACACCGCCGTGAAAAGAAAAAAACTCACCTTTTTGATCAACATGTTAATCATTTGTTAACGCTTGGCGTGCTTCAGTGTTGTTGCACAAAAATAAAAAAACAGGAAGGTCGCGTCTTGGAGGCGCTAGGGTGTCTTCAAGGTAGGCTTGAAGAAACCAGTGAAGGGACGGAGGGGCAAACCTCCGCCCGTCATGGACTTGGTATGTGAAAGTTGGGCTGTCTCTTTCAGTTCAGCATCTTGTTCTTAGAAGTTCACTGAATAAAAAATGTCTTATAAGAAGGGCCTTGTGGAAGGGCGGCTTATAAAAAGGGCGACCCTTTCAAGCTTCAGCATCTAGCTTTATTTCTCCTTGTTTCATTGTTCGCGGTGCCCCTGAAGGCC
Organism: Alphaproteobacteria bacterium; assembly: GCA_013911655.1. Classification (GTDB taxonomy): domain Bacteria; phylum Pseudomonadota; class Alphaproteobacteria; order Caedimonadales; family UBA1908; genus JACESU01. The sequence goes on from JACESU010000001.1 coordinate 416,126, forward strand.
ATGAGCGTGATTTAGAAGGTGCAACGTGTGAATCTAGTTGTTCGTGCGTAATGAGCGGGATGTCAAACCTAAGAAGAGGTCTTTTAAGTCTTGCGGTGGGTAAAGGTCAAGATGATGAGCCATCTATGAGCAAGCGTTCCATTCCTGTAAAAAAACTCGCCTTTATGATCAATATGTTAATCATTTGTTAACGCTTGGCGTGTTTCAGTACTCATGCATAAAAATAAAAAAACAGGAAGGTCGCGTCTTGGAGGCGCTAGGGCGTCTTCAAGGTAGGCTTGAAGAAACCAATGACGGGACGGAGGAAAAATAACCTCCGCCCGTCATTGAATTGCATGATGGCGCTTGCTCTTTGTCTTACGGTTAAGAATTTTTTTACACAAGAGTTTTTTCAAAAGCGTTCACGAAGCCGAAAAAAATGTCTTATGGGAAAAGGGCGTTGTAGGAGAGATGATATGAAAATAAAGGTGTTAGCGTTTTTGAGTGTGCTGGGTCTGTGTACGCCTCTTTTGGCAAGTGACACGGACGAAAAAAAAGAGGCATCTATTCCCATATCCATCTCTTCCCCGGTCTCTCCTTCCTTGGTGCTACAGACCTCTATTGATGGTGAGGAAGACTCTGATCTAGAGGCCCAAAAAAACACGCGCACAACGGCCGCTTCTTCTACTAAAAAAAGAAAACAAAAAAACAAAAATCCTCTAGGGCGAGGCGTGTTAGGTGAGGACGACGAGGATGAGATAGAAGACAGGATTTATGGTTCTGGGTATCACCATGGCATGAGAGTGGCACCGAACCTAAGGGGTATGCCGTTAAGACTTGATGGCGATGATCTGCAAGATGACCCGACAATTTTGCCCATGCGCGATATTCAGGCAAGAGAAACGCTTCTTAAAAGGCTGCAAGAACAGGACGCCAGACGGTGGACCTTTGGGATAGGGTTCTATTCAAATCTTGCAACCTTTTGTGGTGTTTCGGGAGAGGTTTTAAAGGGGGTTGCCACAACCTTTGGCGGTGTTGCCTTGGCGGTGGGAAGCCAGCAAGATAAGAATTGGTTTAACTATGCGGTGGTCCTATGTGGAACCTTTGGTCAAAGCTTTTTGATTTGGAGCGAAAAAGCGGATTCAGCCGCAAAGCAGCGTCGCTATGACATTGAAAAACTAACGGGTTATCAAGTCAAAACGCTGAAGCTAAAAAATACATTGCTTCAACAAACAGGCCATCCTGGTTTGCTGCGAATGGGCGCGGTCCATCGTCCTCTTTTTGGGGTTGATGAAGGTGTCATGGGCAATCTACCTCAAGGGCAAAGTAGCTTTATACCCGTTGATGATCCAACCATTATTCCCATGGATCCAGCTGCAGGTCAGGCGATCCTCGATAACATGCAGCAGCAAGATGGCAACAGATGGCTTTGGAGCGAAGCGTTCTATGGATGGAGTGCGTCCATCCTGGGAACACTGGGAAACGGTCTTTCAGGTGTGTCCACAGCCCTTGCGGGGGCGGCATTGTTTACAGGGGATGAAGAAACAAAGCAGTGGTATTCCTTTGGTGTGGTGATCTCTGGCGCTACGGGATCACTTTGCAGTTTCCTGTCTGCTAAAGCGAGAGCTGCTGAAAAACAATGCCGCGTGGACGTTGAAAAAATGGCAGGTGTTGAGGCGAGCTTGCCAACCCAGCCAACAGCAGCCACGGATAATGCGGGCGCTTTGTAATCTGATGCGGGGGAGCCCCTTGTGAAGGGGCTCCCAGTCAGTTTACACTAAGCCAATTTCTTAAACCTAATGGGAAGATTAAATGAAAAAGACAGTTGTATTGTGCGTGCTGGACGGTTTTGGATGTGCCAAAGACGGCCCTCAAAACGCCTTGACCCAGGCCCATATGCCCCACTGGTCGGCGCTGTGGAAAGAGTGTCCCCGCGCTCTTCTTCAAGCAAGTGATCACTTTGTGGGGCTTCCTGACGGCCAGATGGGGAACTCAGAAGTAGGGCACATGACCATAGGGGCAGGACGCGTTATCTTGCAGGACTTGCCGCGGGTCAGTCACGCCTTTGCAAGCGGGGAGATCACGGGGCACAAAGCACTGAACAAGACCATCGCACGCCTTAAAGAAACAGGAGGTGTATTTCATGTGGCGGGCCTTTTGTCACCGGGCGGCGTGCATTCCCATATGGATCACCTGAAGGCTCTCACGGCCTATCTGACGTCTCAAGGCATTAAAGTGGCGATTCACGCCTTTTTAGATGGGCGGGATACCGCGCCCCAAAGTGCCCTTGGCTATATGCGCGAGTTTTTGCCTTTTTTAAAGGAATGCCCAGGGGCCACTTTGGCCACCCTTGGCGGGCGTTATTTTGGTATGGACCGCGATAAACGGTGGGGCCGGGTGGAAAAAGCCTATCGAGTCTTGTTGGGGATGGCGCCAGCCACGTTCTTGTCACCAGAGGCCTATATTGCCCAGCAGTACGAGCAAGAGATCAGCGACGAATTTATCCCGCCCATGGCCTTTGGTGCTTATGAGGGGATTAAACCCGCTGATGCTTTTGTCATGGTGAATTTTAGGGCTGACCGGGTGCGACAACTTTTAAGTGCCTTGTTTGTCGAGGATTTTTCAGGATTTGAAAGAACAAGCCCTTTGCATCTTGTGGGGCAATTCGGCATGAGCTCTTATTCGACTACTTTGGATGAAGTCCTCACAACCCTTGTGGGCAACGAAAATGTCCAGGAAAGCATCGGTGAGGTGATCTCAAAAGCAGGGATGACACAGCTACGCCTGGCGGAAACAGAGAAGTACGCCCACGTGACGTTCTTTTTTAATGGAGGGCGCGAAGACCCTTTTCCCGGCGAAGATCGACATCTGATCCCTTCACCGCAAGTTGCGACCTATGATTTACAGCCCGAGATGTCAGCGCCCGAGGTGACGGATTACTTGTGTGAGGCCATCGCGTCACAGCGCTATGACTTGATTGTTGTCAACTATGCCAATACGGATATGGTGGGACATACTGGTAAGATGGAGGCTGCTATTAAAGCGCTCGAGACAGTGGATGCAGCCCTTGGACGTGTGAGCGCCGCCGTTAACGCAGTAAACGGTATTTTGATCATTACCTCTGACCACGGCAATGTGGAGGAAATGGGAGATCACAGCCACCCCCATACAGCACACACTGTTAATCCTGTTCCTTTTGTGGTCATGGGGGCAGGGGATGTGGTGGTTAATGCTGGGGGCCTTAGTGACGTTGCCCCGACCATTCTGACTCTTTTAGGACTGATGCCGCCTAACGTGATGACAGGAACCTCTTTGATAGAGAGGATTTCCGGCCAAAAAGCGATGTAGCCTCGGTTTTTTTCAAGACCCTCCCCCTTGTTGAGTTGTGCCTTTAAGCAAGGGGGGCTTCTACCGTTTGTTTCTTTACGTAAGATCTTAAAAAATTTATGCTTTTATAAAGTCATTCCAAGGAGAGGTCGTATGAGCATAGAGATCAAAGTTTTCAAAGAAAAAGCGACAGCCCCTTATATTCATCTTCTTTCCAAGATGCGCGTCGAGGCGTTTCAGGAATTTCCCTACTTGTACGTGAGTGGTAGCATAGAAGACGATCTTCCTTACACCCAGTGTTATACCCTCAAGCACGGCCTTTTGATTGTGGCTTTTCTAGATCAAGAAGTAGTGGGGATGTACTCGGCCATGCCCATGACGACCAAAACAGAATTTCTGAAAGCCTGGTCTTTGACCTTAGAAGAGGCTGGTATTAATACGAAAAAGTGCTTTTATGCCGGTGAAGTCATTGTGATGACCCATATGAAACGCCGGGGTATTGGTGTTGCGCTTTTACGCCGACTGGTTGAAGAGGTGCACGCCTTTGGGTACGAAACCATGATGGGCGTGACGTCTATTCGTGCCCATGACCATCCCTTGCGACCAAAGGGATATTTCGACAGTGACGCTGTCTGGGCGGCTGGCGGATACAAAAAGCTTCCCCTGACTTTTTCCTGTCGTTATCCTACACGCCAACAAGACGGCAGTGTCAAAGAAGAAGATAACTTGCTTGCGTGTTGGCTGATGACGATTCGGGAAGTGCTAGAGACGCAAAAAATAGCTGTCTAGTATTGTTTAAAACATTATGTATATCAATTTGTTATGTAATGTATAGGCAGTATTTAATACGTGCGTGACACGAGATAGAGAGCCCCTGCAAGGTTTGCGAAAAGACACTTGATTCGGTGGGGGCGCGAGCGTTAGACTTGACCAAATTTTGAGAAGGGGCAGTTTTTTAAAGTGAATAAACGGTCTTATGCGCGTTTGGGATGTGTGGCGTTAAGCCTGGTCGACGTACTTTTTGTCTCGTCGTGTGCACGAGCAGGGCAAGAAATACCCCCGTCGCTATCACCCAAAGACTCAGCACTTTTTTACGCTCATGTTGCCGATAAAGTGCGTCGCGACTATGTAGAGCCTGTGGATAACGCCAAGCTTTTAGAAGGGGCTCTTAATGGGATGCTTTCTTCTTTGGATCGATATTCGACGTATTTGCCTCCGAAGAAATACCAAGATATTCGTAAGCAAGCGCATGGCGAATACGGAGGTGTAGGCCTTGAGATTGCCTATGAAGAGGGGGCGCTTCGCGTGGTTTCAGCCATCGAGGATACGCCTGCGCAAAAGGCGGGCATTACCTCGGGCGACTTGATTATCGCCATTGATGCTAAACCCGTTTATGATATGTCCCTTTATGAGGCTGGCGAACATCTACGTGGTGAACCCGAAAGTTACGTCACCCTGACGATCAGAAGACGTCAAGAGCCAACCTTTGATATCCGTCTTAAAAGAGAGCGCATTAAAGTGGCGTCCGTTAAAGGGGAGCTCAAGGGCAATGTTGGCTATATGCGCCTGACAACCTTTAATGAACACACAACGGAAAATTTGCAAGAGCTCCTCACGTCCTTAAAGGAAAAGGCAGGTAAAAACTTGGCAGGTTTTGTGCTCGATGTGCGTAATAACCCCGGCGGTTTGTTTGATCAAGCGGTGTCTGTGTGTGAGCTGTTTTTGGACAAAGGGGAAATTGTTTCCATCAGGGGACGGGATCCTAAAAAAGATTTGTCGTTCTTTGCTCAGGGGCAGGATGAAACGGGGGGTGCCCCCCTTGTGGTGCTGATCAACGAGGGAAGTGCGTCCGCTTCCGAGATCGTGGCGGGAGCGCTTCAGGATCACAAACGCGCGGTGGTTGTGGGCGTCAAATCCTTTGGCAAGGCGTCGGTGCAAAGTGTGATTCCCATGACCAATGGGGGCGCGATCAAGATGACGACGGCTTACTATTACACACCTTCGGGCAGATCCATTCAAAAAACGGGGATTATTCCTGATATAAAAATCGAGCAATCAGCATCCGCAAAAGCAGATACCGAGCAGTCCTCAAAACAAAAAACGGAGAAAACAAAAAAAGAGCGCGCCTTGACACCGGACAGTGAAAAAGTGCGTGATTTGCAATTGGAACAAGCCATCAATATGATCCAAGCGCTACGCTTGAATAAGGCGAGCACGGCTGAGAAAAAGTCAGCATGATGATCAAGGATCTTTTGAAAAAGCCCCATACGTACCTACAAGTGGCTATCGCGGTGATGGCCGGTGTGATGACGTATACGTTTCTTTCCCATGAAGGAGAAAAGACCCCTCCCGTGGTGATTACGCTTTTACCCAAAGAGGTGAAGCCGCCCGTGAAAGAAGCCCGTCAAGATCAAATTGTCAGTCAATCACAACAGGGACTTGAAGCTGCGCCCCACGCGTCACCAGCGGTTGGGTCGGCACATGAGCAAGAGGAGGGGACCTCTCGCTACGCGCTTGAAGCGCCGGTTGTCGCGCCGTCTCCTGTACCGCCAACGCCTTCTACGCCAACTCATCCTATGACAGAGAGTGCCGAGCCTTCTGGGCAAACGCCCACACCCTCCCATGAGATCGCGGTGACGCATCCCCACGATCCTGCGGCGGCCCCTATCTCGTCTGTGCCCAGCGGAGAAGAGAAAACCCCCTCCCAGGGAACGTCAGTGGGTGAGACGTCGCCTGCAGTGCCTCAAAGTTCTTCTCACGGCTCGGCCACACAAGGTGCCCCGTCTACGTCAGCGGGCGGCGCGCATGGGGCACCCGTAACGCCAGCAGGCGGGGAAGGGCAAGAAACATCTGTGGTGGCCTTACCACCAGTGCCCCCACCCCCGCCCCCACCTGGAGAGATCGCGCTTTTGATTTTGGATCTTGGCAAGCAAGAAAGTTTATTAGAGACAGCGCTTAGTCTTCCAAAAGAAGTGGCCTTTGCTCTTTATACAGGACTTGATACACAAAGCGCTCACGCAAAACTTCGCGAGGCAGGATATGAAACATTTCTGATGATTCCCATGGAGCCTTTAGACTATCCCCAAAGTGACCCAGGTTTTGCCCCTCTTTTGACAGGGTTGCCTTCCCAAGAAAATGTTCAGCGCCTTCAAGCGCACCTCAAGGATCACCTACCTATGGTAGGGGTTGTGCCCTTTTTAGGAAGCCGGTTTATGTTTTCAGAAAAAGATTTCCTCCCTGTTTTAGAAGAGCTCGGTCGCCAGCACCTTTTGTTTGTGGATGTGAAAAGCTCGCCCCAAAGTGTGGTCAAGACCCTTGGGAAAAAAGTCAAAATGCCGCTCGTATCTGCAAGTTTTTGCTTGGACCAAGTATGCGGGGATGAGGCAGGGTGGCAAGCGCAGCAAGAAAAACTTGCAAGTCTGGCGAAAACCCATGGTCCAATCTTAGCGTTTGTCCATGGATCGCCCTTAGCCCTTGACCGCGTCAAAGCTTTGTCTGAAAATTTAGCACATCTAAATTTAAAACTTGTGCCAGTTTCGTCGCTGGCGGCGCTTAAGAATGAGAAGAAAGAAATAACCCCATGACCCTTGTGCCTTATCATCTTAGACCCTACCGACCCTGTGTGGGGATGATGGTGGTGAACGCGCAAAACCAGATCTTGATTGCCAAACGCCGGGATACAGGGGGAGAGTCTTGGCAAATGCCCCAAGGTGGGATGGACGGCGATGAGACCCCTTATGAAGCGGCCCTTCGAGAGCTGCAAGAAGAGGTGGGGTCCCAAAATGTGTCGCTCATTGCAGAGTCTGCGCATTGGTATTCCTACAACGTGCCAACAGCACTTGCTGACCGTATTTGGGATGCTTCCTTTCGGGGGCAAACACAGAAATGGCTTGCTTTTCGCTTTCTTGGCACTGACGACGAGATTAACCTTGATCGGCACCTGCCGGCTGAATTTTGTGCGTGGCGGTGGAGCGCCGTGGAAGAACTCCCATTGTTAGCCATTTCCTTTAAACAAGAAGTTTACAAGCGCGTGATTGAAGAGCTTTGGCCGTGTGTGCTATCAAGCCAAGATCAAAACCAGGGGTGATCGATGACGATGAACGAGGGTGATCAAAGACCTTATCGTCCTTGTGTCGGGGTCATGCTTGTCAATACAAACCGCAAAATTCTCATTGCACGACGCTGCGGCGGTGATGTTGGCGCTTGGCAAATGCCCCAGGGCGGTATCGAGCAAGGCGAGACCTTATGGCAGGCAGGTTTAAGGGAACTCAAAGAAGAGGTGGGTGTGAGGTCTGTACGGTGGCTCGCTGAGTCAAAAGATTGGCACGCCTATGATATTCCCCAAGAGCTCTCGCGCGTTTTGTGGCAAGGACAGTTTCGGGGGCTTTGTCAAAAATGGATTTTGATGGCCTTTACGGGAGAAGACGCTGAGATTACCCTGGAGGGAGATCACCCAGAATTTGAGGCATGGAGATGGGCAGCGCCTTCTGAAATTGTGCCCCTTACTCTTTTTGATAACTGTGGTATATACGAACGTGTATTAGAAGAATTGTGGCCCCAGGTCTTGTCATTTGACCTAAACCCCATGAAGGCAGCTCAACGCATATGAGGAAAAGATGAACCCATTAATTGTGATTCCCGCACGCATGGGATCGACAAGATTGCCCGGCAAAATGATGGCTGATATTGCAGGCAAGCCTATGATTCAGCACGTTTATGAACGGTGCGCCCAAGCAAATGTGGCCCCTGTTCTTGTTGCCTGTGATGCCCAGGAAATTAAAGACCTGATCGAGTCTCTTGGGGGTAAGGCGATTTTAACGGACCCATACTTGGCCTCAGGCTCCGACCGTGTGTGCGCTGCCGTCAAGGCCTTTGATCCTGATCAAGCTTATGATGTGGTTGTGAACGTTCAAGGAGATCAACCGACCCTTGAGGCCATTCTTTTGGCGGCGGTCCTTCGCCCCCTTACAAACCCCGATGTGCATATTGCAACCGTGGCCACCCCTATCGTGGATATGACAGAAAAAGATACGCCCCACGTTGTGAAAATCGCCCTAGGCGGTGTACCGGGATCGCCCGTCAGACGCGCCCTTTATTTCAGCCGCGCCTGTGTCCCCAGCGGTGAGGGGGATTTTTTCCACCATATTGGTATCTATGCTTATCGCCGCAAGGCTCTCAACCGGTTTGTTAAACTGCCAGCCACGTATTTAGAGGGCCGCGAACGCCTTGAACAGCTGCGTGCCCTCGAAGACGGTATGCGCATTGATGTGTGTCTTGTCGAGCAGGTCAATCCCCTTTCCGTGGATTATGATGGTGATTTGGCCGAAGCAAGGCGTAGGCTTGGGGCCTAAAGACAAAGGATTATAATATGAGTATTTTATCAGATATCTGGATTAGAGAGCAGGCCCTGAAAAACGGCATGATCGAGCCTTTTGTTGAGGCACAAACCGGCACAGGTGTGATTTCCTATGGCCTGTCGTCCTACGGGTATGACGCGCGTGTTTCCCGGGAGTTCAAGGTCTTTACCAATGTGGACAACGCCATTGTAGACCCAAAGAATTTTTCCACCACAAGTTTTGTAGAGCGTGAAGGGGATACCTGCATCATTCCCCCCAACAGCTTTGTTTTGGCCCGCACCATTGAGTATTTTCGTATACCAAGAGACGTGATGGTGGTATGTCTTGGAAAGTCGACCTATGCGCGCTGCGGTATTATTGTCAACGTCACACCCCTTGAGCCCGAATGGGAAGGGCATGTGACCTTAGAGTTTTCCAATACAACCCCGCTTCCTGCCAAGATTTATGCAGGCGAGGGAGCGTGTCAGTTTCTTTTCTTAAAAGGAAACGAAGCGTGCGAGGTGTCGTACAAAGACCGCAAGGGTAAATATATGGGACAGATTGGCGTAACGCTGCCAAAGGTAAAGGTTGTGAATGGATAAGATTCGTGTTGTGGGGGGGAACCCTCTTCAAGGGAAAATACGTATTTCGGGTGCAAAGAATGCAACACTGCCTCTTTTGGCGGCCTGTCTTCTCAGTGACAAACCTTTAACTCTGACCAACGTGCCAAAGTTGTCTGATGTGGGGACTTTTTTGGGGCTTTTGGAGCATCTTGGGGTCAAGGTGACCAACGGACAAGTGGGCGAAGGGGTGACCCTTGACGGCGCAAATCTTACGTCGTGTGAAGCACCGTACGAGCTTGTACGTAAAATGCGTGCCTCTGTGCTGGTTTTAGGGCCGCTTCTTGCAAGACAAAGAACCGCGCGTCTGTCGCTGCCTGGCGGATGCGCCATTGGGACACGTCCCATTGACCTCCACCTAAAGGGTCTAGAGGCCATGGGCGCAACCATTCACCTAGAAGAAGGATACGTGGTCGCAGAAGCACCCCAAGGGCTTACAGGCGCTGATTTTACCTTTCCCATCGTTTCTGTGACGGGCACTGAAAATCTTTTGATGGCAGCATGCCTTGCCAAGGGTACGACAATCCTACGCGGTGCTGCCCAAGAACCAGAGGTTGTGGACTTGGCCCACTGCCTTCAGGCCATGGGCGCGTCTATCCAGGGAATTGGGACCTCGACCCTTACCATTGAAGGGCCGACAGCCTTTAAAGCTGCGTCCCACCGCGTGCTTCCAGACCGTATTGAAACAGGTACCTACGCCATGGCTGTGGGCATGGTTGGGGGCAGTGTGGACCTTGTGGGGACAAGTCTTGACCTCCTGCCGGGAGTGATTCCTCTTTTGGAAAAAGTGGGTCTTACTTTTACAGAGATCGAAGACGGTTTTAATGTGTCTTTTGAAAAAGAATCACTGCGCCCGTTAGATGTGGGAACAGAGCCCTTTCCTGGTTTTCCAACGGACCTCCAAGCGCAGTTCATGGCTTTGATGTGCCTTGCTGCTGGAGAGTCAGAGATTCAAGAAAATATTTTTGAAAACCGCTTCATGCATGTGCCTGAACTTGCACGAATGGGTGCGAACATCGCCATTAAGGGAAACACTGCCCATGTAATGGGTGTTGACACACTCATTGGCGCGCCTGTCATGGCAACGGACTTACGTGCCTCTGTTTGTCTTGTCCTAGCAGGACTTGCAGCGCAAGGAGAAACAATTATTTCGCGTGTCTATCATCTTGACCGCGGCTACGAAGAAATAGAAAATAAGCTAGGCGCATGTGGAGCCCACATTGAACGCCTTAAAGGGGAGGATAACCATGAATGCCAAGCCGGCTCAAAGCCAGCTCTTAAAATTGCGAGCTCAAGACCGTGAGGATCTGAAGCTTTTAGCGCCGTATCTACAAGATGCCATCGTATCGGTGAGGGGGCTCATTCATACCCCTCATGATGCATCGTTTGCCTTGTGGATCAATCGATTCCAATGGGAAAAAGACCCGATTACCCACGAATCAGGTGTCATGTATCCGCGCGTGCATGCAGGACTTCATTTCGCCCATGTGAACCAAGTTCACCACCAAAATTTCGGCCATACGGATCACGCCAAATTTCTTAATCTCTTGACGTGTCAAAGTGATGAAGAAGGAGAAGTTCTTTTGACGTTCTCAGGAGGGGTCACCATACGTCTCCACGTAGATAAAATCTGGTGTCATATGATGGATATGTCAGAACCCTGGTATACGGACCAAAAGCCAGCCCATCCAGGTCTTTATCAGTAAAAAAACTTTTGACTACCTTGACGGCGCGTCAGCTCCGCCAAGGTAGAATGTTGTTAAAGCAGAGCCAAGGCAATGGTCAGGCCATGCTCTTTGACGATGTTAAAGACGACTTTGGTACCCAATTTTACGCCTTCCACAAAACCGTGTTTAAAGCCTGTCCAAAATTTTCGCTGACTTGAGTTTGCCAGGCCTTGCTTTTCACGTTCCTCAAGCTCTTTTGTGGCTTTTGCTGTCGCAACTTTGTAGGCATCCTTGAAACTTTCAATACTCAAGGAATCCACAGCGGTCTTGGCCACAGACCCAACTAGTTTTTTGTCTTTATCCCCCAAATCGGGCGCAAGCTTACCGGTGACAATCGAAACGCCCTTATCAAGGACGTGATCTTTCAGAGTTGGTTTTGGTGTAGGAGCGGTGGTCGTCGCGGTCTTATCCCCTTTATCTTGCACGCCTGCTTTAAGATCTTCCACCACGGGACTGGGGGAGACGATGGCAGCGCGCATTGTGTCTTCGTCACCGACACTAGAGTCGGCGTGAGAAAAAGTGGGAAAAAGAAGAAACGCGGCCGCCACTGTGAGTAAAAACTTTTTCATGACAGTCTCCTGTTATAAATAAAATAACAAACTATAGTATTAATAACAGATAATTATTAATAAAAGGTTCATATTATGAAAATTTATACTTGTTTTTTCTTGGAGTGATTTAGATGCAATAGTATTGATGACCTGAGAGATGATGAGAAGAAAAATACCTAGAGTCAAAACTCTTGTAAATAAAGGATGTAAGAAGAGAGCGTTGAAGATTCAGCAAGCCATACAAGGCAGAGATAGGGGGAACGAAAAGCATTAATGCCACAAGCATTTCCTTACTTGCGGCATCATATAAGAGGATGACACGGTCTGCTATAAAATGGGCCTGCCGTCGTGGGTTGAGACGAAGTTCCAAAACGCTTCCAAGCGTTGCAAAAGTCCTTTTACCGTTTTGATTTCTTGTTCCATCAGGCCATTGTGACGCATATTTTTGGTGTGTTCCCGCAAAAGGGTATCAATTTTTTCAAAAAGCTCAATTCCCTTAGGAGAGAGTTGAATATGGCTTGAGCGTTTGTCGTGAGGAGATTGCTCCTGGTGAATGTATCCACTTTCGACCATTTTCTTAAGATTATAAGTCACATTGGACCCAAGGTAATAGCCACGATTGGAAATTTCACCGACGGTTAGTCGGCTTTTGCCAATGTTATACAAAATAAAGCACTGCACATTGCTAATGTCATGTATCTTCATTCGGTCCAATTCGCCTTTGATGACTTCCAGGAACAAACGATGCAGACGCTCAATGAGCATCACCGTTTCAAAATAAACGTCTTTCACGTGAGCCTCCACGTAATTCTTTGCAATCTTATTTTATTCTAAAATAGATTAGTTAAATTTTAATTAATAAGCGTATAAAGTAATTGTGATTTTTTCTTTATATTATTTATGTATTTGTTCTTGAAATGATTGAATCAGAACGGCCTTAATGTGTTTTTTGCCAGCAACTTTTTGGGCAACACCCAATAGTCTTGTCTTGAGGTCTTTAAGAAATACACGGGTGTCCGGTGACCAGGCAAGACAAAAGACAGTATACATATCTGTTAAAAGAGCATCTGTCAGGCGCGGGACAAAGGGATAGATCTCGACCGCGTCCTGGGCGGTGACTGTTTCGATGACAAGCGTAATGGCGTAGGTTGTGACAACGCGCCGGTCCTGGATGACCGGGATCAAAAATGGAGGAAAGTTGATAAAGTTTTGAACCAGCGGCGAAAAGGCGCCGTCGGGTTTCTTTTCTTCGTTGGCATAAAGGGAATTTACGCTCAAGAAAAAGCACACGAAAAGGAATGTCAGAACTTTTGCTGTTATGTTCCTCCCCACAGGTGCTTCCTTTATTTTTTTTCTAAACGTCTTGGCAGTATAACAACTCGCTCGCGGCGCGTCATCTTTCCTATTAACGTTTCAAATTTTCATACTAAAGTTAGCGGGTAATGTTTTTCTTTTTGATAAAAGATTTTATTTTTTAATTTCTTCTAGAGGGAAATCCTCACAGAATCCAAGGAAAAAGATGTTTATCTTTTGAAGGTAGATGAAGCGTTCCATGTTAACTTTTGTAAAATGACAGCATTTGCAAAGAAAGGACGTTTCAATCACCCGCACCAGGTCAAGGCCTAGAGGGTCAAAGGTTGTGAGATTTTCGTGTTCACATAGAAAACTATGATTGATTTTTTGAACCAGGTGTTGAGGATCCGATAGAGTGAGATGTTGAAGCCCAGCCGGGAGATTATCTTTTTTCATGGTAAGGCGATCTCCATCCATGAAGGGACCATCCCCTAAGACCACGTGGATACGGTGTTCGGGATTATGGGCAAGGTGCGCACTCAGCACGTTCTTGTGTGCCCATAGTTCTGTAGCGCTCAGCATTACCGTGTGGGTAGTTGTGAGGTCCTGGAGTTGAAGGTCAGGAATAAAACGAACCAGAGGGCCGTCTAGTTGAACATGCTGAAACATCTCAAAAAAAACCTGAGCTGTTGGGGGGCATTGTCTAAGGACATTCTGGAGCAATAGGCCTGTCAACATAAACGGTCGGCGCAGGTGAAGAAACGTTTTATCTGAGCGTAATAACAAACAAAGTGGTCAAAGGCAGGATCTCTTTCTTCTGAAAAAGAAGAATCTGGTGACGCGGGGCTTTGCGCAAGGGCTGAAAAGTCTGCCTCTTCACAAGCGAGAATAGGGACTTCGGAGGCAGTCACTAAAGACACAAGAAGGACAAAAATAAAAAAGAAAGACAAGGAGCTAAGGAGAAGATAACGTGTGCTGATGATAATAGCTATGTCACCTTTCGTTGGGGTTGTGAAAGGGTATGCTCCTGTGCGCAGTTCAGAAAATGACGAAGAGGAGCATACAACATAACAATAAAAAAACACTTTTTAGGCTTTAGGGCCATAAAATATCATAAGTCTCGAACCACCGGTGGAGTTTCTCTTTTTCGGCAGGCAAAAGGCTCGGGCAGTTGTAAAAAGCCTTTGTTCCTATTTCTTTAAGGTTACTAAGGCCTTGCGGGTCAATACTTTCGAGGGTCAGACATCCTGAAAGAAAATAGGCTCCGACCATCTCCATCTGTAAAAAAGGCTTTGTATCAAAATGCTTAACGCTGACGCATCCCGCAAAAAAGTCACTTCCTGCTTGTTGTAAAGTGCGTAGTCCCTTTGAGTCAATGTCTAGGAGGGATGTACAACCAGACGCAAAATAATGACCGACTTGCCTTAATTTGGTGAATCCTTTTGTCTTTAGAACAGTAAGAGACGTATTGCCCGTGAGGAAGCAGTGCCCGACTTTTTGAAGATTGATAAAACCCCGCGCCTTAAAAGTGGTCAAGTCCGTGCATTTGGTCAAAAAGTAATGCCCAATTTCCCGAACATTAAGGAAGGGCTTGCTATCGAATTCCTTTAAACTTGTGCAGCCTGACAGAAAACTAAGCCCTATATAAGTGACGTTTTCAAAACCAGGTGCACGAAAGTGCATTAATTTCTTGCAGTTGCTTAAGAAGCCCCCCTCAATTTTTTTAAGAACTGGAAAGTGCCGTGCTTCAAAAGTTCTAAGGGTTGGGTGCTGAGAAAGAAATTTCGGATCGATTGACTGCGCAGCGCCCTTTGGATCCGACAAAATCAGATGTTGCAAGCCAAGTGGCAGATTCTCGCTTTTCATAGAAAGTGCATTATCTTCATCATCAACAAAAAGATCGCAGCTTAAAACAAGATGTAATTGGTGCTCTGGATTGTACTTAAGCAGTTCTTCGAGCAGTGCTTTTTGTGTGACAAGCTCTGTTTGTGTGACGACTAATGTATGGGGGGTCTTTTTTAACGTATCAAGCTCATCTTGTGTTAAGTCCGCATGAGGGCGCCATAAAAAAGAGGAGGAGTGTTTAAAGCCGCTACATACCTTTTTCAGGGTGTGGGGCTCTGTGTTGGAAAGGGCGATACGCTCAACAGGCAGATAAGCTTCCAAGCAAAGTTTATCATCTGGAGATACCCCATAGGGGCTGGTATCGAAAAACTTATGATAAAGATGTTGCAAGGTCGTCTCATCTAGAAGCTCTAGTGAGAAAACCTCTGTATGACCTTGAAGGTGGTTTTTAAGTCTTTGAGGAAGGTAAGTATAGGCTTCTTCTATCAATACTTGCTGGAACAAAGTTTTCAGTTTAGTCGTAGCACGCTTGAGAAATGTTTCTTGTTTGCTGTCAGGAGCGCGGGCCTTTTGTCGTAACGTATAACACGTTTCAGCGTCAAGAAGCTGATGCCATCTTTTACAAACAACGGGAAGGGGGGCAATATGCTTGCTCCTTTTTAGTGTGGACATAACGTCGCTTAGAAGTTCGTCGGGAATGCTTAAAGTAAGATCTGCGTCGCCTTGGGTTTCAGTAAAGGGCGCGGATGTCTTGGTTTGACGTTCTTCATCGGGATTGTGGGGCGTGGAAAAGAGGGATGTGCAAAGCAAAAAATTAAAAAAGAAAACGAAGAATGATTTCTTAAATAGGTATTTTTCCATGATAGAGGTTATTTCAACTTTCGTTAGATTGATAATTTTCCCATATAGAAATTATCTGTCAAATAAAGTCAATATTTTTATTGTGGGTTAAGTGAAGGGGACGAATGCATTTGCTGAAAAATTCTATTTTTACATAATCCTATGCTGGGGCATTAGAGAGCAGGCGCGCCTGTGGTGTCAAGGCGCGCCTGTTTTAGTTAGCGCCACTCAATCCCACGGGCGGCGAGATGCGTACTGATTTTCTCTATAGAGTCCGGGCCAAGTATAGAGCACTTCTTAAGAAAAGAGATGCCAGAACGTTTGCTTTTATGGCCCCCCCACAGGGGGGCTTTTTTCTATCGCTATCCCTCGGCGGTATCACAACTCGTACACGCCGCGTCATTTTGCCTGTCGCAGTTTAAATGGCATAATTATGTAATGCTTAACGGCGTGGGGGATTAATGCCGCGTCTTGCCCAGAAAGAAAGGACTTTTTGATATTCTTCTTTGGTATTTTGACCAGATAAAGGATTGATAAACCACCGAGCCGGGTAGGGTTCTATTGAGATCAGTCCTCTTGGATTAACAGTTCTCAAATTTCTGCAATGAATAGCAAAGTAATATCCTATGTTTCGCACGCCTGTTAGGCCTCTCGTCTCTATGTGTGTAAGCGACTTGCATTCAGAAAGAAAATCAAATGCTAAGATCGTCAAGCATGAGAGGTCTCTGGCATCAAAAGTTGTGAGAGAAGGGTGGTCCTTTAAGAAAGCATCACCTGTTGTCAAAACAGTTTTCCTGAGATCTGATAAAATCAGATGTCGCAAATTGTTAGGCACGTCATCTTTGCTCAGGGAGAGCATTCCATCTTGCTCAAAGATGCCATCGCCCAAGATTAAATGAATACGATGCTCGGGGTTTTTGGCTAGGTGCGCGGTGAGCGCGTCCTTGTGGATTATCAGCTCTGCAGACGTGAGTACAAAAGTTACAGCGCTTTGTGCGTTTGTGTCATCGAGCTTTTCTTGAGCGCGGACTGCGGGAGAGGGCTCTGCAGCATTTCTGTCAATAAAGTCAAGGGCTTTAGAGAGTTGCGTTTGGGGGTCTTTATCAGCGAAAGCCAAAGGACAAACAGCCTCTAGGCACAAAAGATCCGCGTCGCTCAGTACGTCACGTTGCAAATTAAAAAGCCGATTAAAAAGAAGTGTGTTTTCAAAAAGATTTGCTGGCCGAGCTTCTCTTGGTAAAGGAACTGCTGGTGGTAAAAACACATAACCGTCATTTTCTAGTGCGCTCGAAACGCCTTTTTTTAAACAAGTGAGATCATAATAAAGGTGCGTGGTGTTACGTCTGACGTGGTCGACAGTCTGTCGGACGAAAACGCCTACAAGGTTTTCAAAAGCCTTTGAGGTTTCTGACAAAGAAATAAGATTTTTCCCGTCGAGATAACTTATAATATCAAGAATTACTTCGTTAGGAAGGATGTCAAAAATTCATCCAAAGTTATGCTTCGACGTCGTGCTGACCTCTTTTAAGCCAAGGGTATTGGTCGAACTGACCGTGGGGGTTACTTGAAGGGGGCTTATATCCACGTCAAGGGTCTCACCAAAAGCCGCAGGACAGGTGGTGGCGGTAAAGAAAAGTAAAGACAAAGCAGTCTTAAGAAGAGAAGGTGTTTTCATAGTGATGACTATTTCAACTTTCATTAGAGTGGGACAACAAAAATTATATGATTATTGAGGAAGGAAAAATCAACTTTTTTGGCAAAAAAAACACCTTTATCTTCTTAATATTTTCAATATTAAGAAGATAAAGTGAAAGAAAGGGAGGCTTCTTGCTGACGGTGTCAGGTCTAAAGTCCTGTTTAGGGCGTTACTCTTTGGTAAGGGGGCGGTTCAGGCGCCGTGCTACTTGATCCAGAAGACCATTGGTGAAGGAGGCTTGCTTGGTGCCGCAAAACCCTCTGGTCAGATTTACGTATTCAGCAATGACAACGGGCGCAGGGGCAAAGGGGTGGGGCGTCATAAGTTCTGCGCTTCCTGCGCGCAAAATGGCAATGAGGACAGGCTCGTGCTTGTGAAGCTCAGATCCTTCGGGCAGAAGTTCTTGCAAAAGTGTATCAAGGGCGTCGCGTTCTTTGGCAAACACATCAAAAACAGTGGTAAAAAGGGGCGCATTTGGTTCAACGGGGTAATCATCGCGGCTATTTAACCGGTGTGTAAGGAACTCTTCCCGGACAAAAGCAGGTACTTCCTTAGTGGCATTGACTTGAAAAAGGGCTTGAACAAGGGCAAGTCTTGCACACCTGGCTTGTTGATGGGCAAGGGGCATCCCTTTTTGTTTAGAACTCGACATCACATATGTATAAAAATCCATCCCAATGCGGACTATGCCTTTTTGGCAGAAAAAGTGCAAGCTTTAATCCCAAAGGAGCCGCAGAAAAGGGATTGTAACCCCATGACAGACTTGCTGAGCCTTTCAGTTTTAGCTACAGTGACCTTCATCTTTTAACCATAACACACTCGCTGTAAGGAGCTTTTATAGATGTTGAAACCACTGGGATTTTTAGGATTAATGTTGACCATTCCTGCAGCTCAAGCGGACATAGGGGCCGGCGCTCCTAGCGCCATTGTGCAGTTTGTGCCGTTTATTGCCATTTTTGCGCTTATGTATTTTTTAATTTTGCGCCCCAACCAAAAACGTGAAAAAGAGCGTCAAGCCATGATCGCTGCCCTTAAAAGAGGGGACCGTGTGGTCACGAGTGGCGGCATCCTTGGCACTGTGCATAAAATCGTCAGTAATGAAGAGGTCCTTTTGGAGATCGCAGAAGATGTTCGCGTGCGCGTGCAGCGGGGCGCTGTGGCGCAAGTCCTTTCAAAGACAGAGCCTGTAAAGCCGTCTGCCGGAAAGAAGAGCGAAGAGGACGTGTTTCAAGAAGATGAGAGAAGTGCCGATACTCAAGAGGTTGCCTCTGATGACGCAGAAAACCCCAAGGTTGTGACGTCATCCCGTCGCAAGAAAAACTCTTAAGTTTCTTCACGTACAAAGCCCCCAATTTGGGGGCTTTTCTAGCCAAAGAGTGTGCCCATGACCCGTCCCTTGATTGTTGCCAACTGGAAAATGAACATGACCCTAGAGGAATCACGCGGGTGGTGCGCCTTTTGGCCAAAGGATTGGGGCGTAGAAAAAAAAACGGCCGAGGTTGTTGTGTGCCCCTCGTTTGTCCAGCTGCTTTTTGTGCAGGGGCGCCTTTTAGAGATCGGATTTAATCTTGGCGCTCAGGACTGTGCGGCCGCTGCAAGGGGGGCTCAGACAGGTGATGTAAGCGCTTGGATGCTAAAAGACGCGGGATGCCGGTATGTGATTGTGGGGCATTCAGAGCGTCGTGCAAACCATCAAGAGGATGACAATACTGTCTGCCAAAAAGCCCTGCAAGCCCTTTCAAGCGGTATGATCCCTATTGTGTGTATTGGGGAAACTCTGGATGAGCGCGCCCTCGGCAAAACAAACGAGGTGCTTACGCGTCAACTCACCCAAAGTCTGCCCCGTGACGTGGAAGAAAAACCCCTTGTGCTGGCCTACGAACCCGTTTGGGCCATTGGCACGGGGAAGGTACCAACGGTCGCTGAGATTACAAGCGCACACGCCCATATCGCCGCCGCTTTGATTTCCTTGGGATGGAAAAGTTCAACGCCCATCCTTTATGGAGGATCAGTTACACCGGACAACGCGTCGCAGATTTTGGCTCTCCCTTTGGTGGGGGGGCTTCTTGTGGGCGGGGCAAGTCTTGTTCCTGAGAAATTCGATCAAATCATTAAAGCCGCTTAAGCCCCCAGTGGGGGTAGCGCAGGGTTGGGTTATTCTTTAGTGCCTGCTATAATCCCTTGAAAGAGAACGAGGGAGAGTGGCATGGGAAGACTTTTCTTTATCGTGTATTTAGTTGGCGCTAGTATCGGGAGGTGTGTTGCCCACGAGCCATCTCTTACCTTTGGGTGTGAGTGTTTACTGCAAAAGAATGAACGCCCAAATAGCACGATGTTCACCTTTGAGCGACGGCAACATTGGTCTGATGTCCAAGCATACTACCAAAAAATATGTGGTCTAGGCGCGCTTTCATACCGGGGACAAACCCTTTTACCAGAAACGCCCTTGCACCCCTTTGCCATAAAATATGCCAAAATAGCGCTTTGAAGGGCGTTCTTTGTAAAGTTCTCAGAAGTTTTGTGATCACCCTCTATGAAAAATTGGGGCTCTTGTCAAAAACCTCTTGTTTTCTTCACGATCCCTCTTCGAAGGCTCAAAAGCTTGTGCTAAGGTCGCGGTAGTAAGAATTCTTAAGAGGCACGAGGATGTCCAAAGACGATTTTAGAAAAAGCGCACTCTTGTATCATCAAGGGCCGACGCCCGGCAAGCTCACCATTGCGGCAACAAAGCCCTTGGCAAATCAACGGGACCTGTCCCTTGCCTATTCCCCGGGTGTGGCAGCCGCCTGCGAAGAGATCGAACAAGATCCAAGTGCGGCCTCCCTTTATACGGTGCGTGGAAATTTGGTCGCGGTCATTACCAACGGGACCGCCGTGCTGGGTCTTGGTGACATTGGGCCCTTGGCTGCTAAGCCTGTCATGGAAGGCAAAGCCGTTCTTTTTAAAAAGTTTGCTAATATCGATGTTTTTGATATCGAAATTGAAGAAAAAGATCCCCAAAAGCTCATTGATATTATTGTCAGCCTTGCACCTACCTTTGGCGCCATTAATCTAGAAGATATCAAAGCGCCTGAGTGTTTTGAGATCGAACGCGAACTTAAAAAACGCCTCAATATTCCTGTGTTTCACGATGACCAGCATGGAACGGCCATCATTGTGGCGGCGGCGGTCCTGAACGGTCTGCACCTTGTGAAAAAAGATATTGCGAAGGTTAAGCTTGCCGTATCTGGTGCGGGAGCCGCCGGGATTGCCTGTATAGAGCTTCTGGAAGAGCTGGGTCTTAGGCGCGAAAATATTTTTGCAGCTGATGCCAAAGGCGTTCTTTACGAAGGGCGCGAGAATATGGATGCCTCTAAGGCCGTGTACGCCCAAAAAACATCTGCGCGCACCTTGGGCGAGATCATTAAAGGCGCTGATATTTTTCTGGGACTCTCAACGGGCAATATTGTGACCGAGGATATGGTCAAATCTATGGCGGAAAATCCTATTATTTTGGCGCTTGCTAACCCCAATCCTGAAATTAATCCAGAGCTTGCCAAGCGCGTACGCCCAGACGCCATCGTGGCCACAGGTCGGTCTGACTTTGTGAACCAGGTCAATAACGTTCTATGCTTTCCGTACATCTTCCGCGGTGCCTTGGATGTGGGGGCTACAGAAATTAATGAAGAGATGAAGCTGGCATGCGTGCACGCGCTGGCTACCCTTGCGCGCGCTGAGCTTTCAGATATTGTGAGCCGCGCTTATGAGGGTGAAGAGATGCGTTTTGGGCCTGACTACATTATTCCCAAACCCTTTGATCCGCGCCTTGTGATCGAAGTAGCGCCTGCTGTCGCTCAGGCCGCCATGGATGCGGGCGTTGCCACTCGCCCCATTAAAGATATGGAAGCTTATAAGCAAACCCTCAGTCAACATGTTTACCGTTCAGGTCTTGCTATGCGCCCCTTGTTTGCAAGGGCAAAGAAAGATCCCAAGCGCGTTGTATATACTGAAGGCGAGGACGAACGCATTTTGCGTGCGGCACAAATCGTTGTGGATGAAAAGCTCGCGCATCCCATTCTTATTGGCCGTCCCCGCGTTGTCACAACACGTCTTGAGCGTATGGGGCTTCGTATAAAGCCAGGAGTGGATTTCGAGCTCATTGACCCGGAGAACGACCACCGTTTCCCCGTTTATTGGCAAGCGTACTACAAACAGATGGCAAGACGCGGCGTAACCCCAGATCTTGCCAAAACCATTGTCCGTACAGATACCTCGGTGATTGGTGCCATGATGGTGACCATGGGTGCTGCTGACGCTGTTCTATGTGGTCCTGTGGGACGATATCAAGCGCATTTGAAGACAGTCATGCAGCTGATTGGCCCTGCCACAGACACAGGGGTAACCGCGTCCTTAAGCGTCATGGTCCTGGATCAAGGCGTGTTGTTTCTAACCGACGGCTTTGTGAACGAAAACCCCTCGGCTTATGAGATCGCTGAAATTACCGCCCTTGCAGCCGAGCAAGTGCGTCAATTTGGGTTCGAGCCTAAAGTTGCGCTTTTGTCCCACTCAAGTTTTGGCTCAACGGACGCTGTTTCTGCCATTAAAATGCGCGAGGCCGTCAAGATTCTTCATGTAAGACACCCAGATCTTGAGGTGGAGGGCGAAATGCACGCCGATGACGCGTTGGATGAGCGCTTGAGACACAGACTTTTCCCAGATTCGAAACTGACCGGTCAGGCGAACCTTCTTGTGATGCCGTGTATTGACGCTGCAAATATTGCGTTCAATCTGTTAAAAGCTGTGGCAGGAGGGCAACCCATTGGTCCATTTTTGATCGGCCTTAAGCACGCGGCGCATATTTTGACCCCGTCGGTGACTGTTCGTGGTATTATCAACAATACCGCCATGGCAGTGGCAGATGCGCAGCGATGCTGTGAGGGCCAAGAAGAAAAGAAGCTAGGACGTAATGGATAAAGTCAGTGACCGACAACTCTCTCCTCTGCCAGAAGATCAGGTAGAGGCGCTTGCTTTCTTGAAGGGACAGGCTCTTCATGCCCTGGAAGAAGGCAATCATGAGGCGTTGGTCAGTCTTGCTACAGACTATCACGCGGCGGACGTTGCGGATCTTTTGGAGGCACTGACTTCTGATGACCGCAGGGCCTTCCTTGATATCGTCAAGTTTGATCTGCCGGCAGAGGTTGTCTCTGAGCTCGATGAATCTCTACGCGAAGAGGTTTTTGAGATCTTGGGACCTGCGGGTGTGGCGGCAGTTATGGCCGAGCTTCACACTGACGATGCCCTTGATCTTTTGGTGGACCTGGATGAAGAACAACAACGCGACATTTTGTCGTCGGTTTCGGCCGGGGACCGCGCTCTTTTAGAAGAGGGCCTGTCCTATCCTGAAGATAGTGCGGGCCGTTTGATGCAGCAGGAAATCGTGTGCGTCCCACCCTTCTGGACGGTAGCGGAGGCCATCGACTTTGTGCGGGAAATGGAAGCCGTTTCCGATAATCTTTACGACATCTATGTGATTGATCCAAGCCACCAACCCATTGGCGGTATTTCTGTCGGATCTCTTTTAAAGAATCCCTTAGACATGAAGATGTCTGATGTGATGCGCACGGACATTCACCCTTTGCAAGTCACCGAAGATCAAGAGCGTGTGGCGCACTTGTTTAGAAGGTACGCCCTTGTTTCAGCCCCTGTTGTGGACGAACACGGCCGCATTGTGGGCATGATTACCTTTGACGATGTCATTACCGTCATCGACGAAGAGGCCGAAGAAGACCTTTTGCTTATGGCCAATGTGGGAGAATCCGACTTCCACGAACCCGTGCTGACAACCGCGTATTGGCGCACAAGATGGCTTCTTGTAACGCTGTTTGACGTGCTGGTCTCGGCGGTGGTTATTGCCTATTTCGAGCCCTCTATTCAAGCGATCACAGCTCTTGCGTTTCTCATGCCCATTGGTGCCAATCTAAGTGGCAGCTTTGGGATGCAGGTCACGACGGTGATGGTGCGCGCCCTTGCGACCAATGCAGTGCGAGAAACGGATACGTGGCGCGCAGTGGGTAAAGAAGTCCGCGTCGCCTTGATTGTGGGAGGCGGGTTTGCTGTGTGCTGCGGAGGACTTGCCAGTCTTTGGCTGATGGACTCTGCCCTTGGGATTGTGCTTGGCGCCAGTCTATTCCTTGATATGATTTGGGCCGCTTTTGCGGGTGCCCTTGTCCCCATCGTTATTGACCGGTTTAAATTGGACCCCGCTATTAGTTCGGGGCCCATTATTACAACGTCGACAGATATTTTTGGCTTTGCTATTTTTCTTGGACTTGCAACGGCATTCCTTTTATAGAAAAGGGGTTTCTTCTTCTGTTTTCTCTTTACTGTTTATTAATAATATTTCTTCTAGCATGGACGGTTCAGCATGCGATATGGAGGAATTATGTTAAAGCAGGTATACGTTTTTTCACTGGCATTGTTATTAAGCTCAGGATATGTACTAGCAAGCCAGCCCACGACGGTTAAGGAAAACCCGTCAGAAATCCCACAAATTCCTCTCACATCTGTGGGCACCAGTCATGGGGACATCCAGGGGGCAAGACCCGAGAAGGCGCTGGACGATACGCGAGCTCTTCTCATCACGCCGCACACTTTTCCTGCATCGACCTCGACCCAAAGCGCGCAGCGTCCGTCGATGCGACGTTTTACGCTTGCTGATTCCACGAAAAATCAAACGAATGAACGAGATATGGACGCGGTTAGAACAATGCTGACCCTCGATGGTGGCGGTGGACGCGGGTATATCACTATGCTTATTTTACATGCGGTTGAATTAAGAGTCCGGGCAATTTTGGGAGACAATACGATACGTCTTGCGGAGTGCTTTGACCTTATTGGAGGCACGTCGGCCGGGGCCATTGCGGCAGCTGTTCTGACAAAGGCCGATCCGACAAACGCGAAACGGCCCCAACACGATATAGGGATCATGGTTGATTTCTTTGAAAAAGGTGAAGCTGCGAAAATGTTCGAACGAAGCCTGTGGCAAAAAGTAACGTCTGGCTTTGGTCTTTTGGATGAACAGTACTCAAGTGAACCCCTTAAAAAAGCTTTGAAAGGATACGTGGGAGATTCAAAACTAAGGGATGCTTGTATTCCGACATTCATTACAACCTTTGAATTATTAAAGACACTTCCTGGTTCAGCGCCTCGCCTGTTCACCAGCTATGCGACTTCAGAAGATCCGTTCTATGATGTAAAGGCAAGTCAGGCCGCCATGGCGTCAGGTGCCGCCCCAACCTATTTCGAGCGCGTCTCTATTTTTTCAAATATTCTTCAAAATCCT
Organism: Alphaproteobacteria bacterium; assembly: GCA_013911655.1. Taxonomy (GTDB): domain Bacteria; phylum Pseudomonadota; class Alphaproteobacteria; order Caedimonadales; family UBA1908; genus JACESU01. Next base: position 440,661 of record JACESU010000001.1, read on the forward strand.
CATCTGAAATTAGATGAAACTCAAAGGCGTTTGCTTACCGCAGTTTTAATGAAGGGAATGCTGACGGCAGGTGCTGAACATGAAGAGAAAGTCATTGAAGAGGCTGCCAATACGAATACCTTAGATGCACAAAGCGTATCTCAAAACTCTAATCAAGTTGGGAGGAAACCACTCTTATGTGAACCTTCCAAATCAAAGAAAAAAGATAAATTTAAAGAGCATTTTTTTATTGATGGCGGGATGACGGGGGCTAATGATCCAACTTTGGTAGGGATTGCTCAAATATACACCCTCCATCCAACGCTTAGAAAAAGAGATATGGAAGTGTTGTCTGTCGGAACCGGTATTGCGCCCATGCTTTATGATGGCGAGAAAGCGACTAATTGGGGTCTTCTTGGGTGGTTACAGCCGATTATCACCATTGCTTTGAATGCACCAACGCAGACAAATAACTTAACCATGGAATGGCTGTTCAAAAAGGGCGGATACACAAGATGGTCCCCAACCCTAGAGCAAGCCATCAGTCTTGATGCTCTTGATGCACATACAATGGAGAATATGAAATCAGTCACACTTGCCTTTATTGAAGCGCACAAAGAAGAGATGGAAAAACAAGCGCAAACACTGGCAGCGCGTTACAGGGCAAAACAAGGAGCTTCACAAGAAGAACAAGACTAGACGCTTGAGGGACGATCAGAAAGTGTTGTGGTCGTCCCTTTAATACTCAAGTCACAATTTTGTCATTTGGTAAGAGGGTTTGACTCCGGCGATGCCTCGGCTATACTGAAGGGGTTAGTAAAACCAGGAGGCGACCGTGAAGAAAATCATAAAGTTATCGATAGTTGCAAGCTTGATGTGTGGTGTAAGTGTGGGCTACGCCAGTGACGACCAAGGGGATGATAAAAAACCTGTGGCACCTGTGACCCCTGTCGTGGATACCAGTGTGGACGACAAAAAAATAGATGGCGATGCTGGTGGCACATCAGTTGTGGTAGATGACAAGAAAGACACCCCTAGTGGCGGCACAGATGCCATCACCCCAGAAGACATAAAGCCTGCTGATGATGGAAGCAAAGATGCTGGCAAAACGGGCGGTGATGTTGGTGGCGGTTCCGCGGGGGGAAAAGTCAAAAAGAAAAAATCTGGATGCTTTAGCTGTTTTAGTAGTAAGTAGTCTTTTTAAAATATCCTGCGTCACGTTTTTGTGAGATAATAAAGTAAGTTCTTTTTAAGGGAGCTTACTTTATTATATAAGAAAAATAGGATGAGGCGCCTTGTATGAACTTAGATAGACTTAGACTTTTTTACTATGTTGCAAAGGCACAGAGCTTTACCCATACGGATATTCCCCTAAGTCCGTCTGCCCTTAGTCGTCAAATCAGCACGCTTGAGCATGAGTTAAAATCCGTTTTATTCCATCGGTACCCCAGAAAACTAGAGCTGACTGATAAGGGACATATGCTCTTTGAGCTTGCGAGCAAGTTCCTGGTAGAGATGGAAAATGTTGAGCGCTTTCTTAAAGACAAAGACAGTGAACCCAAAGGAATTTTGCGCCTAACGGCTCCTTTTGGGTGGGCCTCAAGCCTTCTTTTTGATATGTTGCCGGCGTATTTGGACAAATACCCCCAGATGCGTCTTCATATAAAGGCTGTCGACAGTGAACCCAATTTCTCAGAAGGGAAAGTGGATTTGGCGATCTTTCCGTTCCTTCCAAATGCCCCTCACTTAAAATACAAGCATTTGTACCGGTTTCATTTGAAGCTATACGCATCTAAAGAGTACATCGCAAAGCATGGCCTTCCAGAGCGGCCAGAGGATCTAGATCACCACAAACTTATTGCCTATGATCAAGATTTCTCGCCCTTTCGTCAGGTGGGTTGGCATTTAACGTTGGGACGTGCTCCTGACAAACCCCGTGAACCTTTTTTGGTGGTAAGTGATTTATATCAAGCTGTCGTCAAAGGACTTGGGATTACGGCTCTTGCCGTTGAAAACCCTCTAAGGATTAAAAGTGATCTTGTAGAGGTACTACCAGAGTATGATGGCCCAGATTTGGATATCTATTGTATTTATCCCGATCATTTGGTGGGATCTAGGCGTGTGCAGTCTTTTATCGATTTTTTGTCGGCAAGCGTCCAAGAGTTGATCCAAAAAATTTAACAGAGTCCTCTTCACAGATCTTGAAGACGCTCCTCGATCAGAGCGCAAAGAGACGCCGTGCGAATGGGTTGGTGGGGGCGTGTACGCTTTAGTAAATCTAAAAGCGCAAGAGCGTCTAAGAACGAGGCCGTTTGCCAATCAGCGTCCGTTGAAAGCAAACCTTTTTCTTGGAGTGCGTCGCTAAACCCTGCCATATACTCAAGGGGCATATGGTGGCGCCACCGAAGCCAATTCGCGGCGTCCTGTAAATACGTTCCAGCATGGGCATATTCCCAGTCAATAAGAGACGTGATGATCCATTTATCTTTTTCAACGCGCACAAACATGTTACTGGGATCAAAATCTCCATGCACAAGGCAAGGCGTTTGCGTGACGTGAAGAAGGCGCTCTCCTTCTTTGAAAAGACAGTTTAGGTGATCTTGGAGTTTAAGGGGCAAAAGCGTCTTCACCGCGTCGCTTTCAAGGCACAGGTGAGCGTGCTCAAGCAAATCCTTGGGTGTAAAAGGAGTCGAGAGTGCTGCACTCTCATCAAAAAAACCAGAGGAAGCGTAGGGCATGTTTTGCAGCATGAGGAGGAGTTGCCCTGCTTGATACGACAGATCATAAAGATTTTTTTGTTCCGCTGGATTAAGAAGGAGTGTGCGCAGCGTGATGCCCTCTTCAAAGGTCAAAAGGCTACACCAATAGGGGGCGATATAGAGGGTTTTTAGCACTCGGGGGGCGGGAATAAACGGAGAAATTTTACGAGCGAGCGCAGCCTCCATGGGCGCTTTGATGTCATTTCTGTCGTGAAGACGTAGCACATAAACCTCGCTGTCGAGGATCACTTTGTAATGCCAGTGAGAAAGACCGCCATGTAAAAGCGTAAAGAGCTCTAGGGTTTGTGAAGGACAAAGACGATCCATGAGAGCTTTGATGGTATTTTGACGGGGTGGGAGGCGCGATTCTTTTTCCCATCTGTCCTTGAACATGAGGTTATCCTTTCAACCAAACGACGGAAAGTTGGCACCCAAAGAGGGGCTTTTGGCCAGGGGGTAGACTTTGCTTGTGAAAGGAGCGTCTGCAGCTGAAAAAAAGATCTGGATTTGTATAAGTATTCCCTAAAGGAGGGGCCACCTGAGGAACGCCGTTGTTTTTTAAAAGATCCATGACATAACCTGGTAAGTCAAATAGATAGTGCCCTGGATTTAAGGGATTTTCTTTGAAATAACGGGCGTTTTCTTGTGACTTCTTAAGGAAGGGGGCGCGCACGGCGTCGTCTACCTCGTAGGATTCCTCAGCAATACAAGGGCCAAGGGCTGCCACACAGTCAAACGGCTGGCACCCAACACGGTCTAGGGCGTTCAGCGTGTTCTCAACCACCCCGTTAAGCGCACCTTTCCAGCCGGCGTGAATGGCGGCGACAAAGGGTTTTTCTTTGTGGGCAATCAAAATGGGGACGCAGTCGGCTGTATTGACACTGACAGCAAGACCGGGCGTGCTCGTATAAAGGGCGTCAACTGTGGGACGCGCCTCAAAGGGTTCTAACGCAAAAGGAGTGTCCAAAAACAAAACTTGATTCGTATGATCTTGTTGGGGCAGACAAAGGCGGCTAGGTGCAAGACCGAGAGTGCTTGTGATACAGTTTATGTTCAAAAGGATGTTATCCCGCGCGTCAGCCGAGGTCGTACTGACGTTAAGGCTGTCGAAGGGGCCTGTGCTGACGCCGCCCTGACGGGTAAAAAATGCGTGTCCCACATGGGAGAGTTCAGAAAGCAAGGGATGGGTTAAAAACAAGGTCATAGGTGTCTCCCGTTGGCGTCAAGCACAAGCACTTTGAATAACACACCCATCTCGGTTGCCTCAGTGAGGCGCAGAGCTCCTTCTTGAAGCGCGCGCTTTTGGGAAAGGGACAGAGGCGCCTTCATGAGCGCTTCGATGCGGGCCTCAAGAAAATTTTCTTTTAAGAAGTCACCTTGGGTCATAAGGCGCGTCGCAAGGGTGTGTTTTTTTGCTTGTCTCAAAAAGGCGCCGAAATCGACGTGGGCACTTAAGTCTACTTCTCCTACACAGCTCAGAACGTCGTGATAGCGGTGATCTTTCACGCCTTGTAGCGTGTCAACATACCCCGTTTCATACCCATAATCGCAAATGAAGGCACTGCCCGTATGACACTCAAGATGCATAAGAATTTGCGACAAGATTTTGTGCCCAAGAGGCGCGCTTTCGAAAAAAGCTCCCTTTACATCAAAGGATTCTACTGTGGGCATCAGAGTCCAAGAAAGGGCACCTTCCCTTGTCAGGGTGATGCCTCGCTCGTGCCACTCAGTATCATGTTTTTCATATTGATGAATGGGAAGGGCGTCAAAGAATTCGTTGGCGATAAGAAAGAGGGGGTATGGTTCTTTTAAAGCCGTTTCAAGATCGTCGTGCCAAGTGACGTGGGGATGCTTAATTCCATCCTTTTGTAGGCGGCGAAGGTGTGGGTGGCGCTCGATGAGATGCACCTGCGCGCCCTTAAAAAAGGCGGGGTCTACTTTTGAGGCGACGCGAAGAATATCAGCCATCAGTGTGCCCCGACCAGGTCCCAACTCCACCAAGGAAAAAGGGTGGGGGCGTCCTTGTTCTTGCCATCTGTGGATGAGGTGGCCCCCCACGATTTCTCCAAAAAGAGGGCTGATTTCAGGGGCTGTGATAAAGTCACCGTGCGACCCCAGGGGAAGACGCTTTTGGTAATAGCCTATTTCTGGATCTTGGAGCGCAAATGCCATAAAATCGGCCACACTTAAAGGAGCGCCGTTTTCTTGTAAAAGTGCGCGCAGCCTAAGATCACCGGGCGTTACGAAGACGTTGGGGGCAGGGGATGGCAAAGGGCCCTCCAAATAAACACGCCTCCCACAAAAATCAAGGGAAGGGATAACAGTTGACCCATGGTGATTTCACCCCAAATGAAGCCTGTGATGTCATCGGGTTGTCGAAAAAGTTCGACAAAGGACCTGGCAAGACCGTAGCCCGCAACAAAAACGCCCAGCAAAAGTCCTGGATATTCCTTGGCGACCCCGCGTTTGGCCAAAGAAAAAAGAATCGTAAAAAGAAGAAGGCCTTCAAGGGCCGCCTCGTACAGTTGGCTGGGGTGGCGGGGAAAGGGGCCAGCATGGGGGAAAATCATGCCCCAGGGCGCGTCAGTGATGCGCCCATAAAGCTCTGCATTGACAAAGTTTGCAACACGCCCAAAGAAAAGACCGATGGGTGTTCCCACGGACAAAAGGTCCCCAAAAGTAATCCAGGGAATTTTTTTCGTATGCACCCATAAAACACCCGCCAGCACAACGCCCAGAAAACCGCCGTGAAAGGACATGCCTGGCTGCCAAATGTAAAGAATTTCAAGGGGGTGAGAAAGATAATAGGCAGGATTGTAAAAAAAGACTTCCCCAAGCCTGCCACCTGCCACAATGCCAAGGGTAGCCCAAGGAACGAAATCATCGATATGTTTTTGTGAGATAGTGATAAGCCCTTTGCGTGAAAGCCACACACAGCATCGCCAACCAAGCAAAATCCCCGCCACATACGCAATACCGTACCACCGAATAGCAAGAGGGCCAAGTTGAAGGGCAACAGGATCAAAGGCAGGATAGGTCAACATTTAGGGTTCTCTTTATCAATTGATTACTACTTTTTACACAAGGAAAAAGTCTACGGCAAGGGGCCTGGTCCCTTAGACAAAAGACATCGCTATAATCTTAGGAGTATGCGTCCATCTTTTTAAGAAAAGCAGTAAGCTCCGCCTGCGGCACTTCATAAACGTCACCGACCTCAAGGTCTTCTAAAGAAAAGGGACCATAGGCAATACGTTTGAGCCGATTCACTTGGACGCCGACCGCCTCCATCAGTTTTCTGATTTCCCGGTTTTTTCCTTCCCACAAGGTCATTTCAATCCAGGTGTTATCCCCTTGTGTATTTAAAATGCGTATTTTGGTGGGGCCGTACTGAACCTCATCCACGACCATGCCACGCTCGAGACGGTGCATGTCGCGCGCCGAGATACGGCCAAAAATACGCACGTGATAAGTGCGCGGGATTTGATGGCGAGGAAGCTCTAAAAGCCTTGAAAAAGCGCCGTCATTGGTCAAAAGCAAAAGCCCTTCGGAATACTGGTCAAGGCGCCCGACAGAAATCACGCGGGGCAGGTGTGGTGGCAAAGTGTCAAACACTGTCAGACGCCCTTCGGGGTCAGAATGGGTTGTGACAAGCCCTTTGGCCTTATGATAAAGCCACAGCCGGGTTTCTGCTTTTTGGGGCAGAGGCTTGCCATCAATCAGGATCTCGTCGGTGTCTGTCACTACAAAGGCAGGCGTTGTGAGCACCTGGCCGTTAACCTGCACGCGTCCAGCCGTGATCCAGGTTTCAGCCATGCGCCTTGAGCACGCGCCCCGCCTTGCCATAACTTTTGCGATACGCTCGCCGGGTTGTGTCTCATGATCCATGGTGGGTGGCTGCCTCGATAAAGTGTTTAAAAACGACGCGGTCAAGGTCCGTGGTGGTATATTCTGGATGCCACTGAACCCCAAGGCAAAAAGGAAGTGACGGATCTTCAATGCCTTCAATGACGCCGTCGGGGGCATGGGCATTGATCACAAGGTTTGCGCCAACGGTTTGGATGGCTTGGTGGTGGGTGCTGTTGACTTTGGCCTCTATGACACCCGCCATGCGGTGAAGGTAGGTGCCTTCCTTTAGATGAAGGGGATGAGACGGCTCGCTACGGATGGTTTTTTGCTCGTGGGTAAGGGCATGGGGAAGCTCGGTTTTGATGTCCTGGTGAAGGGTTCCACCTCGCAGGACATTGAGAAGCTGCATGCCGGCACAAATGCCAAGAAAAGGTGTTTTCTTTTCAAGGGTCTTTTTCAAAAGACACATTTCAAACCGCGTGCGGTTGTCCTTGGCGCCGTGGCAAAGCCCTTGGTCCGTGTGACCATAGTGCGTCGGGTCAATATCAAAAAAGCCGCCAGGGATCAAAAGACCTTGAATCAGGCTTAGGTATGTCTCTACGTCTTCAGCTCCGTATGAAAGTCCTAGCGGCACGCCGCCTGCGTGGCGCACGGCTTGAAAATAGTTCTCTCGCAGGGCGTACCAAGGGAATTCAGAGTATCCTCCCGGAGGTTCGTGATCGAGAACGATCCCGATGAGTGGTTTTTTCATGAGCCAATGCGAAACGGTGCTTGCGAATACTCCTTATCTTAGTCTTAATAAAGAGCTACGCAAGAGGAGTGTGATCCCCCATGTCATTTTTTTCCAATATGGATGCTTTGCTTGCCCCGATGACGTGGGCGGCTTTTCAAAAAGAGAACTTAGGTCAAGAAAGCTGCCACATAACGAGCAGGCGAGACGGAGCGGCGCTTTTTTCATGGCAGGGGTTGTCGAACCTTTTGTCCATGACGTCTTTGTGGTCGGCCTCGACCTTAAAGCTTGTGGAAAGAGGGGTGCCGGTTCCGCCAGCCCTTTATTGCCAAGAAACCCTGAACCGCGAAGGGCAGCCGGTCCTGCAACCCATCCCAGAAAAAGTGATGGCTTTTTGGAGACAAGGGGCAGGGCTTGTGTGTAATGATGTAAGCGAGCTTGTCCCAGCCTTTCAAAAGGTGTCGCACCTTCTGGGCCGCGCATGTGGGGGGCGTGTGCTTGCTAATATTTACGCAACAAGTCAACAAATTCCTGGATTTAAAAGTCATTTTGACACCCACGATGTCTGGGCCTTTCAGGTGGAAGGGGAAAAGAAATGGCATCTTTATGAAAATAAAGCCCCGTATCCCGTCAACCATCCCCTTTTTAATCAGCTTGATGATGCCTATCATGCGGCCCACAAAGGGGCGCTAGCCAAGGAAATCGTCATGAAGCCCGGCGACATCCTTTATTTACCGCGCGGCGTCTATCACGATGCGTGTGCGATTTCTGAGCATTCGCTTCATGTGACTTTTAGCGTGACGCGCCCCACAGGACTTGATCTTGTTTCGCGCCTCTTCGAGGAGCTCCTTCATGATTCCATTGCGCGCCAAGATATTCCTTTAGAGACGTCTAAGCGGCAAAACTACGCCCAAAAACTTAGTGACCTTGCACGAACTCTTTTGGCGGATCCAGCCCTTGGGGCCCCCCTCTTTATGCAAGAAACAAAAGAGGATAGGAATGCGTGCGTTCTGCCTCAAAAGGTAGACCCTTCGTTTAGGCGCGCTTTGGAGGGGGCCAAAGTGGGACAAGAAGGCAAAAATTATTGGCTTATTGCCCGGGACGCTCAGGTGCCGATCCCACAAGGTTGGGAAAAGCCTATGGCCTGGATTTTGCAAAAAGAGCGCTTTCGTCAAAGCGTGCTCTTTCAAGAATTTTCTTCTAAAAATAAAGAAGATATGACACAGTTCCTTGTCGATCTCATGGGAATGGGAGTCCTTAAGCCGGATCCCGTTTGAGAGGACTGAAATGCGTGCGAGGCGGCCAAAGTGTGCCCTTCAAAGCACACTTGTCAATTTTTTTCCCTCTGTCACGTTTGAAGCGATTGTTTGAAGGGTCAGAATTCGTTCCAATACGGGCGCCTTTAGGCCTTGGAGTTTAGACCATTCCAAGTTAGAGTTTTAATGAAAGGATATAGAGATGACAAAAGGGTTACTGGGCGTTAGCGCTGTTGCTTTGCTGACTAGCCTTGTGGCATTCCCTCAGGTGCAAGCTGCATCTGCAGGAGACGCGCCCAAGGTAGACGTCGCACCAAAGGTAGAACTTTCTGGTGAAACAAACGTAGTTTATTACGTTTTTAACGGAAAGAAAAATACCAAGGATCAAAATGGTGGTAAAGGAAACGGTCACCACATCGACATTCAAGACGCACGTCTGAACGTTGAAGCCATTGGGGTTGCCGAGCTTTACGGCGGTCTTGAGTACAGTGCTTTGTTTGGTATCGTTGGCGATCCTGAAGACGGGCAAACGTCTGTAGAAGAGACACGTATCAAGCTTCGTGGTCCTTGGGGCTTTTTGATTGCTGGTAACTCTCGCGGTGTTGACGATCGTATGTCCCGCGGTGCCTTCAGCGTCATGGGTGCGACCGGTGGTTTCAACGGTAACTATGACCGCGTTGTCAACATGTCCACAGGCGTTCTTGGCGGCGTTGATATGGTTGGCACACAAAAAGATGCCAACAAGCTTACTTATGTAACGCCCCGCGTATACGGCCTCCAGGCCGGTGTCAGCGTGACGCCAGATGGTCGCCAAAAAGGCTACGCCAAGCTTCGCACCATCGGTAACCGTGACAGCAGCGACAAGACGTTCGACAAGAACAACGTGTCTCTTGGTTTGAACTACAACCACAAGTTTGCTAATGGTCTTGGTTTGACCGCAACCGCAACAGCCGTTTTTGGTAATGCGCAGATTGCACGTCGCCTTGAGGCTTTGGCTGCAAACGCTGTGGCGAACCGCGTTGCCGAGACTTTTTACAGTGGCGATCGTAAGCGCTCTGCGTCCTATGCCCTTGGTCTTTTGCTTGATTACGGCGCCTTTGACTTTGGTATCGAGTACGTAGACAACGGCAAGAGCCAAGTTCATAAAGCGATCATGGGACGTAACGCTGGTTACGCCTTCAGCGGTGCTATCGGATACAAGTTTGGTGTGAACCGTGTCGCCCTTGGTTACCAACACACCGAGCGTAAGCTTGGAACAGGCTTCCGTCACTTTGGTGTCGTGGATATCATTTCTGCTGACAATCCAAAGGCACGCATGGATGTGATCTCTGTCACCTATGATCGCACCCTTGCTAAGGGCCTTGGTCTTTTTGCTGAAGGTAACGTCATGCGCTCACGCACAGACAGCCGCTGGGTTGCCCTTCAAAACCAAGCAAAGGCTGTGAACAGTGGTCTTTCTGACGGCGTTGGTAAAAACAACGCAGGGATCGTCATGACCGGACTTAAGGTTCGCTGGTAGTCCTTTTTACAGTCATCTGTATCTTGAAAAAGGAGGGGTCTTTGCCCCTCCTTTTTCTTTGCTTGTGGCGTAGCCCAAAGACGCGTATACAAAAGCCATGGAAAAAAAATCTTCTTCACCTAATATCCTTGTGGTTTCTCCTGACGCTGAGGACAGCCGTTTGGACAAGTTTTTGCGTCTTCAGTTCCCAGCCCTTAGCTTTGGAACCTTGCAAAAAGTGCTCCGTCAATCAAAAGTGCGCGTGAACGGCAAACGTGCCAAAGCGGACGCCCGCTTGCATGTAGGGGATACTCTCACTCTTTACTTTTCTGTGGAGGGCGCCGAAGTAAACGCACAAAAGACGGCTCCTAAAAAGGTCTCAGCCGCCGTACGAGAAGGCGCACTTAGGGAAATTGAAAGCGCCTTTCTTTTTGAAAACGAAGCGTTTTTTGTCCTTAATAAACCCGCAGGCCTTGCGGTTCAAGGAGGTGTTGCCACACGCGTGAGTTTGGATGCGTTGCTACGAGAGCGGGGAGGAAGCGCGTACGAGCCGCGTCTGACCCACCGTTTGGATCAAGATACAAGCGGTGTGATAGTGGTCGCAAAAACCAAAGAAACGGCCATCTATCTTACAAATCTCTTCAAAGAGCGCCATGTCAAAAAAACGTATCTTGCCCTTGTGGTGGGCGTGCCTGCCCACAAAAAAGGGACTTGGAATCTGCCCCTTGGCAAGGCCGGAGGCGAGGGCAAAGAAAAAATGTCCTCAAACGCCGAAGATGCTAAGGAGGCCATCACACATTACGAACTTTTGGCAACTGATGGCACCTTTTCCTTGCTAAGACTATCCCCTGAGACAGGTCGCAAGCATCAACTGCGTGCGCACTGCGCTGAGGCCGGCTTTCCGATTTTAGGAGACGGCAAGTACGGCGGCAGAAAAGCCCATCCCGAGGGTAGACGCTACGCCCTTTGTCTCCATGCATGGCGCCTTGCATTTACGGATGCAACGGGGGAGGCTCGTGCTTTTGAAGCGCCTTTGCCTGTCCCCATGCTACAGGTTATGGACGATCATCATTTAACCCTTGAGACCCCCTCTAGGAGGACATCATGACAAGTTATTATAAGGTGACCCTCGAGGGTGACTTGGACGCCCTAAGCGAGGTCGAGACCCTATGGGAAGAGATCGCCCTGTCCACATCGCTTTTTGAGGCAACCCCTGAAGGGACAAGGTGGAGCCTTGAGGCGCTCTTTTTAGAAGAGCCTGACGCCGAGACTCTGTTTAAAGGGTTTACGTCTACGCTTGAACCGCTTCAAGAAACCCTGACACGCGAATTCTTGCCCGCACGTGATTGGCTTGCAGAAAATCGTAAAACCTTTGCACCCTTGAAAATTGGCTCTTTTTTCATCCATAGTGCCGAGGACCGTGATTTGCGCCCCGTGGGCAAGCGTGCCCTTGAGATCGAGGCGGCGACCGCCTTTGGGACGGGACGCCATGAAACTACCAAGGGGTGCCTCGAGCTTTTAGAGCATTTAGAGGAAAAGAAAATAGTGCCTGCGCGTATCTTAGACCTTGGATGCGGCACAGGAATTTTGGCCATGGCGGCGGCCACGTTGTTTCAGAACGCAGACATTCGCGCAAGTGACAATGATTCTGATGCGATTCACATGACAACCCATAATCTTGGTTTAAATCAATTAGGTCAACGCGTTGAAGTCCTTTTAAGTCAAGGGTTTGAGTCATTCTCAAAAAACGAAACTTATGATCTGATTGTGGCTAATATCTTGGCGGAACCTTTGCGTCTTTTAGCCCCTGACATGGCGCGTTTTACAAATAAGGGTGCTCGGTTGATTCTGTCAGGGCTTTTGACCATCCAAGTGCCGGAAATTGAGGCCGTTTATGCACAAAACGGTTTTATCCTTGAAAAAGCCCAGGATGCGAGTGGGTGGAGCGCTATTTTGCTGGTAAAGCAACCATAGGATCCGCGGGCGGGTTCATCTGCGACATGGCCTTTCCAAGAAGTGTCACGTTATGACGCATGAGCGTGAGATAAGTGGGCGCAGGCTCGTTTTTCTCGGACAAGGCATCAGAGTAAAGGGTCTCGCCCAAAGACGCCCCTGTTTCATCGGCCAATTGATTGATGAGTTTTGGGTTCGTCATGTTTTCGACAAAAAGCGTCTTGATACCGAGGGCTTTGATTTGCTGGATGAGGGCCGCCATATTCCAGGCAGAAGGCTCAACCTGGGTGCTGATTCCTACAGGCGCCAGAACCTTTACCTTGTATTCCGTAGCAAAATAAAAAAACGCATCGTGGGCGGTAATGACAACCCGTGCGTTTTGGGGGTAGGGCGCAAGACTCTCACGAATCCAAAGGTCAAGGGCCTCTAACTTGTCAATATAGGCAGCAGCGTTCCTTTGATAGGTGTCTTTATGGATAGGGTCAAGGAGGCTTAAGGCCTTTTCAATGTTTTGAATATAGATTTTGGCGTTGGGCACACTTAGCCACGCATGAGGATCGTGCTGAAGATGGCCGTCTTGAGTCAGGGTGCGAGACTGGATCCCATCAGTTGCAACACACACGGGCCCTATGTATCCGCTGGTTTCCTTCAGGCGGTCAAACCAAGCCTCGAATCCCAGACCATTGATCACCACAAGATCTGCCGTGGTTAAAAGAGTTACTGTTTGAGGGGTGGGCTCGAAAATATGGGCATCACTATTGGGGCCGACAATGGCGCTCACCTCCACATAGTCATCACCAATTTTTTGGACAAAATCTTGTAAAATCGTAAAGCTTGTGACGACCTTAAAGGGGGCCGCCCCACACAAAGTAGGCAGCATCAGTGCGGTCAAAAAGGCCCATCTCAAGCGCATTATGAAGATCCAGTATTTTTACGTGTTAGAAGGCTGCCGTGACGCCCAACGGTCAAAGAAACAAAGTAGAATACGCCCGCGACCAAAATAATGGCAGGGCCCGAGGGAAGCTCGAAGTGGTAAGAAAACACAAGCCCTAGATACCCAGAGACAAAGGCGATGGCAAACGCCGCCGTCCAAAGGGACCATATTTGTTGTGCCCAAAAGCGTGCTGAAACAGCTGGGAGCATCATGAGGCCCAGCGCCATGAGAATTCCAAGCCCTTGGAAGGCCGCCACCATGTTCAGCACCACAAGTGCCATGAACAAGGTGTGATAAAGGGCGCCCTTGGCACCCAGCGCCTTCATGAATCCTGGGTCAAAGCACTCGAGGATCAAGGGGCGATAAATTACGGCAAGGGTAAGGAGGGTGAGCGTAGTAATAAGGGCAATCAAAATAAGAGCCGGTGTATTGACGCTTAAGATTGTGCCAAAAAGAATGTGGGTCAGATCAACGCTGTTTCCCTTGAGCGAGATCAAAATGGTTCCAAAGGCAAGGGCAATGAGATAAAGGCCTACAAAACTTGCGTCCTCTTGAAGCTGGGTGTGTCTTGTCACAAAGGTGGCAAGAAAGGCAATGCCGAGGCCTGCAATAATGCCGCCTATGCCCATGACGGGCAGGGAAAGTCCTGCGACCAAGTAACCGATGGCAACGCCCGGCATGATGGAATGGGAAAGCGCGTCCCCCAGGAGGCTCATGCGACGCAGGACCAAAAGGACGCCCACAGGCGCGCAGCCCAAGGAAAGCGCAAGGCAGGCCACAAGAGCTTTTTTAAGAAATGCGAAAGCGATAAAAGGAGCGATGAAAAACTCATACATTCTAGGCCACCTTTCCCGCGTCTGGAAAATCATGGAGACGGTTTTTTTCGCGCGCCCTGAAATGAGTTTTGGCTTGGCGCAAGGTCTCAAGAGTCAGAACGTCTTGGGTAGGACCCCACGCCAGCGCTTCACCGACCATAACAAGAGTGCTGGGGAAAAATTCACGTACAAGCTCGATGTCGTGGGATACAACAATCAAGGTCCGTCCTTCGTCGTGCCATTCCTGGATCAAGTGGATAAGATCCTCGATGGTATACGCATCCACCGCCGCAAAGGGCTCATCCAGAAGAATGATGGGGGCGTTTTGAAGGCAGAGTCTTGCAAAAAGTACTTTTTGAAACTGTCCTCCTGACAGAGTGCTCAGGAGCCTTTGTTCATATCCGCCAAGCCCTACACGCTCCAGGGCCCTTGTGACTTGGACGTTCGTGTCTTGGGGGAGGGGTCTAAAAAAACCCTGCTTTTGACAAAGCCCCATGGCCACGACATCACTTACATGAAGGGGAAAAGATCTGTCTACCTGAGCGGTCTGGGTCAAATACGCACAGTCGCGGCGCTTACAGTCTTGAAACGTTACACGCCCCTGGCGCAAGGGCACAAGACCTAGAAGAGCCTTTAAAAGTGTGCTTTTTCCGCCGCCGTTAGGGCCCACAATGGCCGTGAGGGAACTTGCTTCGAAGACACCAGATACACCTTCAATCGCCGGGATGTTTTGATAGGATACGGTGATATTATCAAGAATCAGAGTGCCCCCTTTTAAGGACGCGAGAGGTAGAGAAGACGTCATAAGGTACGCTCTTTGAGGGGCATAAAAAGGCTCATGAGGTCGCCCACCACACGCATCCCCACAAGGGGAGAAGAAGGACCAAGACAATCCATAAACGTTTTGTCCATCCCCATGAAATTGGCGACATTTTTACTCTCATCTGCAGACTACCCTTGCACTATGACAAGGGGACCCACGTTCTGTCAAGAAGACACCCCTCTTTAAACGGGGGCAATTTGGCATTTTATCCTTGAAAAAAAGGGCAATCTATAGGCATGGTGTCACCATTACAGCTGTGTGTCAGACATAAAGGTGAATGATGAAAATTAATGGAAATGCCGTTCGTCCAGGTTATATCATTGAGCACAAGGGGCGTTTGTGGGTGGCAGTGAAAATCCAACACACCCAACCCGGCAAGGGCGGGGCGTATCTTCAGGTGGAGCTGAAGGATATCCGCGACGGCACTAAACTAAATGAGCGTTTTCGTTCCAGCGAAAGCGTCGAACGTGTGCGTCTTGACGAGCGTCCTTATCAGTTTCTTTTTGGAGATGAGGGTAGTGGTCTTACGTTCATGGATCAAGAGACCTATGATCAAGTCGTCGTGCCTGCCGATCTTTTGGGGGATGGTTTGCCCTTCCTAGAAGAGGGCATGATGGTTACCATTTCCAGTTATGAAGGCGATATTGTGAGCGTAAGCTTGCCAGACAAGGTCACCGTGCGTATTCGCGACACAGAACCAGTCCTTAAGGGGCAAACGGCGGCCTCATCCTTTAAGCCTGCCATCCTTGAAAACGGCGTGCGTGTTATGGTGCCGCCCCATATTGATTCAGGAACCCTGATTGTGGTCAGTACCGGCGAGATGGAATACGTCGAACGAGCAAAAGAATAGAAAGGTTATTTTCCCATGGTTGACGCTGCATTACCGCGCCTTGCGATCCAGTTTCCGTTACTTAATATGATGGCCCGCGCGGCTGCAAAGGCCTCGCGTAAGCTAGTGCGAGACTTTGGTGAGGTAGAGCAGCTTCAGGTCTCGAAAAAAGGCCCTGGCGACTTTGTGTCGACAGCTGATTTACGCGCGGAAAAGACGATTAAAGAAGAACTTATGAAGGCAAAGCCTGGTGCGGGGTTCCTCATGGAGGAATCAGGCGAGGTAGAAGCGGCTCCTGGCCTTGGACGATGGATTGTCGACCCTTTGGACGGGACCACAAACTTCTTACACGGGGTGCCCCACTTTGCCATTTCCATGGCCTATGAAGAACGCGGACAAGTGATTGCGGGGCTTATTTACGATCCCCTTCTTGACGAGATGTTCTACGCGGTCAAGGGTATGGGAGCGTTTCTAAACGACAGGCGTTTACGCGTGGCGGTACGCGACCGTCTGCCTGATGCCTTGATGGCTAATAGCCGTCCTCACGCCCAAAGCGATGCCTCCAAAACCTTTTCAGGCGAACTGCAAAAGGCAGCCGCCTTGGCGGGGCAAGCGGCCGGCATGCGCCGTATGGGATCTGCCACCCTTGATCTATGTTATGTGGCGGCGGGACGTTATGATCTGTATATCGGCATTGACCTGTGCCCTTGGGATATGGCGGCTGGAGTCCTTATTGCAAAGGAAGCAGGCGCTGTTGCGACAGACTTGAACGGTAAAGATAAATTTTTTGAGACGAAGACAGTGATGGTGGCCAATGATCGCCTTCATCACGCAGCCATGAGTTATATCAAGGGGATATAGCTGTTTGTGTGAGTAAGGAAAAATAAAAAAGGGCCCGTTTAAGGGCCCTTTTTTAGTGTATCGAAGATTTATTTCTTGCCTTCTTTTTCGACCATATCCTTGAGGGTCATGGAGGCTCTGAAGGAAATCACTTGGCGCGGGGCAATCATAACCTCTTGTCCAGTTTTAGGGTTGCGTCCCACGCGATTATTTTTCTTGCGAATAGAAAAGCTTCCAAAGGAAGAAAGTTTGAGTTGTCCTTCTTTTTCAAGTCCTTCGGACATTTGCTCTAATGCGTCTTCCAAAAGCTCCATGGAGCGCCGACGGGACAAATTCACTTTGGCGGCAATGGAATCGCTTATTTCTGCTCTTGTTAATGTTTTATCAGACATAACGACCTCGCTGTTTTTTTTAGGAATCTAACCTGTGACTAGAATACCTCAGAGGTTTAAAAAAACAAGATTTTTTTGGTTAATATTGATTGATAAAAAGTTAATTTTTAAAGTTATTCTTTTCTTTGTTTGCGTTTTATTGATTTTTGAAAAAAAGTCTCTTTTTTTTGTTTGGCGTCAATAATAAACTTACCTAAGCGATGGGTTGTTATGGGCCATATAAAAGGTAAAATTATGAAAAAATTGAAACATCTTATAGAGATACCTCTGGGAATATCGTTAATGGCCGTAAGTGTGGTGGATCATTCTTGGGGGCTTGGCATCAAAAGAGCCTTTCCAAATGAGGAGCAGAATATCCATAAAAATCCTTCAGATAAACCCGGGAGGGTGTCAGATGGATCTTCTTTGAAAAAAGAGATCTCGCTGTTAAAAAAAACCTTAGACGTGCTTGCTGACGACAAAGGTCATGATCACATCGCTCAAAAAATCTTTATTTCTATGCACGCGTTTCTAGATGATTTACTCGTGTTATCCAAACAAGTGACTGATCTTGAAAAAGAAAAAGAGGCCGCTAGAAAGAAGCTTTTTTTGCTTGACCAAGAACATGCAACCCTGCTCAAAAAAGCAAACAGCATGATCCTTGATGTTAGGAAAGCACTTAAAAGCGTGGAAGGAATGGCTGTTGGGGAACCAAATAGGTTTCCTGAACGCTGTTTTACGATGACAGATCCGAATACCGTGCAAAAAGCAGGATTGAAATCCGTGACGGGGGTGATCGAGACCTTTAACCGTGTGTGGGTCTTGACAGACGCGGACGCAAAGGGCGTTGATGGGGCCGTGCGTTATCACTTAAGTGCAGATGTAGGGATGACGGGGTCAAAGGATCACAACGCAGGCCTTGTAGCCCGCAGTCACACACCGCAAAATATGGTCGTGACGGGGCTACTAGATCCACAAACAAAAACCATTAGGTGTGTGTCGCAATCACGCAAAGCAGGCCCGCGTTAAGGGGCAAGCTCTGGGCGTAAAATGGTTTCAAGATGAGAGCGTAGTTCGTCAAGGCCCCAATCCTTTTGAGAGCTGGTGGTGATCAAGGTAGGGTAGGCGGCAGGATGCTTGGCAATCGCCTCACTTACCTTAAGCGAGATTTGCTCTTGTTGGGCTTTGCTAAGTTTGTCCATTTTGGTCAAGACGACTTGATAGGAAACAGCGGAGTCGTTCAAAAGCTTCATGACTTCAAGGTCATTTTTCATGAGGCCGTGCCTTGCATCGATTAAAAGAAAGACACGTTTGAGGCTGACACGACCGCGTAAATAGTCTTTCACAAGGCGCGTCCAGGCGGCCACCATTTCTTTGGGCGCTTTGGCGTATCCATATCCTGGCATATCCACAAGATAGAGAAGGCCTGCCCAGTTAAAGAAGTTAAGTTGTTGGGTGCGCCCCGGCGTGTTCGAGGTTCTGGCAAGGCCTGTTCTTCCCACAAGGGCGTTAATCAAGGAGGATTTTCCAACGTTAGACCGGCCCGCAAAGGCGATCTCAGGAAGCGTCATGGGAGGCAGTGTTTTCAGCGATACAACAGAGGTGACAAAGTCGCACGGCTGCCCCTTCAAAGAAGAAGGGGCAGCCGCTAGGGCATTATGATCAAGGGAATCTGACATGATTACTTGTTCACATTGGCGGTTTTAGTCTTTTGTGAGGACAGATGCATGATGGCACCCTGTTGCATGATGGTCAAAAGGTTGCTCCATGTCCAATAGATCACAAGACCTGCTGGGAAGTTCGCCAAGATAAAGGTGAACACGACGGGCATGATCATGAATACTTTGGCTTGAGCAGGATCAGCGGGTGCTGGGTTCAGCTTTTGTTGGGCCCACATGGTCAGACCCATGAGGATCGGCCAGGCCCCCAGCATAAGGAAGCTAGGAGGTGTCCAGGATATAAGACCAAACAAAGTAAAGAGGTTCGTTGGATCTGGCACCGACAGGTCGTGAATCCAGCCAAAGAAAGGTGCATGACGCATTTCGATGGTGATGTAAATAACCTTATACAGGGCAAAGAACACGGGAATCTGAATCAGCATGGGCAGGCACCCAGAAACAGGATTCACTTTTTCTTTCTTGTAAAGCTCCATCATTTCTTGGTTCAGGCGCATCTTATCTTCAGCAAAACGCTCTTGGAGCTTTTTGACCTTAGGTTGTAGATCGCGCATGCGGGCCATGGAGCGGTACTGTTTGTTGGCAATGGGAAAGAACGCAAGCTTTAGAAGAAGCGTTAAGACCAAAATCGCGATCCCAAAGTTACCAAAGTAACCATACATATAAGTCAAGAAGTGGAAGATGGGCTTTGTTATCAAATAATACCACCCGAAATCTACGGCAAGGTCAAAGTGGGGGACGCCAAGCTTGGCCTCATACCCATCAAGAAGGGAGAGGACCTTAGCACCTGCAAAGAAGTGTGCGGTATTTTCAATGGCGGCACCCGGCGCAAGGGGAAGGGACTTGCCCGTAAAATCCACTTGGTAAAGCGGTGTGCCCCCCGTTTCAGTATAGCGGTAGCTTGCGGTCATGGGGGACTTTTGATCAGGGACAAGGGCG
Organism: Alphaproteobacteria bacterium; assembly: GCA_013911655.1. Classification (GTDB taxonomy): domain Bacteria; phylum Pseudomonadota; class Alphaproteobacteria; order Caedimonadales; family UBA1908; genus JACESU01. Next base: position 459,909 of record JACESU010000001.1, read on the forward strand.
GTGAGCCAATACTTATCGGTGATGCCCATCCACCCTTCGGTGGACTTGTGGGTCTCTGTCTTGACGTCTTGCAGCTTTGAGTACTTTAGTTCTACAAGAGACTTGCCCAAGTAACCAATGGGGCCTTCGTGAAGGATAAATAGATCCTCAGTCTTGGGGGTGCCTTGACGGGCGATAAGGCCGTAAGGGGTCAAATCCAGAGGACGGCCCGCGTTGTTGGTGACCTTATCGGTAATGGTGAAAAGGTAGTCCTTATCAACAGCGATCGTGCGCTCGAACACAAGGCCTTGACCGTTGTCCCAAGTCAGGGTCACCGGCGTTTCGGGCGTCAGTTCTGTTTGAGAGGTTTGCCAACGCGTTTGAGGGCCGGGCAAGGCAATCGAGCGGTCTTGGGAAAGCCATCCAAATTCTGCCCAGTAAGGATGCGTTGTGCGTTCGGGTGAGAGGAGCGTCACAAGAGGACTGTCCTTGGCGGTTGTCTCGTGATAGTGCGAGAGGGTCACATCATCAAAGCGCGCCCCGACTAGAGACAAAGAGCCGCTGACAAGAGGCGCCTTAATGGAAAGACGCGTGTCGGCATTTTGCCCTAAAGCTTCTTGACGAGTGAGGGGGGGCAGAACTTGTTGTGCCAACGTCGGCAGGTGGGCGTCTGACCCCTTAGTGGTGGCTTCTGCGACCTTAGCTAGTTGAGGCGTTGGGGCCGGGAACAAATAGTTCCATCCCAAAAGAATTAGGGTGGAGAAAACCACCAAAATGATGAGATTACGTTTATCGTCAGACATCATGAACCTTTTTTGTTTTGCAATTATGGACGGGTGAGGAAGTATGGGGCGGGACGGGATCAAACCCCTCGCGGCCCCAAGGATGGCAGCTAAAAAGCCGTCTCATGCCAAAGGCAAGTCCCTTTAAAATGCCATGCTGGACAAGGGCTTGCTGCATATAGGACGAACAAGACGGGTAAAAACGACAGCGGTGACCAAGCAGGGGTGAAAGCAATTTTTGGTAAAGACGAATCAAAAGAGTCAAGAAGGTGATGACTCTTGAAGAGGTGCTTTTTGTGTTATGAGACGATGTAAATGTTTTGTTGCCCACCGTAATTCTTCCACCAGCTCCCAGTATGTTTTTTTAGCCGCAACGGGTCGTGCGATCAGAACATAGTCACAGGAACGTTTGTCCCCATTTTGTAGAACGAGGCTGACAGCTTCACGCAGTCTTCGCCTTACCTTGTTTCTTACAACGGCTGAGCCAACTTTACGACTGACCGTATATCCTATGCGTGAGGAGGAAAGGCTTTCATCCTGATGAGAAGCCAGCATCCCCTGCAAAATGAAAGACTCTGCGACCCACTTTTCCCCCTCTAAGCCAACTTGCTTAAAGGATTTTCTCTTTTTAAGAGTAGGAAGCGGGCGCAGAGGTGTATTCCTTACGCAGAAAGACGTGCACGACCTTTTGCACGGCGACGTGCCAAGACAAGACGGCCATTAGCTGTTTGCATGCGTTGACGAAAACCATGACGACGCTTGCGGACCAAAACGCTTGGTTGATAAGTTCTTTTCACAGAACGTCTCCTTTATCTTAACAAAATAGAAGAAACAACGTTTCCTCATTAAAACCAGGGGTTCTACAACGAGAACCCCTATCAAAAAACTAGCGCTTAGAGAACTGGAAGCTACGACGGGCTTTACGCTTACCGTATTTTTTACGTTCTACAACGCGGCTGTCACGTGTCAAGAAGCCTTCGCTCTTGAGGACAGCACGCAGAGATGGCTCGTAGTAAGTCAGCGCCTTGCTGATGCCGTGACGCACTGCGCCAGCTTGACCAGAAAGACCACCACCTTGAACTGTGCAGATCACGTCAAAGTGTGTGTCACGCTTAGCATGGACCAAAGGCTGTCTCATAAGCATTTGAAGAACGGGGCGACCAAAATAGTGGTTGCCTTCTTTACCGTTCACAGTGATGCGACCTGTACCAGCCTTGATCCAAACACGAGCAATGGCATCTTTACGCTTACCAGTCGCATAGGAACGGCCTTGGGCATCAATCTGAGGCTTAGCTTGGACAACCTCGGGCGTCACAGCGGACGTTAATGTATCAAGACCCATGACTAACGGCTCCTTCTATTCTTTGGATTCATTGCTGCAACATCCAAAACTTCGGGCGTTTGAGCAGCATGTGGATGCTCTGTCCCGGCATAAATGCGCAGATTTTTAAGTTGTTGGCGGCCAAGAGGGCCACGGGGAACCATGCGTTGAATCGCTTTTTCAAGTACCCGCTCGGGGAAACGTCCAACGAGGAACTCTCCAGCAGTGCGTTCCTTGATACCTCCAGGATGACCTGTGTGCCAGTAATACACCTTGTCATCAAGCTTGTTACCGGTAAGGGCAACTTTTTCTGCGTTGATGATGATGATGTTATCACCACAGTCAATGTGAGGGGTGTACTCTGGCTTATGCTTGCCACGCAAGCGATTCGCCACTACGGATGCAAGACGCCCCAGGACCAATCCATCAGCATCAATGACAACCCACTTCTTTTCAACCTCAGCGGTTTTTAGGGAAAAGGTTTTTCTCATCTTGATCTATCTTTTTTCCAATAAACATTGACCTCCCAAAAGGGGGGTACGACAAAACTTACCCCACAGATACTCTACCTGTGGCGGCACGTCAACGAAAAAAGCCAACTCCGTCTTAGGGCACATGACAGGCAAAAGCCTATCAGATGCCCAAAAAAAGACGGTTGCAAAAACCAAGGGGGGCGTCCTTGTCTTGCCTTTGACGGCGAACTCCGTTAAGACACAAATGAGTATATATCACAGTTAAACGACTCCAGACAACGAAAGTAAGCATGATGACACTTTTTTCTATTCAACGCTTTGAAAATGCAAAAGATCTTCCTGTTCCGACCCCAGGAACTGCCCTTAGCGCCGGGTATGACCTGTGTGCCGCCATCGAAAAAAATGTGCTGTTAAAGCCTGGCCAAAGATCTTTGATTCCTTGCGGCTTTGCCATTGCGCTGGCCCCAGGGTTCGAAGGGCAAATCAGAGGCAGGTCTGGTCTTGCGTTTAAACACGGCGTGACTGTTTTAAATGCACCAGGTACCATTGACGCTGATTACCGGGGTGAACTTAAGGTTATTCTTATAAACCATGGCCAAGAAGATTTTATGATTGAACCTGGCATGCGGATTGCCCAACTTGTCATCGCGCGCCATGTCGCGGTAGAGTGGGAAGAAGTTGAAAGCCTAGAGGCTGCAGGCTCAAGAGACGCTGCAGGATTTGGCTCGACAGGGCTTTACACACAAAAGAAAGCATAAGGCACAGGGATGCTCAAAAGAGTTTTAGTCAGCAGTTTGATCTTACTTCTCATAGCCCCCCCCCTCTTAACGGCGGCGACGTCCGAGCATCTTCCGATCCCACGCTTTGCCTCCTTAAGATCTGCTGAGGTGAACCTAAGGCGCGGCCCTGGCACACAGTATCCTCTTGATTGGGTCTACGTGCGCGCGGGATTACCCGTGATGATTATTAGCGAATTTGAAACTTGGCGTAAAATCAAAGACGTAGAAGGAGTAGAAGGGTGGGTGCATCAAAGCATGTTGTCAGGGCGGCGCACAGCCATGATTCCGCCCACAAGAAGTATCGTCAGCTTGCGCGCGTCGTCTGATCATCAAAGTGCTGTTGTGGCGGTTTTAGAACCAGGCGCGCAAGGTGCCATCTTGTCCTGTAAGGGCGCTTGGTGCAAACTACAATTTGAATCCCACAAGGGATGGCTAAACCGTGATCAATTTTGGGGTGTGAAGGATCACGAAGAGATAAAATAAAACCCAGGGAGAAGATCACCATGACGCTAGATGAAACCGAGGTGCCACCACAGGAGTCTGGTGAATCTGGGGAAACGGCAGAAGCCGGTGCCGGAGGTGGCGAAGAGGGAGCGGCTGAAGAGGTTGGGCCGTCTGCCACGCAGGCGGCTGTAGCCCCGTCAGGTGTTTCTGCACCGATCACAAGTTTATCAGGGATGGCAGGTAAGGCTGCGACGAGCTTGACCACCCAGTTGACCTCAAGCATGAAAAGTTCAGCTGGCAAGTTGGTCTCTGGCGCAACAAGTGGTCTGCCCTCTGGCATGAGAGACGCTGCCAATAAAATGGTATCAAGTGCCACTGACCATCTTGCCTCAAGCCTTGAAGGAGCTGCTGGAAGGGTTGCGACTCACGCGGCGACCTCCCTTTTGAATGTGGCAGGGCACGCGGCAAGTGTCGCCGGCAAGGCGGCTTCTGGTGCGGTCAGTCAGATGTCCTCTAGTTTTTCAGGATCAGGATCAGGATCAGAAGCTGCGGGAGCAGCAGAGGGTGCTGCCAGTGAGGCCGGAGAAGCTGCGGGAGTAGCAGAGGGTGCTGCCAGTGAGGCCGGAGAAGCTGCGGGAGCAGCAGAAGGCGCTGCCAGTGAGGCCGGAGAAGCTGCAACGGACGCAGAAAGCGCCATGAGTGATGTCGAAGAAGCAGAGGGCGCAGAAGGGGGAGCAGATCTGCCAACTGCTCTTGCTGATATTGCCGTTCGCACAGGTCAGGCCTCTGCTATGGTGGCAGCTAATGCCGCAAGAATGGCAGAAAAGACAGCAGAGGGCGCTGCCAAAAAAGCCATGGGCGACGGAGATAAAGCATCGTCTTTAGCATCAGCGACTCAAACGGCCGCGATAGATCAAACACAAATTGGAAATGCCTATCAAGGCGGAACAGCCAGTATGGCGGCAACCGCCAGTGCGGCGGGAGCAAGTGCGGCTGCTGCGGGCAATGCGACCATGACATCCCTTCAATCCTCCGCCAACGCGGCCATTGCGGGCGGTGCCGTTGTGCCGCCTGAAACAAAGGTGGCAGCGCCCACCGCCCAGGCTGCGTATCAAAGATATATGGCATTGCAAACAAGACTGGCAGAGCAAGCATCCGAACGTCAAACGCTGCGTAGCACCTATGCTAGTATGCTCATGAATGAACATACAAATATTATCACCATGAATGCGGCTCTTCAGGCGCAAAAAATGGGAACAGGAGGAGGTGGCGGCGCCATGGGAGCCCTTGGTGCTGCCATGGGGGCCGCGGGAGGAGCAGCTGGTGCGATGGGCGCTGCAGGCGCAGCAGAAGGTGCGGCAGGTGCAGAAGGTGCGGCAGCAGGAGCCGCCTCAGAAGTTGCAGGTGCAGAAGGCGCGGCAGCAGGAGCCGCCTCAGAAGCAGCAAGTGTAGAAGGCGCGGCAGCAGGAGCCGCCTCAGAAGCAGCAAGTGTAGAAGGCGCGGCAGCAGGAGCCGCCTCAGAAGCAGCAGGTGTAGAAGGCGCGGCAGCAGGAGCCGCCTCAGAAGCAGCAGGTGCAGAAGGTGCGGCAGCAGGAGCCGCCTCAGAAGCAGCAGGTGCAGAAGGTGCATCGAGTGCGCCAGGCGGAGAAAGTTCGACCTTGTCGTCAGTTCTAGGGAAAACAGCTAGTTCAGCCCTTGGCGGTGCATTTGGAGAAAAAGCGGGCAGTATGGCAGGATCTCTTGTCTCTAAAGGGGCGGACAAGGCCATGGCGTCACTCAGTCCTGAATTGAATCAAAAGATGGCGAGCTTTCTTGGAAGCGGTGCCGGAAAAGCAGCGCAATCAGCGTTATCCTCGGGCGCAGAAAAAGCGTCTCAGGGGCTTTCAGGATTAGCAGGGATGGCAAAAGAAAAAAGAATGAGTGCGGCCTCTAAAATGATGGGGCCAAGTATGAGTCAAAAAATGGGTAGCTTTCTTGGTGGAGGTTCGTCTTCAGAGGCATCTGCTGCTGCGTCACAGGGCGTTGCTGGTGGTGAAACTGCAGGAGAGACAGAAAGTGCAGACCCCCCAAATGTGCCATCTGAATAGCATTGAAAACCTTCATACGATTGAGGGCTAAAGGAGAATATTAGAAATGATTCGTGATCATATTTCCATGAGGATTATGGCAGTTCTTATGACGTTGGCCATAAGCCAGGTACGGGCAAGTGGATTTGAGGAAGAGTATCCCCCAAAGAATGAACTGGTAAATTCCGCCAGTAAGGTTCAAGTTGGCGAGGAACATTATATCGAAATAACCTCAGTGGGAGCGTGCCTAAGGGATATAGACGCCCTTGCAAACCAACAAGACGCAGCCTTTCATCTCCTAACTCAAGCGTGCTTTGATCACGCATATAACGCTCACTGCAAGGTTTATGGGGAACAAAAAACAACGATTACCTTTGAAGAAAAAAAGAACCTCACGCTTTTATTCCTCGCCACAGAAAGTTTGCTTCGTTGGCAACGGTTGGGATCTGTTGACAAGTTTTCACCACCAGAACTGGAAGAGGGTTTTTTGGTCTTTGAGCCAAGAGATCCCCTGACCATTATGTCTGCTTTTAACGAACGAACCTTGAGCTACACCAGCACGTTCAATCCTCCATCAAAGAGCGCTCAGGCGTTTCTGGACGCGATTAAAGGAATCTCTATTCCTCAAGCAGAAGGAATGGACGAGGGATTATCCGAGGATTGGTTATCTTTGTTTCTTATTCAGGGAATTATGATGAATCAATCTTTGATTTCTTTGCTTGGCTAAGGGGTTATATCTTTGTTCAAAAAAGAAACCCCGCGCAAAATACGCGGGGTTTCTTTTTAATAACGCTGACCTTAATGGCCGTCTTTTCAGGCGGCTGCTTGGGTATCAAGCTGCTCGTTCAAGCGAGGTAGTTTAAGGACTTTTAAAAGCTCGATCAGTTCTTGACGCGCGGCCACATGAGAGAGTGTCAGGGGAACACCTGCATCAGGCAAATCAATAAGCGTCATGCCAGACAAGAAAAGTTCACGAAAAATCACCCGTTCACCAAAGCCGGGTGCGGTTCTAAAGCGCACACGCTGGGCAAGCTTTTCCAAGGTGTTTAGCATGTCTTCTTTGTTGCGGGCGTTAATGCTGCTGAGGCGGTTTCTGACAACAACCCAGTCAAAACCGTTACGTCCTTGCATGGCTTGGATCTTTTTTTGGTCCCACACCATTTCAGCGTAGCTGCTGGGACGAAGGATAGCGCCCGTTTGTGAACAGACCCGCGCCAAGACGTCCAGGTCCACAAAGCTGTCGTTTAAGGGTGTAATCAGCGTATCTGCTTGAGCGTGGGCCACACGCGAGAGATAAGAGTCGCTACCTGGTGTGTCGATGACGATAAAATCCTTGTCGCCAAGCGCTGCAACGCAATCAAGAAGGCGTTGTTTTTCATCAGCTTCGGCGGCCTCTCTCACGCTTTCTTGGCTACGAAGGATGGGGTGATGATCTGGCATTGGCAAGTTAAATTTTTGTGTTTGGATCGTTTGAAAGCGATTTTCCAAGTAGCGCGTCAAACTTCCTTGATGGGCGTCCACGTCGATGCTGCCAACCTTGTAACCAAGGCGCGTCAAATACGTGATCAAATGCATGGACAAAGTGGATTTTCCTGTGCCTCCCTTTTCATTACCCAGCACAATGACGTAGGGTTTCTTTATTGTTGACATGGGGTGTTCTCCTTTTAGTCTATGACTTTTCTTTCTTAAGCCGTAATCGTCGGTACATGACCATACCTGATATGAGCACACCAATGGCAACCAAGCAAACAATTAGAGAAGCGAGTGCATTAATTTCTGGACTGACGCCAAAGCGGACACTGGAAAAAATCAACATAGGCAAGGTTGTTGAGCCGGGGCCCGAAAGAAAGCTTGCTAAGATAACGTCATCTAAAGACAGCGTAAAGGCAAGAAGCCATCCGGCGGCGATGGAGGGCGAAATGACAGGTAAGGTGATCATCATGAAAACCTTGAAAGGACGCGCTCCTAGATCAAGGGCTGCTTCTTCAATGTGATGATCCATTTCAAGAAGCCGTGTGCGCACAATGACCAGGACGTAGGCAATGGCGATGGTGATATGTCCAAGGGCAATGGTGACCCCACCGCGTGTCAGGGGCCAACCAAGCTCGCGCGCCATGAAAACAAACATCAGCAAAAGGGCAAGACCCGTCATGACGTCAGGCATCACAAGGGGGGCTGTAACAAGGCTATTAAGGAATGTGCGTCCCTTAAAACGGCGATAGCGCGCCAGTACAAAGCCTCCCACAACGCCGATCACAACAGAAAAAGTTGCGGCACAAAAGGCGATGCGAAGGCTAAGCCATGTGGCGTCCAAAATAGCGTCGTTGTGGACAAGGGCTTTGTACCATTTTGTGGAAAACCCTTCCCAGACGGTCACGTGGGATCCTGCGTTAAACGAGTAGACAATAAGGGTGACGATGGGCAGGTACAAAAAGGCATACCCAAAAATCATGGTGGAAAGGGAAAAAAAAGAACGTTTTTGTCTCATGTGGCTTACCCCTCCGTTTGGCCAGAAAGAAGCTTTTGGAAAATGGTAATGGGCAACACCAACAACACCAAAAGCGCCATGGCAAGGGCGCAGGCAAGGGGCCAATCACGGTTGGTAAAAAACTCGCCCCACAGGATTTTACCAATCATGATGCTGTCAGGTCCCCCAAGAAGCTCGGGGATGATATATTCGCCAACACCCGGAATAAAGACGAGCATGCTGCCGGCAACGGCGCCCCTTAAGGACAGGGGAAGGGTCACTTTGAAAAAGCTCTTCATAGGCTTGCAGCCAAGATCATGGGCAGCCTCTAAAAGAGATGGGTCAATTTTTTCAAGGGCCACATAAAGGGGCAGAATCATGAATGGTAAGTAGGAATAGACGATACCAAGACACACAGCAAAGTCGTTATGAAGAAGAGTGAGGGGGCTTTCAATAAGACCCGTCCATTTTAGAAATGAATTGATGAGACCCTGGGGGCTGAGAATTCCCATCCAGGCGTAAACGCGAATCAGAAAAGATGTCCAGAAAGGTAAGATGATCAAACACAAAAATACGATGCGCATTTTGGGCGTGGCCTTGGCGATATTATACGCGATGGGATAGGCAAGGCATAGACTAACGAGGGTCGCGAGCCCTGATACCCGAAGAGACTCGAGGTAGGCATCTAGGTAAAGGGTGTCTTCTAGCAAAAAGGTATAATTTTCAAGATTAAGACGAATATTCAAGAAGGTATTGTCCACCCAACTGACAATATCGGCGTAGGGTGGCGCCCCAATAATGCTTTCTGAAAATGAGATTTTTAGGACAAGGCAAAACGGGACTAGAAAGAAAACGAGATGCCAGCCGTAGGGAAGAGCAATGACACTTGCTTTGCCGAAAAATTGACGCAGACGAAGCACGTTTGCCAAGGTCTTTGCCCAGGTCGGCCAAGAAAAAGAGTGCTTTTGCGGAGTCATGAAAAGCGCCTCACGCCGTTAAAATGACGCCGTTTTCAGGGCGCCAATAAAGATAAACTTCGTCTTCCCAGTTAATGGGGCGCTCGGCAAGACGCACTTGGTTTGTCATGCAAGCGAGGACCTTAAGGCCTGACGGCAATACCACGTGGTAAATGGACACGTCACCAAGATAGGCGATATCATCTACCACCCCGCGCACACAGTTGCGTCCCAAGGGATGTGGGTCTTTGGTGACGATGACTTTTTCAGGGCGAATGGCAACCGCCACAGACGCGCCCACGGGTGCCTCTACGGCGTGAGAGATATAAAAATCGCTTTCAATGCCAGGGCACTTGACTAATGTCATGGAGGCTTCTTCCTCGGTGATGATACCTTCAAAAATATTCATCTCTCCAAGGAAATCCGCCACCATGCGAGAGTTGGGGTATTCATAGACCTCGGTCGGGGTTCCGACTTGCCGTACGCGCCCTTCTTCCATGACACATACCCGAGTGGACATAGTCATGGCCTCTTCTTGGTCGTGGGTGACCATCATAAAAGTCACACCTAAGGTTTCTTGAATGTTCACAATTTCGAACTGTGCTTTTTCTCGAAGTTGACGATCAAGGGCCCCCAAGGGCTCGTCGAGAAGCAGTAGTTTTGGCTGCTTTATCAGGCTGCGTGCAAGGGCCACACGCTGGCGCTGACCACCAGAAAGCTGTGAAGGGCGGCGCTTAAGATACTTTTCCATACCGACCATCTCAAGCATGCCCTCTACACGTTTTTTGATGATGTTCTTTTTAAATCCGTCTTGCTTCAGCCCAAAGGCAACGTTTTGTTCGACGGTCATATGGGGAAACAGGGCATAAGATTGGAACATCATGTTAACAGGACGCTCGTATGGAGGGATGTGGGTCATATCTACCCCATCAATGAAGATGCCGCCTGAGGAAGGCGTTTCAAATCCGGCGAGAAGTCGCAGGAGCGTTGTTTTGCCGCATCCAGACGCCCCAAGAAGGGAGAAAAGCTCCCCCTGGTACACAGAAAGGGACACATTATTCAAGACGGGAATGCCATCAAAATCCTTAGAGACATGGTCAATGCGAATATAGGGCTCGATCTCGGGGTGACGCCAGGGCTGGGCAGAAGTTTTGGGATCGATTTTTGCCATTTCTGATGATGAGCTCCTTGTGATAGTGAAAGTGCATTGCGCAAAATGTGCCTCATTGTATACGATTCTTGATCGTGTGAGAAGGGGGCGTGCATTTACTTAGTGAGTGTTTGTGAAATGCATCGTCATGTATTCTCTTCTGAACAGGTCCAGCTGTTTTTCTTAATTATTTGAGCGCGTTATGGTAGTGTAAGGCAATAAAAGGAGTCTAGCTCCTTGCCTTGACAGAGCAAGCTGTGATTATCGCGGATATGATGCAAAAAAGAATAAAAAATGATGCGACAAAACCTAAAAGACTCGTCGCATCCTGATTTAGTTATTTGTATTTTCTGCTTTCGTTCACACCTTGTGTGAGGTAGTGATTTTTAGCAGCATCTTGACGTTCTTGTCCAGAAAGATGTCCAAAGTGCGCATCCACATCTGGGTTCAACTTAAGATAAGTGTCTGCATTAAAATCAGTAGGCAGTGCTGCATGAGTTTGATCTTGAGCCGTCGGCTCTTGGCGTTGTTCCGTTTGGGGTGCTTGATGCGCTTTTTTATCCTCGCAGCCCATGATTGTCAAAGCTGCAGCACCACAAGCGAGGCCAAGAATTGTCTTTTTTAACATATCGAAATCCTTTCGAATTATTAAGTTATTGTTGCTCATAAAGACATTTTATGTTGCGGTCAGAGGTTATCATTGTTTTAATACAAAGTCAATTTTTGTGCATTTAGACATCTAAAAAAGCTTTATGCGATTGCCAAAGCTTTTCCTCTTGAATGTAAAGAAAAAAGCTAGTGAACGAAAGGTATACACCACGCCCTATTTTCGAATGAAGCATGGTGTACACAAGTAATGTTTCTTATTGTATGAATTTTATAAACTTTTTACTGCATTGTTCTGCTCTGATGCCATACTTTTGTCTAGATCATGCATCATATCGTGGTGAGTGGTATCTTTTCCTGCAGTTGAAAGTGTATCTTTTGAGGCGTCATTTTTTGTGTTTTCTTCATCTTTAGCGTCATCGTTGTCTTTTTTGTCCATTTTACTATCAGTTGCAACGTTGTCACTGTGTATGCCATCGGGGGTCGCACTGTTCATGTCTTGTGTGGTCATGTCTTTGGTAACGGCTGTGTCCTTGTCTACAATGACGCTATCTGTTTTATTTTCAGCTTGATCTACTGAGGCGAGGCTGGGTGTTGAGAAGGCAGCGGCTGAGAGAAAAAGAGCTGCAAGAGAGAAGAGAGATCCGTGTTTTTGCATGATGAGTTCCTTTCAAGGAAATAGGTGGTGCATCAATAAAAGATTAGCATTAATAGGTATATTTTTCTTATTTTATTCTGTTTTTTATTTTTATAGTTGAAAGATAAATTATAAAATTCCTTTATATTTTTCTGTTTATGTATTGCTAAATCTTTTAGTGTAGTAGGGTTGGCTTGTGTGTAAAGCTGTGTGAAAAAAATGCGTACTTTCTTTGAGTCGTGCCTTAAAAAATGGTAGGGTGCCATGATGTAAAAATAGAACTTAAGGTTTGTGATGTCTTCTAGTGTCCTCGTTGGTAAAAAACAGACGCGTTTCAACCCGTTGGATGAAGTCGAAGAATTTATGGCCGCGCAAGAGTGGTCGTACCACCGTGCAGGATTTGATGAGTTGCTTGTGGAGGTGCCGGGGCGTTGGTGTGATTACCATGTCTCTTTTTTCTGGCAAGAAGAGGTCAATGTGCTGCAGCTTTTTGTATCACTTGATATTCAAATTAGTCATGCGCGCACCGATGAAGCCATCCGCCTTATGGGGCTTATTAACCAAAGGCTTGCCTTTGGGCATTTTGAGCTTGCTGAGGAAAATTTGACGCCTGCCTATCGCTATGCGTATTTGCTCACGGGTCAATCAGCGATCAGAAGTATCTTTTTAGAAGAGCTTATTGACTTTTCTCTAGGCGAGTGCGAGCGTTTTTATCCGGCGTTTCAGTTCACCATTTTAGGGGACAAAAGTGCAGCTGAAGCTGTAGAGATCGCCCTTCTTGATACGCTGGGAGAGGCTTAAGCGCCATGAAAAAAGGGCTCCTGCTTATCGGATGTGGTAATATGGGGGCGTCCCTCCTTAAGGGGTGGTGCGCGCACAAAAGTCTTTCGGGACCTTTTTGGGTCGTAAACCCAACAAGAGAAAAAGTAGAGCCTTTCATGGGAGATGCCCGCGTGCACTATGTGGCGGACCCAAACAAGTTGCAAGAAACGCCTCAAGTCATCATCTGCGCCGTCAAGCCCTCCAGAGTGTCCGACGTTTTAGCTTGTTACCGGAACTTGATCGCACCAGGGAGTGTTTTTTGTACGGTCGCAGCGGCGTTACCTCTTAGTTACTATCAAGAAATTTTGGGCGGTGGGCTGACTTTGGTACGCGTCATGCCCAATTTGCCTGTCGCAGCAGGGGTCGGACAAAGTCTTTATTGTGGTCAATCGCCCTTGCTCCCTCATGTGCAACGTCAAGTTGAGCAAGTCTTTGGAGGGCTTGGTAAGGTTCTTTTTGTGTCCGATGAAAAAGCACTTGATCTAAGGACGCCGCTTACGGGATGTGGACCTGGGTTTCTTTTTAAGATCATTGAGTCGTTTGCGCGTGCGGCAGAAACCCTGGGAGTCGAAACAGAAGAGGCAAAGAGTTTGGCACGCGACCTGTTCATTGGAACGGCTAAGTTTTTAGAACAGTCCACCAAAGAGGTGTCAACGCTGCGACAAGAAGTTGCAAGCCCGCAGGGCATGACGGAGGCGGGTTATGAGGCAATGGACAAGGCTCACCTTGACGCGCTTATAGAAAGTGCACTTTTGGCAGCCTTAACGCGTTCCCATGCGATGGAAAAGGAATACACCCATGCAGGATAACCACCCCCTTTTAGACAAAGCACTGGGTCTCATTGCCGCAAAAGGGTGGGGCGGATTTTCCTTAGGCGACCTTGTGACGCAAGACGTGAGCCCTCAAGAAGTCGCACGCGTGTTCGAGACAAAAGAAGACGTGTTGAAGGCTTTTTCTGCCTGGATCAGTACTGCTCTTTCCCAAACACCCTTTAATTTTGAAGGAGAGGAAACCTTACAAGAAAGGCTGTTCGAGGTCATGATGGCACGCTTTGATCTCTTGTTCCCCTATAAGGGCGCATCCCAGCAAATCGTGGGGTACTTTGAAGGGCGTCCTCTAGAGGGGGCGTCATTCCTGTGCTTGCTTGAAAAAGAAATGGCAGCACTTCTCTCTCTTGTGGATTGTCATAAATCCTATCCGCCGCTTTTTACCAAGGCGATGCTGGGGGTTTATCTTTTAACTCTTCGTACCTGGCATCAGGACGATAGTTTTGACGCGGAGGCAACTATGGCCTATCTCCACCAAGCTCTTGGTCGGGTTTGTCATTTATATTCAGTAGGATAAACTTTCCATTCACCAAGGTTTTCGGTTTTATCTCTTTCCTTGAAAAAGGAGGACGCTTTCGTATACAATACCCTAAGAAGGGGGGAAGGGTCCTGCCTTCTGGCGGTGTTTTGCCGTCTTTGGGAGATTTGACGTGTGCCCGATTGGGGCCGTTAAAGCTTGCTAGTATAGGAGTATATCATGAGTAAAGTGATCGGTATCGATCTCGGCACCACGAACTCGTGCGTGGCCGTAATGGAAGGTTCTCAGGCAAAAGTTATTGAAAACGCAGAAGGTGTTCGCACAACGCCTTCCATGGTGGCATTTGCGTCCGGTGGTGAAAGACTGGTTGGACAATCCGCAAAGCGTCAGGCGGTGACAAACCCCGAAAATACACTTTTTGCCATTAAAAGACTCATCGGACGTCGTTTTGATGATCCTTTGACTAAAAAAGATATGGGCTTAGTTCCCTATAAAATCGTGTCTTCTAGTGCAGGAGACGCCTGGGTTTCAGCACACGATGAAACCTACAGTCCAAGCCAAGTCAGCGCCTTTATTCTTCAAAAAATGAAGGAAACAGCTGAAAGCTATTTAGGAGAAAAAGTAACCCAGGCTGTGATTACAGTGCCAGCCTACTTTAACGACGCCCAGCGTCAAGCCACCAAAGACGCCGGTAAAATCGCAGGCCTTGAGGTCCTTCGTATTATTAACGAGCCCACAGCCGCGGCGCTGGCGTACGGCCTTGAGAAAAAAGGTTCTGGCATTGTCGCGGTCTATGACCTTGGTGGTGGTACCTTTGACGTGTCGATCCTGGAAATTGGCGACGGCGTGTTTGAGGTGAAGTCCACTAACGGGGATACATTCCTTGGCGGTGAAGACTTTGACATGACGATCATTGATTTTTTGGCAGACGAGTTCCAAAAGGAACAAGGCGTTGATTTGCGTAAGGACCGTTTGGCCCTACAGCGCTTGAAAGAGGCGGCTGAAAAGGCAAAGATTGAGCTTTCAAGCTCGACCCAAACAGAAGTGAACTTGCCCTTTATCACAGCTGACGCGTCAGGGCCAAAGCACCTGAACATCAAGTTGACCCGTGCAAAGCTCGAGTCCTTGGTAGAGACGCTTATTAATCGCACCATCGAGCCTTGCCGTAAGGCACTCAAGGACGCAGGTCTAAATGCCAGTGATATCCAAGAAGTGATCTTGGTGGGTGGTATGACACGTATGCCAAAGGTGATCGAAGCTGTTCAATCGTTCTTTGGACGTGAGCCTCACCGCGGTGTGAATCCTGATGAAGTCGTGGCCATTGGTGCTGCGATCCAGGGCGGCGTTCTTCGCGGGGACGTGAAAGACGTGCTGCTTTTGGACGTGACTCCTCTTTCTTTGGGAATTGAAACCTTGGGCGGTGTGTTTACAAGGCTTATTGACCGTAACACCACCATTCCAACGAAGAAAAGCCAAGTCTTTTCAACAGCTGATGATAACCAATCAGCGGTGACCATTCGTGTTTTCCAAGGCGAGCGTGAAATGGCGGCGGATAACAAGATGCTGGGACAGTTCGACTTGATGGGAATTCCCCCAGCACCTCGCGGGATGCCTCAAATCGAGGTGACCTTTGATATTGACGCGAACGGTCTTGTGAACGTGTCAGCCAAGGATAAGGCGACAGGAAAAGAACAGCAAATTCGCATTCAAGCGTCTGGCGGTCTTTCGGATGCTGATATCAATCAAATGGTCAAGGACGCAGAAATGCACGCCGAAGAAGACAAAAAAAGGCGCGAACTTGTTGACGCCAAAAACCACGGCGAAAGCCTTGTACACAGTACCCAGAAAAATCTGAGTGAACACGGTGATAAGGTGTCACCAGCTGATAAAGACGCGATCGAAGTGGCCTTGAAGGATCTTCAAGACGCTTTGGCTGGTGAAGACGCTGCCTTGATCCAAGAAAAGACACAGGCGCTGATGCAGGCCTCTATGAAAATGGGAGAGGCTATGTATAAAGCTTCTCAAGAAGAGGCTCCCGCGGGTGAAGCGCATCCTCAAGGCAGTCCTGAACACCCTATGGAAGGGGAGGTGATGGACGCCGAATTTCAGGATGTCCCAGGGGATTCCCACAAAAAGGCCTAAGGAATGACCTTAAAATCCCCGGAAGGAAACTTCCGGGGATTGTTCTAATTATTGAGAGATAAAATGTCAAAGCGTGATTATTACGAAATTTTAGGCGTGGCTAAGGACGCTGACGATGAGACCATGAAAAAGGCTTATCGAAAGCTTGCTATGGCGTACCACCCCGATCGTAACAAAGATGACAAAACGGCTGAGGCAAAGTTCAAAGAGCTCAATGAAGCTTATGAAGTTTTGAAAGACAAAGAAAAGCGGGCGGCTTATGACCGCTTTGGACACGCGGCCTTTGACCCGTCCATGGGCGGAGGCGGTGCCGGTGGTGGCGGCGCCTATGGTTTTGGCGCGCGCGGGGGCACTGGTGGCTTTTCCGATATCTTTGAAGAGGTCTTTGGTGACTTTATGGGCGGTGGCGCTGGTGCCGCGCGCGGACGCCGTGCGTCTGCTGGCGTCGACGGTTCTGATATTCGCTATGATCTGGCCATTACCCTCGAGCAAGCGTTTCAAGGCTATAACGCCAAAATCAAGGTCTCAACCCTGAAGGGATGCGGGACGTGTGCGGGAAGCGGAGCTGAAAAAGGCACAGGCGTTAAGTCGTGCACCCTGTGTCAAGGCAGCGGGATGATTCGCACGCGCCAGGGCTTTTTCACCCTCGAGCGTACCTGCTATCAATGTAACGGCGCAGGACAAACCATTGAAAAACCGTGCAAGACTTGCCGCGGTCAAGGGCGTGTGAACACGGATAAAAATCTAACGGTGTCTGTCCCCGCCGGGATTGAGGACGGCTCGCGCATTCGTCTGTCTGGTGAAGGGGAATCAGGCCTTCGAGGCGGTGCCACGGGAGACCTTTACGTATTTGTTATGGTAAAGGCGCATCCCGTCTTTACGAGGGAAGGGGCAACGCTGCACTGTGAGGTGCCGATTCCCATGGCAACGGCGACCTTAGGCGGTGAGATCGAAGTGCCCACCATCGAAGGCGGGCGTGCTAAGGTTTCGATTCCTGAGGGCACTCAAACAGGCAAACCTTTCCGACTTAAGGGTAAGGGGATGAGTGTGCTTCGACGTTCGACGCGTGGTGATCTTTATCTTCACGCAAAGGTTGAGACCCCTGTGAAACTTACAAAACGTCAAAAAGAACTGATGCAAGAATTTGCTCAGATCAGCGCCAAAGAGGCTAACAGCCCCGAGTGCGACTCCTTTTTGAAGAAGATTAAAAGCTTTTGGGAGTCTTTAAAAGAGTCCACGTGACTGGCAAGGTTCCGCCGCTTTGCGCAGATGCACCTGAAGAGCTGATACTTCCTTGGATAATGAATAAAAGCGGGCAAGTCTGCCCGCTTTTATTCATCGTATTAGCTTAGAAAGAAAAGCCTCCTCACGCGTCACTGAAAAAAGTAATGAGACCCTTTCTATAGGGACTTATAGTCATAAGTCTAAATTTTTCTAAGAAAGGAGAGCCATGCGTTAAAGATAGGATCGGTTAAAAAAATAAAAATTCTCTTTTTTTGCCAGTGGGCATTGTATTTCATTTTTATCTAAGATATGTGTTCTCATCTTTTTTGTTGGAGAGCATATATATGTTAAAAATGAATAGGTTGAGTTACGTTGCGTTGGCGTCGTTGCTGATGGGGCAAGGAGCCGCTATAGCGTCTCAAGAGGATAATGATCGACATAGAATTGTTATTCATTCTGGCAGACAGTCTCCTTTATATGTGAATATTGCCTTTGGTCACCAGCCGGAACAGTTTCCCTTTCAAACACCTCAAGGGAATGCTTCAACACACCCTCCTTTTCTTCCAGATTTTAATGTATTGACGTCTATGGCACCACGAACCGAAGGAGGGGCATTCCCTCAAGTGTCTGTGTCTATTGCACAGCCAAAGCCGTCAAGTGCTCAAGCAACGCCTCACTCTCTTGTATCTTTTGAAGCCCTTGTCCAGGCGTCTTTGCGCGCAACCCCTCCTACAACAACACAACATCAACTAGCAAGCCCCGTGCATCCTTTTCCTATGCCGGAGAAGCTATCTTCTGTCCCAGTCTTTCAAGGAGAACATGCGGTAATGGGGCAAAGGGGCCCCCACACTCAGAGGGAGCATTCTAATTTTACTCAGCTACCTCTTCAAAAAACCTCTCAAAGAAGTGTTTATTTACCGTCAATCAATACGTTAGAGTATGGTGTCAGTGTCGAATGCCCTAATACCCTTGAAGGGTGGACGCATAAGACAAAGTGCTGGGAAGAGTTATTTGCCAAAACCCCCCAAACCAAGCTCACCGCTTATGACTTATGTGCGGCAGCTGAAAGCTATTACCGACTTTCTAGATACTTGGAAGAAGGGTCTCCTCAATTCTTAGATGTTTATAAAAAAATTGCTCAGTGTTATGCAGACGCGCTCAAAAAAGAATCGACTCTTTCTGGAGATGTTAAAAAGAAATTGGCGACGGCCTGCTTTACGCTCTCTCAACAATCACACATTCCTCAAGAGAAACTGATGTATGCCTACAGAGCTATTGAAACATATGTCTCTCTTGAGAAAGATGGGCAGTATGCTAAAACAGAAACTTT
The DNA here is from genome assembly GCA_013911655.1 of Alphaproteobacteria bacterium. Lineage (GTDB taxonomy): Bacteria > Pseudomonadota > Alphaproteobacteria > Caedimonadales > UBA1908 > JACESU01. Next base: position 478,392 of record JACESU010000001.1, read on the forward strand.
TTATTCAGAGCACGCAAGCATGCACCTTCTTTGTGCGTCAGTGACACAACATCAAGAACTTAAAGCAGAGCACTTAGATCACTTTGTTGTGGAAATGGAAAAGGTGCTGGGCTGTCCTTCTTATAAAACTGCAAAAGTTTATGCCAATTATGCGCAGGCCCTACAAAGAGTTGGTCGCCAATCTCCGGTCAATAAAAAGTCGAGGGTTTACAGTGTCGCTGCAGGTTTTTGTGACAAAACCTATGAAACGCTTCGAACCACTCCAGAGGAACTGGATCGTGACACTAAAAGGGATCTTGCTCTTATTGAGATGAAAGCTGCGGAAGGTCAACCAAATGATGAAAAAAGCAAAAGACTCAAGAGGGCGTACCAATTTTTCAAAGCTGACGTGAAGGAACAGCATCCTGATAGCTTTCAGTCCTTTGAAGCCATCTCCATTATTGCGTCAAATTATGCTGCGTTCACGGAAGATGGAAACCAAAAACAATACTATTTAAAAAAAGCATCAGAAAATTCTGCAACTTCCTTTTCCCTTAACCCAACAAGAGATCAAGAAGTGTATTTAAGAGGGGCGCGCATTCAATATGACTACGCACTTGTATGCCCCGAAGAACAAAAAAAAGATGTCTATTTAAGGGCGGCCTTATGGTTTGAAAAAGGGCAAAAGGGGATGAATAACCTTATGCCTGCCTCATACCTTGACGCTGCCAGGGCAAACACAGAAGTCCTAAGACGCACACAAGATGTTCAAGAACAGATTCATTTTGCTACTTGTGCCAGCGCCAAGTATAGAACAGCCCTAGAGCACATTGGAAGGCAGAAACTTCCTATTTATGAGATGGATCTTCAGAACGCTGGATTTGCGAATATGTTGGTGTTTGGTCTTTCTCAGGATCCAGGTGTAAAAGCTTGGTACGCTGATGAGGCTTTGCGCGTTTACTCGATCTTGTTTACAGGAACAGCGCCTCTTTCAAGAGAAGCGCTTCTGGCACTGGGTCATGTCTTTACTGAAATCGGTTTGTATAAAGGTTGCTTTAGAAGGATCGAGACGGGCGTTACTCAATTTGAAAAGTTATATCAAGAGTTCCCAACCTCTTTGGGACACTTTGGCAGTGCCGTTCAAAAGGCAACGCGTTATCTTGCAGAAAATTCAGCTGCTCAATACAAGGTACACTACTATCAAAATCATGCCCTTTGGTGTGATCACAGCGTGAACTCAGGTCTTGAAGATTATTCCTATGATGGGATTTATTCTTATGTGCAGGCAGGGAATTGGACTGAAAATCCTGAGAAAAAAAGGACGTATTACAGCAAAGCCCTAGAGCGTGCCATGGCGGCATTGTCTCGAATCCAAAATCCAGACTCTTATCACCACTGTGTGATTGGAAGTATCAGAAAATGTCTAGGTGAAACCCATCCCGCGTATAGTGAGGCTTTTTACCAAGAATATGAGATTGCGTTCGAATCCTTTCAAAAAGCACTTCAGGTGAATCAAAATTTACCTAATAACTTCTATAGAGGACTTTCTGCAGTTCAGTCAGCGCTTCAATATAGAAAAAAATAGAGCTTTTAAAAGCAGGAAAGACTCTAAGATCTAAGATCTTTCCTGCTTTTGCTTATCTGTCGCAAGAAACACATCTTTTCTTTATATAGGCTATCCAAAAGGTATCATTTGATTCCGATTAAAATAAGACGTCTCTTCTTAAGGTCTTTGTAAAAACCTAAAATAAGGGCTTGTCATAAAAGTGTCTCTTAGAATGTTACAAGACCATAATGACGAGTTAATTCAGTGCCATTCTCTTGACGCGTTGTGCATAAACAACCCATAAAGAAAAACACTAACAAAAAGAGAGTAAGATGGGTGGAGAAGATAGGTGTGTGTCTCCTACACCCTAATTAGTGTTGATATGAATTATTTGTTTTTTACTGTCTTAAAAAAAGTTGAACATAAAAAAATCGAAAAATAGTTAAATGATTTTTAATCGTTTAATCTTTTGATCAAGGGTGGAAGACTGCCTTTTTACGCACGTCTTTACCAAGAATAAGGGAGGGGACCATGACGTCCAAATATCAATTCTCAAAGTTTTTCTGCAGTCTTTTTTTGTCTGTTTGTCCAGTGTTGGCGACTGACAACCCTTGGGATGGGCTAACGTATGCAGGTCTAAGAAGGGGTGCTTATGCTTACGACAATCCGTGTTTGTCATTTCCTGAGATGATGCCCCAAGGAGAAAGAAGCATATCACAAGGCCAACAATTTCTTATGGTAGGAAATGAAGGATCAAGTTTGCCACACGCTTATCCCATAGAGTCTGGAAGAGAATCTTGGGACGCCTCATTTCCTTCAGAGTGGGGAGGGATGGATGATTGTTTTTTTAATACATGTTTTCCACTAGAAGGAGGGTCGTCAGTTCTGGGTCCTTTTTCCCATGACGAAACCGAGTCTTCTTGCGGTGATTGGTCTTTAAACTCTGTTCCTTGTATGCCTAGAGGAGATCTTTCAGACACTCTACCGTTGCCGCCTACCTCAAGACCCTCTCTTCAAGACTCGTCATTCATACAAAACACAACGCTGACCCCAGTGGCTTGTATTGAAAGGAAGACCACAGCAGTTTTGGGAAACGGCTTGGAAAGGCGCTTGTATGAAAATGATCAGTCTCTGCCCTTAGTCTCACAAGTCCCGCTTTGGATGCCTCCTGTATCCTGTGACACATTTCAACCGATTGCGCATGCTGAGTCGGCGCCTCCCCATATAAATGCATACAGTTTTACACAAGAAACAGAACAGGTCAGAGTTGGACAAGAAAGGATAGGAGCGAATCATGCTCAGCCGTATTCGGGGCAAGTTCTTCGCTTTGAGAATGAAGCAAGCGAATCTCCCTTGACGATGTTTTCACAAGCAAGGCGTGCCGCGTCAAGTAGCCTCAAACGTCCAAGATCTTTACAAGGCAGGAGAGAAGAAGGGACCACCACTCTCATGGATGGGAGGGAATCTTTTAAAAAGCAGAAAGTGGAACCGCTCATCTCACAAAGAAAAGCCATAATAACGTATGACGCACTTCTACAACGTGTTGAAGCGCACATGAGAAAAGTAAAAGAGAGTCAACAAACGACACAAAAAATTCTTTCTTGGCATGATGCGCTAGAGGATATACGTGCGGCACTTAAGATGAAAAACAGAGCGCATCGCACGTTTTTATATGAAAGCCTCTTTCAAGGATTCTCATCGCTTTCGGTTGCGTCCAAAGCCCCCCACGAACAAAATCACTATCACCAAGAAGCATGCGAGTGGTATGAGGCGGCTCAAAAGGAACTGCGCACAATGATTCCATCCATTGATCGCAATATGGCATTGCTTCATGTGCGGTTAGCAGACACTAGCAAGTCGGCACATGCAAAAACGAGCTTCTACCGCAAGGCGCTGTCCTGCTATCAAAGTGCTGAAGAGAAAATACAGCTCTCTCCTGCAGAGTACGCTGTCATGATGCGCGTTTGTCTTGCGCTACAATTTTGTGATGTGGGTCAAGAACATAATCATATCCATCAAAAGTTGTCAACGACTTACTATGAGAAAGTAAAAAAAGCACAAGACTTGTCATCGGAGATTCATAAAGAAATTTTTGATAACTATGAAGCACTTATCGCACGGGAATCAGACTCTTCCTCATACAGCACTCCTGCAGCATTTGCTTGTCTTCATTATCTCAAAGCAACCCCTAACGCCGATCCAACGTTGTTTGCAAAAGCGCATCATTATTTTATGAATGCCCTTGAGACGATGCAAGAGCATGAAAATAAAGTCATTCTTTTAAAAAACGCTTTGTATTGCTTTGTAGAGGGGCTTAATAAACGCGTACATTTTGATCTTAGGCTTTGTGGTCAGATGGCGTCTTCGTCATTTTTTCTGGCAGAACATGAAGTGGACGGGATAGAAAAAGGACAATATTACCAGAGTGCGGCGATCCTTTATGAACATATGGTAAAAATAATGCAAGCACAGCCCCATAGTGGGTTCTTTGGAGAAGTTTTTTTTAATATGGCATACGCCCATTTACAGGCGGGTCGAACCCTTGTTGAGCCTAAAGAGAAAACGCGTCACCTTGAGCATGCGGCAAATCATTTTAAAAACATCATAGAGACGTCATTTAAAGAAGAAAAACTTGCCCATGTTTATGCTGCCATGACCCATATGCAGTTAAGTGAGCTGATACCTGAAGCCGAGAAATTACACTTGACCTTGGCGACGTCATATTTTGAAACAGGAAGCGTAGGAGAGGTAACATTCCCCACAATTGTTTTTGAGTATGCGGCCTCGTGTTATTACCGACTTTCATTATTGGACGAGTACGCAGAAAATAAGAAAAAGTATCTTTGTCTTGCGGACGGGTACATGAAAAAGGATCAAAACAATGGGCAACGTAAAACCCTGGGAGGATATCTGTTGCAATCTAAAATCGCCTTTGAACGTTCGGAGCTGACATCCTCGGTGAACGAGAGGGCGCAGTATCAGGGTATGGCGCGCATGAATGCTGAGGCAGCGTATCATTTTGCACGAAACGCCGAGCAAGAAGCCTTAAGTCTTTTGGAAAAAGTTCCTTTGCGGCAATAGTAACCATCACAGGTTGAAGGCTTCTTACTGAAGAAAAAAGTGTTATCTACGCCCGGATGGCGGCTCGCCCTCGTTGGGCTGTTTCATCAAGAAACGCTTTGATTTCGCTCCCCATGGCGGGTTTTTGGAAGTAAAAGCCTTGGGTCAGGCCCTGGGTATGTTGAAAAAGATAGTCATATTCTGACTTGGTTTCAACCCCTTCAAAAATGAGAGTTGCTTCCACGTCTTGACCAATGTGAGTCATGAGATTGAGGAATTTTTGGTGGTGGGGGCGTTCTTGCAAGTTGGCAATCACGCGCCTGTCCACTTTGATGTACGAGAAATTAAAGGCTGAGAGCCCGTAAAGGGAGGTTGGTCCATTACCAAAGTCGTCAAGGGCAAGTTCGTACCCTTCTTGCTTGAGAAAGGCAAACAGACGTTCAGCTGTTTCTAAAGATTCTTGGATCGTTTTTTCTGAAAGCTCTAACACAAGCTTTTGCATGGGAAAATTGGCTTCGTGACACAGTTCTTTCATGAAGGGCGCAAACCCTTTCTGGTAAAAGTGCTTCGTTGAAACATTGAGAGATAAAAAATAATCCTCGCCATACGTGTCGCGCCATTCGCGCACTTGCTGCAGGGCTTTTCTTGCGACAAAGCGATCAAGCTTGATAATCTCCTCGCCTTCTTCGGCGTAATGGAGAAAATGATCGGGCATGATGAGGCCAAGCTCGGGGTGTTGCCAGCGGGCGAGGGCTTCAAACCCCACAATGCGTTGGGTTTTTAAATCAAGAATAGGTTGATAGCAGACGCGCAGTTCTTCATCGGTGACGGCTTTTTTAAGGGCCTCTTGCAGATGAAGCGTTGTGTTCTGGGCATGCCTGGATTCCGGGTCAAAAATCACGTAACTGCTGCGCCCCTTCTTTTTTGCATCATAAAGAGCACTATCAGCGTCTTTTAGGATGTCATTATAGGCCGTAAAGCTGTCGTCGGCAAAGGCGATCCCAATGCTGGCAGAAGGATTAATGGTCTTTCCTGCAATGGTAAGAGGGCGTTGAATCTCGTCTAAGAGGCGTTTTGCCACTTGCTCTACGTCTTCTAGGGCGGTGGTGTCAGGTAAAAGCAAGACAAACTCGTCACCAGAAAGACGCGCGACGGTGTCGGCTTCCCGGCAACAGCGCTTCATGCGTGGGGCAAGGGCCAACAATAACTGATCTCCAGCCGCGTGCCCGAGCGTGTCATTAACTTGCTTGAACCGGTCCAAATCGAGAAACATAACGGCAAAGGGGTTACTTTTATCACGTTTATAGCGCATAAACGCCTGTTGCAGTCGTTCTGTTAAAAGGACGCGGTTCGGAAGACCTGTGAGCGCGTCGTGAAGGGCTGTATGAGCAAGGCGCGCTTCGATCTTTTTGCGGTCTGTGATGTTTGTTTGTGTGCCGATAAGTCGGTGAGGTTCACCTCGGTCGTTACGCATACAAAGGCCGCGCGTCGACATCCAACAATAAGAGCCGTTACGATGGCGAAGTCGGTATTCGCAACTGAGAAAATCCATATCTTTGGCAAGATAAGCGTCTACACTTGAGCGTAGTTCTGCAATGTCATCGGGATGAACGCGGTTGAACCAGGTGGACAAAAGGGCAGGGAGGTCACTTTCTCTGTACCCAATCATTTCACACCAATAGGCAGAGAAAAAGACCTCACCCGTTTCAAGATTCCAGTCCCAAAGGCCGTCCCGCGACGCTTGGGCTGCAAGATAATATCGTTCTTGGCTGCGACGAAGTTCTGCTGTTGCGTCTTGAACTTTTTTCTCAAGAGCGATGCTATGTTCAATAAGTTGACGCTCGTTTTGACGCAGCTGTAGCATGCTGCGTGTACGGGCAAGGAACTCGGCGCGGTTAACAGGTTTTTGCAAAAAGTCGTTGGCGCCTGCCTCTAGGGCTGGTTGCAAGAGGGCGTCTTCGTCGCTACTGGAAATCATCAAAATAGGCGTCGTGGTGTTGGGGCCTGAGTCCCGTACTTGGCGGATGAACTCAAGGCCGTCAATGTCAGGCATGTAATAGTCAACGAGGATAATGTCAGCAGGATTGGCAAAGGCCCACTCAAGGGCTTTTCTTGCGTCCGTGAAGCAAACGGCTTCGCCGCCAACAGCGTGCACGAGACGCTCAAGCAATGACACACTTAATGGACAATCATCAACGATCAAAATCTGAGACATCTTATCACTGTGCATACACTCCCTATTCTCATTATTAAATCATGTTGGCGTCTTGCAATCTAGCGTTTTTTATTTTGGGATCAGTGAAGAGGTACTAACCCCAAAATAAAAGTGATGTGGCCATAGAAACCTCTATGAAGAGGCGGTGCCTGTTATTTTGCGAAAGGCTTTTGTAAAAAGAACACTAAAGGCGCCGTTGCCGAGCACGTTGGCGGTGGTGCTCACGGCGTCAAAAAGGATGTAGAGCATCATGATGAGCGAGAGCATTTCATCATTAAATCCAAGGTGTTGTTCAAGAACGGGAAGCATCACGATAATGCCGCCGCCAGGAACAGCTGCGACCGCAAACTTGTTAAGCACAAAGTACAAGACAAACAAGCTGTAAAGGGAAAAAGTCGGGGTAGGCATGGAAAAACTGCTGATGATGGCAAGGGCCATGAGGGGGATGGCGATGGAGTCACCTATAAGATGGATATTGGCGGTAGAGGGGATTACAGCGTCCACAAGGGGGTCATTATGAGTGTTTTCTCTGGCGCCTTTAAGGGTGAAGGAAAGGGCGGCAAGGCTTGACATAGTCGTAAAGGCGGCGAGGGCCGATGGCAGGACAGCCTGAAGACTTTTCAAAAGCGTTTTTGGATGAAATCGGGCGCCGAGGGCGTATAGAAACAAAAGATAAAGGCACTGCGTTACGGCAAAAAGTAGGACGACTTTTCCGTAAATCCCAAAAGCGTGTGCAAGGATGCCTTCATGTTCCATCTTGAAGACAAAGCCTAAAACCAACAAAGGCAAAAGAGGGATGAAGATTTTATTCAACAAAAAATCTGCATATTTTTTAAGGAGAGTTGCCGTGGTTTGAATCTTGTCATCAGAGAGTGCAAATGGTGCGATAAAGCTTAAGAGCACACCTGCCATCAAAGCATGGTCATTAGCCACAAGTTTAGGCAAAGAAAAGGCCCACGCAGGCTCGAGACACAAAGTGGGTTTGAGGCACGTCGAGGGCATGACCCCAATGGAGTCAAGAAACGTATGGGCAACCCCATAAGACAGGAACGCGGCCGTGGCATTGGATAGACACACGCCTAAAAGCAGACAGGCAATAAAGGTGCCAGCTGCAAATTTTCCCGCCCCCTGGCGAAAGCCAGTAAGACACGAAAACATATATGAGAAAATGACAAAGGGGATACACCAGACAAGCCCCTCTTTTAACGTGAGGGCAAGGCCATATGACACAGATTTAACAGGCAAGGGGACCCAGTTCCCAAAGGCAAACACAAGGCCTACGATCACTATCAATTGGAATGATAGCGAGAGGCAGATTTTTTTAAACATTACAAAGCTCCTTTAAGGGAGGAAACGCGTATAAGGACAACATTCAAAGGAAAACAAAAGATGACCGCCGCTACGCAGCGGTGGTGAAGGTGGTGAAAAACGTGCAGGAAAAGCCTGCGAAGCGCATGAGAAAAAGCACCTTATAAAACATACGCTATTATCGTCAGGAGGGCCTTGTTTTGTCAAGGGCCAATTCATCAAGGAGCACGCGGTTTTTACGGGCCACAGCCAAAAGAAAGTCTTGATCCTCTTGTGAGATAGGCTCGTTTACCAGTCTGTTTTTATAACAGTACAAAAACGCGCGAAGCCAGGCGGCCTGTCGGATTAAGGGAGATTTTATACAAAAGACACTTTCGTAAAGAGTCGTCATAATATCAACGATGCTGTCAAAGGGTTTATGTTCTTGATGGGCAATGTGAGAGAGTACTCCCACTTTGCAGCGACGGACGGATCAAAGGTAAGGCCTGTTTGAGAGCGTACTTCTTTATAAGCGCGGGTGAGGCACGTGAGCGCGGTGATGTTAATAGGAGAAGATACGTTTTCTTTAAGAGAAGCAAGGGCCTCAAGGTAGTGTTTTGCGACAAGGGAGGTCTCTTTGACGCCATAAAAGTAAGCAATTTCTTTTTCAAAAGAGGACATGGCAGGACGCAAAATTAATAGAAAATATCTATATTTTCTATAGTTAGGTCTCTCGTTGTCAATGCAAAAATGGGTATATGAATAAGGGTGTGCGCAATTTTTTTTTCTTATATATAGAAATTATCTATTTCTTGAAATAATGCACTATTCGTGTTCTTAGTTTTTTACACATAAAATCTCTTTCATTTATAGGCATGATTTGATAACAAGAAGGAAAGGCGAGCAAAAAAAGATGAGGTTTATTTTGAGAGAATCCTTGCTTCAGAGGCCCCCCTCTGTTTCTAGAACTCAAATTATGCCGTCGTTTACCTTTGAAAAGGCACAGATATGCCATAAAGAGCTGATTCTATCTTGGTTAGGTGAGCCTCATATGAAAGCTGTCTGGGACAATAGTCCGGCTCACAAGCAGGATATTGTGACATTCATGCAGGGCCGTAAAGAGCCGTCTTCTTATCTAAATGGTGTTTTAACTTATTGGGTTGGAAGCCATCTAGATGTGCCGTTTTCCTTTTTGATTACAGCGCCCCTTACTCAAGATGACACCATCCCGGATGTGTGGAAACATCATCTTTGCACCCATGGCCGCAGTTACAGTATTGATTTTGGTATTGGAAATAAGGATTTCTTGGGAAGAGGGCTTGCAACCCCTTTGCTAGAAGCCTTCGTTTCTTTTTTCAAAGAAGAGGTTGATCGTTGCCTTGCACAGTTTTTTATTGAACCTCATGTGCAAACTGCGCAAATTAAGCGAATTCATCAAAAAGCGGGTTTTCACTTCATTTCTGTTTCCAACGAAGGAAACGAAGTGCCTTGTGATCAAACAGAAACTTTCTTGATGATAAAACAGTGTGCGTCCACTTCATCTTCTTAAGCGTAAAGATTTCTTTTAAGCGATATAATTAAGTTAATTTCTTTTTTATGAAGTGTTTGCTTGCTTTTCTGCATGGAAATTCTTCAAAGTTTCTGTTCTGCGCGTACAATGAAAGAAGAGGCAGTGATATCAGGAGGATTCTCATGAAAATCCTTTCTCTAGTTTTGGTCATTTTGTTTACAGCTTCTGTGTCAGTGGTTTACGCAGGATCTTTGCCAGATAAAAGGGGCACAACCGTTGTGGTCAAGGATAACGGACAAAAGAGCGCGTCGGACAGAAGCCGCGGGCGTTAAGGATGAGTTTTTTAAGGAAAAGGACGACACGGGCAGGGTGTCGTCCTTGATTGAGCTATTTCTTAGCGGCTTCAATGCCCTCTAGAATGCACTTAGCGGCTTCTTGCTCGTCGCGCCACTCTAGAACGCGCACCCATTTTCCTTCTTCAAGATCTTTGTAATGCTCGAAAAAGTGCTGGATTTGGCGGCGCAAGATTTCTGGCACATCGCGGTAGCTTTTTACATTGACGTAATAAGGCTTAAGATCTGTTGTGGGGACCATCAATAGCTTTTCATCGCGCCCTGCCTCGTCTTCCATAACGAGCATGCCAATGGGACGAGAGCGAATGATAGCGCCTGGTACTACAGGGATTTGACCCAAAACAAGAGCGTCCACGGGATCCCCGTCTTGACTGAGCGTATGGGGAATAAAGCCATAGTTGGCAGGATAGTACATCGCGGTGTGTAAAAAGCGGTCCACAAACATGGCGCCTGATTCTTTATCGAATTCGTATTTGACGGGATCTCCGCCCATGGGGATTTCGATCAACACATTTACGTCCCAAGGCACATTTTTGCCAACAGAGATTTTAGATATATCCATTTTGGTTTCCATTCTTATAAAAAATATTTTTACCATGTCATAAAACAGGAAAAAATCAAGCGTAAACACTTAATTTTGACATTTTTAGCTAAAAATTAATCTTTGTTTTCTATAGTAAAGATGGTGGTAACAAGAATAACTGGAGGTTAACATGTCATCATTTAAGAAAGTACTACTCAGCTGCTGCATGGTTGCTGGTCTTGGCGTTACACAGTCAGCACACGCGTTCTCTTTGCCCTTTTCAGTGCCAGGGACCGACACCATTGTGAATGGCTTGATTGACACCGTCGCAAAATACGGTGCGGCAAAGGCTTGTGCCAAGGGAAGCACGGTAAAGCCCCTTACCATCCGTTCATTCGATGGTGTTGTCGGTAAGGTGAAACCTCTTGCTGCTGTCGGTATGCTTCTTTGTGACAACTCAGGGGTAGATGGTTTTAAAGAATCTAAGTTCCGTACAAACGCTGTTAAGACCTTGGGAACGGAAGATTTGGCTGCTATTAGGACGGGTCTACTGGCTGACATTAAAAAAGCATCAGGTCCTGTAAAGACATTCGCGTGTAAGATCATGACGAGTGGTGCCTTGGATAAAGGCGGCGTGCCTGTCAGCACACTTGCTGCCAGTGCTTGCGCAGCCCCTGCAGCTTAAAAAGCTTTAAGGAAAGGATGGGAGAATCTCCCATCCTTTTTTTATTAATAATTTTGATTTTTAATAAAAATTTAACTGCTCACTCTCAAAATGAAGTCTCGTGTTCAAAACAGATGGGGACTTTTATGAAAAACAGCACAAAAAAAACACTCGCTCTTGGGGTTATGCTTTCTGGTATGACGCTCACAAGCGTTTCTTCTCAAGCAATCTGGAATCCCTTCTCAAAGCTTTCCGATGACGCCATCGCAGAAAAACTTCTGTCAACGTTGACAAAGCACGGATCTGCAAAGCTTTGCCGTAAAGGAGATGCTAAAGAGGGCGTCTTTTCTCTTCGCTCGCTAGACGGCATTGGGGCGCGCATTGAAATTGTGGCGTTGACAGGGATGCTTCTATGCTATGAGCAGGATCTAGAAGGGTTTAAAGCCTCAAAATTTGCCGAGAAAGCGCTTTCAAAAATAGGTAGCTCTGATATGACAGTTATACGAGCGAAGTTTGTTCAAAAAATTGGTTCTGCCAAAGGAAAGACCTTAAGTTTTGGCTGTAAAGCGGGTGCGGCGGCTGCCATGGCGAGTGGTGTGCCGTTTGCCGGACCTGCGGTTTCCACGGCATGTACGGCGATCCTGCCTAAAAAGACCCTGGACTCAGTGACCGAGACAAGAAAAGACGCCGTGCGTAAAGAACCCTCAACCTCTTATAGGAATATGGAGCAAGCAAAAGCTGCTGCAGCTGCTTAAGTCTTGGTTGTCAGAAGGTCGGGCTTGCCTGGCCTTCGTTCTTGATAGGAGAGTGCCAGGGGCGCGCTAAGAGATGTTATTTCTTCCCAGCGCCTGGGGTTCGTGAAACGGAGGGCTGCTCCCTCTTTTTTCTATGCAAAAAACTACGCCTCTGCCTTGACAGGGTCTTCAGATATCTATAGTGATTACATATCCTTTATGGAGGGGTGGCCGAGAGGCTGAAGGCGACGGTTTGCTAAACCGTTATACGGGTTTCCCCGTATCGTGGGTTCGAATCCCATCCCCTCCGCCATCTCTATGACGCCCCACTCAAAAATTTGTTCTCAGTTCCTTAGTTGTGTTTCTTCGTTTGAACCCTAAAAAGGGATCGTGCATGACATCCCCAAAAGGCCTACTTGCTTGTAGGGGTTCGTGATGATAGCGTTTGATCTTGATGCATCACAAAAACGGGGGAAGGCAGATGGGGAACGCAAACACATCAAACGAGGGACCCTATTATTTGGAGAATTTCTCGTCAGGTCAAAAATTTATCAGTGGTGAAAAGCATGTGACTCAAGAAGAGATCATTGCGTTTGCCACTGAGTTTGATCCTCAGTCCTTTCATGTGGACCCAGAGGCTGCGAAAAAGAGTGTTTTTGGTGGCCTTGTTGCTAGTGGTTGGCACACGGCGTCCATGAGCATGCGCCTTATTTTAGGGGCGTGCCCCATTGCCGAAGGGCGCATTGGCCTTGGAGGCGAGATCACGTGGCCCAGTCCCACAAAACCAGGGGACGTGATTCATGTGGAAATCGAGGTGCTTGAGGTCAAGCCGTCTGCGTCTAAGCCGGACCGTGGTGTTGTGACCATGCGTTCGATCACAAAAAATCAGCGCGGTGAAACAGTGCAGATTTTAACAGCTCGTACTTTGATGATGAAAAGACCCTAGGTGGACATACGAAAGGAAGAGGCCATGACGTGTGTTTCTTTGTTAGGACATGGTTATAATGCGCTTCAAGCGCGCATGGGAAAAGAAGGAGGGCAAGAGTGGCAAGAAGAGGTCTCCCTTTTGTTTGCGCCTTCGTTTAAAAAGATCGCCAACGGAGAAGTGCTTGTGGCCAAAGCGTCTGACCTTATATCGCAGATTGATCAGTGTCGCGCACTTACAGGGCCCTGGACCCTTGAGGTCATTTACGTGATTCCGGCAAAAGATAACACAAGTTGCACCATCCGGTACGTTTTACGCTCAGAAAAGGCAGGAGATTTTGATGTGATCGCCCTGCTTAAGTCACAAAACGGCACACACATCGATCAGATTGATGAAGTGTACTATCAGCTTGAAATGGATGCTGCATAAAAACACAAGAGGCCCCTCATCCTTGTGTCACACACGTCTAAATGCGTCGTTGCTCGCGTGCATCTTCTGCGTGCGCCTCAGTAAGGCTTTGAAGCGGGCCGAAAAACTCGAAATGGATCCGCTCTGAGGGAATCTGCCAATCTTGTAAGATCTTGTTAATGTGCGCCATGAAGAGGGGAGGGCCGCAGAAATAGTAATCAGCGTCCCGTTCTGGCGTAAAGCGCTTGATCAGGTCTGCGTCAATGAGGCCAATACTAGAGGTGTTTTGGGGAAGCGGAGCGTTTGAGGGCGCGTGACTGTACCGATGATGGGCGGTAAAGTTGGGGTTTGCAAGGGCGAGCTCATCCAGGATTTTTTTAAAAGCCTGAACTTTTTTTTGGCGCGCGCCGTGTATAAAGTAAATTTTCCGGTCTTTGAAGAGATCGAGGGCAGTAAGAGTCATGCTCATTAAAGGCGTAATCCCCACACCTGCAGCGAGAAACATGATGGGTCGCTTAACACCCTTGGTGCTGTCAAGGGTGAAGTGTCCGCAAGGGGAGCCAAGTTCTAGAAGATTACCTACTTGAAGGTGGTTGTGAAGAAAGTTTGACACATACCCATCAGGGCTCTTTGCGTTGCTGCCTGTTTCTCGTTTGACGCTGATGCGAAGCCAATTTTGACCAGGCTTATCGGACAGGCTATAATTTCTCATGGTTGTATGACCACAAGGACTGGGGACACGCACGGTAATATACTGTCCTGGTTTGAAAGCGGGAATGGCACTGTTATCTGTTGGCACGAAATAAAAAGAGGTAATGATATCGCTCTCGTCTTCTCGTTTTAAAAGGCGAAAATTCTTAAAGCCCTGCCATCCGCCGGGGGTGTCTGCCTGTTCTTGATAGATTTGAGCTTCCCTTGCAATAAGAATCTGGGCAAGGAGCGTGTATGCTTTTCCCCATGCATCAAGGATTTCATCGGTCGCGGCCTCGCCAAGGAGCTCCTTGAAGGACGCCAGAAGATTGCTGCCCACAATAGGGTACTGATCGGCCCGCACCTGAAGAGAAACGTGTTTTTGAGCAATGAGGTCAACGGCCTCAGAAAGGGCGCTAAGGTTATCGATGTGTTTAGCATAAGCACAGACGGCGCCAGCCAAGGCACGCGCTTGCTGGCCTGAGACCTGATGTGCGGAGTTGAAAAAAGGAGTTATTTCAGGATGATGGACAAATATCCGTGTGTAAAAGTGTTCAGTCAGTGCTTCTGCGTGCTGCTCTAGGATGGGAATGGTCGCCTTAATCACTGAGATGGTTTTTTCATCAAGCATGATACTTCCTTGAAAGAGATATTTTATTTGTAAAGTTATGCAAGAGAACTTAATTTTTTATTAAGCACTTCTCTGGTTACTTTTTTTATTATTTCAACTCACTAGATTCTTACTCTCCGTATGCGTGTGCGGCACTTTCTTCAAATGAAAAAACTAGACGTTGATTGGGCTATTTATTGTCAAGGAAATGAGGTGATGTTCTCTGTTTTTTATGATAATTTTAACCATTAAGTGCTGTGCTCACTATCAGGTTTTTGTAACAACGAGTATTAACCATGACAAAAGATTATACCCATATCACTGCTGATCTTAGTGCCTATACACGAGAACTGGCAACGCATGTGCCTGAGGTGATGACGGCGTTTTCGTCCCTTGCCAAGGCGGCGACTAAAACATCAACTTTGGATGAGAAAACAAAAGAGCTTGTTGCCTTAGCGCTAGGTGTTGCGGCGCGTTGTGATGGATGTCTTGGGTTTCATGCAAAAAGTCTTGTGCGCCTTGGGGCCACCCGTCAGGAGATTGCTGAAGTTCTGGGAATGGCTGTCTATATGGGAGGAGGGCCTTCCCTTATGTATGCGGCCGACGCTTTGCGAGCTTACGATCAATTTGCTACTCAGAAAACCGCTTAGTTATCGAAAGACATGAATAACCACTTAAAGAACTTGAGGTAAGGAGAATTCCCTATGTCCGTTGATCCGGCATTTTTGGCACGTGTGCAGTTCGCAGCCAATATTACGTTTCATATTCTTTTCCCATCGATCACCATTGCTCTTGCGTGGTTTTTGTTCTTTTTCAAGACACGTTTTTCAGCGACGCAGGATCAAAAGTGGATGGATGCCTATTATTTCTGGACAAAAGTGTTTGCCCTTTGTTTTGCTCTGGGGGTTGTCAGCGGCATTACCATGTCTTTTCAGTTTGGCACCAACTGGCCGGGGTTTATGAAGAGCGTAGGGAATATTGCGGGCCCTCTTCTAGGATACGAAGTGCTGACAGCCTTTTTCTTGGAAGCAACGTTCTTAGGCATTATGCTTTTTGGATTTAGCCGTGTGCCGACATGGCTGCATACGCTGGCAACCTTTCTTGTGGCACTGGGGACTAGTCTTTCGGCTTTCTGGATTCTGGCGCTTAATAGCTGGATGCAAACGCCAGCAGGCTTTGAAATCATCAACGGAAAAGCCTACGCTCTTGATTGGATGGCGATTATCTTTAACCCATCCTTTCCCTATAGAATGACGCATATGCTTTTGGCGTCAGGCCTTACGGCGGGTTTTTTTGTTGTAGGGTTGTCTTCGTACCGGTGGTTGCGCGGGGACCGTGTGCCAGCCGTGAGAGCCGCTCTTAGGACTGGGATCACCGTTTGTGCGCTCTTGATTCCCATTCAGATTGTTGTGGGAGATTTGCACGGCCTTAATACCCTAAAGCATCAACCGCAAAAAGTGGCTGCCATGGAGGGCATTTGGGAGACTCAAAAAGGTGCGCCAGCGCTTGTCTTTGCGCTTCCCAATGAAGAGGAACGCCGTGATGATTACGCGGTTGAAATTCCAAAACTTGCAAGTTTGATTTTAACCCATGAATTAGACGGCGAGATCAAAGGACTTAATGAATTTGTGGGCAATCATCCACCCGTAGCCCCCGTGTTTTGGGCATTTCGTGTGATGGTTTTTACGGGCGTTTTAATGCTTTTGGCGGCATGGGCGACCGCATTCGTTCTTTACCGCCGAGGTGAAATCACACCCTTTTTGGCCAGATGCCTTGTGCCCATGACTTTTTCAGGATGGGTCGCCACAGTGGCGGGGTGGTACGTCACAGAAATCGGACGACAACCATGGCTTGTTTACGGTGTCCTTCGCACAAAGGACGCGGTGTCAGACGTACCCACCCCCATGATTGGGCTTAGCCTTACCATGTATCTGTCGATTTATGTGGTATTACTTTTAGCCTTTATCAGCACGCTTTTTTATATGGCAAGAAAAGCTGCTGTGACGCCTTCTGATGCAGGCGGGGTTGGCTCTGGTCAAGCCATTGCAGAAGTCTTTTCACAGTAAGGAGACAAGCTATGGAGATCTTTCATAACGGGCAGTGGTTGCCCTTGGTATTTGCAGGGCTGATGGGCCTTGCCATGCTGATCTATGCAGTTCTTGACGGGTATGATCTTGGGGTTGGGGTCTTGATTAGGCGCGCTGATAACGCTGAAAAAGATAAAATGATCAGCTCTATTGGGCCTTTTTGGGATGCTAATGAAACCTGGCTTGTGTTGGGTGTCGGGCTTTTGCTTGTGGCCTTTCCCGAGGCACATGGGATTATTCTGAGGCATCTTTATCTGCCGGTTGCCTTTATGCTCTGCGGCCTGATCTTGCGGGGTGTCGCCTTTGACTTTCGTGCCAAAGCCAAATCTCACCACAAAGATGCCTGGAACAGGGCGTTCTTTTGGGGATCTCTCATCACTGCTTTTTCCCAGGGGTATATGCTGGGAAGCTACATCGTTGGGTTTGAGACGTCGATGGCGACCACGGCGTTTGCGGCCCTTGTGGGTGTGTGTGTGGTGGCTGGGTACTGTCTTATTGGGGCGGGGTGGCTTATTATGAAAACAGAAGGGGTCCTTCAAAGAAAAGCGGTGAGGTGGGCGACTGTCGCCCTTCGTGTCACGGTCCTTGGGATTATCCTTGTGTCCGTCTCAACACCGTCGGTGAGTATGCGTATTTTTGAAAAGTGGTTTTCCTTTCCCAATATGCTTTTCTTATTGCCCATTCCTCTTCTTACAGGAATTTTGGTTATCGGGTTAGAGAGAGTCTTAAGAAAACTGCCTAAAGAAAATGATCAGCATTGCTGGGTGCCTTTTGTGATGACTGTGGGGGTTTATGTGCTTTGTTTTGTGGGCCTTGCCTACAGCTTTTTCCCTTATATTATTCCAGAGAAAATGCTCATTGTAGAGGCCGCTAGTGCGCCCGAGTCGCTTATGATCATCTTGTGGGGAGCGCTTGTCGTTCTGCCTGTGCTGATCGGGTATACGTTTTTGGCGTACAAAATTTTTCATGGAAAAGCAAAAGATCTAAGTTATGACTAAATATTTGTTTTTTCGTGGTTTAAATGAGAGTCAAGAATCTCCTTTTTCGTCACAATCAGGCGTGCTAGCCTTTTGATGTTGTGACAAAAATGGAGGAGTTTCTTATGGATTTCATAAAGTTATCGGTTGCTGTGGCGGTAGGCTTCGCAGCCTCATTCATGTCTCTTCAAGCAAGTCATGAAGAGATCCCCGATCTAGAGCGTCTATCCCTGTGCCACAAGGCGCCAAAAATGAATGTGGATGTCATTCGCTTGCCGTCGGAGAATTTTTCAAAAACATCAGAAGGCGACGCAATCAAAATTGTACCACGCGCCGTCTCTGTATCCTGTATGGGGACAGAGCTGTATGACTCGCTTCGACGTCTGACAAAAAGCAAAGAAAATGGTGGAGATGGGGTCAGTACCCATTTTTTCATTCCTCAACTCACAGGCGCTCAGATCATGGAGAGCGATCCTGATCTTGTTGAGGGGCAGGTTTTGCATTATCCCGATCAAGTGCCCGTCTTTCAATTAGTGGACGAAACCCACCGCGCCTGGCATGCGGGGCCCAGTAAGTGGCGCAATTTGAATACCCTTGAAGGGTGTGCAACCAGTATTAACTCCTGCACCCTTGGCGTGCACTTTCATACCCCAGGCTATGCCAACGGTGATGGATCCGATTGGTTCAAGTTTACCCCTTTTACACCCGCGCAAATCAGTACAGGCGGAGCCTTTTTAAAAGGGCTCATAGATCGTCACACCATTGATGGGCGCAATATTGTTGCCTATGCAGATATCCAAGAAGGGCGTACGGCCCCCGGTCCCTTGTTTCCGTGGGCCCACCTTGCGACAGACTTTGGTGTAGGATATTACCCAACGCCTTTCGACCTACGTCCCTCCATTGAAGGAGACGTAAACGCCTATGTGGAAAAAGCCTTAAAGGACATAGGGTATTACTTTGAATCTGAAAAACTTGGCGTTTACGTGAATAAATATCGCATGCGCTTTATGGGAGAGACGTGGAACGGGGTTAACCAAGAGATTGATGATGCGTTTCTTTGCTCCTTGATCCCAGTTGTGACAATATACTCTATGAAATAGGTATCTATACGAGAGGGGTCAAGAAACCACGCCTTCTTGACCCCTCATTTCGCCTAAGTTCTTCTAGGCAGTTAATACGAGTATACTATTTTATAAATTGTATATTTTTCTGATTCGTACTTATTAATGTTCAGTGGCTAGTTTCGGAATAGATATAGAAAACTGCCATTGTCTTTTTGTTGCTTTTCCATTGTATTGGTATGTACATTTCCAGTTGAGTGGAACAGTGTCTTCTTCTTGAGAGATCAAAGTAGGTGTTGTGTAAAGCTTAGATGTTCCTTTTTTGACGACATTGTTTTTCATGTCTCCTAAGGGCTCGAATTGTCTAATCAGCTCGCTATACTTCTCCCCGTTTGCAATCATCCTCGCCTCGTCGTGGGAAAGTTCTGGCGGACATTCTGCTTTTAAGACGCCTGAAATTAATAAAGAGACAAGGAGTGTGTATTTGAAATATTTCATTATTTTTTCCTTTCTTAGTGGAGTGTGCCTCATGGGTATCTATTTTATTTTAGAGATAAAAAGCAAAGAAAGTATTAATGGGTTATAATCGAAAAACTTCGCGTTCACGTGAATAAATATCGCATGCGCTTTATGGGAGATACGTGGAACGGGGTTAACCAAGAGATTGATGACGCGTTTCTGGGTCATTTGGTACCAACCGTTACTTTTTACACAAAAGGTTAACGAAAACAACAAGGGGGCTTGCGAGGCTCCCTTGTTCATGGAATGGTTGTCCGTGAGAGCAAAAGACGCTCAAGTTTTCTAAATCCATAAAATCAGTAAGTTAAGCAGGAAGGAAAAGAATGAAAAATCTTATGTACGTGGCGATGGTAGTTTTCAGCGCTTCTAGTCTTGTTGCAAGCAATTTAGAAGAAGAGGATTATCGCTGGACAAGAACCTTTACCCTTGTGAGTGGGTTGGAAATTACTCATACGGAAGATAACATCACCTGTGGAGGAATGACATTTAATTGCAGTTTCAAAAACTCTAAAGGTAGCAATTTTATGGGGATAAAGTTGATGGAGGACCAAGAACTGAAACCTCAGTTATCTATTGAGGCATTCAGAAAAGAAGTCCTAAAGCTAGGGCCCATTGCGTGGGAACGCTAGTAATTTCTAAATACATAAGAGATCCTCTGTATCTATCTATGGAGGATTCTTTTCTAAAAAGCAAAATCCTGTTTAATTTGGGGGCGTAAATCTCCTTGACTTCTGATAGTTACCGGCGCACCACTAGCAAAGGTTCCCCTTTCCCAGGAGACGTCCCATGACCTTTCTAGCAAGCGATAACACAGCTGGGGTAAGCGCCGAAATCTGGCAGCGTCTTCAGCAGGCTTCGCGTGGAAGCGCCAAGGCGTATGGTCAAGACGCTGTTACTGAATCTTTGACACGTGCCTTTCAAGAACTTTTTCAAAAACAGGATCTTGCGGTCTTTCCTGTATTTAATGGGTCGGCCGCCAATTCAAGCGCCCTTAGCTGCCTTGTGCGTCCTTACGAGGCCATCATCGCCCATCCCTGGAGCCATGTGATGCAAGATGAATGCGGTATGCCAGAGTTCTTTACGGGCGCCAAAGTCCTGACGGCAACTGGCGAAAAAGGCAAAATAAAACCAGAAGCAGTCCACGCCCTTTGTCGCCTGGCAGAGGCAAACCGCACGCATCATTCACGCCCTCGCGCCCTTACGCTGACCCAATCCACGGAGGTGGGGACAGTCTACACACCCCAAGAGATCGAGGCACTGTCAAAAGTTTGCCGCACCTGGGGGCTTTTTCTTCACATAGACGGCGCGCGTTTTGCCAATGCGGTCGCCAGCCTTGGGTGTGATCCTGGGGACATTTCTTGGCGCGTGGGCGTGGACGCGCTTTCCTTTGGGGGGACGAAAAATGGCGCCATGCTGGCCGAGGCTGTCATCTTTTTTAATCCAGCGCTTGCTCAGGATTTTGAGTATATTCGCAAACGCCAAGGGCAGCTTGCCTCAAAGCAACGCTTCATCTCGGCTCAGCTTGCGTGTCTTTTAGAAGATGATCTATGGCTTCGTAACGCCGCCCACGCGAACGCCGCCGCCCAGAGGCTTGCCTTTGGTCTTGCGGGCGTGCCTGAGGCAAAACTTCTTTACCCCACCGAGGCCAATGCGGTCTTTGTGCAAATGGCGAAGGCGCTGGCAACCCACTTGACCCAATGTGGTCACTTTTTCTATCAGTGGCCGCTGTTGGGACCCGATGTTTACCGGTTTGTGACAAGTTTTGAGACGACGGCAGAAGACATCGACGCGTTTCTCCATGATTGTCACATGCACTCAGAAAAACGCGCGTCATGAGCCTTGTGATTCTTTACGACAGTGGGGCCGGGCACACAAAGCGTTTGGCATTGTGCGTTGAAGAAGGCGTGCGCGTGCACCTTCAAGACTGCAAGGTCCTTTGTGTCTCTGACCTAGAAGCCAGCGCCTGGCGAATGCTTCATAAGGCAGAGGGTCTTGTGTTTGGATCGCCGACCTATATGGGCGGGGTCAGTGCTAGGTTTAAGGCATTTATGGATGCAAGCAGCCTGTTTTGGTTGGACCAACCTTGGTCTGATAAAATTGCGGCAGGCTTTACGGTCGGCTCAAGTCCTAGCGGGGATAAGCTTTCAACCCTCACGAGTTTGTCCTTTTTTGCCTTGCAGCACGGCATGGTGTGGGTGGGGCAACATAAGCTTGGGAGCCTTTATGAAAAAGACGGACAAGAGATCAACCAATCTGGATCTTGGTTGGGGCTTATGGCAACAGCCAGTCGTGATAAGGCCCTGCTAATTGACGAAGGTGACGCGTGTACTGCAAGACTTTTTGGCGCGCGCGTGGCCGCGGCCGTTTTGCGGTGGCGCTTGCGGTGAAAGAAAAGACGCCTATGTCCTTTCTAACGCTGGAGCGTGTGACAATAGCTGGTGACTGGGCGCATTATCACGAAATTAGGCGGCGCGTCCTATTCGAGGCGCGGGGCTGTGCCCACTATGATCCCCATCATCCTGATGAAACAAAAGAAGGGGCGTATCCTCTTCTTCTTAAAAAGGAAGGGCGCCCCATAGGCACCGTAAGGCTCGATCATATCTCTCCTCAAATCGCCATTGTACGGATGCTCGCCATTACACAAGATCATCAAGGTCAAGGATATGGACGCGCTCTTGAGGATCTTATCTGTGAAAAGGCGCGGTCCTTAGGCGTGAGACAGCTTTATGTGAACGCAGCAAAAGAGGCGATCGCATATTATACGCATTTAGGATGGCAGTTTTTTGTGTGGAATGAAGAAGAAAATATGCGCTTTCTTTCTTCAGGAGGGCGACAACTAGAGAAAAAGTTATAACTCTTTCTCTTCCCTTTAATATTCTGTAACCTGTTGACGTCTCATGATTTTCAAGGCAGGAGTTTTGATGCTAAGGCCTGTGTTTCTCTGTGTGGTGACCTTGCTTTGGCAAGTGACGTTGTGGGCGCTTCCTCGTGATTGGCCACAAAGCGGTGTGATTGTGCTGCCTGATGCGGGAAGGATGCCGCTTTTAAAAGCGATTCAAGATGCCAAAGAAAATCTTCAGGTGGCGGCTTATAAACTGACCGATGACACGGTCGTGGGGGCCCTAAGGGAAGCTGCACAAAGGGGCGTGTGTGTTGAAATTTTATTAACTAAAAATATGTATCGTCATGACCGTCAAGTGGATCAGTCTCAGACGCGCAAAGCGCAGTTCGAGCGAGTCGGGATCAAAGTATATGAAGCGCCTGAAGATTTTGATCAGCTTCATTATAAAATGCTCGTCGTCGATAAAAAATATGCCCTTGTGGGGACCGGAAATTGGGACACAGAGTCCTTTGATGGGCATACCACCGAAAAACCTGCCCGGGATTTTATGGTTACGCTGACAGAAGAGAGCGCAATCAAAGAGCTTCTCTATGTTTTCTATAAAGATGCGCGCCGTGAGCCAACTTCTTTGACGGGCACACGCTTTATATGGAGTCCCGATGCAGGACGAGAGCCCTTTGTTGCTCTGGTGGCGTCGGCTAAGAAAAGTTTGTGGATCTATCAGCAAGATATCCAAGACAGAATGCTTGTTGGTGCCATGGCAGAGGCGGTGCGCAGGGGTATAGAGGTGCGACTTTTAATGATGCCCTTTCCCTTTAGCAAATCAAGGGATGATAATATTCCCCATCAACGTCATTTAAAAGCCATGGGGGCACAAGTGCGGCTCATGACCCATCTTTATGGTCACGCGAAAGTGATGATCCTGGATGCGGGTGAAGAGAGTGAAAAAATATATGTGGGGTCCGCGAATTTTTACCCCCAATCATTAGAGAAGAACCGAGAACTAGGAGTGGTATTGGCAGACTCGGACGCAGTGGAGTGCATCAAAACGGTTTTTTTACGCGATTGGCATATGGCACAATGAAGAGGAGAAAAGCTTATGAAAACACGCTTTAATATTGCTCTATGTCCCAGTGAAAAAGTGCAAGAGGCTTACTTTAAGACAGCGTCAATTTTTCAAGATAGGCAGATGAATTACTGCCTGACACCGGCGCGTGCGTTAGCGCATGTTACCCTTAGTCAATTCAATGCTCGTGATACAGCCGGTGCGCTTTCGTGTGCGGTGCCGTTTTTAGGGCGTTCCATCAGTGTGATGCCCCTGCATTTCTATGCACATTTGGATGAGGCCCCTGGACAGTCAGGTCTGTGGGTGGGACATGGGGTGCGCCGGGAGGAGTCTCTCATCAGCTTGCAAGAAGAGGTGGTTGGTTTTTTAAAAGAACAGCGCGCTACCCCTTTACAGAAAACAGGAAACGATTATTTTCCTCACTTTACGTTGGCGCGCATTGCGCTGGAAGACATGACACTTCCTGCAAGCATTTTTGAAGCGCCTCCCATGAAAGAGCTGATTACCTGCGAAGTACGCCTGGGACGCAGTGACGAATGGGGGCAATTTCTTGAAATTTTAGGATAGCCCCCTTTATTTAAGGGGGGCTTCGGACAGGGCGACGTACACGCTTTGATCTTTTTGATGGGTGAAGACTTGTCCTGACTTAATATCAAAAAACCACTCGTGGATAATCAGGGTGCCCGCGTCCACGCGGTCCTTGATCCACGGGAAGGTCAGGGCGTTTTCGTGGGATTGGCGCAGGGACTCTTTGGCGTAATCGTCCATGGTCATGTGGGGCAGGGGATCTGTTTTAACGGCTGACATCCAACTGGAAATAAAATCGTTTTTATCCATGGTTGTTTGTTGCATGCGCGCAGCCACACCGCCACACTGACTGTGTCCCAAAAGGATCAAATGACTGACTTTTAGCATGCAGATACCAAACTCAAGGGCGGCACTGGTGCCATGACGGGCGCCGTCTTTCTCGTAGGGAGGGACAAGGTTTGCAACGTTTCTAGCCACAAAAAGATCGCCTGGATCGCACTGCAGAATAAGTGCTGGATCAACGCGTGAGTCGCAGCAGGCCACAACCATAATTTTGGGATTTTGGCCGTCTTGAGAAAGAGAACGCATGATGGACTTATTGCCAAGGGCATATTTTCTGCGAAAAGCTTGATAGCCAGACATCATTTTTTCAAAGCTCTTTTCCATTAAACTTCCTTATCAATATGAAGGGGGCCAAAAAGGCATCTATATACAGGACACAAAATACCCTTCTTAAGTGATTCTGTCAAAATGATGGAGGAAAAAATTATAAAAAGCCGGGATAGATCAAAATTGGTAAGGAAGAATGTTCATTATGATATGTAAAACCCGAGGGGCTGCTTCTGTGATATCTTTGCACCATCTGTGAAGAAAAAGAAAGTTGGTGCCATCTTGGTCAAAAAAAGGGCGTTCAAAATACAAAGTTGACTGGGGTAAAGATCAGGCTGTGTGAATGAAAAATGATGCATCTATATGGTTATAAAGAGTTTAATTTATACTTATCAACAAAACAAATGCTTACAGACGGCACGCCCATATAAATATTTTTATGCTTTGTCAAACGGACAATTATCATAATGAAAAGAATTTATTAGTCATTTCTCAAAAATATAGAAACTTATTTTTAAGTATTCCTTAAGTTGGAAGTTGTTGTGCGGGACGCTGTGTCAAAAAAGAGAGTGCAAAAAGAAATTAAATAGGTTAAAAGGAGACATCTTTCTTCTTGCAAGAAGAACAAGGCCCTCTTTACGCATCGGCGTTAAAGGGGTTGATAAGGTTTGAAAGCAATCCACGAGACACAGTCGTTTCGGTGGGTGTTTTCTGTTTTTGAAATAAACAAAAAGGTTGTCGCGATGTCCGCAAACAATAGCTCAACGCCAGCGCCGGAATTTGGAAAACTCCGCGCAGCGATTTGGCCAATTCATGGGTACGAAATGAAGAAATTTCTGCCCATGTGTATGGTCATGTTTTTCATTCTGTTCAATTACACCATTTTACGCAACACAAAAGATGCTTTGGTTTTAACGGCTCCGGGTTCTGGCGCTGAAATCTTGAGCTCCCTCAAGTTCTACGTCGTCATGCCTGCGGCGGTGTTGTTTGTGGTCTTGTATGCAAAGCTGGCGAACTTGTTTTCCCGGGATACGCTTTTTGTGGGCATTATCGCGGTTTTTATAGCGTTCTTCCTTGCCTTTGGTTTTATCATTTATCCAAATCTTGAGCACTTCCACCCAACGCTTGAAGCTGTTGATGCGATGAAAGCAGCGTATCCTCGCTTGCAGGCGATTATTCCAGTATGGGGTGTGTGGACTTATTCGACGTTCTACGTCTTGTCCGAGCTTTGGGGCAGCGTCATGCTTTCCCTTTTGTTCTGGCAATTCGCTAACGACATCGTAAAGACTGAAGAAGCCAAGCGTTTTTATTCCTTGTTCGGTATGATGGCGAACATTTCCTTGATCTTTGCCGGTATGCTGAACACAGA
Organism: Alphaproteobacteria bacterium; assembly: GCA_013911655.1. GTDB lineage: Bacteria > Pseudomonadota > Alphaproteobacteria > Caedimonadales > UBA1908 > JACESU01. Next base: position 503,954 of record JACESU010000001.1, read on the forward strand.
ACTTTCCGAAATGGGTAAGCATGTAGCAACAGGCGTTGATCCATGGGGTGTATCTTTGCGCTACATCTCTTTGGCCGTGGCTCTTGCGGGTGCAGCGTGCGTTGGCTTCTATTTGTACCTCACACGGGTGGTACTTCTGGATCCTCGCTATCAAAAAAGCACAGATACAGGCGGCACTAAAAAAGGCAAGTCCAAGCCAAAGCTTGGTGTGGGTGAAAGCTTCAAGTACATTTTCACAAACCCCTATATTGGTCTGATCGCTCTTCTCGTGATCGGTTATGGTATCTCTATTAACGTGATCGAAGTTGTGTGGAAGCACAACATCCGCATCGCGTTCCCAAGCCCGAACGATTACAACTCGTTCATGGGTCACTTCTCGAAGTACACCGGTATCGCCACGATCCTCCTCATCATGTTTACAAAGGGAATCGTGAGGACCTTTGGTTGGTTTGTGGGCGCCATTGTGACACCTTTGGTGACCATCGTCACGGGCGGGTTGTTCTTCTTCTGTATCTTTGGTGAAGACGTTTTTGGACCGATTGCTGCGGGTATGGGACTTGCGCTTCCTGTGCTGCTAGTTTACATCGGCGCGGTTCAGAATATCGCGACCAAGGGAACTAAGTACGCGCACTTTGATCCGACCAAGGAAATGGCTTACATTCCTTTGGACGCCGAGCTTAAGAGCAAGGGTAAAGCCGCCGTAGACGTCATTGGTGGTCGTCTTGGTAAGGCTGGCGGTAGCGCCATTCAGCAAATCTTGTTCTTTGCCCTTGGGACTAAAGAAATCATGGTGATTGCGCCGTATCTTACCGGTGTTGTGGGACTTGTCGTGGGTGCTTGGGCTTTGGCCGTTATTGCCCTTAGCAAGAAGTACAACGCGCTCATTGCTAAAACAAAAAACTAATTGGTTTTTGTGATCGCAAAGCATAGAAAAAGCCCCGGCAAATTGCCGGGGCTTTTTCTATGGGCATTTTTAAAAGTTGCGGTTTACTTTTCTGGCAAGGCGGATGAGATCAATCATATTATCGCTTAAACGCGCGTTGCTTGCAGAAAGGGGTAAATTCTTAAGGTTGCGCCCTTCCACAACGCATTTATGATGGTATCTTTTCATGAGGTCATCCATGTGTGCTTTCCTTTTGGAAGTAAGATAAGGAGCACGAAGACGCCGCTTCTTTTCAAGTTCACTGCCTACTTGTTTGCAGACTAAGTCTCGTGTGCGGAAAAAATCGTTCTTCCAGGTGTGGATGTTATCCTCACTGGGAAGAGGTGCGCCTCGTCTGACAGCTCTTCTAACGCTTCTTAGTTGATCCTTAAGTATTCGGATGTCATCGGCGCGTCTTGTGCGCTCAGTGAGGTTATCCAAGTGGGCGTTGAGGTCCATGAGTTCACTAGTCACAGAAAGGAGTAATTCTACTCGGTCAAGGGAGGATTCAGCTCGTTCAAAAACTCGTGTGTGTCCGGGATTGGCCAAAAGCAGGGCTAAGGTGAGGGGGATATATTTTTTCATGGGTATAATTCCTTTACTAGCAGCGTTAGATCATGCAGCTATTTCGTTAAAAATTGATTAAAAATAGAATTTCTTTCGTTGATAGAGACGCTTAGACAAAAAAAGTCCTTCCAGAAAGTGCTGGCATTTTTATGGCAATCGTCTTAGAATGCCCCAAGTTTTAAAGCGTGTAGAAAAACGATGCAAACAGCGTTACTCATTGTTCATATTGTGTTGGCGATCCTGATGATTGGCCTTGTACTTTTGCAAAAAAGCGAAGGTGGGGCTCTTGGAATGGGGGGCGGTCCTGGTGGCTTTATGTCAACAAGGGGCACGGCGAACCTTTTGACAAGGGCCACGGGTATTTTGGCAGGACTTTTTTTCGCCTCGACCCTAGGTCTTGCCATTTTATTTAAGGGTGGGCAAGCTCCTAAATCCCTTTTGGACAACTTAAAGGCAGAGCCGACAACAGAAGCACCCCTCGTGCCTGGTCAAGTGCATAATGCCCCAGCGCCTCAACCTCAAGAAACACCCGCAGTAGACACAAAAGCTGCAGATAAAAAAGAAACTCCGGCGCTAACGACCTCTAAGAAGTAAACAGCCGCCCATGGGCGTGGAGAAAGTGTCTTAATGACTCACTATATTTTTGTTACAGGAGGTGTGTCGTCATCCTTAGGTAAAGGACTGGCGGCCGCTTCTCTTGGGGCTTTGTTGCAAGCACGTGGCTTCAAAGTGCGTCTTCGTAAGTTCGAACCTTACATCAATGTGGATCCAGGGACCATGAGCCCTTTTCAACACGGCGAGGTCTTTGTGACCGATGACGGCGCTGAGACAGACCTTGATCTGGGGCACTATGAACGCTTTACGGGGGTCGCCGCCAGAGCCACAGACGCCGTTTCCACGGGGCAGATTTACTCTCACGTGATTGCCAAGGAACGGCGCGGGGATTATCTTGGCGCCACAGTCCAGGTCATTCCTCATATTACCGATGCGATCCAAGAATTCATCGTGCGTGATATCGAGGAGGACGTTGATTTCCTCATTGCAGAAATCGGGGGTACCATCGGAGACATTGAAGGCTTACCCTTTGTGGAAGCCATTCGCCAGTTTGCCCACGGCAAAGGATATAAGCGAACGCTTTTCATGCACCTGACCTTGGTGCCTTACATTGCCAGCGCTGGCGAGCTTAAAACAAAGCCGGCCCAGCACTCGGTCAAAGAACTTCAGCGCATGGGGATTCAGCCCGATATCCTCCTGTGCCGGACAGAAAAGCCTTTGCCAGAAAGCGCCAGACAGAAACTGGCACTTTTTTGTAATATGCGCCCCGAATGTGTGATTGAGGCACGTGATGTGACCAGTACTTATCAAGTGCCTTTGACTTATTCCCAAGCGGGCCTTGACCAAGAAGTCTTGCGTCATTTCGGGCTAGAGGAATCTAGTCACGTAGATCTGACTCGTTGGAAAGCCATCGTGTCCCATATTGAGGCCCCACAGAAAAGAGTACCCATTGCTGTTGTAGGTAAATACACAGGCCTGAAGGATGCCTACAAATCCTTGGGCGAAGCCCTTGCTCACGGCGCCCTTGTTCAAGATACGTCCTTAGACATCGATTGGATAGACGCGCAAGAACTCGAGCGTAGTGGTATGTCTCTTCCTGCCGAGGAAATCGGGGCGCGTCTTTCTAAGTATCACGGTATTTTGGTACCTGGTGGACACGGCGAGCGCGGTTCTCACGGAAAAATGGCAGCCATTCGGTACGCTCGTGAAAACAGCGTTCCTTACTTAGGTATTTGCCTTGGTCTTCAATTGGCGGTTCTTGAGTTTGCGAGGAACGTCCTTGGCATTGATAATGCTGTATCCAGCGAATTTTCCCAAACGGGTGAGGCCATTATTGGTCTTTTGACCGAGTGGGAGAAAGACGGCGCCCTGGAAAAACGTGACAGCGACACGCCCCTTGGAGGCACTATGCGTCTTGGGGCTTATGAGTGTGTGCTGACGCCAAACTCGAAGGCTTTTGAGGCTTATGGTACTGAAAATGTGTGGGAGCGTCACCGTCACCGCTATGAGGTAGATATTCGCTGGCAGGAGCGGTTAAAAGACGCTGGCATGCAGATCACAGGTCTATCACCCGACGGCAAGCTGCCTGAGATGATCGAGCTTCAAGACCATCCATGGTTTGTCGCAACCCAGGCGCATCCCGAATTTAAATCGAGGCCTTTTGAGGCACACCCCTTATTTGTGGCCTTTGTGGCAGCTGCCTTGACCCACAAAAAAAATAGTTAGACGAAAGGACTCATGATGACATCTAAGCCCCGTACCCTTTATGTTGGTGAAGATACCAAAAATCCTGTTTCTTTTGGTCAAGACGTGCCGTTTTCCATTATGGCGGGGCCTTGTGTGATTGAAAGCAAAGCCCACGCCCTTGAGATGGCCCATGCTCTGCAAGAAATTGCTCAGCGCGTAGGAGTAGGGCTTGTTTATAAAAGTTCTTTTGATAAAGCCAACCGCAGCAGCATAAAATCCTTTCGGGGTGTGACGCTAAAAGAAGGTATGGAGATTTTGGCGCACGTGCGCGAGACTTATAGTCTTCCTGTGGTGACCGATATTCATAGCCCTGATCAGTGTGCGCCCGTGGCGGAAGTCGTTGACATTCTTCAAATTCCGGCTTTCCTTTGCCGTCAAACAGATCTTCTTGAGGCGGCCGCAAAGACAGGCAAGGCCTTGAATATTAAAAAAGGACAATTCTTGGCCCCTTGGGACATGGTCAACGTCGTGCGTAAGGTCGAGTCCTTTGGTAATGACCGTGTCATGGTGTGCGAGCGCGGTGTATCCTTTGGATACAATACCCTTGTATCCGATATGCGTGCGTTGCCGATCCTGGCAAAAACAGGATGCCCTGTGATTTTTGATGCCACGCACTCGGTCCAACAACCGGGAGGGGCCGGTGAAACGTCGGGCGGACAGCGAGAATTTGTTTCAACCTTGGCCAAAGCGGCCGTGGCCGTGGGCGTGGCTGGTGTCTTTTTTGAAGTACACCAAGATCCTGATCACGCGCCAAGCGATGGCCCAAATATGCTGCGCCTCCACGAGTTCGAGCCACTACTTACACTTCTTAAAAGCTATGATGACTTGGCCAAGTCAGCGCTTGCTAAGGCCGTTTAAAGGAGCCACCCCTAAACCTAACAGAAGGAGACCGTCATGGGCACCATTACAGATATTCTTGCCAGAGAGATTCTTGATTCCAGAGGGTATCCAACCTTAGAGGTGGATGTACATTTAGACAGCGGCGTGTGGGGCAGGGCGGCTGTACCGTCGGGTGCGTCCACCGGCATACACGAAGCTGTGGAACTGCGCGATCACGAACCGCGTTATCTTGGCAAAGGCGTCATGAAGGCTGTGCGCCATGTGCGCGGCGATCTTTTTTCTTTGCTTTCAGGGCGTGAGTCGTCTGATCAAGATCTTCTTGATCGGACCATGATCACGTTGGATGGTGCTGCGAACAAGGGCAGGCTTGGCGCCAACGCCCTTTTGGGAGTCAGCCTTGCTTTGGCCAAAGCGTCCGCCGCTGAATTTGGTCTTCCTCTGTACCGGTACGTAGGCGGCATTACAGCTAAGCGTTTGCCCATGCCTCTTATGAATATTCTTAATGGCGGCGCCCATGCGGATAATCCCATCGATATTCAAGAGTTTATGGTCGTCCCTGTGGGAGCGGGCTCTTTTTCCGAGGCGCTTCAAATGGGGGCCGAAGTTTTTCATAGCCTTAAAAATATTCTCAAGCAAAAAGGACTTGGGTGCGGGGTCGGTGACGAGGGGGGCTTTGCCCCTAATCTTGTCGACACTAAGGCTGCCCTTGATTTGATTCTCGAGGCCATTCACGGGGCCGGCTACACGCCTGGCATTCAGGTGGCACTCGCCCTAGATGTGGCGGCGTCCGAGCTTTACAAGGATAATGCTTACCATTTTGACGGTGAAAAGCGACGTCTTTCCTCCCATGAACTCACTCGTTTTTACGAAGAGCTTGTGGCGGGCTATCCCATTGTCTCCATCGAGGACGGTATGGCCGAGGACGACTTTGAAGGATGGGCGGATCTGACCCTTGCTCTGGGTGACAAGATCCAGCTTGTGGGGGATGATCTCTTTGTCACCAATAGAGAGCGCCTCATGCTAGGGTTCGAGCAAGACATGGCCAATGCCATTTTGATTAAGCCCAACCAAATCGGGACCTTGACGGAAACACTCGAGACTGTGTCCCTGGCCCAAAGCCAAGGATTTGGATGCGTCATGTCCCACAGATCAGGGGAAAGCGAGGACACAACCATTGCGGATCTGGCCGTTGCCACAGGATGTGGTCAGATTAAAACAGGCGCGCCTTCAAGGGGTGAGCGGGTAGCTAAATATAACCGGTTGCTGCGCATCGAAGAAGAGCTTGGCGATAGCGCTGTTTTTTATACGCCTTTTCCATAAAGGCTGATCCATGGAGCTGCGGCGCGTGCCAAGCCCCAATTTCGCGCCGCGCGCCCCGGGCTCGCGGCCGGTTTTTTTAATCCTTCATTATACAGCCTGTGATCTTGCTCTTTCCCTAAAGATTTTAACAGACGGACAAACCAATAATCCTGTGAGCTCCCATTATCTGATTGCCGAGGACGGAACGGTTTTTTTGCTAGTTGATGAGGAAATGAGCGCGTGGCATGCGGGGCTCAGCAGTTGGGGCGGATACATTGAGGGCAGTCTTAATACCTGGTCCATTGGGATCGAGCTTGTGAATTTTGGAAATCACCCCTACACCGAGGCACAGTATCAAAGCTTGCTGACCCTTTGTCCCGCCATTCAAATGCGTCATCAAATTTCGCCGTTTCATGTGCTGGGTCATGCCGACATTGCGCCCCTTCGCAAAAGCGATCCAGGACACCATCTTGATTGGGGCCGGCTTGCCGAGCGCGGCATCGGCGTGCAACCTCAAGCATCTATACATTCGCAAGGCCCCCTTGAGATTAGGACGCTTCAAATACTTCTGGCGCGTATTGGGTATAAAGTCACACCTTCTGGTACGATGGACCCTGAGACGTCTGCAAGCCTTCGTGCATTTTGTCAGCGGTGCGCCCCTACCCATCTTCACAATACTTTTTGCCCCGAAGTAATGGCGTTTTTGGACGCGTACGCGCGCGCGCTTTCTTAAGCAGTCCTAGGGCTTACTGGACCTTAAGTGCAGTCCCAGGGCGGATAAGCGTATCGAGGGTACGTGCAGCCGGATGTGTGAGTGTTTGCAGCGTCGCAAGGGTGTTCAAAGACGCCCGGATATCCGTTAGTCCCCCCATGAGCAAAGCGGGCCAGGGGGCCGCGCGCGGATAAATGACCGCGCGGTGAGGGGTTTCTGGAGGGAGGCCTGCGAGCTTTTTCGCCTGGTCAATGGCGGTGTCAAGGTCGCCCAGCGTGTCCACAAGGCCGGCTTCAAGGGCTTGCTCGCCACTCCACACCCGCCCTTTGGCCAGAGTATGGGCTTTTTCCACCGACATGCGTCTGCCATCAGCGACATGTTTGATGAAGTAACCATATGTAAAATCTAAACTTTCTTGAAAGCGTGCCCACTGTTCTGGGGTAAAGTCGTGATGGGGGCTTGTGTTGGTGGCATTGGGACCTGTGGTGACTGTTTCCCATTTGACGCCAATCCTTTCCCACAATTTTTCAAGGACGACCTTCCCGCCGGCAACGCCAATGGATCCTGTAATGGTGCCGGGCTCTGCAATAATTTTATCAGCGGCAGAGGCGATCCAGTATCCGCCTGAGGCGCACGTATTACCCATGGAGACAACCACTGGAATTTTCTTTTCTTTGGCGACTTGAATTAATCGCCAGATAGCTTCTGAAGGGGAGGGCGCCCCCCCTGGGCTGTCGATGCGCAGCACAATGGCGGCAGGCTTTTTACCAGCAGGTGCTTCCATAATGTCTTCAAAAATCTCCTGAAAAACGTCTGCTGTGATGCCGCGCTCGTCAAAGAGTCCTTGGGGGCCAGCGCCGCCCTGGGTGATTTCTCCTTCTGCAAAGATGAGCGCGATTCTTTTAGCGTCTTTGTCGCGGGGCGTTTTTCGTTTGGCGAGGGCGTACTCTTGAAAATTTAAAAACGTCGCCCCTGCTCCTGCTTTTTTAAGGGCGTATTGGGCAAACTGATCGAGGTACGTCACATGATCCACAAGGCCAATTTCCTGCACGCGCGCGGCGTTGAAGATGGGGCATTCTTGGATCAGCCGGCGGACATCTTCTTCTTTAAGTTCACGCTCAAGTGCGACGTCTTTTACGATTTGTCCCATCATATTGTTCAGCATACTTTGAAGGGCAAGGCGACTTGGGTCAGATAGCTCTTCGCGGGTAAAGGTTTCAAGTACGCCTTTGAATTCTTCGCGCTGGGCAAAACGGGGAATGATCTCAAAAGTATCAAGGAGTTTTCTTGCAAAAGGAAGCTCCATACCAAGACCCACAAAAGCAAAACTCCCCATGGGTTGAAGGCCGATTTCATCAAAGGCACTGGCAAGATAGTAGGGAAGTGTTCCCCCCGAAAGATCTCCAAATTCAGCTGCATGGACAAAGGCGAACTTTCCAGACGCCCTAAAGCGGTGTAGGGCTTTTCGAATGTCCTGAACTTGAGAAGTCCCAAGGGACGCGTGACCCAATCTAACAAGAAGCCCCTTTATCTTGGGATCTTTGGCTGCTTGATCCAGCGTATGGACAATGTCATAAGTTGAAAGCTGTCTTGAAAGGAACAAGAACGGAAGACGTTTGGGGCCGTCGGTTATGGGCCCTTGTAGATCGAGGCTAAGGACCGTATGATCAGAAACCTTGGGTTCGTGGTATTGTCGGTAGACAATGCTGCCGATGACCAGAAGGAGAGAGAGAAAACTAAAAAAACCCAGTACGTAGATAAAGCGCTTTAACGCTCTGCCAATGAATCCCACTTAATATTCTCTCTTTTAAACTCCCGATAATAACCTATTTTGACGTGTTGATATCGGGTGCGTCAATGGCTTTCATGCCTACGATGTGATATCCGCAATCTACGTGATGTGTTTCCCCTGTGACGCCTGAGGAAAGAGGGCTTAGCAAATAAAGACCCGCGCCGCCCACATCTTCGAGGGTTACATTGCGGCGAAGGGGGGCGTTGTCCTGGTTCCACTTAAGAATATAGCGGAAGTCACCAATCCCTGACGCCGCCAAGGTGCGCACAGGTCCCGCAGAAAGCGAGTTTACACGAATGTTCTGAGGCCCGAGGTCAGCGGCAAGGTAACGCACGCTTGCCTCAAGGGCCGCCTTGGCAATTCCCATAACATTATAGTGAGGCATGACGCGCTCGGATCCTTGATAGGTCAGGGTGAGCAGGCTGCCACCTTCTTTCATGAGCGGGGCTGCAAACCGGCACACGCGTGTGAACGAGTAACAAGACACATCAAGGGTATGTAAAAAGTTTTTGTGAGACGTATTTAAATACAACCCTTTAAGCTCGTCTTTGTCGGAAAAACCTACGGCATGTAGGACAAAATCAAGGGTGCCCCATTCTTTTTCTAGACGTGTGAAAACCGCCTCTACTTGCGCATCATCGCTGACGTCACAAGGTAAGAAAAGCTTTGAATTAAGAGATGCCCCAAGGGGGACAACGCGCCGCTCGAGGGATTCATTCTGAAAAGTAAAGGCCAGCTTTGCGCCTTGGGCATGGAGTGCTTGGGCAATCCCCCAAGCGAGGGAATGATCATTGGCAAGACCAATAATAAGACCGCGTTTGCCTGTCATAAGACCTTGAGTGCTCATAAAAATCTGTTCCTAGTTTAGCCACTTTGATCTCACTTTTATCATAATAGTGAGCAAAAATGAACCACTTAACCATCAAGGGAGGTAAAGATTTTTTTACCATAGAATATAGATGTGACATTTTGGTCGATATACAAAATACACTGAAAATTTTAGATTTTTTTTACTATTCCTTCAAATTGAATTAACTCTTTGTCATTAATCTTAACAGGCTGGAATATTTTCTCTGGCGATAACGGGGAACGAAAGGAAGGACAAGATGAAAATTAATTATAAAATTGTCATGAGTATTGTGGCTTCCATGGCATCGGCGTGGGCGTCCAACGGGCAAGAAGAGGATGAGCAGGAGAAAAACCGAAGAATCATCCAGATGTTGCCCACGCAATCAGATCTTAATGCTTTGTCCACCCTTCCTTCACAAAATGGGTCCGTTATACCGGTTTTACGTGCGGGCCAAGATGATCTCGTAATCCACCGAATGGCCTATGAAGAGGTCTTGCAAAGATGGCAGGCAAGCTATGAAGAATTTGAGCGTCAGCTTATTGAGGAAATGGTCGCAGTTGCTGCAGAAGTGGCGCCAAAACATCTTGAGAAATTTAACGATAAAATGGAAACGCCTAATCCATACATCATGCGCAACCTAAGGCTTTTTATCAACGAACCTGTCGACGCCTTTATGGAGAAAGTGATTTTCGTGCCGCGCTCTAATGGAAAAGGAGAGGTAGGGTTTGAGGGGATGTCTATGAGCCGGTTTTTTAACCAGATTGGGATGCTTACGGGCAAGGAAAGCGCCTTTGAGCTAAGTGCGTACTTTGACCGAGTCGGCTTTGGGTTTAAGGACGCTTTTATTGAGGGGGCTGATAGCAGTAGATCCAAGAATTTAGCCTCATCCTTTTACGCCCTTGCTGCCGCTCAAAGTACGAAAATCTCTCAAGAATATCAAGCGCCTTACTATGCGCTTTACGGGGCTGAGCGGTACTATTGGGCAGCGGCCCTTTCATCGGTGGGGACGTCCCAAGATTTTTATCTGACACGAGCAGAAAATATGCGCAAAACAGCCTTGCGCCTTATGGGTAACATCTTTGTGGGTGAAGATCCTGCACTTGTGAAGGTTGCGCAGGATCTTGAAAAGAAGATTGTCTGGGCGACAACCTATCTTGAGACACGTAAAGCAAAGAAGGCGCTTGAGTCACTCTATGACATGAACAAAGCCATCTCACATGTGGGAAGGGCCCTCAAGGCCTCTGGGGATGCGATTTCCCTGCGTAGCTCTTGTGGAGAAGTGCCGTCTCTATGCACATCCCCCCGCGTTCACCCAACACAACATTAACACAAAGGGGGGTAGCGTCGTCATACCCCCTGTTACCATGTGAAAGGCGGTAGATTATTGTAGGCGAGGTAAAAGTCGGTTCCTTCCTCCAGTGCAGGAGCCGACTTTTATGACAAGATAAGCATTTCGTTAAAATAAAAAGATAAATAATCACATAGGTTTCTTTATGGTGACACGATTTGGGAATCTTATCGAGAGCAGATTTTCCACCCCTTGATTAACATTCGGCGTTATAACGGTTACGGAAGTAAGGGATGGGTTTTGTGAAAAGCAACTCGTAACCAGACTACTCAACAAGCCACCATCTATGGAAGTATTTATGATAATAGCATTCGTCGCCTTTGCGTGATACTCCAAAGCATTTGCCATCCTATGAAGGGAGGCTTCATCGGATGCGTCAATTGTAACGGTGATAGAACGAAGCTTGGCACCCCACTGGACCACCTGGGTCATATACTCGTTGAATCCATCAAATGATTCAAAGACTTTATCTGTTTTGGCAAGGGTTTCCTTGGTAATAAGAGCTTTTTCAACGGCATTTTGTGTGTCAGATGGGACGCCTTCTCTCGTCTGCTGATTAATCACGCTGTGGACATCTGCTGGTATGGGGTCATGTGGAGACGCTAAACCTGTTTGTTCAGATGCTATGGCCGTCGTGGTAAGAAGGGGGACAAAGAAAAAAGGAATCATTTTTTTTGCGCATGGGTTTCTCCTAAGATATGCTTTTGCATCATCTAATTGTTAAATATTTTTATTAAAAAGTAGTAATAATAAATATTTTTTCTCTAATATGTAGATATAAATAGAATTTTTATATATGTAGCAATAAGTGCGCTAGTGCTAGGCTCATCCTACTTTTAACAAAATCCCTCGCATTCAAAAACCAAACTGAGGATGATTTTTATTAAGAGGCTTGAGCACGAACTAGACAAACCAAGTCTTTGAAGTGATTAAAAAGAATAGGATACGGTGTCCACAGGCATTTTTGTGTGGTTACAAAAAAGATTAAAATGGTATGAATAAAATAAGTATAGAATATTATCTATTTAACTAATTTTACTAAATAAGATGTTTTTTTTGTTTTTTTGATTCTGGAGGACTTGTTTTTATAGAAGGTGTGTGTACAATATTACCATGCCGTCATGTGTAAGAGCAAAGAGGTCATGCCATGAACTTGGAAGCTGCGATCCGAGAACATACAGAATGGAAAGTAAGACTTGTGCTTTACATTAATGGGTCTGGTAGATTTGACGAGCGCTCTCTGGGGAAGGCCGCAAGCTGCGCGCTTGGCTCTTGGCTAAAGCAATCCCACGCGCGACTTTTCAAATATCAAGAATTTCAGTCCGTTGCACAATCTCACGAAAAATTTCACGGTATTGCCGAAGAAGTTGTTCAATTGGTCAAACAGCAAAGGCTGCACGAGGCAAGGCAGCTTGTTTCTGCCGACGGCGCCTTCACAAAAGTCGCAGCAGAGCTCAGTCGAGAGCTCTTATACCTCAAAAGACGCATGGCAAAAGCTGCCTAAGTTTTTTTGACAAAAAGGTCTTCTTGTCTTCTTTGACACAGTCATTTCCTTTTGCTAGCATTTTCTTGTTATTTGGCAGGTTATAGGTATCATGACGCGTTCTTTTTTTCTGTTATTGCTCTTTTTGGGGATGGGGCCACACCTTGTGGCGGCGTCCTATGATTACCGAAAGTTTATCCCCAAAGAATACCGTGATCTGACTGAAGATGACCTGGATTTTGATGATGATGATCCGGATCACAAAGACCGGGTGGATTTTGGTCCCACGTCCTATGAAGATCGCCGTTTTAAGAAGATAGATTCTTATGGCCCCACAGATTTAAAAGAAGTGACAGTGGAGAAAAGTACGCGTGTTCATGGACCTTTGTCGGCGAGCAGCCTTAGAACAGAAACATTGACGGTAATGGGACCGGTGACGGCCAAAAAATTGACGGTGGAAATCGTGAATGTCCAAGGGCCGACCCATCTGGAAAACGCCAAAGTGCGCGGTAAAACTCATGTGGAAGGAACGCTCGACGCCCGCGATACAACCTTCATGGGGCCCCTTCATATCTCGTCTACAAAGGTTACGCTCACAGATTCTGATACCGTGTCCATTCGCATTAAAAATGAAGAGCACGGTGAGGGCAGGCGGCGGGCGCCGAGGCTCGAACTCCATAACACACGCGTGGTGGGAGATGTTGAGTTCGTAGGCGCCAAAGGGTACGTCATTATGAAAGATAATAGTCGCATTAAGGGCCGGATCAAGCACGGAACAGTGATGCCTGCGGGACGATAAAAGCACACGCAAAAGACACAGAACAGTAGGAAATGCTTCTGACTGGATCTTTTTGATGTTTATGGTATGAAAGAGAAGCGATCAAAGAAGTGAGTATACACATGAGTTGCGTCAACACAAAGAAAACAAAGAAGAATATCATGCTAAGAGCGACAGTGTTCGGTCTTTTAAGCCTTCCCGGTGTCGTCTGCGCGCAGATGGATGATGATGCGGACCGTATGGCGTATCTTGAAGAACAAGTCAAGCAGCTTACAGGGGACCTTGAAGAAGCTCGTCACGATTTAAAACTCATGAAAGAAACCGTAAAAGTTCTGCAAGAAAATGCGGTTGCCGCCCCTGCGCCAGCGCCTGTTGTCAACCGCGATAAAGAGACACGTGTGCCTTCTGACGTAGATGAGACGGGCAAAAAGCATGACGCAGCCCATGAGGATGATACGTCTGTTCATGAACTTCCCACAGGTAGCGCCCAAGAGGCCTATGATCACGCGGTATCACTCATTCACAAGCAACGCGAATACCAAAAGGCAGAAGCGGCTTTGACCCAGTTTATTAAGAAATATCCTAAGCACCGTTTGGTGGTAAATGCCCAGTATTGGATTGGCGAGACGCATCTTTTGCGCCGCGAGTACAAAAAGGCAGCTCTTTATTTTGCCAGAGCCTACAAAACATATAAAAGCGATGTAGAGTCAGGAAAAACATCCGAAGGTAAGCAGCATAGCTTTGCCAAAGCGCCTGAAGCTTTGATCAAGCTTGCCATGTCCCTCAAAGGTCTTGGAAAGCGAGATGAAGCAAGCGCCACTCTTCGTCAACTTCATAAAGAATTTCCACACCTTCCCACTAATTTAAAACATCTTGCAGAGCGTGCACAAAATGGTCTTTGATCAAGGCGATCAAACATACCTCAACAAAAAGGGGCACTGTGTGCCCCTTTTTGTTCTAAGGATTTTTTTATGCAGTGCCTTCCGTTAAATTCTCAACGTAAGTGCGACCTATGACCATTTTAACGCCTGACTTTTTTGCGCGTCTCATGATTCCGTTTGAGAGCTATCTCCAAGGAGATACCACCGCGGTGGCGGTCTCGGGTGGCGTCGACAGTCTTGCGCTCGTCCTTTTGCTACAAGAGTGGTGCGCCGTGAAGGGTTTGCGCCTTATCGCACTGACGGTCGATCACGGCTTGAGAGCCGAGTCACGTGAAGAAGCCGCGTGGGTGGGGGCGCAGCTGTCGGTACGCGGAATTACGCATCAAATCCTTACCTGGTACCATGACGCGCCTCCTAAAACGCGTCTTCAAGAACGCGCGCGCGTGGCAAGATACGATCTGCTCCGTGCCTATTGCCAGGCCCACGGCGTGACGTCTTTATTCCTTGCCCATCACAGAGATGATCAAAAAGAAACGCGAATGCTGAGGTTTCTTCGCGGATCGACCTTGCAAGGGCTTGCGGGAATGGCCAGCATTCGCCAGGATCAAAAAGTGCTTCTCATGCGTCCCCTTTTAAGCGTTCCTAAAGCCTCTTTACATGCCTATCTCACGCAAGAAAAGGTGACGTGGGTTGATGATCCGTCCAACAGCAATCCCCAATTCCAGCGCGTTAAGGTCAGAAGCGTTTCAGGTCATCCGTCTTTTGCCTGGCTTGACGACGTGGGGCCGCTTCTTGCGTCTGTACGACACCACACAGACCTTGTCACTGCGCGCCTTTTGTCAGAGTTATCACATGAAGACATTATGGCGTTTTCCTTAAGTGGGGTCCTTTGCTTGAATTTCACACGCCTTAGAAAACTTCCGCTGACGTGGCAAAAACTCGTGCTGGAGCAAGCGATTGCGCAAATAATGGGGACACCGTTTGCCCCTCGTCAAGAACGTCTTTGGCGACTGGTACAGCATCTTGCCCAAGAAAACCCAGGCAGTACGACTTTGGGGGGATGTCTTTTTCTGATTAGAAAAGAAACTCTATGGATTCAGCGTGAGGTGCTTTCGTTGAATCTTGTGCCCCAAGAAAACGGTAATCCGTTATTGCAGCGAGAGGTTTTGGGCCATGCAGGCGTCCAAGAGATCAAAAAAACAACGTCCCTTCTTGAAGGAACGCGCATCCCCTATGAAACGCTTCTTCGGCTTCCTGCCTTTTATACGCACGCACCCGGTACCCCTCAGGATAAGCAGCTTGAGTGCGTGCCGGCCCTGGGATATGTAGCGCGTTCATCTTCCCACACGCTCTTGAAAGAAGCAGTAATCGAAAGCGCGCTTCCCTCTAAAACAGTTTACATGTTTGAAACCAAAAAATAAGAACGCCCCCACTAATAAATGCTTAAATCAAGGCGCCGGGAAAGCTCTTGAAAAACCTTGATGCCCCTGACAGACGTACCTGTTTCGTCAAGTAGAGGTGAGTACACGCAGATACCCATACGGCTTGGCACAACGCCGACGATCCCGCCACTAACCCCGCTTTTGGCAGGGATGCCCACGGTGTAAGACCATTCGCCGGCAAAATCGTACATCCCGCACGTCATCATGACACAAGCCATATTTTTAATGGTACGAGGTTGCATAACTTGCTTTTGTGTTTGAGGGTTAAGGCCTTTATTGGCAAGGGTCGCAGCCATAGCGGCCAAGTCCTTTGTTGTGACCATAAAAGAACAAGCTTGGAAATAGGATTCAAGAATTTCTTCAACGTGACCTGTGAGGGTGCCAAAGTTGAGCATCAAGTAGGCCATGGCGCGGTTATGATGCCCCATGGCTTTTTCAGAGGTATAAACACTAATATCAAAACCAAGGCTGCTTCCTGAAAAATCCTCAAGTGTCTTTTTGATGGTCACGATCTTTTCCCGATGGTCATCTCCCTGGATGAGATTGGCCAGCACGATGGCACCTGCATTTACCATGGGATTATAGGGGCGGTGGGTTTTGGGTTGTAGTTTAATGGTGTTAAAAGCGTCTCCCGTAGGCTCAACTCCGATGCGCTCAAGGACTGCAGCTTCCCCTAGTTGCTCCATGGCAATGCCATAAAGAAAAGGCTTTACCATAGATTGAATGGTGAAAGTTCTTTGAGAGTTGCCAACATGATAAGATCTTCCATCTAAGAGATGTAGCGAAATGCCAAAATCTTGGGGATCCACAAGGCTCAGCTCTGGAATATATGTTGGAAGTGTTCCTTGGTTGAAAGATTTATAAGTTTTGTATAATTCTTCAAGCAGGGGTTGATAGTCTTCTTCATCGGACATGCGGGCCCCACACACAAGCTTTTCCTTGGATGATTTTATTCACGAAAAGGTTAATAATTCACAAAATTCATCATTAAAACAGGGAAGTACATAAAGTAATCTTACGAAGCAATCTGATTTCCCTCGGTCCAAAAGCGCCGAAGGTCACAACTTGGAAGTGTATCCACGCCGTGCCCATCGACAAAAGCGACCACGGCCCACCTGGAATAAGGTTGATCGATAAAGGTGTTGTTCAACTGAATCACGTCGTGCCAACCAGAGCAAAGTCCTTTGGGGTCCATAACCTTTTCAACATTTCCTGAGAGCATAAAAAGGGCGTGCCCTTCTTGATAGGTTACAAGTCTCAACGTTTCAGGATCCTTGCCAATGCGAAGACCTGGCGAGCTTTCACTGATCCCTAAGGTAAAGGATCCTGCATCAAAATGGGGCTTAGCCAAGTACCGGCCGGCTTTGCTCCAGTCATACTTTAAAAAGCGGAGGACAATATGGGGCGTGTCGGTCCCAAAAACCTTTTCATGAAGACCCGTTTCATGGGGAGCAAACGCTGTAAGCGTTTGGGAAATCACGTCATAAGCACCTTGCCAGATGGGGAGCGCCTTATCCATGAAAGTCCGTACAACCGGATAGGTGGTCATAAAGGTAGAGTATGCGTTAAAGAGGGCCGGGTGAAAATGAAAAAACTCTTTATCATCATTATATAAATGGTCACAAGCCTGTCTTTTTGTATATCCTACATCACCGCGCCGGTGACCGGGGGCGATGGAGAGCTGCATGTGTTCTTTGACGTTCAGGGGCTCTTTTAAGAAATCAAAAAATGACGCAACGGCCTC
Organism: Alphaproteobacteria bacterium; assembly: GCA_013911655.1. GTDB lineage: Bacteria > Pseudomonadota > Alphaproteobacteria > Caedimonadales > UBA1908 > JACESU01. The sequence continues at coordinate 520,913 of JACESU010000001.1, forward strand.
TTCGATCAGCCCTTTTTCTACAGGAAAAGGCACAGACGCATAGTAGTTTTCTTGGATCTGACGATGCAGGTCTTCGTAGGTGGGAGAAGAGTTCATTGACGAGCCTCCTTTTTTAATGATCCTCAAGCACTGCCATAAAAAAACAGGCTATACAAGCGGCGTTTATCGCTCTTTAAAAGTGCGGGCGAAACCGCGCCATCAAAGAAGGTAATTCTTTGGAAAAGACTTTCGGCGTAATTCCAAGGTCTTTTAAAAGATGTCGGCGCGTGCCTATCTGAGGGTCATCCTCCTTAAGGCGTTGCAGATCATAGCTTGGTTCTACAAAGGGCATAAATCCATTAAGGCAAGAAAAAACGTGGCGAAGGGACGCAGGTACCGAAAAAACGCGGCGTTTTTGTCGCCCGGCTGCTACGAGGGCGCGCGCCGCCATTTCCTTGGCGGTAAATGCTTCTGGCCCTAACAATTCATAGGTGTGTCCTTGTGCGTCTGGGCGGCCAAGAAGGCGGGTCAGGGCCTCGCCAAAATCACCAACATGCAAAGGAAAAAAGGTGTTTCTTGTGTCTTGAAAAAGGCCCACAAAAAAAGAAAGGGAACCGTTTGCCCCCACACTTCCTAAAAATGAGTCGCCTTGCCCAAAAAGATAGCTTGTGCGCACAAGAGTCGCTGTGGGGAGACTTTCCTTAAGGACTTCTTCTGCTTTTTGGCGAGATCTTGCGTACTTAGAGGTGGCGCGCTCGAAATCAATCATGTCAGAAAGCTGAAGAAAAAAGGGCACGTTTGCTTGTTTGGCCCCTTTGGCTAGATGCCGGGTCGCTTCGACGTGCATGCGCTCAAAGGTGTGATTGCCGTTTTCACGGGTCACGCGCAAGAGATTGATGACGGCAAAGGCGTCTTTGAAAAGGGCTGCTAATCGGGCTTCTTGAAAGACGTCACACAAAACGCTGTTGATTTGGCCCACGTGACCACTAACACAGTGAGAAAGGGCGGGGGCGGGTCTGGCGCTTGCCACAAGAACACGGTAGCCGTCTTTTGCTAGGGCCTGGACAAGGGGGGCGCGCACAAAGGGGTCTTCGCCGATAATCACAACTTTCTTAGGGTTCATGGGTTTTCTCACTGCGTCTTAAGTTTCTTCTTACTATACAACATCTGGGATGAGAGAGTGAGAGGATTTATGGTAAAATTAAGTAAAACCCATGATGTTGCGCTTATGAGAATATATGGAAAAAGACTAGGAGAGTGGAGCGCGTTTTTACACGGCGCGCGTGTTCTTCAAAAGAGGGCCTTCAGGTGCTTTTTGTGGTTTTTGTGGGGAAAGCAGTACCGTCTGTCTCAACGTTGTGAACCGCTTGCCTTTTGTCATGCCCGGCATTCCTCCAAGTTGATTCGCCGATTTGGAAATGACCCTTCTCTAGAGGAATTGCAGCAAAACAAAGTGCATAACTTGCGCTTAGCACTACATCATTTAGACGGTCTTTTACTTGAGCCGGGCCAGACGTTTTCCTTTTGTAAAACCGTGGGACGCCCTACGCGGGCAAAAGGATACATGGAGGGCATGGAGCTTTCCCGCGGTAAAGCCCGGGCAGGGATTGGGGGCGGCCTATGTCAGCTGTCCAATATGCTGAATTGGCTTGCCTGGCACAGCCCGTTGGAGATCATTGAACGCAGCACCCACAGCTTTGACCCTTTTCCCGATGACGGGCGGATCCTCCCATTTGGGAGTGGGGCTGCAATCTTTTGGAATTATGTAGATTTGCGTATTCACAATCCCACATCACACACCTTTCAGATCAAAATGTGGCTTGACGACAATCTTTTGTGGGGCCAACTACGGTGCGAAGAAAAAGCAGAATTTTCCTACCACGTCTTTCAAAAGAATCACGGCTTTTTTAAAGTGAAAGAAGACTGGTGGCGGCAAAACGAAATATGGCGCACGGTCCACAAAAAGGGCAGGGGCGGCAAAGCGCCTGTTTTTCACAAAGAAGAGCTTTTGATTAAAAATAAAAGTCGGGTGTGTTATGTGCCTGAAGGGGCCAGGGACTAAAGCCTCCTGATGCAGATTACACCAGGAGGCGCGTCTTGTTACGAAAAGCGCTTGCAGATGGTGGCCACACGTTCTCCAAACAGCTTTGCTGTTTCAAGATCTCCTTGGGGCGGTACAATCTCGGCTGATTCGTTGTTGGATTGTGTCATAAGACCCGTAAAGCTGCCGATACGGTTGATGTCCGAGATGGTGGGCATATCGGTTCCCTTAGGCTGTGGCCCCCCTTGGCCAAGGCTAACCCAAATCATGCTGTGCTGCATAGCAAGGACGTTTAGCCCCTGAAGGGTTGCAAGCTTATCACCGCTAAGAGAACCAGAGTTCGTAAAGCCAGCCGCCAGTTTGTCGCGCCACATCCCCTTCATCCAACGCATGGAAGACGTATCAGCAAAACGCTTGAACTGCCAAGAGGGGCCACCCATATAGGTCGGCGTGCCCATGATGATGGCATCAGCCGCGTCCAAAAGTCCCCATGCTTCGTCGCTGAGCTGACCGTTCTCATCAATGCGCACTTGGTCGACGTGAACGCCTCCTTTTTTGACTCCTTCCACAACAGCGTCTGCTACTTTTGCGGTATGGCCGTAGCCACTGTGGTAGACGACGGCAACTTTCTTTGACATAGTATGAGTCCTTCCCTTTATGTTTATGAACCCTGGAATTGTATCATATTTAAAAAAAATCCCGTAGATTTTTGAAAAACATGAAAAGCATTGGGTCTATCTTAAAAAAGGGCTATCCTAGCAAGAGTTAGAGCTGTGTGAGACTTGGAAACTATGTCACCCTCTTCTGTACAAGTTGTAGCCCATGATGATGCGTGGTCGACTCTTTTTGAGGAGGAGGCGCGCCGCGTGAAAAACGCCTTGGGCGAGGGGTGCTTAGAGGTCCATCATTTTGGATCGACGGCCATTCAAGGGCTTTTGGCCAAGCCCATTATCGATCTTTTACCGGTGGTGCATCACATTGACCGTGTCAACATCCATAACGCACAAATGGAGGCGTTGGGATACGAGTGCTTTGGGGAAAAAGGGATTCCCTTTAGAAGGTTTTTTAAAAGAATTGAGACGGCATGTGCGTATCATGTGCATGTATACGAAGCGGACTCTCCAGAAGTCGAGCGGCATCTTCTCTTTCGTGATTGGATGAAAGACCATCCTTTGGACCGCAAGGCGTACGGCGATCTGAAGGCGACCTTGGCCGGCCTTTATGCCGATGACCCTATGGGATACTGCCTTGAAAAAGAGCCCTTTATCCGCCAGATAGAGACCAAAGCAGGTTGGAAGGGGCTCCGTCTTGTGGAGGCGCTTCTCGACAGCGAGTGGCAAAGTTATCACCGTCTGTGTAAAGAGCAGCTTTATGATCCGTATCAGCGTGCCTATGACGGCCTTCTGCAGGTGCCAGCCTACGCCCATGCTTATTGTTTTGTGCTGTATTTAGGAGATAAACATGTGGGCGCCGCACGTCTTGAGATGCCAGGAGCCAGGCACGGCGTGATTCGCGCCCTTGTCATCGACCCCCTTTATCAAGGCCGGGGCCTTGGAGCCTATTTGTTGAGCCAGTTGGAAAGATGGATGCAGCTGAGTGGGGTGGAGCTCGTCAGACTCCATGCGCCGGTGGAGGTGAAGGCGTTTTATCTCAGACAAGGATACGCGGAAGCCAGTTTTAATGAAGTCTCACCACTAGAGATGATCGGTCTCACGGTGGACTTAGGAAAAGTACTATACCATCACGGATAAGGGCAAAGAAGATGACACAAGACATTTGGGATCCATCGACCTACACACAATATCTCGAGCTACGCACAAGGCCTGCACGAGATTTATTGGCCGCAATTCCTGAAGGGTTTATGCCTAAAATTGTTTACGATCTGGGATGCGGGACGGGAAACAGCACAGCTCTTTTAGAAGCGCGCTTTCCTGAAAGCCGCGTGATGGGCCTTGATACCTCTCATAAGATGCTTGAGATCGCCAGGCAAACCTATCCGCAGGTGTTATTTGTCGAGCATGATTTTATGGATTTGTCGGCGTTTCCTAAGGCTAATCTTTTGATGGCGAATGCGTCTCTTCAATGGATTCAAGATCACGCGCACCTAATTCCCTTGTTAAAAGATTCTCTAAAACCAGGAGGTTGGATCGCCATTCAAATGCCCAACAACTATCATGCGCCGACCCACCAAACCATTGTGACGCTTCTAAAAAACAATGTAGAATGGATGTATATGCTTTCTCATCTAAAGTTTGGTCTACTCAAGACTTCCCTTTATGATGTAGGGACGTACTATGACTATTTTGCCAAGGTTGGGTTCAAAGACATCATCTGTTGGCAGACAACCTATTTTCAAGAAATGTCGAAAATAGAAGGCATTCTTCAGTGGGTGAAAGGATCGGCCTTAAGACCCATTTTCTCAAAGCTTAATGAAGAAAATCAAATGATCTTTGAGCGTTTATACCTAGAAGAAATAAAGAAATACTATCATGCCCAAGAAAATGGGGCGATTTTAATGCCCTTTCAGCGTTTGTTCATTGTGGGGCGCTGCCCTGAATAGCCTTTTAGGGAAGGAGCGTAACGTCAAGGGATGGATATCCAGCCTTTTCCTTCCAACCAATCATGGAAATCACGTCTAAAACGACGCGCTCGGCCAACCCTGACGTTGCTTTCAAAAGATGGTAAAGTGGTTTAGATGTGGGGGGCATTTCTCTTAAAGGGGCTTGCAGGCCAAGGGTTTTAAGAAAATGTCTAAAATCATCCAGCGACGTAAAGGAAAATGAAAGGGCGTTGTGGTCCGTCACGCATTCTGTAAAGCCGGCGTGTTGTAAAAGAGAAAGGGCCGTGCTGAGATCAATCATGGGAATCACACGCTGATGGGCGCCCGCGTTTAAGGACAATTCAAGACCAAGAAGAGTGTGATGGAGATGCTGCAAGGACTGACCACCCAAGAAGGACGCGATAAACACACCTCCTGCTGCTAAAAGGCGATGATAGTTTTGAAGGGCAGACATAGGGTCATTGAGGGTTTGGAGAGAAAGGCAAGAGAGGGCTAAATCCACAGAGCCGCTGTCTAAAGTGATCTGATTTTCAGAAGCATAAAGATGTGACGACACCAGCGTCTCATTCAAGAAGAGCGGCACTGTATCAGCAATAATAATTTCAGCCTTTGGAAAAAGACGCGTAAGTGCTTGTGGTAGACCGTCTAAACGTGCGCCCCACACAAGAATGCGCCGAAGGCTAGACGCGTTAAGGCCTAAGGTTTCAACAGTATGCACAAGGTCCTCCTCGAGACGTTTTTGAAGGACAAAGCCCGTGGGATTCGGAAATGATTGGCTTAAGGCACGGTGACGGCGAAGGCGCGCCTCATCAAAGAGAGGCGCGCGTGCCGGATTAGATGTCATGGGGAACGTCAACGAGGGGTCTATGTTCCCTACGACTTAGGAACGTGTAGACCGCCGGGACGACAAACAGGGTAAAGAGGGTACCCAGGGTCATGCCTCCCACAATCACAAGCCCAATAGGCTGGCGGCTTTCAGCGCCGGCCCCTTCGGCAAAGGCAAGGGGAATGGCACCGAGAACCATGGCAAAGGTTGTCATCAAAATGGGACGAAGGCGTAGCTGCGCGGCGTCAATGACGGCGTCGAGCCGCTCAAGCCCTTCTTCTTTTCTTTTGTTGGCAAAGTCCACAATCAAAATACCATGCTTGGTAATCAGACCAATGAGGGTCACAAGACCAATTTGGCTATAAAGGTTCATGGACTGATCGAACATCTTCAAAAGGAAGACACCACCTGCCAAGGAAAGCGGAACGCTGAGCATAATAATCCAAGGATCGCGCCAGCTTTCGTACTGAGCGGCCAGTACCAGGAAAATGAACGCAAGGGCAAGACCAAAAATCAAGTAAACGTTGCTGCTTTCTTGAAGAAAGCGACGGCTTTCACCCGAGAACTGGATAAGGGTGCCCTCTGGCAGCACGTCATAGGCCTGACGCTTGATTTCATCAAGGGTGTTGCCAAGGCTGTAACCTGAATCAAGTTTGGCCGTAATGTTGACCGAACGGAATCCCATAAAGTGCCCGATTTCCGTGGGGGCTGTGCGTTTTTCAATGGTCACAATCTCAGACAAAGGAATCAGTACGTCACGCCTGTTGTCTTTGCTTGCGGCCTTGATGAAGAGACCTGTCACATCTTCGGGCGACTTACGGTATTTCTCGTTGATTTCTACGCGCACGCCGTACTGCTTGTTGTCCTTGATGAACTTGCTTGAGGGGCGACCACTAATCAGGGTATCGAGGGTCTCGGCAATAGCTGAGACCTCAACCCCAAGGGCTGCAGCTTTATCACGGTCCACGGTCACAATGTATTCTTGACCAAGGTTACCAACATCAGAAAGAACGTTGCTGACACCGGGCAGGCGCTGCAAAAGCTTTTCGACTTTTTTGGCGGATTCGGTCAGCTCTTTGTGGGTTTTGTTGCTCATGACCACAACTTCGATGGGGGTGTCAGAGTCACCGCTGTCCACAATGGTTTTACCACCCATGCTGGGGTAAACGGTCAGACCCGTAATATCAGCCAAAGGCTCACGCAGGCTATCAACAATGTCTTTACTGTTGCGCTTACGCTTTTCCCAGCTCACAAGGTTACCGGCAGAGTTCGATTCACCTGGCGCACTGATCATGGTCAAGCGAGAGGCGACTTCTGGCACTGTTGCCAAAATGGCATCGACCTTTGCCATATAACGATCTGTATAATCCAGGTTCGCCCCAAAGGGTGGAATCGCGCGCGCGCTGATAAAACCTTGGTCTTCGCGGGGGACAAGTTCGGTTGGCAAATGACTCCCGATGTAGTAGCCGCCGACCGCAAGGGCCCCACCCATGAGGAGCACAATCCAGCGGCGTCCAAGAACGCGGCGTAGAAGGTTTGCGTATCCTTGATCCATGGCCGCAAGGAAGGTGCCAACTTTATGGCCAAGCCTTGACCAGAAACCGGTTGCCGCTTCTTCCTCTTCGTGGCTTTTGAGAATGCGACCACACATCATGGGCGTCAGGGTCAGGGCAATAAAGCCCGACAAAATCACAGCGCCCGCTAGGGTAATGGCGAATTCAGTAAAAAGCTTGCCTGTCATCCCAGGAGAAAGGGCGATCGGCGCGTACACCGCCGCCAAGGTAATGGTCATGGCAATGACCGCAAAGCTGATTTCCTTTGCGCCCTTAAAGGCGGCCGTAAGAGGTTTGTCTCCCATTTCAATATAACGGTGCACGTTTTCCAGCATCACAATGGCATCGTCCACCACAAGCCCAATGGCTAGCACCAATGCCAAAAGCGTGAGAATGTTGATGGTAAATCCGCACGCATACATCAGCGCAAAGGCCCCGATGAGCGAGAGCGGGATGGTTACAAGGGGAATCAAGACCGCGCGCATGGATCTAAGGAAGGCAAAAATCACAAGAATCACAAGAATCGTTGCAATTGCAATGGTCTCATACACTTCGTCAATGGAGCGTTCCACGAACAGGGTTCTGTCGCGGGCGATTTCTAGATGCATGCCGGTGGGAAGCTTGATATCAGGCATGATTTTCTTGATATCACGCGCAATGGTCAGGGCGTTGGCAACGGACTGCTTTGTCACACCGATGGCTACCGCGTTTTTACCGTTAAACAGCACACGGTTACGGCGGTCAATGGCATTAAGATCTGCACGTCCGACGTCGCTCAGGCGAATGAGGTAGCCTTCTTTTTCGCCGATCACAAGACGGTCAAAGTCAGCCTCGGTCATAAGGCGTGCCTTAGTTGTGACCACAATTTCACGGTCTTGTGTGATGATATTACCGGCAGGTTTTTCAACGTTTTGATCACGGATCGCTTTGACCACGTCTTCTGACGTAAGGTTGTATCCTGTCAGTTTAACGGGATCGAGAATAAGTTTCATCTCGTATTCACCGCCACCAAAGATTTCAACGCTAGAGACGCCTGGGACGGCTTCAAGTCGGCTTTCTAGATAGCGGTAAGCATAGTCCGCAAGATCGCGCACATCATGGCGGTCACTGTAGAGCGCCAGATGCATGAACGGGAACGCATCTGCGTCGGCTTTTTTAATGCGCGGGGCGACAACGTCTTTGGGAAGTTTGTCAAGTACACGCCCGATTTTATCACGCACGTCGTTTGCTGCTGCTTCAATGTCACGGTTAATGCTGAAGGTCAAAGTAATGCGGCTTTCACCAATCTCCGAACGCGAGGTCATGGTTTCAAGACCTTCGATACCGGAGAAGACGTTTTCAAGAACTTTGGTGATCTGAGTTTCAACGATTTCAGGACCCGCACCCTCGAGTTGCGTAAACACGCTGATCTTTGGTTGATCAACGTTGGGGTATTGACGGACCTGTAGGCGTGACCATGACACAATTCCCAAAAGAATAATGACCAGTGACATCACGGTTGAAAGAACGGGGCGGCGGATACATACGTCTGTAAACTTCATAGACTTCTCTCCCGAGTGGCGCTTAGGGGTGCGCTGTCTTGGTTAGGGTTTTGCGGCTTGGGGGGCAGCTGGTACAGGTGCTGCCACTGGAACAGGTGCTCCGGCGGGTTTTGCACTGGTGGCTGGGGCGGCGGGTTTCGCCGGCGCCGTGGGTGTAGGTACGGGCTCTTTGCGAGCTGCGTCTTCGCCTTTTCCAAGAAGCTTTTGAAGGCGTTCCATGGATTTCTCATCAAAGGTATACTGCTTGCCATTCAAGGTATACCGTACGGGAACACCGTCACGGATCTTCATTTGGCCCACGGTAATGATATGATCTCCGGGGTTCAATCCGCGTACAATTTCAACGTTATCCCCTTCTTGGATGCCAAGAATGACAGGAACGTGGAACGCAATACCTTCAACAACCTTATAAACCATGTCTTGGTCACCCTCTTTTTCCACAGCGACAGCCGGGATAATGAGGGCATTAGATTTGGTGCCGACCACAACGTCCACACGGGCAAAAAGACCAGGACGCAGAATATGCTTTTGGTTTGGCATAATGGCGCGCGCGCTGATGCTGTGGGTCACAGGGTCCACCTTCGAGTCAATGACTTCGATGATGCCAGGGAAGGGGGTTGTTTCAAACCCGTCAACGGTGACTTCAATCTTTTGGCCAACGCTGACATAAGGCAGATATTCGGCAGGAATTTTAAAGTCCGCCTTCATAAGGCTGAGGTCCACCAAAGTGACAAGGTCTTTACTGCTATCAAGATGCATACCCAGGCTGATGCTGTGGAGTCCCACAAGTCCTTCGAAAGGAGCGATAATCTTGGTCCTGGCAAGGTTCGCCTGAGCTTTTTCTACAGTTGCTTCGGCAACTTTAAAGTTAGCCTCGGCTTCGTCGTACTTTTTGCCGGATGTGACGTTTTGAGACAAAAGCTTTTTAGAGCGATCAAAATCGACTTTTGCATGGGCAAGGCGGGCTTCAGCGTCTTGGAGCTCTGCTTTATAGGTGCGTTCGTCGATTTCGAACATCGGGGCGCCGGATTGAACATATTCGCCGCCGCGTACAAAAATTTTGGAAATGAGGCCTGAAAGTTCAGAGCGTATCTCAACGGTTTGGTTGGCACGAAGGGTCCCTACAGCTGTGATCGTTCGTGTTAAAGATCCCACGCGGGCTTCTTCTACTTCAACGGCAACACTTGGCGACGTTTTCGGACCAGCGGTTGCATCCTTAAAATAGTTATAAAGGCCGTAGCCACCCCCGATGGTGACCACCAATAGGGCAATCGTAAAAATGGGGGAACGTTTTACCAGGTCTATTAGTCTTGACATAGGCGTCCTCGTTTTTTTCTTGGGTGGCAGTGCGACCCACTGTGCCTCATACAACCAGTGTAACACCGATTGTATTAATTTTTTACAAAATAGCAGCTTAATGATACACAAGATAGTAAGGAAGTATTTTTTTTTGACAAGCGATCCTTTCGCAAAACACAAGGAATACAAGGTGCCCAAGAGATCAATTCTGCAAGTTTTACCAGCCCTTAATGCTGGAGGGGTCGAGCAGGGAACCATTGATATGGCAGGATATTTAGTGGAACAAAACTGGGAGAGCTGGGTTGCAAGCGCCGGGGGCTTTCGCGCCCATGAGGTTGTATCCCTTGGTGCGCACCATCAGACGCTTCCGCTTACGACGAAAAATCCCTTTTGCCTAATGGGTGCCAATAAGCGTGCCCTAGCGCGCTTGATTGGGGAGCAAAATATCTCCCTCGTCCACGCCCGGTCAAGAGCGCCGGCATGGAGTGCTTATTTCGCCGCCCAAAAAGCTCATATTCCTTTTGTGACGACCTTTCACGGGACATATAATTTTTCAGGAGAGATCAAAAAGCTCTATAACTCGGTTATGGTCCGGGGCAGCCAGGTCATTGCGATCTCTCATTTTATCAAAGATCATATCCTGGCCCATTACAGCCGGTGGGTGCGTGAAGATCAAATTAGGGTCATTCACCGCGGCATTAATACAGATTTTTTTGATCCGGCGCGCATCAACCAGCAAGAGATCAATCTCTTCTTAGAAAAAGAAAAGATTGCACGGGATGCCCGGGTGTGGCTTGTGCCTGGGCGCGTGACACGCTGGAAAGGGCACGAGGCGGTCTTGCGCGCTTTTGCGGGGAAAGTCTCAGAAAAGGATGTTCTGATCATTGTGGGGGATGAATCCAAAGAAGCCTATGTAAGTGAGTTGAAAAATCTAACCCAAGCGTTGGGAATGACCCCTTTCGTGCGCTTTTTAGGGCACCGTCAGGATATGCCCCTTTTATACGCGGCGTCCTTTGGGGTGATTCATGCGGCCACGGATCCCGAGGCGTTTGGACGTGTGGTCGCAGAGGCACAAGCCATGGGAAAGCCCTGCCTTGTGTCAGATTTGGGGGCACCCCAAGAGATTATCAAGGACGGGGTGACAGGATGGACATGGCGCGCCGCAGACGGGGACGCCCTTATGCAAAAGGTGTGTCTTCTTGAAGCATTACCGCACGACGCGCGCGCGTCCTTGGTCCACGAGGCCCGGGGGCGTGTGCTAGACATGTTTTCCTTGGGGTCCATGTGTCAAAGTACTTTGGCGCTTTATGAAGAAGTGCTGGCCTCTTTTCCTAAGACCTCTTGAGCTTTCCCCTCAAAAGGCGCTACAACGGGTATATACGTTATAAAAGGATAGACGCTTGCCAGTCACATACAAAAGAATTTTGGTGATCCGCCACGGCGCTCTTGGCGATTTGATCAATGCAACGGGGGCGTTTGCCGCCATCAGAAAAACCTATCCTCAAGCCCACATAACTCTTTTAACGGCGCCAGGCTACGCAAGTCTTGCGGGGAAAATGGGTTTTTTTAATGACATATGGCAAGACGCGCGCACAAAAAACCCTTTGAAATCGTGGCAAGTGATCGCGCGTATTGGGCGCGCCCACTTTGATTTTGTTTTTGATCTTCAAAACTCTGGCCGGACGTCCCGTTATTTTAAATTCTTATCTATTTTTGGGCGTCCTTTGTGGTCAGGGATTGCACGCGGCGCCTCTCACTCTCAAACACATCCAGACCGCGCCCACATGCATGCGGCCTTTCGCTACCTAGATCAACTAAATGCTGCGGGTCTTGATCTGGGCGCGGCACCTTTGCTGCCTGATCTTGGGTGGATGGCAGAAGATGTGAGCGCGCTTCCTTTGCCAAAAAGGTACGTACTTTTGATCCCGGGAAGCTCTCTTTCAGGGGCCTATAAAAGATGGCCCCACGAACGGTACGCTGAAATTGCCGCGTGGCTGCAAGGTCAAGGGATCACAAGTATTCTCATTGCGGGGCCAGAGGACGAAACACCCGCATCCTATTTACGGGCCCATGTTGTGGGTTTTGTGGATCTTAGCCAAAAGGTCAGCCTTTTTCAGATTGCGACCTTGGCACGGGGATCGGTTGCGGTCATTGGCAACGACACGGGTCCCACCCATATTGCAAGTGGGGTCGGGGCCAAGACCATTGTCCCGTGGTCTAAGGCCGCCTCTGATCCTGGAATTTATGCCCCCCTGGGGGATCACGTGCGCGTTGTGGCGGCGCCTGACATGGCAAAACTTCCCCTGGAAGCAGTAAAAGAGGCATTTTTAAGCCTGGTGCCTCAAAATGAGCTTGATTCCAAGGGGGACTCTTTGGCATCTTCAACTCGGTAGAAAAGAATTATAGTCTTGAAAGAAGTGAGGACAAGGTGATTGCACTATCACTGCCCGATGGGTCAGTTAGGGAATTTGAAAGCGCTGTAACCGGCCTTGAGCTTGCGCGCAGCATTAGCCCGCGCCTGGCCAAAGAAGCCGTTTTTATCAAAGTGGACCAAGAGGACTGGGATTTAACGCGTCCCATTACCGAGAATGCCCGTGTGCAAATCATCACCCGCGACACCCCACAAGGGCTTGAGCTCTTGCGTCACGACGCCGCCCACGTTTTTGCCCAGGCCGTCAAAGAGCTTTATCCTGAAACTCAGATCTCCATTGGTCCTGCCATCGAAAACGGGTTTTATTATGATCTGAAGCGCGACGAATCCTTTACACCTGATGATCTTGTCAAACTTGAAAAAAGAATGGCCGAAATCGTTGACCGGGACGAGCCCATCGTGCGCGAAATTTGGGACCGGGAAAAAGCTATTGCCTATTTCAAGTCCATTGGCGAGCATCTAAAGGTCGAGATTATTCAAGGTATTCCAGGGGATGAACCCCTTAGTTTTTACCGTCAGGGGCCTTTTATTGATTTGTGTCGGGGGCCGCATTTACCGTCCACAAGGCCCCTTGGTAAAGCGTTTAAGCTGATGAAACTTGCCGGCGCCTATTGGCGTGGTGATTCTAAAAACGCGATGCTTCAGCGCGTCTATGGGACCGCGTGGTCCAATGAAAAGCAGCTGGCCCAATATTTAACCATGCTGGAAGAGGCCGAAAAAAGGGATCACAGGCGCCTTGGAAAGGCCTTGGATCTGTTTCATTTGCAAGAAGAAGCGCCAGGGTGCGTGTTCTGGCACCCCAACGGCTGGACCATTTATGTCGCCCTTCAGCAGTATATGCGCGAGCGTCAACGCCTAGAGGGTTATCAAGAGGTCAACACACCCATGCTGGTGGACCGCGCTTTGTGGGAGGCCTCAGGGCACTGGGAAAAATTCCGTGAAGCCATGTTTGGGACAGAGGAAGCCGAGGATAAGCATCTGTTGGTCAAGCCCATGAACTGCCCTTGCCACGTACAGATTTTCAAGCAAGGTCTTAAAAGCTATCGTGACTTGCCCCTGCGCCTGGCAGAGTTTGGGTCGTGTCACCGAAACGAGCCGTCAGGCTCCCTTCACGGCATCATGCGCGTGCGCGGGTTTACCCAGGATGACGCCCATATTTTCTGTACCATGGAGCAAATCAAAGACGAGACCATTGCCTTTGTAAGTTTTTTAAGAAGTGTTTACAAAGATTTAGGTTTTGAAGATATCCGCGTCAAGTTTTCAGATAGGCCCGAAGTGCGGGCGGGGTCCGATGAGGTCTGGGACAAGGCAGAAGGGGCCCTTCGCGCGGCAACAGAGGCTGCCGGTCTTGAGTATACCCTGAATCCAGGGGAGGGGGCATTTTATGGCCCTAAGCTTGAGTTTGTCATTAAAGACGCCGTGGGACGTGATTGGCAGTGCGGAACGCTTCAGGTGGATATGGTGCTGCCTGATCGCCTGGGCGCCCAATATATTGCTGAAACGGGCGAAAAGAAGACGGCAGTCATGGTGCACCGTGCGATTTTGGGCTCGTTTGAGCGCTTTATCGGCATCCTGATCGAGCACCATGCAGGTAAGTTCCCCCTGTGGTTGGCACCCGTTCAAGCCGTTGTGTGTCCTATCACGAGTGAGTGGGACGCCTACGCCGAAGAAATCTGCGCGCTTTTAAAAAACAACGGTATTCGCGTTAAAAGTGATACACGTAATGAAAAGATCAGCTATAAGATTCGGGAGTGGAGTCATCAAAAGGTGCCCTATATCTTAGTGGCTGGGAAAAAGGAAGCCCAAGAGCGTCAGGTGACCTTAAGGCAATTGGGCAGTGAAGTTCAAGAAATGCTTGCGCTTCAACAGACCCTTGATAAACTAGTGCAAGAAAGTCAAAATCCCGTTCAGCAAAGGAAAGCTGGACAAACGAACGGAGAAACGGTTTGAAAGAAAAAGACGAAAACGTCGGCAAGCAACCCCAAGGACGCGGTCCTGTCCATGAGGGGCCAAGAGTCAATGAACAGATCAGAACCCCTAAAATTAGGCTGATCGATGAAGATGGTGAGATGGTAGGGGTGATGACACCCCGTGAAGGCATCGAGCGCGCGCGTATGGCGGGTCTTGATCTTGTAGAGATCTCGCCAGGCGCAGAGCCACCTGTTTGCAAACTTCTTGATTACGGCAAGTACAAGTATGACGCCCAAAAGAAGAAAGCTGCGGCCAAGAAAAATCAAAAGGTCATCGAAATTAAAGAAGTCAAGCTTCGCCCTGGTATTGGTGAACATGACTATCAGGTGAAATTAAAAAGCATTCACCGGTTTATCGAAGAAGGCGACCGGGTAAAAATCACCATGCGCTTTAGAGGGCGTGAGATTACGCACCAAGAACTTGGTATGAAAGTGCTCGATCGTATTTGTGGGGATGTGCAAGAAACCGCCAAGGTTGAACAGACACCGCGCCTTGAGGGAAAGCAGATTTTAATGCTTCTTGCACCGAAGGCGTAAGAAAAGGTGGGTTTGGGCTTGAATTTTTGCCCATAACTTGATAAAAGTCCCAAGAGGTGGCTGGCTTATATGGTCTGCCTGACCGCCGAAAAGTGAAGACCAACTTAGGTTTAAGGAAAGTAATTATGTCAAAGTTAAAGACCAAGAGCAGCGTGAAAAAGCGCTTCAAGCTCTCTGCAACGGGTAAGGTCATTATGGGCCAAGCCGGTAAGCGCCATGGTATGATCAAGCGCACAAACAAGCAAATTCGTAATCAACGCGGCACCACGGTGATGTCTGAGTCTGACGCCAAGCGCGTTCGTCGTCATTTTGCCCCCTACGGTCTGTAAGGAGAGTTAGCACATGGCACGCGTTAAAAGAGGTGTAACAACTCACGCTCGTCAGCGTAAAGTTATCGGTATGGCAAAGGGATATCGTGGCCGTTCAAAGAACTGCTTCAGAGTAGCCCTTCAACGTGTTGAAAAAGCATTGCAATATGCTTATCGCGATCGTCGCACACGCAAGCGCGATATGAGGGCTCTTTGGATTCAACGTATCAATGCTGCAGCTCGTTTGCATGAAATGACCTATTCACAGTTTATGAACGGTATTCATAAGGCCGGTATTGACGTGGATCGTAAGGTTATGGCGGATCTTGCTGTCAGAGAACCTTCTGCATTCAAAGCCTTGGTAGACAGCGCCCGCGCAGCTCTCCAAGCAGCATAAGTCACTCTGTTTTTAACAGATTTAAAGGGCCGCCCTTGTTTTGGCGGCTCTTTTTTTTAAAAATAGTTTTAAGGGGGGCATGACTCCCCCAAAATATCACGCGACACGACAAAGGACATAAGGAACCTCTCATGATTTCTTCTTCAGGTGATCCCGCTCTTTTATTGACCCCGCAAGGTCAGCCTCTAGAGCCTTATTATTTGTCACAGATGGCAGATGCCGTGACCCTTGAAGAGCTTGAAAAGGTGCGTCTCGCCCTTCTTGGTAAGCAAGGCGAGATGACAACGCTGATGAAAAGTCTGGGAAAAATGTCGCCGGACGAACGCAAGGAAAAGGGTGACCTTTTCAACAGGGTGCGCGGCACGCTCACGGACGCCTTGGAAGTGCGGCGCAAAGCACTTGAAGACGCAGCCCTTGAAGCGACGCTCGCGGCTGAGCGCGAGGATTTAACACTTCCCATCCAAAGTGGGGCGAGTGGTCGCATTCACCCCCTGTCCCAAGCCCTTTTCGAGGCCCTTGAAATCCTGCGTGATATGGGGTTCGCCGTTGCAGAAGGTCCTGACATCGAAGATGATTTCCACAATTTCTCGGCCCTGAATATCCACCCAGAGCATCCCGCCCGTCAAGACCAGGATACATTCTACTTAAAGCCAGACGCTGATGGCACACGGCTCCTACTACGCACCCATACATCGCCCGTTCAGATCAGGGCCATGCTGCAACAAAAACCGCCCCTCCGCATTGTGGCGCCAGGGCGTGTGTACCGCAGCGACTATGACCAAACCCACACCCCTGTTTTTCACCAGATTGAAGGTCTTTTTATCGATAAGGATATTCATATGGGGCATCTTAAAGGGTGTCTTGAAGAGTTTTGCCGCCGTTTTTTTGGGGTTTCTGATTTGCCTGTGCGCTTTAGGCCTGGGTATTTTCCGTTTACCGAGCCGTCTGCTGAAATTGACATTGGATGCCGGCGTGAAAAGGGGCGTCTTGTGATTGGCGGCGGGGATGACTGGCTTGAAATTTTGGGTGCTGGCATGGTTCACCCAAATGTCCTGACCAGTGTAGGCGTTGATCCCGACACTTATCAAGGCTTTGCTTTTGGTATGGGCATCGAGCGCATCGCGATGCTGAAGTACGGTATTACAGATTTGCGAGCCTTTTATGAGGGAGACCTTAGGTGGCTTAATCATTACGGGGTCGGGGCTTTTTCCGGTCTATTAGGAGGAGACGTTTAATGAAAGTTCCCTTGAATTGGCTGACAAAGCACCTGCAAACTGACGCGTCCGATGAGGATATGATCACGCGTCTTACGTCCCTTGGACTTGTGGTGGACGCTGTTTCTGTGCCTGGTAAAGCCTTCGAAGGCTTTATCGTGGCACGTATTGTAAGTGCCGACCGCCATCCACAGGCTGACCGTCTGCAAGTGTGTCAGGTGGAAACAGGGACCGAGACCCTTCAGATTGTTTGCGGGGCGCCTAATGCCCAGGCGGGCCTAACGGTCGTGCTTGCGACGGAAGGCGCTATTGTGCCATCGAACCAAATGGTGATTGGCAAGGCCGTCATGCGCGGTGTTGAAAGCCGCGGAATGCTTTGTTCGGCTGCCGAGCTTGGTCTTGAGGGCGATACCCAAGGTATTTTAGAGCTTGAGGACGATATCGCCCTTGGCACGCCTTTTGCTCAGTATATGGGGCTTGATACCTTAATCCTAGATGTGGACGTGACCCCTAACCGCGGGGATTGTTTATCCTTGCGCGGGATGGCGCGCGACCTTGCGGCGTCTGGGGTGGGTGCGCTTGCAATGCTTCAGATCAGAGTCATCCCAGCAACGACCACGGAAACCCTTCCCGTGACCCTATCGCCAGTCGCCGAGAAAGAAGCGTGCCCTCTTTTTATGGGACGGGTGATTAAGGGCGTGAAAAACGGACCCAGTCCCCAGTGGCTTCAAAATGCTCTTCGCACCGTGGGAATTCGCTCGATCTCAGCCCTTGTGGACGTCACGAACTATATGGCTCTTGATTTAGGACGCCCCATGCACGTGTTTGATACGGCGCGCCTAAAAGGCGGCCTTCACGTGCGTCTATCGGAAGACGGTGAGCAGCTTGAGGCCCTTGATGATAAAACCTATATCCTTCCCAAAGGGCTTCCCGTCATTGCGGACGACGCAGGACTTGTGTCCTTGGCGGGCATCATGGGCGGCAAGGCCTCAGGATGTAGTTTAGAGACGACCGATGTGTTTTTAGAATCTGCGTACTTTATACCGCGCGCCATCGCAAGGGCAGGGCAAACCACAGGTATTTTTAGTGAATCACGTGCCCGGTTCGAACGCGGTGTAGATAAAGGGCTCGTGCAAACGGGCCTTGAACGCGCAACCCAGCTGATTCTAGAGCTTTGCGGCGGTGACGCTGGTCCTGTTATTCAGGTAGGTGCCACGAAAACAAGTCCTCAGATGATTAAGTTTGCACCGTCCAGCGTTGAAAAGCGCACGGGGCTTTTTGTGGACGTGTCTGAGATGACAGAGCTCCTTGAAGGTCTTGGATGTATGGTCACTCCCTTGGAGGACGATCTTTTAACCGTCATGTGCCCGACCTGGCGCCATGACTTTGTCATCCAGGATGATTTGATCGAGGAAATCGTTCGCCTAAAAGGTTACGACATGATTCCGTCTACCCCTTTGCCAAAGGGCGAGCGCACACGTGATTTCTTTGAAAGCGCGCCGGGGTCACATCTGCGCATGCGGCGCGAGTGGATCGCAAGGCGCACCCTTGCTGCGCGCGGCATGGCTGAAACCCTTGGCTGGTCCTTTGTGGCCGAGGAGGAGGCAACTCTTTTTGCTGAAGGCGCCCCCCTTTACCCTCTTGATAATCCCATTAGCCAGGATCTAAGCGTCATGCGCCCGCGTGTGCTCCCGTCCCTTATTTTGACGGCAGCGCGCAATGTCGCAAAAGGTCTTTTAAATCCAGCACTTTTTGAAGTTGCAAGTCACTATGAAGGCATTCGTGCCCAAGATCAAAAACGCATGGTGGCCGGGGTGCGCCTGGGGCAAACGGGCGCACGTCATTGGCGGCAAAAGCCCGAGAGCGTGTCGTGGACAGAGGTCAAGGCAGACGTGTGGACCCTTCTTGAGGCGTGCGGCGTTAACATGGATCATCTGCAACTGGAAAGCCAAGGACCAAGTTTTTACCATCCAGGACGAGTGGCAAGTGTGTTTGCGGGCGGTCAGCTTGTGGCCGTTTTTGGCGCTCTGCATCCCAAAATTTTAAAAGCCTTTAATGTGAAAGGCTCCCTTGTGGCGTTTGAGGTGTTTTTGGATCATCTCCCAGGAGAGGGCGCGCCAAAAGACGCACTGACGCTATCGCCTTTTCAAACGGTTGCAAGGGATCTTGCCTTTGTGTTGGATCAAAAAGTGCCAGCACAGACCGTGATTAATCTTGTCAAAGAAACAGATCCTTTGATTCGTCACGTGACAATTTTTGATGTGTATGAAGGTGAGGGGATTCCCGACGGCAAAAAATCGTTGGGCCTAACCTATGAAATGGCGCCGTTCCAGGCAACCCTGACAGACGCCGACCTTCACGATATTATGGACCGGGTCATTGCCCGCGTCGAAACAGCAACAGGCGGAGTTTTGCGCGCATGAGTGAGTCTACAAGTTTAATTCGTAACTTTGCGATTATTGCCCATATTGACCATGGAAAGTCGACCTTGGCTGACCGGTTGATTCAGTATTGCGGCGGCGTGGAAATGCGTGAATTAAAAGAGCAAATGCTGGATAACATGGATATCGAGCGCGAGCGCGGGATTACCATCAAGGCCCAAACGGTTCGCCTTCGTTATAAGGCTAAGGACGGCCTAACCTATCAATTAAACTTGATGGATACGCCGGGCCACGTGGACTTTGCCTATGAAGTCAGCCGATCTTTGGCGGCCTGTGAAGGCTCGATTCTGGTGGTGGACGCAAGCCAGGGTGTTGAGGCTCAAACCCTTGCCAACGTCTATCAAGCTATTGACCATAATCATGAAATTATTGTAGCACTCAACAAAATTGACTTGCCAGCGGCCGAGCCTGAGCGCGTGCGGACTCAAATCGAGGACGTCATTGGCATAGACGCGAGTGAAGCTGCCCTTGTGTCAGCCAAAAGCGGAATCGGTATTGAGGATTTGCTGGAACAAATCGTCGCCCGTATCCCAGCGCCCGCAGGTGCCGAAAATGTCCCCCTGAAGGCCATGCTGATTGACAGCTGGTACGATCCGTATCTGGGGGTGATTATTTTGGTGCGCGTCATGGAAGGTGTTCTTGCCCAAGGCGCAAAAATCAAGATGATGGCCACGGGTGCAAATTACCAAGTTGATAACGTCGGTTATTTCTCGCCAAAAAAACAAATGGTAAAATCCCTTCATCCCGGTGAAGTGGGCTTTATGACGGCCAGTATCAAACATGTGGCAGATTGTAAGGTGGGTGATACCATTACCCTTGAGAAAAATCCAACCCCAACACCGCTTCCTGGCTTTAAGCCAAGCGTGCCCGTAGTCTTTTGCGGTCTTTTTCCGACGGACGCTGCAAACTTTGAAGAACTCCGTGATAGTCTTGCCAAGCTTCGCCTTAACGATGCGAGCTTTAGCTTTGAGGCTGAAACGTCGGCGGCCCTTGGATTTGGCTTTCGCTGTGGCTTTCTCGGGCTTTTGCACCTTGAGATTATTCAAGAGCGCCTTGAGCGTGAATTTAATCTTGATCTTGTGACCACTGCGCCCAGTGTGATCTATCACCTTCACATGAAGACGGGGGCCACGATCGAGCTTCACAACCCTGCGGACTTTCCGGACGTCATGAAGATCGAGCGTATTGAAGAGCCGTGGATTAAGGCCGCCATCATGGTGCCTGACGAGTTTTTAGGGAGCGTTTTGTCCCTTTGTACCGAGCGGCGCGGCGAGCAGATGGACATGACTTATGTGGGGGGGCGCGCCATGCTTGTTTACCGCTTGCCTCTTAATGAAATCGTCTTTGATTTCTATGACCGCCTTAAGTCCGTCTCGCGCGGATATGCTAGTTTTGACTATGAGATGGACGGCTACCGCGAGGGTGATCTTGTGAAAATGAGCATCCTTGTCAATAGCGAGCCCGTGGACGCACTGTCTTGTATGGTGCACCGCTCCCACGCAGAAGCACGTGGCCGCGCCCTTTGTGCGCGTCTAAAAGACTTAATTCCAAAGCAGCTTTTTAAAATTGCCATTCAAGCGGCCATTGGCGCTAAGGTCATTGCCCGTGAAACCGTGTCGGCCATGCGCAAGGACGTCACAGCCAAATGTTATGGTGGTGATGTTTCCCGTAAGCGCAAACTTCTTGATAAGCAAAAAGAAGGTAAAAAAAGGATGCGTCAATTCGGCAAAGTAGAAATCCCTCAAAGTGCCTTTTTGGCAGCCTTGCGCACGGGTAAAGAATAGCCCTGTATGTTTAAGAAGCGAGCCCTCACGCCCCTTGATGCCGGTGCCTGCGCCGTGCTTTATGGGGCGTGTTTTTCAAAGGCTTGGCGTCAAGATGAATTTTTATCATTACTTTCAACTTCTCAAGTATGGGCAGAAGGAATATTTTGCCAAGGGGACTTGGTTGCAGCCCTTCTTGCGGTGCGCGCGCAAGAAAATGCAGATATCATTACTTTGATGACAAATCCTTCTTTTCGTAGGAAACGCCTAGCGTATAGGCTTTTAAAGTCGTTCTTGGAGGGTTTTTTTGCCACAAAAGGAGAGGTCTGCTTCTTAGAAGTGTCCATAAACAACGAAAAAGCTATCTCATTGTATAGTTCATTTAATTTTAATAAATGTGGTGTTAGAAAAAACTATTACAAAAAATCAGACAAAAAAGAAGATGCAGTTGTGATGCGCTTAGCTTCCTTTCAAAAAAAGCAAAAAATGTAAAAAATAGTCTTGATTATTGTTTCAGCTTACTCTAAGACAATGAAAGTGATAATAATCAGAGGTTAGATTTAATGCAAACAAGTGAGGAATGGATTATGGATTATCAAGATACAGAAACTTATGCTTTGACGTCTGCTGAACTGCTCAGCATGGCAGCCGATATTGCGGCAGCGTATGTTTCTGGAAATCAGGTAGAACTGTCAGCGCTTCCTGAAGTGTTGAAGACGATTTATGCAACACTTTCAGACTTTAATGGCGGGCGCTCTTCAGCTATTGGTCGTCCAGATCCCGTTGTCTCTATCGAGGACTCTGTCCACGAAGACTACATTGTCTGTCTTGAAGACGGCAAGCAATTGAAAATGCTTAAGCGTCACCTGAAGACAGCTTACAACATGACACCAGAGCAATACCGCGAGCGTTGGGGTCTTTCTGCTGACTATCCAATGGTAGCGCCAAGCTATGCAAGGCAACGCAGTGATCTTGCGATGAAGATTGGTCTTGGCCGTCGTCGCAAGAAGCTAGAGCAAAAAGCTGCTTAAGTAAAAGCGAGTTTTTTTCTTTTAAAAGCGCAGAAGACTTGTTCTTCTGCGCTTTTTGCGTTACACGGTGAGGTGTTATCTTTTTACTTTAAAATGTGAGAATCTGCGTTGGATCCCAAGAAGCTTTTTATCAAAACATATGGCTGTCAAATGAACGAGTATGACTCGACCCGGATGGCTGATTTGTTAGCGCCGCTCGGGTACGCGCCGACATCTGATCCCGCTGATGCTGATCTTGTTATTTTGAATACTTGTCACATCCGTGAAAAAGCGACTGAAAAAGTCTATTCCGATTTGGGACGTCTTCGCCCCTTTAAGGAGGATCGGCTTTCCCAAGGCAAAACACAGATTTTAGCGGTTGCGGGGTGCACGGCTCAAGCGGAAGGAGCTGAAATTATGCGGCGTATGCCCCTTGTGGACGCCGTTTTTGGGCCGCAATCGTACCATAAGTTGCCAGAGATTATCGCGCGCGCTGTAAGATCCAGTGAAACCGGGATCAAAGAAGGGCGAGGGGTCCTAGAGGTTGATTTCCCCCCCGAGTCAAAGTTCGATAGTTTACCCCAAGCGCGCCCCACCGGTTATACAGCATTCCTTGCGATTCAAGAGGGATGCGATAAGTTCTGCCACTTTTGTGTGGTGCCTTATACAAGAGGAGCTGAATATTCACGCCCGGCTAAGGATGTGATCAAAGAGGCAAAAGAGCTTGTGGCGGGCGGTGTGCAAGAAATTACCCTTTTGGGGCAAAACGTCAATGCCTATCACGGAGACGCGCCTGGTACGGGTACGTGGTCACTGGGGCGTCTTTGCCAAGAGCTTGCAGATCAAATTCCAGACCTTAAACGTTTACGGTATATGACGTCACACCCGCGTGATGTGAATGACGAGCTGATCCTTGCTCATAAAAATGTGGGGATTCTCATGCCATATTTGCATTTGCCGCTACAGTCGGGGTCTGACCGGATTTTGCAGGCCATGAACCGTCAGCATACTTTTGACGTTTACCGAAAAACTCTCGATAAATTCAGACAAGCACGCCCTGACATTGTCTTTACCTCTGACTTCATTGTGGGTTATCCAGGTGAAACGGAAGCTGATTTTGAAGATACGCTAAAGGCTGTAGAGGAGGTTGGTTATGCAGCGGCCTATTCGTTTGCCTATAGCAAACGTCCGGGCACCCCGGCCTCAGCCCTTGATCACCAAGTTCCGGAAGATGTGAAAAAAGAACGGCTTGCGCGTCTGCAAGCGTTGTTGCAAACACAGCAAAAAACCTTTAACCAACACTGCATCGGACAAGAACTTCCTGTTTTGTTTGAGAAAAAGGGACGACACGAAGGCCAACTTGCTGGGCGTAGTCCGTATTTACAGTCAGTTTACGCGACGGCGCCAGAAAGGCTGTTGGGACAGATTATTTCTGTTAAGATAACAGGGGCGACCTTAAGCAGCTTGACGGGTGAGGTTGTCATGGGAGAGCATGTTTTCTAGGGGACTGCTTAAGGCAATATAAAAGATAAGGGGATACTGTGGCGCACGGACAAACCATTACACAGCAATTGGATTTTGAAGATCACAGGCTTATTCCCCTTCTTGTGGGTGATAAAGAACGGTACACTAGGCAGGTTGCTCAAGTCCTTGATGTGACCATTGATCATAAAGCAGGTCACTTGTCTATTACGGGACCCCGTGATCAGGTGGTCGCCGCTCAAGTCATTCTGACACGCCTTTATGACCGCCTAAGTCACGGCATGGTTGTAAGCCAAGCAGAAGTTGAGGCGACCATTCGACTGGTTCTAGCCGAAATTAATAAAGCCCAAACAACAACGCCAGGTGGGCGGGCCTTCGAGCTTTCTATTCCCACAAGGCGTTACGTTGTTCTGCCACGGACCTCGGGTCAAGAGCAGTATATGGACGCCCTTAAAAAGTGTGAGATGGTCTTTGCCGAAGGACCAGCGGGAACAGGTAAAACATATTTGGCCGTAGCGATGGGCGTGTCGCTTTTGCTCTCGGGGGTGGTGGACCGCATTATCCTGTCTCGCCCTGTGGTAGAAGCAGGCGAACATCTTGGTTTTTTGCCTGGTGACATTAAAGAAAAAGTAGATCCCTATCTGCGCCCTCTTTATGACGCCCTGTATGATATGCTCCCTGGGGATAAGCTGACCAAGCGGGTTGAGCGGGGAGATATTGAAATTGCGCCGTTGGCTTTTATGCGCGGGCGCACCCTTTCTAGGGCGTACGTTATTTTGGACGAAGCGCAAAATACGACACAAGCTCAGATGAAAATGTTTCTTACAAGACTGGGTGAAGGGTCTCGCATGGTCATTACAGGGGACTTAAGTCAAATTGACTTGCCCTCAGGGGTAAAGTCAGGGCTTGCCCAAGCGCTGTCTCTTCTTCCCCGTGTGGAAGGGGTTCAGATTTGCAGGCTCACAAGATCCGATGTGGTGCGTCATCCTTTGGTGGCGCGGATCGTAGAGGCCTATGAATCAACAGTCTCTGGACGTGAACAAGGAGGATTTTAAGATGTTACCCCTGACTGTCCACGTAGCGTTCGAAGAAGATGGCTGGCGCGAGTTAGGGTTTAACCCCGAAAATGTCACTCAAGAGCTTTGCAAGATTGTCTGCGAAAAAATGGCCCCGTTCATTGAAAGTTCTTGTGAAATCAGCGTGCTTTTGACCAATGATCAAGGGATCCGTCCCATGAATGCGACCTACCGCGGAAAAGATGCGGCCACCAACGTTCTTTCCTTTGGGGTTTTTGAAACACCTCTTACACAAGAGGAATGGACGCGCCTCCACGATCCCGAAAGGCCCTTTCTCATTGGGGATCTTGTTTTTTCTTTGGATACCCTTAAACGTGAAAGTGAGATAGAAGAAAAATCGATCTTGAATCACTTTTCTCACCTTGTGGTTCACGGGACGCTTCATCTTTTAGGGCACGATCATATGCATGATGAAGAAGCAGCCTTGATGGAGGGGCTGGAATGTGAGATTTTGGCTGGTGTTGGGATTTCGAATCCCTACATGATCACTGAAAATAAAACATAGAAGGAGTGTTGTATCGTCCGCCCATGCTAGACTTTTTAAACAAGGTTCTTTTTAAAAAAAATAAAGCGCCGACCCGCCGTGATGTGCTTGCAGCGCTCTTAACTCAGACTGAGACAGAGCCCGTTTCTCTCGACCGTGAAGAGTGTTACTTGCTCAGCAATATCTTAAAGTTACATTATGTGACGGCCGATGACGTGAAGGTGCCACGGGTGGAGATCAAAGCCGTTAGCAGGGATGTGACGTTAGAAGAGCTTGCGGCAGCCGTTGCCAAAACTCCTTACACAAGGTTCCTTGTTTACGGACAAGATATTGATGATATCAGGGGGTTTATCCGCGTCAAAGATATTTACCAGTTTTTGGACAAGGCAAAGCCCTTTTCCTTGAAAGCCATTACCCGAAAAATTTTGTTTATTTCTCCGTCGCGCTCGGTTCTACACCTTCTGATGCAAATGAAAGCAAGCCAAATTCCTTTGGCTGTGGTGGTGGATGAACTTGGCGGCGTGGATGGCCTTGTCACGTACGGCGATATCGTGCGCGCCATCGTAGGCGATATCGATGATGTGTCTTTGGATGACACGATGCCCTCCCTTGTGAAGACCGAGGAAAAAGTATTTGAGGCTGATGCACGGCTTCCCATTGAAACGTTAATGGAAACCTTTTCTTTGACCTTAACCGCCGAGCAAGAGGACGATGATATCGAAACCTTGGGCGGTCTTATCGTATCGCTTTTAGGGCGCGTACCAGACCGATTTGAAATCGTGACCCATCCCCAGGGCCTGACCTTTGAAATTTTAGAGGTAAACCCCAGGCGCGTCCTTAAAGTGCGTATTCGTGATACGAGATGACAGGGCAGCTCAAGTCGTTTTTTGAAAAGGGACAGCCGTGGCTTGCTGCCCTTTCCTTTAAGAAAAAAGCCTTTTTGTCTCTTATCCTCGGGGGGCTTCTTGCCCTGACCCAGGCGCCTTTTATGGTGCGTCCCTTTTTGTGGGTGTCCTTTCCGCTTTTCTTTCTCCTTCTCATTGGTCGTTCGCTTAAAGGGAAAATGATTCTAACCTTTTCATTTTCCATGGGATATTTCGTCCCGGTTCTTTATTGGATTTCCTTTGCTTTTCATGTGGATATGGCCAAGTTTTGGTGGATGATCCCATTTTCTGTTCTAGGGCTTCCGGCCATTTTGACCCTGTTTGTGATGGCGGCGATGGCCTGCTATCACGAGATTGTGACAAGGGTTTTTAAGGGGCGTGAAAGTTATCTTCTTTTTGCCGTGTGCTGGATGCTTGCCGAATGGTGTCGGGGGCACTGGTTTACGGGCTTTCCCTGGGCGCTGGTGGGATATGCGTGGGTGACGCCCCTTGAAATCGCCCAAATCGCAAGCCTCGGCGGCGTTTATTTTTTAAGTCTTCTCACGGTCCTTTTGGCAGGGCTTCCCCTTGCTTACCGGACCCTTCGGCCGATGGTTTATGTGGGGCAGGGGGCGCTTGTCATGCTGATCATTGGTGTTTGGGGTTGGTACCGTCTTTTAACACCCACAGCCTATGTACCCGAGGTCGAGCTTCGCCTTATCCAGCCTTGTATTGCCCAATCTTTGAAATGGGATCCGAAAATGAGGCGCGAAATCTTTGAAGAGATGATGACACTCAGCCGTTTGCCGTCAGGACGTGAGGTCACCCATATCTTGTGGCCAGAAGCAGCCCTGCCTTTTTTTGCCGAAGAAGTTCCTGTGGTCATGTCACGCCTTTCAAGTCTTGTGGACCATGATAGAGGCGCTGTGATTTTGGGGGTGCCCCGTCAGAAAATAGAGGGCCCCGAACACCTTGTGTGCAACGGCATGATTGCTGTTGGCAAGGACTCCCACATTCTTGCAACCTATAACAAGCATCACCTGGTACCTTTTGGGGAATACGTACCGCTTCGGTTCTTGTTGCCTGGTTTTGTTCAAAAAATCACAGCAGGTGCCCTTGATTATTCGCCGGGATCTGGGCCTAAAACAGTATCTCTCATGGGGCTTCCTCCGTTTAGTCCTCTTATTTGCTATGAGGTCATTTTTCCAGGGGATCTTGCGCCTAAAAAACACAGGCCCCAATGGCTTTTGAATCTGACCAATGATGGGTGGTATGGCCGCACGTCGGGTCCCTATCAGCACTTTGACATATCGCGTATGCGTGCGATCGAGGAAGGTCTTCCCCTTGTCCGTGTTGCTAATAATGGGATTTCAGCTGTGTTTGATGCGTATGGCCGAATCATTGCACAGCTTGACCTTGATGAAAAAGGCGTACTTGATACAAGACTTCCCACAGATTTGGGGCATCCAACCCTTTATAGCCTTTGGAAGGATAAAATTTTTTGGCTGGTGATGCTACTTTTGATGGGACTTTCCTTCGTCAGTTCACGCTACCGGCATCTTTTTGCTTTTTAGAAGAAAGGATATACGTTTATGACCCAAGTTCCTCTTATTCCGCGTCGCACGTTTTTCAGTAACCCTGATCACTTGAATGTTCAAATCAGCCCTGATGGCAAGTGGCTTACGTATGTGGCGCCTTTGGACGGGGTCCTAAACCTGTGGCTGGCCCCGTGGGACAGGCCCCATGAAAAAACGCCTTTGACCCATGACATGGGGCGCGGCGTTCGCAGTTACATGTGGTCTTATACGGGCGAACATCTTGTCTATCTTCAAGATCAGGACGGCGACGAAAACTGGGTGGTTTATTCTTTGAGTGTGCACACCAAAGAGATCGTGGCGCTTTCTCCTACAAAGGGCGTGCACGCGTCTATTACGGCGGCTTCTCCTCGCTGTGAAGGGGAAATCCTTATTTCCTTGAATGACCGAGATCCATCCCATCACGATGTTTACCGCGTGGATGTGCGAACAGGAAAACGCACCCTTGTGTTTCAAAATGATCAAGGATATGCGGGATTTTTATGTGACCGAGACCTTCGCTGCCGCTATGCCTTTGAAGCGCTTCCTGATGGCGGGGGTCGTTACCTCGATGTCAGTGCGCCAGACACCCCCCAAGAGTTTTTGTTCCTTTCTCCCGATGATGTGATGACAACGTCTCTTGTGGGCTTTGACGGGGACGAGACCCATCTTTACATGGTGGATAGCCGGGGTCGGGACACAGCTGCCCTCATGCAGTATTGCCTTACGACAAAAAAGCTGACCCTTTTGGCTGAAGACGCGCGCGCCGATATGGAAGATATTCTTTTGCATCCTGAAACAAAGGCCCTTTGGGGCGCAGCCGCTAACTATGACCGCAAAGCGTGGCAATTCTTTGATTCGGAGATCGAAGAAGAGATCGCCTTTCTTAAAACCCACGCCGAAGGTGACTTAGAAGTGACAAGTCTTAGCTATGACGCTAAGCGGTGGGTTGTCGTGTTTGCCCAAGACCGGGCAGCACACCTTTATTACACCTATGACCGGGATACGAAAAATGTGTCATTCCTTTTCTCTAGCCGAAAAGCCTTAGAAGGACTTTCCCTTGCACGCATGCATCCATGCTTGATTCCGGCCCGTGACGGTTTGACCTTAGTGAGTTATCTGACGCTACCGGCGGATAGCGCCATAGGAGAAGGGATGACCCCTGAAAAGCCTATGCCCCTTGTTTTAGAAGTGCACGGCGGGCCGCGCGCGCGTGAGCGTTGGGGATATAATCCTCTTCACCAATGGCTTTCTAACCGAGGCTATGCGGTATTGAGCGTCAATTACCGCGCGTCTACGGGTTTTGGTAAGCGCTTTATTCATGCAGGTAACGGTGAATGGGCTGGTAAAATGCATGAAGATTTGCTCGATGCGGCCAAATGGGCCGTGGACCACGGCATTACGACCGCTGATCAGATCTGCATCATGGGGGGAAGTTATGGGGGATATGCTGCCCTTGTGGGGCTTGCCATGACGCCTGATGTGTTTGCGTGCGGGATCGATATTGTGGGGCCGTCCAATCTTTTGACTTTGATCGGGTCCATTCCGCCGTATTGGAAACCGGTCCTTGATATCATGCGCGTGATGCTGGGGGCGGATCCTGGAACCCCAGAAGGACAAGCCTTGCTCAAAGAGCGCTCTCCCCTCACTCACTGTGACAAGATTTGTAGGCCGCTTCTTATTGCTCAGGGCGCCAACGATCCGCGGGTCAAGCAAGCTGAATCGGACCAAATCGTTACGGCCCTTCAAGAAAAAAAGATTCCTGTGACCTACGCCCTTTATCCTGATGAGGGGCACGGATTTGTTAGGCCTGAAAATAAACTTTCTTTCTATGCCATAACAGAAGCGTTCTTGGCCCAAGTCCTTAAAGGGCGCTGTGAAGAGGTGGGGCAGGACTTTGAGGGATCATCGGTGCAGCTTCTTGCTGGGCGCGAACATATTGAAGAGGTGGATAATCACCTGGGAGCAGTGAGCCAAGCATAAAAAAAGTAAATTATCGTTACAGTGCTCTTGGCAAAGGGGAAACACTGTAATAGATTGCTCGTGGGCGCGCTCGTAGCTCAGCAGGATAGAGCACAGGATTCCTAATCCTGGGGTCGGAGGTTCGAATCCTCTCGAGCGCACCACGGAATTTTCAGGTAAACCTTTCCTGGAAGCATTGACAAAATGCTTTAAAAAGGTGTATGTGGAGTAAATGCAGTTTTTGCTTTAGAGCATTACAAGGAAAGAAGAGTCGTTTATGACAAAGCGTTTAGAGTCAAAATACAAGATTGATCGCCGCCTTGGCGTGAACCTTTGGGGTCGTGCCAGCAGCCCACTGAATGCAAGAAATTACAAGCCTGGTCAGCATGGCCAAAGCCGACAAGGTAAAATTTCTGACTATGGTATTCAGTTGCGCGCCAAGCAACAGCTCAAGGGTTACTATGGTAACATTGGGGAGCGTCAGTTTCGTCGCCTTTATCAAGAGGCTGCACGTCGTCGTGGGGATACAGGTGAAAACTTGATTTCTTTGCTAGAGCGCCGTTTGGACGCGGTTGTTTACCGCTTGAAGTTTGTTGCAACAGTGTTTGCGGCGCGTCAATTCATTAACCACGGTCATGTGTTGGTCAATGGTTCTCGTGTAAACATTGCGTCCTATCAAGTCAAAGACGGTGACGTGATCGAAGTCCGTCAACGCGCCCGTGAGTTTACGGTTGTGCTTGAAGCCCAACAGTCACAAGAGCGTGACGTGCCAGACTATTTTGAAGTAGACGGCAAAGGCCTGAAGGGGACATTCCTTCGTGGACCAGCTCTTGCAGACGTGCCTTATCCTGTGCAAATGGAACCACACCTTGTGGTGGAATTCTATTCCAGGTAATAAAAGAGATTCTGCTTTTAAAAGCGGCGTTTTCGAACGCCGCTTTTTTTATGCCTGATAAGGAAAAAAAGGAACGACATGTCTTCCTATGACAAGATTCATGTAACAGTCCGCGGTGTTGTGATTGATCAAGGACATATCCTTTTATGTCAAACCTTGGATTTGCCAAGGCCCTTTTATTTTCTACCCGGCGGGCACGTTGAGCATAGAGAGGGGGCCAAGAACGCCCTTTGCCGCGAGATGTTAGAAGAAGCAGGAGCCTGCGTTACAGTAGGCAAATTCATTGGATGCCTTGAATATATCTTTGAGCCGGGGCATAGCAGCCGATGCCATGATCACGAATACATGCTGGTATTTGAGGCGGCTTCTTTAGGTCTTAAAAAAGATCTACCCGTATCACATCAAGAGAATCATCTTGCATTGCAATGGATCCCCCTTGAGGCGCTTTCTTCACTTGATCTCAGACCGGAATGCCTTGCGGGGCTTCTTCCAAAATGGCTTGCAGCTCAAGATGGTGCTCTTTTTGAAGCCTTCCTAAAATAGCCAAACCTGACAAAGTCCTTGCACGTCCTTGACGATCTGACTATTATCAAGGAGTGTTTCATAAAAAATACCTTAAAAATGACTGTTATTAAAACATCCTAGCAACCGGCATTGACCTAGTACTCAATGCCGCATGACGATCCTTCCTTTTTACCATTCATGCGGTCAGTTGAAGTCCTTTGACTTCAAAATAATACTTTATTTTTAAAGGTGTTGACTATGAACCGCACACATACTTTTGTTGTTCCCTTTTTACTTGTTCTTACCATTGCCATTGCCGAAATGGCCACAGCTATTTATACCCCCTCGCTCTCTCTCGTGGCCCGTCATTTCCTTGTGACAGAGGCGGCCGCCCAGTGGACTGTTAGTATTAATCTTCTGGGCCTTGCGTTGTCGGGACCCCTTTATGGTCCGTGCTCGGACGCGTATGGCCGGCGTGCAACTTTACGTGTGGGGATGGGGCTTTTCTTTGTAGGGTCGCTCTTGTCCCTGTTGGCGCCGTCCATGGGGTTTCTTCTAGGGGCGAGGCTTATTCAGGGGCTTGGGGCAGGGGTTGCGGTGGTGGTTTCATTTGCGGCCGTGCGCGATCTATTTGACGAAAAGAAAAGCGCTGAGGTTTTATCCTACATGGGCATGGCCATTGCCCTTTCTCCAGGCCTTGCGCCCGTTCTTGGAGGGTATTTAACCCATCATCATGGATGGCAAATGTGCTTTGGCGTTGTGAGTGTGGCGGCTTTTATTCTATTGCTTTTGCTGTTCTTTTGGATGCCAGAAACGCTTCGGCAAGAAAGCCGGACACCTTTTTCTTTAAAAGGTGTGAGACAGGGATATAAGGGGGTCTTTCAAAATCCGCGGTTTCTTAAAATGGCCAGCATTCCAAGCCTCATGATCGGCGGACTTTGGGGTGTCCTTGCTGGCATTCCTGTGCTTTTTACGGGTTATCTTAATGTGTCCGTCCAGGATTACGGGTATTACGGGTTTTCGGGCGTGGCACTTTATGTGCTAGGCACTCTTGTTAACAGCAAGCTTGTTCACCGTGTTTGTCTAAAGAGACTTTTACTTGTAGGTCTTAGCCTATGTATGACAAGCGCGCTTCTTTTGGGGACTGTCAGCTATATGACTTTTGCAAATCCTCTGATCATTCAAGGACTCATCTTTCCGTTCAGCTTTGGACTTGCTTTCATCTTACCTAACGGTACCGCCCTTGCCTTTGGAGAGGTGCAAGAGGGCGTTGGCACAAGTGCGGCGTTTTTGGGATCTCTTGAAATGGCGCTTGGTGCTGTGGGTGTCTTTTTAGTAGGCGCTTTTTTTGAGGGGACGGCTCTTCCCATTGCAGGGCTTATGTTTGGCAGTTCGCTTTTAAGTTTTATCCTTTACGCCTTTTTGAGAAAGAGGGCCGAAAAACAAGTATGTGAAAACTCAGTAATTATATGAAACGGTGCTGTAAAAGGGGAAGGATTTGACAAAATTGAACAAATCTTTCCCTTAAAGTATCGCAAATCCTTCTAAGAGATGCGTGCACATGAACACGCTTGTCGTGTCATCACAATAAGAAAAAAGGGCCAGTTCATGCGGGACTTATTTAAAAAGATAACGATTCATTCTTAGGGATATTTCTAAAGATCCCCCCTTTAATAGCCTAAAATGTGTCTTTTTTGTCACAAAATAAAAGAAACTACTTGCCAGTGCACTAAAAAGTGCTTATCTGAAGAAAAAAGATACCAATTTGATACGTTTTGATGATAGTCAAGTTGTGTATCGTGTTGATGAACATAGAGATGAATTTCTAACCCATGACCTTTAACAATTTTGCTCTCCATGAGAGCATACTCAAAAGTGTTGCCGAAGCTGGTTACAATGAGCCAACACCCATTCAGCAAGCCGCTATTCCCGTTGTCCTTGATGGACGCGATGTGTTTGGCTGCGCGCAGACAGGGACGGGAAAGACGGCCTCTTTTATGTTGCCGCTTTTAAGTAAGCTTCAAGAAGGTCGTGTGCGTGCGCGCATGCCAAGAGCCCTTGTTTTGACGCCCACAAGAGAGCTTGCCCAACAAGTTCAAGAGGCCGCCGAAAAGTATGGTAAGAATACCAAGCTAGGTGTGGTCACCTTGATCGGGGGCGAATCCATGGCGCAGCAAGAAAAAGAACTGAAAAAACGAGTCGATATCTTAATTGCAACCCCCGGACGGATGCTTGATATCCTTGAGCGCGGCTCTATTATGCTGGGTGCCCTTGAGTTTTTGGTTATTGATGAGGCTGATCGTCTTCTTGACATGGGCTTTGTGCCCGATGTTGAGAAAATTGTCTCGAAAACCCCCACAAGCCGTCAAACGCTTCTATTTTCTGCAACGGTATCAGCGCCCATTCGCAAACTTGCCGAGCGTTTTCTAAAGGATCCGGCCGAGATCACCATCACGCCAAAGGAAGTGTCAGCCGAAACCATCGAGCAACTGATCGTCGAGACTACGGCGACCCTAAAACCCAAGGCGCTACGACACTACTTGGCTCTTGAAAAGCCGACTTCAGCCATTATTTTCTGCAACAGAAAACTTGAGGTCTCAAAGCTTTGTCGCGATTTGAAAAAACAAGGCTTCAGCGTGGGAGAATTGCACGGCGATCTTAGCCAATCCCAGCGTAAAGAAACCTTGGATGCCTTCAAAGAGGGAAAAATTAGTCTTTTGGTCGCAAGTGATGTTGCTGCGCGCGGCATTGATGTGGCCGACCTTCCTATGGTGTTTAACCTTGGTCTGCCCCTGAATCCCGAAGAGTATGTGCACCGCATTGGTCGTACGGGGCGTGCCGGGAACTCTGGCAAGGCGATCACTTTTGTGGACGCCAAAGAGCAAAGAAATTTAAAAGCTCTTGAGAAAATGTTGGGTAAGGCTTTACCCAAGCAAACCTTCAAGGTCGAAGAAGAAAAGCCAGCCGTAAAACAGAAAGAGACAAAGCAAGTGAAAGATGAGATCCAAGAGATCAAAGTGGTACACGTCAAAGAGCGTCGCCCCAAAGGACCTCCGTTACCCAAAGGTCCAGTGCTTGGTTTTGGCGACAGCGTGCCCGCGTTTTTCTTGGTGAATTTTTCTTTGGAACGCACGGGATAAGATTCAAGTTTTTGAAATGACAGATGAGGGGGGGCTTTGCCCCCTTTTTTATTGCTGCGTTGAAGACTTTTTTTGTATCCTTATCGAAAGATTAAGGCGATATCAAAAGACGATACGTGGAACATTTGATTTTTAGTTTCCTTGGCACGGGGGTTGGCTTCTTTTTAGGACTCACGGGGACGGGTGGTTCTATTTTAGCGGTACCGCTGCTTCTTGCCCTGACGCCTCTGTCCGTCAAAGAAGCGTTCTTTTTCTCTCTTGTCATGGTGGCCCTTGTATCGTGTGTGGGTGCTCTTCGTCAGGGGCTTCTTGGGAATGTCCAATGGCGCAAGGCCTTGATCTTTTCGGGTGTGGGGATGGTCGTGGCTCCCCTTGTGCTACACGTCACACAGCGCCTTCCGGAAACCCTTCATGTGATGCTGTTTACGATTTTAATGCTGGGGATTGCGTGCCGTATGTTTGCGGGGTCTAAAATTGTGGCAGACGAAACGCCTTGCGCAAAGCCGTTTGTGTGGAATCCTCGTTCCGCATTAAAGGTGGGTGCTGGCGGCGTCATCGTGGGGGCGCTGTCAGGTCTTTTTGGGGTGGGAAGCGGGTTTTTGATTGTGCCCCTTTTGACAGATGTGTTTAAGCTTTCCTACCGACACGCCGTCGGGACGTCCCTTGCCAGCATCACCCTTGTGTCTAGCGCCGCTATTTTGGAGGGTTGTCGTCACGGCCTTCGCCTTGATCCTATGGCCGGGCTTTATTTCTTTTTAGGCGGTATCATAGGTCTTTTAGGAGGCGGTATTTGCCTTCACCATGTAGCGGAAGATAAGATAAAAAAGATTTTTGCGGTAACTCTTATTTTGTTATCACTTTATACCATTATGACCCATTATCCATCCCAAGGAGAGATTTTGCATGACGACCCCTCACGTACAGACATTCTTTGACAAGACGACCGCCACCTGGACCTATGTGGTTTGGTGTGGGCAAACAAAGGCGTGCGCCGTCATTGACACTGTGTTGGATTATGATCTGTATGCGGGGCGCGTCTCAACGCACAGCGCTGACGCGGTGATTTGTTTTATTAAAACCCAAGGTCTGATCCTTGAATGGATTTTGGAAACCCATATTCACGCAGACCACCTGACGGCGGCCGCTTATTTAAAAGAAAAGCTGGGTGGTCGCACGGGAATTGGTGCCCGTATCACCGAGGTCCTTAGAACTTGGCAGCCAATTTTTCAAAACGAGGCGGACACGCCGCTCACAGGCGAGCAGTTTGATACCCTTTTTGAAGACGGTGCGCGTTTTAAGATAGGAGCGCTAGACGCGACGTTTTTGTCCGTGCCAGGTCACACACCCGTTGACGGCGCGTACGTGATTGGCGAGAGCGTCTTTGTGGGAGACGCCATGTTTATGCCTGATGTAGGGACAGGACGGTGTGATTTTCCAGGGGGATGTGCTACGGATTCATACGCGTCGTGTCAAAAAATTTTGGCGCTTCCTGACCAGTATCAGATGTATGTGGGGCATGATTATCCTCCTGCTGATGGAAGAGGTGTTATGGCCTTTACAACGATTGGCACCCAAAAGAAAAAAAACATTCGTGTTCACGCGCAAGTGACCGAAGACGCTTACGTTCTAAAGAGACGAAAAGACGATACTGAAAAACCTGTGCCGAAAATGCTTATTCCCGCTCTTCAGGTGAATTTACGGGCTGGAAGCTTTGGTCCGCCACAAAACGGTATTTGTTATTTGAAGGTTCCCGTGAACAAACTGTGACCTTAAAAAGGAGTGGCGGCGCACAAGACTTTTCTTCGCAAATAGGCGTTGACATTTAAGGTAGAGCCCCTAAAGTGCGAACATAATGTAAGCGATGTATTCCATGTCTTCTAACCGTTTTTTTATACAGCGTTTTGTGCTGGTCATAGCTTTTTTAGGGATTCTTTTTACCTTTATGATCGGCGCAAGGCCGCTGTCTGCGCCTGATGAAGGGCGTTATACGGAAATTGCTCGTGAAATGGTTGAGAGCGGTGATTATGTGACGCCTCGCCTGAACGGCGTAAAGTATTTTGAAAAACCTCCCTTGATGTACTGGATGACAAGCCTTTCTTTGAAAATTTGGGGGGTGGATGAGGCCGCCATGCGCTTTTGGCCAGCACTCCTGGGGCTTTTGGGATGTATGGGCCTCTTTTTTGTGGCGGGAAGACTTTACGGCGTCCAGGCAGCAACGTGGTCAACCCTTGCCCTTGGAACAAATCTTCTTTATTACGCCCACACGCGTCTTTTGATTTTAGATATGGCGGTCTCTACTTGGATTACTTTAGGCCTTTTTAGCTTTTTTATGGCGACCCGTGAGGAAAAGTGTGGCGAAAGGCGGTGGTACCTGGGGGGCTTTTTTGTAATGATGGCCCTTGCGGTCCTGACCAAAGGCCTGATTGGCGCGGTCCTGCCAGGATGCGTAATTCTACTGTGGGCCCTTGTGTGCCGTGACCTGACACCGATCAAACTTGCCTTTACCCCTTGGGGTGTGGCGCTTTTCTTTTTAATTGCCACCCCCTGGCATATCTTGGCCGCGCAACGAAATCCTGAATTTTTGCATTTTTATTTTATCCACGAGCATTTTGAGCGGTATCTGACGACGGCCCACAGTCGTTATCAGCCGTTTTGGTTTTTTATCCCCATCATAGCGGTTGGATGGATGCCGTGGAGCGCGTTTTTGATCGTGCCCCTAAAGGACGCTTTTGTGAAATTGGGGGAAGCTGCTAAAGGGAGGGTAGATGCCTCTGGAAAGAACGCGCTTTTTTTCACTCTTTGGTTCGCCTTTGTATTTTTATTTTTCTCATTCTCAAAATCAAAGCTGATTCCTTATATCCTGTGTGTTTTTCCGCCTATGGCGCTTTTGGTGGGGCCGTTTTTGGCAACTCCCCATCCCAGCCTCTCTCTTTTGCGACGTCAAGCAGTCGCACTGTCGTTTACCTGCTTTTTGATTGCGGTCGCAGTGCCCATTGCGCTTTTTACCCAAGATCTTTTGGCGTCTAGGGAGTTGCAACCCCTATGGCTTTCCATTGTGCTGGTGATGGCGCTAGCAGGAGCCGGGAGTCTTGTGATGCGAGCCTATTGGCCGGGACTGAGGGCGCTTTCGGTGCTCATCAGCTGCTTTTTGCTTCCGCTTCTTAATGCGTCATGGCATCTTCTTGAAGGACGTTCTATCAAGCCATTAGCTGAGATTATTAACGCCCATATTCGCCCCCAAGACCGGGTCGTTGCCCACGATCGGTATTATCAAGACTTGCCCCCTTACATCGGTCAGCGCGTCATCGTTACCAATTGGAAAGGCGAGCTTACTTTTGGTATGGGCGTTGAAGATGTCAGTGCGTGGATGATGCCTCAAGAGGCCTTTGCCCAGCTTTACCATCAAGGGGGGCGTTTTTATATTGTGTCACGTAAAACGTCGGCGGAGCATTTAAAAAAAATAGGTCTCACAGACCTCAAAGTTCTCGGTGAAACCGAGCAAGATGTTCTGCTGGTGGGAGGGGATTAAGAAATGAGTACACAGATGTTAACCCTTCCGGCCATCGGACTTTGTGTGCTGTTGAATACGGGCGCGCAAATCCTTTTGAAGATGGGAGCACGCACGCTGGGGAATATCGACATTTCTTGGCAGAACCTTTGGGACTTGTCTTTACGCCTTGCGTTAAATCCTGCCATTTTCTTTGGACTTGTGCTATACGTGCTCAGCGTTGCCTTGTGGATTTTTGTCTTAGCAAAAGTTGACGTAAGCTACGCGTACCCTTTGTCAAGCCTTGGGTATGTGCTCACAGCCCTTGTGGGGGCCTACTACTTAGGGGAAACTCTATCCTTGACGAGGTGGTGCGGTATTATTGTTATTTTAGGGGGAGTGTATCTTGTCACACGCAGCTAACCTTTCAGACGATGCGACTGTTTTTATTCCTTTTGCCAAACCTGACATTGGGCCCGAGGAAATTGCCGAAGTCGTGGCGTGCCTTGAGTCTGGATGGATTGCCACGGGTCCTCGCGTTCAAGCACTTGAAGAGAAGCTTCGCACGTATCTAGGCGCCCCCCATGTACATATGGTGAACTCAGCCACCTCGGGCCTTCATATTGCCCTTAAAGCGGTAGGCGTTGGGCCAGGGGATGAAGTCATTACGACGCCCATGACGTTTGTTGCGACCCTTAATACCATCGTGCATGCAGGCGCGACGCCAGTGCTGGTGGATATCGATCCCGAGACGTTTAACATGGATATGAGGCTCCTTGAAAAAGCGTTAACGCCGCGCACAAAAGCGATTATGCCGGTGCACTTTGCGGGCCTTCCCGTGGACTGTGCGCCTTTGTATGCCTTTGCTAAGGAAAAAGGCCTTCGCGTGATTGAAGACGCGGCCCACGCGGTGGGGGCCGCGTACGCTCAAAAGCGCATTGGCGCCTTTGGTGATATCCAGGTGTTTAGCTTTCATCCTTGTAAGAATATGACAACAGCCGAAGGCGGATGCGTTGTCACGCACGATCCGGAAACCGCAAAAAAAGTGGGACACTTGCGGTTTTACGGCATCGACCGGGATGCATGGAACCGTTACAGCAAAGAAGGAAATCACACCATTGACGTGGTAACCGCCGGCTTTAAGGCCAATATGTCTGATCTTCAAGCGGCTGTGGGACTTCATCAAATTGACAAACTCGACCGTTTTACGGCCTATCGTCACGAACTTGTGGCGCGGTATAACGAGGCGTTTCGGGATTGGAAAGAGTTCATTCTGCCAACAGCGCCCTCATACTCACACCTGCATGCTTGGCATATCTATACGCCTCTTTTGAATCTTGAAAAGACGTCCCTTACAAGAGACGCGTTCGTTGCCAAAATGAAGGAAAAGAATGTGGGACTTGGCGTGCATTATACGCCGGCCCATCTTTTCTCCTTTTACCGGGAAACCTACGGGTTTAAAGAGGGTGATTTCCCCCACGCTGAAAAAGTCGGGGCGACGATCATGAGCCTGCCTGTTTACACCACCCTGACACACGCCCAGCAAGACCGAGTGATTAGGGATATGCGCACTATTTTTGATGAGGCTCGTTAACGTATGCTATTAGAAAAACAAAGTGTTTATCTTTCTGTTGTAGTGCCTGTTTATAATGAAGAGGCCTGCCTCGAGGATCTCTATGCGCGTCTGACGGCCGTGTGTGACGGACTTGGTAAACCTTACGAAATTATTTTCACCAACGATGGTAGCAAAGATAACTCGGCAGAAATTCTGGACGCGCTTCACAAAAGACGCCCCCAACAGATTCGTGTGATCCACTTTAATGGTAATTTTGGCCAACATATGGCCATCATGGCCGCTTTCGAGCGTGTACGCGGTGAAATCATCGTGAATATGGACGCGGATATGCAAAACCCGCCCGAAGAAATTCCAAAGCTCCTTGCAGAATATGAAAAGGGCTATGATTATGTGGGAAGCTACCGGAAAGAGCGCGACGATTCTTTTATCTTGCGCAGCCTTCCGTCCCTGATTTTGAACAAAATCCGCGGCGCCGTCACAGATATTCACATCAAGGATCAAGGATGCATGTTTCGGGCTTATAGCCGGCGTGTGGTGGACCTCATTACCCAGTGCGACGAATCGTCAACTTTTGTCACGGCCCTTGGCTATAAGTTTGCCGCCAACCCCACCGAAATCGGGGTCGAACACCAAGCGCGCCTCCAAGGCGATTCAAAGTACGATGTTTACAAACTTGTGCGCGTGACGTTTGACCTTTTTACTGGCTTTTCCATGGCACCCCTTCAGGTCTTTACCTTATTTGGATTTGTTGTGTCGGCCCTTAGTGGATGCCTTGTTGCGTATTTGCTGATGCGTCGTTTTATTTTTGGTCCCGAGGCAGAAGGCCTTTTTACGCTTTTTGCTATCTCCTTCTTTCTCATTAGCGTGGCCATCACAGGCATTGGCATCGTCGGTGAGTATGTGGGGCGTATTTACGAAGTGGTGCGCCGCAGACCTCGTTTTCTTATTCGTCAAGTGGTGGAAGTCTCGCAAGATGAAGCTACCTCCCCGTCATCCGCTATGAAGGAGCAACAACATGTCTCTTAAAATTTTGATTCTAGGTGTTAACGGTTTTATCGGCAACAGCCTGACCGAGCGTATTTTGAAGGATACGAATTGGGAAGTGTACGGGATGGATATGTCCCAAGATAACCTTGCCTCTTGCCTAGGCCACGAGCGTTTTCACTTTGTTGAAGGGGACATTACCATCAACAAAGAATGGGTTGCCTATCATGTGAAAAAGTGTGATGTGGTATTGCCTCTCGTGGCCATTGCTAACCCTGCGCTCTATGTGAAAACACCCCTTAAAGTTTTTGAGCTTGATTTCGAAGCAAACCTTGAGATCGTGCGCCAATGTGTGCGCTATCACAAGCGCGTTATCTTTCCGTCGACTTCTGAGGTTTACGGTATGAGCCAAGAAGAAGAGTTTAATGAAGAATCAACAGCCCTTGTTCTTGGGCCCATTCATAAACAGCGCTGGATTTATTCATGTGCCAAGCAAATGATGGACCGCGTGATTTATGCGTACGGCGAAGAAGGTCTTGATTATACGCTTTTCCGACCTTTTAACTGGTTGGGTCCTAAACTTGACCGTCTGAACGCTGAGAAAGAAGGCAGTTCCCGCGTTGTAACTCAATTCATCAGCAACATTCTGTACCACCAGGAAATTCGTCTTGTGGATGGCGGCAAACAGCGCCGTTCGTTTACGTATATTGATGACGGTATAGACGCGCTTATGCGGATTATTGAAAACAAGGACGGCCTTGCAAGCCGCCGTATTTTCAACGTAGGAAACCCTAAGAATGATCTGTCCATTGAAGAGCTGGCCCATAAACTTGTGGACCTTGTGAAAACCTATCCACAGTACAAAGAGATCGCCGACGCTGTAAAGATCATCAAAGTAGACGCGAACACCCATTACGGCGCTGGTTACCAAGATCTCGGTTTCCGGGTGCCCTCCATCGACAACGCAAAGAAATATTTAGGGTGGGCGCCTCAAGTAGACATCGAAGAGGCCCTTCGCCAGACTCTTGATTACCACTTGATAGGACAAGGCCGTGACAAACGCCTTGATACGCAAGCAGCTTAAGTTATTTCGAGACAAGAGGAAAAAGGCAGGGAAACGTCCTGCCTTTTTTTATTAAGGGTTACTTTTTTACAAGGGCAAGATGAGTCTTAAAGCGTTCCTCTTCTCCTGACGCACTGACCCATTCTTTCAACGTTTCCTGGTCAATCCCGTCAAGACGCGCCCCTTTTTCCACAAGATACGCTGTCATCTCAGGAGAACCGTAGCGCATGCTGTAGGCAAGGGGGGTGAACCCAAGGATAAACTGGAACTCGTAATAGCGTTCTTCATTCATGACTTTGAGCGGTGTGTTTACGTTAGCACCTGCCTCAACAAGGGCTTTGACGCTGTCTAAATTATTGAACTGAACGGCGTAGAAAAGCGGTGTTTTTCCAAAATCATTGCGGGCGTCCACTGACGCCTTTTGGCTTAGAAGAAATAAAAGAACGTCTGGCCTGTCCGCAGCCTTCATGAGCGGCGTTTCCTCATCGATAACGGCGTCAACCTTGGCACCTTTTTCCACAAGGCGTTTAAGGTCTTGAACGGGGCGACCCGACAGAACCGCATAGGCAAGGGCTGCGCTCCAATCGGTTTGATTAAAATCCTTGGTGTGCATAAAAAGTCGGTCCAGATCTTTTTCGGGGGGCGTCACAAATAACGCGTATGCTTTGTCACTGGCAAGCGGGATTTTTGTATCAAAGTTAAAGAAAAGATAAGCGTTCAGAGCGCGTGTGGTGTGGGCAGCAAAAGCGGCAAGCGGCGGTACGGACTCGTAAAACGCGCGCAAATCAGACGCCATGGCAGGAAAAACCTTCTCAAGCGCTTGATATTTCTTCCGGTTCCAGGGGCCAAGATATGACCATTTTAAAAGCTCTGGATGGTGAAGGGCCTTATCTTCTAAGGACGGCGCCTTTTTGTACGCCTCAAGTGCGGTTGGGGCAAAAGAAATAAAATCGCGGATGCGGGCTTGGGTCGAATAAAATGTACGGTAGAGGGTACCGCTTAGCCAGTTTCCGACAAAAAGATCATCAAGCGTGCGGTCAAAAGCCTCGTAATGGGGAAGGGTGCTCATGCTGGTGTTTGTTAGAATCTCAAGACCGTAAGGGCGATAAGACGCACCTGTATCATAATTCATCAGGTCTGGCACTTTGATCGCAAGCCACAGAGGGACCGTAAGATCCTCTCGCACATGCTCGTTTTCCAGAAAAAAACCGTGCTCGGCCATGAAAAGGATTTCCTCGATTTTGGCAGATGTTCCCAGAGGCCACGTTATTTTTGTTCCCCCCAGTATTTGATCTTTTTCATAAAGCGCTTTGGCTTTGCTGCCTAAAAACGCGTCACGGTCTTTTGGAGGAAGATCAAGCGCTTCAATCACAAGCTCATAAAGACGACATGAAAAGGTCGGACATTTTTTAAGGTCATCCAAAACGTGCGCCTTGTCGAGAATTGCCTCTTTCGAAAAAAAGGACGCTGTATAAGGCTTTTCCTTTTCTTTTTTTAGGGTACGGAGATCACCCAAGCGCTGGGTGTAAGACTCTTTGATTTTCTCCAAGGAGGGAAGGTTTCCACGTTCTTTCAGCCACCCACGCTCGGTCTGTTTAAAGGCCTCCTGCTCGTGTTTGGGCAGTAGGCGTAAGATCTCCTGGTAGAGCCTATTTAATGTCTGATCATCCCGCGCAAGCTCTGAGTCGGCTTGTTTGTGTTGTTCAAAAACTTGCTCAGTTGTGGCTAAGACGGGTGTGGAGAGGAAAAGAAATAAAAATAAACGGTGCATCGGAGAGTGCCTCTTTTTGTTATCTGTTGAGATAGTCATAACAAAAAGAGGGGTAAAGTACCATGGGACTTCTCTTAGTCGTTTGAAAAAGGATTCATTCTTCTTAAAATGTTATCTTTATCAATGAGAGCATGTTTGATCACAGCTAAAAGATGAAGACTTAAAAGGGCTAGCAACGAAAAGGCGAGAACAATATGAACCTTGTCTGTGAGGAGGCGTATGGGTTCATTCTTCTCAAGAAGTACAGGCCAGGTAAAAAGACCAAAAAAAGTAGGAGAATGCCCGCCCGACAGACGGTGTGCGTAGCCGCTTAAGGGAAGCGCGATAATACAGAAATAGATGAACCCGTGGGAGAGAGAGGCGATTTTCTTGTGCCATTCTGGCATGTAAGAAGGATAGGGCGGCGTTTTGTGGATCAGACGCCAGTACAAACGAGAAATGGTGATCCACAGAACCAGCATTCCGATGGACGCGTGATAAAAAAGAACTGCGTTCCATTCAGGCGTTTTGTGTCCATACCCGGGAAAATGCTCCATATGAAAACCAAGGGCCAAATTCGTGAGCACAAGCACTGCGGTGATCCAGTGATTTAGTTTAGCAACGAAGTTGTAATCTTCTGAGAAAGATGGGTTTTTCTTGTCTGTCTGCCTCATTTAATATCTTTGTTTTTTTTATCTTTATTGTTTCTGTATTCTATGTGGATAAATAAGGGGATGTCAATGTAAGTAAAAATTAGATAAAATGTTCACTTTATAACCTTAGAAAGGCTTTTTTTGAAGCTGGTGAACAAGGGCTAACCAGAAGTTGTTCTCGGGCTTTTCGCGGGCGTATTCCTGGAGGTATGAGATAAGCTCTGCGCGCTGTTGAGGATTTGGGGTCATGCCAAAATAGAACATTCCTAAAAAAGGGGGGAGATCAGAAGACGGTATAAGGGTATGGGCGGATCGAAGCCAGTTGGTGACGCGCGTGTAATCATACGCCCGTAACGGTAAACGTGTGCCGCCCACGTCTCCTGCATGGTGCAGGTAGAAAAGAGACGCATAACCAAAAAAGGGTGCATACAGATCTTTTAGAAAGTCACATTGCATTGCAGTCGGCGCGATGTAGGGAACATTTGAAGAGGCTCGCTTTTCAGGGACGACAGGAGGAAAAAACACTAAAAAAACAGCAAGGGTGCTTGCCCCTAATCGACCGCCCTTACGCCAAGACGTCCTAAAAGTCAAAAGCGTAAAGATGGTTAGAATGATGCCAAAATGAAAAGCGTCTTGCCAAGAAAAGGTGTGCAGGTCAAAGGTGAGGGGAGGCAATAGGAGAGTCAGTTTTTGTAGCAC
The DNA here is from genome assembly GCA_013911655.1 of Alphaproteobacteria bacterium. Lineage (GTDB taxonomy): Bacteria > Pseudomonadota > Alphaproteobacteria > Caedimonadales > UBA1908 > JACESU01. Next base: position 564,975 of record JACESU010000001.1, read on the forward strand.
CTTTATCATGGGTTCGTGGGCGCTAAAAGGAGGGTTCCAGGTACTTGCAACCGTTGCTAAAAGGCTTTTTTTAAGAACACTTAAGGTCAAGACAAGCCCTAGGCACAGAGTGCCCTGGGCAAGGTCATTGCTGGCAAAACCTAGGAGAAGCGCCAGCCAAATGACCCCCACCCCTTGTAAAAAAAGACCGAGCCCCCAATGAAGGACGAGCGTACCAGAGGCATTAAGGAGGATCATAAAAAGGAGGGAAGCAAAGGTGCATACCAAAAACAAGACCGCGCTATATCCCCAGAAAAGCCCCAGGGCGTAACGTAAGGGATGAAGGCCACGCGATATAAAAAAGTCTTCTTCCTTGGTGTCACGTTTTCGAAAGAGTGTCGCCAGGACGCTTTGCCCAAAGGAAAAAAAGAGTAAAGAGGTGAGGGTAAAGCTGAAAAAAGACTGGCTCGCGGTGTGCCTGTCTAACAAGAGTGTCGCTCCTAAAAAGAAACAAAGGGCGCTAAGGGAGAAAACCATCCCGAGGAGGCCTTTGAGAAAGCGTCCTTTGATGAGGCTAAGAGTCGTATAGAGGGCTAGCTTTTGGACCATGTGGGCGTCAAAGTCAAGGCGTAGTCGTATATCGCCGTTAAGAGAGGGACGGTGAGTGGTGGCGGCGCTGTTTCGGGTGCATCAAGCCACGCAAAAATCTCAGGATCATCGTGGGTCAATAAAAACGCAAACTGTTGAAGAGCCTCGTCGTTAAGCTCGGGCGCTTTTTCTCTGGCAAAGCCGCCTAAAATATAGTCGGCCTCTTGGGAGGAGCGATATTTTGCCCGAAATAACACGGCCTTGAGAGCGTTACGCAGGGGTTCTTGTGACATGAATGGGCTCGTAAAGTTCTAGGGGAAGGGGTGAATCATCGGGCATTTGTGTTGTCTTAGAGGCAAGAGGTTTTTCACAGGGCGTGTCTTCTTCCTTTGGCAGGGCAGGCGCTTCTTGACCCACACGCAGGTGTTCTTTTCCTTTTTTGGGCGTTGTGAAGCAGTCTACCTGGCCTAAGCTCTTGTAACAGTATAGATTTTTGGAAGTTGGGTATTTAACCACAGGTGAAATAGGTTCACCTGTCTTTTCAGGCGCATTGGCCCACCCTCGGCTGGCCAAATAGTCGGCCGAGTGCCACCGGTCATGCACACATCCTTGAAGCGTCAGCATCATCAGCCCCCATACCCAAAATGTTTTGTTCATCACGTTCATCTATTTTCTTAATGCCTCCAGCATACAAAGAATGCCTTTGCAAGAAAAGGGCCAACTGCACAGGCGTGACATGGGATGGGCTTAACCAAGCTTCTCACAGACGTTGTTGACGTTAATCAGCTTGTATTCAGGGTTTCCATCTAGTTGTGTGGAAATGGAGTTGCCATACTGATGCAGAAGGCTAAAGAGCATATCGGTTGTGAGCTGATGAAGTCCCTTTTCTTGGCAGTGCTCGCGCAGGAGCGCAAGGGCGCCTGCGACAAAGGCCGCTGATAATCTTGTGTCCTCTGCCAAATGACCAGCACTATTTACGGTATGAAAGGCAAGTTCCTCGCCAGGTGCGAGGATAAAATAGGGTGCCATAGATGGGGGTGGGAACTGAGTAAAGTAAGATAGTTGCGGCGCTTCTAGTGGTTTTAACATGCTGACAGATCCACAAAAACCAATGTATTTGGGTAAAAGCTCTTGAAACAACAGAATATGTTCCGATTGGCAGGGCGCGTGTCCGAAAGCCCCTTTAAGGGTGAGAGGACGAAGCATAGCAGGATTACACGCACCGTTTCCTGATGGAAGGAGCAGCATCGTGCCTTGGTTTGTGAGCCGCGAGGCATACCCTCGACACTCTTCCCGCATGAGGATTGAGGTATCTGAAAACGGCACAAGAGGAGGCTGCAATTCAAGAATCATTTCGAATAAAGAAGAAAACTTTGATCTAGGCCTAGGCTTTGCAGAAATATCAAAGGCAGCACTTTGAATATAAAGTCTTATATCCACGGGAAAAAGAAGAGCATCAGGAGCTGAAAGATTCACCGCCTCCAGGATGCCGGTGCCCTTGTTATAAGCGTTTGTGCTGTTTAAGGCATCTGCGTAAAGGCGGCGACTTCGTCCCTTGTGATTGGTCAGAAGTGTCATGGAAACACCCTCTTGACGCAGGTAACGATCATAGTGGTCATCGGTGTATGTGAGATCTTGAAGGGTGAGCATATAGGGGTTTCCTGGAAGGCGAGCTGCTTCGTGAATCACGCGTTTGTCCATAAGGGGTTTAAGCCACGTCGGATTCAATTCTTGGTCGATCACAACAATCAAAGTTCCTTTTCCGGTCACGCCGCGCGTGTGCAAGGTATCTATTCCCATGAGCCTAAGGGCCTGTGTATGACTGGACGGGACTGGTAGGTCGTCTTGTGTACCCAGTACAGGTAAGAGGCATTCAAGGGCGTAAAAACAGACAAAAGAAAGTCGCAAGAGAAGGGACATGGGGGGGCTCGCAGTAGGGTTATGTAAGAAATAATTTTAGATAAATACAGTCTTTTTGTCAGAAAGCAATGGGATTCCCTGGCAAAAAGATATTTCTGAAGCCCTTAAGACACACAAAGTAGAGTGAAGAAGATGATTTCAAAAAAAATAAGGGAAAAGAGCGCGTTGGTTCTTTTCCCTTATCAAAGGTTAGGTGTAGTAGTTTTTGAGGGTATGGATAGGATTGTCAAGCGCCTTTGGATCGGCGTCCAAAGCAATGTGTCCTTCTTTTAAAAGCACAATCCGGTCGGCGATTTTTGTTAGAAAATCCAAATCGTGTGACGCAATGATCATCGTGACGCCCCGATTTTTGACCGATTGAAGAAGGCTTACCACGTCTTCGATGGTGGCCACATCAAGGCCAGAGGTTGGTTCATCACACATCAGGTAATCAGGGTGCATCATAAGACTTCTGGCCAAGGCGACACGCTGCTTTTGTCCGCCCGAAAGCTCATGGGGATAACTTGCCCCTTTATGGGCAATCCCAAGATTGCTTAAAAGGGTTGTGGCCTCCTGAATCACGCTTTCTTTCCCGTGAATCAAAGGTGCGTAAGTCAGATTCTCAAGCACCGTCATATGGGGAAATAGTTGAAAATCTTGGAACATAAAACCCCGTTTTCCTTCGACGTGAAGTGTCCCAGAGGTGAGCGTCTCAAGTCCTTGAAGGGCACGAAGAAGGGTTGATTTTCCCCCACCAGACGGTCCTGCTAACCCCACAATCATTCCAGGAGTAATGGTCAGATCAATGTCCTTTAAAACGCTTGTCTCACCAAAAACCTTAGATCCTTTTTCAAGCCGCAGCATAGGCACCTCTTTTCTCGATTTGTTTGCCAATATATTCAATGAGAAGGACAAGACCGTAGTAATACACGGCCGCAAGACACAGCGGCATAAAATACGTGAATTTCTCGGCCGCCACCGCCTGGGCGCGCCTCATGATATCCATGCCACCAATGGTAGAGATGAGCGCCGTTTCTTTTAAAAGGGCAATAGCCTCGTTGGTGAGAGACGGCAAAATCGCCTGAATCACTTGGGGCAGGATAATATCCTTCCATAGGGGAAAGGCGGGGATTTGCAGGGTTCTTGCCGCTTCAAACTGCCCCTTGGGAAGGCTTTCAAGGCCCGAGCGCAAGATCTCTGAAAGATACGCCCCGCTGTTGAGGCCAAATGTTAGGATCCCAGCGCCCAGGATATCAAGTTTAATGCCTACAAGGGTGGGGGCCGCAAAATAAACAAAGCTCAGCTGCAGGATTAAAGGCGTACCTCTTAAAAAAGAGACGAGGCCTTTGATCAGGGGCGTGCCCATATTCCGGTAACGCATAATCGACCAGATAATAGCGAGTGCAAGTCCAAGCATTAATCCGCCAAGAAGCAGGGTTAAGGTCATCAAAGCGCCCTGGCCAATAAAGGCTAAGGCGGGGATCAGGGTGTCAAGCATCGAAAGGTCCATGATAAAAGGCCTTCTTACCCGACCCACTTTTGGGTCAGGGCTTGGAGAGTGCCGTTGTCCTTTAGCTTTTTAAGGGCAGCGTTCACCTTGTCCTTTAAGGGAGAACCTTTGGCGACGGCAATGCAATATCCCGCATCAGAGGTTGCAATGACTTGTGCTGCCAGTCCCTTGTTCTTTTTAGAAAAAAGCACCCCTTGTGCGCCGTCAAGGACAGCCACGTCAATGTGTCCTGCCTTTAGCGCTTCGATGACTTGGTTATTGGTATCCATGACAGTTAAGGAAAGGCCTGGCAGGTGATCCTTTAGCCAGATCTCGGTGGTGGTGCCAATCTGACAAGCAATTTTTTTGCCCTTGAGCTCGTCTGCGGTATGGATGGGATGTTCTTGCTTGTAGACAGCCGTCAGACTTTCCACAAAATAGGGATCCGAAAGATCAAAAGTCTTTTTTCTGTCCTCAGTGACGGTCAAGGTGGAAATCCCTGCGTCCGCTGATCCTGTTTGGACAGCCGCAAGAAGGGACGCAAAGGGCAGATTCTCAAAATGTGCTTCTTTCCCCATCTCTTTGGCAAGGGCTGTTGCCAGATCCACATCAAGGCCGACAAGCTTGTCGTTTTCTAAATATTCAAAAGGTGGATAATCTGCACATAGCACGAAAGTGAGGGTTTTATCGTCTTTTTCTTGAGAGCATCCGCTTAAAACAAGGGAAGAAGCCAAAAGAAAGCTTGAAGCAATTTTATTCATGTCGAAATCCTATCCATTTTAAATTCACTATATCCATATGTAGGAGAATATCCTTGCGGGATCAAGGGAAAAATGAATATAATTCCAAAAGAGTGAATATCAGATGAATAGGAGAGTGGTTTTGGCCCATGATCAAGTGGTGGACGGACATATTGTTCACATCGTCCAACAACAAGAAATTAAAGAGCAATCGCACCTGGCGCGGGAACTGCAAAAAAGAGGGTTTGATCTTCCTCAAGCAACGCTTTCCAGGCGTCTTAAGAAATTGAATGTGGTCAAGGTGGGGGGCGCGTACAAGGTGCTATCCCAACCAACAGCTGTGCTTCCCCAGGTCCTCAGTGTAAAAAAATCTGATTTTGGGTTTTTGGTACTCCATACCCATCCAGGTAATGCCAACAGCCTTGCCTATTACTTTGATCAGAAATATGTGGCTTATCACGAGAACGAAAAAACGGACTCTCATCTTCTTGGCACCATTGCTGGGGATGATACAGTCCTGGTGCTGCTTAAAAACGCCCAGAGCGCAGACATCGTCTTGTCGCTTCTGCGCGCTGACTTTCCTTATTTACAAGGTGATCTCACATGAGCTCAAGCGAGCTTGTAAAAGTTAAAGAACTTAGAGAGCGCATTAAGTGATCTCCGATAAAGATGAGGCGAATGATCGGGCAAAAACAGCTTTATGAAACAACAGATCAAATAAGCTCTTTACGCGCTTATTGCCTCCTCTTTTGTCTCCAGTGTTTCAGTTTTGGCAGTTGTGGAAATCTCAAAAGAGCTTGCTATCAGGCGCTTGCTAGTTTTTTGAAGTTCTGTGACCTTGCTTAGCACGTCGCTACTTTTGCGCTCAAAGGTGCTGAGCGAATTGTGAATTGTTGATGTTGAATCGGTAATTTCTTGAATGTCGCAGGCAACACTGTGTGCGCAATCTGAAGATTCCTGGGCGCATCCTTGCATTTCTACTGTGCTAGAGACTTGCTCCGTGAGGCACGACATAATTTCTGTAAAGGCTGTTTGTACCTGCTGCATACGAGCCACGACTTGTTCCGTTGCACTTGAAGAAAGAGAAACTGAACTTTGGATGGCTTGGATCTGCGCTGCAATTTCACCTGTTGACTCTGTGGTTTGATTGGCAAGCCCTTTCACTTCGCTTGCGACCACGGCAAACCCTTTTCCGGCGTCACCAGCTCTGGCCGATTCGATCGTGGCATTTAAGGCCAGAAGATTTGTTTGGCCCGCCACATTGGAGATTAAGTCCACAATGGCTTCGATTTTTTTTGTTGTTTTTGTGAGTTCGCTGACGTGCTGGCTCACAATGTCAATCTCTCCAGTCATCTCGGCAACAAGGGAAAGACCACGATCCATTCCTTGGCACACATCGGTCAAGGTTTGATGTAAGCTGCTGCTGGTTTTTTTTGTGTTCTCAGCGTTAGTCGCGGCTTTTCTTGTATTGTCTTCTGCTTGCTGCGCTCTTTCACCAAGAGATTTGATCAAAGTCTGTAAACTGCCAACGGTCGACGCAACCTGAGTAGAGTCCTCTTGCAGTGATTGAATGGACGCGCCCATTTCCTGTTCAAGATTAAGAATCAAACTTTCTACTTTTTTTGAGAGATTTCTGCGTTGTTCGGAAACAAGTTCAAGTTTTTCTTGGGATTGTTTTTCAATTTCCTTGGCATTGTTTCTAAAAACGAGCAAAGACTTTCCAATGTCTCCTACCTCGTCCCGTCTCTCCGTAAAAGGGATATCAATTTCGATATTGTTGCGTGAAAGTTCCACCATGGATTTTACAAGAGAGCCTACGGGTTGAATCATTTTGTAAAGAACAATGTAGCCAACGTAACACGCGATGAGGATTGAGAATATTTTTGTAAGAAAAAGGATTCTTTGCTTATTCCTGTTGAACACTTCGCTATCAAGGGCGACATTTTTTTGAAAAGCTTCAAGTTTATCACCAGCACCTGACATTATTTTTTCTAGATCTTCAAAAACGCTTTGAAAGGCCGGAAAGAACGCGTCAGCCATATTTGCCTGCGGAGGAGATTTAATAACTTTCTCGGCTGCTGCAAAATATCCCTGGATCACATTGAGAATGTTTCCAAATTCGCTCCTGATCGCGGGATCGACGGCTTCATTATGAACAGCTGTAATATTGTCAAAGAAGTCCTTTTTGTGCTCTGCATAGTCATCTAGCGCGTCTTTTTCACCTTTTTCGTCATGCATATAACGACTTTTTAAAAAAGAAAGAACGTCAGAGCGAATAGCGTCATGCATCATGTCCGCGTCCATACTTTTGCGTAAAAGACTAGATGATTTGACTTGTAAGGCCATTTTCTCTTGAGACGCGGCATCCATGAAATATTGGACAATGCCGTCAATGAGGATAAAGGTGAACAAGCAGCCAATAGAAAATGTAATTTTTTGTCGCAGACTAAGTGTCATGTCCTTCTCCCATGAAAGATGCGACGTCACAGTACCCCAAATTCGTTAATAAATTATAAATAGACTAATTTATTAAAAATAAAAGCATAAGGACTATAAAGATCAGAACTTCCACAACATAAATTTAAGAATCAAAAATCTTACGGAGGTGAGAAGCTGAAGAGATAATATCTAATATGCTTTTATATAGTATTATTAGAAAAATTTTATATGACCTTTAAAAGTCCTTCAAAAGAAGAATTTTTAGCGCGAAATTCAATATATTAATTTTGTTTTTCATTTCGTAATGGACTCAAATTGTTAGTCAAACTTTTCGAATTTTACGCTGACAAAAACAATTGCTGTTTGCGTGGAACATGATACAAAGTAGTCAGGTTTTCTATTGATGCGTACTTTCTAAATGCTAAGTGCTTGTGATGAAACAGCCCTTGTTGCGATCCTTCTTTGCACGTTTAATGGGGAAAAATTCCTACAAGAGCAACTAGAGTCTTTGAGTGCACAAACCCACGCGCGCTGGGTTCTCCATGCTAGTGATGATGGCTCTACAGATCAAACCTGGCAAATTCTTGAGGCGTATCAGAAAGCACGTCCATCGGGACAGGTGCATCTCTACAAAGGACCGCAAAAAGGGTTCAGCTTTCATTTTATGGACCTTGTGAATTGTATAAGCATGCCAGCACCCTATTATGCCTTTTGTGATCAAGATGATGTGTGGAAATCTAAAAAACTAGAAATTGCCCTACGTACTCTACAAGCAACGCGAAATGAGGGACCGTCTCTTTATTGTGGGAGAACCGAGCTCATTGACGAAAAAGGGAGTCCTATGGGACTATCACCACTCTTTTCGCGACCACCGTCCTTCTCTAATGCACTTGTGCAAAGCTTAGCAGGTGGTAATACAATGGTTTTTAATGAGCAAGCTTGTCGGTTGCTGCGCCACATAGGTAGCAATACTTCCATCGTGAGCCATGACTGGTTGCTTTATCAGCTAGTCACGGGATGCCAAGGTGCTGTTTTCTATGATGAAATGCCCCAGGTATTCTATAGGCAACATCAAAAGAATCTTGTCGGAGCAAATAATACTGTGATGGCACGTTTAAAAAGAATCAAATTATTAATCAATGGTAGGTTTTATCATTGGAATAGTGCCAACACAAAAGTCTTGCAATTTTCGTCAATTTTGTTTACACCAATGAACCTGGAGATATTAAACAATTTTGATAATGGTCGACGTTCTGCTTTATTGAAAAGACTGTATCTTTTCAATAAAGCAGGTATTTATCGCCAGACTTTGCTAGGGAACGTGGCGTTGTTTGTCGCAGCGATTTTGGGAAAATTATAAACATGACTCTTATGTTAGAAAAATTAAATGGTCCTGTTCTTGTGACGGGTGGATGTGGGTTTATTGGATCAAACTTTGTAAGAGATTGGCTTGCGCTAGACTTAGGGCCTCTTGTAAACGTAGATGTGCTGACCTACGCTGGGAATCCTGAGAATCTGTCTCAGTATCAGACTCATCCTGATTATCATTTTGTTCAAGCAGATATCTGCGACGCAGAAAAAATGAAAACTGTTTTTGGTCAGTATAAGCCATCAATGGTTGTGAATTTCGCGGCAGAAAGTCATGTGGACCGTTCCATCCACGGAGCCGGGGACTTTATTCGCACCAATATCAATGGTGTATTTAACTTGCTAGAAATTACTAAAGACTACTGGAGCGGACTCGAAGTTAAACTAAAGGAAGATTTTAGGTTTTTACATGTGAGTACTGATGAAGTGTATGGTTCTTTGTCTCCTGAGGCGGCTCCTTTCACAGAAACGCATCCATTCGAGCCAAACAGTCCTTACTCTGCCAGCAAGGCTGCCTCTGATCATTTGGTGCGTGCCTGGCACCATACTTACGGCTTACCTGTATTGACCACTAACTGTTCAAACAACTACGGGCCATACCATTTTCCTGAAAAACTCATCCCTCTTATGATCGTGAACGCCCTTGCAGGTAAGCATCTTCCCATTTATGGTGACGGAAAAAATGTGCGTGATTGGCTTTATGTTGCAGATCACACGACGGCTATTCGCCGTGTTCTTGAAAGCGGCCGCGTCGGTGAAACCTATAATATTGGTGGGTGGAACGAAAAGACAAACCTTGAGATTGTTGAAACGATTTGTGCGGCTTTGGATGAAAAAACACCTCCTGCATCACGCGGTTTGAAGCATCCTGACACGAACAACCCCTTGAAAAGTTACAAAGAACTTATTGCCTATGTAAAAGATAGGCCCGGACACGACAGACGTTATGCCATCGATGCAAGAAAGATTGAGCGCGAACTAGGATGGCGGCCTGCTGAAACATTTGAAACAGGTATCGTGAAAACTATTGCATGGTACCTTGAGAATACCCAGTGGATTGAAAACGTCTTGAGTGGTTCCTATCGTCAATGGATTGAGAAGCAATACTCATGAGAATTCTTCTTTTAGGAAAAAATGGACAAGTAGGCTCAGAGCTTTCACGCTCTTTGGCCCCTGTGGCAGAGCTTGTTTGTTTAGGGCGTGAAGAAGCTAACTTCATGGATGAGGGGGCTCTTGTTGCACTTGTAAAGCACCATAATCCTGATGTTGTGGTCAATGCAGTTGCTTATACGGCTGTGGACAAGGCCGAGACGGATGAAGACGCTGCGTACCAAGTAAATGCAATCGCCGTGAAAGCCTTAGCTGAAGAAGCGGCTGCGTCAAAACGATTGCTTGTTCATTACTCGACAGATTATGTCTACGACGGCCAAAAGGATACGCCGTATCATGAAAGTGATGCATACGGCGCACTTGGCGTTTACGGCAAAAGTAAAGTTGCCGGTGAAGAGGCGATTATTCGCGCGGCCGGTCCTCACCTCATTTTTAGAACAAGCTGGGTTTACGGGAGTCATGGGCACAACTTTGGCAAAACGATCTTGCGTCTTGCGCGCGCGCGTGACCAATTACGTGTGGTAGGTGATCAGTTTGGGGCACCAACCAATGCTGCGTTAATTGCGGATGTGACCAGTCTTATTCTCCATCAATATGCCCTTAATCCAGGTGCGTTTAAAGAAAAGACAGGTGTTTATCATTTGGTTGCAGGGGGCAAAACATCGTGGCACGGCTTTGCAACTGCTTTAATAGAAGAGGCAACAAAAGTTGGCATTGCGTTAAATTGTAAAGCGTCAGCAATTTTCTCCATTCCAACCCACGAATATCCTTTGCCTGCGCCAAGGCCCATAAATTCGTGTCTTAGTACACAGAAAATTTACACATCATTTGGTATAATAATACCAGAATGGACATATTATTTACCCCGCTTTGTGCGGGATCTCAAAGAAGGAGAATTCCGTGAATCGTAAAGGCATTATTCTAGCTGGTGGGTCCGGAACAAGGCTTCACCCTGCTACTTTTTCCGTCTCAAAACAATTGCTTCCTGTGTTTGATAAACCCATGGTTTATTACCCCTTATCGACCTTGATGTTGGCAGATATCAAGGAAGTCCTCATTATTTCGACGCCCCACGATATGCCGCTTTTTAAGCATCTTTTGGGAGACGGAAGCCAATGGGGAATGCGTTTCTCATTTGCGGTACAGCCAAAACCTGAAGGCCTTGCTCAGGCCTTTCTGATTGGAGAAGATTTCATTGGTAACTCGCCCACCGCGCTTGTGCTCGGTGATAATATTTTTCACGGTCATAACTTTGATGATTTGCTGCAAAGTGCGTCAAAACGTGAAGAAGGTGCCACTGTTTTTGCGTACCGTGTGCGCGAACCACAACATTACGGTGTTGCTGAGTTTGATGCCCAGGGCCGTGTTCTATCTTTAGAGGAAAAACCCCTTCATCCAAAGTCGTCTTATGCTGTGACAGGTCTTTACTTTTACGACAAGGACGTTGTGTCTCTTGCAAAACAAGTCAAACCCTCAGCGCGTGGTGAGCTTGAAATCACGGATTTGAACAAACTGTATCTCGAACAGGGGAAACTTTCTGTGGAAAAAATGGGTCGCGGTTATGCTTGGCTTGATACAGGCACCCATGAATCTCTCTTGGAGGCGGCTAACTTCATCGCGACAATTGAGCATCGTCAGGGGCTTCGTGTTTGCTGTCCTGAAGAAATCGCTTGGCACAAAGGCTGGATTTCAGATGCAGCCTTAGAGGCGCTAGGCCGCGCAATTGCCAAGAACGGCTATGGACAATATCTATTATCTCTTCTGAAAGATCGAGGATAAACAATGCAGATTACAAAGCTTGCAATCCCTGAAGTGCTTCTTCTTGAGCCTAAAGTTTTCAAAGATGATCGGGGGTACTTTTTCGAGTCTTTTAACCAGAAACTTTTTGAAGAGGCTGTGGGACATTCTGTCACTTTTGTGCAAGACAACCAGTCTTTTTCAAAGAAAGGCGTCTTGAGGGGGCTTCACTATCAGATGAACCCTGCAGCTCAAGGTAAGCTTGTTCGTGTATTGCAGGGCGAAGTCTTTGATGTAGCTGTTGATATTAGAAAAGGCTCTCCTACCTTTGGTAAGTGGGTGGGGGCGCATCTCTCTGCAGAAAACAAAAAGCAACTTTGGGTGCCAGAAGGCTTTGCACACGGGTTTTTGACACTTTCAGAAACAGCCGAATTTTACTATAAAGTAACAAACTATTACTCGCCTGCGCATGAACGTAGTCTTAGATGGAATGATGGGGCCTTAAACATCGATTGGTGTTACAGCGATGAGCCGCTTCTTGCGCCAAAAGATGCAGCAGCCCCTTGCCTGAATGATGCGGAGCTTTTCATCCATGGTTAATTTTAGTATTTCGCCCTTTGCAATGGTTAAAGGACTTACAGCGAATTGGACTCTTTTGTGTTCGCTAACAAAGCGTGATATTGAAAGTAGGTATCGCGAGTCGTTCTTAGGATTTTTATGGTCTTTTGTCACACCACTTCTCTTTCTTGCTATTTACACCTTTGTTTTTGGTGTTGTCTTTAAAGCTAGATGGCCTGTTGGTGAGGTAGATTCAAAAATTGAATTTGCCTTTATCATTTTTACAGGATTTATGCTTTTTAATATTTTTGCAGAAACTTTTTCCAGAGCGCCTACCATTATTCTCTCGCATCCAAACTTCGTAAAAAAAGTTGTTTTTCCTCTTGAGATTCTTCCTGCAGTGGCCCTGGGAAGCAGTCTTTTTAGTGCTCTGGTGAGCTTCGGTGTTTGGTTGGTTTTTTATGTCTTTAATTTTGGACTGCCTCACCCAACAGTTTTGCTGCTTCCCCTTGTTCTTTTGCCACTAGTGTGTCTGACGCTGGCAGTGTCATGGTTCTTTGCAGCCCTTGGTGTCTATGTCCGTGATATTACACATATCGTCGCGCTTTTAACGACAGCACTTTTATTTCTTTCTGGCATATTCTTCTCAGTAGATTCATTGCCTGAAGAGTATAAGGATATTTTAACCCTCAACCCATTTTTGTACATTATCGCTCAAGCAAGACAAGTAATGATATGGGGCGAGCTTCCCGATTTTGCACTTTTAGGTGCTTACGCAGTTGTAAGCCTTCTTTTGTGCTGGTTTGGATTTATATTTTTCCAAAAAACACGTAAGGGGTTTGCTGATGTGCTCTGATACAGTTATTAAGGTAAACAATCTTGGTAAGTGTTACCATGTTTATGATGAGCCATCTCACCGTCTTTTTCAATTCTTTCATAGAAATAAAAAGCTGTATCATGAATTTTGGGCCGTAAAAGATATTTCATTTGATGTAAAAGCAGGTGAAACTGTTGGTATTCTTGGTCGAAATGGCGGTGGTAAATCTACCTTATTGCAACTTGTGTGTGGAACCTTAAATCCAACTCAAGGAAGCATAGACACAGTTGGTTCTATTGCAGCCCTTCTTGAACTCGGATCAGGAATGAATCCTACATTCACGGGTCTTGAGAACATTGTCATTCTCTCAGAAATTATGGGAATTTCAAAAGACCACTTTGAAGAAATACTACCGAGAATTATAGAATTTGCCGATATTGGAGAATTTATTAATCAACCAGTTAAAACTTATTCAAGTGGCATGGCGGTACGTCTTGCCTTTGCCGTTTCTGTGGCAAGAGAACCCAATATTTTGGTTGTAGATGAAGCACTGTCAGTGGGTGATGAAGCTTTTCGACGTAAGTGCTTCGCACGTATCGAAAAATTACGTGAGAATGGTACGACGCTTTTGTTTGTATCCCATGCAGATAGTCTTGTGACACAAATCTGTGATAGAGCTCTTCTCCTTGATGGAGGAGAGCTTCTTCAAGACGGTGTTCCGGCAGATGTTGTACGTTCATACCACAGAGTGCTTTTTTCTTTACCGTCAAAACGACAAGAGATTAGAGAAGCCATTAAAAGTGGAGAGTTTGTTTCCACTGTAAAAGAATCTTCAAAGGAAGAGGCTCAAAAGCAAAGACATAGTGAATCTTTAGAGCTAGAAACATATTTAGATGACTTTGTCTCAAAAAGTATCGTTTCTTATCCCGTGAGAGGTGCTGAAATTGTCGATCCATATTTACGCAACAAAAAAGGAAAGCGCGTAAATCAACTTGTTGCTTTTGAGGAGTATGAGTACACTTACAAGGTCAAATTTACAAAGGATGCTGCAGGTGTTCAATTTGGCATGTTGATCAAGGATATCACAGGCGCACAAGTAGGAGGCAGCGTGATCCCTGGATTTAATGAAGATCGCTTAGAAGCAAAAACTGGTGAAGTGTTCGAAGTTGTGTTTAACTTTAAATGCCCCTTAAATCCAGGAACATATTTCCTGAATGCTGGTGTTCAGGGGCTTATTGACGAGGATTCTGAGAATCCGTATCTTCATAGGTTATTAGATGTTGTGATGTTCAAAGTTCACTCGAATGGCCTTGATAACGGTACGGGATTTGTAAATGTATGCCCCTCGGCGACGACAAAAAAGTTATAGAGGCATGCCACCCCAAGCAGAGAGAGTATTTGATGCAAGAGAGTGAAAAAGCAACCCAATTAATATTGGTTCTTGGAATGCATAGGAGTGGCACGAGTGCGCTCACACGGGGGTTAAAAGTCATAAATGTAAGTTTAAGCGACTCTCTTATCGGCCCTCTTCCAGCCAATAATCCTAAAGGTTTTTTTGAAGATACAAGAATTAATCAAATAAATGATAGCCTGCTAGCAGAGCTGGGTCTACAATGGTGTTCACAAGGCGAACTGAAGTCCTTGGACATCCGTGTGATGGATTTATCTCACTTGCGCGATCGAGCATATACCTATCTTTCTGATCTACTAAAAGATAAGGGAGATTTTTTTGCTCTTAAAGATCCTAGGTTTTCTATTCTCTTACCATTTTGGCAGCCTATCTTTGAGGAACTGAATGTGAAGGTGAACTATATTATTGCCTCTCGACATCCTATGAGTGTCGCACATTCATTGCAGAAAAGAGACGATCTAGCAATACAAAGAGGCTTGTTGCTTTGGTATAGACATATGCTCGCAGCTCTAAATTATACGCAGGGTCAAAAACGACTTGTTGTAAATTATGATATTCTTATGGATAATACAGATAAGGAGCTTGAACGAGTTGCACTCTTCCTTAAAGTTGATACAAATATTGATCCTGAAAAGTTAAATGAATATAAAGATGTCTTTTTAGAGAAGGAACTTCGTCACAATTACTATGAGGGTGGCTTATCTGAGACCCTGCCAGAGTTAGCCCCAAGCATTCACGACCTTCATAATATGATAGAGGGGATGTCAAAAGAGAACATTGCTGGAAAAAACTCTTTTGGGCTTATAAGTAGCCTATTTACTAAAAAAAAAGTTGTGACTAATCTGTTCTGTAAAAAAAAAGTGTCTTTAGGATAACACCTTCTAGATGTGATAATAGTTCATACTATTAAAAAATGAAAGCTGCATGTGAAAAGTGCGTATACGTAGAAGAAGGGCTCTCGAAGAGAGAGTGCTAAGGACCTAAGAATGAATAAGACGCGTTTCAAGAATGAAATTGAGAAAACACTATACGTGCATATTGGGCTTGGTAAAACAGGTACCACAAGTATACAGAATTGTTTGTTTCATAACAGATCCCTTCTACTGCAAGAGGGAGTATTGTATCCCATGGCAGGGATCAATGTAGCATCAGGCGATTTTGGCCATCATAACCTCGCATCATGTGACGATCCATCAAAGGAGTCGGAGTACTACTGGACAATTTTAATGGAGCAGCAGCAGCATGCAACGCACAAAGTTGTCCTTAGTTCTGAAGGATTCTTGAGACCCTCAGATAATTTAGTTGCTTTTAGCAAAGAGTTTGATAGCGTAAAAATTCTCTTATATGTGCGAGATCAACTCTCACTAATAGAAAGTATTTATTTAACACATCAAGTTATGGGAGGTACGTTTTCTCACTTAAGGCATTTGACAAATTGTGGCTATTTTTCAGATATTGAGGACTTTTTCAGAAAATCGAGCGAAATATTTGATTTTTTTAACTATATCGGAGCTTGGCAATCAATTTTTGGTAAAGAATCAATGAGAGCGCGCCTTTATCTGCCCCGCAGTGATAGCTTTGATGTTCTGGATGACTTTCTTGATTGCTTAGATATTGATAAGACAAGAATAGTTAAGCCATTAGAACGGTTGAATATTAGTTTAATGCCTGATTTTTCGAGCCTTCTTTTATCCTTGGATGAAGCTGATCTTTTCAAATCCGCAGCACCTCATATAAGAAGACAGGTCATTGAGAATTTATTAAGATTATCCGATCAATTTAGACATACTTCAACTAACTCACTAATTTCCCCAGAGTTGGCGGGAGAGATAAAGAATCTCTATCGTGAATCCAACAAAGCATTTGCACAAGAATATCTGACACCATCGGAGGCTGATATTTTGCTGAGCTAAAATGCCTTAGCTCTTGCTTGCACTCTAACATAGGGCCCTTGCTTAGAGAGTCCTTAGCCTTGACTTTTAGGAAAGGAGGCCATATCTTTAGAGTGGCTTATGCCTCATTTTAACCTATTTTAGGAGATAACCATGCGACATCATCACCATCCTCATCATCGACTAAGTGAACAAATTAAAAGTCAAAATATCAGTATGATTCGGAGTTATTATAATGCGTTATGTTTTTTCTGCAGTCCTTGCAAGTCTTATTAGCCTTACCACCGTTACGTCTTCATTTGCTAATTCCCCCCTTGTTTGTGTGACCCAAATTGTGGCGCACCCCGCCCTTGATAAAACACGCCGTGGCATTATCGATGAACTTGCGGCCCAAGGGTTTCAAGATCCAGATACCGCCACAATTCAAATTGATACCGCCCAAGGTCAGCCCGCCCTTGCGACCCAAATCGCCCAAAAGTGCGTAGGCCAGAAAGCATCGATCATTGTCGCCCTAGGCACATCCATGGCCCAAGCCTGCGCCAAAGCAACTATGGAAGAGAAAATTCCTGTGGTTTTTTCAAGTGTGACAGATCCAGAGGGCGCAAAGCTTGTAAAAGACCTAAAAGCGCCAGAAGGAAACATCACTGGGGCTTCAAACTTTACCCCTCTTGAAGACCAACTAAACCTTTTCTTAGAGTTGGTGCCGGATTTGAAAACACTCGGAGTCATTCTAAATCCTGGAGAGGCGAACTCTCTTGAAATCTATAAACGTCTTGAAAAAATCGCTAAGGAAAAAGGTGTAGACCTCATGCAAGGTGCGGCCTTTAAGTCAAGCGACGTAGGGCAGGCTGCCAAAAGCCTTGTAGGCAAAGTACACGCCCTTTTTGTCAGCAACGATAACACGGCCCTTTCTGCCTTTGAGGCTATCGTGAGTGTGTCGCAGCAATACAAGGTGCCCTTGTTTGTGAGTGACGCGGATATTGTGGAAAAAGGGGCCCTTGCTGCCCTTGGACCTGATCAATATGTCCTTGGGAAACAAACAGGCGCCATGGTCGCGCGCCTGCTAAAGGGCGAGCCCGTCAGTGCAAACCCAGTGGAGTACCCCAAAGATAAAGAATTGATTCTGAATCAAAAAGCGGCCGATTTGTTGGGTATTTCCTTTTCACAAGAATTGATCAAGAAAGCAAAGCAGGTAATAAAATAAAAACCTTTTCTTTAGATGGGATAATCTCTAAAAAAAAGACATACTCCCCCAAGTATAAGGGTCTCGTTTTGAACGGGGCCCTTTTTTATTGGCTATTATTAGGAGTCTTTTATGAAAAAGTTAAAAGAGTTATGGAAAAAACAGACAAAGACTATAGGTTCACCCGTTCAAAAGGCAAGTGCAACAGCGCCCCTCATGGCTTATCAAAGTATTGGGCAACCCATATGGACGCCAAGGCGTTATGACTGTTTGTCCGAAGAAGGGTATAAACGAAATGTCATTGTATATAGGGCCGTGAATTTGATCTCACGCGGGGTTGCAAGTGTGCCTTGGCGCCTTTATCAAGATCACCACGAACTTGTGACCCATCCGTTATTAGATCTGCTACATGCCCCTAACCCCTTACAAGCGGGGGCAGCGTTTATGGAAAATGTGGCGTCCTATTTGCTGCTTTCGGGCAATAGCTACATTGAGGCTATGCGTCTTGGAGATGGCGGCATTGGGGAGCTTTATGCCTTGCGACCTGACAGGGTGCGCGTGATCCCAGGGCGGTCTGGTACCCCGCAAGCCTATGAATACACGGTTAATGGACAGACGGTGATTTTAAAGTCTCAAGAAGGCGCTGTAAATATTATGCATCTAAAGCTTTTTCATCCACTCAATGACTGGTATGGGATGAGCCCTTTAGAAGCAGCTGCCTGCGCCATTGATCAACACAACACCGTTGCAAGCCATAACCTTGCTCTTTTGCAAAATGGTGGAAGGCCTTCGGGAGCCTTAATTGTGGGAGGAGGGAATCCCCACGACACGGCCCTGTCAGAAGAAGAGAGGCACGAGCTTAAAAATACACTGCGAACATTCTATGAGGGAGAACACAATGCTGGACGCGTCATGGTCTTGGAGGGCGATTTCCAATGGAAGGAAATGGGCCTTTCCCCAAGAGATTTGGATTTTATTGAAGGAAAAAAGCTCTCGGCACGTGAAATTGCTCAAGCGTATGGGGTGCCGCCGATGCTTGTGGGGGTGCCGGGAGATGCGACGTTTTCTAATTACCGTGAAGCGCGTTACCACCTGTGGGAGGATACAATCCTTCCCTTGTTGGATCACATCATTGATGAATTTAATGCCTGGCTTTGTCCTGCCTTTGGTTCGGGATTACGCCTTGGATACAACCTTGATGCCATCCCAGCCCTTGCCCCACGTCGAGAAGAAATCTGGTCCAAATACGCAAGTGCCACGTTCCTAACCCTTAACGAAAAAAGAAAAGCTATGGGATACCCCCCCCTCGATGGAGGCGATGTTTTAGAACACTAACAAACCACAAAAAATAGAGCAAAAAAGAGTAACAGGAGGTTAAGGTGCCAGAGCATCATCTTATTTTAAAAAGTAATCTTGCCATTGATAGTTTGAAAGAAGAAGGTACGTTTTCGGGTTATGCGAGCGTTTTCGACTGTGTTGATCAACAAAAGGATCGCGTCATGCAGGGCGCTTTTCGAGAGACTCTTTCCAAAGATCCTCTTCCTAAAATGCTATGGCAGCACAATCCTCAAGAACCTATTGGCGTGTGGCACGTCGTGGCAGAAGACCATAAAGGACTTTATGTCCAAGGACAGCTACTTTTAGATCTGCAAAAAGCTAAAGAAGCCCATACCCTCATGAAGCGAGGCGTCGTCACAGGGCTTTCCATCGGGTGTCAAGTAGTCAAAGCGTCGTACGACGCCGAAGAAAAAGTGAGGCACCTTGAAGAGGTGTCCTTAATGGAAATCTCTCTTGTCACTTTTGCCGCCAACACACAGGCCAAAATTACCGCGGTGAAAGGGCTTGCAAAGAAAACCTATGACCATTACACCCAAGAACTTTTTGCCAGCATCCAAAATGCCATTCGCGTTCTAAGATGTGAATAAAAGTTGTATTTAAAAGGGATAATCATCACTAATAAAATCAGAATCAAAAAAAATTGATTCATATAAAAATATATAAAACAGGAGGTTTGTATGGATAAAGTAGTATCGTCGGTTCAAGAACTGACAAAATCTTTTGAGTCGTTTAAGCAGGCTCAGCAAGCGCGGGTGACGCAGCTTGAGAAAAGATTTTTGTCAGGCGCTCGTCCGGGTTTGTCTTGGGAGGCGGAGGCTGGCGCATCAGAAGAGACCGTTGCCCATAAGCAAGCGTTTCAAGCATATCTTAGAAAAGGTGATGATAAGGCACTTTTAAGCCTTTCTTGCACAAAAAGTTTGAGTGCAGGATCTGATGTGGACGGCGGGTATCTTGTGCCGCAAGTTTTGTCTGAAAACCTGCGCCGTGACCTACAAGGCCTTTCTTCTATTAGACAGCTTGCCAGTGTTATGACTGTGTCCGCAAGTGCGGTGGAAATCCTTTTAAGCCAGACCGGCGAAGAAGCAGGATGGGTTTCTGAAACCGCGGACCGCGCCGAAACAGGGACGCCAAAACTTGTGAAAAAACGCATTGCGGTCAATGAGCTTTATGCACGCCCCCGTGCGACACAAAAACTTCTTGAAGATTCTTTGATTGATGTGGAAGCATGGCTTTCCCAGAAAATCGCAAGACGTATGGCTCAGCTTGAAAATGCTGCCTTTATTAACGGTGACGGGCAACAAAAGCCCAAAGGCTTCCTGGCCTATGCAAGTGCTCTTAAGGCTGATTTGGGAGCCGACACGTTTGAGCACATGAAAACAGGTGCGGACGGTGCATTTGCAGATGAGAACGGCGCTGATGTCTTAATGCGCACCATGGAGGCCCTAGATCCTCAATACGCAAAAGAGGCTGTATGGGTGATGTCTGCTTCAGCCCACGGGGCAATCCGTCGTTTGAAAGATCAAAACGGCCAGTTCTTGTGGAATCCTGCCCTTTCTCAAGGGGCGCCCGAGACGCTTTTGGGGTATCCTGTTGTGATCGTTGAGGGGATGCCAGAACTTGTTTCAGGCACTGCCAGCACGTCAATTGTTTTTGGTAATTTTAAAGAAGCCTACCAAATTGTTGACCGGGCAGGGACTTATGTTTTGAGAGATCCTTACAGTGCCAAGCCTTACGTAGAGTTCTATACTGTTAGACGTGTGGGCGGAGACGTGTTGAATTTTAACGCGCTTAAGATGGTACGCTTCCAAGCGTAGTTTGTCTTGAGGAAGGCGGCGGTCTATGAAGACTTGAGTCGCCGCCTTTGCTCGTTCATAGTAAGAAGGGAACAGGGGAATGAGTAGGCTCATGGGTCTAAGACAACAACAAGCGCCAGAGCGCGAACCGATTAGCCTTTTGCAAGCAAAAATTTTTCTGCATGTAGACGGAGATATTGAAGACGAGTTAATTGTACGTTTGATCAAAACCGCAAGGCAAGGCGTCGAATCCTACACAGGTAGATCTCTTATCAAACAAGCTTGGACTTTTACGTTTAATGCCGGATTTGCCGCTGCAAAAAGCGATGGCAGTTATCTGAGTCAAAGTCATAGTCGCGCCGTTGGCGGCATTGAGCTGCCAAGATCACCGTTTTTAGAGCTTATTGGAAAACCTCAGTTGAAAACAGGCTCGGGTAACAAGGAAATTACCCAGTACCGCCTTGATACAGCGGGTCGGGTGGCACGTCTTCATGTGTCTGATATGAGCGATCCTCATGAAAACGTCGAAGTCACCTTTTGGGCGGGATACGGCGCAGATCCTGAAGAGGTGCCTGAACCTTTGCGACAAGGGGTCTTGATGACAGCAGCCAACCTTTATGAAGCAAGGGGAGCAGCTAATGATGCAGGGCTTATTCCTATGCCGCTGAGCGCCCCTGTCATACAACTGATTAAACCTTACCGCATGCAACGCTTTTTAGCATAGCGACTCTCAAAACATTAAAAGGATAAAGTCATGGCTTTAAAAAAGTCACTGCATGTGCGCGTGCGCCTCATGCGGCGTACCTTGATGCCTGATGAATATGGAGGTTTTCAAGAAACCTGGCATCCCCATGAAGAACGGTGGGGGGTGCTTCATCATATGGACCGTTTCTTGCCGTCACTCATGGCCATGCAAGGCATTGAAGACGGCGTACTGCCCAAAAAACGTGCCCTATACGGTTTGAAGTTAAAGAGCGATCCCGAAAGAAAATCCTTTGAACGTTTTAGCTGGAAAAAGGCAACTTTTTCAGTCCTAAGCGAAGATGTGACTATCGCCGACAAAGGATATGATTTTTTCTGGGCTTGTCGCTACCTCGAGGAGGAACATTATGAAGAGTCTTCTCTTTGAAAAATATTTGCTTGAAAAAATGCGAGATTTGATGGCGTCAAAGTGGACCGGTCTTTTTACGCATATCCCTGCAAGCACCCCTTATCCGTACGGTCTTTTATGGGTAGGAGAGGTCAAAGGTATGGTGGGGGAGCCCTTTGTGAGCATCCCGTTTTCGGTCATGCTTATCACACAGTACCGAGGAAGTCAGCAAACGACAGAGCTTTTAGATCATCTAAAGCAAGGACTTGAAATGCCAAGCCTAAGGCCAGAAAGCTACCGACTTTTGGGGGTTAAAACCCAGACGGTCAAAGATCAACTTTTAAAACATACAACCATGGATTGGCTTGTGCGCCTATCTCAAATACTTGTGGAGGGATGAAAATGTCATTAGGGAAAACTATAGAAAAACCTAAGGAAAAACCTTTAAAAATTGCCCCAAGAGCTAAGGATTCTTTAGATGAGTTAAATCAACAAGCCACAGAAGACGGGGTGATCAGAGCCCTTGAAGGATTTCTTCGCCATCAAGCCCTAACAACGCCTCTTGCCATGCCTCGGTGGGTGAAATGGTAGGTTGCCCATGGAAACACAACTGATCTTAAGCAGAGGCGGGTTCCCCCCGTACTCAGCACGCGGATGTCAACAAACGCTCACCCCTCTCAAAACAGGTGAATTTAGGCGCACTGTTAATGGCATGCTTGTTTTTACAGGTAGTGAAAAGCACCGAAAATATCAATCGGTCTTGAGCTGCCGGGACGCAGCGCCTCCTTCTTTTGAAGGGCTTTGGCAGGGAGAGACGGTGGAAGTATCTTGTCTTCAACGTCTTGTGCAAGAGGTAACGCTTACCTCTAAGACGCTGCAGATTGTTCTCGATCGGCCTGCTGTCAAGGGTTCTGTGACGCTTCAAGTGAGGGGAGAGCCTTTGCTGCCCATGCTTGAAGCTCAAGGAAGTGAGGTGAGTATAACCGAAAGGGTCTATGAAGGACAAAAAGGGTACTTAAGCTACCGCCCCATCCTGACCATGCGGGTCATTTCCTTTCATTTGGAAACCGATGAATGGGGCGCAGAAGTGGGTTGGACCCTGACCTTGGAGGAGATTTAACTACGCTCGTCTTGAGCGCATAAATCAACTTCGATGGGTTTTGGAGCCTCAGGGGCACCCTCTTTTCGTTTGTGATGGGTCTCGTAGTAGGCGATGGCAAAGGTGCTTGGCACGATGATGGCCGCGCCCGCCAAAGTCCACTGGCACGGAATTTCCCCGAAAATAAGAAACCCAAAGATGCCGGCAAGAATCATCTCGAGATATCTGAAAGGGGCAAGGGCAGAAACGTCAGTTGCGGCAAAAGCCTTCAGCAAGAAGAACAGAATCAAGTTACCTCCTGCTCCTAAAACAAGAAGAATACCAAGGTCTGATAGCTGTGGTGTTTGCCAAACGGTGTAAGCAGGGTAGGCGCCAAAAAGGGTTGTGCCAAGAGCAATGTAAAACATCATGGAAAGCGTTGATTCCTCGACCACAAAACGCTTGTTGAGGATGTCGCTAAGCGCAAACATCATGGCGGCCGAAATCAAAAAGAGGGTGCCGTTGTTGAGGGATAAAAGCGAGTCGAAAAACCCGCCGTTGCCAGAATGCCCCACAACAATCAAGAGGATGCCCATAAAGCCTGCCAGGGTTGCAAGACTTCTTTGCCATCCGACCTTTTCGTTCAAAAAGACGGCGGCCATGGGTAAGACAAAAAGCTGGGTGGTTTGGGCAAAGGTGCTGACGACTGTTAGGGGAACCATGGTGAGGCCCGTGGTCCAACAAGCAATGGCACCAAAGAGAAGGGCCGCGCGCAAAACATGAAGAGAAGGACGCTTTGTGTAAAAAGAGCCAGCCTTACGAAAGTAAAGCATGACCGGTAAAAGCGTCAGGGTTGCAAAGAGAAAGCGGAAAAAAGCGATCTCCATGGCAGGAAGCCTCGATCCCGCAAAGCGCATTAAAATATCGTTGGTGTTACTGGTGAGAGCGACCATGAAGACCCAGAAAATTCCTTGGGTATATCCTGGGCGTCTGAACCACGAAACGGTATTTGGGGACGTGGCAAAAGAGTGGGGCATTTTTAACCTAAAAAAACAAAGACGTCACTTAGCAGCTATTTAAGTGCTTTATGCCTTATAAATCAGGACTTGTCTACATGTTAGTTAGAAATAAATCAAATACTATTGGAAAACAAAATGGCATTCTATTTCTATTTTTTAAATCATAATGAAAAAGAATCAATTCACCAAAAAGAGCCAGATCTTTTAAATATTTTTAATATTGAAATTGCAGGAAAAGAAGGCCAACTTCCCTACTTGCGTCTGCGTGTGCAGAATATGGGAGTAGGACTTAACACCCTTGCCAAGAAAAGAGGGTGCTTGTTCTATGAGCGCGCTGAACAAGAAAGGGAGCTCCTTTTTTACGGACGCCTTGTGAGTGTAGCTGAAAATCCAGAAGGAGAGACGGTCGAACTTTTGCTTGTGGCCGAATCACCCACCCATGATCAAGATTTGCAAGCCCTGACACAGACACTGCAACAGTCTCCTTTGTGGGACCCCCTGTTTGTCTCTAAAGAACATTTGAATGACCCGAGTGAAGTATTGGAAACGCGCGCTGAGCATTTTTATTGGTGTCGTACGACCAATAAGGTTTCGCTTTCATCTCTTTTTTGGGGCAGGCAGTCGCTCAAGGTGGGTAGTGATTTTTATAAGGATAGTTTGGATATTAAACTTTGTGCGGCCCCGCTTGAGGGGGTCCGAGTCATTTTAAAAGCATCCTGGTTACAAAAGTATCAAGGGGTGAGTGACGTCACGTCCCTTTTACGGGCACGGTTTCCGGGTGGTCTTGTGAATTCCCTTACAGGTGAAGATCTAGCGGCAAAGTGGTGGCGTACGGGTGAGCATCTTGGGCGTTCGGGCTATTGGGTTGATCATAGTGAGCTTAAGGAAATTACACCTCCTCGAACGGGGGTACTTAACCTTTATCCCGCTTATTCCGTCAAGGTATGGGCCTCTCCCCATGATCCCTATACCAAGAATGTAAAAGCGCCTAAAGAAGTCAGATTCAAAAGAAAATGGTTTCATGCAAAGCTTATTTTGGGCTGGAAATACCGACAGAAACGCTCGGAGTATGTAGAGCTTTTTCTTCCTCATCACGTTCAAGAGTTAGGTGTTCCTTTGTCAGCGGTCAGGACGCTTCGGATTCCGCTTCAGGGGGCTAACTTTATGGATGAATCCACGCCTTGGCGGTCGGGAATTTATTATACAGCGGGATTTCACGTGGTGTACGGAGAAAAAATCTATCGCTGCGTTGAAGGCCACCGGGCGGCCCTTTCTTTTGACGGGTATGAAAAGGATTTTTGGGAAGAGGTGGGGGCACTTCCCGATCTTGAGCCGTTTCGTGCAAGGGCGAGTTTTTTCACAACGGCGCGCGGTCACCAAGCCATTGCCCACGCTCTTGAAATTGCCAAAGCCCATTTGGCGGCATCCGCACGGGCTGTGGAAATAAAATTTTCGGCCCCCTTTGATGCCCTTTCAGGGATCACCTGTGATCATGATGTGACGCTGATCGACCCAAGACTTCCCGAAGGACAAGCGCAAGGTAAAGTTGTCTCGTACCGTCTGGTGGCGGACGGCGGAAAAGGCATTTTTCGGGCAGATGTGGTGCTGGCGTGTGCCGTCGGAAAAGGGCCACAAATGCCCATGAATCAAGACGTGGAAGAAGTAAAGAATCCTATGATTTATAAGGGGGAATCACCGTCAAAAGAGCTTAAAAGTCCATCGGGCTTGGCCTTTAAGGCTGTTTATGATCAAGGACCTACGCGAGGCCTTTTAAATCCCCAAGGGATGAGTGCCATTGATCTTGTGGAGGAAATCCATATTGCCGGGGATCCAGACACTCAAAATCTTCATCTTTTAGAGCATCAATATCCTAAACGGCATCATTTGTTATCCTGCCTGAGGGAAAAGAAAACCGAGATCTTTATGCGTCTGAAAGATTTGCGCACTAAGGGAAGTTTGAAACACCGGATCCACCTTAACGTCCTAAGCACGTGGACAGCGCCTGCGCAAGTTCATCTGGGATAAGGTTAACGACGAAGGAAAAGCCATGTTTTTTACAAAAGAAGTGAGGTCTCAGGGGGAACGTCCCTATGGGCGCAAAGATTTTATTGCCTCAACGGACGATGAGAATACGGATCTGGGTGTTCTTGAGACCAAAAATCGACAGGGAAAACAGATTGTACAACATCTACAAGAAAGTCTCCTTCCTGACGTGCTGATCCTTAAGTGTAAAATCCAAGGGGTCCCGCTTCAACATAAAACTGCGTTGATGGGGCTTCACACGGAAGGGAGAGCACTTCCTATGATTCCTTTCTATGGAGAGCAAATCCTTGAAAAAAAACAACGCGGTCATTGCCATTATAGCGTACACGAGGCTGTGAATCTTCTGTTCACGGGAAAAGGTTATTGTTCCTTAGACGGGAAAGACCGCACCCTTGAGCACGCTGATTTTAACCTGAGCGCCACAGAGAAAAATATCCTTTTGACGAAGCAATTCAAAGTGCAAACAGGTGCCCATCTTGTACAGCGACAAAGGCGCCTACCAAATGGCGATTGGAGTGTCACCTTACCAAGGGGCGGGGCAAGTTTGCTGAAGACGCTTCCCTTTATAGCGTACGGCGGATACGTCAAACCGGGCGCCCCTCTTGATCAGATCACGCAGATCTTTGGGACTCTTGAAAAGGCTGAAATAGGAAAAGGATATAAGCTGCACCTAAGAAGCCAAAAAGACCTTGAAGAGATGAATATTTTGATCCCCCAAGGTGGATGGATCCAAGAGACCGCGTATGCCTTTAACGAAATCTTTTTTGGAGATGAAAAGTTGTCCTTGGCGGGGTTGATTGACGTCGGAAAAGCGCGCGTTGATCTCTTTTTTGGAGAGGAAGAAAGGGCATCCGAGCGCTATACATACGAGTCTTTTAAATACGAGCAACAAGATCCCGCAACAGGGACCGTTGATCTGTATTTCAAAGCTCAATAAACGCATTAACAAAATAGGAGTCTAATATGAGCATGACCTTGTCCAGAAATAAAGGGTCCCCCCTTACCTTTGAAGAACTTGACCAAAATTTTGAGGAACTTGATAAAAAAGTAAAGCACTTAGAGGAAACGTCTCTTCCAGGAGAAGGACTTAAGGAAATTATTCAAGAGGGGGATGAACTTATTTTTGAAAGCACTTTTGGTCGAAACTTGGGACGGGCAAGGCTTCCTATGCCGCTTTTTCACCACAAGGGGGTATGGAAAGCCCAGACATCCTACGTTTATGGCAGCCTTGTGACATGGCAAAACAAAGTTTACTGCTGTCACACCTCTCACGTCAGCGAAGAGATCTTGAGTGAACACATGTGGAGTCTGCTTTTGCAGGTGCCAGAAACAGAAAAACAAGTCATCGCCACGAGTAGCGCTGAGGCAGCCCAGACACTTCCCTTGCTCCCCCTTTACGATAAAGAAGTGCTGCCAGAACCCGCCATGGGAAAGCTTTGCTTGATGACCGATAGTACGGGCCTATTTGTGCTGATCGGTGGGTGCGATAAGTGGCATACTTTTCAAAAATTAGCGTAAAAAGGAGACCTGCAATGATCAGTTCAAAAGCTGTCGATATCCTTGCACGGACCTTATATGGAGAGGCAAGGGGAGAATACATTCGCCGTGATGGGGGGATAAGTGCCCTTATGGGCATTGCCAACGTTGTGATGAACCGAGTCGGACACCAATCGTGGTTTGGCAAAACCATTGAAGAGGTCTGTTTAAAGCCCTATCAGTTTTCTTGTTGGAATGAAAATGATCCCAACAGACCCGTTTTGTTACAAGTTCAATCAAGAAAAGATAAGGTTTTTGACACGTGCCTGGATGTCGCAAAAAGTGTGAGCGATGGTTCTTGGCCTGATATCACCCATGGAAGCGATCATTATTACGCTGTATGGCTTCCACGGGCGCCGAAGTGGGCCGTGGGAAAAATGCCTCGCTTTAAAGTAGGGCAACATGTTTTTTTTAAGCTGCACCCCGCTGAAGGAGCGCCGTATTGAGCGGGCCATTTCTAGGTGCAGCACTCGCCCTTTCTGAGATGGTGCCGTCCCTTGCCAAATGGTTTTCCGCGGATAGAGGGAATGAGTCAACAGGGCAAATGATTGCGGCTAAAGTCGTGCATGCAGCAAAACGGATTACAGGACAAAAAGACGCCTCAAGTGCCGTTGAAATCCTGAGGCAAGATCCAAAGCTTTTTGTTGATTTTCAAAATGCTATGGCAAAGCTGGATCATGATTTGGAACGGGCATTTATTGGGGACCGTCAAAGTGCCAGAGCCAGAGATATTGCCATGGCACAGTCGGGCAAGCGTAATGTGCGCGCGGACATCATGGTCGTCTCGGCGGCGGCGGGCCTTATTTTTTGTTTGGTCGCTCTTGCCCTTTACAAACAGTATTTGACGGGTGAAGCAGTGGGGATTATCTCGACGATTTCAGGGATTTTTGGATCATGTCTTAAGGACGCGTATTCATTTGAGTTTGGATCGTCTAGGGAAAGTAAGGACAAAGAACTTTTGACTTTCTTTAAATAAAAAGAGGTGCCAGATTGTCGCTTGTTTTCTGGCACCTTAAGGTATTTCTGAAAAACTTAACGGGTGCTTAGCCAGTCATCATACATAGTGCGCACACCTTGGGGTGAATGATGGGCGTAGTGATAGAAATTTGTAATCGCTTGGGCACGCTCAAAAGCCCTTGGCATTTTCCAATCGTCTATGGGATCTGCTGCTAAAGCGCCAAAGGTATTCGTGCCCCCAATCAAATACTGCCGAAGAACAAACTCTGTTAAGGACAAGCCTTTGTCATGATTGCGCATCATGTCTCTTGTGGTGAGACCAGTTTGTGTGCGTCCTTTACCCCCACGACAATGGTGAATCACATAACTTTTGGTGCTTTGGCCGTCGTAAGCAAGACGCAGGAAGTTACCGTCTTCCCCTTCCATGGCGCAGTGATCGGTGATGGGGATGCGTCCGTATCCAACACCAAGCCTATGAGCAAGATCTCTTTCGCTGTAGGCTTCTTCTACGGCAAGAGAAGTTGCCTTGCCAGATTGGATCATCCCATAGTTTTTATCGCCAATGGAAATCAGGGTGATCACTTTGTGAGTTTGTATTCCACGAATAAGTGTGGTCTCTGTCTTTTCTGCACCCAGATTGGATTTTCCTTTGCTAAAGGCGTCTCCTGGTGCGTAAAGGCTCATGGGGAGACCGACATTGGAATCCTTGTAAACGATACCAGAGACACTATACCCTGTTGCAGGAATCCCTTTAATATGAAGGTGTGGTTCTTCCCGGTGATCGATCACCGTGATCGCCGTATGAAGGGCATCAGCTTCACGCATGCTTTTGACGAGCTCAAGGGCATCTTCATAAGAAATACTTTTTTTGTCAGAGAGTTTTTTTGCGCGTACATCAGTGTCATGGTCTACAATGAATTGAATCACACCTGCGAGCTGACCCTCACTAAACTGTGAACAGCCAACGGCTTTGCATTCGGCAAGACCTATGCGTGAGGGGAGTAGTTCTGCCAAAGGAAGTCTCGCTTTGGTTTCAGAAGGTAAATCTTCCCATATGCTGCCAAACTCGCCGTCACCAATAACGCCACGGCTGTACCACTCGCTTTTCTTTTGGCGGTACATGACGGAAACGGCAGACACTCCCTGTTTGTCTTCAAGACTTAGATCCTCCCAAGTCTTTTTTTGCTCGTAAATTACAGGATCTACAATTTTAAGATCACCTGACAAAAAGCTTGCGACACGATCTTGCTGATAATCTTGCCAAGTGGCACGCAACGTACGGGGAAGGGGGCCAGGTTCAAAGCTCTCAGTGTCAATGACGGGAATAGCCGAAAGAAGATTAGGTAATGCGTTTTCATCTCCTTCACTGGAAAGGAATGAGGCGCTTGCACCTTCGGGAAGAATAAATGAAACAAACCCAAAAAGGGCTGAGGTCGTCATAAGTCTACAAAGTGATGTCATACCGGGATCTCCTTTTTTGCTTTCACAAAGAAGACGATATGGCAAAAAAATAAATAAAAAGGAAAAATATTACTGTAAAAAAGTAAATTATAAATACGAATTTATGTCAAATATATTTACATTTTTACACTTTAATTTAGTATATTTTGTTTCCATTAGGAATGTTATGAAGAAAAGAGGGAAGGCAAATAGCGCCATTATTATCGCAAAAACCTAGTAAAAGAAATTGAGATAAAAATCCTGCAATATTTTTTTCTCCCAAGTTCACGCAGCCGATGACTTGCTTTCCGATCAAATCTTCGGGTGTGTAATGAACTGTAATTTGGGCCGAGGTTTGTAAAACACCCAGTGTTTCCCCAAAATTCACCCACACTTTGTAGGCAGGTTTTTTTGTACGTTCAAAAAATTCAGCGCGCACAACTGTTCCAACCCGAATGTCGACAGACTCAAAGGTTTCATAAGAGATGGTCATGCGCGTTCCTTGCTAAAGTCTCACAAATCCAAAAGTGTCCTGGGCGCTTTGAAGAGTTGGAGTTGCAAGCTCATTAGCTCGCTCAGCGCCAACCTTGAGGTGACGTGCGAGTTCCCCTTTATCTGTTAAAAGTTCTTTGATGCGATGTGAAATGGGCGCTAATTTTTCCACTACAAGATCAGCAAGGGCTGGTTTAAAAACAGAAAAAAGCTGACCTGCGAACGCTTCGCATACTTGTTGGGGTGTCTGCCCTTGAAGGGAGGCATAGATCGTTACAAGATTGCGCGCCTCGGGACGGTCCTCTAGTTGGTCAAAATTTTCTGGCAGTGGTTCAGCATCTGTACGGGCTTTTCTTATTTTCTGGGCGATCAAATCCGCGTCATCACGAAGATTTATGCGAGAAAAATCCGAAGGGTCGGATTTTGACATTTTTTTGCTTCCGTCTCGCAGACTCATAATGCGCGCGCCCACACCGTAAATCAAAGGATCTGGTAAGGTAAAAAGCGCCGTGTTGTAAGCACTGTTTACGCTTTGTGCGATATCACGGGTCAGTTCAATATGTTGTTTTTGATCTTCTCCAACGGGCACCAAATGCGTTTGATATAAAAGGATATCGGCTGCCTGCAGGCACGGATATCCATAAAGACCTAGGGATGCTTTTTCCTTATCTTTTCCTGCCTTATCTTTGAACTGTGTCATCCGATTGAGCCAGCCCATGGGTGTCTTGCACCCAAGCATCCATCCAAGCTCTGCGTGAGCCGTTACATGAGATTGGATAAATAAAGTGCTTTTTGCAGGATCAAGACCACACGCCATATAAGTGGCTGCGACCTCATAGATATTTTCGCGAAGCTCTTGGGGATCCAGGGGCATGGTAATAGCATGCATATCGACAATACAGTACAGGCAGTCGTATGTTTTTTGTAAATCGACCCAGTTGCGAAGCGCGCCTAGATAATTGCCAAGGGTCAAAACGCCACTAGGTTGAAGACCAGAGAAAATACGTTTCATATGCTTACTCCTGAGGTGAAAGTTTGCGACGCAATTGCCGACGAAGATCAGATGTATCAAGGGCACGCGTAATAACCGCACACCCCACAAAAACAATGATGCCAGCCGCGACCATACCTGTCATGGTCACGATTTGAGAAAGTTTCCCCGCATTCACGAGGCGATGCACAAGAGGAAGGGCTGACCAAAAGGCAGCTGTTGTGAGTATAACAGTAAGGGCCGCTCTGGGTAAAAATGCCTTAAACCTAGGTGTCATAGACATTAGCCCTTGACGTTTAAGCATAACAGCCAAGGTGAAGGCATTAAGCCAAGCGGCGATACTGGTAGAAAGAGCAAGGCCAACGTGGGCCAGGGGCTTTATGAGCAGTAAATTGAGCACTAGGTTTACCACAACAGCTCCTACCGCAATGTACACAGGCGTGCGTGTGTCTTCCCGGGCAAAAAAGCTTGTGGAAAAGATCTTCACCATAATATAGGCAGGAAGACCAGAGACAAGAGCCATTAAGGTGTACGCGGTTTCTCTTGTGTCATGAAGGGTGAATTTCCCATGTTCATAAAGCACTTTGACAAGAGGCTCTGCGAAAATCATAAGGGCGATCAGGGCGGGAGCTGAAAAAAGCACCGCATATTCAAGGGCGAGATTTTGGCTTTCCATGGCATCCTTGTTTTGACCAAGGCGCCATTGTTTGGACAAAAGGGGTAGGAGCGCTGTGCCAACGGCGGTGCCCAGCATGCTTAAAGGCAACTGATTAAGGCGTTCGGCGTAATTCAGAAAGGAAATGCCACCCGTTGGCAGATAGGACGCAATAAACATATCAAGAAATATGTTGATTTGTACAACACCAGATCCAGCGGCCGCGGGGCCAACCAAAAGAAAAAATCTTTTTACCCCGGGTGTGAGCTTGGGGCGTCGCAGACGTAAGATCATGCCTTCCTTATGAGTCGGGACAAGGACCCAAAACCACTGAACAACGCCGCAGGCAAGAATCCCATAGGAAAAGGCGTGTCCCGCAGTAGGTGATAAGGGAAGTAGGATAAAGGCAACGATCAAAATAGCAATGTTACCCATCATAGGGGAAGCTGCGACCGCCGCAAATTTCTCGAGTGAGTTTAAAACACCACCGTAAAGAGCTGTTAATGAAATAAGCAAAATAAAAGGAAACGTTAGCCTTGTGAACAAAATGGTATATTCAAGCCGTTCTGGTGTTTCCCTAAAACCTGGCAGAAACAAGTTCAGAAATGCGGGCATAAAAAGTTCTGCCAAAATCACGATCAAACTTAGAATTAAGACAAGAATGGAGAGGATTTCTTCGGCGTAGGTGCGCGCTTCGTCTTTTCCTTTTGTGGCAAGAAGGGCAGAAAAGGTTGGGACAAAGGCTGCGTTCATGGCACCTTCTGCAAAGACGCGCCTAAGAAGGGATGGGATCTTGACCGCGATGGCAGCAGCGTCCGCCATGGGACCTGCTCCTAAAAAGTTTGCCATGAGGGTCGTGCGTAAAAAGCCGACGATCCGGCTTCCCATGGTATAAATTCCCACGGTCACGATGGAACGTAAAAGCTTCATGCTAGGCGTCCTTTATTTTATTGGTTAGTAAAGTCAACATACGAATAGATTGTGTCATGAGGTTTTTGATGTCCATAGCGAACGTAGATCGCTGAATACAAGGGCGCGAAACCAAAAAGAAACACCCACATAGAAAAGTAACCCTAGGGCACTGGCACCCAGAAGGTTAATAATCTGCCAAAAAAGTGACGTATTAGAAAAAGGGGTTAGGGTTTGTTGCCATAAAGAAAGAAACACAAAAAGGCACATAGACGCCGCTACAATCCGTATAAATCGTTCTTTAAGACGTCTATCTACAAAAAATGCTCCCGCCTTACGAAGCTTAATGCCAAGAAGGAGAAAATTTAGCCACGATGAAAGGGCGGTCGCAAGGGCAATCCCCACATGGGCAAAAAAATACATGAGGATAAGATTGAGGGCAATATTGGTGATCATGCAAACGACAGCAATGCGCATGGGTGTTTTGGTATCGTAACGCGCAAAAAAGCTCGTTGCAAAGATTTTTACACCCACATAGGCAGGAAGTCCTGTTGAAAAGGCTGCCAGGACCTGGGCTGTTTGCTCGGTTTCGTAAAGTCCAAAGTTTTTTCGTTGAAAAAGAACTTGAATGAGGGAAGGGGCCAGGGCAATTAACGCAAGGGCTGCCGGAAGTGTGAGGAGGAGCGCGTACTCAAGGGCGCGGTTTTGGATGTCGTGTGCCTTATCGAATTCTTCTTTTTGAATATGCTGTGATAAAAGAGGAAGGAGCGCTGTGCTAAGCGCGATGCCGATCATAGCAAGGGGGAGTTGGTTAAATCGGTCCGCGTAAAACAGAAAAGAGATAGCGCCACTTGGCAAGAAAGACGCAAGCATGACGTCGACCAGCAAATTGATTTGCATAACCCCAGCACCGATGGCGCCCGGTGCCATGGTTCTTAGCACATGGCTGACGGCTGGTGTCATGGCAGGCTTTTTAAGGTGCAAAATAAGATTTTCCTTGCGAGCAGCACCTTGAAGCCAGAAGAGCTGCGCAAACCCAGCAGCAAGAACACCCCACGCCAGAAGATACACCGGAGAGAGCGTGGTGTATTGACTGGCAACAAGGGCGCCAATCATGAAGATATTCAACAAAATGGGGCTTGCTGCTGCCGCCGAAAAACGACCGACTGTATTAAGTAAGCCTGCGTAAAAGGCACCAAGAGAAATGAGTAAAATGTAAGGGAACATAATGCGGGTTAGGCTTAGTGTGAGCCCAAAAAGATCTGGATCATCAGCAAAGCCAGGCGCAATCACATACATAAGCCAAGGAAGGGTGAGCTCAACCAAGGCGACAAACCCTGTAAGGCTTAGGAGCAAAATAATTAAAACTTGTTCTGCTTCTAAAAGGGCTTTTTGAAGACCGTTTTGAGTAAAAATTCGCGCAAAGAAGGGAACAAAGGCCGCGTTAAAGGCACCTTCAGCAAAAAGTCGTCTAAAAAAATTTGGTAGTTTTAACGCAACAAGAAACGCATCTGATAATGGTCCCGCTCCCAAAAAAGCAGCCAAAAGCATATCCCGAATCAATCCCGAAATACGGCTGATACCGGTGAGAGAACTGACAGTTAAGGCCGAGCGTAAAAACATCATAAGGTCGCAGTGTACAGAGGTGAGCGACTGATCTCAAGCGGCTTTTTAGGATGTGTCATGGGTCGGATGATTTTTCTTACACGAGCGTAAGGGCTAGGTGCAAGTTATCTTTTGCACGCACAAGAAGCGTGTGAGCGTCCTCAGAGGAAACGCCTTTCACGTGTTTAAGGAGGGCGATCCGTAAGTCAGCATTACTATCGTTTAAAAGGCGTCCCGCGGATTCTTCTGGTAATCCTGTAAGCTGCACAAGAATGCGGCGTTGTCTTTGTCTAAGTTTTTCATTGGTTGGTTGCAGGTTAATCATAAAGCCTTTGTAAACATAGCCAAGTTTTGCCATGAGGGCGGTCGAAAAAGTCGATAAAAAAACCTTTTGTGCTGTCCCGGCTTTTAGGCGCGTTGAGCCTTGAAGGGCTTCTGGTCCTGTTCTAAGGAGAACCGGGTGCGTTGTGAGCTCTAAAAGAGGAGCCTTCTCACTGTTGGCAACGCCTATGGTAAGGCACCCTTTGTGAGTGGAAAGTTTGGCAAGTTCAAGAACATAAGGTGCCACACCACTGGCCGATAGCAAAATGATGGCGTCTTTTGAAGTAAGATCCAAAGAGTTAAAGTCTTTGCACGCTGCCTTTACATCATCTTCCACGCCCTCTTGGGCTTGGGTCAGGGCAGACATCCCACCAGCTATTAAAAACCCCACACGCTCCATAGGCCATCCAAAGGTTGGCATAAGCTCTGCGCCGTCCATAACGCCGAGACGTCCAGAGGTGCCAGCACCGGCATAAAGAAGACGACCGCCCTTTAAGAGGTGCGCGGCGCACGCCTCAATGGCAAGCTCAAGGGCAGGGGCTGCGTTTTGAACAGCTATCACCGCGTCTGCGTGCTGGGCTAACAAATCATGAAGAAGGGACGCTAAAGGCTTTGCTTCAAAATCTTCAAAAAGGGGGTTTACTTTTTCTGTATCAGGAAGAGGAGAGGAGAGATCCATGGGGAGGGCTCATGTATGAAAGTAAGGTTAGGTTTAACATGTAAAGGCGCCGTTGTCATAGAAAGAAAAGGCCGCCTGAACGCGGCCCCTTTTTCTGACTGCTAGGTGGTAGGCGTGTCTTTTTCATTGACATCCTTTTGATCGTCACACTTGTCCAGGGGCACAGCTTTGGCCATTTGCCATCCCCCGCCCAGGGCTTTGTAAATAGCTATAAGGTTTGTGGCGGTATTAATTTCGCTAACGGCAAGTTGATCCTTTGCCGAAAACATGGTCGTCTCGGCGTCGAGGAATGTTCGGTAATCATCAATCCCACCCCGATAACGTTTGTCGGCAAGGTCGGCTGCTTGAATGCTAGAGGACGCGGCGATCACAAGTTGGTCACGCTCTTCCCTTTGCCGTGCAAAGACAACCATGCTGGTATCAAGATCTTCGAGGGCACCGAGCACTGTCTTTTCAAAGGTTGCAAGCGCACTTTTTGTTTTAGCATCAGCGGCATCAATTCGAGCATACACGTGTCCCAAATCCAGTATGCCCCAAGAGATACTGGGGCCTGCTTGAATATTGAGAGATTGGCTGGAAAGAAGGTTACTTGTGCTGGTGGACAAAAATCCAAGATTGCCAGTCAAGCTTACACGGGGGTAAAGGTCCGTGACACTCACATTGTAATCTGCAATAGCTGCCGTTAGATTATGTTCGGCAGCACGCACATCAGGTCGTCTTTTTAGTAAATCTTTAAGGGATCCAACTGCTACCATGCCTGGGATAGAAGGAAGGGGTTTACTTTTCTTAAGTTGTTGACGCAAGGTTTCCGGTGTTTTACCCGTGAGAACACTCAGTCGGTTAATGTTGGTGTTGATGGCTGCTTCTAAGCTTGGAATTTTAGCCCGCACTTGCTCGAGAAGCGTTTTGGCGTTCGCAACGTCCAGCTGGCTTGAGCGTCCAAGGCTTGCAAGGTCACCTACAAGTTTGTAAATGCTTTCTTGGTTTTTGGTATTGTCGTGGGCGATGGCAAGGCGTAGCTGCGCTCCTCTCAAAGCAATATAGGCGTTTGCAACTTCACCTGCCACAGTGATGTAGGTATCCTGAAGCGTTGCTTGACTTGAATCAAAACGCGCAACATCTGCGTGAATGCTTTCACTGATGCGACCAAAAAAATCCAGTTCCCACGACGCATCAAATTGCGGCTGATAAGCTGTTTGGATGCTGTTAGGTGAGGCACCCTGGACACCGTTTTTGCTTATGCGGTACTTAGTAATATCGCCCTTGGTCGTGATTGTGGGAAACATGTCCATGCGGGTGCCCTGAAGGCTCGCCCTCGCGGCTTCCACATTGGCGATGGCAATGCGCACGTCATGATTGTATTCAAGAGCCTTCTCCACAAGCTGAGTCAGCTCAGAATCTCCAAGCTCACGCCACCACGCAACAACGGGCTCTCGCGCCTCAAAGGTTCCAGCGCCTACCCCCTGAAGGAGGGAGTCTGATAGGGTTGGTAAAGAGGGAGGCGTATGGTCACGTTTGCTCTCACACCCCCAAAGCGCCACACTCGATACACCAATAGAAAGAAAAGTACGAAAACGCATTATAGGGTTTCCTCTAAAGTCGTGTTAGGTCGAAAAATTTTCGTCAGATACATCGCGAATTTGCGACATAAAACATAAAAGACAGGCGTGAAAATCAAGCCAAAGAATGTGACGCCGATCATGCCAGAGAAAACTGCAATTCCAAGAGCGTGTCGCATTTCAGCGCCGGCGCCCTTTGCTAAAACAAGGGGCAGTACCCCCAAAATGAAGGCAAAAGACGTCATCAAAATGGGACGAAGTCTTAACTTTGCAGCGGCAACAGCAGCGTCTAGAGGTGTGTCTCCTGCTTCTTCTCGTTCCTTTGCAAACTCTACGATCAAAATGGCGTTTTTACACGCAAGACCGATAAGCACGACAAGGCCGATTTGCGTTAGGATGTTGTTATCGGTGTGAGACAAAAACAACCCTGTCACCGCCGAGAACAAGCACATGGGCACAATCAAAATGATAGCAAGGGGCAAAATCCAGCTTTCGTAAAGAGCGGCCAGTAGCAAAAAGGCAAAGACAACTGCCAGAATAAAGGCGACTTGCCCTGATCCTTTAGACTGTTTTTGCTGATAGGCAAGCTCTGTCCACTCATAATCAACTCCTGTGGGCAGGAGTTTTGCTGCAAGGCGTTCCATGGCATTTAGGACTTCGCCCGTACTGCGTCCCGGAGGTGTGTCACCTTGAAGCTCTGCTGCTGGATACAGGTTGTAGCGCGGCTGACGAGAAGCGGCTGACCTATCTTCCAAGCGCGCAACAGTGCCAAGAGGCACCATTTTGCCTGACGACGTGCGGATACGAATACGCCCCAGATCGTCGGCGGTCATACGGAACGCGCTATCGGACTGGGCGGTAACACGGAATGTACGCCCAAGATAGTTAAAGTCGTTTACATAAGCCGATCCAAGATAAGTAGACAACGCGTTATTGACTTGGTCAATGGTAATGCCAAGGCGCTCACACCGTTGTCTGTCGATATCCAAAAAGACTTGGGGCGTTCTATTTTCAAAAAAGCTAAAAACAGACGTCGCGGTCCCTTCTTGGGTTGCGGCCCCCACCATTTGCCAGACGGCATTGTTGAGTTGATCTGTGCCAACACCCCCGCGATCTTGGATCATCATTTTAAATCCGCCGCCGCTACCGATACCGCGTACCGGGGGCGGGGGAATCACCACAAGGAATCCTTTATCGATAGAAGCCGCCGCTTTTCTAAGGTCCGCAAGGATTTTATCAGCACTTATCCCTCGTTTCACGCGTTCTTCAAAGCTGAGAAGTGGGGTGAAAATGGCGCCCGCGTTGGTGGCATTGGTAAAGGTCGCGCCGTTAAATCCTGCAAAGCTGACGGTGTTCATAACGCCTTCGACTTTAAGAAATTTATCAACAGCGTCACGGACGACTTCGTCGGTGCGCTCAAGAGAGGCGCCAGGTGGCAGCTGAACTGCCACAATGAAGTACCCTTGATCTTGTGCTGGGATAAAGCCTGTCGGAACCTTATTAAATCCAAGTCCGGTCAGGCCCATAAGCCCTGCATAAACGACAAGCATCATACCGCCCATGCGAACGACTCGCGTAACGCTTTTGCCGTACCTTTCTGAAAATCCCTGCATAAAGTTATTGAAGTGGTAGAAAAAGAAGGTAAGTGGATTAGGAAACAGGGACGGCGCGACGTCATGATGTGCATGGATTGTTGGCTTTAAAAGGATTGCAGCAAGGGCGGGGCTAAGTGTAAGTGAAATCACAACGGAGAAAACGGTCGCAACCGCCACCACCACACCAAATTGTTGAAAGAAGCGCCCTGCGATACCTTCTAGAAAGGTTGTAGGTAGAAAGACCGCGACGAGCACAAGTCCAATGGCGACAAGTGCACTGCCCACTTCGTCCATGGTTTGCTTGGCGGCTTCCTTGGGGCGAAGCCCCTTAGCCATGAGGCGTTCCATGTTTTCGACCACCACAATGGCGTCGTCCACGACCACACCAATGGCAAGGACAAGACCAAAAAGCGTTAGGTTGTTAAGAGAAAAGCCAACCCCTTGCATAACAGCAAAAGTGCCGATGAGAGAAATGGGGATGGCGACAATGGGAATAAGTGAGGCGCGCCAGTTTTGCAAAAACACGATAATTACTAGGACCACAAGAAGGGTGGCCTCAAGGATTGTTTCGTACACAGCGTGAATGGATTGCTCGACGTATTTTGTTGGATTATAGACGATTTCGTACTTCATCCCTTTAGGAAACTGCTTGCTAAGCTCCGTCATGGTGGCAAGAATGGCGTCAGAAGTCTCTACAGCATTGGAGCCGGGTAACTGGAAGATAGGAAGGGCCACTGCCTTGTCACGGCCAAGATATCCTTTCGTGGTATAGTCAGCAGCGCCAAGCTCTACGCGTCCCACGTCCTTAACGCGCACCACACGGCCATCGTCTCCGGACTTGATGATAATCTCTCCGAATTCTTCGGGTTGGGCGAGCCGTCCTTGAGTTTGAACGTTGAGCTCAAAAGGGGGTTGTTTTGAGGTTGGCTGTTGCCCCAATGTTCCCGAGGCAACTTGGATGTTTTGCGCCGCAATCGCCTTTGTGACGTCATCGGCGGTCATACTTAGGGAGGCTAGTTTTTCTGGGTCAAGCCACACCCGCATGGAGTATTCGCTGGCGCCAAAGACGCGGATATCACCCACACCCTTGATGCGGGCGAGAATATCTTTCAGGTGCAAAGTTGCATAGTTGGCAATATATATTTGATCAAGGCTTGCGTCAGGTGAGTAAAGATTGACGACAATCATAAGGTCAGGCGAGTTTTTCTTGGTGGTGACACCGCGCCGTCTCACCTCGTCGGGCAGGCGAGGTTCCGCAATGGCGACGCGGTTTTGAACGAGAACCTGAGCGGTATCAAGGTTTGTACCAAGCTCAAAGGTGACCGTAATGGCGACGTTTCCATCACCTGTGGACTGCGAGGACATGTAAAGCATGTTCTCGACCCCGTTGATTTCTTGCTCGATAGGAGTCGCGACGGTTTTGGCCACGACGTCCGCGCTTGCCCCCGGATAGCTTGCGCTCACGACAACAGTTGGGGGAACTACCTGGGGGTATTGTTCGATGGGCAGCTTAAAATAGGCAAGCCCTCCCACAATTACAACCAGAATCCAAATCACCGAAGCAAAAATGGGTCGATCAATAAAAAAGTGCGAGAATTTCATGATTATTTCTTCTCATTCTTTTGTGTGTCTGGAGATGGCGCGTCGGCGCTTTGGGGCGTGACCTTAATGCCAGGCCTTAAAATGGTCAGACCAGTCATGATCACTTTATCTGTTTTTTGAAGACCGCTTCTGATAATGCGCATGCTGCCGTCATGAAGTGGTCCTAAGGTCACAGGGCGAGGCTCGACCATGTTTTGATCATTGACCACAAACACAAATTTCATGGTTTGGTTGGTACCTACGACACTATCTGGGACGAGCATGGCCTCGTACTCTGCCGTTGCAGGAATGCGCGCGCGTCCAAAAAAACCTGGGATGAGTTTTCCTTGAGCGTTTGCAAGAGTGCCACGTACAAGGACCGTCCCTGTCTCTGCGTCTAGCTCGTTATCGATAAAGTCTACTTTTCCTGTGTGAGTGAAATCCTTATCATTTTGAAGTTTTATATAGAGAGGCTGCGCGCCCAAGGGCACGCTATAATTGGTAAGTGTTTTGTCGGGTTGAGTATATTTTAAAACATCTTGCTCACTTGATTCAATATAAAAGTCAATAGGATCTTGTGAAACAACAGTTGTGAGAAGGGTGCCGCTGACATCACCACCCGTCACAAGGTTGCCAACGTCTACTTGTTTGCGGCTGATTTTTCCTGTAATCGGGGATTTTACTTGTGTGAATTCAAGGTTCAGTTTAGCAGTGTCCGCATCGCTTTTCGCACTTTGAAACGCTTGATATTTTTCATCAAGATCTTGCTGAGAGACAGCGTTAGCGGCGCGAAGATTCTTAGCGCGCTCATAGTCTTTTTTCGCAAGCTCTAACTGCGCGTTTGATTTAGCAAGTGTGTACTGATAGGGACGTGGGTCAATCACAAAAAGGGTTTGCCCTTTTTTGACCTGGCCGCCGTCTGTGAAGTGAACGCTTTCAAGGTAACCACTCACACGCGCGCGAATTTCCACACGTTCCCTTGCTCTAAAACGACCTGTGAACTCGTTCCATTCGGTCAGTCGTTTAAAGGTGGGAGGTGCGACCTTCACAGGCATAGCTCCCATTTCAGGTGGTTTCTTCTCTTCAAAACATCCTCCCAGCAAAAGCGGCGCTGTCATGAAGAAAAGCACGAGTCTTTTTTGGCGGCTCATTCAAAAATCCCTTTCATTTAAAGAAGATACTAGATGTTATCTTTATAAGAATGTCCCTAATGGTATATCTTCATTGTAAAAATATTCTTAATTTTTCATAAAAT
The DNA here is from genome assembly GCA_013911655.1 of Alphaproteobacteria bacterium. GTDB lineage: Bacteria > Pseudomonadota > Alphaproteobacteria > Caedimonadales > UBA1908 > JACESU01. Next base: position 606,121 of record JACESU010000001.1, read on the forward strand.
ACCAATCATGCATTATGTCAAAGTCAGATCACACAAGCCAGGAAAATAGTGTTGAAAAAACGTTACAAAGTGAAAAACAATAGCGCGCTTAAGAGTACGCTTGAAAGAGCTATGTGAGAGTTCTTTGGACCAGAAAAACATGGAAAGAAAACGCAACACGCCTTCTTTCCATGAACTTATCTTAAATCTGCTGTCCGTTGGCAATCAGGAAAACAGCCACATTCCCTCTTGTGGCCTTTGAATATGGACACACTTGGTGGGCAGTTGTGACAAGGCTCAAGGCCTCTTCTGCGCTAAGATGAGGAAGCGTTACATTTAAGGTTACACCTAAGGAAAAGCCAGATTCATCTCTGTTGAGGCTTACGTCAGCTTCGACAGTGGCATCTGCGGCGTTTATTTTTTGAAGACCCGCCACATAATCAATAGCGCTCCCAAAGCATGCCGAGTAACCGCACGCAAAAAGCTCTTCAGGGTTTGTTGTGACACCTTCCTTCTTTGTGGGTGCGCCCGGCATGCTAAGCTCAAAAGTGAGTTTTCCATCCAGGGTTTCAGCGCGTCCACTTCTCCCTCCTTGGGTTTTTGCTTTGGCTGTATAAAGCGTTGTCATTTTTTTTCCTTTCTAGTGTGTTTTTTCGATGATTAAAAAAGCAACGTATGAGTTAGTTGATTTGTTTATTTGGTAGACGCATTTTTTTTGAATCATTTGAGGGGCCCCTACAAAATCAGGAAGAGGCGGCGTGACACGCTTGAAGTTAGCACGTCCTTGAAGTCTAACGGTTTTCCATTTTCCTTGCGCGCCCAGATCCAAGACGGTATCAAGGGGGGGTAACATGGAATACTTCCTGAAAAAAGCATCGGACGGCGAAAGAGCAGGGCACGAAGGTGTGGTCAGGGATGACGCGTTTAAGGCGTCCGCGAGAGGGAGAAGAGAAACAGCTAATAGCAAGACGTCACGAAAAGACATTAAAGCTCCCATTTTTTATTTTGTTACTCTGACTATCCTAAGGATTTTACCTGGTGGGATCAAGTCGTTCCATTAAAAAAATACACACAATACTATTCAGATAGTTACTTTATATTGTTTATTACATTTAATAGGAGAAGTGCTTGTTTTTTTGTTTTGTTAATAAAATTTAAGACAAAATATAAGAAAGCAAAGCATTTAGTCTTTGTCTGCCGGCAGAGGTGGCTTTAAGGTGCGTGTCTTTAGAGGTGAGAGGAACGAGAAGACTTTCGGTCACGAGGGTCTGAATAGCCTTGCTTGAGAGAAGTTTTTGTGTGGCGCGTTCATCATAGGCGCGTAGCGTGTCAAGGAACACCCCCTCTTTAAGGCGAAGGCCCATGAGAAGAGTTTCTTCAAAAACGTCCTTGGCGGAAAGGGGCGTGCATTCTTGTTGACCCTGTCCCAGGGTGCTGACTTGGGTCAGCCACGTCTCAGGGGCTTTGAGGCATCTGGTTTCGAATCTGATGCCATCACGTGTCAGGCGCCCATGGGCGCCGGGTCCAATCCCTAAATAATCATGGGTGCGCCAATACAAAAGATTGTGTTGGCACTCTTGGCCGGGCGCTGCGTAATTAGAAATCTCATAATCATAAAGACCATGATCAGCAAGAAGCGTGCGAGTCCGCTCGTACATGTCGGCAGCAACGTCCTCAGGAGGGAGGTGCCAATCGCCCCGGGCGTGCTGCTGATAAAAGGCTGTCCCTGGTTCGATGGTCAGCTGATACAAAGAAAGATGACCCCCTGCCAGGGGAAGCGCTTCTTCTAATTCCTTTTCCCAGGCGTCTAAGGTTTGACCTGGGCGCGCATAAATGAGATCAAAAGAAAAACGGTCAAAGACTTGTTTGGTGACATCAAGGGCTTTGAGGGCTTCTTCGCGGTTGTGTTTGCGTCCAAGAAAATGCAGAGCGTCATCATGAAGGGACTGAACGCCAAGAGATAGTCTTGTTACTCCTGCCTGGCGGTAGTCTTTGAAGCGCCCAAGATCAACGGATCCTGGATTTGCTTCTAAAGTGATTTCAAGATCATTGCTGATCTGCCAGTAAGTCGAGAGAGCGTTTAAAAGGGCGTCAACCGTACGGGGATTCATGAGCGAAGGGGTGCCGCCCCCAAAAAAAACGGTAGAAAGGGCGCGACCTTTTGTTTGAGTGCACACAAAGCGCAGTTCGTCCAAAAGCGCTTTTTGCCAAGCGTCTTCGTCAATGCGGTTTCGGACATGGCTGTTGAAATCACAATAAGGGCATTTTGAGACACAAAAGGGCCAATGGATATAAAGACCAAGGGGCGGAGTCATGGGCGGACAAAAAAGCGCTTTAGTTGTGTAAGGGCTTTTATGCGATGGCTGCAACTGCGTTGTTCGTCGGTGCTCATTTGGGAAAAAGTGCGGTCAAAACCATCGGGACAAAAGATAGGATAATACCCAAAGCCAACGCCCATGCGTGGGGGGAAAATGAGGGTGCCCCACGTTTGTCCTTGGGCCGTTTTAAAAGTGCCATCAGGCCAGTAAAGAACCATGGTTGAAAAGAGAGCAGCCCTATGAGAAAGCCCTTGAAGGCGCCTTTCAAGTTCCACAAACGCGTTGTCATAGCCGCCGTGCTGTGCTGCGAACCTGGCTGAAAAAACGCCGGGCGCCCCTCCTAATGCGGGAATCACAAGGCCCGAGTCATCGGATAACGCCACCAGATCTGTTGAAAAGCTGGCGTGACGCGCTTTTAAAAGGGCGTTTTCAAAAAAAGTCTCGCCCGTTTCCTCAATATCATCGAAAGGATAATCTTCGGGAGTGGCGCAAAGAATACCCCACGCGCGCAGGCAATCCTCCATCGGCGCGCGCTTGCCTTTGTTGGTAGTTGCAAGAAGGACTGGCATGCTGGCAGCGTGCATAATCCTAAAGTCCCAAGACTTTGCGTTGCAGGTCCATAAGCTCGTCAACACCTGTGCGGGCAAGCTCAAGGAGTGCTGTCAGCTCATGCTCATCAAAGGGATCTTGTTCAGCGGTTGCTTGCACCTCCACAATGCCGCCTTTGCCGGTCAAGACAAAGTTTGCGTCTGCCTGGGCGTCACTGTCTTCATCGTAATCAAGATCTACCACGGGATGACCTTTATAGAGGCCACAAGAAACAGCTGCCACCTGATCCTTTAAAGGAATAGAGGGCAGGGTGCCTGCCTTCACCATTTTATCAAGGGCTTCATAAAGGGCGACATAGCTGCCAGTGATAGCGGCGGTCCTTGTGCCACCATCGGCCTGGATCACATCACAATCAATTTTGATTTGACGTTCGCCAAGGGCCTTAAGGTCAACAACTGCGCGAAGGGCGCGTCCAATAAGGCGTTGAATTTCGTTGGTGCGTCCTGATTGTTTGCCACGAGCTGCTTCGCGGTCCATGCGCGTGTGGGTCGAACGAGGGAGCATGCCGTATTCAGCCGTGACCCACCCTTGTCCTGTGTTACGCAAAAAGGGCGGCGTCTTGTCTTCAACAGACGCTGTGCACAAAACATGTGTATCACCCATGCGGATTAGGGAAGACCCTTCGGCGTGCTTAGCGTATCCCTTTTCAATCCACACACGGCGCAGTTGTGTGGCACTTCGACCTGATGGGCGCATGTTTTTCTTCCTTTAAAAATTGACGGCGCTTCTTTCCAGTACTACATTTTTCCCATGAAGGAAATGACAGAATCATGTTACGAGATTTAAACGCCCGTGCCATTGAAGTTTTTCGGCACCTGGTAGAAGTATATTGTGAGTCAGGCGAACCTGTGGGGTCAAGACTTTTGTCCGAGCGCCTAGGCGAGCGCCTGTCACCCGCGACCATTCGTCATGTGATGGCGCAGTTAGAAGAATACGGCCTATTGTTTTCACCCCATACGTCTGCTGGTAGACTTCCAACCGAAGTCGGTCTTCGCTTCTTTGTGGACGGTCTTTTGCAGGTGGGCGAGCTCAGTGTGAACGAACGCTTACACCTAGAGGAAAGTTGCCGCCAAGACTCTGTGACAAAGCTTCTTGAGCGCGCGACTGAAACCCTTTCAGGGTTGACGCGCTGTGTAGGGCTTGTGCTTGCGCCAAAAGAAGAGGCACCCCTTAAACATATTGAATTCGTGCGCCTCAGCCTTCAAGAAGCCCTTGTGGTGCTTGTGTTTGCCTCAGGACAGGTGGAAAACCGCGTAGTGGCGCTACCCGCAGGCCTTCCAACCTCATGCCTTGTAGAGGCGACAAATTATTTGAACGCCAAGCTTGTGGGTCTCACCATGCCAGAAGCAAAGCGCCTCCTTTTTGAGGAGTACCTCTACCGACAAGCCGAGCTTGATATGCTCTCGCAGTCAGTGATTGAGGCAGGCCTTGGGGAGTGGCGAGGCCCTGTGGGAGACGAGACCTTTATTTTTAAGGGCCAAGCCCATCTTCTTGATAACATTCAGCATATTGACGAGCTTGAGCGTATGCGTTTGCTTTTTGAGGAACTGGAAACAAAACGCAGCCTTATGAAGCTTCTGGACGCGTCCATCGAGGCCGAAGGCGTACAGATTTTCATGGGGACGGACAGCGATCTTTTTCGTATGTCAGGTTGCTCACTTGTTGCGTCTCCGTATACGGGGCAAAACGGGCGCGTGTTGGGAGCCATTGGCGTCATTGGTCCTCGCCACTTGAACTATGCGCGAATTGTGCCCATAGTGGACTACACAGCGAAAATGATGAGTCGTTTGATGCGACTCAAAACCACAAAGGAGTAAAGAATGCAAGACCACGACCGATCATCGGATGAGGCCCAAGACGAGATGATTGAAGGGGCTGACGCTCAAGAGGCAGAAGAAAACGTCCCCGAGCCCGCAACGGCCGCTTCAAGTGATGATGTGATTGCAGGGCTGAAGGATCAATTGTTGCGCCAAATGGCCGAAACTGAGAATGTACGCAAACGCGCCGAGCGCGAGCGTGATGAAACCGCGAAGTACGCGGTGACAAAGCTTGCGCGTGATCTTTTAGAAATTGCCGACAACTTGGGGCGTGCAATCCAGGCGTACGGGATGACCGATCAAAGTCAAAGCCCCGAGACACAAACATTTTTAGAAGGCGTGAAACTCACAGAAAAAGCCCTTATGGCAACCTTCGAGCGGTATAAAATTCAAAAGATTGACCCTAAAGGAGAAGCTTTTGATCATAATTTTCACCAAGCTATGTTCGAGGTTCCAACTGACGAACACGCGCCTGGCACCATTGTAGAGGTACTTCAGCCCGGCTATGTGCTGCACGATAGACTTCTTCGCCCCGCCATGGTGGGTGTTGCCAAAGCGCTAGCGTAGTCGCTTATAAAAAAACTCTTTAAGACGTCCTTTTCACATGATCCTACGCCTCAGTGTTTGGTTGGTAAGGTCATGTGGAGGGGATGAGTCTTGTCTTAGAATATAGCTTCAAATTAACATGCTGTTCTTATGATGAAGCAATTTTGATCCTGTTCTTAATCGAGATAGTAAGGTGTTGCATGAAAAGTGTCTATTTTTAATGGTTGTTTTAATTTGTCTTGTGGAAGAGGTTCTTTGTTTAGAACAAGCACAATCTAGTGCGAGAGGCGCTCACGCAATGTCGATTAAAAGAGTTTAACAAAGCCTTGCAAGAAAAAAAATCTAATCGAGCTCGAAAAAAATGCCCCTTTGAATACCCGTGAACAAGGCCTTGTTTCGATGGTGCGACCCATCCGCGCCTTCTTGTGGTGACCTTCTCTCATACCAAATGGGCCAGTGAGATTAATATTTAACTCATAAGCAGTGTAAAACTGTGGCCTCGTTTTAATGGCTCTGTCATAACCCTCAGACATTAAAAAATGAAGCCGGCTCATTGTGTATGCTTTTTAGTCAGGGTTTATCCCCCATGATAAGCTTTGGGCCCAATCATAAAGAATCTTGTTGTTACTTTATAAAAAGTGCAGAGAATTTTCTATCTTAATGAATTGCTAAAAAAAGCTAAATGTGAAAGCATTGTTTTTCAATTAAAGAGTTCGTATGTATATGTTTGTAAAAGGATAAAAACATGAAGAAGCAATTTCTTTGGTTGTCTTTGATGATTCACATCATCCTTGGCGTGATGCCCCTTTGGGCACAAAATCAAGCGCGGTGTCCTATTTTGTTTGCGGTCTATGATGTGGCGGACTTGAACGCGCTAAAGATTGTGGCCGACACACCTGAAATGCGAGAAAAGAAGGTTTGCTTTTTTGCATTAGGGCAGGCGAATATACAACTTAAAGACGATCCAAGGGTTGTGTTTCATGACGTGGGGGCAGGAGGGGCAGATGCGTGGCCGCGTGACAAGCTCCTTTCTCAAGATACACTCAAACGCCTTCAAGGCACGCTTCACCCCAAGATTATTGTGACAGGAATGGCAAGTGCGGCGCAAAATCAAATACTTGCACTGGCGTCTGATAACGCTTTTGCTTTTTATGATAATTTTGACCCCATCAAAGAAAAAGAATACGTGCAGGCTTTCCTCTCTCAAAGTCAGCGTTCAGGTGTCAAGCCCGGTGCCTATTGGGTCGCTAGTGAAAAGACAGCCCAGAGTTTCTATGATGACACGCGCACGTGCGACGTGCCCATTGATATTGTGGGGCAACCTGTTTTAGAGGAGTGGGCGACCCTTTTCAAAGGAACAGACCGCGCGGCCCTCAGGCAGACTTTGGGAATTGAAAAAGACCGCTCTGTCATCCTTTTTGCGGGAGGATATGATGATAGTTATGAAGCGCATTTTAGGTTATTCCTAGAGACAGTCGTGCCACTGATTGAGGCGCTAAAGCTTGAGGTGCTGATTACCTATCACCCAAAGCCTAAAGGCGTCCTTGAAAAGAAACTTGTTGGCGCGCTTCATAATCCTCATGTGCGTGTGATTGATGCGCCGCCTATAGGGATCGCGACCAACAAACTTGCAACCCTTGCAAACATTTTTATGTGTCACAAGTCCTCTTTAGGGCCTCAAGCGGTTTCTCAAGGGCTTCCCATGGTTTATGTGGCGGATCCAGTAACCTATAAAAACTTTGTGATTGAGGAGAAACTTGCTTACATTTCCAATGACAAGAACATGTTAAGCCGTTTGATCAAAAAGCTGTTGCATCAGCATAATGACGTTTCTCTAAAGCCACTTGGTATGCCTGAAGAACCGTCTTCTCGGATCATGACGCAGAAAATAATGTCTGCATTTACCTCATAAACTTAAAAGAATAACATTCTGTTTCAACAGGATGTTATTCTTTTCTTTTTTAATTATAACTCTTTCAACATTTTATGTTGAGGAAATGAGGGGAACATTATAAAATTAAAGAACAACAAGAAGAAAAGAGACGAATGTCATTAATAAGAGGGAGGGGCGCCATGCCCTTTAAAAGCAAATCGGGGTTGTTTGGTGTCGCTTCTTTCTGGTCACAGAAAGAAGATGGGGCTGTTGCGATTATGTTTGCTCTTTGCCTCCCTGTTTTCCTAGCGCTTGCTGCCTTTTCTTATGATATGGGCGTACAATCGTATGCCAGAACAAAGATGGAGTACGCAGCTGACGCGACCGCGCTTGCGGTTGCAAGATATGACCCCGCCAATGCAACGACCTTTGGTGCCAATATTTTTAAGGCAAATTTTACTCAAGGGTTTTTTGGAATTAATGTCACCCCTAACATTTCCATTTCAACAGATGGCACAAACATCACGGTGACGGCTTCCTCGACCATGCCAACACTGATGTCTCCTTTTTTGACAACGAAGAAACTGACAGTGAAAGCAAAATCTGTAGTGCAAACTGCGTTGACTTCATTAGAAGTTGTGATGGTGTTGGATGTGACGGGATCTATGGCAGATAGCAATAAAATTGGTAATTTGCGCACAGCTGCCAACCAATTTTTATCCATTCTCTTCGGCCAAGATACAGTATCTCCCACAACACGTGTTTCGATTGTTCCCTTTGTCGCCTCTGTCAATGTGGGGTCTGGCTACACGACGTGGCTATCGGATCCTACGACCGCGCTGCTAACGTCTCAGGGCGGGCAGTTTCCCAAGGGTCAACCTTGGAGGGGATGTGTAGGAGCAAGGGCGTCACCCTATGAAGAAACAGAGTCTCCTCCTAGCACAGCAAAGTGGCCTACATACTTCACGCCGACGACTTATGTGAACGCGAGTTCTAAGAATGATAACGATTGGACGGTAGATGCATCTGGGAACGTTGTGATCAAAACAACAAGTGTACCAACAGTTGGCCCCAACCGAAGCTGTGGTCCTGCGATACAGCCGTTAACAAATAAACTTTCACCGCTCAGGACACTTGTGAATAGCTTACAGCCCATCAATGGCGGAGGGACTTTTAACAATTTGGGCCTTGCCTGGGGATGGCGTACCATTTCTCCTTTGTGGAAAGGGCTTTGGAATGGAGGCATTGATCCTTTGGATTATGGTACCTCTAATAACAGAAAAGTTTTGGTTTTGGAAACTGACGGTGATAATCAATGGTTCGATGATGCGCGTCCCCCTGCGACAGGCGACCCAACCGCGTATGGGTATGGCAGCACCTATGCCACACGTTTAGGTCTTGGAAAATTGGGTGGGGCAACCACGATTTCAGCTGCTAAAACAAAGATCGATAACCTTGTGGCTACCATGTGTACAAATATTAAGAATAAAGGTATCGAAATTTACACTGTAACCTTTCTTGTAAGTAATGCCTCGACACAGTCTCTTTATCGGAATTGTGCATCAAAACCTTCAAATTATTACAATATTACTAGTTCTCCCAATATTGTGACTGCTTTTAATGATATCGCAAACAAGATCAAAACGATTAGGATTATCGAATGATGAAGGAGTGCCAACACAAAGAGCGTAAACTATCATGGTACCAACAGATGCTCGTGCGTTGTTGGCGCCATTGGCGGAAAACGCATGGGGCCGCGATGATAGAGTTTGCCATTATTGCGCCTGTGTTTTTAACAATCCTCATCGGTATTTTTGATGTAGGCATTATGATGATTATTCGTACCTCTCTTGAGGAAGGCGCACGCGCTGCGTCCCGGTACGGTATCACAGGAGGATCGTCTGGCAGCTTGACAAGAAGCGGATCCATTAACCAGGTGATTCTCAACACAATCGGCATTTATAGTGGTGGACTTGTGGATACGTCTAAAGTGACAATAACGGTGAAGTCGTATTCGTCTTTGAGCAATGTGGGACAGCCAGAGCCATTTATTGACACGAATGGAGACGGTAAGTATGAAGGGCCTGGTCAACCCGGAGGACCAGAGCCTTTTACCGATGTTAACAGTAATGGCAAATGGGACGCTGACCAAGGTCTTGTGGGGTCATACGGTACAGGCGGTCAGGCTGTTGAGTATTTAATTAGTTATCAGTGGACACCCTATGTATTGGGCTTTATTCCAGCACTTGGGACAATTACCATGACGGGAACGGCAACGGTTGACAATGAAGCTTTCTAAGAATTTGAATATGAATCATAAAAAGCATAAACGGTTTCTCACGAACGAGCGAGGAAACGTTGCCATAGAGTTTGCGCTCGTGATGCCCATTTTGGTTACTCTGGTCATGGGTATTTTCGAGTTAAACAATTATATTTTGGCCCATAATCGGCTTAGTCGCACAGCCTCGGAACTTGCCAATTTGATCTGCCGTCAGCAAACAAATGCTGCGACCATTACTGGATTTCTCAAGACGCCTCAAACGACCCTTTCAGAATACAATTTTGCAGGCAACGGAACAGCCATTGCGACACATATTTACAATAAAGGTCAAACAACCCAAGCTGCCAATATGCTCATTGGGTGGCAGCTGTCTGTTGGGTCCTCTAAAAGTAAGATCGGCACAGCAGGAGGCGGACCAAGCAATATTCCAGGAAGTCTTGTGATTACCGGTGGGCAAGAAATTGTGGTTGTTGAGCTTTATTTAACCTACAAACCTGTTCTATCTGTACCCTTTTTATCTCTTAATACAAATCTGTATAAGACAGCTGTTTTCACCTCTCGCGTGACAACACTTTATCCGTTGCTGACTTAATGTCCCCATTAGAAGAAGAGGGCAGGATTGTCCCTCTTCTTGAAGGGGCATTTCAAATCTAATCACGATCGTGAAGACCAAGGCCTCTTTTGATGAGCTCAAAACAGAACGAGCGCACCACACCTGCGGGCAAAGTCGTATCTTGTTTTCCGTGCTTAGGTGCAATGGTCAGACTCTGCTCGTTGGGGAAGTGTAAGACGCTATGGGATCCTGTGACGATCACGTGGGCATGAAGCTCTGGAATATCCCGGCGAATCTGGTTAATACACCCAAGAACACGCTGCCACTTGATGCGACCTTGCAATTTCATCTCAGCAAGCTCCTTTCGTGCACGTACCTCAATGCTTTCACGAGTAGCGACCTTTGCGGAAGGTGCCGGGTTACCGCCACCTCTTTTTTTTGCAGCAGATTTGTGTGGGTACTTATTGTGTGTTGTCTTTCTTCCTTGTGACGAAGATGCTGAAGATGAGGTCCCTTCTTGTGCAGAAAGTCGACGTTTGATTTCTTCCAGAAGGATGGTTTCTTTTTCTTGCATGACGACTTGAACGGGCTTTTCGTAAGACGTTTCAACGGCGTTTACGAACGCTTGTGTAGGCGTTGTGGGGACATCTTCCCGTGGTTCGATAGGTGTTGTTATGATTGCTTTTTCTTGCGCCAAAGAAGAAGGGGCTTCAAGCGGCAACAGAGGGAGCGCTCCGTCCAAAGAAAGAGTAAGGCGGGGCGTTTGGCTTTCAATAGAATGACACAGATTCTCAAGAGTCAGCGTTGTGGTCTCAACAGTAGGGAGCTTAGATATGCTTGCTAAAGGTAACAATTCACCCATGTCACTCAACGCATCTTCTAGGCATAGCAGCTCGAACAGTGCTAAATCTTCTTCGGTTGTGGGCAAAGCCACAAAATCTTTGACGTTAGTTGTAAGGCGTTTGAGTTTTTCGGGTTCATTTTGTGCGAAAAGTGTGCGAAGCAACTTGATGGTTGCGACTGGCACGTGTGACAAACCGATCAGGCGATCATCATCAAAGAAGTTATCTGTGACATTTTGGGTGGTGGGTGCCAGTGTAAAAGGTGTTGGAGAATCAGCGCCGTGATAGCCAAACATCCTCCACGGACATCCGTACCCTGATTGCACGTAACTAGGGCTGTAGATGAGATAAACACCGTCTTCTTTGACAGGGCGACCATTCTGGAGCAAAACAGTTGATTCGCAAGGGTTTCTCTCGGTGGTATGACACAAGTGATAGTTTATAAAGGGGCCGTCTACGGTCGAGGCGTTTGTCAAAAGATAGTGCTCGTTTTCTCGCAGATAGAAAAGCGGTCTTGAGGAGGAAGCCTTCTGTGGTAATAGCCCATAAAAAGAGTCGAAAGTGCCGCGAGGATAATGGGCCTTTAGGATTGTCACATAAGCATCAGATAAGCGAAGAAAAGCATCGGTAACGTCGCGGTAAGTGCCTTGCGCAATGCGCGATGCGTCTTTATCGTCAAGCCCAAATCTCTCACGTTGTAACCGTTCACGCTCGTCAATTAAAGCAATATCAAGGAATTCATAAAAAATGCCAAGTGTTTTAGTGAGCGTTTCCTCAAGTGTGAGGAGTCCACGAGCAGTCAAATGACCAATGCTTTTTTGTCTTGTCTTCTCTGGGCCACTGAATAGAGGGATCAAAAGGTCCAAAGTTCTTTGGAAAGGGATTTGGGTGGCTGACTTTATGAAAAAAAGTTTTGTCGGAATATCTGTATCTCGCAATGTTTCTTTGGTGACAAAGCGTTTTAACGTCTCAATCTCTTCTGCTGGGTTAAAGGTGCCAAGCTTAAAAGGAGCCGTCGTGTGAGAATGAGAAGGCAGGGCCACTTCCGTTGAAAGGTCTGTCAGGCTCGCGTGACAAGAAAGAGTTGTACATGTGAGAAGTCCCAAGAAAAGTGATTTGATAAAGAGAGAGTTAGGTTTCATGTGAAATGGTGTAGGTAAATTCCTGCTTCATTTATAATGAAGTAAAGAAAAACTGTCAAAAAAATATTTTATAAATGAAGGGGCCGTCGTGGACGGCCCCGCCCTGATTATGCAGCTTTTGCTTGGGTAATGGTGCGAATGACATAAGGAAGAATGCCGTCATTCTGATAATAAGAAAGCTCGTCCATGGTGTCGATGCGGCATTTCAAGGAAACCGTTTGTTGACGTCCATCGGGATAAGTAATCACACAAGGAAGTTCGCACCTTGGGGATAACTTGTCGGTAATGCCTGAAACACTAAAGGTCTCTTGCCCCGTGAGGCTAAGGGTTTTTCTTGTGGTGCCGGCTGGAAATTCGAGGGGTAACACGCCCATACCAACGAGGTTAGAACGGTGAATGCGCTCGAAACTTTCGGCGATGACAGCTTTGATGCCAAGAAGCTTTGTGCCCTTGGCCGCCCAATCACGGGATGAACCTGTGCCATACTCTTTTCCAGCGACAATAACCAAGGGGGTGTGTTGAGCTTGATAGCCCATGGCAGCGTCATAAATGGTCATAAGCTCGCCCGAGGGCATATAGCGTGTGTAGCCACCCGTACGCTCTGGGACCATTTCGTTTTGGATACGAATGTTGGCAAAAGTGCCGCGCATCATAACCTCATGGTTACCGCGCCGTGAACCATATGAGTTAAAATCAGCCGGTGTAATACCGTGGGAGATCAGGTACTGACCTGCAGGTGTTTCTTTTTTGATAGACCCGGCAGGAGAAATATGGTCCGTTGTAATGCTGTCTCCAAAAAGAGCTAAAGGACGGGCAGTCTCAATATTCACGAGTTTACTAGGTTTTGCGTCCATTCCGTCAAAGAAAGGAGGTTTTTTCACATAGGTGCTATTTGACTGCCAATGATACGTAGTGGAGGTGTCGCTTGTCAGTTCTGCCCATGCTTTTTCTCCTTTAAAGACATCGTCGTATCTTTTGCGGAACATGTTAGAGGTGATGCAAGAATCCACGCATTCTTGGATTTCCTGGTTGGTTGGCCAAATATCTTTAAGATAAATGGGCTTGCCCATAGGATCAACCCCGAGTGGTTCAGTCGTTAAATCATGTTTGATCGTGCCCGCAAGGGCGTATGCCACCACAAGCATAGGGGAGGCAAGGTAGTTCAATTTAACTTGTGGATGGATCCGTCCTTCAAAATTACGGTTGCCTGAAAGGACGCTTGCGACTGACAAATTGTTTTCATCAATGGCATTGGCAATGGGCGTGTCCAAAGGCCCTGAGTTACCGATACAGGTGGTACATCCATAGCCCACAAGGTTAAACCCAAGGGCGTCCAAGTCCTTATTCAGTCCTGATAGTTCAAGATAGTCTGTGACCACTTGTGAGCCAGGAGCAAGGGAAGTCTTCACCCAAGGCTTTGTCATAAGGCCCAGTTGCCTTGCTTTGCGGGCGACAAGACCCGCACCTAGCATCACAGAAGGGTTCGAGGTGTTGGTACAGCTTGTAATGGCGGCAATCACAACATTTCCTGAACAAAGTTCAAAGGATTTTCCATGGTGGGTCACGGGAACACTCTCTGCCTTTGCCGGTGTTTCGGCGGCAATGGCCTTGATGCTTTGTTCTTTCATTTGCGAGAGCACAACTTTATCTTGGGGACGCTTGGGACCTGCCAAGGTGGGGACAATGGTGCTTAAATCTAAATGGAGCGTTTGACTAAAGATCGGGGCCCAGCTGTCATCACGCCAAAGGCCTTGGGATTTTGCATAAGTTTCGACCAAGGTCACAAGATGTTCGTCACGGCCCGTAAAGCTAAGGTAACGCAATGTCTCTTGATCTACGGGGAACATGGCGCATGTTGCGCCGTATTCTGGGGCCATGTTTGAGATGGTCGCGCGGTCGGCGATGGAAAGCTGTGAGAGGCCGTTTCCATAGAATTCGACGAACTTACCCACGACACCGTGAGCGCGCAGCATTTGCGTAACGGTCAAGACAAGGTCAGTTGCGGTTGCACCTTCTGGCAAACGTCCCGTAAGCTCAAAGCCAACGACTTGAGGAATCAGCATAGAAAGGGGTTGTCCCAGCATGGCAGCTTCTGCTTCGATGCCGCCCACGCCCCAGCCTAAAATGCCAAGGGCGTTGATCATGGTTGTGTGGCTGTCTGTCCCGACCAGTGTATCTGGGTAAATCCAAGTGTTACTGCCGATTTGTCGTTGCCATACAACTTTGCCAAGATACTCTAAATTCACCTGGTGGCAAATGCCCGTACCCGGAGGTACTACTCTGAAATTATTAAAGGAGCTTTGCCCCCATTTTAAGAAAGCATATCGCTCTTTGTTTCGTTCGTACTCCAGATCCACGTTGTCACCAAAGGCGTGGTCAGAGGCGTAGGCATCCACCATGACCGAGTGGTCAATGACGAGATCTACATCGGTGAGGGGGTTAATGAGGGTGGGGTTTCCGTGCTGGTCTTTAACAGCGTCTCGCATGGCGGCCAAATCTACCACAGCAGGCACACCTGTGAAGTCCTGCATTAAGACCCTGGCGGGGGCAAAGACGATTTCGGTTTGAGAAGATCTTGTCTGTCCCCACTGAGAAAGCGCCTTGATGTCATCCTTGGTAACCTGGTGTCCGTTTTCACGTCTCAGCAAATTTTCCAACAGAACTTTCAAGCTATAGGGAAGGCTTTCGATACCACCAAGGGCTTCGTGGGCTTTGCGAAGGCAGACATAATGATAAGACTTGCCGTCAACGGATAGTGTTTTAAGAACTTGAAAAGAATCAAGGAATGCGTAACTCACCGGTCTTTACTCCCTATTTATCTTGTTAGTTAAAATGCAAGTTATCTTTCATCCTAACAGGTTGAGAAAAAACTGCATAGTTTTATGGTATTTGAGAGATCTTGAAAAGCAGTGTGTGATTTCTACCACATGATGTTTGCGATGGGAGTGGCTTAATTTGTCGTAAGAAGCTTGATGATGTCAAAAAATGGCGTCCCCAAGGGGATTCGAACCCCTGTTGCCGCCGTGAGAGGGCGGTGTCCTAGGCCTCTAGACGATGGGGACCTCATGAACAGTGAGAGATTTAACTGAATCCCTTACAAGAATCAAGGGAAAAATGCACTTATGTTAAGAAACTTTCCTTAAAAGAAGCATCATGAGGCAGGAATTGAGGTGTTAGTGGTTCGTCAAAAGTAAACCGCACAGGCAAACGCCGTGAGCGGTGTGCTTTTTGTGGCTTTCCATAGGATAATGAAGTTTTCCTTAAGGAATATCAAGGTCGCTCCCGTTAAGGCGCCGGGTCCTTGTGGGTATTCAAAGTCATTTTGCTGGGGCCGTGCACATGAAGATGACCTTCTTGGGTCAGGGTGTATCCTTGGTTCCCTTGAATGGTTCCCGCAGGGCCCTTAGCATGGACGGCGCCTTCTCCTTGAGTTTGCTTTGAGTTAAAGTGCAAATGGGCTTTGTCGCTGTCAAGGATATATCCATCAGAAGTGGTGACATGGACATCTTTTTCACAAGTAAGAATCTTTTCATTTCCCTGATAAAAGCCAGTCTTAGAGACAATGTCGACCTTCATGTTGTTTTCACAGTCAATTTTACCGTGAGGGGTGACAAGGTGCGCCTTGTCTGGGCTCATTTGTTGTGCTTCATGCGCTTGAAGGTGATAAGGCCGCCCTTCTTTATCGAGGCCGTGAATGCTGGGTTTTGTGACGACGTTGCGCAAGGTTAAGTCCTGGAGGGTTACACCACCCACCACCTCTTTGTGGGAAAGTAACCGTTCGACCGGAGACCACAAAAAGAGGGCGAGGAGAATTCCTCCTGCAATACCGGGGATGAGAATTCTCATGACGCGCACTTGGGCTGAGTGAGATTTGGACTTTTTATGGGCTTTGGTCCAATTGGTAAGTTTTAAGGGTGTGGGGCTCATGCGAAACCTGCTCTTAGACATGCGTGAATATGAAGAACACCCAAAGGATATTCTTTTCCTTCTTTCTTTTCAGTTACAAATACATTGGTGATGCGGTTGTCCGAAAGAAAACTGACAGCTTCTGCCACCAGCATTTTACCAGAAATGGTTCTAGGGCTGGGTGTCATAATACTTTTTGCATTCTCATGCAAAAGCTGAGCCGACATATGTCGGCGGAGGTCGCCGTCTGTAATAACCCCCACAAGGGCACCGTCGGCATCGACTATGCCGACACAGCCCAATGATTTCTCTGTGATTTCCAAGACAACTTCTTGCATGCAGACGGTGTCACGCAAAAGGGGAAGCTCGTCTCCTTGATGCATAATCTGTTCCACACGCAAAAGCTTCTTACCAAGTTTTCCTCCAGGATGGAGCGAGCCAAAATCTTCTGTGGAAAAGTCTCTTCTTTTTAACAGGCACACGGCGAGTGCGTCCCCAAGGGCGAGCATCATGGTGCTTGAGGTAGTAGGCGCCATCCCCAGGGGGCACGCCTCTTCTTCCTTGGGCAAAAGAAGGCAAATGTTCGCGGTCTGAGCAAGGGAGCTATTTGCATTAAAAGTCATGGCAATGAGAGGGATATGGTGGCGGGAGGCGAACAAAATGATGTCGGATAATTCCGCGGTTTCCCCTGAAACGGACATGGCCAGAAGGGTGTCATTCTTGGTTAACATGCCAAGGTCGCCGTGGCTTGCTTCTGCTGGGTGAATAAAAAGGGCAGGGGTGCCGGTTGAGGCAAAAGTTGCTGCCATTTTTTTTCCGATATGCCCGCTTTTTCCCATGCCTGAAATAATCACGCGTCCTTTGGTGTTCTCTAGCGTGTTTAAGGCGTTAACAAATGAATCATCAAGGTGCTGTGATAAAGACGTAAGCGCGGACGCTTCAAGGGTTAAAACACGTCTTGCTTCGTCTAAGTCTCGCAAGGTGGAGATCATGTTATTCTTGGCAAAAAGAGGATGCATTTTGTTTCTCGCAATAAAAAACTTAGTAACACAAGTAAAAAATAAAAACAAATACTATTTTACTTAGCTATTTGATGATGTATTAATTTGTAGACACTATAGATATAGCGAGACTCCCCAAAGTTTTCAAGTCTTACGTCCAAGAGACATTCTCTACTCAGCCTTGGCAAGATGAGACAGCATAAAGTGAGTTAATGTGTTTGTATATTGATTCTATGGAAAAAACTCTTTTAGATCGGAAAAATATTCTATTAGATTGTGTGCAAAATAATATAGAAGCAATTTTTGCTGAACGCAAGACAACCTTATAAGGGGCGGTAACACGTAGAAATGAGCTCCAAAGGTTTTGCAGCAGAATTTTTATCTTAAGGGTAGTTTATTTATGGCGTCGTTTATTGCATAGTCTACCCATGTTATCAAACACAAAGAATGAGGTACGTTTGAGTCAAGTAAGTGCTGAGCTGCTTACAGCTAGTGATCCATCACTTGAAGGGTTAAAAACCCTTGTCAGTGCTGATATGGAGCAAGTGACGGCTGTGATGTTTGAAGCGCTGGGAAGTTCTGTGCCGCTGATTCCGCAACTAGGGGCACATCTTCTAAAGGCTGGGGGCAAGCGTATTCGCCCCATGCTAACGCTGGCAACTTCTTACCTATGCAATGCACCAAAAGAGGCTTCGATAAATTTGGCAGCCTGTGTAGAGTTCATTCATGGGGCAACTCTTTTACATGATGATGTTGTAGACGAAAGTGTGCTTCGACGCGGTGAGCCCACAGCAAACGCTGTGTGGGGGAATCAAGCAAGCGTTCTTGTGGGAGATTTTCTCTTTGCGAGGGCTTTTCAACTCATGGTGAAAGAGGGCTCTCTCCCGGTTCTGGCACTTTTATCTGATACGGCGGCAAAACTGTCCGAAGGCGAAATTTTGCAGCTAAGTCTTATGGGAGATCTTGATATCACTCAGGATCGCTGCCTTGAGGTCATGACATCTAAGACTGCCCCCCTTTTTGAGGCAGCCACAGGGGTGGGCGCGCTTTTGGTGGGCGGCGCTGCCGACGTTTCGCACGCCTTAAAAACCTATGGCCGCGCCCTTGGAATTTGTTTTCAAGTGGTCGACGATGTTCTTGATTATGTGGGGCAAACAAACGCTTTTGGTAAAGCAATCGGTGGCGATTTCCAAGAAGGAAAAGTCACCCTTCCTGTGGTCATAGCTTATCAAGATGGTTCACGAGAAGAGCGCTCCTTTTGGGCAGAGATCTTTGAATCTGAGGCGTTTCGCACGGAAAAAGAGTGGCATCAAGCGCGTGCATATTTGGAAAAGTATCATGCTTTTGAACGTGCTATTGCACTTGCGCAGCAATACGCTGAAAAGGCAAAAGAGGCACTCGCGTTGTTCCCTGAAACGCACATCACGAACGCGTTAAAAGAAACAGTAGATTTTACAGTCTTTAGAAAAACATAAACTCAAGAACATTTTCAAATAAAATGGATCTTTGTTTTAGTCATCCGTGAAAAGGGACTGAGTCTTGTCGATCCATTCTAGAATAGGTAAGACTTGACCTTCTGACGTAAGAGAAGGCGCATGGCCTGCTTCTTCAATCTCATAGGACTCGAATTGAGGGCCTCTTGTTTTCATTTCTTCAAGAATCTCTGGTGTAAGTATGTCTGAATGTTTGCCGTGAACAACAAACACAGGGCACGTAATTCTATCCCAAAGGGGCCAAAAGGTGACATTACCCTCAAGATCTGTTGACACCCCAGTGTTGTCTTGAGAGTCGTCTTCGACGGCACCCGCGACCATAGGATCATAGTTGAGTGTGAGGGTTCCGTGCGAGGTTGCTTTTAAGCTGTTGTCGGCAAAGTGTTGCCAGGCTTCTGGCGACATGGGACCAAAAGGTGCGTACGCTACTTTTAGAAAAGCTTCTGCTTCATTGCGGTTCTGAAACTCAAAGTGAACACCCGCATAAGATCTTAGACGTTCGATGGCGGCAACGGGCACAATAGGCCCCACATCATTAAGGATCAGACGCCTAATGGGGGTGCGAGATTGAGCCGCGAGCAGAAGCCCTAAAAGTCCACCCATAGAGGTGCCAAGCCAATCTATGCTAGAGGTGTTGGTTTTTTGAATAAGGGCATTTATGTCACTTAGATACTGACGATATGAATAGTTTTCGCCGTTTTTCAGTCGATCGCTCCGCCCCCGGCCCACAACATCAGGACAGACAACGTAATGTCGACTTTGGAGTTTCTGGGCAAGAAAATCAAAGTCAGAAGAATTCCGCGTCAAGCCGTGGACACACATAAACGCAGCATCTGGTCGGTGCTGTCCGTGGGTTCGGTAATAAATACGGTGAAATCCTTCGGGAGAAAGTCCCAGAAATGACTCTTCTTTCATGATGTTTCCTTATGAGCCCTGTATACCTAGAAGTGTAGCATTTGGCATTTTAAAATGTAAGGGGCCATGATAAAAGTTGTAAGAAAGGCATCCTTTAGAACGCAGGCGCTTGTTGTTCTAAAGGATGCAGGGAGAGGGCAGGAAGTCTTATAGACTATAATACATCTTAAATTCTCCTGGAGTTGGGCCTTTTTCTACCTCTTCAATTTCTTGGCGTTTGAGGGCGATGTACCCCTCGATTTGATCGTCATCAAAGACACCGCCTTCTGTGAGGAACGCGCGGTCTTTATTCAGGTGGTCAAGGGCTTCTTTGAGGCTTGTGCACATGTTGTCCAGGGTGCTCGCATCTTCTTTATAAAGGTTTTTCTCCATGGCGGCTCCCGGATCAATTTTATTCATGATCCCATCAAGACCCGCCATGAGCATGGCAGAAAGGGCAAGGTAAGGATTTGCCGCGGGATCAGGAAAACGCACCTCTATGCGCTTGGCGCGCCAATTTTCACTGTGCGGGATGCGGATAGCGGCTGACCTATTTCTAGCTGAGTAAGAAAGATAGACGGGCGCCTCATATCCCGGCACCAAACGTTTGTAGCTGTTAGTTGTGGCATTGGTAAACGCGTTGAGCGCTTTGGTATGCTTTAAAATGCCACCCACATAATAGAGCGCTTCTTGGGAAAGCTCGCTATAACGATTACCATAAAAAAGAGGGTGGTCCCCAAGCCACAAAGACTGGTGCACATGCATCCCTGATCCGTTATCCCCTTGAATGGGTTTTGGCATGAAGGTTGCCGTTTTGCCGTTTTTGTGGGCAACGGTCTTGACGACATATTTAAAAGCCTGAAGCGCATCAGCCATTTTAAGAAGCGTATTGTATTCAAAACCCAGCTCGTGCTGGGCTGGGGCAACCTCGTGATGGTGTTTTTGAATGCGAATGCCTACTTTTTCGAGGGCTGACAGGGTCCTTGCGCGCAACTCTTCTTGAGTGTCGGCAGGTCCAGCAGGACAGTACCCGCCCCCTTGGTTAAACGCATGTCCTTGGTGCGTCGTGAAGGGGCTGGTTTGCCCAAAGATGCTGTTATTGAGGCAAGAGATTTCGCTGGAGTGCAAGTGATAGAAAGCGTGTGTCGCACTTGTGTCATAGTGGACCTGGTCGAACACAAAGTATTCGGGCTCTGGCCCGAAGAAAGCGCGGTCTGCAAGGCCTGAATTAATGAGGTACATTTCTGCACGCTTGGCAATACTACGAGGGTCGCGGTTATATCCTTTACCTGTGGAAGGATCGAGAATATCGCAGGTCACAACAAGTGTTGGATAGGGAGAGAAAGGATCTGCCCAAGTGGTTGTAGGATCTGGCATTAAAATCATGTCGGAATTTTCAATGCTTCGCCATCCTGCAATAGAGGATCCATCAAACATGATGCCCGTTTCCAAAAGATCTTCATCCACGGCGTTGGCGTGAAAGCTCATATGATGCCAGACACCTCGCGGATCTGTGAAGCGAAAATCAATATAAACAATGCCGTCATTCTGTATTTTCTTAAGCAAATCAGCGTTTGAAAGAATGATCATCTTTTTTTTCTCCCCATATGGTGCTGATACTTATACGAAATTTTCAAGCTTTCAGGGAGAGGAAAATTTAAAAAAAGAATAAATGTGCTGTTTCTTCATCAGTTAGATAAAAAGCGATTGGGGTGTGATGATTGCACTTAGGAAGAAAAGAAGGATAATGCTAAGATCTAAAACAATAAAAAGGGAGGAACCATTATGAGGCGCGTTACCATTGCTTTGCTGCTTGGCTGCATAGGGATGTGCCCTGTCATGTTGGAGGCCTCTAAGCCCGCGTCTATGGGGGGGAATTCCATCATTGTAAAAGGAACGAATAAAAAGAAACCTAGAACAAAAAAAGAGACTTTAAAAGCTGTCAAAGGGCCAGGAACGCTTAAAAATGTGCCGGCAACACAGGTGGTGAACGTCACGGAAGCAGGGATCAAAGCGCCCATGACAGCATCGGTCGTCCCCATACCTACAATCGTGCAACGCGTGGAAGTTCACACCGTTCATCACAAGCGTAACAAAGAAAAAATCGTCACAAGGTGGCAAAGTCCGACAGAGGCCGCTCTTTATACGTACAATCAGTACGCCTATTTCATTTTTGATGAAAAGGCTGATTTTGATACGCGGCACCTAAAGCCAGATAGTGATTTTCATGAAGCGTTCACCCCTTTGTCCTTGGGGCACGGAAGCGGCTTTTTTGTAAAGCTAAAGCCACGGGTTGATGTTGCTATTACGCGCAATGACGAACAAAATACATGGAGCATGGGCTTTGTGATGCCCGATTCGGATGATGAGGATGATCACGAGGATGATGTACTTGAGCATCAATACGTGACAACCCCGCTTAAAGAACCAGCCAACGCTCTTGGGGTGAAGTTGCCATCTGTTTTCAAAGTTGTGGATGTATTAAACCCTCAGACAAGGGATCACTTCATTGTGGCACCCGTTAAGGATTTGCAAGAGCACCCCAGAGACTATGTGGATGTTAAGATTATTCCGTCCATCAGAGGTTTCGTGGCGCTTGTTAAAAGTGATGGCGTATTAGGATCAATTGCACCGGAAAATCAATTAGTTCTTTCAAGAACGGCCACCCCCCTCTCGCTTTCCAGTGAATCGGACCGGGAGACAAAACGAGAAATAGCAACACCGCCCCCCTCGATTAAGCCGTCTGACTGGCAAGAAGCTGAGAAGAACTTCGATACAATGGTTCGTCGCATGAATACCGGTAAACTTCTTGATCCTAAGGTAAACCACGCGCACATGATCGAGAACCGTGAAGATCTTGCCTTTGGTTTTCTCGCAAAGGGCGACATCGCCATGGCCATGGGAAGCCTGGAATTCATTATAGACAAGGATCCGGACGCTGAGAAAAATCCTACCATCAGGCTTCTTCATGCGATCTGTCATATTTTATATGACCAGCATGACATTGCTCAAGACATTCTCAGATCCCAAGCAGAGCTCGGGGATGAGCATGCCCTTTTGTGGCAGGGGGTTGCAAGTCTTGGACAGGAGCATTTCCACGAAGGCCTTAAACAAACAGTTAGCCGCTTAAAACTTTTAAAAGAATATCCTCAACCTGTTGTAGATCCTGTTTACATGATGATGGCATATGCGTCCCACCGGATTAACTATCCAGGACAGCTTTTTTTGAAACTGATGAATAAAGAGGCCTTAGATCGGCGGGGAAAGGAGAAATACAAGTTTTTGGAAATTGCTCTGGCCCCGCTTGATTATGCGATGATAGGTGTCCTACAAAAACTTTGCGAAGAAGGTGTGAACGATCAAATTCGCGTTGAGGCGTGTCGTTATTTGGCCAAAAATGCCGCAACCCCCCTTAAAGATCCAGAGAAAATAAAAGCTCTTGAAGACATTAGATATCGCTGGCGGGGTGACTCTCTAGAGATGGAGCTCGCCGGAGAACTGGCAGATCTTTACGTTAAGACCAAAGATTATGAAAAAGCACTATTTTTATACCGCATGATCAAGGAGCATTTTTCTCAACTTCCCCAAGCTCAAGATTACATCCACAAAGGACAAGAAGCCTTTAGGTCTCATTTTATGAACAAGGACGCCCAGCCCAAATATATGGCCGTTGCCTTTTATGACCGGTTCAAAGAAATGATCCCAGAAGGCGAGGCAGGAAATCAGATTGTCTCGCAACTCGCCCAAGATTATGAGGATTTGGATTTGCTTCCCCAGGCAATCCGGTCCCTTGAGTACTTAGTGCGTGCCTCTAAAGAGCCAAAAAAGAAAGGGGAGTACTTGTTGCGACAAGCCGAAATTTTTGAAAAAAACGGTGAGGATAAAAATGCTCAAGTCATTCTAAGCCAAGTGATTGCGATGCCTGAGCAAGAGGCAATCTCTCCACAGGTACGCTTTCTGCAATCAAGGCTTTTGGCAAAGCACGGCAAAACCAAAGAAGCCCTTCAAGTGATCGAGCAAGACAAGACCCAAGACGCCTTTCAACAGAAAATCCAGTTGGCCTGGGGCGCGAAAGATTGGACGCTTGTGCAGCGTCTGGTGTCCGAGGCGATTTTAACGCCAGGCCTTAGCGGTGATGATCAGAACAAGCTTTTGATTAAACTTGCAGTGTCCTTAAATTACTTAAAGGACGTAAAAGGTCTTGCGGAGCTTCGCCAGAATTTCGCGGCGCGCATGGGCGCCACAAGGTTTAAAGAGCAGTTCGAGCTGCTCACACTGCCCCCTCAAAACGAACCCCAAGAAATCAGTAAAAAAGCTTATATGGCACAACTAGAAGAAGCGCGTCAATTTGAAGATCTTGTCAAGAAACAGCCAAAGCCCTCTCTTTAGGAAAGCCGCGTGCCCCAAAAGGACACGCGGCAAGATGACGCTAATTCTTTATAAGCGCTGTGATGCGGACAAGGGCGCCTTTTGTTTTTTCAAGGGTGTTTAGGGCCTCTTGAAGGCGTTCTTTAATTTTATCGACAATTTCTTCAGGCGCTTTTGACACAAAATCTTCGCGGGCGAGCTTGTCTTGAAGAGGTTTGATTTCCTTTTCAAGAGAGACAAGCGCCTTTTCAAGACGTGCTTTTTCTAAAGGCACGTCGATGAGGTCACCCACGGGAATGAGGAAAGTCGCATCCTTCACAACACCCGAAACAGCGCCGTTGGCAAACGCAGCGTTCGCGTGCACGTCATAGGACACCTCGTCCGCCCGCACGAGGCGTTTGAAAAGGTCTTGTTGACGAACAAGCTCTTGGTGAAGAGAGGGCGCGAGCTCACTAAAGCCGACTTGAATGGGGGCACCCGCTGGCACACCAACCTCTGTCCGGGTCGAGCGTACGGCTGTGATCAAATCAATGAGCCAATCAAAGAACGGGACGGGCTCGATGGCTGCAAGGTCACTTGCCTTTGGCCAAGGACTGGTGATCAAAGACGGAGACGGCGCCCCAGTCAAATGCATCCACAATTTTTCTGTGACAAAAGGCATATAAGGATGGAGCAGGTGGCAAAGGCGCCCCAAAACCCAAACGGCCGTTTTTTTAGTTTCCTCTTTAAAGGGATGATTATCTGACATCAAAACGGGCTTGGCAAATTCTACATACCAATCGCAATACTTCCCCCAAATGAATTGATACAAAAGGCTCGCCCCTTCATCAAAGCGGTAACGAGAAAGCGCGTCCTCAAGATCTTGTTGAAGCGTGTGAAGCCCCGCCAGAAGCCAGAGGTTCAGGGCTGATGTGGCGCTTTTTGGATCAAAGGCGGGGTCATAAACACACTGGTAATGCTCACAAAAGCGTGCAGCATTCCACAGTTTTGTTGCGAAATTTCGGTAACCTTCCACGACGTTTTTGGAAAAGTTAATGTTGCGCCCAGGCGTGGAAAGGCTTGCCAAGGTAAAGCGAAGGGCATCTGCTCCGACGTTATCGATAATGTCCAAGGGGTTCACAATATTACCCTTGGATTTCGACATCTTTTGCCCTTTTTCGTCACGGACAAGGGCGTGCAGATAAATGGTTTTAAAGGGTGGGGCTTTCATAAAGTGATAGCCCATCATCATCATGCGCGCGACCCAAAAGAAAAGGATATCAACGCCCGTGACAAGAACCGAGGTTGGATAATAGTGCGCAAGCCCCTGCGTATTTTCGGGCCACCCCAAGGTAGAAAAAGGCCAAAGGGCTGACGAGAACCAGGTGTCGAGTACGTCTGTATCCTGGGTAAGGGTGGTCTCTGCCCCATAATGAGTGCGTGCTTTTGCATGAGCTTCTTCTTCGGTTTTGGCGACGAATGGATGTCCATCGGGGCCATACCAAGCGGGAATGCGGTGCCCCCACCAGAGTTGGCGTGAGACGCACCAAGGCTGAATATTCTCCATCCAGTGATAATAGGTGGCCTTCCACTGTTCAGGGACCATGGCGACCTCTCCACTTTTTACGGCGGCAAGGGCGGGTTTGGCAAGGGTCGCGGCGTCCACGAACCACTGGTCGGTCAGGAACGGCTCGACGATTTCGCCCGTGCGCTCGCACTTGGGCACCATCAAGGTCACAGTATCAACCTTGACAAGATCTTCTTGTGCCTCAAGGTCAGCAATGATTTGCTTTCTGGCGACAAACCGATCAAGGCCTTGGTAAGGCGTTGGGGCATTTTCATTCAGGCGCGCGTGAATATCGAGGATGTTTAATGGAGTAAGACCATGACGCTTGCCGACTTCAAAGTCATTAAAGTCGTGGGCAGGGGTAATCTTTACCGCACCCGTGCCTTTTTCAGGATCACAGTACGTGTCCGCAATGACGGGAATGGCGCGCCCAACCAAAGGAATAATAACCTTTTTGCCGATCAGGTGTTGATAACGTTCATCATCGGGATGGACAGCAACCGCCTGGTCTCCCAGAAGGGTTTCAGGGCGCGAGGTTGCAACCACGATGTACTCGTCCGTGGTGCCTTCAACCAAATAACGGATATGCCAATAATGCCCTTGGGCTTCGATGTTTTGGACTTCAAGATCAGAGACAGCCGTCAAAAGAACCGGATCCCAGTTCACAAGACGCTTGTCCCGGTACAAAAGACCTTGTTCATAAAGGGTGACAAAGGCGTGACGTACCGCCTCGTTGAGGCCTTCATCCAAGGTAAAACGCTCTTTTTCCCAGTGAGGCGAAATACCAAGCCGTCTTTGTTGGTTAACAATAATCCCCCCTGATTCCTCTTTCCAGGCCCAGACTTTTTCAAGAAAGGCATCACGCCCCATGGTCCGCCTGTCAAGACCCTGAGCCGTCAGCTGCTTTTCCACCACAAGCTGCGTTGCGATGCCCGCATGGTCCATACCAGGCTGCCAAAAGACTTCGCGTCCTTGCATGCGGTGATACCGCACCAAAATATCGGGAAGGGTATAGGTTAGCGCGTGCCCCATGTGAAGGGTTCCCGTGACATTAGGAGGCGGCATCATGAGCACATAAGGCGCAAGGCCCTTATCATCTGTTTGGGGGGTGAACGTGCTGTTTTCTTCCCAGGCTTGGTAAAGCTCTGTTTCAAAAGTAGCCGGATCAAAGGTCTTTGCAAGGCTCATGGTCTGTCTCCAATACTATTTGCCGCAAGATACCACCAGAACACGCAGGTTTGAAGGAAAAACGCGTGCTGGACGGCGATCAACGCAAGACGTCCCCTTCCTTATTATGGTTGCGACCCTTCCTTATGGTTGAAGAAGTTTTTGAGCTTTGTTGTTAGCATGTATGTTTCTGCGTAGAAAAATCTGCTGGTGAGGTTTAGGGAAGATAAGGTTGATAGATCTGAAGATGAATGAAGTAGTTGATAATTGTACTTGTTCTCTTCATAGGCTTGAGAAACGTCAGGATAGCTTTGTCTCAAGATTTCTTGCCACAAAGTGTAGATAAGGCCGTAAGGCGGCTTAAGACGCGTCTCCGTACGTAAGGTTTTGGCCCGATATGCAGCGACTGTACTGGTGCACGCGATAAATCCCTTATGAAAAGAGAGAGCTTCTTATATAAGATTGTCTTGATTCATGATAATAGCAAAGATTTTGAATGTTGGGTGATTGGCTGAAAATTGTTAAGCGCTCAAGGAGTCTTTGCGGGGGATAATGGATGAAATCACCATATCAAGGGAATTGGGTCCATCATAAGAAAGACAGTCAAAAAAATCTTCGTTCTCTATATGATGAAGATCAAAGCGAAGCGTCTTTAGGGCCGTCGTGTCTTTAAAAGAAGGCAGACGGATATCGTTGTCCAAACCAAAGTGAATGGTTAGTTCTTTGGGGGAATGCATGTGCGTAAACATGTTGTTGAAAAAGTGATTCCTCCAGTGATGATACAAGTGAACCTCTTGCAGATAACCGGTCCATGTAGCATTGTTGAAAGTGGCCTCGAGGCGCGCATCAATGTGCGCTTGATTCAAAAAGGGGGCGGTCCACAGATGAAAAAGCTGGCAAGTTTTCCCCAAACGCCCAAGTCCTCTCAACGCGTGAAAGAAAGGATCGTGAACGACCTCCAAGTCCTGGGGCCAGAGCGCCAGAACTCTTTCCCAGATCACCAAGGAAAAATCACTCTCACTCACATATGTCTGTTTAAGAGCACTGAGTTTTCGTTCACGAAAAGCATCTTCTTCGTTCGAATCCATAGGAGGTTCTGAGGCGTGGCAAAGTCCTGTCAAGAGGCATACTGCCAGTGTGAGATAGGCGATAAAGTTAAGTTTAGGCATGAAAAATTCTTTTATAATGAGGTTGAGGTTTTCTTGATTTGCGGTGTGTAAAAAGGTGTCACAGGTTAAAAGGTGAAAATGCTTCTAACATTCATCAATGTGATTGTCAAATTCAGGGCGCTGACATGAAAAGACGCTATCGTCCTCGCATGTCTCACCAGCCATGTTCTTTGGGGCCATAAATTTTTAAAGGCCGTGAGTGATTGGATGAGGGAAAGTTTTTTGCTGCCGCAAAACAAAGGGCCTGCTCGAGGCTTTTTTCGGCGAGGTACGCGGCAATCATCCGCTTAATGGAGACATCAATGCCTGCAAGAAAGGTCACAAGACCAGGTAAGTGTCCTTGATAAGCCCTACGTAGCGCATCTTTGCGTAAAAGCGTAACCACATGAGCGCGCGTATTTCTTTCGGGAACGAGAAGAAGCGCTTGGATGAGATCCTGTGTTTCATCAAAAGAAAGATTTTGAACAATGGGCGTTAGGGGCAGCAAGGTGAGCTGCGCCAGTAAAGTTTCATCCGTGATCGTGGCAAGGGAGGGATGATCGGCAGATAAAAACAAAGCGGGATCAGGCGTGATTTCGGCCGGTACAGACCAAGGGTAGGATCCATTGTCACGTGTCTCATCCTCAAGGTATGATGCTTGAAGCGTTGACACGGCGAAAACACCCATCAAGAACCAGCACAGACGTGACGTGAGAAAAGACATGAATCGTTCCAATATAAGCCTTTTTTAGCACTATCACGAGAGCGGGTAGGGCGCAATCTTGTCTTAGAGTAAATTCCATTTACGTCCCTTGAAGAAGGCATCTGCTTGTGGCTCAATAGGTGCATCATAAGCAAGGCAAGGAAACCATGCCCCACATAATTTTACAGTTTTCAAAAGATGTGTGTGACCAACGCACGGCGGAGACCTTCTTTGAAAAGGCACATGATTTTCTTGTAGAGACCTTGCCAACACAGCTCTCAAGCTGTAAAAGTCGCGCGCTTGAGCATACCATCTTTCGTGTGGGGGAGGGTAATCCTGAAAACGCGTTCATCCATCTGACCGTGAAGGTGCTGCCAGGCCGTTCGCCGGACACCATAGAAAAGGCAAGCCAAGGGCTTCTAACCCTTTTGTCAGCGCATCTGAAAAAAGAAGGAACGACACATAAAAAAATAAGCCTTTCTGTCGAAATTGAAGAGCTTTCTTATTACCATAAAACGTCCATAAATGACTAAAATAGCTTTGGATTTAACAGGTCTTTTTTCTGATTCTCATACATTTTTTCCTAAGGAAAATGAGAGTCTTAAAGCGCTTTGGCTCGATGGAAACAGCCTGAACACATTGCCAAATGGTCTTACAACCCTAAAGGGCCTTACGCATCTAAGTTGTTATCATAATCAGCTTAAAGAACTGCCTGACTGGCTTTGGACGATGAAAAGTCTAACGCACCTGAATATCAGTGCTAACGCCCTGGAAAACCTTTCTTTCCGTATAGGTGAACTTTCCAAATTAGAAATTTTGGATATTCAACATAACCAATTTTCACACATGCCGGACGAGGTGGGGGCCCTCTCGTCTTTAAAGTTTTTGTATTTGGCGGGAAACAAATTTAAGGATCTACCAAACAGCCTGAACGCTTTAGGAGATCTTGCTTATTTGAATATCAGTCAAAACGTTTTTGAACGATTGCCGAGTTGTCTTCGGGGGCTTTGTGCCCTTGAAGAATTACGCTGCTATCACAATCATATCACTGCACTTGGAGATGAAATCGGAGGGCTGGTTACGCTTTGTGAACTCCACGCATATGACAATCAAATGGCGTGGATCAGTCCAGAGATTGGGAACCTTAAAGGTCTTCAAAAACTAATTCTTGATAAAAACAAACTCCAAACACTTCCTCAGGAAATGGGAAAGCTTGCGCGATTAAAAGTCTTAAGCCTTCGTCAAAATAAGCTGACCTCTTTGCCAGAGTCTTTAGGGCATGCTACCTCCCTTGAAGAGATAGATTTACGGGAGAATGATCTTTGCACCCTTCCAGAATCCTTAAGAATGCTCCCTCATCTCACAAAGCTTGATGTGCGTCTTAACAAACGCCTTTCTCCTCCTTTTTGGTTTGAGGAGCTGAGACAAAAGGGCTGTCGGATTTATACCTAATCTATTTTTTTAACTTAAGATAAAATAATTTTCCGTAAGTGTTTTCAGTATTATCACTTAATGTATAAGTAAAATTAATAATATCTATAAAATTTGACAATACAAAATTAATAAAGACATGAAAATTTGTAAGTGCTGTTCTTCGGGGGAGAGTTTTCATGTTAAAAAAAATCCATACAATTTTGCTAGGGGTGGGTCTTGGAATCGCAAGTCCTTTGGTGCAATCGACATCTTTTTCGGAAAGCGATGACGCGTTCAAAAAAGTGAAAGATCATACAAATGCTTATTACGAGCATTCAGAAGGGATAAGAAGAGGTTATCTGCCTGAATGCATTCTTGATGCGTCTGATGAATGCCCGTATAGAAAAACCATTTCTGTGAAAGGCTCACGTGATATCGACGAGATAAGCTTCATTCAGGATCCAGCGAACCAAGAAAAACTCTTTGTCAGAAGGCACTATAAAAACGTCAAATGCTATGAAAACGAATTTGAAAGTCTTCAAAAAGTTCAAGACACAACAAGAATTTATCACGAGCTAGAAAAGGAATTTCTTCGTCACAGAACTGAAGATATGACAGTTCTTGGTTTAGCAGAGGTGTACGGTATGGTGCGTGATGATACCCATAACGTCCGCGCCATGTACATGAAGGGAGTTTTAGGCAGGACACTTCGGGATCTTACTCAACACGCGCAGGATCTGAGCGAATCAAAAATAAAATCCATTTTCTATCAATGTGGCACTCAGTTAGGGAACACTTATTTGATGCTTTCTTCACCAGAGGCCAATAATGCGCTTTCAACGTACTATCCAGAAAGGGCGCTATTGAAGGGCAGGTGGCATTTTGTTCATCCCGATACGAACTGGGGAAATTTTATTTATGATGAAGAGAAAGAGCGGCTTTATACCATTGATCTCACAGGGGACAATGGCATAGATTTTCGCAAAAAAGAGGATGAAGACTCGTTTTCCATGCATGTTGGACTCTACCTTTTGTTCTACACAAGAGACATGCTAAGAGAAGCCCATGACGCCTGCACGCGTGCAAAAGCAACGCTCGCGACCGACTTTCCAGAAGCAAGCCAGAGTGCCAAAAAAGCCCTCCATATTATTTATGAACACCAGTCACTGTTCCTTGGATTTAAACGTAGCGTTGACAAGGTTCATGCTCCACTGAGCATCGATTTTGTATTCAAATCACTTTTTGGGTGGCAAAAGCCCTATGCCAAAATCTCTCCGTTTTACGAGCGTTGTGGCTATAACTACACGATGTTTGAATCGCTTCTGCAAGAGATTGAAGATGTTTCGTTAAAGGTCCTCGGCCATAAGGCACATTTGAAAGCTGGATATACTGAAAAGCGTGTCACAGAAAGGCGAATGGCACTCAGGGACTAGAGTTTCAGAGGCTAAGT
Source organism: Alphaproteobacteria bacterium (assembly GCA_013911655.1). Taxonomy (GTDB): domain Bacteria; phylum Pseudomonadota; class Alphaproteobacteria; order Caedimonadales; family UBA1908; genus JACESU01. The sequence continues at coordinate 637,170 of JACESU010000001.1, forward strand.
TAAGACTGGTTTGTTAGGCAGGATCTCATGACGCCGTGAGATTCTGCTTTTGAGGAGGAAGCGCATTGATCGCGATCACTTTATCCCTTGTGGTCTCGCCTTGAATAATCTTTAGGGATGACTTGGAAAGGGAAAGCGTTTTGGCAATAAGGGCCAGAACCGCTTTGTTGGCTTTGCCGTCTTCTGGGACTGTGGTGACATAGACACGTAGGCGTTTGTCTCCTGTCTCTAGAGTGTCGAGGCAGATCTCATTGCGTGATGCTTTGGGCGTAACGCGCACATGGATTGTCTTGGGGTATCCAAGTTCTTCCCATAGATTGTGTTGTAGTTTTCGCCGCGACATCATAAATAATGCATGATCACTCTGATCAACATCAATCATGCTTTTGAAAGGGGGGTCAAGGTCTTTGATAAACGGGAAGGTGCTCTTTTGAGAGAAAAAAATTCAATGCCTAAATCTCGGCGGATCTTTTGCATCAGCGCGTTTACAATGAAACTATAAGCCTAACGAAGGAGCAAGAGCGCGATGACAGTAGAAAAAGACCAGGAATATTATCAAGCGCTGATGGCGCGTAATAGCTCTTATGAAGGTGTTTTTTATGTGGGTGTGAAAACGACGGGAATTTTTTGTCGGCCGACGTGTTCTGCACGAAAACCAAAATTCGAGAACTGCGAATTTTTTGAAAAAGCGTCAGAAGCGCTCCATGCGTCTTACCGTCCATGTCAACGCTGTTTGCCACTCTCGCATCCGTCAGAAGTCTCCCCTCTTGTGCAGATGCTTGTAAACGCCGTTGAGGAAAATCCCGCAAAAAGATGGAAAGACAGAGATTTCCAAGCCCTGTCCGTCGACGCGTCAACGGCCAGACGTCAATTTAAAAAGCGTTTTGGGATGACATTTGTTGCGTATGCTCGGGCGCGTCGGATGGGGCTGGCGCTGGCGCAAATCAGACAAGGGGAAAAAGTGATCAACGTGCAACTGGATGCCGGGTATGAATCAAGCAGTGGATTCAGGGACGCGTTTGCACGCATTATGGGAGCAACCCCTTCACGGTCCGAGGCACTTCTTTTGAAAGCGGCATGGATAGACACGCCTCTTGGGCCTATGATGGCAATCTCAGATGAAGACGCGCTTTATCTCCTTGAATTTGTGGATCGGCGAGGCCTTGAAAGAGAGATCGAGCGCCTAAGACAAAAAACAAAGGCCGCCATCACCCCTGGCAAAGCACCGCCCTTGACCTCCATTGAAAAAGAGCTTGCGGCCTATTTTGCGGGGACTCTTCATGAGTTTAAGACGCCCATCTATTTGATGGGATCTCCCTTTCAAAAACGTGTGTGGGCGGCCCTCCAAGAAATTCCTTGGGGTCAAACACGATCGTATAAAGAAATGGCCCTTGCCATTGATCATCCGCTGGCCGTACGTGCAGCTGCTAGTGCAAACGGGGCAAATCAGCTTGCTTTGATTATCCCGTGTCACCGTGTGATCAATTCAGGGGGTGAGCTTGGGGGTTATGGTGGAGGTGTTGTGCGTAAACAGTGGCTTCTTGATCATGAGCGTTGTCATAGAAAAGACTAAAAGATAATGAAATGCGAGAATCTCTTAGGTCTTTCTTAAGGCGCAAAAAAGAGTCCTATAAAAATGAATCCTTTTCTACATCGTTTCTTAAGATGTTTTTGTTACTCCTAAAATGTTACAGAAATCATCGGGATTGTTGGAATAAAAATTGTGAAATTTTTATGGGGAGTCGCGTGCGCGTTGTGTGTCACAAAGAGCATGGCCAAAGTGCCAGAGCCATGCCCCGATAATCTTCACACACTGACAAAATCGGGATACGAACACTTGTTGGACTTGGGTAAGGTTGGCACACTTGCGTCTCACCTAACGCCCGTACCGCCACAGTACGCAGAGATGGATTTCTTTACCCCTGAAACGGATGGAAAAGGACGTGTGTCTTTTGCGTATAAGGGGCATCACTACGTGCAAATTTGTGTGTATGAAACGAGACATCAATTTTTATGGGAACCTGGGAAAAGCGTGAAAGGGTACGCTTATTACGGCCTTAGGGTTCACCAATAATTTATGCTAAGGACGCTAACGTGTTGCCCGCAAAGTATCGAAAATAAGTTGGGCAAGGCTTGGACTGATGCCAGGAACTTTGACCAAATCCTGAGGACTTGCGTCCGCAACCCCTTTGGCAGAGCCAAAATGTTGTAGAAGGGTACGTTTTCTCGCAGCTCCCACGCCGGGAATTTCTTCCAGTTTTGAAAAGGTCAGCTGTTTGTCACGCTTTTTGCGGTGTGCGCCAATGGCAAAACGGTGGGCTTCGTCGCGCAGACGCTGCAAGAAAAACAACAGATCCTTACGTCCTTGTAGCTCAAAAGAGGGCAGGCCCGGTCGATGAAACTGCTCGTTCCCAGCGTTTCTGTCAGGCCCCTTTGAAATACCCAGGACAGGAATGTGGAGGTTTAGATCTGTCAGGACTTTTTGGACAGTGTTGATTTGCCCAATTCCCCCGTCAATGAGCAGAAGATCGGGTAGAATTTGCGGCGTATCACTCGTTTCCTTAGGCAAAAAGCGTCTGGTCATGACCTCTTTCATCATGGCATAGTCATCGCCGCCTTGGGGGAGCGCGGGTGTGCGGATCTTATAGGTACGATAAGACGTTTTATCAAAACCTTGGGGGCCAAAAACGATCATGGCGCCCACACGGTTTGTTCCCTGGAGGTGGCTGTTATCATAAACCTCAATACGCGCAAGGGGCGGGATATCTAAAAAGTCTGCAAGGTTTTTCAAGTGCTGCTGATGGCTTAAATGGCTTGCTTGACGCCGGCTAAGCTCTTCTTTGGCGTTCATAAGGGCTTGGCCTACCACAAGAGCTTTTTCTCCTTTTTGAGGACAACTTAAAGTGATCTTGTGATTTGCTTTTTGGGAGAGTGCGGCCTCAAGGGTACTGTGAGGTGGTAATGGATGACTTAAAAGGATTTCCTTCGGTGGGGTTTTGTCAGTGTAAAAAAGTGCAAGGAAAATTTCAAAAGAGTCAGCAATATTGTCTTTATCCATTCGCTTGGGAAAAAGATTGATACTCCCGTAATTACGTCCCATGCGATAAAAGAATATTTGGATAACCGTTTCATCGCCTTCCTGCACGACGGCAAAAACGTCCGTATCTTGAAGAGAAGCAACGTTCACCGTTTGCTGTTTTTGTAAGTGGGTTAGGGCCTTGATCCGATCACGGTACACGGCTGCTGTTTCATAGTCCTGATCTTGACTTGCTTTGTACATATGCTGGGCAAGCTCTTCTTGGAGACCTTGGCCTTTACCTTTTAGAAAAGCAACGGTTTGTGTCACGCTTTCGTGATAATTTTCTTGGCTTATCTTGCCAACACAAGGGCCGTTACACCGTTTCAAATGATATTCAAGGCACACACGCTTGCGCGCTGCAAAAAACGCATCGCTACAGGGGCGTAAACGAAAAGTGCGATGTAGCGATTCTAGCGCCTCGTAGACTGCAGGAGATGAAGCAAAAGGACCAAAGTAAAGATTGCCAGGTTTTTGAGCCCCTCGATGACGGCCTAAACGAGGAAAAGGATGATTGGTGATTTCTATGTAGTAAAAATATTTATCATCACGAAGCAAGATGTTGTATTTAGGCTTATATTTCTTGATTAGGTTGGCCTCTAAAAGAAGCGCTTCTGTTTCCGTTTGCGTATGCACAAATTCCATGGACATGGTGGCGGCGACCATGCGTTGGATCCGAAGACTAAGGCGCTCCGTTTTTGTATAGCTGGTAACCCGTCTTTTCAGGGCTTTGGCTTTTCCCACATATAAAACGTCGCCCCGGTGATCAAGCATCCGGTAGACCCCAGGCGTTTCAGGTAGTGTCTTTGCGTATCCTTCAATGACCTGTACGCCGTTTTGTAGAGAGGGCTCACTCATGGCGTTTCCAAGGGCATGAGCGCTGGAAAGGCGCCCAGTTGACGGAGGGCTTCGCTCAGGACCATAGCGCCGCTGATGGCAACGTTAAGGGAACGTCTGTCTGCAAGCATGGGAATCGTGACGCTGGCGGGGCATAGACGTCTTACGTCTTCAGGCACACCGCTACTTTCCGTGCCTAAAAGAAGGGTGTCCCTCGGCGTGAAACTAAAGTCAGTAAAAGAAAGAGGGGCCCTGGGGCATAAAAGCACCAGGCGACGCTTAGTTTGCGTTACTGTCTCATAGAATGTTTGCCAATTTTCATGACGATGTAGGCTTGCAAGCTCTAGATAATCCATGCCAGCACGCCTCATGCGCGCGTCACTGAGGACAAACCCGCACGGCTCAATCAAGTCAAGGCTGATTCCCATACAGGCAGCAAGACGTAAAAGTGTGCCCGTATTTTGAGGAATTTCAGGCTGATAGAAAGCAAGGCGTAGCATAAAAATATCACTCAATAAAGATGATCTGAGACTAGCAAGGCCACCACAAAAGCACAAGCATCGATCAAAAACTTTGAAAGTGACAGATATTTCAAAAATGCTACATAAAAAATATTTCTTCTTAACAAAAAAGAAGTATAGGTCATGTAAAATGAAAATAATATTTAAATAACCGGAGGTCGTTATGAAAAAAAAATCTTTTGGCAGTAACAAGTTTAAGTCTGTGTTTTGGGCTTTTAAGTATGGCTCATCCCTATAACGTAATGGCGGTGGGAGAGGACATTGGAAACCCAAAAACTCTCCATGTGATTGAAAAAGGAGAAAGAGGTAATATTGTTGAGGTGCGTCTGCCTTCTCAAAACGGTGGCTTTGACACGTTAGAAGGCTATATGCTCCCCATGACAGGAAATACCTATGAAGAGCAGCAGATTGGCAAGTTCAAAGAGGGCTGGATTCGCCTTGTGACGACACAAGCCATTCGTCTGAACCGTGTGGCGGGTGCGCCTCCAAAGACCGCTGATGAGGGACTTAAAAGGAATATTCTTTTGGGGGCAGGCGAGACCTTTGCCACAAACTGGCATTTCAGGGGGCTTAGTGATGCTATGAAAAGTCTTGCACTCTTGCCTGAGTGGTACAAACAGTTTGGGGTTCCACAGCTTGTCGTAGAGATTTTAGTGCCTAAGGGAACTGAAATGTATATTGGCCACGCAGAAGAGCAAAAAACACCAGAACAAAACGCCCCAATAGAAAAAAGAACTGATGGTAAAAAGATACGTGGTGATAAAAAAATCTACAATGTCTCTGCGGGCGGCGGGATTCAGTTGATGATTCCAAGGAAGGCTTCTTTAACTGGTGGCGAGCAATTGGGATTGAAAGATATCGTTAATACCTATCCCCTTAAGAATGACTTGCAAGACAAAGGTGGATACGGCGACACCAATGTGCAAAAGAAACAAGTAACATCAGGTCCTAGGATTGCAAATTCATCAAGAGGTGGATGAGTGTGTGCTTATGTTAAGACGAGAATGGAGGCAGGCGTCGTTCTCGTCGTAGCGTCCCAAAAGTTTCAGCAAGCTCTACGGTGTTTTCTAAAAGACACGCAACGGTCATAGGGCCAACGCCGCCTGGTACGGGCGTTATGGCGCGCACACGGGGCAGCACCGCGTCAAAAGCAACGTCTCCGGCCAGGGTCTTAGTGCCATCTTCTTTCTCGATTTGCGTGATGCCAACGTCAATCACGACAGCACCTTCCTTGACCCACTCAGGGGTAATGAGACCAGGTACCCCGGCTGCCACCACCAGAATATCGGCCTGACGGCAAAGGCGTTCAGGCGCAAGAGAGAGGTTGTGTACAATGCTGACACTACAATCTGCTTTGTGCAGAAGGAGCTGCGCCATGGGGCTTCCCACCAAGAGAGAGCGCCCTACAACGGCCGCATGAAGACCCGCAGTATCAGGGATGACGGTTTTGATAAGCTTTAGGCAGCCCTTGGGCGTACAAGGAAGCACACCGTCAGCGCCAGTGGCAAGGCGCCCTGCGTTTTCAAGGGTCAGGCCGTCCACATCTTTGTGGGGCGCTATGGCCTCAATGAATGGCCTTGCCTCGAGATGAGCGGGCAGGGGAAGCTGTAACAAGATCCCGTGGACGGTTGGGTCCTGATTGAGCGTTTTGATCAGGTCAAAAAGAGTGGCAGCAGCCGTGTTGGCAGGTAAAAAATGCGGGCGCGGCTTGATCCCGATTTCTTCACTTTGTCTGCATTTAGAGTTCACATAAACATGACTACTTGGATTGTCTCCCACAAGAATTGCGGCAAGGGTAGGCGTGATGCCAATATCTTTGAGAGCCGCAATACGTGGAATTAGGCTATCTTTCAACAGGCGCGCTTGCTGCGCGCCGTCAATAAGTTTATGAGACTTTGTATTCAAAGGGTTAAATTCTTTAGAGAAGGCTTGCTCTCAACGCTAATTGACCAACGACCATCTCTATAAAAAGCAAAATCAAGATAAAAACAAGAGGGGAAAGATCAAAAGCCCCCATAGAGGGTAAAAAACGTCGAATGCGGCTGAGGAATGGTTCGGTGATCCGAAAAAGCATGTCACCAACCATGTTCACAAACTGATTGTGCACATTGACAATACCAAAAGCCAAAAGCCAGCTTAGGATAACATTCAAGATCACTGCCCATTTGAGGAGGCCAAGAACGATTCCCACAATCATCAGCAAAGGCCCAAGAATAACACCCATTGTTTTTTTTACCACTGTTACATCATCTCACCACTATACGCATAAATGAAAAAAGCTCAAGCTGGTTACAAAGAGATTGCGCGCGTGTTCAAAGAGTGCTTGGGTGCAGTGTTTATGACAAATTGGAATAAATGGTTCCAAAGAGACAGCTTTTACATTAGTTTAAGGTTACTTTTTATTAACGTATTGATTTTAGGAGAAAAAAATGAAATTTCATTTTATAAGTGGTCTTGCGCTTTTGGTGGGTCTGTCGATTCCCATATATGCAAGCAAGTTAGAAGAAGAGGAAAATGTAAGAAAAATAGGTCAAAATAATCTTGATATACACCAAGTTGTTTGTGGGGATTTGGGAAGTATTATTGATTTTATTAATAATAGACAGAAAGCGCTCTCTCAACAGAAAACTGCTACCTCCACAACTATATCAAAACTACATGAAGGGAGTGACCTAGAAGGAGCTTCTTGTGTTGCTGTTTCGTTCATTCCACCCATTTCGGATAAGAAAACATATAAAGCAATAAAATCCTATATGTTTAGGATCGTCTTTCTAAAGCATGAAATGGTTTTGTACGGCGACGTGATAAGAGAAAATAAAGCGTTTTGCCAGCCTGAATCATCTTGCTTGTACGCGTCCGTGACCGCCACAGATGATCGGATCATTAGCCGCGCTCACGTTCCTTATGTCGTTACCTTAGAAAGCAGTGATATGTTATCCTGCTACCAAGAACAACTGCGTCAAAGGAATATTGCTTTTGCCATCGATCTTTGGCACTTGGCCGAGGGAAACTATGAAAAGTGCACAAAAGATGCTGTTCCTACCTTAAAAAAAATGAACGATCTATTACGGAAAAAAGAGCCCAGACTGGTGGTCTCAAATAAAACTGAAGAATCTCAAGCAAAGACAAAAACTTCTGAAAAGAAGAAGCATCTAAAAGAAAAAATTCCGTCAGATAGTTTTCTTTCACATATGAAACGCGTCACACGCGCTTTTCGTGTTTTTGAAAAAGATCCCACAAATCCTCATCATCGTAAGTTAGTGCTCGCGACTAAAAAGCTTGATGCCTGGCTTGATATGGCAATGAGTGGGCAGATTATCCAATTTCAGGAGAAGGTCTTTGTCGAGGATCGCTAAATACGATCTACATGATTAAGGGTTTAGATAAGAATTTTTAGGGTAAAAGCCTTAAGGGTACAGACGGCGATTGCTTTACCTAAGTGATGTACAGGTATCATATATCCTTCATGTAATTAGCACGAAAGATCGTGATAAAACGTAGAAGCTTTATCACGATCGCCGTTATTTAATGAATTTTGCATTGAAGGGAAGAAACACCTGGTGTCGTTTCTACGTATGATACTTCAAAGATCAAATTCGTATTATCTGACACGGCTGTTGGGGCATCTGCGAGCCTTCCATCATCGTGTTGACAGGGCGAATTATCATCTAGCGTGATGCTTTTGAAAAAGCCGTTTGGTAGCTGTATGTGGTAATTTTCAACAGGGCTTGTCCACTCAAAGCTCTGAGCAGCGCCGTTAACTGCTACAAAGTGCAGAGTACGCTTATGTCCCGTTCCTGAGGTATCATTAATAGTTGCGCTGCCTGCGATCGCTCCGCTCTGTACTGATAGACTAATAAGCAATAGTGTAAATAGTTTTTTCATATATTATCCTTTTTTGCTATACTTTATCTTATCAAGGCAAAGCAATTATAAGCTATCAAACAAAGCATCAATGTCATTCTGACTTTGAGCATTCTCAGGAAGCTGCGGCCCATTGAGGAGGGATTTCTCCTCTGAAACGGGCGTGGCAGGTGCTTTTGCTTGCCTTTGCGGATCAAAGGTCGTGAGAAGGCTTGCAATCTTCTCATCAATTTGATGAAGGGCGTTAATCACTTTTGTAATGCGTTGGCCTGTAATATCCTGAAAGTTAGAAGCTTCATAGATAACAGTCGCGGCTTCTTGAAGGCGATCCTTGGCTTCGCCCTCTACGCTGTCAGCAACCCCTTCAATCATTTCAGCTGCGTCTAGAATGCGGCTCGTTGCTTCTTCGGTGGCACGTACGACAGCAGAAAGCTCGTCATTGGCGATGGGGATGTGTTCTTCTTGTATGGTGTCAGGGCGAATGGCGCGAATTTCTTCTTTCGCGGTTTCAATAAAGTCATGCAGTTTTTCAAGTTCTGCAAAAAAGGAAAGATCCCTGACGGTAAGGCCTTGTTCGAGAGTGTCGAGGACTTCATGGATGATTCCCTTGATTTCAGCAGGGGTAAGCTCACCTGATTCGCGTTGATTATCCTTAAGTTGTGCTAAAAGAGCGTGATCGATGGAGGTCATGACGCGCGCTCCTAAAATTCGCCAAGAACGCTAACAAGTTTAGTTTTGAGCGTCGCCGCGTTAAAGGGTTTCACAATATAATTATTCACGCCGGCTTGTTTGGCGGCGACGACGTTCTCTGTTTTGCTTTCAGCTGTGACCATAATAAAGGGCACATTAGGATTTTTGGCCTCGGCTCGTACTTTTTTAAGCAAATCAAGACCCGTCATAGGCTCCATGTTCCAGTCAGAGATAATAAGCTGATAATCAGAGATTTTCATTTTCTCAAGGGCTGACGCGCCGTCTGTTGCTTCATCAACGTTCTCAAAACCGAGTTGCTTTAAAAGATTTCGCACAATGCGCAGCATGGTCTTATAGTCGTCTACGATGAGGATCTGCATATTTTTATCAACGCTCATCACCATCTCCCTTTGTTCTATACTCTTTTCTGTGGGTATGGTGGCGCGAATAGGTTTACAGAAGGTGAACAAACACTGATTTAGTGCAAAAAGAGGGCTTTTTTAGGTTGAGGATGTGCCGTAACCGTGCTCTGGGCCTGATTTTAGGCTTGCCTTTTGAAAGAAAGAGGTCTAGTAAGAGTGTTGAGTCTTGCACGAGACTGACAGTAGAAATTTTGTGTGGGGTGGGCCTTCGGGCTCGCCCCTTTTGCTAAGAGGAGCGTAAAGCGCGATATGAGCACACTGGTGCACCGTTTAGAAGAGATTCTGACCCCCCCCTTAAAAGATTTGGGGTTTGGGATCGTACGCGTTCATTATGTGAAAATCAAAAGAGGACGCCTTCAAGTGATGATCGAGCGTCTTGATGATGCGGCGATCTCCATGGAGGACTGCGTGACGGCAAGTCGCGAAATTTCAGTTGTCCTGGATGTGGCAGATCCCATTGAAGAGTCCTATACCTTAGAAGTGACGTCTCCAGGTCTTGATCGTCCTCTTACAAAGCCAGAGCATTTTACGCGTTTTCAAGGGGAAGAAGTGGATGTTCATATTTTCGCGCCCCGTCAAGGACGCCGCAAATTTCAAGGCCTTTTAAAAACCAGTGACGAAAAAAGTTGCACACTCAGTACCAAAGAAGGAGATGAGTGGGTTGATCAGGTCTTTTTGTATACAGAGATCACAAAAGCGAATTTGGTGCCCCAGTACTAACGGGGTCGCGAGAGTTTCTTCAAGAAAGGAAGAGGGAGCAAGATGTCAGCAAGCAACACGATGATGCGTACCGAGCTTTTAGAGATGGCAGATACCGTTGCCCGTGAAAAAGGTATTGACCGGGAAGAAGTGCTTGAGGCCATGGAGCTTGCCATTCAAAAGGCAAGCCGTACAAGGTATGGGCTTGAGCGTGACATCCGTGCAAACATCGACCGTAAAACTGGCGAAGTGCATTTGGCCCTTTACCACGAAGTCGTGGACGATGTGGAAAATGATATGACCCAGCTGACCCTTGATGAAGCACAAAAAGTGCGTGCTGACATTACCGTGGGCGAGTTTATTATAGATCCCTTGCCCCCCATTGAGTTTGGACGTGTGGCTGCACAAACGGCTAAGCAAGTGATTTTCCAAAAGGTTCGTGACGCCGAGCGTCAACGCCAATACGACGAATACAAAAGCCGTATTGGTGATATTGTCAGCGGTCAGGTGAAGCGCGTTGAGTTTGGAAACGTCATTGTTGATCTGGGTCGTAATGAGGCCATCGTTATGCGTGATCAGCAAATTCCACGCGAAGTGTTTCGTCCCGGCGACCGTGTCAAGGCCTACGTCATGGATGTGAGGCGTGAACCCCGCGGATCACAAATTTTCTTGTCAAGGAGCCATCCTCATTTTATGGCAAAGCTTTTCCAACAAGAGGTCCCTGAGATTTATGATGGCGATATCGAGGTTAAGGCGGTTGCCAGAGACCCCGGAAGTCGCGCGAAGATGGCTGTTTTTGCAGCAGACCCCACCCTTGATCCCATTGGAGCATGTGTGGGTATGCGCGGAAGCCGTGTTCAGGTGATCGTGAACGAACTTCAGGGCGAGAAAGTTGACATTATTCCGTGGTCAGCCAATCCTGCGGTGTTTGTTGTGAACTCCCTTGTGCCGGCCGAAGTTGCCAAAGTTTTCTTGGATGAGGATACACAGCGCGTTGAGGTGATTGTGCCCGATGACCAGCTTAGCCTTGCCATTGGACGGCGCGGACAAAATGTTCGCTTGGCAAGTGACCTGACTGGATGGCATATTGATATCATGTCAGAGTCAGTGGCAACCGAGCGCCGCAATGCCCAAACTAAAGCGCAAGTGGGACACTTTACCCAAGCTTTGGACGTAGACGACGTGATTGCGCATCTTCTTGTGGCTGAAGGATTTGAGAACGCGGAAGAAGTTGCAAATGCTTCGATGTCAGAGCTCATGTCCATTGAGGGCTTTGAAGAAGAAATTGCCCAAGAACTCCAAAACAGAGCAAAAGTCTTTGTGGAAAAAGAAAATGTACGCCTGATTGCTCGGATGAAAGAATTAAAAGTCGATAAAACACTTTCTTCTTTTGACGCGCTCACCCCAAAGCTTGTGGTGCAAATGGCAGAGCAGGGCTTGAAAACCCTGGATGATTTAGCGGATTTAGCCGTGGACGAACTTTGTGAGATTTGTCCCCAGCTTTCCCAAAGTGCAGTCAGTTCCTTGATTCTAAAGGCAAGAGAACACTGGTTTGCTGAAGAAAAATGATGAGTCTTTGAAAAAAGTACGATATACACAAGAGAATTGAGTCGGTAGAGGTACGCTATGACAGCACAAAATGATACGGAGCAAGATAAAAAGAAAACCTTAAGCCTTTCAGGTAAAAAGCTTTCTTTGAAAAAGCCTGCTGATGCCGGCCAAATTCGCCAAAGTTTTTCCCACGGTCGCTCACGCGCCGTTGAGGTTGAAGTAAAGCGTAAGCGCGCCGAAGGTGGTCCTCAGGGGCCTGGTGGAAAGAATCCAGGTGGTCTGACGGACGCTGAGTGGGAGTCCCGCATGCGCGCCCTAAAACAAGCGCAAGAGCAAGCAGGCGCCTATGAAGCAGAGCACGAGCGTAAAAAACAAGACGCGCAAATGCTACAACAAGAGCGTAGATCTCGTGAGGAAGAACAGACCCGCCTTGAGCAAGAGCGTGAGGAACAACGCCTACTGCAACAAGAAGAAGCGCGCCGTCTTGTTGAGGAAAAAGTAGCTGTTGAAGCTTTGAAGCCAACGGCGTCTGAAAACCCCCTTCACAAAAAGGTAAAGCCTTCTACGCGCAAGGATGATGACGCAGACGATGAAGAGGATGCGTCCGCTAAGAAAGCTGTGGGCACAACGCGTGCGGATGTTAAACGTGTGGTAGCGCCAGCTGCGTCTTCTTCGGCCAAGCGCCACAAGACAAGACAGCAGCTCCATCAGATTTCTTACGAAGACGCCGTGACGGCCGAAGAAGGCGTTCCTGGTCGTTCTTTTGGTGCAAGACGTGCGCCAAAGCGCAAGCAACAACCCGTCGCGCAGGAAGCCCGCATTTCATCCGTACGCGAAGTGATTATTCCAGAAGCCATTACCGTTCAAGAGCTTTCTAACCGAATGGCTGTACGCGGTGCTGAGGTGATTAAGTTCCTCATGTCCATGGGTGTCATGGCAACCATTAACCAAAGCCTTGACGCGGAAACAGCTGAAATCGTGGTCAACGAGTTTGGTCTCACGGCCAAGCGCGTGTCCATGGATGACGTCGTGGAAGGTCTTGGTCAAGTACAAGAATCCGAAGGCGACTTTGAGGCACGTTCTCCTGTGGTCACCATTATGGGTCACGTGGATCACGGTAAGACGTCTCTTTTGGACGCCCTTCGTCGTACGGATGTTGTTTCTTCTGAGGCGGGTGGTATTACCCAGCACATTGGTGCGTACCAAGTACATGATTCCAAGGGACGTCTTGTCACCTTTATTGACACACCTGGTCACGCGGCTTTTACCCAAATGCGTTCTCGCGGTGCCAACGTCACGGATATCGTGATTTTGGTGGTTGCTGCTGATGACGGTATCATGGAGCAAACCGTAGAAGCCATCCACCATGCAAAGGCCGCGGGTGTACCTATTATCGTGGCCATTAACAAAATGGACAAGCCAGACGCCAACCCAGAGCGCGTTCGTCAAGAGCTTCTGCAACACGAACTTGTGGTTGAAGAGCTTGGCGGCGATATCTTGGCTGTAGAAGTTTCTGCTAAGAAGAGCCTAAATCTTGATAAGCTTTTGGACGTTGTGATGCTGCAGGCTGAAATCATGGAGCTTAAGGCAAATCCCAACCGTGTGGCCAAGGGTATTGTCATTGAATCCAAGGTTGAAGCGGGTAGGGGCGCTGTAGGAACAGTGCTTGTTCAGCAAGGTACCTTAAAGGTTGGTGACATTTTTGTTGCTGGTAGCGAATGGGGACGTGTACGCGCTCTTGTGGACTATACAGGTGCAAGGCTTACAGAAGCGCTTCCGTCACAACCCGTTGAAGTCCTTGGTTTTGGCGGTGCGCCGACACCGGGCGAGGAATTCGTCGTGGTTGAAAATGAAGCCAGAGCCCGTGAAATTTCTGACTATAGACTCCATCGTCGTAAAGAAGCCAAAGCAGCCCTTGTACGCAAAAATAGCATGCAAACCTTGATGCAAGGCGCACAAACATCGGGGGCACCCATGAGAGAACTTTCTCTTGTGATCAAGTCTGACGTTCAAGGCTCCGTCGAGGCGATTATGAACAGCCTTCATAAGCTTGCGACCGACGAAGTCAGCGTACGCTTCCTTCATACAGGTGTGGGCGGTATTAACGAAAGTGACGTGTCGCTTGCGTCCGCGTCCCAAGGTTTGGTTGTGGGCTTTAACGTGCGTGCCAACCCCCAAGCACGGGAGCTTGCAGCGCGCGATCAAGTGGAAATTCGTTATTACTCCATCATTTATGATGTCCTGGATGACATGAAAGCCATGATGGGAGGGCTATTGGCCCCGACCTTGCGCGAAAAGTATTTGGGTGCCGCAGAGGTACGACAAGTCTTTACCATCACTAAGGTTGGACGCGTTGCTGGCTGTTATGTCACTGAAGGCATGGTCAAGCGCGGCGCACGCGTTCGTATCCTACGTGATAACATGGTGATTTATGAAGGAGCGCTTAAGACGTTGAAACGCTTCAAGGATGAAGTGAAGGAAGCCAAAGAAGGATACGAATGTGGTATTACTTTTGAAGGATCCCAAGACATCCGCGAGGGCGACGCCATCGAGTGCTTCGAGGTTGAAGAAATCGCCCGTAGCCTTTAAATGTGAATTGAGACAAGCATGATTAAAAGTGGTGCCCCCCAGGGGCCAACCCAACGACAAAAGCGTGTGGCGGAGGAAATCCGCCACATTCTAGCCACAGCCCTTACCCGTGGTGATTTCTATGAGGAAGTCTTGGCAAGTCATACGGTTACCATTACCCGCGTGAGTGTAAGCCCCGATCTTAAACAAGCAAAGGCTTATATTTCCCTTTTAGGGGGCGGGGACGCAGCACCTGCGCTAGAGGCCTTGAAAGCCCATCAATCCTATTTCCGTCAAGCGGTTGCAAGGTCTCTGACCATCAAGTTTACCCCGCGTATTATCTTTGCTTTGGACGATAGTCTTCAAAAATCCATTGCGCTGGAAGCTCTTTTCCATTCGGCAAAAGTGGCTCAGGACTTGACGGCTCCGTCTGATGATGAGCAATAATTCCTGAATGATGGACGTTACGATACACGCAGATCTTCAAAAAGAGCCCTCCTTACGGGGGTGGCTTGTGCTTGACAAGCCTGAAGGTATTTCATCGGCAGCCGTCGTTGCGATTGTTAAGCGTCGGTTTAAAAAAGGGCTTAAGATCGGGCACGCAGGCACCCTTGATCCGCTAGCCTCGGGCGTACTGCCGTTAGCTCTTGGCGAGGCGACGAAGACAGTGTCTTATGTCACAGCCACAAAAAAAACCTATACGGTAGACGCCGTGTGGGGAGAGGCTCGCACCACCGATGACGCAGAAGGCGAGGTTTGCGCCACCAGCGCTCATCGCCCATCTGAAGAAGACATCCTAAAAGCCCTTTCCCAGATTCAAGACACCATCATGCAAGCCCCGCCGGCCTATAGCGCTATTAAAATTGGTGGAAAGCGCGCGTATACCCTTGCCCGTCAAGGGGAAGCTGTTGTCATGGAAAAGCGCGAAGTCACCGTGTTTGGCGTGAGCCTTCTTGGCGCCACGGACGCAGGGGATGGTCACCGCTTTGAAATCCACTGTGGGCCTGGTTTTTATGTGCGTTCTTTTGTACGGGATTTGGCTGTCTCTTTGGGAACGGTTGCCTATGCCAGGCACATCCGGCGTGTGGCTGTGGGGAAATTTCATGAAAATGATGCAATCCCACTCGAAAAGCTTGAAATTTTGCCTCAGATAGACTTAATAAGAGAGTATGTTTCTTCACTGGAGAGCGTGCTGGACGACATCCCGGCTCTTTCCTTTACCATAGAAGCTGAAAAAAAGCTTCGTCATGGTCAGCGACTCACCTTGAAACAGGAAGACGTCGCGGTGGAAGAACATGAAGCATCCGGCCAAGTGGTCGTATGCTTAACGGAAAAGGGCACCGCCTTTGCCCTAGCAAACCGCGTAGGAGATGTCATAAAGCCCCTGCGCCTGTTAATAGATTAAAAGGAGATCACGATGTCGATCGTTGCTGAAAAGAAAAAAGAGATTGTAAAAGAATACGCTACAAAACAAGGGGATACAGGTTCTCCTGAGGTGCAAGTCGCCATTTTGACCGAGCGTATTCGTAATTTGACCGACCACTTTAAGACCCACAAGAAGGATAACCATTCTCGTCGTGGTCTTTTGATGATGGTGAACCAACGCCGTAAGCTTCTTTCCTATGTGAAGAAAAAAGACGTCGAGCGTTACGAAGCGTTGATTAAGCGCCTAGGCCTTCGCCACTAGCACTTATAGGAGGGGCGCCGATGGCGCCCTTTTATCTTGCGCATCCGCGCGACAACTAAGGATTAATGTTACATGTTCCAAATACATAGAAGAGAAATAGAGTGGGGAGGACGCACCCTTAGCCTAGAGACCGGGAAAATTGCCCGTCAGGCAGATGGTGCGGTTGTCGTAACCTACGGACAAACCAGTGTGCTGTGCACGGTTGTCGCTGAGAAGAAACCAAAGGACGGTGTCGATTTCTTTCCTTTGACCGTTCATTACCAAGAAAAAGCGTTTGCGGCGGGTAAAATTCCTGGCGGCTTTTTCAAGCGCGAAGGTAAGCCTAGCGAGAAAGAAGTACTAACGTCACGCCTTATCGACAGACCCATCAGGCCCCTGTTCGATGGACACTTTTTTAACGATACTCAAATCGTTTGTACACTCCTAAGCCATGACCTTGAAAATGACGCTGACATTATTGCCATGATCGGTGCCTCGGCCGCCATTGCGGTGGCAGGTCTGCCTTGTCACGGCCCCATGGCAGCGGCCCGTGTTGGTTACACGGACGGGGCGTTTGTTCTGAACCCCTCCTTTCAAGAGCTTCCAGATTCTGCGTTGAACCTAGTTGTCGCTGCGACCAGGGACGGCGTGATGATGGTGGAGTCAGAAGCCCATCAGCTCAGCGAAGAAGTCATGCTCGGCGCTGTGGTTTACGGTCAAACAGAAATGCAACCTGTTATTGAGATGATCAAGGCTTTGGCTGCAGACGCTGCAAAAACCCCCTGGGCAATACCAGAGGCGGATCCAGAGGCTGCGGCCATTGAAGCCATGCTTTCTGACAAGTTTGAAGCTGATTTGCGCCTTGCGTACAAGGAAACACAAAAACAAGTTCGCTCTGAAAAAGTGGGTCATGTGAAGGCCCACGCCGTTGCGGCGTTGAAAGAAGCGCATCCCGAGCTTTCCGAAGTGAAGATCGTCAAGTTCTTCAAAGCCCTCGAACAAAAAGTTGTGCGCGGTGATATCCTCAAAACCAGCAAGCGTATTGATGGGCGCGATCTTGTCACTGTGCGTCCCATCGAATGCGAAGTTGGACTTTTGCCAGGTGCCCACGGAAGCGCTCTTTTTACACGCGGTGAAACCCAAGCATTGGTCGTGGCAACCCTTGGCACCAGCCAAGACGAGCAGCTGATTGACGCCCTTGAAGGCGAATACCGCGAGCGTTTCTTGCTTCATTACAACTTCCCTCCTTTCTCTGTGGGCGAAGTTGGCCGTATGAGTGGTCCAGGACGCCGTGAAATCGGCCATGGAAAGCTTGCGTGGCGCGCTCTTAACCCCATGATGCCTACCAAGGAAGCCTTTGCTTACACCGTGCGCGTTGTGTCGGAAATCACAGAATCCAATGGGTCGTCGTCCATGGCGACGGTGTGTGGTGGCTCTCTTGCCATGATGGATGCGGGTGTTCCCTTGACAAAGCCTGTGGCGGGTATTGCCATGGGGCTTATCAAGGACGGCGGCTCTTTTGCGGTGCTCTCGGACATCTTGGGTGATGAAGATCACTTGGGCGATATGGACTTTAAGGTTGCCGGTACCGAAGACGGCGTAACGTCCCTTCAGATGGACATCAAGGTCACAGGAATCACTAAGGAAATCATGGAAGTCGCTTTGTCCCAAGCCAAGGGTGGACGTCTTCATATCCTAGGGGAAATGGCCAAGGCCATGACAGGATCCCGTGAAGGTGTTAAAGATAACGCACCCCGTATTGAATCTTTCGAGATTAAAAAGGACAAAATCCGTGATGTGATCGGCAGCGGCGGTAAAGTAATCCGTGAAATCTGTGAAAAGACAAAAACAAAGATCGATATCTCCGAAGAAGGTCGCATCGAAGTCTCTGGTCCGAATCAGCATAGCATTGACGAAGCCATTCGCATCATCAAGGGGATTACCGAAGATCCAGAAGTTGGCAAGGTTTATCCTGCCAAAGTTGTGAAGCTTATGGATTTTGGTGCCTTCGTTGATTACTGTGGCACCCGTTCCGGTCTTGTCCATATCAGCCAACTTGCCGCTGAACGCGTTGAGAAAGTTGACAGCGTGGTCAAGATTGGTGATGATGTGTTTGTAAAACTCCTTGGTTTTGATGATCGTGGAAAGGCACGCCTAAGCATGAAAGTTGTAAACCAAGAAACGGGTGAGGCGTTGGAAACAGCAACTCCTGCCCAAGAATAACTGCTAGCAGAAAGGATCTCCATGAAAACCTTAAGACCCTTGATGATTTCTGGTGCTGAGGTGCTCCCTCTTGTTGAAGGGGGTAAAGGCATTGCGGTCTCCAGCGGTCAAAGCTCGGGCGCTTGGGCTGCCAGTGGCGGCGTGGGGACCTTTTCGGCGGTGAACGCTGATTCTTATGACGACGCGGGGAATATCATTCCCCAAGTCTATCACGGGAAAACAAGGCGCGAACGGCACGACGAACTCATTGCTTATGGCATTGAGGGTGGCATTACCCAAGCCCGCATTGCCCACGAAATGGCAGGCGGCAAAGGACGCATTCATATGAATGTCCTTTGGGAAATGGGTGGCTGTGAGGCAATC
This sequence comes from Alphaproteobacteria bacterium, assembly GCA_013911655.1. Lineage (GTDB taxonomy): Bacteria > Pseudomonadota > Alphaproteobacteria > Caedimonadales > UBA1908 > JACESU01. The sequence goes on from JACESU010000001.1 coordinate 655,650, forward strand.
CTAGAAGGCGTTCTTGACGGCGCTAAGGGGCTTGTACACGGTGTCACATGTGGGGCAGGGATGCCGTACAGACTTGCAGAGATTGCGGCCCATCACGGGGTGTACACTTATCCCATCGTGTCCTCGGCCAGAGCATTTCGCGCGCTTTGGAAACGTAGCTTTCACAAATATCCTGACTTTTTAGGCGGCGTTGTTTACGAAGATCCCTGGCTTGCTGGGGGGCACAACGGCCTGTCTAACAACGAAAATCCCCGAACCCCAGAGGCTCCGTACGGTCGTGTGAAAGAGCTTCGCGATGTCATGCGTGAGTTTGGTCTTCATAACACGCCTATTGTTATGGCAGGCGGCGTGTGGGCGCTGGATGAATGGGAAGATTGGATCGATAACCCTGAGCTGGGCCCCATTGCGTTTCAGTTTGGAACAAGACCACTTTTGACCCAGGAAAGTCCTATTTCTCCCCAGTGGAAGCAGCGACTCCTGTCCATTGAAGAAGGAGACGTTTACTTAAATCAGTTCTCGCCTACAGGATTTTATTCGTCTGGGGTCAGAAACGCCTTTTTGAACGAGCTTGTCGAGCGCTCTATGCGCCAGCTTGCGTACTCAACAGAGCCCGTGGGTGATCACTGCGCTGAATTCCTTATGGGGATTCGTGGTCGCAAAATTTATCTGACGGTTTCGGACCGGGAAAAAGCAAAGCTTTGGATGGAGGCAGGATACACAGAAACCCTGCGGACGCCAGAATCGACCCTTGTGTTTGTGACGCCGTCCAAGGCCCGTGAAATCCGCAAGGACCAAATCGATTGCATGGGGTGCCTCAGCTCTTGTCGTTTCAGTAACTGGAGCCAAAAAGAGCCCTTTAATACCGGGAAAAAAGCAGACCCTAGATCCTTTTGTATCCAAAAGTCTTTGCAAGAGATCGCCCATGGCGGCAACGTGGAGCATCATTTGATGTTTGCAGGTCATAATGCCTACCGGTTTGCCAAAGATCCTTTCTATGCCAATGGGTTTATTCCAACGGTGAAGGAACTTGTGGAACGTATCCAAACGGGAGCTTAATCAAGCAGCGTTACGGCACGAAAAAACACTATTTTTTCCTTGACCTTGACGCCCACCGTGACAACATAAGGTATAGAAAAATAACCTGCTTGGGCGCAGGCGCCTTCCCAAGTAGAAGACAGAACTTAAAGGCGCCACAGCAAAAGGAGAGAGACATGCTGACCGTTGGTGATCGTTTTCCCAGTTATAGCCTAAAGGGCGTTGATTCCAATAACATGGATTTCAAAGTGTACACCGAGAACACCGCAAAAGGGTCTTGGAAGGTTTACATGTTCTGGCCCAAGGACTTTACCTTTGTGTGCCCCACAGAGATTTCGTCTTATGGCGACCTTTACAAAGATTTTAAAGCCCTTAATACCGAAGTGTACGGTCTAAGCACGGATTCTGAGTTTGTACACCTTGCGTGGCGCTCTAGCCATCCAGCCCTTCAAACCCTTCCTTATCCCATGCTATCGGACATTACACGTTCGCTTTCTGAGGATTTGGGGATCCTTCATAAAACTGAAGGTGTGTGCCTTCGTGCGACCTTTATCGTTGATCCAGAAGGTGTCATTCGTCACGTTTCGGTGAACGACCTAAGTGTTGGTCGCAGTGCTGACGAAACATTGCGTCTTGTGCAAGCCTTCCAAACGGGTGAGCTCACCCCCTGTAACTGGAAGCGCGGCGAGGATGTGATCAAAGCTGCCTAAGCGGCGAGCACGCTTAAAACAAAAAAGGAGGGGAAACCCTCCTTTTTTTCTTTTTTCTCAGTTTGAAAATCATTGAAAGACATTATTTATTAATAAAAGAAAATTACACTGCAAATAGAGTTTAGAGAGGACACTTTTATGGAAAAACTTCTCGGTTGCGGTGTTCGTATGTGTCTCACTCTTGCAAAACGTCTGGAGCTCGGCGCCAGCAGGTGAAAATCCTTTAAACACAAAGCGGCTACCTACGGATATACAAGCCCACATCAACAGGATGATGGGGTACGGGGACGCGGTGAGCGCGCCTAACAAAACAAATCCTGCAAGAATGGCGCTTCTTCATAAAACGCTTTTTACAAAGCCCATCACACTGCCACTGAAAAAGCTTGAGTCTTATGTTGAAGAGGCTGAAAAGAACGGTGTGAGTCATGTGGGGCCTGTGACACTCAATCTTGCCACAGAGATGAAGAAAATCAGTAAGAAGGATCCCAATCCCCTAAGTATGGGGCTCACAGAAGTTCTTTAAAAGTGTGTATCCGTTGAAGATAAAGTTTCGGCTTTTGTATTTAACGAAGGAGAGGCTCTTCATAACCGCGCAACACTTTTACGGCGGATGTTTAGAACCACTGATCACATTAGTATTATTGTTTCTAAGAAAAGAATGGAGAATCTTGCGACCGCTTACCACTAAGCTTTTGCAACGGCAAATCGCAACAAACCCTTGGAAGAACCCCCAGTACTTGCAGAGTTGTGGCTTAAAGATATGAAAGAAAATTATCGTAAAAATATCCCCTTTGTTAAAATTATCGAAGACAAGTAACTGTAAGAAGAAGCCTTTTGAAACGAGCTTAACTTCAGCATCTTAGAGTGCAGGGTGTTAATTTTTGAAAGAAAAATAGCCACTTCTCCCTATTTTATGTAAGGTTAATTCCGGTATGTCAAAATGTGGATAAACCTATCCGCTTGATATGGTTTTGTAGGGAATGATGATAAAAGCGATTTCAGTTTTAAGGGTTGTGGCAACACTTTCTTTGATGTCACCTGTTCAGGCCTCTTCTGTTGATGAAAAAGAAAGTAATTTCATGAAAAGGTTAAGCCTTTTGCCGCGTGAGCTTCATGTAAAAATTAATGCCTTGTCAGGACACGGGAGTGAGATCACTGATCCGAACATGGCCCATCCAGCAGCAGTTGCCCTTCTTCAAAAACAGCAATTTCTAAGACCCAGATATTTGTTGCCAGATCAACTCATTCCTTACGTTAGTTTTGCGAGTGAAAATGGCGTACGGGACGTTGGTCCCTTAGTTCTGGGGCTCGATGCTTATGCTATTTTTTTAAAACAAAACAGGATGAAAAATCACACTCAAAAAGAGATATCTTCTTTAAGGAGGGCCTTAGATACTCTTGATAAAGATATTGGTCGTTTTTCTTCACTCACCCTTGTTTGTACCCAGGTCGTTTACGAAGGCGTGTGGAAAGAGCTTTTTGAAGACTTAAAGGCGTCTCCTTCGCCTTTAGAATATCTCCCCAATGTAAAAGCAGCGGTGTCACGCACCAAGTTGCTTGAAACCATAGAGGGACTTAAAAAAGAATTAGTAGAAAATGCATATGCCATACACTTTAATCCAAGAGAACACTTAAATTCTTTGATAAACTCTTTTCAAGCTTATGTCGGTTCACATGCTGGGGGACAAGTAACTTTAGAGATGTAAGGCTAGTGAAGAAATAACCCTAAGAGGGTTGCTCATCTTGCTGAAGAGGCTTAGTCGGACGCGCGTCCATATGATAAAGACCGCACATCACATAGTCATACCCAGTCACCAGGGTCAAAAGGGCCGCCCCCCACAATCCCCAGAGACCAATGAAGGGGACCGGTAGATAATGGGGAAAAGGATCTCCCCAAATGAGAAAAGCAAGAGAGAAAAGCTGGAGCGCTGTTTTCCATTTAGCAAGGCGCGTCACGGGCAAGGGAACCGCAATTTCAGCCAGAAACTCTCGCAGACCTGAAACTAAAATTTCACGGCACAGGATAATCACGGCTGGAATGAGGGCGATCCCTTGCAGGGTGCCAAGTCCTGCGAGCATTAAAAGGACAGACGCCACAAGAAGTTTGTCTGCCACTGGGTCCAGAAATTTTCCAAAATGTGAGGTGCTTTGAAAGCGCCTAGCAAAATATCCATCAAAGTAATCAGTAATACCAGCCAAGGTAAAAAGGGTTGCAGAAATCCAGGCCACTTTGTGATGCTCTACATACATAAAAAGCACAACAAGGGGGACCAAAGTGATCCGAAGAATTGTCAAAATATTTGGCAGTTGAGACAGTAACACAGCAAAACAATTGATGGAACGCCTTTGGATACAATGCCTTTTTCTAGACAGCTCGTCGAGTAGATAATGGAAATCATCCTAAATAAATAAAGGTGGTGCATGGGATCCACAGAATATGAAAATAAGGGTTTATTCAAAAAGAATGAAAAATAAATTCTTAAGGCTTTTTTGGTTTAATTTTTCTTGATAGGTTTCTTCTGTCACAAAGGGTTGTTTAGTGCTTTTTTTTAAAGATCTTTTTTCTGCCTTGTTTATCTTTTTCCTAATAGTTGAGGGCGCCATCTCAAGTGATGAAAATAGATCTATCTTATCTCTCATCGCAAGAGTGCCAAGCTTTGAAGTTTTAGAAGAGGTTGATCATCTGCAAAAAAGATTCAAAGAAATTGACGCGTCCAATGATGGCTTTTCTTTAGAAGATAACGAAGAAGCCAATCTTGACGCACGTAAGGTGTCTAAAGTGCGCTTCATCACTTTTGATGATTTTCAAAAAATAAAGCGTGAGGTTCTAGGTCATCTTTTTGATGAGAATATCGGAGATAAAGTGAGATGGCTAAAGCAAGTAGAAGAGGGAGAAAAATTCCCAGGATGGAGCCTGTGTGACGGCGCTTTTACGGTGCTTTTGCCTCCGGATTATGATGCTGACTTAAGGCGCGCACCAACGTTTCCGGCAAGACTGCGCGCGTGCCTTTTAAAAGGGATCTATGATTTTGGACCTCACCTTACGGTGGATCACTTAATGTCATGGGCGTGTGCACAGAGCGCTCACATATCTCTGTCTGACTTGATGCCCTTGCGAGGGCAAGCATTGTTACGGGTACCAAAAGAATGCGCACCTTCTATACCGTCCTTAGTACGTGAAGCAAAAGGAGCTTTAAAAGCTCGTTTTCTAAAAGGGGTCTTTCAAAAGAACTTGTCGCCCTATGAAGCGATTTTGTTGCAAGAGACATTTGCAAAAGAGTCCGGCGCACACATAACTGTTTGTGATGGTTTGCGGACAAGTCATGGTTCTTTGAACCCGTATTTTCTTTTTTTCCCTTATAATTTTGAGCGCAATCAGTCAGCTGGCCTGATTACAAGTGTCGAGTGGCACTCGAAACATCAACCGCCCATTATGCATGTTGATTTTGTAGGATCGTCTTTCTTTGAAAAGGAATCGTTTCACTCGTTTATTTATTTTTGGTGGCTAGCAAATAGGATTGTCGAAGAGAATTTACCTATTTGCTTTAGATGGCTCACGGGTTTTTGGCAGGAAGAGGGACATCTTAAAATGCCTTCTGTCTATCACTTAAAAGAAGAAATTTTGTGTGGTGAAAGGCCAAGATATCTGACATTAGAAGATAGAGAGAAGGGACGTGAAGGGCGTTTTATGATGTTGGGCCTGCTGAAATATGCTCTTTCCCATGAAACACCACAACTGATTTTGAGCGTCCACGAAGGCGCGCCGTTTTTGGAAGTACCGCAGGCGTTTGTCAAAGAACAAAGGAGTGTGAGTCGTCATTTGCGTCAGGCATTTTGGGATAAATATGATCCTGTTCACCTAAGACAAGTGGATGGACGACAAATAACGCTTCTAAAAAAGCAGTACCCAAGCATCATCTATGAGCAAACACAAGGGTTCCTTGGAACCCTTGTGCACACTCTTGTGGGACAAACGTGCGAGGTCATTCATCTGGAGCTCCCTCACCGGGATGTGGGCGCGGAAGAAGTTTATGAGCATACTCCCGGCGTACGAGGGGTCTTTGATGCCCTGAAGCGTTACGTGGAAACAAAGACGTCAAGGATGCCGGATGAATAGCGCGCCTGCAGATGCGCGTCGTGATGGCGCTTAGATAAAATGTAGTTCTTCTGCATGGAAAAAGGCTTTAAGGGTGCCGTCCATGAGTGCGCAGAGTTTTGCCCCAAAAATGTCATGACGCCATCCCTTAAAGAACTCAAAGTCTCGCCTGCTAGGCTCTAAACAAAAGGCATCAATCTCTTTGGAAAGGGCAATGAGGGAAGGTGCCATTTCCTCGGTTTTAGCGACAAAAGCAAGGAGCGCTTTGGCAAGAACTGTTTTGGCAAGGGGCGGAGGTGCGGGGCGCGGGAAGGGCGTATCAAAATCGGGCGCGTCTTCGCCGGGTAGGGGACACAAAAGGGACAGAACGGTCTCTTTATCAGCCGTGCTTAAGGGGCGCGGGCGAAGGGCGCGAATGCGATCAAAGCCCGGTGCGTCCACGGGGGGGCGTTGAATAATCTCTTCAAGAGCTTCGTTTTTCAAAAGGCGTGAGCGGGGCACGTTGCGTCTGACGGCTTCTTTTTCACGCCAAGCAGCAAGGCGCATAAGACGCGCCTTTTGCAAAGGCGTTTGAGTGCGAATGCTGACACGCTCCCATGCCTGGGCGGGGTCAATTTCATAAAGAGAGCGGTTTAAGAGCTTTTTTGTTTCTTCTTCGGCCCAGGCGCGCCGCGCCCGTGCATCCAAGAGGCGGCACATATGTGTGTACAAGGGAACAAGATGAATGACGTCACCAGCCGCGTAAGCCAGCTGGGCATCCGTCAAGGGGCGTTTTGCCCAGTTTGTCAGGCGCGCAGATTTATCCACTTGGACCTCGAGGGTTTTAAGGACAAGTCCTTCATAGCCGATACTTTCACCAAAGCCGCACATCATGGCGGCAATTTGCGTATCAAATAAAGGAGAGATGATCACATCAAGGGTGCGCAAAATCACTTCGATATCTTGGCGTGCAGCGTGAAACACTTTGATAATCTGAGGATCTTCAAAAAGAGGTTTCAAAGGACTTAGATCAAGATTTTCTATAAGGGGATCAATTACATAGACTTCACCCGTCGGGGTTGCTAGCTGCAGCAAGCACAAAATTGGCCAATAAGTTGTTTCGCGCTCGAATTCTGTATCAAGGGCGATAAAGGCTGGTTTTGTATGAACAAGGTGTTGGCAAAGGGTGTTAAGGGCCGCTTGCGTCGTTAAAGGCTCCATGGAATCCTTGTCGTTGTTAAATCCGTCGATGACTCTAGCATAGCTTTGGCAAAGTTGCTATTTTGAGGCATGAATTTTATGAACACATCAAAGGAGGAGACCGTGCATCCTTACCGCACGCATTCATGTGGGGCGCTTAGCCTTGTACACAAAGAGCAAACTGTTCGTCTGTCGGGGTGGGTTCACCGTAAGCGAGATCATGGCAACTTGTTGTTTGTGGATCTGCGCGACCATTACGGTATGACCCAATGTGTCCTTCAAATGGGCGGGGCTGATTTTGAAATCGCTGAAAGCGTTCGTCTTGAAAGCGTTGTGACCGTGACCGGAAAAGTGGTGGAGCGCACGGTTGACACAAAGAACGCGTCCATGGCGACGGGCGAGATCGAGCTTGTAGTAGAGGCGTTTGCCCTTGAATCCGCAGCTCAGCCCCTTCCACTACAAGTCAACTCTGACCAAGAATTTCCAGAAGATACCCGCCTTCGATACCGCTTTTTGGATCTTCGCCGTGAAAAAATGCATAAGAACATTGTGCTGCGGTCCCAGATCATTTCGTCATTGCGACGCCGCATGACGGATCAAGGATTTCTTGAGATTCAAACACCCATATTAACGGCAAGCTCGCCTGAAGGCGCGCGCGATTTTCTCGTGCCAAGCCGCCTTCATCCAGGAAAGTTTTACGCGCTTCCCCAAGCCCCTCAACAGTTTAAGCAGCTGCTTATGGTGTCTGGTTTTGATAAGTACTTTCAAATTGCGCCGTGTTTTCGGGATGAAGACGCGCGGGCGGACCGCTCTCCTGGCGAATTTTATCAGTTGGATATGGAAATGGCGTTTGCGACCCAAGAAGACGTGTTCCAAGCCATTGAGCCTGTTCTTCATGATGTGTTTCAAGAATTTGCCGGAAACCGTCATGTGTCGCCGGCCCCCTTCAAGCGCATTCCCTACCGCGAGGCGATGCTGACCTACGGTAGCGACAAGCCTGATCTGCGTAACCCCTTGTTGATTTTTGATTTGTCTGATTTTTTCAAAGGATCAGCCGTCGCGATTTTTGCAAACGCCGTTGCAAACGGGCAAGTGGTGCGCGGCATTCAAGGAAAAGGTGCAGCGCAAAAACCCCGCAGCTTTTTTGAGAAACTTAATGCCTGGTCCCAGGAAATTGGCGCGCCCGGCCTTGGATATTTGATTTTTCTTGAAGGCGAGACCAAGGGGCCCTTGGCAAAGTTCCTGAAGCCCGAGCAAATTGAAGAGCTAAAGCAAAAGACAGGCTGTGGCGTTGGTGACGTTCTTTTCTTTGTGTGTCATGACGCGGGGATAGCCGCTAAACTTGCGGGCGCAGTGCGCACAAAGCTGGGGCAAGAGCTCGAGCTCATCAAGCAAGACAGCTTTGAGTTTTGCTGGGTCATTGATTTTCCCATGTACGAGCTTAATGAGGACACCGGTAAAATCGACTTTTCCCATAACCCGTTCTCGATGCCCCAAGGTGGCCTTGAGGCCTTAGAGACGCAAGACCCCCTGACCATTAATGCCTATCAATATGACATTGTCTGTAACGGCATTGAACTTTGCAGCGGGGCGATCCGTAACCACTCGCCTGATATTATGTACAAGGCCTTTGAGGTGGCAGGATATGGCCGCGAAACCGTCGAGAAAGAGTTTGGCGGGATGCTGAGTGCCTTTAAGTTTGGGGCGCCCCCTCACGGTGGCTGCGCGCCTGGCATTGACCGCATGGTGATGCTCCTTGCTGACGAGCCTAACCTGCGTGAAATTGTCGCGTTCCCCTTGAACCAAAAGGCTGAAGACTTGCTTTTGGGGGCACCCGGCGAGGTGAGAGACGCCCAACTTGAAGAGCTCCACATTCGTGTGAAGCTTCCCCTTCTTCAAAAATAATGACGGTGCCCCCTGAAAAGGGGGCTTTTGAGTGCTATCATGATCATCCTTTCGATGGTCCACGATCCTTCTCTAAAAACACTCTGACTCTTCTATATAAAAACATTTATCTCAAATGTTAAGAATTGAGATAAATTATTGCTCGTTTTTTTGTAGAATAACTATCTCTCTTTGATCATCTATTTTACTTTAAATGAAGATCTGATGTGATCTTCGTAAGGTTTATGACAGACTTTAAAAGATTTACATTAAATAATTATTGACAATTGGGCTAGATTTGACAATAAAATCTCGTATTTCAAAAGGAGATAGACATGAAGATATCTAGAAAGATTCTGTGCCTCAGTGTAGCAAGCCTCGCGGCCACAACGTCGTGGGGCAGTTTTCTAAACGACGAACAAACAAAACCAACGCAGGTGGCAAAAAAAGCCCTTACATCTTCTGATGATGAAGAAATCAGCGTCGCGCCGCAACTTCCACAATTTGCGCGACACCCCCATGAAGTATTAGCTTTTTCCCGCGCCCTTCAGGCTCAACAAGACGGAAAATTCGAACAAGCAGGACAAGCTTGGCGCGTTTGCTTAGAAAAAAAATATCACTTTCAAAAATCGGAGATCGACGCGTGTTGTATTGCTGTCGCTAATCTCGAGAATTCCGAGCAAGCCTACTGGATGTTAAGTACTCTTTTTAAGCATTATAAATCAATGGTTTCTCCCTATTTTAATGCAGAATATGCGCGTGCTGCCTATCGGCTAGGCAAGTATAAAGAGGCAAGTGATCTTGTAACAAAGCATCTCTGGTACGGACACGACCATACTCCAGGTGTTCTGCTGATTGGGGCTGACTCCTTTTACCATTTGAAAGATTACAAAACGGCCTTTATGTATTTTGACGAGCTTATCCGGACAACAGACCTCAAGGGGAGTTTTCTTGAGTACTATCAAAAGGGCGCATTTACCGCGAACGAGCTGAATGATCACAAGACGGCCTATAAATGGATGGGACGGCTTTTTAACCAAGCAAAAGCAGAGAATATAGGCCTGCCGGTACGTCTGTATCTGGATGCAGCTAGCTATGCAACGTTTGGAGGGGCGGTGGATCTGGCCGAGAAATATTGGACAATCTTTTTTCAAAATGAACCTAATCCAACCCAAGATCACTTCAGAGCCGCCAGCCTTTGCGCAGTGGTCATAGGTGATTATAAAAAGGCGCTAGAGTTTTTGCTTTTGTCCTGCGATAAGTATAGCGCTGACAAATGGCGTGCGGGTGATATGCTTCTTATGGCGCGCTACTACACCTACCTAGGAAACAAAGAACAGGCAGGTAGGTGGTATGCGTCTGTCTTTGCAAGTGATGAGCAGATTTTTGATCCATCAAGCTTATCGTTAATAAAAGGTCTTTTTGAAGATGCACAAACTTTCTATCTTTTGAACGGTCAACCTGAAGAAGCACACAAAGTTTTATGTAGGTTTTTTGGGGAAATGGTCATGGCGGCAGGGCCCTGTATGAAGACGCAATCAAAAGCCGGGGGGGCCTTTACCTTCTCTAACACACAACAAAAAAGGGTAAGAGCACCTCGGCAGAAAACAACAAAAAGAACGCCTACTCGCCAGGCAGAGAAAGTCACCCTTGAGGACTTACGTCAAAAGTCACATGATTTTCTTGCCGAGAAACATAAAGGGCTATGCGACCGACTAGAAAAAATAGACTTATCTGATAGTCCTGATCTTTTACAGGAAATTGCCAACTTAAAGAAATTAGGAGGCGATTTAGAGGTTGTTAAAGAAAGTCTACCAGCGCTTCTTCAAGGTGTGGATCAAAGCGAAGATAAAGGGCTAGGGAAGAAAGAGACGCTTATTGACTTTCAAACAACCCTTGCCGGCATAGAGGCGCGCCTTGCCTACCTTGAACGGCGTTACGCAAAAATTGCAGCTGACAAACGACGCGCTCGTGTTCTAGCGCACTTTAAAGCCCTTTCCCATGAAGCGGATGACGTGATGCCCGCTCCTGAAAGCGGCAATTTAAGAGGGGGTTATGGTCACGGTAAAGCGCCAGAGCCGTCACCTGGTCTATCAAACGGCCCTGACACACCTAAAGTTGAACTCGCCGAGGAGCGCCCGGTTGTGTCGATGAATATGCTGAAAACAGCACAAAAAGACTATTTAGAAATGAAAAAAATACCAGGCATGCTGACAAAGTATAAGATTTTCCTAGCGGAAATCCGCGCCAATCCTTTGGCAACAGCAACAGGATCTGGCAGGCCTAAAAAACTTGTGGGTGACGCCGAAATGCATGCAAGGCGTTTTGATAAAGGGAACCGCTTTGTTTATAAGGTCCAAAAATCAGGGGACAATACCTACAACGTCACTATTTTCAGCCTTTTGGGTCACTATACAGACCTTGATCACCAAATAAAGACGTTGAATATAAAAAAACACTCATCTCAACATTAACGTAATAAGGGTTTTTGAGCGCAAAAGAATCATTTTCACAAAAAGGTAGAAGATCATGTTAACTAAGAATACCCTCTTATTAAGCGTTTGCTGTGCGGCAAAAATCTGGGCAACAAATCCCATGATGCCAGACGAGGTTAAAAAGGAACACGGCGCTTTTGCTGCCATCAACAATATAGGATACCGATTGCCGCCTCATATTCTTTGTGCCAACCTCGTTTCCCTTGAAGAAACAGGTCTTGCTTCATGTCAGAAAGAATTAAATGATCTCAACTTGACCTCAGACCAGCACGCATATTTGGCACGTTGCCACCATCAAATTGGAGAATACAAAACCGCCTTGTATTATTGGCAACGATGTGTAGAAGCAGGATATGATTTTAATGAGTCAGACGTCGAGGTCTGTTCAGAAACCTTCAGAGCGATCTCTGAGAACCCCCAAAACTCTTACAAACTTTGGGGTTGGATTGCCACAAAATACAAAGCGTCCTTTTGTCCCTCGTGGTATCACGTTTATGCCATTGCGGCCCTAGAGGCAGATCAGTACGATGTTGCAGATCAAATGATCACAAGGCACTTTTTGCTGTCTGAAAAGCCCTATTCTGGTGCTTATGTCATCGCAGCACAGGCGCATCTGTTTAAAGGAAACTATATACAAGCAGCCAAGCATTTAAGGACTATTTCGCCGTCGAAAAGCCAGAGAATGTGCTCAAGATCATTTATTTCAATGCAGCTGCTGCCCACCATAAACTTTGCAATTTTAAAGAAGCTTCGAAATGCATGGAACTCCTTTTTAAGCACAGCAAAGAAACCACATATACAGCCGACATCTATGAAAATGCTGGCGCCTATGCAACGCTCTGTGACGAGCTGGAAAAGGCGAAGGGATATTGGGAGAAATACTTTGAGTTTCCTGAATCAAAAAAAGGCGCCACTTTAAATCATGTGCGCGCCGCCAAAACCTACGCAGGGCTTCATGATTATGCCCGCGCCGTGCAGCATCTAGAAACCTATTTTGCCCTTACTTCCAGAGAAGACGCTGAAATGGTTTTTACCCTTAACCTGGGCGTAGATTATTTAATGTTAAATAATCTTGAAAAAGCCTGCGAGTGGTTTGATATTGCCTTTGCTAGGGGCAGCATCTCCTTAAAAGAGTTTGCAACTTATGACGCGCAGACTTTTCACTCTGCCATACTGGCCTATGTTTTAAAGGGAGATTTTGAAAAAGTACAATCCGTTGTGAATGTTCTCACAAAAGTACACCCTCAAGGCGTCGGACAAGGTTTTCTCTTGAATACGCAAACACCGACAAAAAAGTGCGGCAATGCCAGAAAAAAAGATGGAACAAAGGCAAAAAAAATTACGGCCAATCAAAAGGCGTCACTTTCAGAAGCAGTGCAAAACCATGTTACATGTTAAAAGCACCGTCCTTGATCAATGCGGCACTTTGATAGGGGTTTTGAAAAAGCTTGAGATGGTAGACCCACAGGGAGAAGAGACACGTACAAACCTTTTGAAACAGATCACAGCCTTGCAACAAAAGGTTGCGTCGTTATCAAGCGAACCCAACGAGCTTAATGTTGTTTTAGGAGATACGTTGATTGGTCTACAGCAAAATGCTGGCTGCATCGAAAGAAAGGTTAATCTTCTTGTAAAACGTCAAGAAAAAGCAGAAAGGACGCGTCAAAAAGCGCAGGCTATTGCCTATCTAGAAACGCTAAGCCAGTTACCAAAAGAAATTATCCCAAGCCCAACATCAGGCAATCTAAGGGCGCAGTACGGGCACGAAAAAGAAGAGGGCGCCCCTGTAGCAAAGGCACCAGATTCCTTGCTTGCGTCGACTCCTGTCATACAAGAAGCCCCGCAAGAAAACTGGGTCGTCTTTTCTCTTCTTAACAGCGCCCAAAAGCAATATGACGCCATGCAGAAGGTTGCAAGCATGCGAGGAAAGTACAAGACCTTTATGCACGAGATCGCAGCCAATCCCCTTCAAATAGAGGGCACAACGGGGCGTACAAAACTTTTGCAAGGAGACACAGGTCTTTTTGCGAGGCGCTTTGATAAAGGGAATCGCATGGCTTATAAGGTTAGTGAGAAAAAAGAGGGTGCTTATGAGGTGATGATTTTAAGCCTTCTTGGCCACTATAAGGATCTAGATCGCCAACTTCAGCATTTAGATCAGTAAAGGAATTCAGATAGCTCTATTATACAAGAAATGACATCCAATGAGGGAGAAGCAGCGTGTAATGCGCTCGCTTCCTCTTGGTTAAATGACTAAAGATAGAAATTACGTAATCATTTGAAGAAAAACACCTAGCACAAAAATTGTTTGCCCACAGTGTCACTGGACTTATATGGCGGGTGCTGCTGCGGGAGAAGGGTAGGATTTTCTTGCACTCAAGCGGTCCAATACATCCAGAAAACCGAGGACATTCACCCATGTCAATTAAGCCAGTTATCTTAAATACGGATAAAAACAGAAGCTTCAAAGGCATATGAAGAATTCTTACTGAAAGAACTAAAGTAAGAATATAACCATATGATGTTGCAAGCAGGCAGGAGGGGAAAGTATTTTAACTTTGTCTGTGCGTTATCAGAAAATCCTGTGGAAATGTTAAAGGGACGGTAAAACCGAAGCGCCTTTAAGGGGGGCATCGACCTTTACTAACGCCGCTTTGATAAGGGAGAGCGCATGGTGTAGCAGGTCAGAGAGACAGGAGAGAATTCCTTTGAAGTGACCCTTTACAGCCTTTTGAGATATGACAGCCTCTTAACTGCTCAGCAAAAATTGCTTTTAAAAATCTGCTTTAGGATCTAAATGCTCTACTCTAAATAGGAATACCCTCTCGAAAATCACGAGAGGCACACTAAAGATGAGGATGTAAATCATGACATTGAAACATGAAATCTCCCCGCCTAGTTTGCTTAGCATTGCGACTGTTATGTCAACGAATTTCTTATGAGAAGACGTCCAGCGTCATTTGTTGCAGCTCCTGGCGCGGTGGCAAGACAAATCTCTTTGCCTAGAGGATAGACTTAAAGAAGAGAGGATTCAGATTTCTGGTACAATAGGGATGTGATACTGACAGATGATAGCACGATATAGGAAATCACTACTCAAACTAGATCAGACGTGCCTCAAGAACCGCTATCGTCATTGTTGACAGAAGGCGGGAAGAAACGAGGTTTTTTTACTATGTGTGTCGCTAGCGTGGTGCGTCACATGGATGGTCCAAGTCTTTTTATCCTTCTGATGCGAAGTGACGACAAAGAGTTGCCTAGGCACTGGCAGGAAGAACAGCAATAAACAGGAGAAAATCTACAAAAGGGTTCCAAAGGAATATTCTCTTCTTGTGGGGGGGGGGCTTTAGCCCATCTCCCAAAGAAGAGGTGTGTCCTCTTAGGGGGACGGACTTGTATGAAGACCCTTATTTCTTTGTGGGTTCCGCCTTTGCCACAATGTCTAGTTTATAATTTCCAGCCCCGGCAACGCCGCCGTGGTGGGTATAGGTGCATACAAGATTGCCCCCTTCCTGTACAGAGGTGTCAAGTTTGGCGGTGACATCCCCTTGAGGCATGTTACTAAGATAATCTGGCAAAGATTTGGGGGTCAGCGTCAAACCGTCCAAGGTCTTACCATCGGGTTTCACAACATCCTGTATGTCTTGATAAGAAAGGGTAGGGGGGCATTTGCCCTCTGCCATCAGGGCAGGGGACATGGCACAGGTGAAAGCAAGGCCTGCACAAAGAAAAAGTGTTGTTTTCATGGGATGTGTTCTCCTCATACCAGTAACTTCTATAATTTTAACTAAAACTTGTTAAAGAAACACTAATGCTTGTTTTTGTGAAGAGATCTCTTCTAACCATTCTTAAAATTGCGTATCCTAGTAGAAAATAATAGGGAGAGCATCAATGAGGCGGCTTTTAATCTCTTTTATGGTGGGGGCGATCGTTTTCTCTTGTACGAGCGGGGCGTCGACTATGCCAGAACAAAAAAACCTGCTGACACATCTCAAGCGCGAAAAGGCGAGGGCCCCCATGGGAAAGGACTGGCGTCTTTTACATGAGATGGCCAAAAAGTATCCAAAGTCACTTGCCATGACGGTTACGCCCGATGACAAAAGTCCCCCCTCTCTTGAACGGACGTCAAAGAAACAAGCGCACTTTGGCGAAAAACGCTTGAAATCTTTTAAAAAAGAGATTCAGGAGTGGGTTAAGGTCGTCCGCACGAAGATTTCCCATGGCTTGTATCATCACGGACGACGTGAATTCTTCAGGAACTTGCTCCCGGCCCTTGAAAAATACGTTATGAATGAAGCGTCTGACGCGAAGGCGCTTTTGAATTTTCACTATTATATCGATACACTTTCTCCGCCTATAGAAGAAGTTGCTGCCTTTCAAGATCGATTTCTTAAACCGAAATACGCGGCACAGTACAAAGAAAGCAAGATTGCTTTCTACAAAGAGTACCTCGATTGGCTAAAAAAAGAAAAAGAAGATCTATCAAAGGGAATGCCTCTGAGTCAAACCGACTATAAAGAGCTTGATCGTAAAATTAAAGAAGCAGAGTCACGTATTCAGCACTGGCAAGAGAAACCTGTCACCTTTGATAAACGTACTCACGCGTCCCATACCCTTGACGAGGTCATGGGGATCGAACGTTTGAGAGCTCTTGGATACACGGGGCGCGGGGTTATTGTTGCTGTGATGGAGCCGCCTGCCTATTATGAGAGCGCGGAAGAGCGAAAGCTTCCCGTACACCAAGATTTACAAAAAAGGCTTCATGAGAACTCAGATGCACCAGCTGCCCTCCACGGCAGTCATGTGTCAGGTATTCTTGTGTCAAAGGCACGGACGATCTTTGATCGGGTGGGAGTAGCACCCAAGGCGACACTCATTTACAAAGAGGCACCCGCCACACAAACCACAGACGTTTACTATCAAACGGCTCAAGGGCTAACAACTCAGAAACCCAAAACATCAAGGCGTGTCTTGGTCAAAAGTATTCCTAAAGCAAAAGCTGATGACGCCCTGGCGAGCGCCATTGAAGCGCTCACAAAACAGGGAGTGCGACTTCTCAACACTTCGATGATTTACAGCGTGGGGCCAAGAACACGCCAAGCCCTTCAAGGATTTTCCCGTCAAGGCGGTGTTATTGTAAAGGCGGCCGGTAACGGCGGCGTACGGCTTGAAGATCCGATGCATCTTTCAAATGGTGATTTAACACCGGACCAAGAGTATCAGCTGGGGGTTGACATAGGGCTTTTTAAAGTGGTCCTTGCGGATCCTTTGTTAGAAAAAGCCTATTTGTTTGTGGGGAATATGAATACGTCCACAACCCTTGATAAAACGAGCAACAGGGCAGGGATTTTAGCAAAACGTTTTATCGCCGCGTGGGGAACAGAGATTGCTTCCACCATTCGTCATAAAGATCGGCGTAAGCAAACGGGGACTTCCATGGCTGGGCCCATGGCTCTGGGCGGTCTTGTCCTTCTATCAGAAGCATATCCACGCTGCAGTCCCCAGGTGCTGGCGCAAAATCTGTTGGATGCCGGTGTGAAGCTCTTGCCGAAGGAGGACTTTGGACAAGGACGTTTAGACGCGGCGGCGGCTTTTGAGATGTCTGCAAGGACTTGCGGCCTTCCCCAAGCCCCGGTAGAAAGTTAAAAAAAGCCCCCAGACTGGGGGCTTTTGCAGTGTTGACTAAATACGTTCGTCT
This sequence comes from Alphaproteobacteria bacterium, assembly GCA_013911655.1. Classification (GTDB taxonomy): domain Bacteria; phylum Pseudomonadota; class Alphaproteobacteria; order Caedimonadales; family UBA1908; genus JACESU01. Next base: position 672,747 of record JACESU010000001.1, read on the forward strand.
AGCCAGGTCATTTGTATGTTTTCAAGAATTTTCTCGCTTACGCGCCCTGGCTCGTCCTCAAAGCCAGGAAGGGCCATCACCATCTGCCAAAGATCCGTAAAACGAATGTGTGCCACATCCACCTCGGGGTGCTTTTCTTCAAGGGCAATGACGATATCGTACGTATCTGTCCAAGTCATGGGCATGGAGAAATCCTAATCTAATAACATATTCCTGGTACCATCGGGCAATCTTACCACAATGCCGTCAAGTTCTGGTGTCATAATAATTTGGCATCCCAGACGTGACGTATGGGTCAGGCCAAAAGCAAGGTCCAGCATATCTTCTTCGTCTTCGGTGGCAGCGTCAAGTTTGCCAAACCAACTAGGATCCACAACGACGTGGCAGGTCGAGCAGGCAAGGGATCCCTCACACGCCCCTTCAAGATCCACGCTATGCATATGGGCAATTTCCAGAAGGGAAAGACCTTCTGGGGCATCAAACTCAAGCTTTTCTTCATTGGGTGTAATAAACGTTACTTTTGGCATAAAGGCTCCTGTGTTGCCGGAAATGGAGTATCTTCTTTTGAATACCCAAGATGCAAGGAAGTTGCAAGGGGTGCGATCAAGATCTGCGTAAAAATATCCAAAAGTAGCGCGTCACTTGTGCCAATGATAGAAATAATGATCACTTTTTGATCGTTTGAATATAATCTGCTTTTTCTTCAGAAAACTAAAGCATTTTTAGTGAGGCATTAAAAAATAGATTAATTCCCAGGGTGTTAACAGATTATAAACTAATATTTGTCTAAAATACATTATGTCTAGTTAAGATAAGGCGTTGTATCTCTATGAAAATAAACACTAAAATATTCTTTCTTGGCGTGGTGACGTGCGCAATGTTTTCTATTGATGCATGGTCAAGCAATGTCTCTTGTATTAAATGTAAAAATAATCCGGATACATATTGCTATACGCGCAACCAGGGTCCTGAAATAGTAGAGTGTTTCAAAAAATGTAGTGCAAATAACTCCTTTGGCCAGCAAGGGATCGCTGCATGCCTGACTTCCATGTCGCGTCAACAAAATCATGGACTGTGGAATTTGGCTTCGAAGAGAGCTTTTGAAGCGTGGTACCGGGAAATTGGTGGAGAAAATGGACTTGAAACTTGGACGTCTGAGAATAAAGAAAAGGTAGTCGCGCTAATGCGTGATCTTCCCGCAAACTCAGAGCATGACCCTATTGCTCCGATACCAAAGGGGTTTCACCCCATGATGTATTTAGCACTAAATCCTGATTTGTATAACAGAGTCAAAAATAAAAGTTATTTAGATGCCGCGCAAGAACTCATAGAAAATTATCAAATGGAGGGGGCGCAAACCGGCAGAGCGTTTGTGCCTGATAATACGCACAAGGTACAACTTGTTGAAGGTTTGAAAGGGACAGGTGGTCTTAATGCTATGGAATTTTTAGCAAAACATCCTGATGAGGAAAGCCATTACACGAGAGGAATGGCGCACCTCAATCTTGCAGAAACCCTGGAGGATGTTGAGACGCGATTTGGAACGAAGGTTAATGCAAACGCAGAGAATACTCAGAAGTCTTTACGAAAACTTCCTGAAGCTCCTAAGTCAGCTGCAGTACAGTTTGATCCTCTGATGTATTTAGCGCTGAATCCGTCTTTGTTGGACGGGGTTAAAAACAAACCTCTTAAGCAGGCGATGGAGGAGCTGACGCATCATTATCAGACTACGGGTAAGAATGACGGGAAAGCGATCCATCCTGATGCGACGCACCGAATTCCTGGTTTTCATACTGCGGCGCGCCCCAGCGGTATCCCCTTAACCTTTAACCCGATAGAATACCTAGCACTCCACGCAGACATTGTAGCGTATTATGGGAGTCAAGGGATGACGCTTGAGGAGGCTCTTGAAAAGGCAGAAGTGCACTATGGGAGCAGTGGTATAAAAGAGCAGCGGGCATTCAGCCTAGGGTTCACAGACGAAGCAAAAATCCCTGAGCAGAAGCAGGTTGAACAAAAGTTTGATCCTTTGATCTATCTTGCGCTTCATCCTGACATTGCGGCGCATTATGGAAAACTTCCCATTCATCAAGCGCTTCATGAAGTGACCCAGCACTATGCGAGTAATGGAAAAGGCGAGGGGCGTGCAATTGTGCCAACCAATACACATCCTGTGCCCCCCCTTATTCCGGGGAGTGTTTCTATGGGGGTTATCGCGGTATTACCAAAGAACTTTAATGCGGCGATTTACCTGGTGCAACATCGCGACGTGTTTGATTACTTTTCCAATGAGCATAGGTTTGGACCGTCAAAGACGTTAAATGAGCTCCTTAGTGATGCGACTGCACATTATGCCGACAATGGTCGCCATGAAGGGCGCGGCCATGAATTAACAGTTGGAGGAGAGGGGCAAAGCGGGTCCGGAAGTAATAGCAATGCTGGGCCAGGCGGAAGTAGTAGTGGATCAGGCGGAGGAGATAAACAGGCTGAGGCGCCTGCGTTCGATCCGCTTTTATACCTTGCCATGAACAGAGCAGTTGTTGCGAAATTCAAAGACCTGCCCATAAAGGATGCTTTAGAACAGGCGCGTGTGCACTATGAAACAGAAGGAAAAGGGCAAAACCTTCCCACAAGACCAAAACCTGGAGGGTCGGCCGGATTTTACATGTCTGAAATGGGACCTCCTATGCAGTTTGGTCCTGGTTTTAACCCGCTGATTTATTTGTCCTTGCATCAGGATTTATATGAGGCTTTTGCCAACGGTGGACATGCCACACTTTTGGACGTCATCAAAGCCGTTTCTGCGCACTATGTCCAGAACGGAAAAGGAGAGGGACGTGCGATTAAACATCCTGCTCAAGATCAGCCTGCACCAGAAAAACCCAAACCCGTAAAACCACCAGTCGTTCAGAATGATAAACCTTTGCACGAGCAAGCACAGGATCAATTAAACAAACTTCGTGAGGCGAAAGGGGAGCACAAAAGCCAAAAGACATCTGAAGAACTTCGCAGATTACAGGAGGAAGCTGCCAGGAGAAGAGGAGAAGCGCCACGACAAAAAACACTGGAAGAGGTACTGGCAGATGCAATAGCTAACCATCAAGTTCCTCCTCCTGTTGATAATCCTGACAACAATGGCGCTGATGACGATGAGTGGTCAGATTAAAAAATAAACCGGATCAATTCGGCAGACATTTTTCTTTAGAGGAGAGTGTCTGCGATCCCCCCCTGGAAAAGCTTTTACGCTATGCAGATAAAAGAAGTAGACAGTTAGTTTATTAATCTTCTGTAAACTAATATTTGTCTAAAATACGATATATATAATTAAAGGAGGCGCTGTATCAACATGAAAATAAATAAGAAAGTATACTTCCTGAGTGTTGCTCTTCTTACAATAATTCCTGGTGCTGGAAATGTATGGTCAAGCAATATTTCTTGTATCAGATGTAATAGTAATCCAGATAATTACTGTAAACATCGTGACCAAGGTCCTGAAATTGTAGAATGCTTCAAGAAATGCTCCACAAATTATAATATTGGGCAGGGCGCCATTGCTAAATGTTTTACTTCTATGCAAGCACTCTCAAACCCAGGGCCCTGGAATTTGGCTTCGAAGAGAGCTTTTGAAGCTTGGTACCGGGAAATTGGAGGAGAAAATGGACTGGGGGCATGGTCGCCTGAGAATAGAGAAAAGGCCCTCGCGTTAATGCGTGATCTTCCCGCAAACTCAGAGCCAGAGCCTATTGTAGAGCCTCCAAAGCCCGAGCCAAAAAGCAAGGTGGATCAAGGAGATGATCATGGCCCAAAAGGCAGTGCTTCTTCAGGAGATGTGCCGCAACCTGTGCTGAATCCTCTAATGTATTTAGCGCTGAATCCGTCTTTGTTGGACGGGGTTAAAAACAAACCTCTTAAGCAGGCGATGGAGGAGCTGACGCATCATTATCAGACTACGGGTAAGAATGACGGGAAAGCGATCCATCCTGATGCGACGCACCGAATTCCTGGTTTTCATACTGCGGCGCGCCCCAGCGGTATCCCCTTAACCTTTAACCCGATAGAATACCTAGCACTCCACGCAGACATTGTAGCGTATTATGGGAGTCAAGGGATGACGCTTGAGGAGGCTCTTGAAAAGGCAGAAGTGCACTATGGGAGCAGTGGTATAAAAGAGCAGCGGGCATTCAGCCTAGGGTTCACAGACGAAGCAAAAATCCCTGAGCAGAAGCAGGTTGAACAAAAGTTTGATCCTTTGATCTATCTTGCGCTTCATCCTGACATTGCGGCGCATTATGGAAAACTTCCCATTCATCAAGCGCTTCATGAAGTGACCCAGCACTATGCGAGTAATGGAAAAGGCGAGGGGCGTGCAATTGTGCCAACCAATACACATCCTGTGCCCCCCCTTATTCCGGGGAGTGTTTCTATGGGGGTTATCGCGGTATTACCAAAGAACTTTAATGCGGCGATTTACCTGGTGCAACATCGCGACGTGTTTGATTACTTTTCCAATGAGCATAGGTTTGGACCGTCAAAGACGTTAAATGAGCTCCTTAGTGATGCGACTGCACATTATGCCGACAATGGTCGCCATGAAGGGCGCGGCCATGAATTAACAGTTGGAGGAGAGGGGCAAAGCGGGTCCGGAAGTAATAGCAATGCTGGGCCAGGCGGAAGTAGTAGTGGATCAGGCGGAGGAGATAAACAGGCTGAGGCGCCTGCGTTCGATCCGCTTTTATACCTTGCCATGAACAGAGCAGTTGTTGCGAAATTCAAAGACCTGCCCATAAAGGATGCTTTAGAACAGGCGCGTGTGCACTATGAAACAGAAGGAAAAGGGCAAAACCTTCCCACAAGACCAAAACCTGGAGGGTCGGCCGGATTTTACATGTCTGAAATGGGACCTCCTATGCAGTTTGGTCCTGGTTTTAACCCGCTGATTTATTTGTCCTTGCATCAGGATTTATATGAGGCTTTTGCCAACGGTGGACATGCCACACTTTTGGACGTCATCAAAGCCGTTTCTGCGCACTATGTCCAGAACGGAAAAGGAGAGGGACGTGCGATTAAACATCTTGCTCAAGATCAGCCTGCACCAGAAAAACCCAAACCCGTAAAACCACCAGTCGTTCAGAATGATAAACCTTTGCACGAGCAAGCACAGGATCAATTAAAGAAACTTCGTGGAATCGGTGGGGATCACCCGTCTCAGAAACCACAAGGGGGGCCAACTTTTGGAGGGGACGATCTTAAAAATAATTCTGCATGGCAAGCACACCAAAAGAAAATGCAAGGGCCTCCGGACGATTCAGATGATGATGAGTGGAGTGATTAAGAAAAAGATATCCATCTTAACAACCTAGGGCCCTATTGGGCTCTGGGTTGCTGCATCAAAAAGAGCATCTTTAAATTCGTCTATATTATACCTAAGGGGTTAAGAGTTCTAACTTATGTGTCGTATAGATTTTGTGCAAAGATCAGAATTCTTGAAGAGATAAGGAAGTGCTTAATTCTTGTGAAAATTATCGAGACAGAAATGAAGACTATTAATCTTTTCTAAACTTTTATTTATCTAAAATCCGTTATTGTTTCTTGTATGCCTGAGACTTTGTGGATGAAAAGCGGTCGAGTTTTCTACTTTGTAAGCGTTTTTTTAAGCGCCAGTCTTACTCAGCATCTATGGTCTAGTCAGGGTGTTTCATGCATTAGATGTAATGGTGATCCGGTAAAGTACTGCGGAAAACGATACGCCGCAACCGAGGCAACTGAATGTTTGACGAACTGCTCGACCTCGAAATCGCCTGTTGCGGGACCCGCCATTGAAAAGTGCTTTGCTGCTATGGATAAAGTAAAAAATTGGTCTGTTGCAGACAAAATTACTTTTGAGGGCTGGTACCATGGACTTGGTGAAGGAGGGCGCAACCAATTTTCCCATGGGAATCTTTTAAAACTTGAGGCCTTTATACAAGCATTAGAAGTAAATTCGGATAAGCCAGAGGAACCCCGATCTCTTCAAGAGCCTGTGCTTATTCCTCCCAAGCCTTTGTCTGTCATCTCACCCTCTCCACCCTCATCTTCTGTAGGAAATGATCTTGGAGATCAAAGTAAAACAGCATTGTCTCGAGGAAGTGAACCAAAATCTTCTGAGCCACCTAGTGAGATCCCCCCAATGGAGGGGGGAACGTCAAGCCAATCTTCGCAACCGTCTAGCAATCCACCTTTAGTAGGACACGAGGTGCCTATTGAGCCACTCTTCTATCTTGCAATGAACCCTGACTTGGTTGAAGCTTTTGGACACTCTCTTTTGAAGAACGCGCTTGTCGATTTGAGGAACCATTACAGAAATCATGCTACGCAGGAAAATAGGCTCTCACATCCAGACACTTCACACAGGCCTCCTCATTTTCACACTAAAGCGGCATCTCCAAGTCTGCCCAGAGACTTCAATCCTATTGAGTATTTAGCACTGCACAATGATTTAGTATTACATTATGAAAATCAAGGGCTAACGTTATCAGAGGCTCTTGATACTGCCACAACACATTATCTGTCCAGCGGGGTAGGTGAAGGTCGCAATTACACGGTGATTCCTTCTAGTGAGAGGTCTCAGCGATCACAGGCCATAAACGATCCTTCTTCGCAACAGACACCCTTTAATGTGTTGCTGTATCTTAGTATGAATCCAGATATTGCCGTTCATTTTGGAGGTCTACCGTATCACGCGGCTTTGAATGCGGCAGAAGAACATTATCGTCAAAAAGCACAAGAGGAAAATCGTTTAGCGGCGCCTGATTCAAAGCACTCTGTGCCAGAACTCCTTCCTACAGAGTTGAGTGAAAAAGTACGAGGGGCGCTTCCTAACGGATTTAATGCGCTGCTTTATATAGAAAAATATCCAGATATTGCTGAATATTTTTCTAGAGGTGGACAAGCGACATTAAAGCAAGTTTTGACTGAGGCAACGATACATTATGTAGAGCATGGTGTTGAAGAAAAAAGGTTCCATGGTGGAGAAGATTACAAGACGACATCAATGCGGAGTCCACAGCCTGCTCAGTCATCATCTGAAGTAGTGGAAAAAGAAGTAGATCCGTTGCTTTATTTGGCTCTACATCCGGATCTTGTGAACACCTATGGCGGAGAAACCTTCAGTATCGCTGTGGAGCATGCACATCAGCATTATCTTACCAGGGGACAGGAAGAAAAAAGAATGACAACGCCAGATATGGAACGTCGAGCGCCACCACTTCGTGTGGAGGGGATGCCTAGCGGATTACCAGACGGATTTAATCCGCTCGTCTATATCTTTGTCAATGATGATTTAAGAAAATACTACCTAAGCTCAGGAATGACCCTTTCTCAGGTCTTGGTAGAGGCCGCGAGGCACTATTTAATTAATGGCATTAATGAGAATAGAGTCATTCACCATCCTAATCAACAAGGGGGGGTGGGCTCTTCAGGAGATAGCTCTCAGGTGCCACCGCCCCCACCTATTTTACCGGTTACTCCGCCGCGCGCTTATAGTTCTGCACAAAGCAGTGCTGGATTTCTTGGAGAACTCACAGAAGGAAGAAATAGGCTGCAAAGTGTTCAAAATCCTCGTGCAGGGGGGGCTTCAGGATCTTCACCTTCAAGGACGTCCAATGCTGGTAATCTCCTTGAAATCCTTCAGGGAAGCAAGTTTTGGGAAAATGCCCAGAACCATGGGAATGAGAGTGATGATGATGATGATGATTCCTGGTCTGGTGATGATGATTAGAAGTAAGTATTACGGAAAAAACTGTTGGAGGTTAGATTATATGTCAAAAAAAGCTCTTCTTTATATTATGTTAGGTTGCTCGCCTGCGCTTGTGTATGCTTGCAAACCTCAAGTGGATTGTAAAAGTGCCGAGGATGCAATCAGATGTATGAATGTAGCGCTTGAGCCAGCAGCGGGCCCTGTTGCCAAAGCGAAGTATACCCAGTGTAAGGCGGTGGTAAATGCTAAGCTAGATTGGAGCCAATCTGATGCACAGAAACTGATAGAATGGGCACAAACTCTACCAGATATCGCTGCTGAATGGAGTGACTTTACCAGAAAATTTCAAGCACAAATTAAGGTAGGGGGTAAGCTGAATATTGATAAGAGTGCAGAACCTGGTAAAGCGCTCAAATCACCGAGTACTTCGCCTACTGGAGCGCCAGGGGGAATGCCCCCTCCACAACAAGGTAAACTAGATCCTTCGAAAGGGGCTGCACTTAAGAATCTTTGGGGAGGAGGGAGCGCATCCCCGGCATCCTCACCCCCCCTTAAGCCCCCTCCTTCAGGAGCGACAAAGCCTAAGTTTGGTGGTGCGCCCCCTTCGAAGATGACATTCCCATCGCCTCCTCCTATCCCTGGCGGATCTCAAGGAGGTTCTATGTCACCACCCCCTCCTCCGCCACAACAGCACTCTCCTATACCGGATGTAGAGGCTGGGTTCTCAACGGACGGCTATTTGTATGCGCACGAGGATCTTGTCGCAGCGATGCCCTCAACGGACCCAACGGTAAGAAAAAAGTTTGCGTCGGATCACTATGCTAGTAACGGCTTAGGAGAGAAACGTGCCTTTGAAAAATTACCCCCAAACTTTACGCCAGAAGAATATTTAGCGATAAACACAGATGTAGCCGCCCATGCCCCTCAAGATCCAAAACCAAGATTTATTTTTGCTATTAAGCACTATCTGAATCATGGAAAAGGTGAGGGAAGAGCCTATCATAAATTACCGGTTGGATTTTCTGCCGCCGGTTATCTAAGCTTGCATCCTGACGTAGCAGCCCATGCACCCCAAGACCCCAGCAGGCGATTAGAGTTTGCTATGGCACACTACTTTCATAATGGACAGCATGAGGGGCGTGCTCATGGAGCTGTATCACATTTACCATCATCTCCTCCATCTGTTGGAAGCGGACCAAGTGCTCCTCCTGGCTTTTCTGCAGAGACCTATTTGAGATTACATCCTGATGTAGCTTCTGCAGCACCAGGTGATCGTGATGAGAGAGCCAGGTTTGCTCTTAAGCATTATCTGGAGAATGGTAGAAACGAAGGAAGAGCATACACAAGTGCACCACCACCTCCTCCAGGAGGGCCTCATAATGTCAAGAGCACAACACCTCCACCTCCACCGTCAGCAATGGTTGGTGCACAAGCACTTCCGCCTGGCTTTGTACCAAGCAAGTACTTAGAGCTAAATCCGGATGTGGCTGCGGTGGCGCCAGCTGCAGGGGTAGAGCGTGATCAGTTTGCCGTTAAGCATTATCTGGAGAATGGTAGAAACGAAGGTCGTAAGTATTCAAATGCGCCGCCTCCGCCTCCTCCGCCTCCACCTCCAGGAAAGTCTCTTGAGGGGGGCAGTGTACCACCACCTCCTCCAGGAAATCCGTCCCAGACAGGTATGCCGCCACAAGGAAAACCAAATACGGGAGCTCTTTTTGGTGACATAAACAAAGGAGGTTTTCAACTAAAGAAAACGGTGAAAAACGATAGAAGTGCGCCGAAAACAGGTCAATAAAACACAAAAAAGCCCTCGTCAATGCACTTTGATGGGGGTTCCTTTCTACCTAACAAAGTAGAAGAATGAAAACATTCGAAAATACTTTAGTATAGCTTGATCAGGGTGCGCTGAGTGCTTATCAAGGGGTATATAATTCCTGATATTCTGTATTATACCAAGTATAATTATTTTCTTTTTATAAACATTATACCATCTATTAAGTTTTGTTGTCCTGGCGGTGAGTAACGCGATGAGGAATCGGTGCATTTGTGAGAAAATACTGAAATTATAAATTTTGGAATAAAGATCCTGAGAGTTTAAAATAACAAAAAGTACATATTATTTGCCAATATAAATCCATGAATAATATTTATAAAATGTTTACTTAACCAATAATTAGTAAATATCTTATTAGATTTACTAATTATTATTCTATTATTTACTTTTGATTATACATTTATTGACAACCTGTCACTGTCGCTTGAGATTTCTTGTTTAAGAGTGATAGGAGAACGTTATGTTGATATCCACAAAAACCATTTCCTTGATGTTAAGTGCTTCGATTGCCACCTTTGGCTTTATTGATTTTGTTAACGCAAGTATTGAAGAAGAAAAAACGCCTAAGAAAGTTGTAAGAGTCTTGTCCATTGACGGCGGAGGGATGAGGGGCATTCTACCTTTGGATGTTTTAATCGAACTCGAAAGAAGAACAGGTAAGCCGATTTCTGAAATATTTGACGTCATGGGAGGAACTTCCACAGGGGGGCTTATTACCCTTGCATTGAATGTTGAAGATGAGGAAAGTGCAAAAATAGGCATAGAAAAAAAACCAAAATTTACAGCCCAAAGAGTGTCAGAACTTTATTGCGAAAAAGGATGCGAAATTTTTGGTCAAGAAAATAAAACCTGGTTTGGGAAAGCCGGCGTTGTAAAGCCTCAATACACAAGTGCAGGCCTTGAAGGTCTTGCGGAAGAGCTATTGGGAACTACGGCTCTTAGTAGCTCTCTTAGTAACATTGTCCTGACAAGCTATAATGTTGAAGAAGATATGCCTCTGTTGTTTGAGAGCCATAAGGCGAAGCAAGACCCTCGCTTTGACTATCCAATGAGCGAGGCGGGTGTGGGGACTGCCAGTGCGCCCACATATTTTCCTGCAAAAATGGTGACAAACTTTGCAGGAGAGTCATCTTGTGTTGTAGATGGAGGGGTCATTATGAATAATCCGTCATTGACGACCCTTGCACTTGCTCAAGAGCTTTATCCTGACGCAGAAATTCTTTTTGTCTCACTTGGCACTGGACGCGTGTTCCAAAACATGAAGGCCTGTGACATGAAAGATGCAGGACTCGTTTCATGGGCAAAGCCCTTGGCAAGTATTATGACATCATGTTCTACCAGCGTGGTGGATGGTCAGATGGCAAGACTTTTGGGGCATCACGGCAAAGAGGATTTGCTTCCTCAGCACTATTTCCGTTTTCAACCGGAAATTGCCAAAGAGCTTGAGGCGATGGATGATGTAAGAGAGTCTCAGATTGACGCACTCAAGCTCGCTGCAAGGGAGTCTGTGGCGGCCAATGCGCGGATGATGGATGATTTGATGACGTGTCTTCGTATCGCGATGCCAGAACTAGCAAATCAAGATGATAAAGGAATGATCACACTTACAAGCAGTTTGTCTGACCTGAGTGTGTCAAGTAAAGAAAAAATGCGCTCTTCGCTTTTGCATGTGATTGTAAAAGAATCAGAAGAGAAACTGAAGAGTGGTTTGGATTTTCCAAGGCTTATGATGGAGATTCCTCTTAACACTGCTGCATAGAACTTTTGTTCTCGATAACCTGTGAGGAGGAGACTCCTCATTTTTTCTAAAAAATACTCTTAATTTTAAAAGAATGTCCTTAAACTTGTTGCGATCGGCCGTTGTCTCTTGTAGCCTTTTTCTGTATACGATAAAAAAAGTTAACCTCTGGGAGAGTAAGGATGACAACCCTCGACAATAATGAGAAAAAGTACCCTTGGCTTGCAAAATATCCGAAGGGAATTAATTGGGGTGCTCCCATCGGGGTCGATACTGTTTTTAGCTTGATCGATACGGCAGCAACTAAGTTTCCAGATAAATTTTGTATTGATTTTTTAGGTAAAAAATATACCTACGGTCAAGCAGGTAATCTTGTAAACAGGGTGGCCAAAGGTCTTCAAAGTCTCGGTGTTAAAAAAGGCGTAAAAGTGGGTCTTTTTATGCCCAACGCCCCACATTTTATCTTTTTCTACTTTGGTATTTTAAAGGCCGGCGGCACTGTTGTGAATTATAGCCCTCTTTATGCAGAGCGCGAGGTTCGCAATCAGATTGAAGATTCAGAAACCGACATTATGGTGACGCTTGATCTTGCCCTTCTTTATAATAAAATTTCACCCATGTTGGAAAAGACTAGGCTGCAAAAGATGATCATTTGCCCGTTAACAGGGGCGCTTCCTTTTCCAAAGAATATTCTCTTTCCGCTTTTAAAAGCTAAAGAAGTCGCCAAAGTCACCTGGGACGAAAGACATATTGGTTTTGATCAGCTCATTGAAAATGATGGAATACCCACGCCTGTCACCATTGATCCTATGGAAGACATTGCCCTTCTTCAATACACAGGTGGCACGACAGGGGTGCCAAAGGGGGCCATGCTCACCCATGCAAACGTTTATGGTAACGCGTGCCAGGCTGAGCTGTGGTTCCAAGGCATTGAATATGGCAGTGAAAGAATACTAGCCGCCCTTCCGCTTTTTCACGTTTTTGCCATGACAGCCATCATGACTCTGGCCATGAAAACAGGTTCAGAGATCGTCATGATGTTTCCTCGTTATGATACAAATGATGCGATGAAGCTCATTCAAAAACACAAGATTACATTTTTTCCAGCGGTGCCAACCATTTACAACATGATCGCTAATCACCCCAAGGTGAAGGACTTTGATCTCTCCACCTTGAAGACATGTCTTTCGGGAGGGGCGGCACTTCCGGCTGAAGTCAAAAGAAACTTCGAAGCATTGACGGGGTGCCATTTGGTTGAGGCGTACGGCCTAAGTGAAACGTCTCCTGCTGCAACGTCTAACCCCATCAACGGTGTGAATAAAGAAAATTCTATAGGGATGCCCTTTCCAGGAACCACCATTCGCATAATGTCGCGCGAGCATCCTGACCAAGAGGTTCCATTGGGTGAAAAGGGGGAAATTTGTATAGAAGGTCCTCAGGTCATGAAGGGCTATTGGAAGCGTCCTGATGAAACAAAAAGTGTGCTAAGGGGCGCTCTTTTTCATACGGGTGATGTGGGATACATGGACGAAGACGGCTATACCTTCCTCGTGGACCGGATCAAAGATCTAATTCTATGCAATGGTTATAATGTCTATCCCCGTGTGGTAGAAGAGGCCATTTACTTGCATCCAGCCGTCATGGAAACAACCGTCATTGGCGTTCATGACGCTGTAAAAGGAGAAGTTCCCAAAGCCTTTGTAAAGCTTGGAGAGGGGCAGAAAATCACAGAAGAAGACTTGCAAACCTTTTTAAAGGATAAACTTTCTCCCCTAGAGGTGCCAAAATACATCGAATTTAGAGACGAGCTGCCAAAGACGGTTATTGGCAAGCTGTCCAAAAAAGAATTAGTGGCTGAGGAAGCCGCTAAGGAGGAAGAAGAGCAGCACTAAAAGCGTTTAAAAATTGAATATTGGGGGAGGGGTTTTCCCTCCTCATATAAAACAAAGTTAATAAAGGGAGATAACATGACAAAAGCAGTAATCGTAGGATACGTTCGTTCACCGTTTAGCCTTGCCAATAAAGGGCAGCTGATCAAAGTGCGCGCCGATGAGATGGCCGCGCAAGTGGTCAAAGGTGTTGTGGCACGCACGGGCGTCACGCCTTCTGACATCGAAGATTTGCTTTTAGGGTGCTCTTTTCCAGAGGGAGAGCAGGGCCTTAACGTGGCAAGACTCATCGCCCTTTATGCGGGGCTACCGCTGTCAGTGGGAGGGGCGACCATTAACCGTTTTTGCGGCTCGTCCATGCAGTCGGTCCACACAGCCGTTGGTGCCATTGCGTGCGGGGCAGGGGACGTCTTTATTTGTGGCGGTGTCGAGTCCATGACACGTGTGCCCATGGGGGGCTTTAATCCCATGCCGAACCCAACCCTTTATGCCCAGATGCCAGGCGCTTATATGTCTATGGGAGAGACGGCCGAGAACGTCGCCAAGCGTTATAACATCTCCCGCGCCGAGCAAGATGCTTTTGCTGTTGAAAGTCAGAAAAAAGCAGCAGCTGCTCAAGAAGCTGGCAAGCTAAAAGACGAGATTATTCCCATCGTCATGAAAGGCGAGACTGTGGCTGAAGCTGACACATGTCTTCGCCCCACAACAACCCTCGAGGGGCTTGCAGGTCTTGCCCCGGCCTTTGAAGAAGACGGCAGTGTGACAGCGGGAACCTCATCCCCTTTGACAGATGGGGCGAGTGCGGTTTTGGTGTGCTCTGAAGATTATGCAAAGCAACACGGGATGACGCCTATGGCGCGCGTAAAAAGTTTTGCCGTCACGGGATGTGACCCTGAAATCATGGGTATTGGTCCTGTGGGCGCGACAAAAAAAGCGCTCGCACGTGCCGGGCTTACCATAAACGATATTGATATTATCGAGCTTAACGAGGCGTTTGCTTCGCAGTCCATTGCGTGTGTGCGGGATCTAAGCATTGATATGAAGAAGGTCAATCTTGACGGCGGCGCCATTGCCATTGGTCACCCCTTGGGGGCCACCGGTGCAAGGATCGTTGGCAAGGCTGCAAGCCTCTTACAACGTGAAGGAAAAAAATATGCCCTTGCCACTCAGTGCATTGGCGGCGGTCAGGGGATCGCAACTATTTTGGAGGCTCTATAAATGGATATTAAAAAAGTCGCCGTTATTGGCTCAGGCGTTATGGGCGCTGGGATCGCGGCTCAAATCGCAAATGCGGGTATTCCCGTTCGTCTTTTGGATATGCCGCAAAAGGGCTTTGGCAAAAAGAACGCGCTGGCAGAAGAGGCATTGGAGCGCCTTTCCAAGGCAGATCCAGCGCCCATCATGCACAAAGATCGTTTGAAACTGATCACCCCTGGTAACCTTGATGACCTTAAAGATATTGCGGACTGTGATTGGGTCATCGAAGTTGTCATCGAGAAGCTTGAGATCAAGCAAGATCTTTACGCACGCCTTCGAGAGGTTTGCGGACCGCAAACGATTTTCTCGTCCAACACCTCCACGATTCCCTTAAAGGATCTAATCGCAAAGGCCTCTTCTGACTTTAAAAAGCGTTTTATTATCACGCACTTTTTTAACCCGCCACGTTATATGAGGCTTCTTGAAGTCATTAAGGGTCAAGACACAGATCAAAATTGTTACGCGACAATTCAAGACTTTGCTGACCGCTATCTTGGTAAGACCCTTGTGGAATGCCATGACACGCCTGGCTTTATTGGTAACCGCATCGGGACATTCTGGATTCAAACGGCGTTTTTAGAGGCTCTTGATCGCGGTATTCCCATCGAGGACGCAGACGCTGTTATGGGCAAGCCCCTTGGCATTCCCAAAACGGGTGTCTTTGCGCTTATGGACCTTGTGGGTCTTGATTTGATGCCCCTCATCGGTAGAAGCATGAACGCGTCTCTTCCTGAAACGGACCTATACCGCAAAACGTACCGAGAGGTCCCCTTTGTCACGAAATTAATCGAAGAGGGATACACGGGACGAAAGGGTAAGGGCGGTTTTTACCGCGTCGTGAAAAGTGATGCTGGTAAACAAAAAGAAGCCATTGATCTTAAGACTGGTGAGTACCGCGCGTCCCGTAAACCGCGTCTTGCCTGTCTTGAGGAAAGTGCACGTTTGAAGAACTTTTTGACTTTTCCAGAGGACGCATCTCGTTACGCGCTGAGTGTCATGACGAAGGTCTTGTGGTACGCGGCAAGTCTTGTTCCAGAAATCGCGGATACCCTTTACGCCGTCGATACGGCCATGAAATTGGGATACAACTGGAAATACGGACCTTTTGAGCTTCTTGATAAACTGGGACCTGACTGGTTTTCCGAGCACTTGAAAAAAGAAGGCATGGTGGTGCCAGCACTCCTCCAAAAAGTCGGCAGTGGCACTTTTTACCGTGTTGAGGATGGCAAGCTTCAATATCTTGGCGTGGACGGCGTTTATCAAACGGTTGCGCGCGCCAAAGGGCAGCTTTTGCTTCAAGACATCAAGCGCGCGTCAAAGCCTTTGATCAAGAACGGTTCGGCAAGCCTTTGGGATATCGGCGACGGCGTTGTGTGTTTCGAGTTCACAAGTAAAATGAACTCTATGGACAACGATATCATGACCCTTATCCTCAAGTCTATCGATCTTGTGAAAGAGCAAGGCTTTAAGGCCATGGTGATCCACAATGAGGGGACAAACTTCTCTGTTGGGGCGAACCTGGGGCTTGCGCTTTTTGCCATAAACCTTGGCCTTTGGTCACAAATGCAAGAAGTCGTCGAGATGGGACAAAAAGCCTATATGGCCCTCAAATACGCGCCGTTTCCTGTGGTGGCAGCGCCGTCTGGCATGGCCCTTGGGGGTGGATGTGAAATTCTTCTTCACTGTGACGCCGTTCAAGCTCACGCAGAGCTTTACATGGGCCTTGTAGAGGTCGGTGTGGGGCTTATTCCTGGATGGGGTGGATGTAAGGAAATGATCACCAGGTGGATTACCGAGTCAAAACGCCCAGGCGGATCCATGGTGGCCGTGGGTAAAGTGTTCGAGATGATTGGCACCGCTAAGGTTGCTAAATCAGCCGCCGAAGCCAAAGACATGCTGTATTTGCGTCCCCATGACCGGATCACCATGAATCGGGACCGCTTGCTTGCCGATGCCAAAGCTTACGTGCTCGAGCTTGCGCAAAATTACGCACCACCCGAGCCCAAAGAGATCTCGCTTCCGGGCGGGGTTGCCAAAGTTGCCATGTCCATGGCGGTCAAAGGATTTGTCAAAGCCGGTAAAGCGACTCCTTATGACGAGGTTGTTTCGGCCAAGCTTGCTCATATCTTAAGCGGCGGCGACATCGATATGACCGATAAGATCAAAGAAGAGGAGATTCTCGCCCTTGAACGTGAAGCGTTTGCAACGCTCCTCCATAACAGGGAAACCCTTGATCGTATGGAACATATTTTAGAAACAGGCAAACCATTAAGGAATTAGACACATGGCGACCTATAACGTACCCTTAAGGGATATTAATTTTTGTATGAAAGAGCTTCTTGATCTGGAAAAGATCAGGACGCTACCTGGCTGTGAAGACGTCACCGAAGACCTAGTGGACGCGATTTTGACAGAAGCTGCAAGGTTCTGCGAAAACATCTTGCAGCCCATTAACCAAAGTGGCGACTCGGAAGGGTGCACCTGGGAAAATGGTAAGGTGCGCACGCCCAAAGGCTTCAAAGAAGCCTACAAAGCCTTTGTAGAGGGCGGGTGGAGTTCGCTTGCGTGTGATCCAGCGTACGGAGGGCAGGGGCTTCCTGAATCCATCGGCATCATGACAGAAGAGATGATTTGCGCAGCCAACACGTCCTTTAGCTTGTATCCAGGCCTTACGCGGGGGGCTTATATTCTGCTGCACACCCACGGAAGTGACGAACTAAAAGCGCGCTTTCTCCCTAAGATGGTGGAAGGCGTTTGGTCTGGAACCATGTGCCTGACCGAACCCCATTGTGGCACTGACCTTGGCCTTCTTCGCACCAAAGCAGTACCCCAAGAAGATGACACATACCTTGTAACGGGCACTAAGATCTTTATTTCATCAGGCGAGCACGATTTGACGGATAACATTCTTCACTTTGTCTTGGCAAAGACGCCTGACGCGCCCTCGGGCATCAAAGGGGTGAGCCTTTTCTTGGTGCCAAAGTTCTGGGTAGACGAAAACGGAAAGGTGGGCGGCGAAAACGGTGTGGTCTGTGCGTCCATTGAACACAAAATGGGGATCAAGGGCTCGGCCACGTGTGTTATGAGCTTTGAAAACGCGCGGGGCTATTTGGTCGGCGCTCTTCATCACGGCGTCAGTAACATGTTTGCCATGATGAATAACGAGCGTTTGGGCGTGGGAAGCCAAGGTCTTGGTATTGCGGAAGTAGCCTATCAAAACGCGCTGGCCTACGCTAAGGAGCGCTTACAAGGGCGCTCGCTGACCGGGACAAAATATCCAGATAAACCTGCAGACCCCATCATCGTGCACCCGGATGTACGACGGATGCTCCTCACCATGAAAGCCTATAATGAAGGCAACCGGATGTTGGGGTGCTGGGTCGCCCAGCACTTGGATATTTCCCACCGGGCAACCGACAAGGTTGTGCGTCAAGACGCGGATGATCTTGTGCAGCTTATGACGCCCATTGTAAAGGCCTTCTTCACTGATTGCGGATATGAAGTCGCAAACCTTGCCATGCAGGTTTTGGGCGGACACGGGTATATCAAGGAATACGGCCTCGAGCAATTTGCAAGAGACGCCCGTATTTCCCAAATTTACGAAGGCACCAACGGCGTTCAGGCGCTGGACTTTGTGGGGCGAAAGCTTCCGGCCCATATGGGGCGTTATTTGAGGCAGTTCTTTCACCCAGTTCTAGCCTTTATTAAAGAGCATGAGGCAAATCCCGTGCTGGCTGATCTTTTGCCCTTGCTTGCAAAGGCCGTAACGCGTTTGCAGCAGGCAACGGCTCATCTTGCCACTGTCTCTCTCAAAAACGCTGATGAAGCAGGGGCCGCGTCCGTGGATTACTTGCGACTGTTCGCGTTGACGGTACACGCCTATCTTTGGGCAAAGGTTGTGCTTGTGGCGGTGCCAAAGCTTTCATCAGGAGAAAACGTGTTCTATCAGTCCAAAATTGATACGGCGCGGTTTTTCTACACAAAGCTCCTTCCCCAAGGGTCGTCTTTGTTTGCCAACATCATGGCAGGCGCAAGACCCTTGATGGAGATGAAAGAGGAGGCCTTTGGTCCCTTCTAATCTAAGTAGATAGATAACCCCAGGCATAGAAAGAGACCCCTTTTTATGCCTGGGATAGTTAAGTAAAAAGGTATCGGGCAGCTATCGCTTTTCTGGTAAACTTAAAGGCGAACAAACATCTAAAGCTATAGGGAGCCGTAACACCGTGAATTTGCTGTACCGTCTTATCCGGGTGGTCATCCAAGCCTTGTTTCGCTCGCGCATTGGTTTTTTTGAAGCGTCTACCCTGACGTTCCGGGTGCTGCCCAATGACCTTGATCTGAATATGCACATGACGAATTCCAGGTACCTTAGCATCATGGATCTAGGGCGCGTTGATCTGATTACACGCACAGAGATGGGAAAGCACTTCCTTAAAGGGCGCTGGCAAGCGATGCTGGGGGCTGCCCACATTCGCTTTCGCCGTGGTCTTTCCCCCTTTGAAAAATATCAGCTTGTGACCCAAATCATCGGGGTTGATGACAAGTGGATGTATATCGAACAGCGCTTTGAATCTAAAGGAAGTGTGGTGGCGTACGCTGTGGTGCGTGGTGTATTCCTCAAAAACGGCAAAACGGTAACAGTCACAGATGTACTGGAGGAACTAGGGATCGATGACTTATCTCTTCCGCCTCTCAGTGACGCCCTCAAACAATGGAAGGAGGCCGATGATGCCCTTAGACAAAGCAACAAAAGCGAGTGATCAACCAGAACTTCTTTGTGAAATAAAGGACGGTGTGGCGGTTGTGATTCTTAACCGACCAGAGGTGATGAACGCGTTGAATGAATCATTAGGAGACGCACTTTCAAAAACCCTTCACGTTCTCGAATTTGACGCTTCTATTCGGTGCGTCGTCATTACGGGCAATGGCCCCGGCTTCATGGCAGGCGGTGACGTTGGCCTCTTTGGTCAATCTTTATCCCTGGAAGAACCCGAGCGTCAAGCTCTTTTCCACCGGTTTATTCAAAAGATTCACCCCTCTATTTTGGCCATTCGCCGTATGCCAAAACCGGTGATCGCCAGCATCAACGGCGCCACTGCGGGATTTGGGATGAGTCTTATGATGGCGTGCGACTTGACCCTATGTGTCAAAAGCAGTTTTTTTACCATGGCATACGCACAGATGGGCCTAAGCCCCGATGGCGGCAGCACGTTTTTCTTGCCGCGTCTTGTGGGGGCGAGAAAAGCCATGGAGCTTTGCCTTTTGTCAGAGCGCTTTTCAAGTGATGAGGCCCTACGTCTGGGACTTGTGAACAAAGTCGTCGAGGACGATGCCCTTATGGAAGCGACCTGGAAATGGGCAGCTCGCCTTGCCGCTGGTCCTACGGCCGCCTACGCCGAAACAAAACGGCTTATTATGACAAGCTTTGAAAGCGACCTGCCAACGCAGCTTCAAAAAGAAGAAATCGCCTTTGCTACGTCTACAACCACAAAAGACTTCCCCGAGGCTGCCAGTGCGTTTCTAACAAAAAGAGCTCCTCATTTTAAAGGACAATAGAAAAGGATAAACCCATGACAACACTTAAAGGAAAAACACTTTTTATGACAGGGGGAAGCAGGGGGATTGGCCGTGCCATCGCGCTGCGCGCGGCAAAGGACGGGGCTAATATTGCCCTCGCTGCCAAAACAGGCGAGCCCCATCCACAACTTGAAGGCACGGTTTATAGCGTTGCCAAAGAAATAGAAGCCCTTGGGGGAAAGGCACTTCCTCTTGTCGTGGACGCACGGGATGACGCGCGCCTTAAAGAAGCCGTTGACGAGGCAGCTGCGACTTTTGGGGGAATTGATATCCTTGTGAATAACGCCAGCGCCATTCAACTCTCGGGGACACTTGACACCCCCATGAAGCGTTTTGATTTGATGATGAACGTGAATGCACGCGCCACCTTCGCGGCGTCCCAGGCTTGCCTCCCTTATTTGATGAAAGGGAGCAACGCCCATATCTTGAATCTGTCGCCCCCCCTTAATATGGATCCCAAGTGGTTCAAGGCGCACTGTGCCTATACCATGTCCAAATACGGGATGAGCATGTGTGTCCTGGGGATGAGCGAAGAGTTCAAAAACAGAGGGGTCGGCGTTAACGCTCTTTGGCCGCGTACAACCATTGCGACGGCTGCGGTGAGCATGCTTGGGGGAGAGTCCTTTATCAAGGCGTCCCGCCGGCCTGAAATTATGGCAGACGCAGCGCACATTATTCTTACCCGTGATAACAAAGAGTGGACAGGCAACTTTTTCATCGATGATGAAGTCCTTGCCAGTGAAGGAATCATGGATCTTGATGCCTATGCCATCACACCAGGCGGGCATTTAATCCCTGACTTTTTCTTGGATTAGATACGTCAAGGGGGGGCTTGTGCCCCACCCCGATAGTGCTCTAAGTAAGCGCGTTCTAGCGCCTTTTGAGGCGATAGGTATCAAAATCAATTTTTACTGTTTCATACGAATAATCTCAAAAGGATCAAGGTCCAAGCGTGCATATCTTTAACCAATTGTGAGCCATGTTATTCCCTAAAAAAACCCAAGAGTTGCAAAATCTTTAAGAGTGGGAGGTACTCAGTTCAAGAGTTTCTTGGCGCGTTTTTACCGCATCGGGATCAAAGCCGTCTATAAGCGCGTGAAATTCGTCATGCCAATTTAGCTCGGCCTGTAGGTGCATAAAGGCTGAGCCAATCCCTACAGCCGCCCGGTCAAGGAAAACAAATTCACGGGGTGGGCGCACGCCGCCTAGTTCGCGAAGAGTTTTGTGAACGCGCGCCGCCCGTTCACGCCCCTCATGGCCGCGGTTTCCTTCTTGGATGGGACGTACCCGGTTGTCAAGAATGGGCTCGTACAGCATTTCAGCCCATAAATGTAGGGCGTCGATAAGTTCGTGGGACAGAGTGCCAAAGCCCCAAGCTTCGTAAGCGGCCGCCTCTTTGTCGCGGTCACCGGTTTCAAGGGCCTCGTAAAGGGCCAGAATGTTGGTGACAAAGAGTGGGTCAAAAACCCGCACGCACCCAAAATCTAAAAGATTGAGGCCATGATCTGGCGTGATGGTATAGTTGCCAAGATGAGGATCGCCGTGTAAAAGAGCGTAGCTATACAGGGGATAGTACCACGCCTGGAACAGACGTTTTGCCAGAAGGTTACGTGTTTCCTGAGAAAACTCGACACATTCTTTCAAGGGGACCCCTTCAAGCCAGGACATGGTCAAAAGGCGGCGGGTCGACAGGGCGTCGTGGGGACTTGGGACATGGATACTAGAATTCTCTTTGAAAACCTGGAAAAAGGCCTGCATGTGACGTGCTTCTTGGGCGTAGTCAAGTTCTTGGCGCAAGTGGTGGGTGATTTCTGCCAAAATCTCTTCAGTCTTAAGGGCGCCCAGGGTTTTTTCATAGAGCTTCAAGGCAAAGCGAAGCTGGGTTAAGTCAGTCTCTAGGCTTGCACTCATATTGGGATATTGAAGCTTGCAGGCGGCAACGCTGCCGTCCAGAAGAACCGCCTTGTGCACTTGCCCAAGGGAAGCCGCCGCACAGGCATGCTCGTCAAAATGCTGAAAACGCGTGCGCCACTCGGGCCCAAGTTCACTTGCCATCCGTCTTTTTACAAAGGGCCATCCCATGGCAGGCGCTTGGGACTGAAGCGCTGTAAAGTCGCGGGTGTAAACGTCAGGTAAGGCGTCAGGCACCGTGGACAAAAACTGCGCAACCTTCATAAGAGGCCCCTTAAGGCTCCCCATCAAAAGGGTAAACTCTTGGGACTGGGCGTCGTGGTCTATGTCGATGCCAAAAACCTTTTCACCCGCCACGCGGGCCGCCGTTTTGGTAAGAGCGCTTGAGACCTTGGCATAGCGTTTAACTTTGGTGGTCAGGTCGCCTGCCTCACTCATTGATCGTATTCGCCAACAGTGAGGATGCGTAGAAGGCGCGTCGTGCCCGTTGTGTAAAGCTCTTGGGAGGCATGGGTCATAAAGCTTCCACCCGCTGTGACCACGACGTGATCCCCGTCGCTTGCAATCAGACGTCTTGTCAGGACTTCACTGGTGGTTTCGACCATCTGGGAAAAGCTGTTGATTTCTTTTGTGATCTCGGGAAAGACGCCCCAAGCAAGGGTCAGCTGGTGGGCAACCTTTTCTTTGGGGGTTAGAGCAAGAATCCAGGCTTGTGGGCGCTCGCTTGCCGCGCGAAGGGTTGTAGAACCGCTCAGGGTCAGGGTCACAATGGCTTTGGCCGATATCGCGTGAGAGACTTGGCGCGCCGCCGCCGTAATGGCACTACTAGGTGAGGTACTAACATTCAGACGTTCACTGTCACGGTATTCAAGGTACAAAGGATCACTTTCCACTTTTTCCACGATGCGGCTCATCATAGAGACCGCCTTTTCGGGGAAATGTCCTGACGCTGATTCAGCCGAAAGCATCACGGCGTCCACACCTTCATAAACGGCGTGGGCAACGTCCGAGGCTTCGGCCCTTGTGGGGGTTGGCGCACTGACCATGGATTCCAGCATTTGCGTTGCCACAATGACGGGTTTTGCCTGAGCACGGCACACATTAATGATGCGCTTTTGAAGGGGAGGGACGTCTTCAGGGGGGAGCTCTACCCCTAAATCTCCGCGCGCGACCATAAGGGCGTCAGAGGCAGCGGCAATTTCTTGCAAAAAGTCAATGGCCTGGGGTTTTTCTATTTTCGAGGCAATCTTGGCGCGACCTGCAATAATTTCTTTGGCCTCAAGAACGTCTTCGGGGCGTTGGACAAAGGATAATGCGACCCAATCTACCCCCATACCCAGGCCAAAATCTAAATCCTTGCGATCCTTGGGTGTGAGTGAGGACAATGACAAATACGCATCGGGCACATTCACGCCCTTACGGTCGGAGAGCTTGCCACCCACTTCGACCACTGTTTCAAGGCGGCCTTCTGACTTTTTCGCCACGCGAAGGCGTAAACACCCGTCATTCAATAAAAGCGCCTGACCTGGGCTCAGGGCCTCGAAAATCTCAGGATGGGGCAGGGTGACGCGGTTATTGTCACCAGGCAGATCATCAAGATCAAAATAAAAGGTTTGTCCTGGTGTTAAAAGAGTTGAGCCGTCCTCGAATTTTCCAACACGAAGCTTGGGTCCTTGAAGATCCTGGATAATGCCAATGGGGTAAGCATAGCGGTGGCTGAGGTCACGAATGAGACGGATATTCTCGGCGTGGCCGTCATGGGTTCCATGGGAAAAGTTGAGCCTAAAAAGATCAGCACCAGCAAGAAAAAGGGATTCAATGACCTCGGGTGAAGAGCTGGCAGGGCCAAGAGTCGCGATGATTTTAGTGGCACGACGTCGTTTAATCATGGAGTGATCCTCTCTCTTTTTTGCGGTATACGGGCAATAAGCACCCCCACCAAAATCACAATACCTCCAAGGAGCTGGTTCATGCCAAGTCCTTCTTTGAAAAAGAGCCAGGCAAGGGCACCTGAAAATAAAGGCGCTAGACACATCAGCATGGCAGAAAGGGTAGCCGAAATATGGGTCATGGAAAAGGTTAAAAGCCCTTGGCCTACGATATGGACAAAAAGGGCAAGGAAAAAGAGACCCCCCCACCCATAAAGGGTTTGAGGAATCATGACTTCTCCCGAGACATAAGCTGTCACGGCCAAGATATACATAGTTGGCACCGCACCCCAGGCCATGATGACGGGAGTACGAAATTTACCTGTGAGATTTTTGATGGTTGTTAAAAAGGCCGAGAAGAAAAGGCAGGAGCAAAAGGCCATAAGATCACCCATGCCCTGAGTTTGACTGAGAGAGAACGTACCGCCCACTAAAATCATGGAGCCAATGACAGCAAAGGCAATGGCAAAGCCAATGGGTACAGTCAGGCGTTCACTAAAAAAAATCCATGAGGCAAGGGCCACAAAAATAGGCGTAAGGTTGCTCAGGAGCATGGCGTTAACAACGCTCGTGTGCACCATCGACCAATGCCAGAAAATAAGGTCAAGGGCAAGAAAGGCACCCGCAAGCCAGATCAGATAATAGTCCTTGGCAGACCTAGGTGTCTTAGGTGCTTTATCCTTCATATGATCAAAGATCATCCAGGTCATGAGGAAAGGAAATGATAAGAAAAATCGGTAAAATCCTGTGGCGGTGGGCCCCACTTCGCTAAGGCGCACGCACACAGGTACACAAGCAAGAGCAAAGGCAGTCATAATGCCTGCAAGGACGGCAAGGGTTTGTTTTCTTGGATCTGTTTGTTCCAAAAGAAGGTGTCCTTGAAAGCATCTATTGATCAATGCTGGATCATAACCTCTTCTTGCCAAGACCGCTAGAGGGGGCGCAGAGAGTTTTTTCTTAAGAGAATCGACAGCAAAGACCCCTCCAAGAGCTTGCATGACTTTAAGAAAGGCGCTAGTGTCCCCCTTACGAATCGTTAGAAAGAAGGAGAGCACAATGTCAGATTTTGCAGGTGTGTCAGGACTTCAACTGCGCCAGTTGATCGAGCGCATTGAACGCCTAGAAGAAGACAAAGCAGCTATTGCCACAGATATCAAAGAAGTATACGCAGAAGCTAAGTCCCACGGTTTCGATCCCAAGATCCTACGCAAGATGATCAGCATTCGCAAGATGGATCAGGACGAGCGCGCAGAACATGAAGAGCTTTTGACTGTGTACTTTCAAGCACTTGATCGTGCTACGCGTTCCCCACGTGAGGAAAGTGAAGCCGCATAAGCTTTCAATTTTGAAAATAAATTAATAAAAAAGGCCCCATTTGGGGCCTTTTTTATTAGGGATTAGAGTATTCTACCAACCCCTAGGGCCTTGATAAAGGATGCTCTCATTAAGGGCGAGCACTTTCCACAAGGATTTATTATCCATGGCTTGTATGAAAGAGGTATCCCATTCTGGATGCTCTTGTGCAATGCGGACAATGATGCCGTTTCGCTCATTATCCGTCCAAGCGCAGGGCGTGCCAAGATCTCCGACATTGCTATCAAGATATTCTCTGATCGCACTGATGGTTTTACTCGCGTCGGCGGGATTTGTATTTGACTCTTGCTCTGCCGTCATCTTGTAACTCCATAGGGGTGTTGAAAAAGGCACTTTCAGTGCGCGAGCGATAATGGCGCCGTGAAGACGTCCCGTAATCACAAAATGTGACTCAGAAACAATTTCAATGGCTTCTTCAGGTGTCAGATCAGACTCTCGAATGGGTTTATGTGCATATCTTGCCCCTTTTAGTTTTGGTGAAAGCGTATGGCCCATTTTGATAAGCGCTTCTGGATATTGTTTTGGTGTGTTCACCTTAAACAAGTTCCACTCAGGAAAGTCCTTTTCTTTAGTAGGGCTTGAGATCCCCCCCCAATTCATAACCATAAGCTTTGAATGAGGAAACTTATCAAGTTGGTCCTTAATCATTCGTTGGATTGTAGGGCTGTTTACGTTCACAGATCCTGTTTGAATAAGCGTGACGTATTTCTTCTCTCGTCCAAAGAAGTGAGACCAGGATTTTCCTAGAAGCGTCGCAGGAAAAAGATAGCCCAGATCAGGCCTGACGCAGATTCTGTCACGCATGGCCTCTCCAAGGACAGCGCGAAGCAAAAAGCCGTCCGTATTTGTGCGTGGCAGAATGAGATCTGCTTTGGCCAAAAGGGCGCTTGTGGGAACAGAGGCGTGTGAGGATGAAGATGCGTAACTATTTCCTCCCTGAGCGCCGTCCAATATTTCCCGAGCTTGATCAATAGAGAGATCACGTTCCTTTGTTTGAAAGCCAACAGAGGCAAGGATAAAAGGACGGCGTGTTTCGGCTGCAAGCGTCATGTAGTAAGCATAGAAATTGTCCTGGGATGAAAAGTTCCCAAGGATACCGCCGCCGCCCACAACAAGGACGTCAAAAGGCCAATCTTTTTTTGAAGAATGGCGTTCAATATACTTGCCCTTTTCACTAAGGCGGATCGTATCAGGGATAAACTGAATATCCGTTTTGTTGCCTAGATAGTAAGCCAGCACCTCTCTATACATGTCGTCCCCAATGTTGCCATAACCAGCCGCATTAATGACAAGCACCTTTTTTTGAGCCTCATTGAGGCACATGGTGCAGCGTTTTCCTGTCTTGATTGGTTTAGGAGGGAAAGGATCTCCTTTTTTTATCAAGGGAATATCCCGTCTGCAGGCTTCGCACTGAAGATGGGGCAAGACAGGAATTTTCAAAGGATCTAAGAGATCATAATAGCACAAGATGCGGTAAAGCATGGATCCATTCGCACGTAGATGGGCACGAAAGATGCCACATTCTTGTGTGTTGGGAAACTCTTCAGGGTTGGAAAGCTGCCGGGAAGGTTCTTCACTCAAGCTGATCGCTTTTGTTCCCTTAAGGATTGCTTGTGCTACAAAGAATGGATCATCAGCCACAGGCGTAAGGCCGTTATAGGCTTCTTGATCAAATACCTCTTGTGTGAAGGCGCCAGCAGGATAAAGAACCCCTCTAAACCCTTCAAAAATGTAAAAGCCGGGGACCTTGAACACATCTCCTGAGTGATCATAAGGCGAACAATGAGTGGGATCAACGATCGTCGTATCTTGTAAAAGATAATCAATGCCGCCACGTTTAGCGCTAAACCGAATTTCCTTCATAGCAGGGGAGATAATGCAATTCGGAAATTCAGTATGACGTTGCCATAGCATTTCTAGAAGGGTTGAAGCGTAGAATCGGTCATCATCAATGGTGACGATGTTGGCATCAGGAAACTCTTTAAGAGAGGGAATATATTTCGTTGCCGCGCGGTAATTCTCTTCAGAAATGCGAATTTCAACACCTCTTGCTTGGAGCACTTCCAAGCTTTTGGGAATTTCCATTTTTGCAAGGTCATCTTTGGCAACCCATACAACGACCGTATGGGGCTTAAGCGTTTGGCGAAGGATAGATTCGACGGCCAGCCATGCAGTGTCTTTACGAGGAGGGTAGGTTGTCAAAGAGATGATAAGGGAAGGATCTCCCGAGTTCAGCTCTCTCACTCCAGTGGGTTGTGAAAGCCAATCAATGAAAGGATTTCGCGCGCCACATGGAAAGAATTTCTTGTAAGTCTCGTTGTCGAACCATTTGTTCGGATTATGCTTTTGCCATCCTTCTTTGAGGTAATCTTTGAATACTTTTTTCTTACTTGTCCAAATGTGGTGATGTTTCCCACTTTGTTCAAGGTAATATGCCTCATCAAAAAGACTTAGGGCTTTTTCTTTAAATCCCTTTTGTTGAAAAGCGGGATCTGTGGAACTATCACCGTCGCTTGCGTGTGCACCGTTCAGTAATCCGATTAACAAACATATCTTAAAAAACCTACTTCTTAACTTTTTCATTTATCGATGTCTCCTGGTCATTGTAGGAGCTCTAATATGAGTAAGCAGTGTTAACAGTTGATTAACGAATGATTAATTTGGCAGGATTTTTTCTTTGTTTTTGGTGTGTTGTAGTACGCAGTAAAAGTAAATGATTGTCTGTTTTTATATAATGTAGTTCTTCTAATGGTCAATATAAGATCACTTTTTTAAAGTTCGTTTATTATCTGTGCGTCAAAATAACTTAAGTGAAGGAGGAGAGTTAGGGCTGGGGTAACCATAGTCGGCTGTGCAAAGGACTCACACAGCCAATTATAGGAGGCCCTTAAGAAATGATACACCTCTCATTTGATGGAAAGATTGCATGTTTCCTTTTTTTGGAACCAGTCTCGTCTTTGTTTGGCCGAGCCGAGTAGGTAATATTATCTTTTTCAAGCTCAAGCCTGCTTACTTCTTCACGCCAGCCCGTTGGGTTTTCAAGCGTGTCAATCAGGACTTCAAAACGCTCCTTTGAAGACGGATAACGACAGAGCTCACAAAACAAGTATGTCATTTCGATTTCGTTAAAAGGACAACACACTTTGTGAGCCTCTAAAAGTTCAAGCGCATCAAACATTGTATTTGATGAGGCCGTTGCAACAGAAGGCAGGATATTTTCCCACAGGAAGCGTCTGCCAAAGATTGAGACATTTGCACGTTCAATAAATGGAATTTTTGCATGCCACTGGTTAGGTTTAAGGTCTGATGTGCCCATCCAAAAGGATGCAAGGCTCGTCACAGACATAGAGCGTTGAAAATCAAGTGTGCATACCGCCGTAAGTTCTGGAAGCGTATGGCAAAGGGCGTGCGATCCTAAGGGAATGATATAAGGAGACATAAAAAGTGTTGAAGAAAAAGGTGCACGCATTTGTATCTTCATGGCATCAAGAAGTGTCCAAAGAGGTTCCTGTGTGGGATGGGTTTCAAGAAAACTTTTAAAAACGGTATGCAGGGTATTATCCCCATAGGCGTTGCAAAAATTATCCCACAGCGTGTCCAGGTGACGAATATTCACGCCGTCAGGCAGGTCCGACGTGTCAGAAAGAGGTAATCCGTCTTTCTGTGTGAGGGTGATTTTTAAATGGTTGGGAAGAGGAGCCATCTTCATAACCCACTCAGGAAGCTGCTGACTGTAAGAACCTAATAAATGTGCGTCAATTTTAACTGTTGCGGGAAGTCCGCACAGCGCCTCAATGGTTTGCGGTAGATTGCAAACCCAGCCCTCAACCCAAAAGCGTTTTCCATGGGCAGCGCTGTTAACGGAACCTTCTGTATGCCAAAATTTCTGAAGATTAAAAGCTCTGACAGGATAGACAACACAACGATCTACAACGGATTTTGAAAAATGGTTAACAAGCCGGAGGGTAAAAGGAGAGACAAGGCAAGAGCCATCTTTGTCGGGTGTGGCCGCAGAGGATAGGATTTGGTATTGTATGTCGTCGGGTAAGCCTAAGTAGGGAAATGTCGAAGTTGTAGACGTAGTCGTTGTTAAAATATGTTCATTTTCGTTGTCTGTCGCGTAAAGAGGCGAGAGAAGGTTGAGACAAGCGGTCACGATGAAAAGGGCGCTAAGTCGCAAAAAAAAAGTTGATTTGTGCATGGACAAGTCTCTTATAGTTTTGAAAAAATGCACCCTACGACATGACTAAATTATTGTCAATATGACAATAGTTCAATTAAATGATTTTTGCGAATAGACCAAAGCATATTTCAAAAAAGCTTACTATCTCATAATCTTATTGAAAACAATTAGGTACATCTTCTCTTATCTTGGAAGCGGATATTCTAATGCGGCGAGCATGGAAACTTATTTCGAATGGAAAAGGCAACAGAGTTCAATAAAAGCACTTTTAAAAAGATTGTCACTTTAATTGTGAGACCCATGAGCTAGTGAGCTAAAAAAACGCTCTGCCAGAGGATCAACGTGTAAATAGATTATTGATCGTGATCGGAAAGTTATAACGCTCCATCACATCGTCTACCAGAATGTCCCCGGTAATATCCACGTGCATACCCAGGATGCTTTTATCCATGTCTTTGACGCGAACCTTAGGGTTTTTAAGACGAGGCTCAAAATGAGCAATAATTTCTTCTAAGCGTCTTACTACCTGATGTAGGGAAAAATCGTTGGATCCTTCAAACCAGGAAAAGTCAGCAAGCCCAAAAAAGATAGGAAGTTTATAGTCCGAAATGCTTTCCGTGGTGTCTGTGTCAGCAAGACGCTTGGCCGTGGGACGCGTGTTGAGGACAAGGGAAATTTCGGCCGTGATGGATTCAACAAGTTCTTGCCTTGAGAGTGTTTGAAAAGGATAAATTTCATCTCTAACAGAGAGATTTTCGTCTACGAGCCTATCAAAAAGGGGCGCAAGCGCCCCAGTCTTTGATGTCTTCTTTTTTTGAATGGACTGTACCATGGGGTACATTCTCCTTTTCTTGTGTTAAGAGGCTCCTCCACCTGTGGTAACCACCGCTTGAGAGATATCATACGTCACACTGTTCGAGCCTGCCTGTTGTGTGTTTTGCAGACGACGATTAATCACATTGGTGTAAATCGTCGTTCTGAATTCAAGCCACACATAGTCGTCATCTTGAACAAGTGCTTGCAAGATATTGTTTTGGAAGGTGATATCTTGCACAATTTCGTTGATTTCCCCTGAGTTCGTGAAGCGCTTCAGGTTGATTTCTTCCACCAGTATACCATTGAGAAGAATATTCTCAAGGCTTGGTGTCCACACATCGTTGGGGATTTTAATGAGTGGGTTCGAGAACCTAGGCCTTGAGGTGTCGAACTTGTTCATGCCCACGATGTTGGCGTTTGTGCGCCGGGAGAGGTCAAACAGGTGATCAAAGAGGAGGGTGTGGGTTGAGCCATACCGAGCCTCGTTCGAATTTGTAAGAACGCCTCCTCCTTGGTCCGAACGGATCATAATGAGCCACTCGTTACCTTTGGCAGAATGTGAGTACTTCTCACCGTCCACCGTTTGTTCACCCCTGGCGGAGCTGCGGGAGTTCATCCTGTCTATGAGGTTGTAGATCCCATCTGCTACATCTATACTCATCGTTTATCTCCTTTTCATTTGTTGTCCGACAGACGCTTAAGCCAAAGCAGGTCTAGGCAGACTTGCAACCAAACGGATGGATGCTGTCAACTCTTCCAGCTGGAAGTGAGGCCGCAAGAAGACGGTGGCCTTATAGCTTCCGGGCTTGCCTGGAACGTCCATAACATCCACGCGGGCTTCACGTAGGGGTAGACGAACTTTAGAGGCTTGGTCTGCGTAGTCGGCCAACAACACATATTGGCTGATCCACTTGTTCAAGTAGCGTTCCACATCACCGCGGTTCATGAAGCTACCAATCTTGTCACGCATGATCGCTTTGATATAGTGGGCAAAGCGAGAAGCGGCCAAGATGTAGGACAACCGTGCCGAAAGATTGGCGTTTGAGTTGGCTTCATCAAGATTATAGTGTTGTGGTTTTTGCGCTGTTTGTGAGCCAAAGAACGCTGCGTAATCACGGTTCTTGCAGTGGCAAAGGGGCAAGAAACCAAGGTCGCTGAGTTCTTTTTCACGGCGATCACTGATGGCAACTTCTGTGGGGCATTTCAGCGCCACATCACCGTCCGTTGTCTTAAAGGTGTAGTAAGGAAGATCTTCCACAAGACCACCACCTTCGACGCCGCGGATAGCAGCTGGCCAACCGTAAAGCATGGCAGAGTTCATGACGCGTTGTGCCAATGCCCACGCGGCATTACCCCAACAGAACATGCCGTTATTGGTGCCGTCTACAGATTCTTCATAATGTACACCAAAGGCAGGATTAGAGTTCTCGCCATAAGGAGCCCGCATCAAGATGTGGGGAAGGGTCAGCGCCACATAACGTGAGTCTTCGCTTTCACGGAAAGCTTGCCACTTGCCAAGCTCGGTGTTCTCGAAAATGATCGAGAGGTCGCGAGGCGTGCCAAGATCAGTAAAGCTGTCCAGGTCAAATAAAGTAGGATTGGCAGCCGAAATGAAAGGGGCATGGGCGGCAGATGCCACTTGTGCGACTTTCACAAGAAGAGCCAAATCTGCTTGGTTGCGACCAAACTCAAAATCTCCCATCAAGACAGAGAAGGGGGCGCCACCAAAGGTGCCGTATTCTTCTTCATAAACTTTCTTGAAGAGTTGGCTTTGGTCAAACTCGATGGCTTTTTCAAGGTCATAGGCGAGTTCAGATTTAGTGATGTTTAAAAGACGTACTTGGATACGTGCGCTGACATCAATGGTTGTGACCAAGAAGAAGAGTCCACGCCAAGAAGCTTCTAGTTTTTGGAAGGCTGGTGCGTGCAAAATCGCATCAAGTTGCAATCCAATAACACTATCTAAGGCCGCGATCCTTTTGGAAACAAGAGAGATTGCATCTGCGTCAATGGCGCCTTCTTTGCTTGCTTGATCCAAGAACTCTTGAATAAGCTCTTTAGCATAAGGAGCTTGTGCAGGATCACGGACCATATTGCCGTCAGCAATGATCTTGTCCGCGTCGACTTTACCTTTGCCCCCAGCGGAGACAACACCGTCTAGGGCTTTGTTCAATCCTTCATTGCCATCTAGCTTTCCAAGCAGGTCATTCAGACGTGTGCGGCTGTCCATGAGGCTTTTAAGAGCAGGAACACGTGCGATGATCTTTGCAGGCTCAAAATCATCAAGCGTATTGAAGGTTAGATCCACGGCAAGGATGGCATTACCACCTTTAACAAGATCTGCAACTTGGAGAACAACACGAGGTGCGATGGAGGCCATCACATCGGCGTATGTGTCACCGGCAACACTGACGAATTTACGATTCTTCAGTGGTGCACGCAGAACTGTTGACTGTCCAGAAAGGTCTGCAAGGATACCTAGAACGTATGGTAGCTCGCGGGATGCAACAGCGCCACCGATCTCCACATCGTAAGTAATCTGTACGCGTGGAGGGCGTATGACGTCGAGCAAGTGCTGTGTACTTTGTCTCATTTTTTCCCCCTATTTCTTTTTTATTAACACAAGAAGGATTCATGCTTTGCTAATTGCGTTGCACTGTGCCTCCCTGATATCTATTAAAGTCTCTTTTCCTTAAAAAGGCGTAAATATATCTAAATTTTTTTGAAAAAATAAAAAAGATGAGTGCTTTCTTCTATTTAGAAAAGACATTAAGTTCAATGTGTTGTATTTCTGTAAATAAAATAGTAAAATTTAGTTTACGTTTAGTTAATCATCTAAGTGGCTAAAAACTATTTTAGATAATTTAATTTCAAAACTACACTAAGTTAAGATTGAATTTTATTCGTTATGAAAATTCCAACGATAGTGACAATTTTTTAAACCCTGTCGATGTGTATGCTCGGTAGAAACGATCTTTTTGGTTAATCTGCTTGCGTGTTGGAGGGGAGATGAGTAAAGTGCGCTGTGAGTACACACGCAGGTGGTGCCTTTTCTTTTGATTTGGCTCCGGTGTCGGGCATCCCGAAACAACATCTGCGGAGGATTAACCGGAAAAAAAAGGACGATTTAGATGTCACTTCCAAACTTTTCTATGCGCGATTTGCTGCAAGCAGGCGTACACTTTGGTCACCACCCTCGTCGTTGGAACCCCAAGATGGCTCCCTACCTGTTTGGCGAGCGTAACTCTGTTCACATCATTAACTTAGAGAAGACTTACCCTCTTTTGAAGCAAGGTCTTCAAGCCATTAAGGACGTTGTCGCAAGTGGTGGTCGTGTCCTCGTTGTGGGCACAAAGCGCCAAGCAAGTGAAGTTGTCGCGCAAGAAGCTGCTCGTTGCAGTCAATATTATGTGAACCACCGTTGGCTTGGTGGCATGCTTACTAACTGGAAAACTGTTTCTAACTCTATTCATCGCTTGAAAGAACTGTCTAAGCAGCTCGAAGAGGGAACAGATGGTCTGACAAAGAAAGAACTTCTTCAATTGACCCGTGAACACGAGAAGCTCAACCGCTCTCTTGGCGGGATTCAAAACATGGGCGGCGTGCCTGATATTCTGTTCGTGATTGACACCAACAAAGAAAAGCTTGCCATTCAAGAAGCCAACAAGCTTGGTATTCCTGTCGTAGGCATTCTTGACAGCAACTCTGATCCTGCTGGGATTACGTATCCTGTCCCAGGTAACGACGATGCGATTCGCTCCATCGAATTCTATTGCCGCATGGTTTCATCCACAGTGCTTGAAGGTCTTCAAACACAAATGCGCGCAGCCGGCATTGATCTTGGTGCATCTCTTCGTGTGCCAGGCGAGCAAGCAGATTTTGCTGACGCAGGCGCGGCTGAGTAAATCAAAAGTATAACAAAGATAAGTTAAGAGAGGACGCTGACAATGACAGCATTTTCCGCCAAGGACGTTAAAGAGTTAAGAGAGCGCACAGGCGCTGGTATGATGGATTGTAAAAAAGCCTTAGAAGCTACCAACGGTGTGCTTGAAGAAGCCGTTGACTGGCTTCGTAAGAAAGGTCTTGCTACAGCTGCAAAAAAAGCAGGACGTGCGGCCGCTGAAGGGCTTGTAGGTATTCAAGTCAAAAGCACCACGGGTGTTTTGATTGAAGTGAATGCTGAAACAGACTTTGTGGCACGTAACGATCAATTCCAAACTTACGTGAAGACTGTTTCCGATATGGTTGCCTCTTCAAAGGATGACTTAGAAGCATTGAAAGCTAAGGACTATCCTGGCACAGGGCGTACGGTTGCGGACGAGCTGACCAATCTTGTGGCCGTCATTGGCGAAAACATGAGCTTTAGGCGTCTTGCCCGCGTTTCTGTTTCCCGGGGGGCGGTCGCAAGCTATTTGCACAACGCCATTGGCGAAGGTCTCGGTCGTGTAGGTGTACTCGTGGGTCTTGAAAGTGCTGGGTCCCAAGACGTGCTTCTTGCCCTTGGTAAGCAAATCGCAATGCACATTGCCGCGGCCCATCCGCTTTGCCTTCAAATCGAAGACATGGATCAAGAAGTTCTTGGTCGTGAGCGCGCGATCATTGAAGAGCAAGCCAAGCAATCTGGCAAGCCTGCTGACGTGATCGAGAAACTTGTGGCGGGACGCCTTCGTAAGTTCTATGAAGAGTCTGTTCTTCTTGAGCAAGTGTTCTTGATTGATGATTCCAAGCGTAAAGTTTCCCAAGTTGTAGAAGACAAGGCGAAGGAAATCGGTACGGACATCAAGCTTGTGGGCTTTGCACACTTTAAGCTTGGTGATGGCGTCGAAAAGCAGGAAACTGACTTCGCTGCAGAAGTTGCTGAACTTTCTAAATAGTCACATAAGGGGATAAATCCATGGAGCCGTTTGCGATCTCTAAAGAAGTGTCAAACCCATTTAGATATCGCCGGCTCCTCCTCAAACTATCGGGCGAGGCCCTCATGGGGGCATCCTCTTATGGCCTTGAACCCGAAACAGTCTCGCGCATCGCAAGAGAAATTGCTGAACTCCACGCCGAAGGTCTTGAAATTGGTATTGTGGTGGGAGGCGGCAATATCTTTCGCGGTGTGAACGGCGAAGCACAAGGGATTGACCGCGTTACTTCGGATCATATGGGAATGCTGGCAACGGTCATGAACGCCCTTGCTCTTCAAAATGCCCTTGAGCATTTACAGGTACACACAAGAGTCATTTCTGCCATTCCTATGTCTGCCATTTGCGAGCCTTATATTAGAAGACGTGCGATTCGTCATCTTGAAAAGAAAAGAGTAGTAATTTTTGCGGCTGGCACGGGACATCCATTTTTTACAACGGACTCTGCGGCCGTTTTGCGTGCCTCCGAAATGGAGTGTGATGTGCTTTTAAAGGGGACAAAGGTAAACGGCGTCTATTGCAGTGATCCTGTGAAAAACCCAGAAGCAAAACGCTTTGAGACATTGAAATATGATCAAATTCTAAGAGATAAACTGGCCGTAATGGACATGGCGGCCATTGCCCTTGCAAGAGATAATCATTTACCTGTCGTTGTTTTCTCTATCAATACGCCAGGCGCCCTTTTGGATGTGGCGCGCGGCCAGGGCGATTTTACATTGGTACAAGAAAAAGAGGATTAAGTATGAGTGCAGACTTTGATAAAGACACTTTGAAGCAACGGATGCAAGGGGCGATTGATACTCTTCTTCGAGAATTTTCAGGGCTTCGCACCGCGCGTGCGTCTACAGCTCTTCTTGATCCAATCATGGTCGATGCCTACGGATCGCAAATGCCCCTTAACCAAGTAGGTACTGTTGGGGTTCCAGAAGCACGCCTTCTGACTGTCCAGGTATGGGACAAATCCATGGTGAAAGCCGTTGAAAAAGCCATTCGGGACGCAGGTCTTGGTCTTAACCCTTCTGCAGACGGTCAAATGGTCCGTGTTCCAATGCCAGATCTCAGTGAAGAGCGCCGTAAGGAGCTTGCCAAAATTGCGGCCAAATATGCTGAAACAGGACGGATTGCCGTCAGAAATGTTCGCCGTGACGGAATGGATTTTTTGAAGAAACTTGAAAAAGATAAAGCGATTTCAGAAGATGACCATCACCGTTTATCGGCAGAGCTTCAAACGATGACAGACGATTTTGTAAAAAAAGTAGACACGGCTCTTGCACAAAAAGAGCGTGACATTATGCAAATTTAAGAAAAGAGCCTGCCCTTGAGCAACCTCACCCTGATTCATGATTCTTTGACCGATGGTCAATATGGTAAAATGCACGGCCATGTACCAAAACATATCGCCATTGTGATGGATGGCAATGGCCGCTGGGCAACTCAGCGCGGTATGCCGCGCATCATGGGTCACCAAAAGGGAGTTGACGCGGTACGACGTACTGTTGAGGCGTGCATCGATTTGAAAGTTAGTTACCTTACCCTTTATGCCTTTTCAACAGAAAATTGGCGTCGTCCTCTTGATGAGGTTAAAGGACTGATGTTTTTGCTGAAACAAACATTGAAATCAGAATTAAAGACTTTTCAAGAAAACAATGTCCGTTTGAAAGTTATCGGCAGGCGAGATCGTTTGGCCCCAGATCTTGTGGCCTCTATGGAAGAAGTAGAACGCGAGACGGCTGACAATACGGCGCTTACCCTTCAAATTGCTTTTGACTATGGTGGACGCGATGAGATCGTACGTGCCGTCAAGCATATTGCCTCTTGTGTAAAGTCGGGAGAACTTTCTTTAAACGATATTGATGAAAGTCTTTTTGAGCAATACCTTGATACCGCCGGTATACCTGATCCTGAGCTTTTTATTCGTGTAAGCAACGTGCTAAGAATCAGCAATTTCCTGACATGGCAGACAACTTATTCGGAACTTGTCTTTCCAGAAACCTATTGGCCAGACTTTACAAAGGAAGATTTGCTAAACGCCATCGGTCGTTTTCAAAAGTGTGAACGTCGTTTTGGACGGGCTGCTTCCTAATGAAAATGCCCTCACTTCTTTCTGACAAAGTCTTAAGCTTTCTTACAAGAAGTGTAGCTGCTTTGGTTTTAATCCCAGGTGTTCTTCTGATTTTTTATCTAGGCGTTTTTTATACGAAATCTTTTCTTTATGGACTGGCAGCACTTTGCATAGGCGAGTGGTTGTATGTTTGTTTTAAAGGCGCCCTCCCACAAACCCTCTTAAAGAAAATCTCAGTTATCCTTTTAGGGATTCTTTATATTTTTCTTGGATTTTTTGGACTCTTTGGTATTCTTCAACACTCAAGTTTTACACTGATGGGTGTTTTTCTTATGATTTGGGGCTCTGATACAGGGGCATATCTTGTGGGAAATCTTTTAAAAGGACCTAAGCTTTGGCCTTCAGTCAGCCCAGGAAAAACTTGGTCTGGCTTTGTAGGGGGATTCCTTACGAGTGTGGGGGTAGGTTATATACTTTACAAGTCCTACAACTGGCCAGACCTCATGGATTTACCGCTTACAACACCAAAAGGTGTTTTAGGTGTCATCGCGTTGATCGCTTTTGCTGCACCCTTTGGCGACCTTCTTGAGTCATGGGTTAAAAGGCGTTTTCAGATTAAAGACAGCAGTCATTTGATTCCAGGACATGGCGGCATTCTTGATCGTTTAGATAGTTTGCTGTCTGTGGGGCTTCTGTTATTGATGATCAATTGGATCGTTCGCTAATACGTTCACGAAGTTTATTTCCAAATATGTTAATAAATTAAAACACTTAAATCTGTTCTTCCTTTTTACCTAATAAGACGTGTGACATCTTTTCCTCACATCAGGTAAATTCTTCCGGGGGGGGGGTATTTTCTTCCGCACAGTTAAGGGAATCTTAAGAACTTTCTTGCTAGGGTCTTAAAAGAATAATTTTAGGCAATATAGGCAGGGAGACGCTTGTGGAGGGATTTCTCCAGGTTCTCAAGAATTTAGGTGCTGTAAGACTCGCCCTTATGGGTGCGATTCTTGTGGGTCTTGCGAGTGCGCTCACCTATGTTTCTAACCGAATGACGGCCCCTGATCTGGCGCTTCTCTACAGTGATCTTGAAATGGAAGATGCCGGAAAAATCGTGAGTCGTCTCGAAACCATGGGCGTTCCAGTAGAGGTACGTGGCGGTGGAACACAAATTTATGCGCCCTCAGACCGTGTGGCGCGCTTGCGCGTAGAGCTTGCAGAACTTGGCCTTCCACGCGGCGGATCCGTCGGATACGAGATTTTTGATAAGGCGGATCAACTAGGCGTCTCGAGTTTTGTTCAAAACATCAACCATTTGCGAGCCCTGGAAGGGGAGATCGCTAGAACCATTACGGCAATGGCGCAAGTATCAACGGCACGTGTGCATCTGGTGCTTCCTAAAAGACGCCTTTTCTCCCGCGAGAAAGAAGAGCCCAGTGCGGCTATTATGTTGACACTCGCAGGGGCGGGACTTCTTCCCCAAAGGCGGATACAGGCCATCCAGCAATTGGTGGCAGCTGCCGTTCCAGGCTTGTTACCAGAGCGTGTCTCCATTGTAGATGATCGCGGGAATTTGCTTGCGAAGGGGGATGGACACTCTGAGGCCACAGAAGCGTCCAACTTTGAAGAAAAACGCCTTGCCTATGAAACACGCCTTACAAAGACCATTGAAAATCTTGTGGCTCGTTATGTAGGGGACGGGAAAGTCAAAGCAGAAGTCTTTGCCGACATGAGCTTCGACCGTGTCACAGAGAACTCTGAAACCTATGATCCAGACGGACAGGTTGCCCGCTCAACGCAGACAACTTCCTTAGGTGAGCAATCTCACGAGGCTGACAGTAATGTCTCTGTGGAAAAGAACCTTCCCAATGCGAAGACTCAGCAAGGGGGGGGCAGTGATAATAAGCTTAGTCGTTCAGAGGAAACCACAAACTTTGAGATTTCTAAGAAAACTAAAACCCTTGTCAAAGAAGTGGGCGAGATCAAGCGTTTGTCCGTTGCGGTGTTGGTTGACGGCCTCTATACGCCCGTTGAAGGTAAAAAAGAGCAAGACTACAAGCCTCGCTCTGATGATGAACTAAAAAACCTCACGAAACTTATCAAGAACGCGGTTGGGTTTAATGAAAAGCGCGGGGACAGCATCGAAGTTGTCAATATGCGTTTTGCGCCCATGGAAATGGTGGAGGCAACAGAAGCACCTAGCACCATTATGGGGCTTGAAAAACATGATTTAATTCACTTGGCAGAAGTCCTCTTGATCGGCGTTCTAGCACTTCTTGGGATTTTGCTGGGGGTCAAGCCCATGGTGAACAAGATATTAAGTGGTGTGCAGCCGGCTATTAGGCCCGTGAGCGATGAAGAAGCTCTTGCCATTGCCAATGAAGATCGCCGTGCTCTTCCAGGGGGCGGTGGGCAACAAGCCTCCCTTGGAGGACCTACATCTGCGGGCGCCCTTGCAGGTCCGGACGGAACGCCAGAAGAGGCATATGTCGCAAATACCTTGAAAGAGCTTGAGCACATGGTGACCATGAATCAGGTGGAAGGGCAGGTCCGTGCGTCCTCTCTCAAGACCGTTGGGGACATTATCAATGATAACCCAGAGGCAGCCGTAAACGTTATCCGTACGTGGATGATGGAAGACGATAAGAAGAGGAATACCGCATGAGCGCCGTAGAACAAGTTCCTCCTGTCCCGACAACCCAGGCAGAGGAAAAGCATCCACCACTTCTTAGCATGCCGGGTCCTGACAAGGCGGCCGCGTTTTTGCTCTCTCTTACGGATGAGTACACCAAAAAGCTTTTTGATAATCTCGAGACCCATGAAGTGATGGTACTTTCTCAGCGTATGGCAAGTCTTGGTAAAATTAAAGCAGACGTGATAGAGGCTCTTTATGTAGAGTTTGCAGAGCTTGCGGGGTCTGGGGCAAGCCTTCTTGGATCCTATGAAACTACTGAACGCCTTTTGCGAAAGTTCTTCTCGCCCGATAAGGTGGAAGAAATCATGCAAGAAATCCGGGGGCCCGCTGGGCGTACCATGTGGGATAAGCTTGGGAATGTAGAGGAAAATATTTTGGCAGGATACCTTCAAAACGAGTATCCTCAAACGGCCTCTGTTATTTTATCCAAGATCAAGCCTTCCCACGCGGCAAAGGTACTTGCCCAAATGCCCGATGGGGCTGCTTTTGAAATCATGTCACGTATGTTGAAAATGGAAGTCGTTCAGCGCGATATTCTTGATACTATCGAAGATTCTTTGCGCAACGAGTTCATGAGCAATCTTGTGCGTACTTCTCAAAAAGATCCTCACGAGAACATGGCAGAAATCTTCAACTCGTTTGACCGCGCAACAGAAGGTCGCTTTATGGACGCGCTAGAAACTCAGGATTCTGAGGCGGCCGAGCGCGTGCGCTCCCTCATGTTTACC
Source organism: Alphaproteobacteria bacterium (assembly GCA_013911655.1). Taxonomy (GTDB): domain Bacteria; phylum Pseudomonadota; class Alphaproteobacteria; order Caedimonadales; family UBA1908; genus JACESU01. Next base: position 713,384 of record JACESU010000001.1, read on the forward strand.
TTTGATGATCTTGTTAAGCTTGATTCAAGCGGTGCCCAGACGCTTATTCGTGTGGTGGATAAAGTAAAACTTGCGCTTGCCCTAAAGGGTGCACCCGAAAGCATCAAGGAAATTTTCCTTCGCAATATGTCAGAGCGCGCCGCAAAGTTCTTGCGCGAAGACATTGCAGCCCTTGGAATGGTACGCCTCAAAGACGTGGACGAAGCTCAGCAAACCATCGTGAATCAAACCAAAGAGCTGGTTCAGTCAGGACAAATCGTGATTTCAAGTGGTGGGGAAGAGGAGGCCATGATCGAATGACGCACTCTGAGCCTCGCAAATTCCTCTTTGATAAGTCTTTTACGAAAAAAGACATGGCATATAAAAAGACCTTTGTGTCCCCTGAAGAGGTTTCCCTTGCCAAAAGTGTTTCTTATCAAGAGGGGTATCAAGCCTCTCAGCAAAGTTTAGAGGCCATCAACCGAGATCAACTTAGTGCAATGATAAGGGAGATTGAGCGCCTTTTTGAAGAAGAACAAGAACGTCTGCGCCTTCTTCACCACGCGGCTTCAAAACTTGCTCAAAGTGCCCTCAAGGTCGCTTTCCCTCATTACGCAGGTAAGGCGGGCGTTGACGAGGTGTGGCGTACCATCACGACCTGTTTGGAAAAGGAGCGGACGGCCAGCATCATAAAAGTTTTTGTGAATCCGCTTACACAAGAAAGCATCCAAAACAAAATCAAAGGCTGTGACGTCGAGGAGGGGCACCTTCAGGTAAATGCCGATGCGTCTTTAGGCATGTCTGATTGCAGACTAGAGTGGCAAGATTCGGGATATGAGCGCCTGGAAAGTGTGATTCAAAGCGATCTATTGCAATTACTACAACGTCTAGACGCCCAAGAGGCGGCGGATTTGAGCGATGACCTCTCAGAAAAAGACACGTTAACCCAAGGAGAAACGCCATGAGCGATGATGAAGGACAAGTTCAAGAGACCTCAGAAGAGATGGCTCTTCCAGATTTTGAGGCCGATGAAGAGGCCTTGTCTGCCAAGCCAAGCGTGTTAAGTGACGCTGAGGATTTAAAGGCCGTCTACGATGTGCCGGTGCAGGTGGCGGCGGTGTTGGGTCACGCCACCATGCAGGTGAATCAGCTTTTAAAGATGGGGCGCGGCGCCGTGATCGAGCTTGATCGTAAAGTTGGTGAAGCCATTGATGTTTATGTGAATAACCGGCTTGTGGCCAGGGGAGAGGTTGTGGTGGTGGATGACCACCTTGGCATTACCATGACCGAAATTGTGAAGTCCGAGCGCGCGCTTCTAGGCTAAGGAAAAGGGGTCCAGAAATGAGACTGTTGATTGTTGGAAAACTCCATGGCCACATCGGGACTGCCACAAAAATTGCCCTTAAAAGAGGGGCACAAGTGGTGCAGGTGGACGATGTGAACAGTGCCCTTGAGTCTCTTCGTTCTGGTAAAGGAGCCGATCTTTTGATGATCGATGTGGCCCTTAATGTCAAAGATCTTTGCGATCAACTCGTGTCAGAACGTATTACGTTGCCTGTGGTGGCGTGTGGTATTGGGACCGATCCTCAAACGGCTGTCACGGCCATTAAAAGCGGGGCAAAAGAATACATTCCGCTTCCACCCGATTCAGAACTGATCGCAGGGGTCATCGAAACGGTCGCAAGACAAGATGACACCCTTGTGTGCCGCGATCCCGGAATGCAAGGCGTCCTAAAACTTGCAGAACAAATCGCACCGAGCGAGGCGAGTGTTCTTATCACCGGCGAGTCAGGGACAGGTAAAGAGGTCATGGCGCGTTTTATTCATCAACACAGTCGTCGTAAATCACAGCCTTTTATCTCTATAAACTGCGCGGCGATCCCTGAAAATCTTTTGGAATCAGAGCTTTTTGGTCATGAGAAGGGTGCGTTTACGGGCGCTGTGGCAAGGCGCATCGGTAAGTTTGAAGAGGCAAGTGGTGGCACACTCCTTTTGGACGAAGTGACAGAAATGCACCCAAGTCTTCAAGCAAAACTCCTGCGCGCCATTCAAGAGCGCGAAATCGACCGGGTAGGGGGCACAAAACCCGTCAAGGTGGACATCCGAATTCTTGCGACCAGCAACCGTAACATGGAAGAAGCCGTGCGCACGGGTGTGTTTAGGGAAGACCTCTATTTCCGCCTGAATGTGGTGACCTTACCGCTTCCTTCTCTTCGTCAGCGCCCCTTAGATATCGAGCCACTTTCAGAATACTTTATTCAAAAGTATGCACAGTTAAACGGTGTGGCGCTTCGGTTCCTGAGTGACGGCGCGCGCGCGCTTCTGCGCCAGCATCCGTGGCGCGGTAATATCCGCGAGCTTGAAAACACAATGCACCGCGCGGTTCTTTTGGCGACTTATGATGAAATCGGGGTGGAGGTTTTGCAACTCTCTGGTCTTGGAGGATCCCAGCCCCAGACGACACTCGACCTATCACCCATGCCAGCAGCTCAAAGTTCTGGTTTTCAAAATGCGTTCATTGGACGCAGCATTTCTGATGTCGAGCGGGATCTCATTTTGGGTACCTTGGGGCATTGCCTTGGAAACAGGACCCAGGCCGCGAATCTCTTGGGGATCTCCATTCGCACCCTTCGCAACAAACTGCGTCTTTATATGGAAGAGGATGACATGCCCACTGAGGCAAGAGACCCTTACCGCGCAGCAAGTTTTTAGCGGGAAAAGATCATGGCAGAGGAACGCACTTTGAAATCAAGCAGCTCAGCTTTTGATATGGGCTTTATCTTGCAGTCACTCAAGCGCGGGGAGATTGCCTTTGCGCTTGCCCTTATCAGCATTTTGGTCGTGCTTATTTTGCCTATGCCTAAATGGCTTCTTGATGTATCCCTTGCTATTTCCTTGATGCTGTCGGTTCTGGTCCTCATGACGGCTCTTTTTATAGAAAGGCCTTTGGAGTTTAGCGCCTTTCCTACGGTTCTTCTGGTAACCACCATGTTGCGCCTTGCGCTTAACGTTGCTTCTACAAGATTGATTCTGGGGCACGGGCACGAGGGGCTGAGCGCGGCCGGAGAGGTTATCAGGGCCTTTGGCTCCTTTGTCATGAGTGGGAATTTCGTTATCGGGGTCATTGTGTTCTCGATCCTGGTTCTTGTGAACTTTGTCGTGATTACCAAGGGCTCTGGTCGTATTGCCGAGGTGTCTGCAAGGTTTACCCTTGATGCCATGCCAGGCAAACAAATGGCGGTGGATGCCGATTTGTCGGCGGGCCTTATCACCGAAGCAGAAGCCAAAAAACGTCGTAAAGAGCTGGAAAACGAATCAAACTTTTTTGGTGCCATGGACGGTGCAGCGAAGTTCGTACGCGGTGATGCCATTGCGGGTATTTGTATTACGGTCATTAACATTGTGGGCGGGATAATCATCGGCGTTGCGCAACAGTCTATGAGCTTTAAAGACGCCTCTCACACCTACACACTCCTCACCGTTGGGGACGGCCTTGTGTCACAAATTCCCGCCCTGATTGTCTCGACGGCGGCGGGTATGCTTGTCTCTAAAACAACGGGCACAGGCTCAACGGATAAAGCGTTCTTTAGTCAGCTAAGTGCCTATCCGTCGGCTCTGGGGCTTAGTTCTTTCTTGATGGCGTCTCTTTCCATGTTGCCAGGCATTCCGGTACTGCCCTTCCTTAGTCTTGCGTGTGTCACGGGTTACGCGGCGTGGAAGCTTAGCGAAGGAAAGAAAGAAGCCGGAGATCTTGCTCTTGCTGGTGCTTTGGGGGCTTTGACAGCCAGCGACAGCGCGACGGAAGAAAATGCGACCGCCTCAGCGCTTCAGATTGATCAGATCAGACTTGAGCTTGGATACGGGCTTCTAAGCCTTGTGAACGCGACAGAAGGCAACAAGCTTGCTGACCAGATCAAGACACTGCGAAAGCAACTTGCCAAGGAAATTGGGTTTTTGCTCCCCATGGTGCGGATTCAAGACAACTTGCAACTTCCCTCGGATGAGTATGTGCTGCGGATCAAAGAAGTCGAGTCAGGACGGGGCAGCCTTCGCCTCCACCGACTTTTGGCCATGGATCCCGAAGGAAAACATATCGATCTGCCAGGCGAGCCCACAACGGAACCGACTTTTGGCCTAAAGGCGTCGTGGATCGATCGTCACCTGAGAGCAGAAGCTGAGGGAAAAGGGTACACGGTCGTGGATCCCCTGACCGTGATCACAACGCACCTAAGCGAAGTAATCCGCGATAACACGGCTGACCTTTTGTCTTTTATGGATACCCAGGATCTCTTGACAGAGCTCGGGCATACCCACCAAAAACTCATCAGTGAGCTAATACCGACCCAGATCACCGTAAGCGGCCTTCAACGTGTCCTACAGAATTTACTCTCCGAGCGTATTTCCATACGGGACTTGCCTAGTATTTTGGAGGCCTTGTCTGAGGCCTGCACGTTTACAAGCTCGCCGGCTGGTATGACCGAGCACGTGCGCACGCGTCTTGGTCGCCAGATATGCTCTGCCTTTAGTGATGAATCTGGTATTTTGCCTCTTGTGATGTTGTCGCCCGAATGGGAGAACACCTTGAACCAAGCCTTAATGGGTGAGGGGGAAAGCCGGCAATTGGCCTTGCCTCCGTCAAAATTACAAGAGTTAACGGCACGCATCACAGAAGTGTTTGATGCCCAAGCTATGCAAGGGATTGTGCCTGTTTTGCTTGTGAGTCCTGCCCTAAGACCTCAAATACGTCTTGTTCTTGAGAGATTTAGACCTTCGACGGTTGTCCTCTCTCAAGCAGAAATCCACCCTAAAGCCCGTATAAAAACAGTGGCAAGGCTTTAGATAGGAAGGAGTGCCCATGCGTTTAAAAACATATTTTGCCCCCACCCTTCAAGAGGCCATGGATCATGTGAGGCGTGAGCTTGGCGGTGAGGCGATTATTATTTCCTCTACCCAAGAAAAGGCAGGGGTGCGGGTGACGGCGGCTTTGGAGCATCAAAGCACTGAAAAACCGTCTACGTCCGAGGTGATTTCAAAGGACGCGCTTCTTTCTCATGTTACGCGGTGCCTTGCTTTTCACGGGGTGCCGTCACCCTTAAGCGAGCGCATTTTACGCCACGCCGAAACGTCTGCGGCGACATCGTTGGATGAGGCCCCTCAAGTATGGTCGGCCTTCTTTCAAGACGAAAATACCCTGTCAGATCGCTTTGCCGAGGAGGGAGGCGTGATCCTTCTCACCGGGACACCTGGAGCTGGCAAAAGCGTGTGTGTGGCAAAGCTTGCAGTTGAAGCGCTCCTAGCAGATAGGCGCGTTCAGATCATCACTCTTGATGAAGGAAAGGCAGGCGCCCTTGAACAGCTCTCTGCCTATGCGAGCCACCTCAAAGTCGATGTATGCTCTTTTTCCCATCCCAAAGAGATGGTCCCTCTTTTAAAGGCGCGTCAAAAAGATGACCTCGTTTTAATTGATACGCCGGGCATCAATCCATTTTCTAAAAAGGACTTAGCCTTCATCGCAGAGTGCGTTTTTGTGACGCAATGCGTGCCACACTGGGTTTTTCCAGCCGGATGTGATGTATGGGAAGCTCTTGATATGGCAGAGAGTTTTAAGGATCTTGGGGTGCGGGAAATCATTCATACCAAAGGAGATGTGGCCAAACGTCAAGGGGCCCTTCTTTCTGTGCTTGCCCAAGAGACCTTTCAATTGGTTGCCTTTAGCCAAGGCCCGACCCTTGCGCACCGCCTGGTAGATGCAAAGGCAGATACACTTCATGACTTGCTAAAAAGTGAATTTTTTGTACAATTGCCAAGCGCCCAGGTCACGGCCGTGGCGAGCACAAAACAGGTTGAAAAAAAGAAAGAAACACGGGAGCCAGTGTGGCTTGCCCGTTTACGGGAGGCAAAGGGATGACACAAGGACAAAATTCCCCAGAGAAAGTACGGGCGATTCACAGTACGCCTGCACCAGAACCCAATATTGTCATGGTTGCCTCTGGTAAAGGTGGGGTTGGTAAAACGTGGTTTTCCATCACCTTTGCCCACGCCCTTGCTGAAAGTGGACAGCGTGTGCTTTTGTTTGATGCAGATCTAGGACTTGCCAACGTAGATATTCAATTGGGGTTGATGCCCCAGTGGGATTTGAGTAGTTTTCTGTCCGGTCAAAGCTCTCTGGATCAAGCGATTACTCCCTACGAAGAGGGGGGATTTGATATTATTGCGGGGCGTTCTGGTTGTGGAAGTCTTGCGACATTGACGGCTGAGAAAATGTCCTATCTTGAAGGGGCACTTAAAAAACTTGCTAAACGCTATGATGTGCTCATCATGGATTTAGGCGCAGGGGTTGGACTTACAGTGCGTGCCCTTGCTGGGATTGCCAAGAAGTGTTATGTGGTCGTGACTGACGAGCCAACATCCTTGACGGATGCCTATGCCTTTGTCAAAGTGACCCACAAGATCCAAGAAGAGCTTGCCCATCATATTGTTGTGAACCAAGCAGAATCCTCTCAAGACGGCGCACGTGTTTATGAAACACTGAAGAAAGTATGTGAGAATTTTCTTCACTATACGCCGCGTTATGCAGGACCTGTGCGCCGGGACAGTCATGTGAAGGATGCCATCCGCGTGCAGACGCCCCTTCTAATGCGTTATGGAAACTGTGAGGCCGCTCAAGATGTGCGCGCGCTTGCCAGACAGTACCGTACGCAAGAAATGCAAGCGCAAAAAGAGCAAGCACGTTAATGACTGCTAAGAACATATCACTCTTTTTAAGAAGTTAATTTTTGCTATAGGTTATTTCTAAAAGTCATGATTGATAGTTAGACTATTCTTTATTATTTCTTCTCTTGGCGTCTGAGTATTGTATCAAGTGGTGAGCGACGCAGGGCGCGGGACAATGCTTTTCCTTGGGCGTACGCCGTGTTTTGTGACAGCTTGCCTATGAACGCGTTTTGGCGTTTGAAAAAGACGAAGGACAACGTGCTGTACACCTTAATTTCTCAGGCCACGCTGACGCGTTGACGAACCGAGAGAATCCTTTCTTTGAGACCGCGACCAATATTGCGCGTGACGTCGTGACGCCTGAAAAGCTCAATCACTACTTCTCCTACATGGATTCCAAAGATATCTTCAAAGAAAAGAACTGTATATTGTGGATATTTTGGCATCAGGAGGGAGCCTAAATAGCTTCTTGCGTATTTTGCATGCCTATTTCCAAGAGCGGGAAACGCCTTTACCACGTTTTATGTTCTTGAGCTTAGCGCAGGACATGAATTGGGCACTAGAAAAGCGGCATTTATTTACGACCTTTGAGCGAACAGGGGAGAGAGCTAATAAAGGCATTTTGACTCTTCTGCCCTTTTCTAGAAAAAATATTAAAGAGTTTAAGATTGAAGCATGCAGTGTGCGGATCTTTGAGAAAACCATCGATGGTCATGTTTCAAGAGTTCCTGGTAGAAGGAATCCAATATCCTGCACAGCGCAGGACGCCCAAGAATGACACGGTGCGTGACCAAGGAGGAGTGTATCACAAGGCACTTTATGATTATATGACCGACAATATTGATGCGCATTTGTTAGAGCATGCCCATAAGTCTACCTAAAAACTACGGCTTCTTTTCCTCAGGATGGCGCGTGTCATGCGATCCATCCTGGGGGGAGGCATGTTTGCTTTGAACCCATATGTTGATGATTTCCACAAAAAGGGAAAAAAACATCGCAAAGTAGATATAGCCCTTGGGAATTTCAAAAGCGAATCCTTCTGCCACAAGAGACATTCCAATGAGGAGCAAAAAACTTAGGGCAAGCATCTTAATAGTAGGATGATTATTAATAAAGTTGCTGACCTGGTTGACCGCCAAGACCATTATAATCATCGAGACAACAACGGCCGCAATCATGATTTCTACATGTTTGGCCATGCCAATAGCTGTCACAATAGAATCAATAGAAAAAACAATATCCATGACTGCAATCTGTGCGATCACAGACAAAATGGTGACGGGCATTTTTTTAGGAGAGTCTGTCTTGTCTAAGCTGTGCTCTACTTTGCGGTGAATCTCCAAAGTCCCCTTGATCAAAAGAAAAAGGCCGCCCACGATCATGATAATACTTCGCCAGGAAATGGTGAGGTTTCCTACTGTAAAAAGAGGGGTGTGAAGGTGCGCAATCCACGCAAGAGTCCACAGAAAAAGAAGTCTTGTGAACAGGGCAAAGCCAAGGCCAAGGCGCTGGGCCATTTTTCGTTCTTGGCCCTGGAGGCGTTCGGACAAAATGGAAATAAAGACAAGATTATCAATACCGAGCACAATTTCCAAAAGGGTGAGTACCGCAAAGCTTGAAAGGGCTTCGGGCGTCAAAAAGATCTCCATCTGCAATCCCTGTTTCTTATGATCTAAGCTTCTTAGTGTACGTTCTTTTATGGAATCACACTAGAGCGGTTTTGTGAATTCAATTGATTGGGGATCGAATTGCTGGATTTTGGCATAATGGCTTTGAAAGAAAAGAAGAGGCTTTTTTTCTGACTCAAAGTGCATCCCCAATACCTTGATCAGGTATAAATCGTGATCTCCGCCTTCATAAATGGCCGCACGCTCGCCAAGAATCTGGGCAAGGCTGTCCTTGATAAAAGGGGGATGATGGGGTTCTGGGGAGTAAGTGTAAGCATCCCAATTGGTATCGGGGTGGGTGGCAAAGTGATGGGAAATGGTCTGCTGTGTTTGGGACAAGACGCTGATGCTAAAGAGTTGGCCTTGGGCAAATAGAGGAGCTCTGTGGCCCTTTTTCTTAAGGCAAAACAGGACTAAAGGCGGGTCAAGAGAAACAGAGGTAAAAGAGTTGACCGTAATGCCAATGGGCTTATCCTCTTGGCAACGCGTGGTAATCACGCAAACTCCAGTGGCGAACCTGGAAAGCGTTTGTCTAAAAAGGGTCTTTGTAGGCTCTTGAATCACGGTTTTTCTTTCGTTGAGTCGATAGTTGAAAAATAGGTTTATCTTAGGGGCTAGGTCAAGCTATAGTATAGCTAATCTATGAAAAAAAGAGCCCTTCATACAAGGGACAAAGCAACAGACGGGGAAGTCACGTGTTTTTCGCAGGTCTTGGCGTCGTTTTTGGGTGCGTCTTTGGTGGTTACATCCTCATGGGCGGAAATATTATGATTATCCTAAAGGCAGCACCTTTTGAGTTGTTGGTGATTCTAGGTGCCGCTGTGGGTGCGATGATTATTGGTACGCCAAAGCATATCCTGCCGAAGGTCAGTCAAGCCTTTAATGAACTTCTCAAGGGTCCCTCTTACAACAAAGATAGTTATCTAGATCTTATGTGTCTTCTTTATCAGATTTTTAAACTCTCCCAAGCCAAAGGAATGCTGGCCCTTGAACCCCACGTGGAAAAACCAGAGGAAAGCACGTTGTTTGCGGCGTTTCCGTCCGTTAAGGCTGATCACCACATCGTCGAATTTATTTGTGACTATTTGCGGATGATCACTATGGGAACCGATAATCCCCATCAAATTGAAGACATTATGAACGAGGAAATGGAGGTCCATCACCACGAAAAACATCAAATGGCCTCGATTTTTAGCAGTATGGGCGACGGTCTTCCGGCTCTGGGTATTGTCGCAGCGGTGCTTGGTGTGATCAAGACCATGGCGGCCATTGACCAACCTCCAGCGGTGCTTGGAAAGATGATTGGCGGCGCCCTTGTGGGTACATTTTTGGGTGTGTTCTTAGCGTACGGTATCGTGGGGCCCATTGCACAGAATCTTAATGCCCTTTATGAGGAGGAGGGCAAATTCTATGCTTGTGTGCGAACAGCTATTATTGCGTACTTGAATGGGTACGCACCCGCCATTGCCATTGAGTTTGCAAGGAAAACCATCCCTGCACACTTGCGACCTAGCTTTTACGAGGTTGAAGCCAAAGTTTCTGAGCTGCCTGCACCGAGCTGACCATGAATAAAAGTCCTGTCATTATCAAGAAAGTCATCAAAAAGGGGCATGGAGGCCACCATGGTGGCGCATGGAAGGTGGCTTACGCTGACTTCGTGACGGCCATGATGGCGTTTTTCTTACTGATGTGGCTTTTAAATGCAACGACCGAGGAGCAAAAACGCGGTCTTTCTAACTATTTCGGCCCTGCGGGTGACGCGCTCGGTGCTGGCGGAAGCGGCGGTGTTATGGGAGGGCTTTCCATTGAAACAGAAGGTAACTATAATGAAACGAGAGCCTCTTCTCCTCTCACGACAGACTCCACAGGGACAAACTCTAGTGCAAGTGACAATGATACCGAAAATAGTGATGCCACGCACTCAAAAGCAGGCGAAAACGGCGAGTCAGACGCTGCTCTTAAAAGCAATAAAACCGGCGATATGACGGCCAGCGGTATGGGGCAAAGCACTGAGCCTAATTTCGAGAGTAGTGATACCTTGCAAGGAGACGGTTTTAATAAGAATGATGCCAAAGATATTATGGAAGATTACGAGCAAGAGCTCTTTAAAGAGGCCGAAGAATCCTTGAAAAAAGCAGTAAAGGAAGATCCTAATCTCAAAGATGTTGCCGAAAACTTAAAGATTGACCAAACAGCCGAAGGACTTCGGATTCAAATTATTGACAAGGGCCAGTTCTCTATGTTCCCGAGTGGTAGCGCTGTGATGTTGCCAAAAACAAAAGAAATTCTTAAGCAAGTTGTCAAAGCGGTGCAGAAGCTTCCTAACAAAATTTCCATTTCGGGTCACACGGACGCTAAGCGTTATGCACCGTCCAACGGTTATACTAACTGGGAGTTGTCCACGGACCGGGCTAATTCGGCAAGACGGGAGCTCATTGAAGACGGCCTTTTCCCTGATCGTATTATGTCTGTTGTGGGACGTGCAGACCGCGACCCCTTATTGCCAGCAAATCCGGAATCTGATCAAAATAGGCGCCTAAGTATCGTTTTGTTAAAGGAACCCGTTCATCTAAAAGATAAAGCAAATCCCGCAGGTACAAAGCCAGCGAATAGTAAAGCTGTCATAAAAGGAGGAGGGCTTGTCGGTGAGGCACCTGCCACTGTTTCTGTCCCCCTCGCACCTCCAGACGGCGGGGGTGCTCCCAAGCCTAAATGATCACTTCGCCGATAAAAAGCGTGAGTCTCGCTTTTAGAAAAGATATGATCATGGATCTCTTTTGCGCTGATATGACATGTCCGTTTCTACGCCTCCTCTGAGTGTGCCTTTTGTGGAAATCACCACTGCTTTTTTGGATGACACGATCCGCACATTAGAACGCTTTGGTTTTGTGCGGGATATGCTCCTTTATAAGGAACGCACCGTTTTGCGACAGCAAGAGGTCACATTGTTTGTGATCCCTGCGAGTGACATAAAGGAACGCCCTATACGTCTTGAAACATACCTTTCCCGAGTGGGGCTTTTATATGAAGACTTAGAAAGCCAAAAAGATTTATTTTGTGAATCCATGGACATTCATTCTCCAGCCGGAATAGTTTTTCACAAAATTGATAAACGAAATTGGGATAGGTGGGGTAGAACAAGAAACTCCCGTATACATGCATCACAAGAGACAACCCTCATGCATATTGATCATGTGGCATTTAATGTGTTCCCCTCACAACTTGAAGCAATGGACGCTTGGCTTAAGACTCACCTTGGACTGACCCCCCTTCGCCCTCACGCCATTAAGGGAAAGGCGACATCCTTTGTGTGTTCTCCTTACGAGGCTCAGGGCTTTTCTTTTGTGCTGAATACATCAGAGTGTGCGACCTCACAAATCTCTACTTTTCTAAACGTATCTCAAGCAGCAGCCGTGCAGCATCTTGCATTTGGGGTAACGGATATTCTAAGCGCCCTTAGAAAAGTGCGGGAAAAAGGTGTCTCTTTTATTCAAATCCCGGATCAATATTATGACACTCTGCTGCAGGAGAAAGGTATTCCACAAGAGCAGGTGAGCGTGCTAAAAGAAGCCAGTGTGCTTTTGGATCAAGACCCGCGTCTATCTGACCGCCAGCTATTGCAGACGTTTACAAAAGACCTCTTTGGGCCTATTTTCTTTGAACTGATTGAACGCCGCACACGAAAGGGATTTGGAGAGGGGAATATTGAGGCTCTGTTTAAAGCAGTAGAAGCGCAAATTGCGTCCTAAAAGGCAGAAATCCTGATACAAAGCGTAAAGATAACGAATCTTATCAAACACCTGTCATCTTCACTTGATAAAAGAGGCTTGAGAAATACCCCATTTCATGTCACCGTTGACAGATAATTAATGAAAAAGACGGCATATGTCTTTAAGGGAGTAACAGTATGTTAAAGAAAATTCTTTTAGTTCTAGATGGGTCCGCTGCAGGGATCGCCGCAAGGAACTATGCCTTTCAACTATCAGAAAATAAAGGGGCTGGAATGACCGCCATTGGCGTCCTTGATACGCCGTGGATCACAGCCGCCCAACCCGAGCCCATTGGGGGGGCTTCCTTTAAACTGCAACGTGACGAAGCCATGATCGAGCACACACAAGAGCATGTGGTGCACCTCCTGAAAGATTTTGCAAAAGAAGCTAAAACAAGAAAAGTAGAAGTAGAGTCTGTAGAGGCAGAGGGTTTTCCAACAACGGAAATTGAACGACTCTCCCATGAGCACGATTTGATCGTGATCGGAAAAACAACCGATTTTCACTTTGACTTGGACGAGGATGCGGATGTGACCGTGCGTCATGTGGCAAGAGACAACCCCCGACCGCTTCTGATTGTGCCTGAAAATCCTGTGGCTGACGGAAAGGTACTCGTTGCCCTTGATCATTCTCTTCAGTCGTCACGTGCCCTTCATATGTTTTTGCTTTTAGGTCTGGGTGCTGGCCGGGACGTGGAAGTTTTATCCATTCATGATGATGAAGAGCTTGCCCAAATCATTGCTCAAAGGGGAGTGCGGATGTGTGCGATTCACGGGGTCAAAGCTGAAGCTAGAACCATTCGTGCAGCCGGCAACCGCGGTGAGACTATTTTGAAGGAGGCCTCCGATGCAGGGGCGAGCCTTCTGGTTATGGGCGGATTCTCACACTCACTTTTGAAAGAACTTTTTTTTGGATCTTGCACAAAAAAGCTTATGGAGCAGACACAAATTCCTTTGTTTTTGCATCACTAGAACCTGAAGCGTCAGCCCTTTGGTTTTTCAAAGGGCTGAGGTTATTTAAGTGCTGCCACACACGCTCAAAGACACGGCAGAGTGCACCGTTAGCCATGACATTGCTGCTGGTGACAATGGGGTCAAACACGACATTAAGGGCCAGCACGAGGGCAATCATCTCACCGTTAAAGTGAAGGTATGATTCATAAATGGGGAGCATCACAAAAATGGCCCCGCCAAGCATCGCGGCCGTTGCAAAACGCGCGAGCATGAACACAAAGCTGAAAGTCAGCCACAGCATGGGATCGGGTGTTTTGCCAAAAAAGTGCGTGTAGATCAAAAAGCAGAAAAAGGCGTTGGCAATGGCGTCACCTACTTGCTGAATATTTGTGGTTGCGGGAATAACCGCTTTGGCAAGATCCGGGTCATCCATATTTTTACTCGCACCTGCAATGGTCCACGGCATGGTCGATAGACTGCAACCGGATGTAAGCGCAAGACCTCCTGCAGGCAGGAGGGATTTAATATGAGAAAGGGTTTTTGAGGGACTTCCTCCGGCGCTGAGGAAAAAAAGCAGAGTGAGGTACAGAGCAATAAAGCCCACAAGAGCCAAAAGCAGCATGGTGTAGGTTTCGACCACCTGGGATAAAAGACCCGTGTTAGTCATTTGCGCTGCAAATCCTAAGACAAACAAAGGGATGAGGCGGGCAAATCCTTTGGTGAGGAGCGCTTGCATAAAAGAGGAGAGGGCGGACAGAGATCTTTCAAGGGGGCGGTTGTGCCAAAAGGCCGACAAAAGACCAAAACTCATTCCCACAAAAACGCCTTTATCAGCAGACCACCAAGAGGGACGTTTAAAGGGCAGGGACCAAAGGGCATCAAAGGGCGCCGCTTTGGGGGCAATCATGGCAAGAGGGATAATGTGTCCCGAGAGGCCTGCCGCCCCGTACGCGTACCAAACGCTGAGAAAATTGGAGGTGCTTTCAAATAAAACCAAGGTTAAAAGAAAAAGAGGTGCGCCCTTTTTGAAAGATTTGACGGTATGGGCAATGAAAACACCTACCGTAAGGGGCATCATCCACAAAAGAAGGTCTTTGATAAAAAGGCTAATGCTGTAAAAAGCTCTGTGCCAGATAGGGGCTAAATGCTCTCCGAACACAATGTAAAAAGCAACCACACCCAGAGTTTGCACCACGCGTTGGGAAAGAAATTTTTGGGTGAATGAAAAGTAGGTATCCGTTTGCATCAAGCTAACCATAGAGAAAATGAATCACAATAGTCATATCGGATGAGCGGATCTTTGAAAAGAACTTTTCACAAAAAGAAAAAGCCTTTTTGATTGAAAAGGCTTTTTCTTGAGTTGGTGAGCTTTTAAGAAGTGGCGCCCGAAACAGTGACTTTTACCGTGCTTTTGGTAATAGATGTTAAGGTCGATGCAAGTCCTTGAAGCTCCATGGCTAGAAGTGCAGGTAAGTTAGCACTTGTCACAACCGTGCTGCCAGATGTGTCATACCCTGTAGAGTCAAAGCAAGACATGCGCACTTGAACACCGCTTGGTGAGGAGAAGGTCATTACTTTATGCGATGAATCAGTGATGGTGGTCACAGAGCCAATGTCCGCTGTAAAAGTTTCTGGGGCGTTGCTGCCAAGAACCCCTGTAAAGGTGATTTTCGTGCCTAAGTTCGCCCAGTTTGAGACCGTCAAATCCCCAGGTGCATCCACTTGGAAGCCAAGCTTAGAGCTGTCAACGGTTGTTGAACAATCGGCAGCTGTATAGTCAGCACCTACAGCGGCTGTCGCAGCAATCGCATTAATGCCACCCATAATCGTGGTAGGTGCTGTGTCATCTAGCATGGTGCGGCACTGTTCGATCGCGAGAGGAAGCGTGTTCTTATAGCTAATAAGACTTGCGGTTTGATGAATGCGTTGTGTGGGCATGTTGTTAAAGGCGTCAACTAAACTTCCGCAAATTCCCTTTGTTCTAGCAAACTTGCCTGGGATCACGTTAAAGACCAGATTTTTACCGATGGTAGGCGACAATGAGTTGCTTAAGGACATTTCAAACGATGTTGTGTCGCTGGTGCTGACGTTCCACGCATCGAGGAAGGAAACGCTTGAGCTAAATGTCGTTGCAGTTGTGCTACCAATGGGTGTGACTGGAACGCTGATGGTGGCAGACATGGGGTCCATGGTGCCGGCAACAGCAGTCGCGGTCCCGTCAGCAAAGTATGCCTTTGCTGTCCACCCTGCCGTAAGAGCTTTTGTTGATGTGAATGATGTGCCTGTGCTACTTGCTGCAAGAACAGGAAGTTGGGAAATCGCTCCCATCGTTGCGACAAGTGCGTCGCGCGTCAGGTTCACGATGCCTGTTGTTGTTCCCTTTGCCAAGAGAACATGAAAGTGGTAAGGGCTTCCAGGTGTGGCACCGTTCAAATGCTGTCCTGTAAAGTCAAGGTCTGTTGTAGCGCTAAAGCTTGAAGGCACGTTGGCGGCCATGAAAGTGTACCATCCGCTGTTGAGGTAGGCAGCAACCCACAGATTGACGTTTCCAGGGTTTGATGTTGTGTCCACATAAACATAGGAGGGGGCAGTGGCTGCAAAAGTGCCGAATTTCGCGCCGTCAAGATCTGTGCCGCCTTCTGGAATGATATCGCTTAATCTAAGGCCTTCTGTAGCCAGGTGGCGATAAATGGGCTGAGTTTTATTCACTAGGCTGACGTAGGTAGCGTCGTCAATATCTGTGAGTCCGGTCACAGTGGTCGTTGACCAAGATTGTCCTGCCATACTTAAGATGGCCGCCCCTAGAAAGAGCACTCCTTTTAGCTTTGTTCTCATTACATTCTCTCCTTATGTTTGACACAACTGGAAAGAGTTTCAGCAAGATCCTACTACTCTTTCTAAATAGGAATGTAAAAAAACAAAATAAACAAACAGTGAAAACAAGATAAACAATAAGTAAAAAAAAGAAACAACTATAATAAAATACAATTTTAATTTTGCTAAAATTACTTGTTTCTTCATTGAATTTCTTCATTAAAAGAGCAAAAAATAAGAAGAACGCGAATGAAATCACATTTGCAATAGATGAAAATATATGAAAATATTTTTGAAAATGCAGATTATTAAGTGAGTGATTTTGATATTTTTTGAAGCGCAGCACGTGCACACTAGGGAGAAAATCAGCAAAATGAACAAAGAGGATATGTGTGATAAAAAAAATGAAAAAAGTGCTTGATCAAAGGGGTATGATCCTGTAGAAGAAGACCTATCAGTCCTGTCCCCATCGTCTAGAGGCCTAGGACACCGCCCTTTCACGGCGGTAACAGGGGTTCGAATCCCCTTGGGGACGCCACTGCTTTAGAGCTTACTCAAAAGCAAAACGTCAAATAACTTTCTATTTCTATACACTTTTTCTGAATAGGTAGCTTGTCAGAATATTGATGAGTAAATAGAGTTTATTTTCAATTTTGATCTAGAAAAGCCCCATCCCACAAGGAGATAGGGCTTTGTTGCCTAGATAAAGTCTGCGTCGATACGTGCGGTCGATTTCTTTCCGATATTCTCAAGGTTTTCCTGAAGCCAAGCTTTGCCGGCACGCCGTCCAGCCTTGAAAAGATAATCCAAGAAGTCAGGATCGGCACAAAAACCACTGGCACGGTCAATACTACCAAAGAAAGCATCATCGCGAATCAGGTGCATGTTGAGTTTCTTAATTTTATCTGCTGGAATTACGCCGTCCTCAATCAGCTTCGTAATGAAGGCGATAGAGCGCATTTCTCTTGTCAGGCACGAGTTTTGTGTGATTTCCCCAAGACGATTATGGATGTCATGAACTGTGATCGGCACCTTTGGATCATGAATGCGTCTGATTTGAATGACCATAATGTCAGGCGTATTCAAATTATAAATGAGCGGGTATATAGCGGGGTTGCCGATAAAGCCACCATCCCAGTAAAATTCTCCGTCTACTTCCATGGCTTGGAAAAGAGTTGGCACACACGCGGATGCAAGAACGGCCTCGCGGGAGAGCTCTATATCTTTGAAAATTTTCAATTTTCCCGTGGCGATGTGAGTGGCGCACAAGAAAAGACCTACTTTATCCGTTTGACGCAGCTTCTCAAAATCGAAAAGTTCGTCGATGACAGGTTGCAACGGATGTGTGTTCTTAGGGTTGAACTGATAGGGCGAAAGAAGACCTGTAAAAAATTGCAGAGCTTTATAGCCGGGTGTGCCAGAAACGCTAAAGTTCTTGACGGCTTTGTCCCAAGGGAATGGTTTAAGAGCACTTTTCTTGCCTTGTTCTCCCACCAAGTGCCACAATTTTGAAAGCGTCTCACGGGCACCCTTGTTGCCGCCAGCAACAATCCCTTGAGCGGTCGCGGTAGCATTAAGGCCGCCAGCACTGGTGCCAGAAAGACCCTCAATGGAAATGCGTTCTTCTTCCAAGAGCGCGTCAAGCACCC
This sequence comes from Alphaproteobacteria bacterium, assembly GCA_013911655.1. GTDB lineage: Bacteria > Pseudomonadota > Alphaproteobacteria > Caedimonadales > UBA1908 > JACESU01. The sequence continues at coordinate 730,930 of JACESU010000001.1, forward strand.
CCCATGTATAGGCGCCGTGTGAGCCGCCTCCTTGGAGCGCCACGGCAATGACTTTTTTGTCTGTTTTTGGAGCTTGGAATTTGGGCGCATCTGCAATTTGTGCTTTTTGTGCATCAGCGATTGTAATCTTATCCGCCATGTGAGTCTCCCTGATTTGATTTAATTTTATCTTTGAGTTTAACAAAGAAAGATTTAAAAAAGTACTTATTTTCTCGATAATTTTTCACAGCTTCTCGTCAGAAGAAAAGTGTTGTCGGATGATTTTGAAATACTTTTTTAGAATCAGTGCCTTAAAAAGAGGCCCAGCACATCCTGCTGGGCGAAGTTGATTAATCTAAGAAGAAATAGTCAGTAAGAGCTTTTTTGATGGCGACTTCTTGTTCTTGTGTGTTGAGGCAAAGCTCGTCCGTGGGATTACGTTTAATATGTGTCAGAACTTCACCAGCGGTAACCATGGTAAGTGTTTGGGCCCCTTCGAGAAGCTTCTGAATGGGCAAAAGTTTTTTGTTAAGGGTATCGATTTCTTCTTTCGCTGTTTTTTGATTGTGCGCATTCTGGGTATAGAATGCTTGTCCATTAGGGGCGCCAACTTCTGTATAAACACTTCTAATGGTTGCAAAAATAATCCCGCGTTCTTCAGCTGGCGTAAAATCGATATCAGCCTTTAAGGTCGCAACCCTTTGGCTCACGTCTTCTTTTTGCTCTTTGAGAAGGCCCAAAGATTCTTCATTTGCTTTAATCTTACGAAGAATTTCATCATGGTCTGCCCTGATGGAGCTGACGCGCACTCTTTTTCTAGGGCTTATCTTTATATAGGTATCTGTTTCTTTTTCGGCTTGAAGTTTTTGAATAACGGTTGATAAGGGAATACAATACGCCTGCACATCAAGCTCTTCAAGTTTATAGGGGATGTCTATGGTGCAGGCCCCACTCTTGGTTCTGGCCTCCGCGACATTAAGGGCGTCTTCTTGTCTTGGTGTTTTTGTGGGTGAGGGTTTTGCAAGGTGCTCTGATGAGCCGTCCTCTGTTTCTAAGCTTGCGGCTGCATAAGGGGGTAACCCTAAGGCAAACAAACTAAGACTTACGACAAGGGCAGAGGTTAGGTATTTCTTCTTGATCGTCATAGGGATACTCCTTTTCTGGTTACGTCACAAGGGTAGGAGATTTCTGTCTCAGAAACAATGGGATCTGATGCCTTATAGGCATGGAGTTGAGCGTTCTTTTTATATGCTGAGATTAGGAAAAAAAGATGAAAGAAATCTTTGTCTTTGAAAAGAAATGATAAAAATTTCAAAGGACTGTAAGAGTTGGCATCTACTAAAAAATGCACTTTTATCAAACTATTAAATAGTATTTTTAATAAGTGTAAGTGTAAATAAAACGAGATCATGGAATGCGTAACAGAAGCATCTTTATGACTTTTTCTTGACATGGGGTGATTTTTATGTGAGCTTCACCCTAGTTTTTGACCTAAACGTTAGGAAAGTGCGTGTTCATACAAACCGAAGACACACCCAATCCGTTAACGGTAAAGTTCATTCCAGGTAAGACTGTCTTAGAAGAAGGAACGGCAGAGTACCTGGTAGAAGACATTGGAAGTGCGCCCCTTTTGGTTCAAAAGATTTTGACCATTCAGGGGATCTCGTCGGTCTTTCTAGGCGCTGACTTTGTTTCTGTCAGTAAAGTCGTGGAGGCCGAGTGGCCTTTGCTAAGGCCTGCGATCCTCAGCGCGATTATGGGATATTACGCGACACATACGCGGGTTGATCTTGAAAAGAAAGAGACAATCTCCTCAGAAGAGGATAGCGAAATCGTCAAGGAAATCAAAGAATTGCTAGAGACGCGTATTCGTCCAGCGGTGGCGCAAGACGGCGGCGATATTGCTTTTGAGCGCTTTGAAGACGGCGTTGTCTATGTGCGCCTGCAAGGTGCCTGCGCAGGGTGTCCTAGCTCAACCTTGACATTAAAGTCAGGAATTGAGAACATGTTACGTCACTACATTCCCGAAGTGGAAGAAGTGCGTTCCGCCGAGTAAACTTTCAAAAAATTCAGGAGAAATACTATCATGAACCTTTTGGGTTTTTCTCGTAAAAAATCATGGGGCAAAGCAGCCATATTGCTGAGTGTCAGTGCCATGGTCACGGGTCTATATGTGTTGGGTATGCAAGATACCAACGTCGCGCGTGTCTGTGTGGAGATTCCTGCAGCTGAACGACACGCTGTCTCCACGCCTGAATCAAATAATCACAAGGCGCCTCTAGAGGAAACCATTGCAGAAATGCCTTATGAAGAGGTTGGCTATACACAGGTTAAAGTCGACACATCCAAAGAGCTACGCGCAGTTTTTGATGATTATGACTATACGCTGACGGTGCCTGAGGGCAAAAATGTTTTAGAGGTGCCAAGGCTAGAGCTTGTGTCTTTACCTGGCGATCTTGCGACCGTAGGTAAAAAAGACAAGAAATCTCTTTTTTTGAGGACGCACCTTCCTCTTATTTTGAAAACTAACGAGCGTATCCAAAATGATCGGGAAAAGCTTCTCAGTCTTCTAGAGATGCAAGAAACTGGTTTTCATTTGCGGGTAAAAGATACGAAATGGCTTGAAGAACTTGCCAAAAAGTATGGTCTTAATACTTTGAATACAAAAGAGCTGGTGCGACGCGTAGATGTGATTCCGCCCTCACTTGCACTTGGTCAGGCCGTGGCTGAGGCTGGATGGGGTGTTTCCCACGCTGCAAAGCGTAAAAATTCAACCTTTGGGATGATGAGACGGTCCACAAATCAGGTCCAATCGTATGATTCCCTTCAAGAATGCGTGGATGATTATGTGCGTAATTTGAATTGTCATCCTGCTTATAAAGGGATGAGAGAAATTCGTGCAACCCAAAGAAAGTGCAACGAAGAGGTTTGCTCTCTAAAGCTTGCCGATGGGCTTCATCAATACTCAACGAGGGGTAAATCGTATATTCGTGAGGTCAAGCAGCTCATCATGAATAACGACCTTAAAAAGTATGACGGTGCACAGCTTCAACACGCAAAGAAAAACACTCCTTTGTCTGAATCCTATTCTTAAAAGCAGTTATTCGTGTCATATCCAATTTATCTAGAAGGTATACAACCACCCGCACGGGTGGTTGTCGCCATGTCAGGCGGCGTTGATAGCTCGGTTACGGCGGCCCTTATGGTCGAGGCGGGCTATGAAGTCATCGGCATGACAATGCAGCTTTACGATCACGGCTTTGTTGTTGAAAAAACAAAGGCCTGCTGCGCTGGCATTGATATTTATGATGCGCGCCAGGTAGCTGAACGTCTTGGTATTCGTCACTACGTCCTGGATTATGAAAGCCGGTTTAAAGAAGCCGTCATTGACGACTTTGTGGAAAGCTACACAAAAGGGCACACGCCCATTCCCTGTGTTCAATGCAATCAGACGGTCAAGTTTGTGGATATGCTGACGGCTGCAAAAAACCTTGGGGCAGCCGCTCTTGTGACGGGACACTATGTAAGACGCCTTGAGGGTATGGACGGTCCCGAACTGCACCGCGGGGCAGACTTACGACGTGACCAAAGTTACTTTTTGTTTTCAACGACAAAAGAGCAACTTTCTTTGCTTCATTTTCCCGTGGGCGGGATGGACAAGGACACGACACGCGCTCACGCACACCGTTTCGGTTTAGAAGTCGCCGATAAGCCCGATAGCCAAGACATTTGCTTTATTCCAGACGGCGACTACGCATCCCTTGTGGAGAAGCTTCGCCCCGGCACCTTAGAGGGGGGTGACATTGTTCACACCAACGGGCAGATCCTGGGTCAGCACACGGGCACTATCAACTATACCGTGGGACAACGGCGCGGTATCGGCGTGTCTTCTCCGGACGGTGCGCCCCTTTATGTGGTGGAGGTCGATCCCCAAAGTCACCGAGTGGTTGTTGGACCAAAAGAGACTTTGGCACGCTCATTCGTCTTTGTGAACGCCTTGAATTGGTTAGGATGTGAAGAAAGCACGGAACAAGAGCACGCCCTTATGGTCAAAATTCGCTCGGCTCAAACGCCTGTTCCTGCAAAGGTTGCCCTAGACCTTACATCACGCACCGCAACCATTCATCTCGAGACCCCCGAGTACGGGATTGCCTGCGGGCAAGCTTGCGTTTTCTATGATGGAGACCGCGTTATGGGGGGCGGTTGGATTATGGGTACTGCTCGCTAAAATCCAGGACCATAGAAAGTCCAAGAAGTTTTTTGAACTTCTTTGGTCAAAAAATGCTTGTTTTCACTATTTATCTTTTTATTTATCTGCAGCTCTTTGAGTAAGCGATCTCTTAGAAAGTCTCAAATTAATGGATTAAGTAATTTAAGTGATTTAATTTTTGTCAGTAATAATTATACTTTTTGTTGATTTTAAAATTTAAATGATATAGGTGTTATGTATTGTCATGAAAAGGATTCCATATGAAAGCTTTACTTAAAAAAATTGTACTTACGTCAATGATAACTGCACAATCAATGTCCTGTAGCTGGGCATCAGATGAGCTTGAAGAGAGAGGCGCACACGCCTTCATTTCATGGCCAACAGATGTTTTAAAGTACACTTTCTCTCTTGTTGGACCTAAAGAGCTTTCAAGGATGGCCTGCGTTTCTAAAGAATGGCAAACATTCTGTGATAATGACGCACTCTGGAGGGGCCGCGTTGTTGGTGCTTAAACTAAAAGTGACGTAAGGACGTCGCTGACACTCCCTGTAATAAGCTACCCTGCGCCCGTAAATGGCCAAACATTATTGAACATCTCGGGTTACGATGTGTTGACTTTTGTCAAATCCGGAAAAATTTTAGTGGGTGAGGATACTTATGTAGTTGAAATGCCAAAATTGCGTTTCTGTACCCCTCAACTAGAAATCTTCTCATTCTTAAGGGATAAGATCTTTCTTCATAGTGATGGTCTTTTCCAGATGGAAATATGTGGGAGTGGCAGAATTCAGCTATCTGGAAGTGGATATAGGCCACACGAGAACCTGTTCTTTGTAAAGGAAGAAAGCCCTTCACCCTTTTATGTTTCTACTTGTCCAGCGCCGGCCGATGATTTCGCACAATCTGTCGAGGATAAAGCACAATGGATGGTCAGCGCGCTCAGTTTTATAGATAAGCATTATAAAGAAACTGGATTCGGTCCATTTTGGGGCTCTAACAATGTTTTTGATATCTTGAAGGACTACACTCATTCTTTCTGCATGTTTAAAACATCAAGTGAAGAGACAAAAAAAAATTTGACAGATTTTTTCGTACAAAAATATCTTGATTTCAGAAAAATAAATACGTCACCTTATGGCGATGGATATTACGCAAATGAGTATCTAGGGCGCCTACAAAGCGTCATCCCCAAAGACCTTGAAATAGAAGTCGTTTTTCCAGCTAAATCTGCATAGACTACAAACACTGTATCCACGAGGACAAAACCTTCTTGAGGTGCCTCTCAAAAACCGTCAAGATGGCCTTTAGAAATAAAGGCCATCTATTTTTTATAAAGGAAGCGGAATAGGAGGGGCATGAGATATCTTTGTATGCTTTTGAGTATCCTTTTGTGCTCCAATGGCGTTTGTAAAGACATTCACGTTGGGGACGAGGGTTTGTCTTACACTGCTCTTCTAGAGCGGCTTGAAAAAGATGTCCCCAAAGACCACCTTTCCCAGTGGCAGCAAAACGCTCACATATTGGCAGAGAAGGCGCTTTCCCTTAATGAGATGTCTTCTTGGCGGTTTCTTCTAGAGGAGACGCTTGCTAAGGCCAATGTGGAAGGTGTGATTGTAGAGGTTCTTCCACAGCAAGCTAAAGGGAAGTACGCTAAAGCAGAAGTTACGCCCGTTGCACGTCTGATCGAAGGACGGATTGGTTATTTATATCTGCCTGATATGACAGGTGTGACCTTTCCTGCCGCCGATTTTTTTCAAAGCTTACGTTCTTTGTGCCTCAGATATGCGGGACGTAAGCTGATGGGGTGGATCTTAGATCTTCGGGATGCGGGGTCCTATGACGCCGCTGGTCTTTGGTGGTCGCTGCGTGTTCTTTTTCCCCTTGAAGGCGAAGCACTTCCTGTCACAAAGCAAGAGCGACGTTTGCAACATACAAAAACAATCCCCTTGGCCATTCTGTTAAGCGAGAAAACAAAGTACGCCACAGAGCAAATTGCGGCGAACCTTTTAACAAGGCCTTTTTCAAAGTCTTTTGGAAGTGCAACATTGGGCGAGAGAGTCCTATTCGAACCTGTGGTGCTATCGCGCCGTGTGCGTGTGTATCTAAAGCGTTTGCCTGTTCATGGACCAAATACAGCCCCCCTGATCCCCCAAGTGCCTGTTAAGGATCAAGAGGGAGATCAAGACCATACTCTTAACGAGGCGCTTAAATGGCTTGTGAGCCTTGAGGCGCCAGAAGAACATACTGCTGAGTCAGAACCAGTCGAAAACGAAGCTTTGTCTTAAAAAAGAGCTTAGTCACCTCGTTTACGTTTGGGACGCGAATAAATACCGTGAGGATTGACGAGAGCAGCCACAACACCGCGCAAAGTGCGAACTTCTTGAGACGTATAGGGCATACGTGAAAACATATTGTGAAGGCTTTGCGTCATCACAGTGCGTCTGTGTGCAGCCCTAAAGTATCCAGATTTTTCAAGTTCTTGGTCTAATTGAGAAAGAAACCCTTCAAGCTCTTCCTTTGTGGCGAGCGGATCTTGGGCCAGAGCAGAGCTTGGAGAACAGGGCAGGGCGTCACTTTGTATCTGAAAATATTCATACGCCACGACGACAACGGCTTGAGCAAGATTTAGTGACGAAAATTCTGGGTTGAGTGGTACCGTAATCACGGCCTTAGATAAGGCAATGTCCTGGTTTTCAAGACCGCAGCGCTCTGGCCCGAAAAGAAGGCCGACACGCTCGCTACGTGTTTGAATATCATCATAAACGCGCATAGCTGCTTCTCGCGGGGTCAGGACCTCTTTAATCATATCCCGGGGTCTTGCTGTGGTTGCATAAAGATGATGGAGATCAAAGGAGGCCGCCATTAAACTGTCAAAGGCGCGGGCGTTTTCAAGAACACTTTCAGCGCCGGCCGAAAGGCGCCTCGCTGTTTCGTTTTGCCACTCGGTTTGGGGACGCACAAGACGAAGGTCCGTCAGGCCAAAATTTAACATAGCTCTGGCAACTTTTCCAATATTCTGGTCCAGCTGAGGTTCTACAAGGATAACACAAGGGGGGGGCATATGCTTTCTTCATGGGTTTGTTGATTGATGACTTTACTGGAGAAGAAGGCCGATGAGAAGATTTTTTTCAAGATCTTGCTTGCGCAAAAAAGAAAGTAGTATCTGCAGGGTTGTGCATAGTTAGAAGAATAATGCCATTAATACCTTTGAAATTGTTAAAAATTGACAAAAAAATGTAAAAGGCATCATATAACGGTGTTACGTAAAAAACGCGGTCATTCATAAGGAGATTATTTATGAAAACAAGATATTATACAGCCCTTTTCCTCTTGAGTTTTTGTGCTCAAGTGATGGGCTCGACACCAGCTTCCCTTGATGACAAACAGCCGGTTGCGCGTCAAGTCTATGTGGTCAAAGCGGCTCTTAGCGAGCAAATTGCTATTAAAACATTTACATCCGCCCCGTCGCAGAGCTCGGCACAAGATGAAAAAAACATCACTGATTTTGATGTTACAAGAATTTTGCAGCAACCAGCTCATCTAGAAGTCAAGAAAAGACGAGAGCTCGACTTGCGGGAATTTCCGATTTTGACCCAAAATAAGTCGCAACTTGACAGATTTGGGGTGTACGGAATGCAGTACACAGATTACGGTGTGTTTGGCGAGTCGGTCTTTTTTGATGTTTGGTCATTCAAAGCATCTAAAAATAATCCCATGGTTTGGCTTGAACTTGGCGCAGGGCGCGGTGCGTGGCCTTTGAAGGTTTTTGAATACGTAGAAAACCCTGACCACACGCTTTTTGTGGTTAACGATCATTGCGAAGATAATCTAAGAGCGTTAGACGAACTTCTATCAAAGGCGCCGAATAATCAACGTAATAAAGGGCTTAGTCAACGGTTTCACCAGGTGTCCAGTGATTGTATCGAGATGTTTCGTGCCCCCCAGTTTCATCAATTTATCCCTAACGGAGCTGACTTTATTTCCGCATTAAATATGATTCATTACTGCTCACCTAGAAAAGTCATCGAACTTTTCTCGGCTGCAAGCGCTCATTCAAAAAATAAGGGGCGTTTTTATGTGGCACATGACACCAATAGATTTGAGATAAATCCAGAAGCGGAACAAAAGTTATTCAATAGCATCCCCAAAAAATTCTTTGATCAAGATCCGCAGTATTTTATGGGCTTTCTTGAAGCTGCTATGCAAGAGGATGACGCGCGCGTTGCCATGGTGATGCTTCAGCTTCGTACTATAAAAGAAGGGATGGTACAAAAAGGATTTGAATTTCCTGCCTATGTTAGTGAAGAAATGTCACGTCACTTTACAAAAATCCCTATGGATTTTTTCGAGCCTTCATCAGATTTTGTCGAAGAACTGGCAACCTCTGTGGGGTTTCGTCTTGTAGAAAAGACATATTTGTTTACAAATTGTAATGCAAACGAGTTAGCAGAATTTTATCGACCCCAACGCTCATCACCCAAAGAAGCATCAACGATTACGTATGTTTTTGAAAAAGAAAGTATGTTTTATCCAACAAATCCTCGTTTTAAAAACCTTGTAAGACGCGCAGTCCTTGCAGATCAACAACGAAAAAATGTGATTTATAAACATGTTCCTTATTATCCTTTTATAGAGGAAAGAAAATAACACCCAAGAAGGCATAGCAATGTGCCTTCTTATATAGATGATTTCTACTTTCCCGCTTTATAAATGGGAAATGTAAAAATTAAAAAAAAATGAAAAATATTTAATATTAAATGAGGAGCTTATTTTATGAAGAAAAGGTATTATGCGGCTCTTTGGGTCTTAGGGCTTTGCTGACAAGTTATGGCCTCGCAGTCATTATTGCAAGGGCAAGAGAAAACAATCGAGAAACCTTCAATCCCCCAAGCAAGGTTCACTCCTTTTGACGGTCTTAAACTTGAGAACGCGCAAACCCCTCAATCAGCAAAAGAAGAGATTTCCAATATTTTTCAGATATTAAGGCCAAAAAGAGACGAACCCTTGATTTGACCCATTACCCTTGTTTTACCCAGCAAAGAACAGAGGTAGGGATGATGGGAGAATACGGATTTCAGTTCACAAATTACGGCCCCTTTGGAGAGGATGTTTTTCTTGATGTCTCTTACTTTAAAGCCACCGAAAAGAACCCCATGGTTTGGATCGAACTTGGCGCGGGCTTTGGGGCCTGGCCGCTTAAAGTTTTTGAATATGTAGAAAATCCTAACCATACGACCTTTATCGTCAGCGAAAAGGATGGACGTAATTTGATCCCTCTTATGAAACTGCGTGAGGAGGCTGCTAAAAGCTCTTTGAATATGTCTCTTAAAGGGACCTTTAATATTGTTATCTCAGATTGTGTGAAACTGTTTGATGAGCCGAAATTCCCTACATACGTTCCAAACGGTGCTGACTTCATTTCAGCCTTGAGCCTTGTCCATTATTGCTCTCCCAAAGAATCGTCAAGATGTTTGCGGCTTCAAGTCAGGCTCTTAAAAAGGGATCTCGTTTTTATCTGATCCATGACTTGAATACTCTTCAGATGGAGGAGGGGTTCGAGGAATATATGCGCGATACGTTTGCAGAACCAAAGGAGTCGCAGCAAGCATATTATCAACAAATGCTTATGAATAAGGCTTTGGAAAAAGAAATGTTTATGATTGGCTATGGCCTATTAATGTATAAAAAAGCAAAAGAATACCCAACAAAAGTAGAAATTGAATTCCCAAGCTATATTAGTGGAAAATCCATGAGGCAAGTAACAGATATTAAGACTGACTACTTTGAGATTCCTCATGGTTTTATTGAGAATCTTGCGACCTCTGTAGGGCTTCGGGTATACAAAAAGTATTTTCTGCGCAGAAACGATGTGCCCCAAGAAGCTTTTGTAACGGTTAAAACAACTCCTGAAAAAGCCGGAATATAGGTTATGTTTTTAAAAAGACCAAGCGTTCTCTTGTGATAATCCCGCTTTCAAAGCGTTCGAGCAGCAGGCAGAGCGTGCAGAGCAAGATCGAAAGAACCTTCTCTTTAAATCATTGACACATTATCCCTTTATAGAATAGAGGAAAAGCGTATTCGCACAGTCCCATGGTTAGAAAAAAGAGCTGAAGGTGGGACTGTGACAATGTTGTTTGAAAAATTAGAAACTTTCTTTTCCAAAATGTGATAACCCTTTAGTCTTTATCAAGTAATCCACTGACGCTTTTCCCGCTCCTTGAAAAAAAATCAGGCTAAGCATTAGCGCCCACACGACGTGCACATCAAAGTGCATGTACGTAAATTCGATGACGGCGGTCATCAACAGCATGGCAAGGGCGCCAAATCGGGCCCCCATGCCAAGGATTACCATGATGGGCGCACTTAGCTCTACGCTTGTTGCTAAAAAGGCGGCTATTTCAGGCGGTATCACGGGGACCTTGTATTCATCTTTAAAAAGGGCAACAGTCCCTGCCCAGTCGGCGATTTTAGTTTTCCCAGATCTCCAAAAAACAAGGCCAATCCACACACGTATGCCAAGAATAGGCAAAAAACTCAGGGTGTTAAGCTTATCAAATAGCCACGAAAAAAAGCGGACTGTTTTGTGCATCATCTGCATCACGCGGCTCCTTTGTTTAGCCTTTTGAAATACTCGATTTTGTTGGATAAAAGGCCGTTTGATAGCCATCTTGCAAACCAGGCCCCCAAAGCGTCCTGGGGGAGCTCAGGCGGAAGGGTATCTAAGGCAGTGCTGATGCTGACGCCTTCAAAGAGTGCTTGCAAAAAGGTGTGTTCTTCTTTTCCAAGCCTCAAGCGCCACATTTCATCTTCGTGCCGGTAAACGGCGTAGTATGTGTCTGCGGCTGTAGGGGTGGGAAGGACCTCGTTGGTAAGGACCGCTTGGTAATAGTCATTCACGTTGGTTTTAAAGTGAAAAAGCTGAAGGGTGGCTCTTGGATAAAGGGTGGCGCTTAGAAAGTTTTCAGGGGTGATGCTTGCGACGTCTTGAGGGGTAAGAGGCGCTGTTTCTGGCAAATCAGCAAGCTGCGAGATCGCGGTTTCAAGAAGGCATAGCTCATGGGCAAAAAGATCCTCCGGCAAAGCGTCCTTAACAAATGCAGAGAAAGAGACGGCGTAACGCCCTATGTTAAAGTGTGTCGAGGGAATGCTCTCTACGAAGTCACGCACCAACACGTGAAAGGCTTTAGGTCCAAGGTATTGACTTAAGACCTCGTAGTCATCTGCCACTACCCCTTGAAGGCGCCACCGGTACGCATTGATGTATACATCAAGCTGGGCTTGGGATGAAAAATCACTTTTGGGGACAATCCAGGACTCAGGGTGCGTGTAGCCTGCGTGCCCTAAAAGAATCGCTTCTTGCATGCGACGTTCAGCCGCATCAAGGCTTATATCCTCACACATAAAAGGGCAGGTGTCTTTGAAGGGCATGTCAAAGAAAAAGCCTTGCGTGGGTGTGTTGGAAAGAATTCTGGCTTTTTCTAGCTCTGCGTATAATACAGGAAACTCTGGAATCTGATCATCCCACTCTACCATGGTGTTAGGCGTGCGTCCTGCTTTTGAGATGACATATTGATAAAGGGAGAAAACTTCATCAGTGACGTGAGCATCGTGGGTATCGATAATGTGGGTGCCTTTATTAGTGTGGCCCGACAAATGGATTTGAATGACGCGATCAAGGGGCAGGGCATCAAGATAGGTTTTTGGGTCCCAACCGTGATTATAACAACTGACGTAAACATTGTTCACATCAAGGAGAAGAAGGGCGTCTGAGGCTTCTACCATGCGGGCAAGAAACTCCTCTTCTTGCATGTGAGAGGTTTGAAACTCTAGATAAGTTGAGGGGTTCTCAAAGGCTACGGGGCGGCCTAAAAAATCTTGAACACGCTTGATGCGATCAACAATATGGTGGAGCGCTTCTTCAGTATAGGGAACAGGCAAAAGATCGTGGGTGTTTTTGTGGGCAACGCCTGTCCAACACAGATGATCAGAGATCCATGCAGGCTCTAACCACTGAATAAGATCCTTTAATTGCTTAAGGTAAGGTGAGTTCAAAGGATCGACGGTTCCAATGGAAAGAGATACGCCGTGCATGACAACCGGATAATCCTGCCTTATTTTTTCAAGGCTGCGCCTTGGTTTTCCGTGCGTATCCATAAAATTTTCTGAAATGATCTCGAACCAATCAACGGAAGGCCTATGCTCGAAAATATACGGATAGTGTTTTGCCCGAAGGCCAAGGCCAAAGCCTAAAAAGGGGAGGGTCTTCATGAACGCACCTGACTCGTCAAAAGGTCATTGTGGGGTTTCCCCCACAACCATCGCACAAAGACTAGTTACCGTCGGTGCGGCAGCTTCCGTGACCTTTGCACTCGTTCTTGCCGTCAGCGCCTTGGCCTTTACAAGAGTTTTGTCCTTTGCAGGCGTGCTTTTCTTTACCATCAGTAGATTTACACCCATTCTTTTCGCCGTGCTCACTGCTGCCTGAGTCAGAGGCAAGAACAGCTGAGGCAAGGCTGAGGCTTAGAACGCCGGCAAGGGCGGCTGTGGCGTATTGATTCTTTTTTGATAGTTCCATTCGGTTATACTCCCTGTTTTCTTGTTGTTTCCGACGCCTCTCCCGAACGATCGGTCTATATTTTATACCACAGATTCGAAGCAGGCTCAAGTGGGGATGCCTGATCAAAAAAACTCAACAACGACAGTAGGGTTTATGATTGGGGTGAGTTAGGATAAGATGTACAACATAATAATTTTAGAAAAAGTTGATTTCAAGAATGTCTAACGCCTTATCCACACGTGGTAAAATTCTCAAGACTGCTGCGCAGATCTTTTATAGGGAAGGATACAAAATTACGGGTGTTGATCGGATTGCGCGGTCGGCAGGGATTACAAAAGCGACCCTTTATCACTACTTCCAAAATAAAGATCAACTGATTGAAGAATCCCTTCGCGTACTTAGTCAGACATTTAAAGACAAATGCCAAGACGCATGGCAAAGGCCGGGATTAACCTCAGAAGGAAGACTTTCTGTCTTGTTTGACGCTCTTCACGCATTTTTCTCGCAAGACGATTGCTATGGTTGTCCTTTTATCAAAGCGACCAGTGAGTTCGAAGATCCCCATCACGTCATTCGTCAAATATCCAAAAATCACTGTGACTTTGTCATAGAGGAGTTGGAGAATTTTGCAAAAGATTCAGCGCTTCAAAACCCTCGTCAAGTGGCCGAGCAGATTTTTATAGCCATTATGGGCGCTTATTCTGGCTGGTATGTAGGAGGCATCGCGCACGCCGCTCTTCAAGCAAAAGAAATGACAAGATTTGTGATCGAAGCCCATAGACCGTCTTAATGACTCCTTATTGACACTTCTTAGGAGATAAGACAGACTTTTAAGAACGAACGGTTGGTTGATCGTTCTTAAAAAAGTAAGGGAGGAAAAGTGTATGAAAGGTAAATTACTGTCTGCCAGCGCGATGCTGGCTTTTGTGGCTCAAACAGGCATGGCACAAGCAGCCGACGAAGGTGCAGCCAGAGAAAAATGTTACGGCGTTGTCAAAGCAGGCAAGAATGACTGCGCATCTAACGGAAACTCTTGCGCGGGGCAGGCTAAAAAAGACAAAGACCCCAATGATTGGATTTTCCTTCCCAAAGGCGTATGTGACAAGCTTGCGGGTGGCACGACTGTCGATCCAGCTGCTAAAAATAAGTAGGCCAATTATTATATCTTTACCATAGAAGGGGATCACGAGTTTCTCATGATTCCTTCTTCAAAAGATTTAAATCTTACAAACACTAACTACGATAAAAATCAGCACTACCTTATATTAAAGATGGTGTGTAACGTTTTGGCTATGAACCATTTTACTTATAATGTCGATGCTCAAGAAAACCAGAATTTCGATAGTGATTTCTTGCAAAATCTATAGGATTAATGTTGTGACGTTTTACATAACTAGATAAATCACTATTTAATTTTAAGTACTTTTCACCATCAAAGTCAGCAGGTAAAGGGGCCATATATGGTCTTCCTTGCTTATAACCGATTGTTCTGTAATGTTCTTTGGCAAAAGTAGTGGCATCAAGCGTACTTCTCTGAAGTTCTTGAGCTATATCTTTGTTTAGCGCTAGATAAGCCATTGAATTAAAATCGTTAGGCAGAGCGATTTTCTTCTCTTTGTATTGTCTATTTTCCTTAGCGCCATTACTTATATAATGCTCCTTCGCAAAATCTAGTGGATCAAGATGATGTTCTTTTGCAAAATTCTCTAAGTCTCGATTTAGTTTCAAATATATTGTTGCATCAAACTTTCGAGGAAGAGGACCTTTATAAGTACGCCCTTCTTGATAACCATATTTTTGATAATGCTCTTTCGCAAAGGCAAGAGGTTCTAGTCCATGTTCCTTAGTAAACTGGATAAGATCAGGATTATGCGTTAAATAGAGTTGTGGATCAAAGTCTTTGGGTAATCCTATAAAGCGATTTTCCTTAATACCCCATTTAAGATAGTGATCTTGTGCAAACGAATAGGCTTGAGCAGGACTCCTCTCCTTAACGTGATCCTTGAGATCTTGGTGCAGTCCAAGATATTTTCCATGATCAAATTCCTTAGGTAAACCTTGTGCACGTAGCGAACCTACTACATATGACTTCAATGTATCAAAACCACGCATTAAGTAAGTGTCTAGGGTAAGGCCTCTTTTTTGAGCAAACCGTTTTACATCATTTATGTTTGTTTCTAGGTCATCTACAAAAACTAAATGTGCTGGCTGAAAGCCTGATTGGTTCAAGAAATCCTCAAGGCAGACCCCCTTGTCTAGTTGTGCGGTATAAATCACACCCTTCATAAAGCCAGCACTTTTGCTGCCACATAGTTGCTTACTATTTAGATGTGAAAATCTGTTACGTGAAAGAGGAATGCTGGCATTTTCTAGGTAGTCATGTCTTTGATTCGCATCCGAAGCAAGCCTCAGTGATTGGGTTGTTAGCGCAAGAATGACAATTCCAGGTGCTGCAGATTTTAGTCTGCTAAGAGTTTGTGCGGCATCATGCTCTATAAGACGATAATGCTCATTCTTGTTTGTCAGCTTCCTAGAGAGCTGTGTATCATTTCTCTCCACAAGAATGTTCTTGTTTATATCTAAAAGAACAAGTGTATCTGGAGGTAAGTTTTTAATATTTATTTCTTTAAATGACGTTATTTCAGTAGTGGCGAAAGCAGAGTTCTGAGCAAGAAAAAGGAAGAAGAAAAAAGAAATTATGCCTTTTGTCATAACCATTCTCTTTCAGTACAAAGCTTATATCAATAAATTATAGCTCAATATTCTATTCACTTTAAGTAATATTTTCTATATTGCAAAATTAAAAGATTGCATTTATGCATGTAACTGAAAATATAAAATATTTAGCGAGTGATACGACAGTTGATCCCACTATTAAGAAGAAATATATATTAGTGTGAAAATTAGGGGATCATTTTGTACACGAGATCCCTTGCTTGAGTGGCTTATAGACATTTGTTGCTTTTAAATGGCTTTGGATAGCTAAGAGGGGCGCAAGGTAAACCTGATGACGGTACCGCCAGTTTTTGCGGCGTCACATGTGATCATACCGCCGTGACGCTCTACAATCTTTCTGCAAATGGCAAGCCCAAGGCCGCTTCCTTCAAAGTCATCTTGGCTATGAAGTTTTTTGAAGGGCTCAAAAATTGTTTTATAGTACCCTTTAGGAATGCCCATGCCATTATCTTCGACGCAAATACGCCACATATGGTCGCTTTGTTGTTCACACCAGATACGAATGTGTGGCTCTGTGGTTGTGGAAAATTTAATGGAATTCTCGATAAGATTTTGAAAAACCTGAGCAAGCTGCTCCTTGTTTCCTGAAACTTCAGGTAGGAACTCACACGTAAAGGCCGTATTGCTTTGTTTAACTAGGGGCGCTAGATTATGGAGCGCATCTTGGAGTGCTTCTCTAAGTTGCACGGGCGCCAAAAGAATAGGTTTACGAAGGTGAGTATATCCATGTACGGTGTCGATCAGCTTTGTGACCCGAGCTGCCGCTAAAGACATACGACCCGATAGCCTAAGCGCTTCTTCAATGTCAGCGGTAGTGGTAAGCTCTTCTTCTAAAAGCTCTCCAAATTTTGTGATCACCCGAAGAGGGGCTTTTAGATCATGGGCAAGAATATGGGCAAATTGCTCTAGTTCTAGTTGCTGTTCGGTAACACGACGCTTGAGAGCGGCACGTTTTACAGCATTTTCACTGATGTGACGAAGGGTTTTTGCGTCAATATGATCCTTTGAAATATATTCTTCTGCGCCTCTCTTGATCGCTTCTGCTGCAATGCGCTCGTCTCCCTTACCTGTAGACATGACAATAGGCATATACGGGTACTTGTCTCGCATGAGGGAAATGCCTGCAAGGCCGTCCCTTCCAGGCAGGCGGTAGTCTAGAATTGCGCAATCAAAAGAGACCCTTTCGCACGCATCAAGAGCCTCTTCGATCGTAGAAACTTCTGTTGACTCAAAACAAAGGCCCGAAGAAATAAGGGACGTTCTGATGAGTTTTCTATCGCCAAGATCGTCATCTGCAATAAGAAAATGAAATGTGTTGGACATCTGCTATTTTCTTCTCTTATAAAGGAAGATCCACTGTCTTACAGTATCGCTCAACAAAGTCTGCAAGGCTAGCAAAATTATCGTTAGCTGTTTGCTTAACAATATACCCAGCTACATGGAGCTTGTAAGCAGCCTGTTTATCCTCTTCAAGATCTGACGTTGTGAGAATAAATATGACAAGCTTTTTCAAATCGTCGTCGTCACGAATAATTCTAATGAGTTCCAGCCCATTGACACGTGGCATATTGAGATCCACCAAAAGTATACATGGCCGCTTAAGACGATCTTTTCCATTTTTTCCTTTTAAGTAATCAAGAGCTTCAAGGGCATCCCTTGCATGTGTCATGATTTTATCAAGGCCAAGTTTATGAAAAGCTCTCTTGAGCGTTTTAGCATCTCCGTCATCATCATCCACCAGCAGCACATTGATTGGGCGTGTGATTGTTTTCATGTAACCTCCTTATAGCGGCATGATCTTCTTAGGCCAAGAAAAGCGGAAGCGGCATCCTTTTCCTTCTTCAGATTCTAAGGCGATGCTACCACCAAAATGCTCGACTTGCTTTTTGACCATGGCAAGACCCATCCCGCTACCCTCTGCCTTATCACGGGGTTTGAGCGTATGAAACATTTTAAAAACTTGTGCATGAAATTGAGATGAAATTCCCGGTCCATCATCTTCAACAGTAATAGTATAATAAAGATTATCTTCTTCAAGAGATAAAAAGATGTTCCCTTCTTTCTTGTCATGATGCTTGATGGCATTGCTGATAAGATTCATGAGGACCCGTTGGATGAAAAACTTAGGCAGTTTTGTCGCTTCAAATCTTTTGTCATAGGTTATAGAAAAACTAGAAGGAGGAGCCAGAAGGAATGGAACGTCCTTAATAAGCACGTCTCCTTGGATCATTTCCATGGGACGACTCGTTATTTTGCTGCCAATGAGTGAGTATTCAAGCATATCATCAAGAAGCTTGCCCATCCGTGAGACACGGCTGCGTAGCAGTTGCATATTTTCAAGGCTTTCTTGATCAAGATGACCGGCCAAATCTTCTTCAAGCCAACGCGACGCATTATCAATCACACGAAGGAGCGCCTTTAGATCGTGGGAAGCCGCATAGGCAAACGATTCAAGCTCTATGTTGGACTCGGTCAATTTCTCTATAAGGCGCTCGCGTTCTGTTACGTCACGTGAAATTTTAGCAAATCCAAGAATGGTACCCCTTTCATCATGAATGGGATCTAGAATGACGTGTACAGAAAAGATTTCTCCTCCTTTACGAACACGCTCACCTGTTCCTTCATAGCGACCTTCATTCTTTGCGATGGTAAGGATTTGCTCGGGAATTTTGTTCGTTTTATCAATTTCTGTAAAGAAAATAGAAAAATGTTGGCCAATAATTTCTTCTTCGCAGTACCCCTTTAACTTTTCGGCACCTGTATTCCAGCTGCTAACATATCCATTGATATCAAGCCAATAAATACCGCAATCTACAATCCCATTAACAAGCAGGCGATATTTCTCTTCGCTAAGTTTTAGCTTGATTTGTGTGTCCACCCGTTCGGAAATATCATCAAGTGATCCTGCCATGCGGCACGCATGCCTGTTCTCATTCCATACCGCTTGCCCACGCATTTCAACCCAGACATAGCCACTCGATCCTTTTTTAAGCGAAACTCCATGTTGAAGTCTTCATGATCTGACAGATGCTTTTCATAGTAGGCTTTAAAACTTTGCACATCATCGGGATGGATGCGTCGCTCAAATTGTTTCAGGGTATATTTTTCATTGTCAACACGAATCCCCATAATTTTAAACATAATGGCCGAGCAGTACATGCGTCCTGACTTAATATGAAGATCCCAAATACCTGAACTTGATCCCGCCACGGCAAGCTGAAATCTGCTTTCACTTTCGGCAAGCTTTACCTGCGCTTTTCGTTCGGTCGTATTGTTGACATAGGTAAGAATAGCACCGTCCACACGGCCGCTTTCATTCCGGTAGGGCGTAATACGCTCTAGGTACGAGACTTCTTCAAAGTCAAGCTGATGCGCGTGGGACGCTTGTTTTTTGATAACTGTTTCAACATCTTGTCGCAAATGTGGAATATCAATGCACGTCACAACATTCGTAAGAGCTTCGCCATGTGTGTCATCGGCAAGGGCAAAAAGGTCTGTGGAGGCTTTGTTAAAGCGTGTTATTTTAAGCTCTTTGTTCACAACGAGGATCGGATAATCGATGCTCTCCTTAATGTTGTTCAAGTCTTCGTTGGTGGACTGCAGCTCTTCGTTGGCAGTTTCAAGTTCTTCGTTGGACGACTGTAGTTCTTCGTTGGTGGATTGAAGCTCTTCGTTAGAGGTTTCAAGCTCTTCGACAACGGTTTGCAAGTGTTCTTTGCTTGCCGCGAGCTCTTGTTCAAGCTCTCCAAGATAGGCGCCGTTAGGGGCATCATTGGGCCTAATAGTAAGATCATCTTTGACTTGTCTTATTTTTCAAAGGAAACGAGAATAAGGCGTTCTGGGGTGTGCTTTAAGTGTAATAGCCTTATGACAATGTTAATCTCATATAGCTTGCCTTGCAGTTCTAGCTTCTTAGGTAAAACTGTATAAGACTTTTGCTCACGGATAATTTTAAAAACAAGGGCACGAAGCTCTTGACGGAATTCTTTTCTGGCAAGGCTGAGCAAATTCATACTGATGCCACCAGGGGAAAGCTGTGTATAGGCATGCACGTCCCCATACACACGGATGATATCCATGTTCTCGTCAATAAGAAGGCTGTCTGGCGAGAGTGCTTCGATGAACGCATCAGGCAGGTCATGCATGCTTTTGTTAGCGGACTGCAGGCCTGGGATGTCAATCTTTTTCAAGGGCGCCGTGGTCGCGTAATTTGCCCGCGACTGCTGAGCGTATTCGCCGCTGCTCACAAGTTTTCTTTTATAAAGTTTATGTTTGCTATCAAGGATCTGGAAAAGGTTCACCGAATGTCCAAGGGATTCAGATTTGCCAAGAAAAAAAACACCATCTGGTTGCATCGCATAATGGAAAAGACTCAGCACGCTATGCTGAAGCTTTGCATTGAAATATATCAGAAGGTTACGACAGGCAATGAGATCCATGCGCAAAAAAGGCGGATCCTCGAATACGTTGTGCCGTGAGAACACCACGAGATCACGCAAGGGTTTTGTAATTTCATAGGCGTTTTCCCTTGTCCTAAAGTAGCGTTCGCGTACGGCAACTTCAACATTGGAAAGGGTCGACTCTGGATAAATGCCTTTACGTGCGCGGGTGAGGGCGTCCGTATCAATATCGGTTGCAAAGATTTGAAGGCGGAACTTTTTGCTCATAGCCGTAATGCCGCCGCAGGCTTCTGCAAAAAGAATAGCGATCGAGTAAGCTTCTTCGCCCGTGGCGCAGCCCGGTACCCATACACGCATGGGTTCGTTAGGCGCTTTATTTTTCACAATTTCTACAATGGACTCTTTTAGGTCGCCAAAACAGTCAGCGTCTCTAAAGAAATTGGTGACAGAAATCATGATATCTTTAAAAAGGGTATTCAGTTCTTCTGAATTTTTATGAATATGCTCGAGATATTCATTCAAGTTATAAACATTGCACGCCGCCATACGTCTATTAATTCGTCTATATAAAGTGCCTGTTTTATAATCTTTAAAATCAACGCTGTGACGTTCTTTGAGAAGGTGCAAAAGCTCTTGAATATTAGTTCGCTGAATATCATCTCCTTTAAGGATTCGCAAGTGATTAGGCGTGCGCATGATTTTGAAGAGCTCTTGGATCATGCTTTTAAGGGGCAGCACAAGATCTACGCACCCAGTTTCAATGGCGCTTTTAGGCATGCCGTCATATTTGGCTGTAATAGGTTCTTGGGCAATGGTAATGCCGCCCACTGCGCGAATGGCCCGCATGCCGTGGGCACCGTCTGACCCCGTGCCAGAAAGAATAATCCCAATGGCATGATCGCCTGCACTTTCTGCCAGAGACGTAAAAAAGTTATCAACAGACGGCTTGGGGCTGATTGGTGAAATGGGTTGAGGCAGGTACAAAACGCCGTCTTCTACAAAAAGGAGGGGTCACATACATGACGTTGGGCTCTGGAATTGTACCGTTTTCAAGTTCACGTACAGAAAGAGGGGGGGCGCGTTCGACCAGCTGGACCATCATACTTTGATGTTTGGGGGAAAGGTGCTAGGCAACAATATAAGTTGAGGGCATACTTTGATGTTTGGGAAGGGTTGAAACGAGTTCACGCAAAGCTTCAAGGCCGCCTGCGGAAGCACCAATGCCAATCCAGTACATGCGTTCATCATCTTGTTCAACTAAAGGGTGACCATCGACTAGAGCGTCACCCATTTCACTAAACTTTTTGTTGAAATTTTTTTTCTGGGTGTGATGTCGTTTGTCATGTCACTTACAGTCATATGTAACCCCTGTCACGGACCATATGGGTTGGATTTTTTTTGGTGCCGCACACTATAAAACAACGTTCATAGGGTTTTGTAAAGGCACGGATAGCAGAAGCTTAACCTATGGGGACACTGTAAACAAAACGTGCAAAAAATCAATTCCTTGAAGAGATAGGAGGTATCCATTTTATTCAAAAAAATGATTAAGAATGCCGTAATAGAAGAGATGATACATAGAGATCGCTCACAGGGTGTATGAGAGATGGTGGCAGCTAAGATCAAACCCATAACGCAGATAAAGCCGGTGGGCGGTGTGCCGGGCGTAGCCTGTGTCAAGATGAACGGCGCTACACCCTTGTTCCCGCGCAATGTGGGTTGTGTGGCATCTAAAAGATACCTTCCAAAGCCTTGACCGCGGTAGATATTTGCAACAACCAAATCATCAATGTACAGGATTTTCCCCCACGCAAGGGTCGTAAGCATTCGGTACCCCATGGCGCCCACAGGTACGCTGTTCCAAGAAAGTCCTTGAAGAACATACCCTTCCTGATTTTGTGTATATACTTGATTCACAAAAGTATCTAGGTCCACAAGATGGGGACGAAGTTCCTGAATAATGGAAAAGAACGCCGCAAGGTCACGGCGTTCGATCAAAGGCTTGAGGGTAAGGCCTTGGTTTTCTATGTGCTGCGGCGCCACGTGGTTCCCCCAACGCCGTCCTCAAGAAGGATGCCGTCTCCTTCTAAGCGACAACGGATCGCGTCCGCCTTGGCAAAGTCTTTGCGTTTTTTGGCATCGATACGTTCTTGAATCAGGGCATGTATGCTCTCAAGGGTCAGACCCGCAGGCAAGTTTTGGGACCAGCTTTGATAGTCTTGGGTAAGAAGTCCCAAAAGATCAGCACTCTTTTTCAGAGTGCCTTGGAGCATTTGTTTTTCCTTTTCATCCTCGGCCTTATGAATGGCGGAGGAAAGCTCGTGAAGGCGGGTGAGCGCTTTGGGGGTATTCAAATCCTCACACAACGCCTGCAGAAAAGCAGGATCGATCTTAGACTTTGTTGCGCGCTGTGGGTCGAAACCCTTGAGGGCTGTGTAAAGACGCGCGAGAACGGCTTTTGCTTGGGTCATCGTGGCCTCGGTCCAATCAAGGGCTTGGCGGTAGTGGGTCGAAAGAAGGGCCAGGCGTACGGTTTCGCCCGACGCCTTTGTCAAAAGCTCTTGCACAGTCACAAAATTCCCAAGGGACTTGGACATTTTCTCGCCGTTCACGGTTAAAATACCGTTGTGCAGCCAGTGCTGAGCAAAGCTATCCGTTCCGTTCAACGCAGTACTTTGAGCGCACTCATTTTCATGGTGAGGAAACAAAAGGTCCTGACCGCCGCCGTGCAGGTCGAAGTGAGTACCAAGAAGAGCAAGTGACATGGCAGAGCATTCAATATGCCACCCAGGACGCCCACGTCCCCACGGGCTTTCCCATCCGGGTTGATCAAGGGTTGAGGGTTTCCATAAAACAAAATCAGCAGGATTTCTTTTATACGGTGCTACCTCTACCCTTGCGCCTGCCAGTATCTCTTCTTGGTGACAGTGGGAGAGAGATCCATATGAGGGGAGGGACGGTACATCAAAAAGCACATGCCCTTCTGCTTCGTAGGCATGATTCTTGGCGATAAGCGCTTCAATAAAGGAAATCATCTGATCCACGTACTGGGTTGCACGTGGCTCAAAGGTGGGCGGGAGGGCTTTAAGAGCTTCCATTTCCTCGTGAAAGTACCTGGTGGTTTCCTTGGTAATGTCATCAATGGGGCGATTTTGCGCCTTGGCTGCGCCCATAATTTTATCATCGATATCCGTGATATTGCGCACATACGTCACGTCAAACTGTGTTTGAAAAAGGCGAAACAAAACGTCAAAAACGACGACAGGTCTTGCGTTTCCCAGGTGCGCCCGGTCATAAACAGTGGGACCGCACACATACATGCCGACTTTTCCGGGTTCACGCGGGGTAAAAGGCTCGACCTTCTTCGTGCGCGAGTGATAGAGATGAATCTTAGGGGTCAGGTGTGCCATGGGGAATTACGCGCTCCTTAGCCGCGCTTGAACAATCTCACGTCCGATGAAGGGTAAGATTTTTTTCATCTCTGGGCCGTGCTCAAGCCCCGTCAAGGCCCACCGCAAAGGAAGGAATAGGGCGCGCCCTTGGCGGCCCGTTTGTTCTTTTAAGCTGGCGGTCCAAGTTTGCCAGGTGTTCTCGTCCCAAGGCTCTTCGGGTAAAAGGGCGAGCGCTTCTTTGAGATAAGGGGCGTCATCTGCGCGGGGTGTTGGGGAAAAGGCGCCGTGACAAATATCCCAAAGCCCTGCGACTTCACCAAGGGTTTCGATATTCTCGCGCGCCATTTGCCAAAAGTCCTCTGTAATATGAGCAAGCTGCATGTGAGAAAGCCGGTCTTTCACCTGGTCATAGGACATTCTATGAAGAAGTTTGGCGCTCAAGCGCTTGAGGTCTGTCGGAGAAAACTTCGGGGTGTTGGCCGAGAACGCCGACGGATCAAAGTGCTCAATAAGCGGGGTGAGAGTTGTTTCCGGCGTGATCTCATCGCGCGTGCCAAGATGGGCAAGATAGCTGCTGATGGCCATGGCCTCGACCCCGTTTTCACGCATCTCTTGAAGGGATAGACTGCCAAGACGCTTGGACAGCGCTTCACCGTTTTCACCCACGAGCAGGGGAAAGTGACCAAAGTTAATGTCGGCAGCGTTGCCACCCAGGGCTTCGAGAAGTTGGATTTGCACAGCCGTGTTGCTGATGTGATCGTTGCCACGCAAAATATGGGTCACCTTCATATCGAGGTCATCCACAACCGAGCAAAAAGTATACACAAAGCTCCCATCTTCGCGCACGAGGATTGGGTCAGACAGCGACGCCCCGTCATAAGAAAGGGGACCGCGCGCAAGATCCTGCCAAGCAACCGCGCGGTGCTCTAGAAGAAAACGCCAGTGGGGCGTGCGCCCTTCCTTTTCATAGGCTTCTTTTTGTTCAGTGCTTAAATTAAGAGACGCTCGGTCATAAAGGGGGGGCTTGCCCATGGAGAGGAGGCGTTTTCTTTTAAAGTCAAGCTCTTGAGGTGTTTCATAACAGGGGTAAAGGCGGCCCGAGGCTTTTAGTATTTCAAAGGCTTTTTCGTAAAGCGGGAGGCGCTTTGATTGATAGTATACGGCGTCATGATCCCAACCAAGCCAGGCCATATCTTGGGCAATGGCGCTTGCGTATTCTTCTTTGCTGCGGACAAGGTCCGTATCATCATAACGCAAAATAAACGTCCCTTGATGACGCTTAGCAAAAAGCCAGTTTACAAGGGCGGTTCTGGCATTACCCACATGAAGCAGGCCTGTGGGACTGGGCGCAAAACGTAAGATAACCATAGATCTTTAGAACCTCATACTGCAAATGCTGTTAGAAATATCACACTCCCCCTGGTTTGCCAAAAGGAATAGAGGAGGGGGCTTTTAAAAATTGCCCCTCTACTCGGTTACGTCTTTATGGGTGTTTTTGCTGGGAGATGACAAGATTTGAACAATCTTCGAATGAAATTCCCGCCTAAAAAGCACCACCATAATAAGGCCTGTCGAGATCATAAAAAGAAGGGGGCTTACAAACCAAGAAAGCGCGGCAATGGAAAAGTAATAGGCGCGAAGACCCCGGTTCATGTCGCGGGCGGCCATGGTATTGATCATGGCGGCGCGCCTAGCCGTTGGCATATAGTGATCACGGTGTGGGTCATTATGGAGGGGCATGGCGCCAAGCAAAACCGAGGTATAGTTGAGCTGGCGAAGGGACCACGTCATTTTGAAAAAGATATAAATAAACATAAAGCACAGCAAAAACACCTTGATATACCAGATCATTTTGGCGGGCACCTCGGCAAAGGGGATCTGCTTGAGAATGGCAAAAACTTGAGGGGTTGCGCCCAAAAGCGCTAAAAGACCCGCCAAAATAAGGATGGAGGTAGACGCAAAAAATGCAATGCTCGACTGCAGGTTGCTAAGAATATTGATGTCGAGCACGCGGTTATCACGCTTAAGAGCGACTGTCATCCATTGCACGCGGTAAAGATGCATGCGCGCACTTAGACCCCGCGAGCTACGCAGGTAATTATCCACCACCAGGTTGTACCCTAGCCAGCAGACCAAAAACCATGCAAAGGAGATGAATTCTAAAGGAAATTCTTCTATGTACCGTCTTATCACATCAAACAGGTAGGCTAGTGACATTTTTTCTATAAACCTTCTAAAAAGTGCTTGTCCGACATAAAAACTTGGCATTCGCACAGAGATACATTATAAACTGTCGCCATACGTTAAGGAAAGGTTCATTTTTTAAAGATGTCGAAGGAAGATTTAATTGAGTTCGCGGGTGTGGTCACAGAAGTCCTACCCAATGCCATGTTTCGTGTTACCTTGGATAACGGCCATATAATCATGGCACACATGTCCGGTAAGATGCGCAAAAACCGTATTCGTGTTTTGGCAGGTGACAAAGTCACTGTTGAAATGACGACCTATGACCTGACCAAGGGTCGTATTACCTTCCGTACAAAATAGTCAATGTCACGAACACTTTGGCTGCCGGATGACGCGTATGCACAGGCGCGCGTGGATCTTTTGCAGCGTTTCTGGACGGAATGCATTTCCCTTTATGAAATTCAGCCGCAAACGCACGCCGCTGCGTCGCCTTTGATTTCTTTGCCAATCCTTGTTCAAAACGAACTAGAAAGCACGACGTTTGGTCGCGGGGAAACCGATCTTATCCTTGGTATTAAAACCATGAGCTGTGTGGGCGCGCGTCTTTTGTACGGAGCGCAAACAGAAAAAGAGATAAAGCATTTCATTGGGTTGCTATCAGGACGGCGCCACCGGATCTACACGGCTTTCAAGCTTTCTTATGGTGACAAAACCGTGCGCCGTCTTGTTGAAACACGCGTTAAAATCAAACGCTTTTCAAAGCATGAAGCCGAAGACCTTATCAGCACGTGTCACAAAGCTGGTTCGTTGCTGCCCCTATACGAAGGGGTTATCTTCACAGAAGAAGTCCACGGATGCCCCCATAATGTCCACGGACTTCCGGCAGCCTCACTTCATAAAGCCCTTGTGGGGATAGGCGCTCTATAAAAGGCGCCTTGGTGATGCGGGGCCCATCACGCCATTACTGCTTTGCGACCCGCATGGAATTCCCATGGTGCTGTGGGGTGCAGAGGACATTTTCATTCCAGCGATTTCCTTCACGCTCGGCGACGAGGAATACGACAGAATTTCAGGCTCAAGCACAATCATGCTTCCCATCATGCTCAGATCAAGGCTCGCGTCAGGCGTAAAACTTTGTGCCCCAGAAAGGGGTGAGCGTGCTTGAAGGGACGGACTTGTGCTCTCATCTTCTGAAGTCTCTTGGCGACGTTGAATGGTAATAGGCGCGCTGGAAGTCGCCGCGATAGTTGAAGCTTTTTCTTGTTGGATCTCTGTACTTGGTGAACTTTTTAATGGGGTCCATCCATGACATGCAGAGATTAGTGCTAGTTTTTTTTCTATCGCCGAATAACTTCTTAGATCCATCATGGATTCAGATGCTTGCGTCGCGAGCGGGGTGAGGGTTGTTGGCGTGCCGAAGAAGCGTGCTAGAGGATTAAAGGACCATCTGGATACAGGTGGTGGGGCAGGTTGCTCTACAGGCTGATGTAGTTCTAGTCCTGTCCTCGAGTTCACCTCTATCTTAAATCCACGCCCAAGCAGGTCCGAAATTTCTGGATCTTTTAAAGCGTCCTCAAGACAATCCCGTCCCATGTCTTCGAGTGTTTGACTCAGATTTGTTATGTGCCTCCCCTCTAAAGGGGTCAAAGGGGAAGGTTCAAGAATAAGTCTTTTTAATAAAATTTCTTTCTTCTCATGAGTGTGTTGAAGGGTTTGATTGATGTGTGACTTTTCTTTTAACAAAAGTGTACGTTCCTTGTTGCTCAGTTGTTGCGCTTCTTTCAAAAGGTTAAGATTGTCTTGTTGCTCGTTCACTTGCTCCTTTTGAGTCTCGATCACAAAAGCAAGAGTCCCTTCCTCCATAAGATCAACGGCGACTTTTTTTTCGAGCTCACTTTTTGTTTTGATAAAAGTGGCAAGTTCCGTTCGTAGTTGTGTTGAGAGGCGTTTTTTAGAAGATGTGAGGAACGCTTCTTGAAGGGCTTTATTTTTAAGAAACTCTGAAAATGACTCCAACTTTTGCAAAAAAATTCGTTCACTGCCAAGGAGTTGCTCTGCGTTTCTGATGTCTTGCACACCTCTTAGACGGAGCGCTTCAACAGACTCGAGTGACGCATCAAGGGTGGGGGATATAAAAGCCCTTACTTGTTTTTGAACCAGGGGGCTTAGTAAAGAAGGGCGCGCTTCTTGTTCACAGGGGATAGGGTTCAGCTCAACGCCATTGGCGACCTCTGCAAGAAAAAGGTCTTTTAAGGTTGGCTGTTTAAGTTCAGTTGCGGTGGCGGGTTCTTCTGTAAGGGGGAGCTCAATTGTATGATCCCGCAAGACGTTACGTGCCTTTGTGATCTCGTCAAGGTTGAAAACAGGATTTGTTCTCATGGTTTTTATAGAGCAGACACGCTCTTCTTTTAAGGTGCTTGCCTCAAGAGAAGAGAACATGAGTGTGCCCACTAAACATAAAGTGATAGAACTTTGGCGATGCCTCATCATGGTGCTCCTTTTAAGGGTGTCTTTGCCTACAAAAGATAAAATTAAACATTTTTTAATTGAGTAAGAAAAATATTTCTAATTAGTAAATAAAAAATTATAAACTTATAAAACTTCTTAATTTTTTTTAGCTTGACCCTATTTGCACGCAAGGCTTGCACATATAAAAAAAATGTGCGCCAATGATGGGAAAAACTTGACCTTGTGCAGGGTTTTGCTATTAATCGCCCCAGTATGAATCTTAAGGAGACGGCTTATGGCTGAAGTTATCATTAACGGCCCCGAAGGACGGCTCGAGGGTCGATATCACCATCACAAGACCCAAGGTGCGCCTATTGCCTTAGTTCTTCATCCCCATCCCGAGCACGGAGGGACCATGAACAACAAGGTGACTTATGCCCTTTACCGTACTTTTGTGGAAATGGGTTTTAACACCATGCGATTTAACTTTCGCGGTGTTGGAAAATCCGAAGGTCGCTTTGGACAAGGGGAAGGGGAGCTTAGTGACGCTGCCTGCGTGCTTGATTGGATGCAAACCTATAACCCTGCCGCAGAAACCTGTTGGGTGGCGGGCTTTTCTTTTGGTGCTTGGATTTCCATGCAACTTTTAATGCGTCGCCCTGAAATCGAAGGTTTTATTTCCGTCAGCCCTCCTGCCAATATGTTTGACTTTTCGTTTTTGGCGCCTTGCCCTGTTTCAGGATTGATGCTCCACGGTGATCAAGATCAGATTGTACCAGTTGCATCTGTCAAAAGCCTGGCAGACAAGCTCTCGTTGCAGCGAAATATCGAAGTGACCCATACGGTCCTTGAAGGGGCAGATCATTTTTATGGCGAACAATTGGATCAACTAATGTTAGAGGTTAAGACCTACGTAACCGACCGTAGAGCTGGCGTAAAATCTCAGACCGCAAAAAAACAAGCGTAGACAGCCCTTGAAAAGAAGACAGAGGCTTCTTATATCTGTATACTAGACAGTAGGGGTGTCTCTAGCGTTTGAAAGGACAAGAGTGGGGCCGTCATCTGCACATTTTGCAGCCATAGACCTTGGTAGTAACAGCTGCCGCTTGCTTGTTATGCAGGAAACACCCGAAGGATTAAAAGTCGTCGATGCTTTCTCACGCGTCGTACGTCTCAGTGAAGGCTTGACACATACCGGTAGACTTTGTGAGAAAGCATGCCTTCGCGCCCTTGATGTGCTGGAGCACTGCGCAAGAAAGCTTTCCATTTACTCTGATGTAACGCTTCGCTGCGTGGCAACCGAAGCTTGCCGAAAGGCAAGCAACGCTAAGGAATTTCTCCAAACTGTTAAAACCCGCGTAGGGTTTGAGTTTTCTGTAATTTCTCAAGAAGAAGAGGCAACCCTTGCCGTCAAGGGCATTGCGGGCCTTTTGGACCCTACCTTTCCTTACGCTCTTGTCTTTGATGTGGGCGGCGCCAGTACCGAAGTTGTTCTTGTCAAACAAGATGTGCGTCCACCCGAAGTGCACATTGTTGACTGGATTTCTTTGCCACTCGGCGTCGTCAGTATTGCCGAGGCAGCTTCACCAGAAAATGCCACGAGCTATCTGCGTATTACCCACCAAATCAAACGGGTCTTAGAAGCTTTTGGCGAACCGCACCGCCTTGATCAGTTGATCCAACAAGGACTTGTTCAACTGGTCGGAAGCTCTGGCACTGCGACGACTGCGGCCGCCCTTCATCTAGGACTTCGCTATTATGCACGACACCGGGTAGACGGTGTTGTTCTTAGTTTCACAGAAGTCGAAAATGTGATAAAAAGCCTACAAATGATGTCCATCGATGAACGCAATCGACATCCTTGTATTGGGCCAGAGCGCAGTGACCTTGTGCTTGCGGGCATGGCTGTCTTTGAAGGTCTTGCGTCTGCTTGGCCTGTGGGGCAGGTCACAGTGGCCGACCGCGGTGTGCGTGACGGGATTGTGCATCAACTTTATGAAACAAAACACGCGAAAGTGCGTCCTGCAATTTACTCGGTAGCCTAATGCAAAAAAAACCTTCTTTTTCTCCCAAGCGTCCAGCGCTTCGCACTGAAAGTGTACGTGTAAAAACAGCGCGTGGTCGTAAAACCTCATCCCAACGTTGGCTTCAACGCCAATTGAATGATCCTTATGTGCATCAAGCAAAAGCCCTTGGATACCGTTCCAGAGCAGCCTTCAAGCTTGAAGAACTGGATGATAAATTTCACTTTCTTAAGAAAGGTGCTGTCATCGTGGACCTTGGGATGGCGCCAGGGGGATGGACGCAGGTTGCGCTTCAACGTACGACCTCAAATAACCGAAAAGGCAAAGTCATCGGCATTGATCTCTTGCCTGTTGATCCCATCGCTGAGGCTGTCATTCTTCAAGGTGATTTTCTCGATCCTGACCTTCGTACCTCTTTTAAGGAGCATTGTCCTGAAAAAGTTGATGTGGTGCTCAGCGACATGGCGGCTGCCACGACAGGACACTCCCAGACCGATCACCTCAGAACCGTTGCTCTTGCAGAAATTGCCTATTATTTCGCGAAAGATATGCTTAAAACGGGCGGTGCTTTTGTGACAAAAGTTTTCCAAGGCGGAACGGATCACGAACTTCTTTTGGCGCTTAAACGAGATTTTTCTCAGATCAAGCACTTCAAACCACCCGCAAGCCGCAAAGAGTCTCCCGAGATGTATGTAGTGGCTCTAGGCTTTAGAGGTGTCTCTGGAGAAGAAAACGCTTAAGGGAAAATTAAACCTTTTTTGGCATACCAACTCTTATCAAGGATGTGTGGATGTATAGCAAAAAAGGTGATGTTCTTTGGAAGCCCTTGAACAAAAAATGGTGCAAAAAAAGGAAGGGGGTAAGCTTGAAATTGAATCCTCTGACGTCTCTAAGGAAAAGAGAAATTATAACATTTTCAAGCCGTTGCTTGAAAAACTCAAACACTTTTTTACAAGTCCAATCACAAAGCCTTCTTGGTTAGTTTACACGGGTTTTGTCATCTGTGTTGCTCTGACAGTGTTTCTCATGAGCTATACATCATACTATCACTTTGTGCGGGTCCGAGACGATTTTAATAAGGACGCGGCACATTTACGGTCAATTTTTCATGAGCGTGTTGCCCGTTATACGAATGTCCTACAAGCGACGGCAAGTCTTGTGTCCAGTCACCATAACGTCCTAGATGTTCATCATTGGCGCCTTTACGTATCATCATTGTTAAGTCCAGAGCTTTTTCCAGGTTTCTGGGGTATTAACTATATTGAAAATGTTGAAGAGACAAATCTTGAACGTTTTAAAAAGCAACTTTCTCAAGATGCGGCCAAAGAACTTCCTGTTTATCCTGCCTCCTATATGAGTTCATTTTACGTGATTAAATATGTATACGCGAATATGGCAGACGCAAGCTATATGAAAGATTTTCAAAAGGCACTGGGATTTAATGTTGCCTCAAACGAAGTCGCGAGAAACGCTCTTGAACTTGCAAGGGATACTGGGAAACCCACGGCAACAGCCCCCCTTTACCTTGTGATAGATCCAGCAAAACAACACCTTAGTTTCGTCGTTTATTACCCCATTTATCAAACGGAAGAGATCCCGAAAGACGTTAAAGAAAGACGTAGACTTATCAAAGGTTGGATCAGTGCACCAATTCATGCCAAATATTTTTTGCAGGACCTTGCCACGGACTCTGTCAAACTTGAAGTAAGGGACGGTAGTTGGACTTTTGTTTCCTTTAACCCAAGCCTTGAAAAACATAATCACATTTCTCAAAAGGGAAACTATACCGTTTGGGGACGAACATGGTCTGTGGAGATGCGGGCGACAGGAAGTACGACTGAGCCATTTTATAATATCTCATACATCCTGATTCCCATTTTAGGGTTTCTCTTAAGTGCGGCCGTCGCTTTTGTTTTATGGTCTTTGACAACAACTAGGCGTCGCGCTCAGGCACTTGCAAAAAAAATGAGTGACGACCTTCGTGTGAGCGAAATGAAGAATAGGGCTATCCTTGAAAATGTGCCAGGCGCCATGTTTAGGTGCAGCGCTCATATTAATTGGCAGATGGAGTTTGTCAGCGATGCGATTGAGCTGATTACAGGATACGAGGCAATACTTTTCACCACACAACAAAAAGCTTATTCAGATATTCTATTTGAAATGGATATACCCCTTGTGGAAAAAACCATTGGACTTTCTTCTACTCCAGGGCACTCTTATGATCTTGAATACAGAATTCGTCATAAAGATCATAGTCTTCGGTGGATTTCAGAACGAGGACGTGTGGTCGTAGATCCTGGGACGGGCCTTCCTCATTTAATGGGCACACTTTTTGATGTAACAGAAAGAAAACGGCGTGAAGCCGATGTGCGAAGCCTCACAACAGCGCTGCAAAACGCTGTGGAAGGGATTTTGTTTGTGGACCGGGATTTCACGTGTCGTACGGTTAATGAATCCTACGCGGCTCTGTTTGATAAGCTTCCAGGTGCCTTTATTCATACGTCATGGCTTCGCACTTTTATTCAAGAGGATCAAGAGCGCATTATCTCTCTTTGTCGTAATGCTGCACCCTATGATCGAATCACTTTGGATGTAAGAGCATTGCAAGACTCGGGTGAATTTCTCCATCTTTATCTTGTCATGATAAGCGCCGTGGACGACGAAGGAGAAGTTGAAGGCTACTACTGCTTCGTCCGGGATATGACACAGCGCATCAAAGAAGAAGAAGCGCTTGCCGTTGCCGTCGAAGAGGCTAAGCGCGCCAATAAAACAAAATCAGAATTCCTTGCCACTATGAGCCATGAACTGCGCACCCCCTTAAACGCCATTATTGGTTACAGTGAAATGCTCATAGAGGAAGTGGAAGATCTTGAAGATAAGAGCATAGAAGAAGATCTTAAAAAAATTAATGGGGCAGGGCGTCATTTGTTAGAGCTTATTAATGATATTCTAGATGTGTCAAAACTAGAAGCAGGAAAAACAACGTACTACTTTGAAAAATTTGATATAAAACAAATGGTAAAGGGCATTGGAGATTTGATGCTTCCGGCGGCAAGCAAAAATAGCAACAAGTTTGTTGTTGATTGTCCCACCGACATCGGTGAGATGTATTCTGATTACACAAAGGTGAGACAAGGTCTTTTCAATCTGGCGAGTAACGCCGTCAAATTTACACATGAAGGGACTGTGACGCTAAGGGTTGGTCCCATTATCCATGATAAACGCGAGTTTCTGGCGTTCTCTGTTCAAGATACAGGATGCGGTATTACGCCAGAGCAATTAGAAAATCTCTTTCAACCCTTTGTCCAGGCAGATTCGTCCACCACAAGACAATATGGCGGCACAGGCTTGGGGCTTACCATCACCAAGCGATTTTGTGAGGCACTAGGGGGGAGCGTTGAGGTTGAAAGCCAAAAGGATGTGGGCTCAACGTTTACCCTTCTTTTACCCCGCATTACCAGTAATACAGTCGTCGAGACACTTTCCCGTAAGGATGATCAAGATCCTAAAAAGGATCTTATTCCGAAGATTGCGTAAAAAAAAGGAAAAATAATGGATATCTGGGCAGCTTCTAGTGAAGATAAACATCTAACAACGGCGCTGTCTTGTCGTCGTCATACGATCATCGCTGATGAACCAGTAGAGGAGGGAGGGCAAGATTTAGGGCCGTCCCCTTTTGAGCTTCTTGCAAGCAGCTTGGCTGCATGTACAGCGATGACGCTGCGCCTTTATGCAGCTCATAAGAAAATTAGGTTGGGAGATTTTCGTGTGAAGGTTTCGGTTGTTCGCAGCTGTGATCCAGAAACAAAAACAGCCATCCTATCGTTGAACAGAGAGCTTTACTTTGAGAATAGGAAACCAGAAGAACTTTCAAAATTCAAAGAAATTTCTGAAAAATGTCCCGTTCATAGAGCGCTTTCTGGACAGATTTTGATAGAAACGCGGGCGATTTGTGAGGGAAAATCATGAGTGAGAAAAAGTACATTAACCTTGCCTTACAAGGAGGAGGAGCGCATGGTGCCTTTACTTGGGGGGTTCTTGACCGCCTCCTTGAAGAAGAAGACCTTAAAATTGAAGGACTTTCTGGTACCAGCGCTGGGGCTCTTAATGCCGCTTTGATTGCCACAGGCATTGTGCAAGGTGGTCGCGACAAAGCACGCGCCAACCTTGATCAGTTCTGGCGCGCAGTTTCTGAGTATGCGATTCCTAATTGTGGACCAGGTAGTTATCGAACCCCGTATGATTTTTTCATGGCGTGGTACCGTTACATGGGTGAGTTCTTTATCAATCTAGGGCTTTGGAGTCTTCAAGAAAATCCGCTAGGTTCTTTAATTCACGAACATATGGATTTGAAGTGCTTACGTGATACAGACGAAATAAAAATCTATGTGTGTGCGACAAACGTTGAAACAAACCAAATAAAAATATTTGATAATAAAGACTTATGTCCTCAAGCGTTACTTGCATCTACATGTCTGCCAACTCTTTACCCAGCCGTGCAGTGGCGAGGTGATTTTTTCTGGGATGGTGGGTATCTTGGAAATCCTATGCTTGAACCCCTTATTGAGAACTGCATCAGCAAAGACCTGCTGATTGTGCAAGTGAATCCCATCGAAATTAATACGATGCCAAAAACACCCCGCAGTATTATGGACCGCATTAACGAAGTCACGTTTAACGCGTCTTTGATGAGAGAAATCAGAGGGATCGTCAAAATTCAAAACCTTACAACCCAAGCTGTTTGGCAAGAGCTCAACCCCTATGAGTCGGTCCGTCTTCATCATGTCCAAGACGAGCCCTTTATGGCGTCCCTTGGTGCCTCATCAAAACTAAATGTGGCGTGGCCATTTCTATCTAAACTTAAGGAAAAAGGACGTCAAGCTGCAGATGCATGGCTAAAAAACGATTGGTCAGGAGTAGGGCGTTACACAACCATGGATCTCACGAGATGGCGCATGGAAACTGATACCACGACGTGTCTTGCAAGCTTTGGGCTCAAGAAAAATATAAAAGAAGAACCAACCTCCGAATGCTAGGCTCGGCTTTTGAAGAAAAGAGGACTATTGGCCTTTATGAATGCGGAGCGCGCGAGGACCAGAGGTTTTTTTGCGGCTCCAATCACATCACTGATGTAAGCACCCATAGTGCAAGTGTACACACTGTTTTCATCATGAGATAAGCAGGAGAGGCCACGGAGTGTTCGAAGAGGATCTGCTTTTTGGTTCAATCCATAAATGTTGTATAATATGTATTATGGAAAATTAAAAGATTCACATTTACTGAATACCACCATCTATAATAGCTGCCACAAGCTCGTAAAGCGCTGGCAGGGTTTTTTGTAAATCGCCTTTAGCCAACGCGTATGGAAGAGTACTTTTATTATACGTGAAAAAATCCTGTGTATTACCAGTCTTAACGACAAGATCTTTATAAACAAAGAGCTGCGTGCGCTCAGCCAGGGTATAAGTTGTGCTTAAAACGGCGTCAAAATCAAAAGATTGGCCTATGGGAAGGCAGACGACATTTTTACCCTCTAGATCCTGCTGTTCAGGATAGATAACACTTTGACACGAGAAAGTGCCACTTGGGTCTAAAGTGTCTTCTGTTCGAGAGAGTACTATACAACATTTATTATGAATATCATCGATGTTATCAGTATATGTCATAATTTTTCTTGTCGTCAAGCAAATCAATTAGTTGTTTTAAGCAAAGGTGATTAGGAGTGCTTTCAAAAGAGCAATCATTGACAGCCTGCCATGTTTTTTCAACGCCCATTAAGGTTTCTTTCGGACGCTCTATAAGGATTTGCATAAACCCTTTCATGGACTCATCGGTTATGCAGTCCGTACTAGGTAGTCTTTGCAGATTGAAGCTTTGACAAAACTCTTCAAGTGTAGGGACAAAAGGGAAAGAGAGCCCTGCCCCAAAGCTGATGATGACAACGTCACTGTGTACCAACACCTGAGCAAGCGTCTCAAGATCTATCTCTGGCGCAAGAATCTGTGCTGTATTTAAAGGCGGATCGCTTAGCACACTGTATTTTTTTAACTGATCCGATTCCCACTCTAGATCACAAAAGCATGATGTAGGTATCTGAGGAGGATAACAGTAATAGTACCCCCCATTTTCATGGGCAGTCATGGGAATATCTGCAAGTTCATCAAGGCTTGAAATAGTAAACGCCGCATAGTCTTTTGCGCCCTTGTACTGATAAAACGAGACAACGTGGCGTTGAGAGACGATACTTTGTTCGGGTTCCAAAGGTTTTTCTTCACTTGCATAAACAGCTGAGAAACTTAGGGATAATATTACAAAGAGAACAATGTGACGCATATTTGATCTCCAGGGACACAAGAGTGATCATAATACGTTTATCTGCTGATAAGGGAAAATCCTTCTGCGCGCAAGATTTCTTTGCGCAGGGTTACGATGATCTTGTAAAGGTGTGCAAGGACAGCTGAGGGAATGAAACTCAAGGCGCCAATCGTGGTGATCAGCAGACTAAAGAGCAAAGCACTGCGCATTTCCATGGCGGTTAGGGCTTCTATTTGCGCTGATGAGATGAAATAATTGAATGTAAGCGCCATTAAAATCACCGGAATGACACTGGCAAATGTTGAAACGGTAATGGCAAAAGCATGCCCCTTTGACAAGAAGAAAACAGGCCAAAGTTCAAGACGGTTTTTGATGGGCACATGGGCGAAAATTAAAAGAAAACGTGAAAAAAGTGCGCATACAAAAAGAAGAGTTCCTGGCAGGAGTACTGAAAAATTCAAGGTGCTGGTCAAAGGTTCAAGAACTGTAAATGCCGCGCCAAAGGACAAAAGCAACACAATGATCGCCAGAAACACAGGCGTCACAATAAAGATCAGAAAGACCCAGCGGATTACATAAAGACGCCATAAAGGTGAAATGAGAAAATAAGAAAAATAGGTTTCTTCTGCCTCACCTAAAACACTACGTCTCATGGTAAACACCACGAGGGGAAGGAATGACAATCCTGTCAATAAAGACAGTACCGTCATACGCACCGTCTGAAGAAGCTCTTTATCCAGGATGATAAGAGAGAGCAACGTATAAATCTTGATCTCGCTTCCCCACAGAATATAATTTGTGACAAAAAGCCCTAGAAGCATTAAAAGTGTTTTACTATCGGCACTTAGAAGGAAAAAGACCCCTGCCCTAAGGGAATCTTTGATGGGATGATCTGTAGGAACTTCGGGCACCATGTCTGGTGTAACGTCTTTGATCATTGTGCGCCCTACTCTTTTTACCTTGTAATTTTCTTTTCATTGCAAAACAAAAATCATCCCCCTGATAGTCTGTCAGGGGGATGAGTCGAGCGCGCGTTAGTTCTTTTGGGTAAGGGTCTTATAACCGTGAGCAAGGGCAGCCGAGACAATCAGACCCAGATAGCTGATGACAGCGCTGGCAAGGCCTTTACCAAGAGTAAGGAGGACACTGCTTCCTGCTTGAATGCCTGCCTGTGTGCCTTCAACCGTGTCCGTAAGAGGGGCACCAGCTGTGGGAAGCTGTGTCATTGTATGCGACATGCCGCCCATCACATTAAAAATTTCATGCATGCCAAGAAGAATCATGAGACCCACGGCGCCAATAACGGGTAAAGCCGTTAGGAAGATCACGCCAAAAACACGAAGGGAGTTCATCCCCTTGGTCAAATGCAAAGGCATACCAATTTCCATCTTGTTATGCACAACAATGTGGGGAATCAAAAACCCAAGTCTAATCACCCCGTAAGCAAAAATAGTAACTCCAATAAGGGTTAATATAGAATCCAACCGCGGATAACCCATAAGAGCAAGTAGCATTGCTCCAGCTATCAATAACGCCATTATTATGCCAAATAATAAGCCAATTAATAGTGTCATTAGGAGAACTTTCCAAAGAGAAGAAACCCAAAAGTAACCTAGGTAATTATTGTTTGCTTTACCTGTGACAACTTTCTGATTCAGAAAAACAGCCACCGGCAAGGCTGCAAGACCTGATAGCATGCTTGTCAGCATCAGCATCTCAGTGCCGAGTGAGCCAATATATATCAAAAGAAGATTCACAACTGTCATAGTCAGAAAGACTTTTAAAAGATCTGAGCTGGGTTTCAGGACGAAACTATACCCTGCATTGACGGCGTCCATGATTTTAAGGGCGGGAACGCCCATTGTCTGAGGCGTGTTATTTTCCATAGTAAACTCCTAATAAAGATAAAACTCTCTAATATTATTATAATCAATTCTAGTTTATTGTTTATTAATTGACAGCATTTATTTTGATGTTTCATGTGATATGTAGTTTAATTGCAAGGCTATTGAATATCTGACTTGTCACGATGGAATAGACTCATGCTCACAGGGGCAACACAGACAAAAATGCAGCATGACATGTTACGCCTCGCGCCTAACAAGCTGAACCAAGTGATTGTAAAGATGACGAGAAGCCACAACGCCGCACAGACTCCAATAAGCAACAACGCTTACAACGAGCGAGGTCACAAGAGACGCTCCTATATGACCATGGGCGCGAAGATCAATGAGCCCTGTATGAATCGCCATGATTAAAAGTCGAGAGGCAAGAAAAGGAAGCCCAAAGAAAATAATAAAGATCATAAGGCTTGGTGCTATCACAAAGACAAAGTGACCTAAAAGCGCTTTAGTTGGCAGTCGGTGACGATGGGACAAATGAGAGATCAACTGTATCACCACAGCGCCCACAATGATATGGGAAGCGTTTTCAAAAGCGCGGACAAGACGTTCGCTACTCTCGTGGGTTTCAGACCAAATCTCGAGCATACCAAAAAGAAAGCCGATGCTTGCAATAATCCCCATTTGTAACAACAAAATATAAAGGGCTTCTTTTTTGAATATGTAAGAAAAATATAAAGGGTTTTTCGGGCGCTCGGCATCGGGTTGATTGCCATAAACAAAAAGCGGCAAGAACGATAGTAGGGTTAAAAAAGTAAAGACAATGGCATGATAGGGTGCCGAAAGTTCTGTCGGCGTATAGGCATAAGCCGCCCAGGAAAGCGCGAAGGTGACAACAAAGAAACCTGTCATAAAAGTCAGGTTACTTCCTAGATGCTCAAAGGAGAATAAGAAACCTTTTTTGATAAAAGGCCAGGCTTTAAGTTTATGAGAACGCGCCATCTGATTCTCCATTGCTTGGAACTTTCTTGTTTTTTTCTATCACTAAAGCTTCTTAAAACGCAAACCTCTTGCGAAACGTGCGTTTTCTTTCTAAGAGTTGAAGATGATTTGTGACGAAAAAGGATCCTCTCATGAGCTATCTTGCCGCGCGCCTCGGCGCTATTAAACCCTCACCAACTTTAAGTTTGAACAAAAAAGCAGCAGAGTTGCGAGCTGAAGGACGTGATGTTATTGCCCTGAGCGCGGGTGAACCTGACTTTCACACGCCCTCGTGGATTTGTGACGCCGCCAAAAAAGCGATCGATGACGGCAAAACCCTTTATACGGACGTTGTGGGCACCCCTGCCCTGCGCAAGGCTGTGACTCAGAAGTTCATCAAAGAAAACAACCTTGAGTACGATCCGTCAGAGGCCATTGTCAGCACTGGTGGCAAGCAAGTCTTGTTCAACGCGTTTCTATCTACCTTGAACCCAGGAGACGAAGTCATCATCCCTGCCCCGTATTGGGTTTCATACCCCGATATGGTGCTTTTGGCGGGTGGTACGCCCGTCTTTGTCCCCTGCCCCGAAGATGACGGCTTTAAACTAACGCCTGAAGGCCTTAGAAAAGCGATCGCACCTCGCACAAAATGGCTTGTCCTTAACTCACCCAGCAACCCCACAGGTGCTGTCTATACAAAGGAAGAACTAAAGGCGCTGGCGGATGTTTTGATGCAACACCCCCATGTTTTGGCGCTGTGTGATGATATTTACGAGCATATTTTGTACACAGGCCTTCCTTTTACTACCTTGGCACAAGTAGAACCACGTCTTAAAGACCGCGTTTTAACTCTAAACGGTGTCTCTAAGGCCTATGCCATGACAGGCTGGCGCATCGGCTTTGCTGTGGGTCCAAAAGCCCTTATCACGGCCATGGGTACCCTTCAATCGCAAAGCACTTCAAACCCTTGTTCTATCGCCCAAGAGGCAGCCTTGGCGGCCCTTGAAGGACCTAAAAAATTTTTAAAGGATTTTAAGGAGTCGTTTCAAAGCAGGCGCGACCGAACTGTTACATTGATTAATGCTATTGATGGTCTTTCTTGCCGCGCGCCAGACGGGGCCTTTTACTTATACGTCTGTTGTGACGGTCTTTTGGGACGCACAACGCCCGAAGGCCTGCATCTTGAAACGGATTCTGACGTGTGTGCTTATTTCTTAGAAAAAGCAGATGTTGCCGTGGTGCCAGGGATTGCCTTTGGACTCTCCCCCTATTTCCGTATTTCTTATGCAACATCCCAGGAAGTACTAGATACGGCGTGCGCGCGTCTTGCACAGGCGGTTGCCCGTCTTTCCTAAGTAAGAAATGGGAGGGACGCGGAGTCCCTCCCATGGCGCTTAAGAGCGGAATTCACCACTCCCTACAAGATTCGTTTGAGAGGTCTTAAGAAAGGTTTGTCCTTGATTGCCTGCTGAAACAGGATCTAAGGCCTCCGATGAACATCTCAGTGCCACTCGGTTTTTCTCTCCTGATGGCACAACCGACGGAATGGATGACGCGTCTACATGTTGAATCACAGGCGCGCTTAGAAACGTTTCTTCATCGCCGCTTAGGTCCTCATCCCCCGAGCTGTAATCGAGCCCTATGAGATTCATTCCAAACGCACTGGTGGAGGCCCTCAGATCGATGGATATTGGTGTTGGTTTCGTTGGTGCTGTTGACGGTGATGAGATGACGACGCCTGTGTCTTCGTCATCAAGGACCTGACGTCTTCTATCATGACTACCAAAGCTTCCCTGACTTGTTTTGAGGTTTGAATAGCTAAATTGCAAAGAGGATCTTGGAAAAGCAGAGGGCGTGACTCTTTGGGCAGTAACCTCGAGAAGTTTTCTGAACCCCTCCATAAAAAATGGGATAAACTCCCCTCGTTCATGTAGCGAATGAAGAGCTAAGGCGTGTGCTTGCCAGTGAATCAGAACGAGGTTAACACCCGTTGCTTCAAAATTAAAACCTTTGGCAATCTCATCTAAGGTTCCTAAATGATTGTCGATGTAGTATAGGGTCTCAAGAGGGCCTTTTTGAGTCAAGGCTCGTTCTTCATTGGATGCCAAGACCATATTTACAAGAGCCTTCGCTTTTTGCTGTGCGTAAAGCCAACCAGGCATTGTCCCCGTAAAGTCATCGACAAATAGTGAATATGCTTTGTGTTCAAGGGGAAAACTCTTTGAAAAATCTATACCAAATCTTGTTAAGGCGTTGTATTTTTCACGCTCTGGATTCAGACCTGTACAAATAAAGGTGTCCACCACCTGTTGAAGAGAGTTAATCAAAGCAGGGAGTTCACCCTCGACCAAGCTATACTCTTTTAGCTCGCTGAGACGACAAAGCTTACTCCAGCAGAAACTTGAAAAGTCTTTTGAATCTATGTGTATGGGATACAGACCTTGTTCTTTAGCAGCGTCACCTGCCATGGCCCAGAGTGTGTCTTTAAATTCGCGCAGTAACTCATAGTCATAAACACCTGGAAAACTCGGATAACAAGCCTTAAGTAACGTATTGTCACAATCGAAACCAACACTGTCATTCTCGCTTGCGGGCGCCAAATATTGTCTTAATTCTTCCATATTTTTAGCCGCATAGCGAATGGCGCGGGAAGAAGAGGTCGAGATATCCCCTCCTTCTTTTTCATGAACAGAGGCAAAAGTCAGCCCTGAGGCGGCCGACAGGCAAAGGGCAAACGCACAACTCGTCAACAAAATCTTCATTTTTCATCCTCTTACAAAAAACAGTTTTCTCAACAGAAAAATCTTGTGTGCATATTTAGTAAAAATTTATCTTCTTTGACAAGTTTTCTTTCTCCTTTGCCATTAAAAAGTAGAAAAGTTGCAAAAATATTACCACTCAGACAAAGATAGCTTTTTTGATATAAAACTTTCTCTTTAATTCATAAAATATTGATTTTATATATCATTTTGTTATATTTTTTTAATGACTTTTACTTTTTAAAGTCATTGGGCA
Organism: Alphaproteobacteria bacterium; assembly: GCA_013911655.1. Lineage (GTDB taxonomy): Bacteria > Pseudomonadota > Alphaproteobacteria > Caedimonadales > UBA1908 > JACESU01. The sequence goes on from JACESU010000001.1 coordinate 773,012, forward strand.
ACAGGGTCTTTTTTCCTAATTAGGGGATTTAGATTTTTACAACAACTATATAAAAGAGGCTTTTTTATGTTCGATAAAAAATATTTTTTAGCATCCTTGCTCGGTGCGCTTGTCCAGGTCGTGACTCTACAGGCGAGTCATTACTATGAGATTGAACAGGACACGCACGATGGAAAGAGTACATTTAGCGTGACTTGCTATGGGAGTGCACAAACAGAATTTAAGGATTTTTTTGAAAAACCACATATTAAAGAGATTGCTAATGTTCTTTTACCTACTTTACGTTTTGAGGATACAAAAGACAAATTCAAGGTATCTGCCACCGATGGTGGGGCTACTTTTTTAAAGCTTTTCTTAGGCGTTCCCAGAATTTTTAACACAAAAATTAAGGGTGTTATTTTACGCCCTGGGGAATTCACTCTTAATAATAATATAACACTCGATACTTTTCTGAAAAAAGGTTTTTCTGGCAACTTTTATGCAATGCACAATCCAGATGTGAAAATGGTTGCACCCGAATTAGATGATGCGCATAAAGTCGCAATCATTCATTATTTAAATTTTGGACATATTGAAAAAAGAGTGCACCATTACACCGATCTTGATGACCAATTTGATCCGCAATCTTATCTGGAACTTAATCCCGATGTGGCACAAGTAGCTAGATCTTTTAGGGATCCCCTTTCTTTTGCGGTAGACCATCGCTATCTTATCGCGTCAGACGAGCAAAGATCTTTCATCCCTCGCACTTTCTCTTCAGATTACTATTTAAGAAATAACGAGGATGTAAAAAACGCTGCAGGCACAACCCCCAGTAGTACACAATTTGCACGAGAACATTATTTAAGATATGGCAGAAATGAACCTGGGCGTGTATGCGTTCCACAGCCTACAGATGTGCTTTTTTCAGACCTAAACCCTCTTGCTTATTATCATCCTGTCGTGCCTTCAAGGGAGATAAAATATGTCTGCGGCCATGATGATTACGATGCTTTCTTAAAAACAGGCATGGACGTCTCTTTGACGTTTAATTTGGCATGCAAAAAGTATGCAGGAAAACAATTGAGTGAGTATGAATCTATTCTTGATTTTGGATGCGGTGTGGGCAGAATTATACGATTCCTTAAAGATAAATGTAAAAGTGTTTCTGGCTGCGATGTGAACAATAGAGTCATTGAATACTGTAACAAGAATTTTCCAGAAATTGATGCCTATCAAAGCAGTCTTTTACCTCCCTTAATGTATGAAGATGGCACTTTTGATTTAGTCTACGCTTTTTCAGTCTTTTCACATTTGCCAGAAGAGGTTGAAGTCAGTTGGTTAAATGAATTATTACGAGTAGGGAAACCTGGTTGTCTTTACCTTATCACTGTTCATGGAGATTGGTTCATCGAAACGACACTTCCTTTTGATATCCAACAAAAATTGAGAGAACGTGGATTTGCTTTCAAGCCAGTACATGGACGAGATGGAAGTGTTTATGATTTTCCAAAATATTATGAATCCTCTTATCATACATCAGATTATATTCGCGCAGAATGGTCAAAATACTTTGATATCATTGATGTCGTCAAGGGAGATAGTCCCGAACGGTTACTGAGCTCGGGTTACACTTTTAAGCCTGAGGGGACTATTAGTAAACCAACGCCTCTTGGACAAGATTTAGTGGTTGCTAGAAAACGCTTATAACAAAAAACAGAATAACTAGAATTAAAAAGGAGGCTTTCGCCTCCTTTTTAATTGAGTGAGTTAGCGAGAAAGCGGCTTGTAACGCACTCGATGAGGGCGCGTTGCCTCATCTCCCAGGCGCCGTTTGCGATCGGCCTCGTAATCATCATAGTTGCCTTCAAACCATACGACTTGGCTGTCACCTTCAAAGGCCAGGATGTGGGTTGCGAGGCGGTCCAAAAAGAAACGATCGTGGCTGGTAATCAACGCACATCCAGGAAAATCCAAAAGGCCTTCTTCAAGGGCGCGGAGTGTTTCCACATCCAAATCGTTAGTCGGTTCGTCGAGCAAAATCACGTTAGCACCAGACTTGAGAATTTTTGCTAGATGCACGCGGTTACGCTCACCGCCCGAAAGCTGCCCGACTTTCTTTTGTTGGTCAGGCCCCTTGAAATTAAAGCGTCCGCAATAAGCCCGAGATGAGACCATGCGCTTGCCAAGCTCGATTTCTTCATGACCACCCGAGATCTCTTCCCAAATGGTTTTATCATCGGCGAGCGTATCACGGCTTTGATCCACATAGCCAAGAACGACGGTTTCTCCGACAAAGACCTCTCCTTGATCGGGCTTTTCTTGACCTGTAATCATTTTAAAAAGCGTACTCTTACCAGCCCCGTTTGGACCAATAATCCCCACGATAGCCCCTTTAGGAATTTTAAAGGAAAGATCTTCAATGAGGCAGCGATCTCCAAAACCTTTTGTTAGGTGATCAACTTCAATGACACGCTCACCCAAACGAGGGCCACCCGGAATCATGATTTGAGCAGCCTCTTGACGACGCTCGTGTTCTTGGGAAAGCATGGTTTCATAGGCTTGGATTCTGGCCTTGCTCTTGGATTGGCGGGCCTTGGGTGAGGATCTGATCCACTCAAGTTCGTCCTTGAGCGAACGCTGTCTCGCACTTTCTTGTTTTTCTTCTACATAAAGTCGCTTTTCTTTTTGCTCAAGCCATGAGGAGTAGTTGCCCTCAAAAGGAATCCCCTGTCCCCGGTCAAGCTCAAGAATCCATCCAACGACATTATCCAGAAAATAACGATCGTGGGTAATAAGGACAACGGTACCCGCATATTCTTGTAAATAACGCTCAAGCCAAGCCACAGACTCTGCGTCCAGGTGGTTGGTCGGCTCGTCCAAAAGGAGCATATCAGGGCGCTGCAGCAACAGACGGCAAAGAGCCACCCGGCGCTTTTCACCACCCGAAAGCTTCGTGACCTCCGCGTCGCCTGGGGGGCAGCGAAGGGCGTCCATAGCAATCTCAACGGTGCGCTCTAAATCCCACGCATTTGCCGCATCAATCTTATCTTGCAAGGCTGATTGTTCTTCAATAAGGGCATTCATCTCGTCATCTGTGAGCTCTTCGCCAAAGCGCGTGCTCACCTCTTCGAAACGTTTCAAAAGGTCGCGTGTTTCCTTGACGCCTTCCATGACGTTTCCTTGAACGTCAAGGGTCGGATCTAGCTCTGGCTCTTGGGGAAGATATCCAACACTCAGGCCCTCTGCCGCCCACGCCTCTCCCGCAAATTCCTTTTCAATCCCCGCCATAATGCGAAGAAGGCTCGACTTACCCGATCCGTTCACACCAATGACGCCAATTTTTGCGCCGGGAAAAAAGGATAGATAAATGCCTTTAAGCACTTGCTTACCGCCAGGATAGGTTTTTCCCAAATCTTTCATCACATAGGAATATTGATAGCTTGCCATGGTCGTTCGATTCTCTTTCTCTTTTTTTGTGTCTTTAAGTGATCTATGTCTTAGCCTCTTTTGGGGGGTATTTCAACGCCGACAACGTTGGCAGGGCTCAGAATGTGTGATACTTGTGTTGAGTGTCTTATGACAAAAGAAGAAGGAGTCTTTTTCAATGCTAAGTTCTTTTTCCCATACCTCTACCAAAGGTAAAGAATTTGCCTTAGTGGTGGGTGGTATTTTTTTAATGGTTCTTTTAAGCCAAATATCTATTCCCCTAAAGCCCGTCCCTGTAAGTCTTCAAACGGTGGGTGTGTTGGTGATTGGTCTAACCTATGCGCCGCGCGCCGCTTTGCTTAGTCAACTTGGTTTTCTTGCCATGGGTGCTGCTGGCCTTCCGGTTTTCGCAAACTTCTCAGGTGGGGCGCATCTTTTTGTAGGCCCAACAGCTGGCTACCTTTTCGCGTTTCCCCTGGCGGCGTTTGTGATGGCAAGCGTCCGTGACCATTTTCATCTACAGAGCAAATGGGCCTTTCTTGGGCTTGCATGCGTTGGCCAAGCCATTATCTATTTCTTTGGTGTGGCCTGGCTTGCGAACCTGATGGGCTTTCACCAAGCGTTGATGCTAGGCTTTCTTCCCTTTATTTTGCCAGGCATCGGTAAAACCGTTTTGACTACCTCCCTTGTCAGCTATTTCAGAAAGAAATAAATCATGTGGGTCGACACGCACTGCCACTTAACTTATGAGGAAACTCCCGAGGATGTGGTAGGCGTGATTGACCGCGCGCGTACTGCTGGTGTGGGCGCTTTTATGTCCATTGGGTGTCGCCTTGATGATATCCCTGCCCTTGAAATACTCGCAGCCAACTACCAAGATATCTTTTTTTCAGTAGGGATCCACCCCCATGAAGCTGAAGAAACCCTAGGAAAAGTATCTCTTGCTGCTTTACGCTCAATTCTTGAAGAAAAGCTTGCTCATGCCAAGATGCTGGGGATTGGGGAGACCGGTCTTGATTATTTTTACGATCATAGTCCCCGAGAGATTCAAAAAGACGTTTTTCGCTTGCAAATTAATCTTGCAAAAGACCATGATCTGCCTCTCATTATCCATACGCGCGACGCCGATGATGACACGCTTTCGATTCTAAAAGAAGAAGCAGGGCCGCACGTGAAAGGCGTGCTTCATTGCTTTTCGGGATCAAGGCGTCTTTTTGAAGAAGGCGTGGGCCTTGGTCTTTACGTTTCTGCGTCTGGTATTGTGACCTTTAACAAAGCCGCCGACCTTCGCGAGGTCTTTAAGGATGTGCCTTTGGACAGACTTCTTTTAGAGACAGACGCCCCTTATCTTGCCCCTACCCCGCACCGTGGTAAACGCAACGAGTCAGCGTATATGATACACACAGCCAAAGTAATTGCGGATCTAAAAGAGATCTCTTTAGAGGCGCTTCAAGCCCAAACTACCAAGAATTTTCTTACCCTTTTTTCAAAAGCAGCCCCTTATTTTCAAGATGCCGCTTAGGAAACTGCGCGAAATGGTAACGCCTATCCCTACAAGCCGGATTTAATCTTAGGGATTATGACGTTCTATCATGACGCTCTAAACCTCTCATCACATGTAATAAGAGTGCTGTGACAATCATGGTCATAACCCACTTGCTTTGCCAAAACCCAAAAGAGATGGACGAAATCACAAGTGCGCATGTAAACGCGCTGACCATACTTGCACGAAGCGACCTTGACACAGGTAAGTGCGCGATCCAGATTAGGCTTCCACAAAAGAAAAAAGAGAAAAGCACCGCGCCAACGGCGCCAAGTTCAAGCCAAAGCTGTAACGCCACATTATGGGGGTGCAAAGGAATCGCCTCGTTAGCGCATCCCTCATAAGGAACTTTTCCGCCGAAAGGAAAACAAAATTTCTCCGACCCCCAAAGAAGTCCTTGCTTGAGCTCAATGTCACGGGATGATTCAAGTCCCCATCCTAAAAGCGGCTTTTCAAGGGCTCTGTGCGCCACGTACCGCCAAATCCAAAGACGGTGAATATAGCTTCCCTTCGCGGTTTGTGGCAGGACTTGTTCAACTTTTTCAGGCTGAAGATACCTAAGGGTAATCTGCGGCGCACCCATCATGCCCACAAATGTAAGGGCGGCAAACGTATAGATAAATTTCTTTTGAAAGAAGTACGTGAGTGTAAAAAAAACCGCGCCTAGCATCAGCGCCAAAGGTGAGACATGGTTCTCAAAGGTCATGAAAAAGGGAATGACGCACACGAAAATCATAAGGGAGACGTCTGAGCGCCACCGCGCGATAAACCAAAGCACAGGCCACAAGAAAAGACATAACCCCGTTGTCCCGGTGTTGTAATAAAGAAGGGCGTCTGTTCTTGAAGGTGCAAAAACGCGCATCTCGAAAAAATAACGAAGACCGGTCCCCAGGGCGCTTTCAAGGGCAAGCCAGAGAGCGATGGTTCCCATGCCCCAACAGAGCGCACTCATAATTTTCTTTACGCACTCTTCAGATTGTTGCCTCAGATATAAAGACAAAATCAAAACGGCACCCAGCATAAACAAGATCTTTGTGACAAGCCCTAAGGCCTTAGAGATGTCGGGTGCCCAAAAGCTGCTTGCGAGCATCCAAAAAACGCACATACCCAAGGGGGCACTCCACAAAAGAGATGGGCGAGTTTTAAAAAGCTCGCGTCTTTGAAGGCCACCTAATGCCACGAGCGCGCAGATGGTGGTCCACGTCGGTAAGAAGTGACGAAACATCACCAGCATAACGGGCGTCAAAAAAGCAAGCACACATGCGATACGTACGCTATGTTCTACTGTCCATGCACGAAGACGCTGAAACATTAAATCTTTGTTTCCCCTAGGGACGCAATCACTTCCCACGCGGCTGTAGAGATGGGCATAACAGAAAGGCGTGATTGCTTTATAAGGGCGAGATCTTGAAGGCGCGGATCCCCTTTGATGGTCTCTAGGGTTACAGGTTTTTTGAAGGGCAGGACAGCTTCCATGCGCACCATGCCAAAACGCCCTGTGGAGTCTGTGGGATCAGGCTCGTACTCGCCTACGACGCGCACGACGCCTACAACACTTTTTTCACTGACCGAGTGATAGAAAAAAGCAAGATCCCCATTTTTCATGGCTTTAAGGTTGTTAGATGCTTGATAATTGCGCACGCCGTCCCAATTTGTTGTTTTGGCGTTTTCTTGCATAGTCCAGGACCAACACCCAGGTTCAGTTTTCACAAGCCAATATTGCATAGGGGAAATTCCTTTTGTTATTCCTGCTTTAAAGAGCGCGCAAGCAGGCTATCGATTTCCGTGTCAATGGTACGCGGATCGTCAAGGATACGGCTGACCGCTTGGCTGATGGGAATTTCCACGTCCAGCTGTTCGGCTAAGGCAAGAACGGCTTTAGCGGTATAAGCGCCTTCAGTCAACGAATCATCGGGCGTGTGGTCATCACTACCTAAACGAAAACCAAGGGCCATGTTTCGGGATGTTTGTGAGGTACAGCAAAGAGCAAGATCCCCCACGCCAGAAAGACCTGCAAAGGTCTCGGCCTGACCACCCATGGCAACACCAAGGCGCGTCATCTCTGCAAGACCTCTTGTAATGAGGGCGGCGCGCCCGCTTTCCCCAACACCCTTGGCCGTGGCAATACCGGATGCAATGGCAATCACGTTTTTAAGGGCGCCAGAAATTTCAACGCCCACAACGTCGCTCGAGGGGTATAGGCGAAATTCGCGGCTACTAAGAGAACTTGCAAGCCATCTTGCAGTCGTAATTTCTTGGTGCGCGATGCAGGCAGCAGCTGGCTTTCCTGCACCGACATCGGCGGCAAAGGTGGGTCCTGATAAAATCGACACAGAATGCCCTTCTAGGGTCTCTTCCACGATTTCAGACATAAGAAGACCCGTTTCAAGTTCAATGCCCTTGGCGCATACGACGATATAACTTTTTTCTGTGAAATAGTCAGCAAGGCTCATGCTGACGGCGCGCACAACTTGGGCTGGTACCGCAAGAAGCGTGATATCAGCACTGGCGGCTGCCATAAAATCATGGGTGATGTGGATGTCATCAGGGATCGCGATCCCCGGAAGACGTGGCGCACAGCGCGCTTTAAGAAGCGAGGTAGCTTCTTCCTCGTCTTGTGCAATTAAAGTAACCTGACGTCCTGCTCGGTGGGACGCCAACGCGAGAGCTGTACCCCAGGCACCTGCTCCTATCACGCTAACACTAGTCATTGTTCTCCCATTAGGTTAGTGAGGGGCCATCTAGGACGAGGGGAAAAGGCCAAAGAGTCAACAAGACCCCTTTGTAATTTTTCCATCCCTGTCCATGCGACCATTACCGCATTATCAGTACACAGATTCACGGGCGGTGCAATCAAAATCATCTGAAATTTTTGTGCGACTTCTTCCAAACGCTGCCGAAGGGTCAGGTTTGCGGCAACCCCACCCGCCACCACAATGTTTGTAAAATGCACATTTTCTTGGGTCAGGCGGACAAGTGCATTTTCAAGGCGAGAGGACAAAATATCTGCCACCGCACTTTGAAAACTTGCGGCTAGACTTGCTCTGTCTGCGTCCGTGGGCGTATCTAAAAGATCATAATGGCGCCTGACAGCTGTTTTAAGGCCTGACAAGGAAAATGTGCACCCAAAAAGGCTTTTGTCTTTGCCCAAAAGGGGACGCGGTAAGGAAAAAGCACGTGCGTCCCCTTCCCTTGCGAGGCGCTCAAGGGCGGGGCCACCTGGATAGCCAAAGCCCAGAATGCGGGCCGTTTTATCAAAGGCCTCCCCAACAGCGTCATCAAGCGTTGTCCCTAAAAGCTCGAAATCTTGAACATCCTTGACAAGAAGGAGCTGTGTATGTCCGCCCGATACCAAAAGCAGAAGGTAAGGAAAAGCGACCTCGTGGGTCAGGCGCACCGTCAGCCCGTGGGCGGCCAAGTGATTGACTGCTAAGAACGGTTTGTCATAAAGGGCTGCTAGAGTTTTACCGGTCAAGGCGCCCACCATCACGCCGCCAATAAGGCCAGGACCGCACGTGGCCGCAATGCCGTCAATCTCTTCATAGGTGACGCCAGCGTCTGTCACCGCTTGTGTCAAAAGGTCCGGTAAAATCTCGAGGTGCGCGCGCGCCGCAACCTCGGGCACGACCCCTTTATAGGCTTTGTGCTGAGCGCTTTGCGTGTAGAGGAGATGGGACAGAACGGTTTTGTCATCCTTTACCACCGCCACGGCTGTCTCATCACAACTTGTTTCAATTCCAAGAACGATCATCGTGTTTTTCTGTATAAATTCATGTATGCTTGGATCTTAAGCGTTCAAACATTAGAAAACGTATACACCGTTCGTCATGACAAGAGTACTAAAAATTGGCACAAGAGCGAGTCCCCTTGCCCAGGCTCAAGCAAAACATGTACAAGCGCTTCTTAAAACCCATGGCCAAGAAAGCGAACTTGTCCTTATTACCACAAGTGGTGATCGTATTCAGGACAGACGCCTATCTGAGGTAGGGGGAAAAGCTCTCTTTACCAAAGAAATCGAACGCGCCCTTTTGGACGGCGAGGCCGATTTAGCGGTACACAGCATGAAAGATGTGGAAACTGCGCGCCCTCAAGGGATTATCCTTGCCAGTATTCTGGATCGTCACGACCCAAGGGATGCATTTATTGCGCGCGAAAACTACACCTTAGAAACACTGCCCGAAGGGTCTACGATTGGTACGGCGTCGGCCAGGCGCGCGGCTCAGTTAAAAGAGCTCCGGGATGACTTCAATATTGTCATGCTGCGTGGAAACGTCGGGACAAGGCTTCAAAAACTTCAAGAAGGCGTAGTTGATGCAACGTTCCTTGCGATTGCTGGTCTTGACCGCCTTGGCATCACGCCCGCGTATCTACAGCTTCTAGAACCAGACCATATGGTTCCCAGCGCTGGTCAGGGTGCCCTCGGTCTTGAATGTCTTGGCGCAGATGGCGACCTTGTGGCATTACTTCAAAGCCTTGAGGACCTCAAAAGCCGTCAGTGTGTAGAGCTGGAGCGTCTTTTCTTGCATCGTATTGAGGGTGATTGCCACACGCCTGTGGGCATTTATGTCAAACCTCAGACGGATTCAACCCTTTTTGAAACAAGAATTTATGTAGGGAATGCCACTCAAGATGCGTCTTTACACTTCTATGAAGTTGCCCCCTACGACGAGACAAAAAAACAGATACTTTCTTTAGCAAAAGAAACAAAAGCATGGCTGAAAAAGAAACCTTCAACGTGCTAATTACGCGCCCGCTCGAGGAGGCAGCGCCCTTGGCAAGTGCCTTAGAGGCTAAAGGGCACCGTGTCATTTTGAATCCTCTTTTGACCATAGAGGCATGCCCCTTACCCGTTTGTTCGAGCTTGCCTAAAGCGTGGATCCTCACAAGTAAGCAGGCTTTAGACGCGCTCACCCAGCTTGACCCCGAGCGCGAGCGCCCCGTCTTTACCGTGGGCGATGGTACGGCTGCTGCCTGCCAAACGGCAGGGTTTGAGGCCTTTGAAGGGGGGGGTGACGGCGCTCGGTTGGTTGAATTTATCATGAGCCATAATCTTCCAGGCAGCGCGCCCTATCTCCACCTTTCTGGCGAAGATATCCGTGTTGATATGGCAACACGGCTCCAAAGTGAAGGGATTGCGTGCGTGCGCGCTGTGGTCTACCGGGCCAGACCTAACCCTGTGATGACGCCTGACCTTAAAACGGCCCTCACCCAACAAACTTTGACCCATGCCCCCTTTTATTCCTTACGCACCGCACAGATTTTTATAAGCCTTTTAAAAGAAACCCCTCTTTTTACCCTGAAAGAGGTTTGTCTTTTGGCCTTGAGCAAGGCTATTCTAGAGGAACTTGCTTGTTTTGAGTGGCGCGATTGTCAGGTGACACGCGATCCCTTTGGTTGGTTATGTGAAGAAGGACAAAAAAAATGAACGAGACATCCCACCCTGAAATGTCCCAAGAGGACTCAAAGACACCAGACGCGCCCTCCGTGCCAAAGCAATTGCTTTCATCCTTCCTGTGTCAAAAACAGTGGCTGTTTTTAGGCGCCGCCATGGTGGTGGTGGGCAGTTGGCCCGGCTGGCTTCCGTTCTTTTTTCCAGATGCCACGCAAAAATATCTTTCAGGGCTCCTCAGTCCCTCCTTTGCGACTGTCAAAACTAATGATCAAGCTCTTTCCCACGAGATTACCGAGCTGAGGCAAGAAATAAATGCCGCGCGTGCCCAAGCCGCGGCCAAGGCTCCTGACGCCCTTGAGCAGAAAATTGATACACTTTTGAAAATCATGATTCACACGACGGCGTGGCAGGGCCTTGTAGGTCATTTGGAGCGAGGGAGCCCTTACGCCGACGAGCTGACTTTGCTGCTACGTGTGGCAACACCTGAACAAAAAGCCGATTTGGATTTGCTTGCCCCTTACGCTGCCTTGGGCGTGCCAAACGAAACCACCTTGATCAAGGAGTTAGCGCGATATCTTGAAACAGAACGAAGCAATATCCAGACTTCTTCCTCTGATACAAGCGAAAACCAAATCACACGTTTTTTTAAAGAGTCGTGGACGTCTCTTAAAAACCTTGTCAAAATCTCAAAAGAAGGAGATCCGCGTTTTGGAGAAACCCTTTCTTTGGATGCGGCACTGAGCTTACTCCGTCAGGGAAAACTATCTGAAAGTGTGACCCTGATCACGACTTCCCTTGAAAAACAAAAAATTACAGACTTGCCACCGGTTCTTGCCGCCTGGCTTTCCCATGCCAAGGCGCGTCTCACGGTCACGCCCATTCTTAGCCGCTTAAAAAGCTATATGTCCTCAACAAAGGACCTTCTTTCTCTCATGCCAACAGGAGCTCCCCATGTGGCGTAAGCTATTTATCCTTGTTCAGCTTTTACTTTTAGGCCTTCTTGCGTTCTGGCTTTTGAAGAATCCTGGACAGATGACTGTCCATTGGTTTGGCATGCGCTTTGATATGGAAGTATCGACGTTTGTTTTGGCCACCCTCATGGCCCTTGCCATTGTGGGGATTGCCTACGCCATTTTGAAAAAGCTCTTTAACCTCCCATCACGCCTTTTTCAAAAATATACCGCCTCCAACGAAACAAAATCCCTTGAAGCCCTGTATAATGCGTTTGAAGCCTATTTTGCCGCGGACTACACGCTCTGCCTCGAGCGTTTGAAGGACGTCACCTCTCTCGTCAAAGAAAAGGATTTGTGCACCCTCCTTAAGGCCTACTGCCATCTTCAACTGGGGAATTTCAGGCGTGCAGAGCATGCTTTTTACGGCCTTGCCCAAGAAGAACGCACAGCCGCGGCCGGGTTTATGGGACTTTTACAAAACGCCCAGCTCACGGGTGATACGGCAAAGGTATGGCAATACGCTAAGGAACTTTCTGACATGGCAACGCCCCATAAAGGGTTGTTATTTTGCCTTTATGAGGGGGGACTTGCCGAGAAAGCTTGGGACGCCGCCCAGCGCGCCGTTCTAGAGCTCGAGCGCCGCACCCTCATCACGCCTGCCCAAGGTAAAAGCATGAAAGCAAGACTTCTTTATGCACGCGCCGAAGAAGCAAACGCAAGCACAGATAAAAGAGAAGCCCTTTACCTGGCAGAGCAAAGTACAGACCTCGAGCTTTCCCTTGACGGCGTGCGCCTATTGGTGCCGCTCCTTTTAAGTCAAGATCATCCCAAGCGCGCCAAGCGTGTCTTAAAAGCGTTTTTAGCCGAGCAGTTTGATCCTCTTCTTTTTACGGAGCTTGCGCGCTTAGAAGATCTTAAAACCCCGACCCAGCGCTTTGCGTTGCTTGAAGAGCTTATTATGGCATCACCCACACCTTCAAAGTCCCAACTCCAAGCCCTGATTCAAGAGGCCTTAGAGTCTCACCTATGGGGCAAGGCCAAACAGTTCCTTGGCCTTTATCTCAAAGCTTATGGGGAGGACGGTGCTTATCTTGACTATTCAGCGCGTCTGTTAACCCTAGAGCATGGTGATCTAAAAGGGGCACTTGCCCTTTACCAAAAGGCGATGGCATTCACATCCACACTTTAGTAAGTCTATAAAAAGCCAAAAAGGGATCTCTTTGCAATAAGGATTCCTTTTTCTTTTTTAAACCATAAGTTTTTTAGAATCCAAGCACGAACTTCTAAGAAATTATATCTATTAAGAGGCGAATCACCCTCTAGCGGTCTTCGTCATAGTCTGATAGGCTCGTGGCCATATCATCACAGGAGAATCGCCCATGACCTCAGCCCTTAGCCTTCAAGATCCCGCTTTGCATTCAGCTCTTTCCCAAGAACTTCATCGCCAACAATCTCAACTCGAGCTGATTGCCTCTGAAAATTTTGTCTCGAAAGCGGTCCTCGAAGCCCAAGGCTCGGTCCTTACCAACAAATACGCCGAAGGGTATCCGGGGCGTCGTTACTATGGCGGTTGCACTTTTGTGGATCAGGCAGAACAGCTGGCCATCGACCGCGCGAAAGAGCTCTTTAATTGCTCGTTTGTCAACGTTCAACCCCATGCGGGTGCCCAAGCAAACCAAGCGGTCTTCCTTGCCCTTTTGAATCCAGGGGATACCTTTATGGGCATGCGCCTTGATTGCGGGGGGCACCTTACCCACGGCAGTCCTGTCAACATGTCCGGCAAGTGGTTCAAGCCCGTGGGATACGGCGTTAATGCCGAGACTGGGCTTATTGAAATGGACGAAGTACGCGCCCTTGCGCGTGAACACCGACCCAAACTCATCGTGGCAGGGGGCTCTGCCTATCCCCGCATCATTGACTTTGCTGCCTTCAGAGCTATTGCTGACGAAATCGGCGCCGTTCTAATGGTGGATATGGCCCACTTCGCGGGTCTTGTGGCGGGAGGCGCTTATCCAAGTCCCCTGCCCCATGCCCATATTGTAACGACCACAACCCACAAAACCCTGAGGGGTCCCAGGGGCGGCATGATCCTAAGTGCTGATGACGCCTTTGCCAAAAGCCTAAATTCGGCCGTTTTCCCCGGTAACCAAGGGGGTCCGCTTATGCATATTATTGCCGCCAAGGCGGTCGCCTTTAAAGAAGCGCTTGATCCAAACTTTAAAACCTACGCCCACCAAGTGGTAAAGAACGCACAAGCTCTCTCTCTCTCCCTTTCCCAGGCGGGTTATGATCTTGTGTCGGGCGGCACAGATTCTCACCTCGTGCTTGTGGATTTGCGTAAAAAGGGCATTACAGGTCACGATGCCAGTGAAGCCCTCGAGCATGCCGGCATCACCTGCAATAAAAATGGGACACCCCAAGATCCCCTTCCCCCAAGCAAAACATCCGGCATTCGGCTAGGCAGCCCTGCGTGCACGACGCGCGGCCTGATGGAGGCAGACTTCGCGCTTATTGGGCGTCACACGGCAAATGTCCTTGACGGCCTAATCAAAGGGGATACGTCAACGGCGACAAAAGAAGCTCAAAAGTTTGTGACCGAGATGGCGGCGCGCTACCCTCTTTATCCGGGTCTATCTTACTAGGATCATGATTACGGGGATTAACCATATTAATCTCGCGGTCGCAGATGTGGCGCGTTCCTTTTTGTTTTACACAAAGCTGTTGGGCCTGACACCCCTTTGTCAATCAAAAGGAAGCGCCTACCTCTTGGCCGGACATCCCGAGGAGCCAGGCGCCTTATGGGTTTCTCTGGATTTTGACCGCACAAAAAAGCGAGTGCCTTCACCTTGCAATACTCACCTTGCCTTTACAGTGAGTAAAGGAAATTTTAGTCTTTTAAAAGGAAGGCTTTTAGAGGCAGGTGTCGTTTCGTTCAAAGAAAACACCTCTCCCGGTGAAAGCTTTTACTTTTTGGATAACGTCACCTGGTATTTTTAGACACTTCGTGCTGTGCTGCCTCCCGTTCGCTGCGCTTTTGACGCCAAAACTCTAACCGCTTTCTGATCTCGCGCTCGAACCCCCGGTCAGGCGGGTCATAGTACCCTTGACGCGACATGCCGTCTGGAAAGTAATTCTGCCCGGAAAACGCGTCCGGTGCGTCGTGATCATACTCGTATCCCTGACCAAACCCTTCGCCTTCCATCCATTTGGTCGCAGCGTTAATGGCAAAAGAGGGCGGGGGAAGAGACCCGTTTTCTTTGGCCGCGGCGCGTGCCCTTTTATAGGCCACATAAAGGGCATTGGATTTTGGGGCACTCGCGAGGTACACAAGGGCGCCAGCAAGGGCAAGCTCGCCTTCAGGAGACCCAAGCCGTTCGTAAACCTCAAGAGCAGAAACCGCTTGAAGAAGAGCATTGGGATCCGCAAGCCCCACATCTTCACTGGCCATGCGCACAAGGCGTCTGCCGATATAAAGGGGGGACTCGCCTCCTTCTAGCATACGTGCAAACCAATAAAGGGCAGCGTTTACGTCCGATCCCCTGACAGCCTTGTGAAGGGCGCTGATTAACGAGTAATGGCCATCACGCCCCTTGTCATAAAGGGCTGCCCGGCGCGGTAAGTGCGTTAAAAGCATGTCGGTATCAAGAGGCGTGCCCGTTGTAAAGGAAAGCGCGTCAAGCTGGGCCATAAAGTTCAAAAGCGTGCGCCCATCCCCATCACAAAGCTGAAACAGCAAATGGCGTGCGTCATCGGTTAAGGGAGGTGTTTGCCCCAGATACGTACAGGCCTTTTCAAAAAGCTGTGACAGCGCTTTTTCGTCAAGGCGCTTGAGGGTCAAAACCTGACAGCGTGATAAAAGAGCGCTGTTAAGTTCAAAAGAAGGATTTTCGGTGGTGGCCCCTACGAGGGTCAGGCGCCCGTCTTCAAGGTGAGCCAGAAACGTGTCCTGCTGTGTACGGTTAAACCTATGAATTTCATCCACAAAAAGAAGAGTGCGTTGCCCTACCCTTAGCCTACTTTGCGCTTGCTCAAAAATGGCTTTCAAGTCTTGCGTTCCTGTAAAAATGGCAGAGATCGCGACAAAAAAAAGGTTTGTTTCCTGGGCAAGGAGGCGCGCAAGGGTGGTCTTGCCACATCCGGGAGGTCCCCAGAAAATTAGGGATGGAAACTCTGTCGGTTGGGAAAGAAGGCGCGTGAGAAGACCCTGCGGACCCACAAGATGATCTTGTCCCACAACGTCTTCAAGTGTTTGAGGACGAAGACGCTCGGCCAGGGGTTGATGGGTGCCCTTTCCTTCGTTAAAAAGACTACCAGTTCCGGACAATGATACTTTGCGCCTTTCCGCGTCTACTAAAGACGATTTCCCACCCGCTGCGACTACGCCCAAGGCTTCTAGAAAGCTCTTCAGCTGTTTTCACATCAGATCCGTTCACAGACAAGATAATGTCCCCTGGTAATAGGCCCGTGAGAGAGGCAGGTGTACCGGGCCTGACGCCCACAATCACAACGCCCCCCCCCTCATAGGCAAGACCTAGGCTGTTGGCAACGGCAGGTGAGAGCCCTGTCACAACAGCGCCTGCTAAAGGTTGGCGGCCTGTCAGATTTAGTTTCCTGTTACCGGGCAAGTCAGGGGGCGTCGTAAAGGTGATGCTCAGTTGCTTTAGTTCACCCTGGCGCCAAATCTCAAGGGTTGTGGTATCGCCTACTTTAAAGGTCGCGATGCGAAAGCGGAACGCCGCCTCATTTCTAAGGGGATTTCCCCCCATTTTTAAGATCACGTCCCCTTGATGAAGGCCCGCCTGGGCAGCAGGGCTTCGTTCAAAGACGTTCTTAACAAGAATACCTTCTGGTTTTTCAAGAGCTAAGGACTGTGCAATATCAGGAGTCACGGATTCCATAGAAATACCAGCCCAGGGCCTAACAAGTTTGCCGCCATGATCCACGGCCGCCAAAACCGGTAGCACAAGGTTTGAGGGGATCGCAAATCCAATACCGATGGATCCTCCTGTGTTGGAGAAAATCGCGGTATTAATCCCGACAATTTTTCCGTCCAGCGTCACAAGAGGACCACCTGAGTTTCCCGGATTAATGGCGGCGTCCGTTTGAATCAAGGAATGAAAATCAGACACACCCACCTGGCTTCTGGCAAGGCCAGAGACAATCCCTGAGGTGACTGTTTGCCCGACCCCGAAAGGATTACCCAGGGCCAGCACAATGTCGCCAACTTTCAGGGTATCTGCGTCCCGGAATGAAAGAGCGGGAAGTTCTTTTCCATGGGTCACAAGGCGCAAAACCGCAAGATCTGTGCGATCATCTTTGACAATGGCATGGGCTTCAAACTCTTGTCCGTCGGACAGCACAACTTTGATTTCAGAGGCTTGCTTGATCACGTGATAATTCGTGACCACCACGCCGTCCTTGCGCACAATGACGCCTGATCCCAGAGAGCTTTGCACCCGCGATCCTAAATCGCCTTGGGGAAGCGCGTCTCCAAAAAAGTGCCGGAATAACGGATCTGCAAAGTACGGCAAATGGCTTTGGGTGTTTTCGATACGCGTGGCAAAGATGTTTACAACGCAAGGCGAAACTTTTTCCACAACGGGCGCGAAAGACAGCTGAATCTGCTCCTTTGACTCGGGCACCACGGCCTTGGGCGGCAGAAGGTCTGTCAAAGACGGTGTAAGGGCCACAGGGGGCTTCGAGGCATCCCCCTGTGCCAAGTCACAAAAAGAAACGTTCAATAAAACTGAAGACAGTAGGGTTGCAGCGCGTAAAATCGTTGCCCTCATCATAGCCCCATCCTTTGCAAGAACAATGGTGTCATCCTAGCAAATTCAGGGGCTAGTGGCTATTTAAATCGAGAGGGGTTTTGGCGCTGCTGTCCCTTTCCGTAGGTACCAGAACAAGTAAACAGGCACACCGCTTAAGGTGAAAAGACATGACTGACCCAACGTTGCAAGGGGCGTTTCGTAAATGATCCAAGCACAAAAAAGAAGGGCGATCAGGCTGACAAAAACAGAGAGGTATTTGTCCGCGCGAAGAGCAAGCTTGATAGCGCCAAAACAACACGCACTGTACACAAACAAAAAGGCCGTCACCGAAATATCAATAATGGACCTGATCTGATCAGCAAAGCTGTCCGCCATGGTCATAAACAGCAAAGGCACGATGCCAGCCGCACTAATAAGAATGGACCAAACGGGGGCATCCTTTTTATTGGTTTTTGCAAAAAGGGCCGGCATAAAACCGTCCTGAGAAAGCCCGAGGGCAATCTGCCCGCTTGTCAGCATCCACGCATTTAAAGTGCCCACACACACAATCCCAGCGATGACGGAAATCAGCAGATGCCAGTGTCCGCCAAACAGAATTTGAGACGCGTCCACATAAGGTGCCTTTGAGTTCTTTAGCACATCAGGCGGCACAAGCCCCATGATACCAAGACAGTTAATAATGTAGACAACGGCCACAAATAACGTACCCAAAATCATGGCTTTGGGAATGTTTTTGGTGGGTTTTTCAACGGATTCTGCCGGGGTTGTGGCTGTTTCAAGCCCGATAAAGCCCCACAGCGTCAAAAGAGTCATTTGCCCCAAAAGCTGCGAAAAAGAAAAGGACTGCGTCAAAGACGGTGCCACCTCAAAATGCTCGATCTTGAAAAAGAGAAGACCGCCGATGGGAAGGACAATCAAGGGGATCAATTTGAGCAAGGTTAAAACAAATTCAGCCTGCCCCGCAATTTTAACACCTTGTAAGTTAACATAAGTAATCAGCCCCAAAAGAAGTAGCTGCAGACTTAAAAGAGACCATTTATCGTGAAGCCCCATGAGGGGTGCTAAATACCCAACGGCCGTCACCACAACCGCGGTGGTACTGATCCATGAAATAACCCAGTACGTCCAGCCGGTAAAAAAGGCCGGCGCCCTACCGAATAAGCGGTGCACATATACGTGTGGCCCGCCCGTTTTTGGAAATGCGGCGCACAGACTTGCAAAGACCCAGCAAAGGGCCATGGCGCCCGCACCCGCCATCATAAAGCCCCACAGGGCAAACCATCCGTAACCCGCCAAATTAGCCGGCGACGTAAAAACTGATGAACCTATCTGACTTCCCGTCACGATGGCAAATACAGCCCAAAAACCAATTTTTTGAGACATTCTCTCTCTCCTCTAACTATTTTGGAGAATAAACTTTTACTGAAGAAATATGGATATAGATGAACGAGGCCCTAGCGAGCCTTTCGAAGAGAGAATAATTTGGGAGAAACAACCATTACAAAGTCCCAATTAAAGAGATTCTGAAATATATCCTTTTTTCGAAAGAACTCAAGGAAAAAAATATGATTAACCTTCTTTTCTTTTTTTTCCTGTGACGTTCTCCCCCCTTCTTGTTGACTCTGTGCCCAGAACAGATAACAATGGGCCCAAGTTTTAGTTGATATAAGGAGTTTACGGTGTCTATCCCCACGTGGAGGTCCGTTCTGATTATACTGGTCTGCTTTTTTGGGACCTTGTTTTCGTTGCCAACATTTCTAACGCCTCAACAGCTTGCAAAGCTGCCAAGTTGGATGCCCCATCACCAGGTAAGTCTTGGCCTTGACCTACAAGGGGGATCTCACATTCTGCTGGAGGTCGATGTGGCGACCGGTCTTCGTGACCGTTTGAATCTTACCATGCCTGATGTGCGTAAAATTCTACGCAATGAAAAGGTGGGGTATACGGGTCTTTCCATGAAGGGAGACACTCTTGTCTTGCACCTGCGTGACATCAACGATGGCTCAAAGGCACAAAAAGCCTTGCGTGGCCTTGACCGCAACTTTCAGGTAGAAGCAGGCGCAGAAGGCATTCTCACAATCGCCTTCACCCCCGAAGCCCTTCGCGAAACGAAAAGGACGCTTCTGGATCAATCCATCGAAATTGTGGGACGCCGTATTAATGAAATCGGCACCAAAGAGCCTTTGATTCAACGCCAAGGCGAAGATCGTATTATTGTGCAGCTTCCAGGCGTTCAAGACCCAAGCCACGTCAAAGATCTTTTGGGTCAAACAGCCAAGCTTACCTTTCGTCTTGTGAATGCCAAAATGCCCTTTGTGGACAGCCCCAGAGCCGCGATCCCCCCAGGAACAGAAATTCTTGAAGACAAGGATGGTAAGGGACATTACTACGTTATTGATAAGCAAGTCCTTTTGACCGGTGAAAACCTTGTGGACGCACAGCCAAGCTTTGACGAATACGGTGCACCCCAAGTGTCATTCCGCCTCGACACCGTCGGAGGCCGTAAATTTGCCGAAATCACCAAAAACCACATTGGCCAAGCGTTTGCCATTATCTTGGATAAAAAGGTTATCAGTGCCCCTCGGATTCAAGGCGTTATCCCCAGTGGTAGCGGCGTGATTACGGGCTCCTTCAAGCTTCAAGAAGTCAATGATCTTGCCCTCTTGATGCGGGCAGGCGCCCTGCCCGCTCCGTTGACCGTGATTGAAGAGCGAACCGTAGGACCAGATCTTGGCGCGGACTCGGTTGCGGCCGGTAAGACGGCGACCATTGCCTCGGTGGCGCTGGTAGCTGTCTTTATGGTAGTTTTGTATTCGCTCTTTGGGTTTGTGGCCAACGTCGCTCTTGTGTTTAACCTTATTTTCCTGATGGGTGCTTTAGCTGTCACAGGATCTACTTTGACCCTTCCAGGGATTGCCGGTATCGCGCTTACCTTGGGCATGGCGGTGGACGCTAACGTCCTGATTTTTGAGCGCGTAAAAGAAGAACTTCGCAACGGAGCAAAGCCACGCATGGCCATTGACGCAGGTTATGACCGCGCCATGGCAACCATCATGGACTCGAACCTGACAACGCTTATTGGTGCGGCCGCCCTTTATATCTGGGGTTCTGGGCCCATTCGTGGATTCGGTGTTTCTTTGGCCATGGGTATTGTCATTTCCATGTTCACGGCCATAAGCCTTACGCGTCTCATTGTAGAATTCTGGATGAAGTGGCGTCGCCCCTCCACCCTGGCCATTTAAGTTAAAGGAAGATCACCATGAAAGGTATTCAACTTGTTCCGTACAACACGAAGATTGACTTCGTTGGCAAGCGGTGGATTGGTTACGTTGTGGCCATTTGTATTGTGCTGGGAACGGCCCTTAGCCTTGCCACAAAAGGATTAAACCTTGGCATTGACTTTAGGGGCGGTATTTCCCTTGAGGTCCGCATGCCGACAAAGCCTGACGTTGCGGCCCTGCGCACCCAGCTAAACGGCCTTGGGATGGGTGAGGTTAAGCTGCAAAGTATTGGCTCTGACAATGACATTCTTATGCGCTTTGAGCGTCAAAAAGGTGGAGACGCGGCTCAAGGAGAGGCGGTCGCTAAGATCAAGGCGTCCCTTGGGGATGGTGTTAAGTACAACCGCATTGAAACGGTCGGACCAAAGGTCAGCGGTGATTTGATCCAAAACGGCGTGAATGCGACAATCTTTGCCCTTTTAGGGATGCTTGTTTACATCTGGTTCCGCTTTGAGTGGCAATTTGGTCTTTGCGGGGTCATTGCCCTTCTCCATGACGCAGTCGCCGTCATAGGGTTCTATTCCATCTCTGGTTTAGAATTCAGCGAAGGGGCACTCGCCGCCGTTTTAACCACAGTCGGATATTCTATTAATGATACTGTCGTGATTTATGACCGCCTTCGCGAGAATTTGCGAAAATACAAGTCAACCCCCATGACAGAAGTCATGAACCGCAGTATGAACGAAACGCTGTCCAGGACAATTCTTACGTCTTCGACAACGATCCTTGCACTTGTGGCCCTTTACTGGCTCGGGGGTCCTGTTATCGAGGCCTTTAGCCTTCCTATTTTGGTAGGTATCGCGGTCGGTACGCTTTCCTCTATTTTCTTGTCTGTGACGCTTTTGTTGAACTTTGACATTCGCGCGCACTTGCAAAAGAAAGAAGAAGAGCGCGCCAAAGCAGACGCCCAAGCCTAAAGGAGATCCCATGACCCTTTCCTTTAAATCTGACTTTATGAATGAGGCTGCGGATCGCGGTTTCATTCATCAAGGGACTGACATGGATCAACTGGACACGCTGATGGCAGAGGGGCCTGTCACCGCTTATTTGGGTTTTGATATGACCGCCAGAAGCCTTCATGTGGGAAGCCTTCTGCAAATCATGTGGCTGCGCCTTTTGCAAAAGACGGGGCACAAACCCATTGTCCTTTTGGGAGATGGGACCACACGTATTGGAGACCCCTCGTTCAAAGATACCTCGCGCCCCATGATTTCAGAAGAAGAGATCGAGGCTAACGCTGCCGGCATCGGTCAAGTCTTTGACAAATACTTGACCTTTGGGGACGGTCCCACAGACGCCAAGATTGTGCGTAATTATTCCTGGCTTAAGAAGCTCAACTATCTTGAGTTTTTGGATAAATACGGCCGACACTTTTCGGTGAACCGGATGCTCTCCTTTGACAGCGTCAAGCTGCGCCTAGACCGGGAGCAGCCCTTAAGTTTTCTGGAGTTCAACTATATGATCCTCCAGGCTTATGATTTTTTAGAGCTGAGCCGCACCGAGGGATGTATCTTGCAATTAGGCGGAAGCGACCAGTGGGGCAATATCCTGAATGGGGTGGAGCTGATTCGCCGTCTAGAACGAAAAGAGGCCTTTGGCCTGACTTCACCGCTGCTCACCACTGCGTCTGGAGAAAAGATGGGGAAGACCGCTCAAGGCGCCGTTTGGTTAAACGCCGATATGCGCTCACCTTTTGAGTTTTGGCAGTTCTGGCGTAACACCGATGACCGGGATGTGGGGACGTTCCTGCGTCTTTTTACCGAACTTCCATTGGATGAGATTGCCAAACTTGAGGCGCTTCAAGGCGCTGAAATCAACGCGGCAAAAAAGATTTTAGCCGATGAGACCACTCGCCTTTGTCACGGCGAAGAGGCAGTTGCGGCGGCCAGGGAAACCGCCAAAGGTCTGTTTGAGGCCGGCGTCAGCTCCCTTGAGGCTCTCCCCCACTTTAACGTGACAGTAGGTGAGCTGGAAGAAGGTCTGTCAGTCCTTGATCTTTTGGTACGCACGGAGCTTTGTCAAAGCAAAGGTGAAGCAAGACGCCTTGTCCGTGGAAACGGCGCACGTCTCAATGAAGCCCCCCTGAGCGATGAGGACGCCTTTGTCAACATCGATGACTTTAAGGACGGCGAGCTTAAGCTTTCCTCAGGCAAAAAGCGTCACGCGCTTGTATGCCTTTCTTAATCATAAACAAAGCGGACACCTTAACGGCGCCCGCTTTTTTGATCCTTTTCTTGAGCAGTTCCGAGGCTTACCCCTTTACACTGCCATAAGAGTATCATAAAGTGTGACCACTCTGCTACGCGCCCTTAGCTCAGCTGGATAGAGCACCGGCCTTCTAAGCCGGGTGTCGCAGGTTCGAATCCTGCAGGGCGCGCCACCTATCTGATCGCCAAAACACTTAAGGACAGGGAATCCTGCGTAATTCTATCGAGCAAATTGGCAAAATCATCTGTAATGGTTTGTGCATACGTCTTCCACGCAAGATCCTTTTCAAGCCCTTCGATAAAGCTCTTTTTCTCGGCTAAGCTCTGCCTTACCTGATCAAAATTCTTCACGAATTCTTCCTGTTCTTGTAGGGTAAAGAGATCATGCTTTTCTTTGCGCTCTTTGAGATCCTTTGCCATGGCTTTGAGAGATTCTTGAATCATCACAAGTTCTTGACGTTCTTTGTTAATATATGCTTGATATTCATCCTCAAAAACGGCGGCACTGTTCTTATCTTGGTTTGCAAGAGCACTTAAAAGGCCGTGCGCCTCATTGGCGATTTTTCCAATAGCCTTTTGCGCAGCAGTTTTGCTTTCTTCTAGCTTTGTCACACTATCAAGACGCCTTTTGAGAGGACTGAGGTTTTTCTCCCAATCTTCAAAAACCTTCTCGGCGGCGTGATAGTACTCGTCAGAGCTGTGAGGATTGACCCTGATGGGAAGTACCATGGTCCCGCTCACATCCTTGAAAAGAGAGGTATCTCCTTTGATCGTCGTGGCCCCAGGTGCTGACTTCCAAAAGACAATGGCCGGAACCGGATCGTAACTGTGGGCAAAGCGCACCACGTTTCCCGCTCCTCCAATGAGTTTTGTGTAATTTTGCAACGTATTCGCGTTCACTGTATTGGGCGCACCAAAGGTCATGATCCCAAGATTAATCTTGATGCCCATGACCTCAGCCATTTCTTTGGCAGCGGCCGAAAAAATTTCACCGAGAGCGCCGCCTAGGCTGTGCCCTGTTCCCACAAGATTAAGCACTTTGTTAGGATTTTGTTCTTTGTATTGAGTAAGCCATCCTCTCATAAAAGAAAAAAACGAATCGGCATTATCATCCAAATGCGACCCAAAACCACTGTGGAATGAAATATTGCTTAGAAGACCGTGACTTTTGCTAAGCTTACTATTCCACCCCATAATATTTTTGATCCAGTCTGTCGTTGATTTGGATCCCGCAAAGGTCAAAACAAGCTTGTTCTTATCTTTATCAAAGGCGGCAGCCCCTGAAAACTCACCGTTATTGCGGTGGAAGACACCCTCTACCTTGTACGTCATCCCTTGCAGGTTGTGATCAAACACTTGACGTGCGTTTTCTAAGTACTGAGAATCAGAAAGGCGTTTTTGAATTTGAAGGCTGCGGACCGTTTCATTCAAGCCGCCCCAACGATCGTTAATCGCCTTTTGAACAGTGGCAATGGTTGCGTCCTTGTCAAGATTAATGCCAAAAACGCGTAAATCTTTCACAAATTTTCTAAAATCGCTTTCTGCTAACGGAATTTGAGTAAGCTTCTTTTCAAGCATTACCATTTCGTCTTGCGCCGTTGTAATCTCGCGGTCAAGACGTGTCACCGAACTGCCAACCTTGGCAAGTCTTTTATTTT
Source organism: Alphaproteobacteria bacterium (assembly GCA_013911655.1). GTDB lineage: Bacteria > Pseudomonadota > Alphaproteobacteria > Caedimonadales > UBA1908 > JACESU01. The sequence continues at coordinate 797,225 of JACESU010000001.1, forward strand.
GATCAATATCGTAGACAAGGGCACTGAGGTTACCGTACGCCTTGGCATCTTCTTTCGTAATGGTATTCATAAAGCAATTCTTGTCTTTTAGAACCTCAACAGAATCTTCGCTAAAGCCTGCGGCTAGTGCTGCTTTATCAAGTGCTAACTTCTCTGTTTCAAGCTGCGCATCAAAAAGCGTTACCTTCTTTTTTTCTTCTTCCATATCTTGGCTTTTTTGGTTCAGGGTTTTAACCAACTCTACCCGGTCATGAAAGTGGATTTTCTCGAGCTGTTTTGAGGTAGTTCCTCGATGGGAGCGAACAGTCTCAACACCGTCCTCTACATTGGCTAAAACAACATGAGGGGCAAGCAAACTTCTGAAAATCATGCCAAGACCCGCTGACCTTAAAAGGATTTTTTTGATATTACTCATCATAACACCCATCAAGTAAAACATTCCCATTTACATGGTAACGTCAATATTATAATAATTCGTTAAATATATGTGAATCTTATACTGACAAATACATTTGAGATATTTAAACAACTTGATTTTTTCTTCTTTCTTGAAGAAGGATTGCGTGATCAACCCCCAAAGGATATACTTACTCGTCATATGCTTACTGATTTTGAACCATGGACATACTTATCTCTTTCTGGCAGGGCTACCGTGCCGACAATGTTTGGTTTCTCTTTTCCCTTGCTGTCCTTATTGGCTATACTTCTTTTGAGCGTCGACTGTTACCGCGTATTCTCAAAATCGTTTTTAAGAGTTATGTCACGCAAGAAAGAAATATTGTTATCCTTGAAGCAGCCATCGACAATTTCAAAAAAGTCATTCGCATTGTTGTTGTGACCTTTGTCATTTATCACCTCACCCACCATCATTTTCTTCTAAGCTTTATTGTGAACGAGCCTAAGTCCATGGCTCATATATATTTTCCTGTTCTTTTAACCTTCACGTTTTTCTTTACAATTATGAAAGCAATTGACTTTTATTATTTTGTTTACGAACAAAACGACAAGAAAAAACACCATGTTTTAACAGAAGAACAGTTCATCTTATTCATGAGGGTGTTGAAGGGCGCTATTATTTTTGCGGCCGCCACCTCTATTTTTTCTTTACTCGGCATTGATCTCACGGCTTTACTTGGCGGTATCGGAATCATGACTGCAGCTGTGGGTTTCGCGGCCAAGGATACCATTGCCAACCTTTTTGGCTCCATTGCCGTTTTAATAGATAAATCTTTGCGCAAAGGGGATTGGATTAAGGTCGGAGATATCGAAGGAGATATTATTCATATAGGCCTTCGCACCACCTCTATTCGCCAGTTTGATAAGTCCATCACAACGCTTACCAATATGAAGCTTGCCGAAGGGCCTGTGACCAATTACAGCAAAATGACTCACCGAAAAGTCGATTGGTCTGTGGGGCTTCGTTATGACACTCCTTCTCATGTTTTGGAAAAACTTTTGCGCGAATATCATGAATTTCTGGACGCTCATCCTGACATTGTCACACGGGAGAAAACCATAAAAACCGTTGTACGCGCCTATGAGTTTGGTGAATATGCTATCAAAGTGCAACTTTATTTCTTCACCAAAACAACGGATTCAGCCGAGTATATGCGCATAAAAGAAGAGTGCCTTCTTGCCTTTAAAAAACTTGTAGAAGAAAATAATGTTTCTTTTGCGTACCCCACAAGGTCGATTCATGTGGAACACGAGGACCTAGCCCTCTTTGAGCCAAAAGAAGGCTAGGTGGTTCACACATAAAAAACTTGTCATCCATGGCGCTATCCTCAACAATAGAAGAAAAGGATAAAGTGGTAATGGGATGGCTTACAATCAGAATACCAGCGATCTTTTCAGGTCTCTTGACACCCTTTGGCAAGCACAGCTTGGCAAGCTGACCTTTGGCGTCAGTCCTGCCAGCGTCATTTCAGCTCAAACCGCTTGGTGGACCCATATGATGCAAGCCCCTGGCAAAATGCTGGAACTCATGACCTATCCAGCTTTTCATGTCCGAGAAAACTACGCAAGATTATGGACAGACACACCCTACGGCAAACCCTCTCCTCCTCAAGAGCCCGATGGAGACCCCAGATTTAAATCTGAAAACTGGAAGCTGTGGCCTTGGCGTCTTTTTAAACATCAATTTCTGAGTGCACAGGAATGGCTTTCTTTGGCCACCAATGACGTTCCTGGTCTTGATGACGAGTCCGAACGCATCATCTCGTTTGCAACACGCCAATTTATGGACGCCGTTTGCCCTGCTAATTTTCCGGCGACCAATCCAGACCTCGCCTTTGAAACCCTTGTGAGCAAAGGAGAAAACCTTATTAATGGCGCCAAAAATGCGATGGCGGATTTGCATCACCTTTTGACAGGAAGCCCTCCCAAAGGTAGTCACCATTTTAAGGTCGGACGCAATCTTGCGGTCACCCCCGGAGAAGTCGTTTTTCAAAACAATCTCATTGAACTGATTAAGTATTCTCCCCAAACAGAGACTGTCTATCGTGAACCTCTTTTGATTACACCGGCTTGGATTATGAAATACTATATCCTGGATCTTTCTCCCCACAACTCTCTTGTCAAATGGCTTGTGGAAAAGGGACACACAGTCTTTATGATTTCTTGGAAAAATCCTGGCAAAGAAGACGCACAACTTAGCATGGATGACTACCAGAATTTGGGCATCATGGCGGCTCTTAGCGAAGTCGAGGCCCTGTGCCCTAATACGAAAATTCACTTGGCTGGATACTGTCTTGGGGGTACGCTTTCCATGATTACAGCGGCGACCCTCGCCCTCAAGAACGATCCCCGCCTAAAATCTCTCTCGCTTCTTGCCGCCCAAGGGGATTTTTCCGATGCAGGGGAGCTCATGCTTTTTGTAAATCCTAGTGAAATCGCTTTTTTAAAGAACATGATGCGGGTACAAGGATATCTTGATACGCGCCAAATGGCAGGTGCCTTTCAAATGCTGCGCTCGTATGATCTTATCTGGTCAAAAATCATTAACGACTATTTCCATGGCCTTCGTCGCGGGGATGTGGATCTTATGGCCTGGAATCTAGACGCAACGCGCATGCCCTACACCATGCATAGCCAGTATTTAGAGCGCCTTTATTTGAAAAACGAATTCTCAGCTGGTCACTATACCGTTGAAGGCAAAGCCGTTGCGCCGGAAAACATTCAAGTCCCCGTCTTTGCCGTAGGGGCGGACAAAGATCACGTGGCACCTTGGCAGTCCGTCTATAAAATTCACCTCATGATCAATACGGAAATCACTTTCGTTCTTGCAAAGGGAGGCCATAACGCTGGTATTGTCAGTGAGCCTGGCCATAAAGGAAGATCATACCGATTGCATGTCCGAAAACCCTCAGAGCCTTATTTAGATGCCTTAGAATGGTTTGAAAAAGCCGAGCGCCATCATGATTCTTGGTGGTTTTCCTGGCACGATTGGCTGGCGCAGCACTCGGCGTCTCAAAAAGTACCCCCTCCTATTTGTCCCAACCCTTTAAGACCCGCACCCGGTCTTTATGTTTTGCAAAGGTAAGCGCCATGAGCAGTGATGAACTCTTTCTTGAAAGCATCCCCTTTTCAGAACTAACTTTAGGCCGAGAAGCACGTCTGACGCGCGTACTCACCAAAGAAGATATTGAACTTTTTGCAACAGTCACGGGCGATGTCAACCCCGCCCACCTTGATGAAACTTATGCAAACTCTACTATTTTCCACGGCATTATAGGACACGGCATGTGGACTGGGTCGTTGATTTCTGCCCTTTTAGGGACGATCCTACCTGGCCCTGGCACCATCTATTTAGATCAGAGCTTTACCTTCAAAAAGCCAGTGCACGTTGGCGAGGAAATGACAGCGATCATCCGCGTAAAAGAAAAGCATCCTGACAAACCCATCGTTGTGTTTGATTGCGTCGTCTATAACCCAAAACATGAAGTCGTCTTAGAAGGAATTGCACGGGTCCTTGCCCCCACGCAGAAAATGCGCCTTAGCCGCAATAAACTTCCCACCATTGAAATCCAGGACAGAGATAAATATCAAACATTTCTGGAATCCTGCCGTAAATACGCCCCGCTTAAAATGGCAGTCGTACATCCCATGCAGCCCCATTTTCTAGAAACCATTGTTGCCGCCGTCGAAGAAAAGCTCATTGATCCTGTTCTTGTGGGATCTAAGATGCGCTTGTTAGAGGTCGCCAAAGAAACAGGCATTGATCTGTCACAGTGGCCCATTATAGACGCCCCTCACAGCCACGGCGCTGCGGAGCTTGCTGTTGCCATGGCCGCCAAAGGAGACGTGGACGGCATCATGAAGGGGTCTCTTCACACTCATGAACTGCTTGGGGCCATCGTCAAACCAGACTCAGGACTTCGCACAGACAGACGTATGAGTCATGCTTATCTTATTGATGTACACACCTACCCAAAGCCTTTTGTCCTAACAGACGCCGCCATTAATATCGCGCCATCCCTTGAGGAAAAAGCAGATATCTGTCAAAACGCCATTGATTTATGGAAAGCGCTTTTTGGACAATCCAAAACGCCTAAGGTTGCGATTCTGGCCGCCGTTGAAACTATCAACTCGAAAATGAAGGCAACCTTAGATGCAGCCGCTCTTTGCAAAATGGCAGATCGCGGCCAAATTGTGGGTGGCCTTCTTGATGGTCCTCTTGCTTTTGATAACGCCGTCAGCAAAGAAGCGGCCGCCGAAAAAGGCATCACCTCCCTTGTAGCAGGGGATGCTGACATATTTCTTGCCCCCAACATTGAAGCTGCCAACATGCTGGCAAAGCAACTGACATTTCTTGCGCACGCGGACGCGGCCGGCCTTGTTTTAGGCGCGCGCGTTCCCATTGTTTTGACAAGCCGCGCTGACTCTTTACGTACACGGGTTATTTCATGCGGCCTTGCCATGCGTCTCCATCACGGAAAAGCCTCATGACAAATACCCTCCTTGCCCTTAATGCGGGATCTTCTAGTATCAAGTTTGCCCTTTATGGCTGTGCGCCTGACCTTCCCCTTTTGCAAAAAGGCAGCGTGCGCGGCCTTGGGACAACGCCCCTTTTTTATCCCCAGGATGGATCCCCTGCCCTTGCGTTAAAACATGATCTCTCTTACGAAGAGGCACTCTCCCAGATCCTAGATGCTCTCCCCGATTGTCACAAGACACAGGCAGTGGTGCACCGCGTCGTACACGGCGGCGATCTTTATACAACGCCCGTGGTCGTCACGTCCAAGATTATTCAAAACCTAAAAACCCTCATTCCTTTGGCGCCCCTTCACCAACCCCATAACCTCCATCCCATGGAGATTTTTGCAAAAATTTCCCCAGACATTTCTCAAATTGCTGTCTTTGATACGGCTTTTCATGCCCAAAGAGGTGAACTTACAAAAACCTTTGCCCTGTCACCTGCTCTACGCTCAAAAGGCATGAAACGTTATGGATTTCATGGCCTTTCTTACGAATGGATCACGATATGCCTTTCGCAGGAACGTCCAGACCTTCTTAAGGGACGCGTGGTGGCGGCACATTTGGGGAGCGGGGCCAGTGTTTGCGCCATTCAGAACGGCAAAAGCGTGGATACCTCCATGGGCATGACAGCCCTTGACGGCCTGCCCATGGGGACAAGGTGTGGCAGCCTTGATCCCGGTGCGCTTCTTTTTATGTGGGAAACACTGAAAATGTCACCCCATGAGATCTCGCACTCGCTCTATCACGAGGCAGGCCTTAAGGGTCTGTCTGGCATCAGTAATGACGTCAAAGTGCTTTTGGAAGACCCGTCCAAAGAAGCAGCCTTTGCCCTTGAATATTTCATTTTTAAAACGGCACAATTTATGGCCATGATGGCCGTTAGCATGGGCGGGGTCGATGCCTATGTGTTTTCGGGTGGGATCGGCGAAAAATCAGAAGACATACGACGCCGTATTCTTGAGCACCTTGCTTTTCTCGGAGAGAAGCCTTCTCTTGTCTTTACGGCCGATGAAGAAAAAATGATGGCCCAGCACGCCTATCACCTTCTGAATGAAAGGAATATGTTACATGACCCCTCTTAATTGTCTTGTAGTAGGAGTCGCCAACGAACACTCTATCGCCTGGGGATGCGCGAAAGTGCTCCACGCAAAAGGCGCACGGGTGGCACTCACCTATCTTAATGACAAGACAAAAACATACGTCGAACCTTTAGCAAAGGAAATTAGTGCCCCTTTGTTTATGCCGCTTGACGCACAAAAGCCTCAAGAACAAGAGGCACTTTTTAAGGCCATTGACACCCATTGGGGACGGCTTGATGTCCTCATTCATGCTATCGCCTTTGCCCCAAAAGCAGATCTTCAAGGCCGTGTGACGGACTGCTCCCTTGAAGGGTTTAATACGGCCATTGACGTGTCTTGCCACTCTCTTATGCGTCTGACAAAGGCGGCAGAACCTCTGATGCAGAATGGTGGATCCATTATGACCATGAGCTATTACGGTGCCGATAAAGTCATTGATAATTATAACTTAATGGGACCAGTCAAAGCAGCCCTTGAGGCCAGTGTTCGAGTCCTTGCGTCCGAGCTTGGGATAAAGGGCATTCGCGTCAATGCCATCTCGCCTGGCCCCATGGCAACGCGTGCAGCCTCAGGCCTTTCACACTTTGATGCACTCATGGAAAAAGCGGCAGCCCAAGCGCCTACCCACATGCTCACAACTCTCGAGCAAGTGGGTGAACTCGCAGCTTTTCTTGCCTCACCGCAATCTTCTCAAATCACAGGACAAGTGCTGTATATCGACGGTGGTTATCACATAAAAGGTTAGACTGAGAAAAGATCTTTCGTTTGCACTGTTGTCTGATTAAGAGTCAAAAGCAACGGTGCGATTATGGCTCTACACGGCAGGTCCTAGCTCATGGATGCCTCACCTTTTCACATTCGCATTCTGTTTTTCATGTCAAATCAAAAAGAAGAATCCGTACAAAAAATTAATATACAAGAGAATTTTCAAATAGTTCATAAAAGAAGAAATGATTGCTTTTTTTCTCATTTCATATAGAATTGAAAAGTAATAGATAGAGTGTGTTCTGTGATAAAAACAAGACTAATGTACACAGCCATGATGTTAGGACTTCCCCTCACCCCCTTCGAGGAGGGAGCTCTTGCAACAGATCTTGCCCTCTACTGTCCTCCAGTTTTATCAGCACAAATATATTCAGATCTTTTAAATGGCACTTATGTGATAGAGTCGAAAACCTTTAAAGCAGAAAACCCACGATCTTTAAAGGACGACGTGCTGGGGGGGTGGACATCTGATGAAATTCTCGTCTCACTGAAAAGTGGCGCCCGGTTTGGGCATGTCCCTCAGGATACTCCTTCAGATGACTGTATTTACACAAATAGCACGCTTGATCAAAGCTTCGTTGCCTTTACTTTAAACAGTGTGATTTTAAGAAAAGACAACTAAGGTGCTCCCCCGAAGCTTTTGAGATTATGGTTTAACGCTTCGGGGGAAGCCGCGTCTATCTTAGCATCAGCTTGCGGCTAGCTCTTCCAATGACGTTCTTTTGGGCGTGTTTTCCTGTTCTTTGCTAGAACGAGCCTGATTTTCTGTAGGCGTCTCTTCCTGTGCCGATTTTGGCATGATTTCAAAATATCCTTTTTGTCCTGTAAAAAGACCAGGTTTTCTTTGTTCATCTACCGACTCAGAAGGCGGGGATGTAGGGATACCACCTTTACATCCACCTAGCCCTAGAGATCCAATGATAACCATTAATATTTTTCTCATCAAAATATAACTCTTCCTCCTACAAGAGCGGTTGTGATTTCTTTATAGTGACCGTTCACCGTGCCTGTACCTGTTGTCACCTGATTTGTTTTCAGTCTGTAACGACGAACGCCTATATACAGATCTGTGCAGATTTCATCAAAGCTTTGCACAATAAAGGCACCATAACCACGCGCCCTATATTTTTCATTAGACCCTTCTTGTACTGGCAAAAGGTCATTAAACTGTCCATAATCAAGTGCAAAAGCCGTTTGGCCTACCTTAATTTTATTTAAGATATATCCAATTTTTGCAACCCACATGGTTCCATTTTTGATATTCGTTTGATTGAAATTACGTTTACCAATAACCCCATGAAAGTTCAAGCCAAAAGGAAGCAAAATACCAGCAGATCCTACATACTGTTTGTATCCATCCGTTGTCAAAGATTCAACAGAATTTGCAAGGTGGGCTTGAGTAAAGCCTGCGTTAGCACTCACTTTAATCTTGTTACTGAACTCTTGGGCATAGCGCGCCGTAAAGTTATAAGTATCGTTGGAACGCCCCATGTGTGACGCCGAGAAGGATAAGACCTTAAAGAACTGAGGTGTATCGTAACGTACCCGGTTATCAAGCAAACCGTCCATCCCGTCAATCACATTTGCAACCTGGATCCCGTTCCCATTATTGCCAACAGTTCGTGTTCCAGTAGCTTTATCGACAAAATAATAGCTTCCGATAAGATCCGTAAAGTTAGAACTTGATGCAACGGCGCCGGTACCTGACAGGTCCGCTTCTCCAGTCATACCGTAAGAAGAAAGGAAGCCGCGTCCCATGGAAAGTTTACCATACTTTTTACTGGTCAGCATGATTTCTGCTTTTCTTGTGACCACACTGTTACCGCCATCAGCACTCGCATTATCACCGATGGTCGCCATGCTTGAGTTATTGCTTTGGGCGTTGATTTCCCACTGCGCACCCGCAGAAAGATCACTATTAAGATCAGCACTTGCAACCACACGCACTTGGCTGTCGTCACTCTCGTTGTCAACATGCTTGACTCTGGAGCGCTGACCATCATCAACAAGCTGGGCCGCCCGGTTCATTTAACCAGAAAGTTGTAAAGAGAGTTTTTTTGTCCCCGCATAAACAGGCAGGTTATTATCAGAAGGCGCTGCTTTCTGTTCTGCTTTTTTAGCGGCTTCGCTTTCTAATTTAGCAAGTCTGCTTGTAAGCAGCTCTAACTCGGCCCTGAGTTTTTCAACTTCAGAATGATGATCACGTGCGTGATGTTGTCCCTTTGCAGACAAAGGTGGCGCAACGGCGAAAAGAGAAACCGACAGAAATAAGATGCTATTTTTTATCTTCATAGTGTTTTGTCTCCCGTTATCTTGTTCGTTATCTTTTTTATAGAGGATGTCATTCTGGTTACTGACCTTTCAAAGACATGAATCTTTTTGAAGGTTTCCTCTCAGATTTTTTAGGTAGTATTATGTCTATAGAACAAGAAGATCTCCCTAAATACAAACTGACAGCCTAAAAAGATATGATTATGTAAGATGTGTTGTATTTTAAACGCATTTTAGATAAATACATGGTCATCCATGAGCATTTTCTAATGATTTGACTTAGATAAAAAGTCATATTCTGAATTTTTCAATAGAAACTATTTTTACTCGAGTTCTTAAAAGGCGTTCTTCTACAACGAATTTAAGGTAACCGCTTTAGAATTTTTTCATTCCAGGATTCTGCTTACTGCTATCCAGAGGGTGAGTCCCAGGCCTCTACATTTTATGAACGGCAATAACTTTTTGTTCAATCATGGTATTTGTTAGCAACTATTGAACATATGAGCACGGATTCTCTTCACATTTGGAGATCCAACTTGTACTCACATGAATATGGGTCATTTGAAAAGATAAATAGGGAAGCTAAAACTGAACACTGACATCACTATGTGATTAATCAAGGATACTTCTTTGTACTATTGTAGAAATTCATACAAGCACAACCTCTGTTTTAACAGAGATCACGCTTGTATGAGTTCCTTTTGGACGAGGAGTATCAAGTATTAGAAAACAACACGGCCACCCGCAAGAACGGCTGTGACACCCCGGTAATCTCCTCTTACTGTAGAAGATGAGGTCGTTAGATTTCCAACGGACACATTATATCGCCGCAATCCCACATAGAGGTCAGTAGATATATCCTGGTAGTTCTGAACAACAAAGGCACCAAAGCCTTTTAGTTTGTATCTTTCGCCATTCGATTTCACTGCAGGGAACATATCATTAAATTGACCATAATCAACGGCAAGAGCTGTTTGGCCAATTTTAAAATATTTCAGGATGTACCCAAGTTTTGCCACCCAAATATTTCCGCTTCTTACACCGGTTTTTGAGAAGTCACGTTTTCCAATTGTTCCTTGCAGGTTGATGCCGATAGGGAATAATACAGACGCCGTTCCAAGGTACTGTTGATAGGCATCCTTATTAGCTTTCAGGCCGCCGTTGGTCAAATGCGCTTGCATTAAAGAGGCGCCCGCGCGTACTTTCACACTTCCAATTTCGTGATCAAAACGCGCAGCAAAGTCATAGGTATCGTTTTCACGACCCATATGGCTTGCCGACAATGTTACAGCATTAAACAATTTAGGTGTGTCATAGCGCACACGGTTGTCGCGAAAACCCTTCATACCGTCCGCAAGATCTATGACACGAAGGCCGCTTCCTGCATTCCCAGTTGTTGTAGAACCTGAGGGCGTTGTAAAATAAACCCCTCCCGCAGCGTCGTGAAAGTTAGAGCCAAGTGCCACAGGATTTGTTCCAGATTGATCTGCATCACCTGTCACGTTATAGGACGCGAGATTGCCACGCCCCAAAGAAAGTTTACCATAGCGCTTACTCTCGAGCATGATTTCTGCTTTTCGGTTTTCGACAATGTTGCCACCATCCGCACTATGTGAAGAAGTGTCTCCCATCGCTGCAAGGCTTGTGCTATTGTTTTTTGCAGCCACTTCCCATTTCGCCCCAACGCTAAAATCATCGTTGAGCTTCCCGCGCGCGACAACACGAACTTGGCTTGGATCAGTATCGTTATCAACATGCTTTGTACGTGTTCGTTCGCCGTCTCCTGCAAACTGAATGGCTCTGTTCATTTGACCAGAAAGCTCGAGTGACAGTTTTTTGGTCCCACCGTTAACAGCAAGCCCAGTATCAGACGCAGCCGGAGTGGGTGATTTCTCTTTTGCGGCTGCCGATTTTTCAAGCTGATCCAGACGCTGTTGCATTGCATCTAACTTCGCCATAAGTTCAGCCACCTTCGCGTCTGCATTGTGATGATGGTGACGGTGATCCTTCGCATAAACAGGCGAAGTTGCAAATGCAGCTGCACATGCTGTAATCAAAAGTGTTTTTTTCATTTTGCCTCCCTGTAAACTTGTAGGTATTTATCTTAATTTTTCACCATATGGTAAAAATTGTTTTTCTTTTATCGAAAACTGTAAATATCTTACGCTGCTTCCATGGTACCGACAATACGAAAAGACGCTTTAAGCTCATTTCTTGGAATCGAGAGTGTTTTCTCTTTATAAGTGTTCTCTGAAAACTCTACAACCATAAGCTCAAGAGCGTCTGGTTGACCACTTGCGTCCGCATGCCACCCCATGAATTGCCCTACAAACGCTTGGTCATTGGCATTCACGGCAAGCATGTAACACTCGGGTGTCAAAGAACGCGCGGGATGTGCAAAAATACGGTCACTTTTTCCGTAACGTGGATTCACGTCTTTGTCCGCAATACTAAAAGCAAAGGCGTTGGCGACACCGGTCATCTCAGGAGGGCGATTCACCCATTCACGGGTGGACGCCACATCCAACATCAATGTCCCATCTTGGCGACGTTCAAGTTTATAGAGTGGTAAATCTTGAGAAACACCAAGAGAGGCTTCTTTGGTCCAGCTGCTTTGGGGAATGTATTTACTGGTATGTGCATCATGAGGTAGCAAATCACCAGGATGACAGGACAACACAAGGGCAATTCTTTGGAGGATATCGGCATTCAAACGCCTTGATCCACTTTCAAGACGGGAAAGGTATGAGGGAGATAGTTTTGTGAGTTCCGCAAGCTCTTCAAGCGTATACCCACGTTGTAATCTCAAATCTCTAAGAGGATGTCTTGATTTTTTTCTTTTCCGTGTCAGTAATTTGTTATGTGCAACACGCCCTTTATCGTGGATATGCAAAACATTACCCGTTGAATAGGTACTTGTGCGGTCCTCAACATAACTCTCAAACTGAGCCTCTTTTTGAACAGATGACTTAGTTGCGCTCATCAACTTTTCTCCCTTATGGTTGTTTATTAACCTATTTTCATGCTCATCTTAGGTCTTAACGTGGTCCCATATTTTTTTGGGCTTTTTCTTGACAAACAGTGCTCACTTTTGCCAAAACCATCGCTATGCCTATTGTGTATAGGGTATATGCGAAAAACGCATAGGATGGCAAGTTTTTTTTAACAAACAATAAATATTTTTTTAACGAGGCAAAAATGAGACAAGTAGAACCACTTTCAATCATGGGCAAGAAACCCCGTTGGAATGAGGCAGATATTCAAAAATTGACACTGGCCAGAGAAATGGGTGCGTCTCTCGAGGTTCTTTCCAAATTGACAGGACGTAGCCCAACCGCTGTCAATAAAGCTCTCACACGCCTAGGTATTAGACCCCTTGGCAGTGAGCCAAGAGGAATAAAGCCAGGTCATTTTAGAAGGAAAGTGTCTTTGAGTCATGTGGAAGCACGGCTGGCTAATAATATGGCGACATTTTCAGAGCAAGACCTTAGCTTTAAAGGAAACACACGAAAACCCTGTTTTACTTTTTTAAAGAACACAAACCCTGAAAAATACATAAAAACAAGTTTGCCCTTACTTGTGAACGTCAAAAAAATCATTTCTTACTGGCACGGACATGGCATTCAAATTACAGAAAAGACTATTGGACAAAAACCCTATTTTGAAATAGAGGGAAAAATGTTCTCGCCTGCCCAACTCCTTGCGATGACAAATCAAAAACGCGTTTTACTTAAAGAGACTCTTTTTTGGATGGACGGCGTTACGGAGTTCTAAGAGACATGAAAATATTTTATGCTCCAAAGCATAAAACAAGGCGAGGCAGACCAAGAAAAACAATAACAAATTCAACTAATGCACACCCTACCCCCCCTCAAGAAGTTTACGACATAACGCCCCTTGAGCAACTTGTTTTATGTTGTCTTATCTCTTGCAGTGACGCTGAGATGGGACATATGTTTCATCGCCTGAGAGTGCAAGTGACGCGTCTGATGAACGCGCCCCGTCTTGTCAGGCAAATTGCCAATCCTGTCTGCGTGGGTGAGCAACGCGGCCGCACCGTCGAGACGCCCGAAACGCTGCACGAGAAGCACCTTTTGACAAAATGGTCGCTTTTCAATAAACGATTACAAGAATGGGGAGAAGATTATTTTCTTCTTTTGGAATGGAGCCTTACCCCAACAAAACCCCTTGATAAAAGACGCTTAATTCAGGTGGCTAATACACTTGGGCCCCTCCTTCAGGATTTAGCTCTTTTAGAGGGACAAGTGCGTCGAAAAGGTACACACCCATTATTTGAAAACCCAGTCACGTAGAGGCAAGGCTTTCACAGCCTTCCCTCTACTATTCTTTTAGATGGCGCGGTTTTTTTGAAGGGAATAGCACGCAGGAATGACAAATAATGTCGTGAGCGTCCCAAAGAGAAGACCACCAAGAAGCGTCCATCCTATGGCTTGACGAGCCTCAGCCCCCGCCCCTACCCCGACGGCCAAAGGAATCACGCCAAAGACCATGGCCCCTGTGGTCATTAAGATGGGACGAAGACGCAGCTGCGCTGCGCCAATGGCAGCGTCTTTGGGAGATTTTCCGTTTTTTGTCAGCTGGTTTGCCATTTCCACAAGCAAAATCCCGTGCTTAGTAATAAGGCCTACAAGGGTCACAAGCCCAATTTTAGAGTAAATATTTAGACTAACCCCCATAAGCCACATCATGCCAAGGGCACCAAGGCTAGCCAGCGGCACCGTCAAAATGATGAACAAAGGATCACGCATACTTTCAAACTGAATAGCAAGGATCGCAAAGATAAATAAAACTGCCAAAACAAAAAGCATATTCGTGCCGAACGAAGCTTCTAGAAATTCTTTTGTGGCCCCAACCCAATCAACACTATACCCGTTATCAAGAACTCGCTTTGCCACCTGTCCTACAACATCAACGGCGTGCCCCATGGCAACTCCTTCTTGAAGATCAAGGGTCAAAATAGAAGCGCGCTGCTGATTATGATGCTCGAGCGTGGAGGGGCTTGCAAAACGTGTAAAGGTCGCAAGGCCGTCAAGGGAGGCACGCTCACCTTTTTTATTCACCATATAGACTTCACTGATGCTTGATGGGTCCGTGTTGGTTTTCAATAGCACCGTATAGGAAATCCCGTCTTTCATATAGGAAATGGTCCGGTCCTGGCTAAGAGAAATTTTAAGAGCCTTCGCAACCGCACTATCCGTAATCCCAAAAAGGCTTTGGTGATACGGATCAACTTTTACTTTCCAGCTTGGAGAGTTTAAACGTAGGCTTTGGGAAACGTTCGTGAAAAGCCCTGTTTTTTTGAGCTCTTCTATAAACTTTTCCGCTTTAGCATAAAGATCCTTATAGGGTTCTACCGTCAGCAGAACCAGACGCAGACCGTTACTGTTGCCAATTTCTACCCCCGGAAGGCCTGAGTTATAATCCCACGCCCAGACATCTAAGGATGGGACTTTTTCCATCCGTCCCTTAATCATGGTAGTCAGCGCACTCGCTGAACGATCACGTTTGGACCAATCTTTCAAAATCAAGGCGGTCGACGACCCCCAAGTCCCCACAAAGGTGATACGATTTTCGGCTTCTGGAATATCTATAATTTCTTGTTCTACACGCACAGCGAACTTGTCTTGGGACCCGATCCCCTTGCCAGGAACAGGTGAGGTGTACGCGCCTATAAGACCTCGATCCTCAGGGGGGGCCATCTCTTCGGGCAGGTGCTTCACAAGAAAGCCAGCACCGACAAAGGCAACGACCATAAAGGCCAGAACATATTTCTTGTGATCAAGAACTTGCGCTAGAAGAGTGCCATAACGCGTTGTAACTTTGTTTAAAAACACGTCGAAGGCCGGGAAAAAAGTATGGGCTTTTGGTTTAAGAAGGCGCGCGCACAACATAGGACAAAGGGTCAGCGACACAAGGCCAGAGATAATGACTGCGCCAGCAAGGGCAATGGAGAATTCTCTAAAAAGAAAGCCGATGGTACTTTGCAAAAAGGCAATGGGTGCGTAGACGCTAGCAAGGGTCAGGGTCATGGCAATGACCGCAAAGCCGATTTCTTTGCTGCCCTCAATGGCGGCTTGTCTTACGGGACGCCCTTCTTCGATGTGACGTTGGATGTTCTCTAACACCACGATTCCGTCATCCACCACAAGACCAATGGCCAAAATCATCGCGAGAAGCGTAATGATATTAATGGAAAGACCGCACGCATAGAAAACGCCTAAAACCCCAATCAAGGAAATAGGAATGGTGATCAAGGGCACAAGGCACGCGCGGAAATTTCGCATAAAGAGAAGAATAATCCCGAAAACAAGCAAGAACGCTTCCATCAGGGACTTTTCAATATTCTTGATGGAAGCCCTAATAAATCCTGCGTTATCCACATCGATAGTGACACTCATATCCTCAGGAAGTTGCGCTTTGATCCGTTCCACTTCTTTACCGACGGTGCGCGAGACCTCAAGGGGATTTGCATCACTCGCAAGCTTGATCGCCAGCACCGCTCCTGGCTTTCCGTTCACACGTACGCGTACCTCATAATTGTCAGCACGCTGTACAATGTCTGCCACCTGCTTAAGAAGAACGGGCTTGTTGCGCACGTCACCTTGTTTAATCACAAGATTTTTAAAGTCATCTTCTGTCTCAAGGGCCGTACTCAAGGAAACTGGTACGTCGTTATGAAGCTTACCTGCTGCAAAAGCTTCTTTTTTCGCGTTCAGTGCCTGGGTCACATCTTCGATATTAAGTCCCAATGCATAAAGTTGCTTGGGATCAAGGGTCACCGCCATGGTATAGGGTGGGCTCCACATCTCGACCGTTGAAATACCTTCAATACTGCGAAAGACATTTTTATATTGGATGTTCACAAAGTGGGTCAGCTCTTCAGGTTTCAGACTTTTGCTGGAAAACGTAATGGCAATAAAGGGAGGACCTGATCGTTCTCCACCCCTTTGAATAATGGGCGACAGAAGGTCTTTTGGCAGATCCGAGCGCACTTTTTCAACTGCGTCCCTGACTGCTACAAGTTTTGCATCAATGGAGGCCCCTGCTTTAAAAAAAAGCTTAATTTCGGAGTTATTATCGGTTGTTTGCGAGCTCATGGCTTTAAGACCAGGCACCCCAGCAAGAGAATCCTCAAGGGGGTTTGTGACACGCGTCTCTACAAGTTCGGCGCTGGCATTGGGATAGTGCGCCATCACCGTCAAGGTCGGCAGCGTCACATCGGGATACTCTCTGACCGCAATATTCTGAAGCGACACGAGGCCCACCGCCACGATCATGACACTCAAAACCGAGGCGAAAACGGGCCTTTTAATAAAAAATTCTGGTAATTGCATGGCGTGCTCCTTAGGCTTTTGCCACTTGGATATCTTGATCGTCGCTAAGGCGTCCTGGATTGCGGCTTACGATTTGCTCTCCTGCTTTGATCCCTGCAATAAGCTGAACTTTCCCACTGTCTTCAAAGCCTACTTGGACTTTTCTTTTCTTGGCTTTTGTGCCAACGATGACGTACACAAAGCTGTCTTTGCCTTCCATGAAAATACTTTCAGACGGCACAAAAAGGGTTTGAGGCGCCTCTTTAATCACAAGATCGATATCAATCACAGTCCCCACAAGACAGGTCTCGCATCCTTCCAAATCAAGATAAGCGGGCGCGGTATTGGTTTGGGTGTCCACAACCCCTTGAGTGCGCACAGTCGTATAAAGCTTTTCTTTTACAATTGCTTTTCGAACATCTGTTTGCAAGAATTTTGCAGGAATTTCAAACTCGAGGACAAGCTCGTTCGGGTCATAAAGGGTCACAATGCGGTCTCCTTTTTGGACATAGGCGCCTTCTCGCATCTTAAAGACCCCTAGAATTCCCGAAAACGGCGCCTCGAACTGCGTTTTCTCATAATCGACCTTAGCTTTAAGGGTTCCTTGGTTGGCATCAATCCATCTGGATCTTGCTATTTCAACGGTTTTTTGGCTGACGGCTTGATGCTTGGCATTCAGGCCTTGGGCCCGGTTATATTGCTCAAGAGCAATTTTTTCATTACCCTGAGCAAGTTCATAGGATTTTTTTGTATCAGGATTATCAAGGGTTGCAAAGACTTGTCCCTTTTCTACCTTGGCGCCCGCTGGAAAGGTCGTATCGAGTACGCCGTCGACTTCAGCCACAAGGGTCACCTCGCGTTTTGCATGTACTGTTCCAAAAAGGCGCACGCTTTGTCGTAGATCGGCGGGAGCAGCTGTGATGACCTCCACAACTTTTGGCGGTGTGGTTTCTTCATTTGCCAAGGCGTAGGCGGTCGTCAACAAAAGATAGGTAGAAAAAATAAAAGGTATTCTCACGGTGCACCACCTCAAACTTATCACATAATAAAAAGGGATCGACACTCTTATGACAAGAATCGATCTATAGCAACGCACAGCAAGCAAGCGACATTATACTCTTTTACGCATGGACATCAACCCTAAATATTTCCTTTTAAAACAAGGAAAAAAACGCCACAACTTGAATTTTTCAAGATTTTTGCGCTATACTAAAAAGTGGAACAAAAAGAAAGAGGGAGAGTGGCATATGCGTTTAACAGTCACAGGTCGTCGCGTAGAAATCAGCGAAGCTTTTCGCCAAAGTGCAGAAGATGGCCTTAAGGAATTCTGTGCCAAATATCAAGTGGACCCCGTCGAAGCAACGGTCATCCTGTCCAAAAATGGTTTTAACTTTCAAATCGACGTGCATGTGCACCTCAACCGAGGCGTAGATTTGCGAGCCACAGCCCAAAACCAAGACGCTTATGCTGGCTTTGCCAGCGTTGTTGATCTTTTAGGGACAAGGATTCGTCGACACAAAAAACGCCTTGTGGATCATCACAAACATCATGACAACCATGCTAAGGAATCTGTTCCTTATTTTATCTTGAATGGTGATATTTTGGAAAGCACCACAGAAGATGTAACGGGTGAAGAGCTTTCTCCCGCGATCATTGCCGAAGTCAGCACCGACATTCCGACCTTATCTGTCGGTGATGCTGTGATGCGCATGGACCTTGGCGCTGCCAACGTGTTTTTGTTCAGAAACACGTTGAATCAGCGCATTAATTTTGTGTATCGCCGAAACGATGGCAACATCGGATGGATTGATCCTAATACAAGATAGCGTGAGGTCCTTTAGAAAAAGGCGCCAGATTTTTCTGGCGCCTTTTTTATGAGAGAAGAAAGAGCCCATTTTTAAGGGCTCTCCCTAAAAATGGTTATGGCCAACGTGCCTCTGGTGGCATGGACATGAGGATTGCCTGGGTATTCCCCCCAGTCTCAAGCCCGAATTTTGTGCCGCGATCATAGAGTAGATTAAACTCAACATAGCGGCCACGCCTGATCAGTTGATACTCTTTTTGATCTTGTGTCCAAGGCGTCATCATATGGCTTCTGACAAGAGAGGCATAAACGTCTTTGAGCGCACGCCCCACATCCTGGGTAAAAGAAAAGTCCCTTTCCCATGAGCCAGAATCTTGATAATCATAAAAAATACCACCAATACCCCGCGGTTCATTCCTGTGAGGCAAATAGAAATACTCATCACACCACTTAGAAAATTTTGGATAGTACTCCGGGTTATAGCGATCACATGCCTCTTTAAACGCTTGGTGAAATTTCTTCGTATCTTCCTCGTTTGGATAAAAAGGCGTCATATCAGCCCCCCCTCCAAACCAAGCTTTTTCAGTCGTGATGTGCCTTGTATTCATGTGCACTGCCGGCACCAAAGGCGACATCATATGGGAAACAAGGGAAATGCCCGAGGCCCAGAAGGAGGGATCTTCCTGTGTTCCTGGAATTTGCCCCTTAAAGGTCGGCGAAAATTCACCATAGACGGTTGAGATGTTCACCCCTACCTTTTCAAAAACTTGCCCCTTCATAAGAGACATCACCCCGCCTCCCCCCTCTGGCCGGTCCCACGGCGTTTGAATAAATCTACCCGGCGTGCCACCACGCTCTTTGGCGTACTCATCTTCTACGTCTTCAAAAGTCTTACAAATTTGATTGCGCAGATCTTCAAACCAGGCTTTTGCTAAGCGTTGACGCTTTTCTTTTAAGGACGGTGCAGATACTTCTTGGGCAAGAACAGCGGACTGACTCATGATCATCTCCTTGATTTTTCTTGATCTTCTTAACCTTAAAGAGCCTGGCTTTAATTTTCAAGCCTATCCATTTTTTCTGGCATGGTGTGCATTTCCTTCGGCAGGCTTTCTGCAATCTCAGGAAGGCGCAGCATCTTTTCAAACCACGCAGTCAAACTTGGATATGCCGGGTGCCACACATAGGATGGCAAGCGAAAATTCATATAAGACAAGGCAATCACAATGGCGATGTCCCCGATGGTAGGGGTTTCTATTTGAAGCTCTAAGACGTGATTTTCTAAAAAGTGTAGCGCGTTTTCAAGTTTAAGGCGCTGACGCTCAAGCCAGTCAGAGGACTGCAAAATTGGCGGCCTTGCATGCTGCTCGACCACATGAAGGACGGCTGCTTCCATCATGCCGTCTCCTAGGGCTTGAAGACGAAGGGCCTTGATGCGGGCGCTTAGATCTTTTGGAAAGAGGTTTTTTGGATCGTTTGCTTTGGACGCCAAATATTCACAAATCACTCCAGAATCAAACAAGGGAGAAAAGTCTTCATCGCACTCTAACACCGGCACTTTTCCCAAAGGATTTAAGCTTGGGAGAGGCGTTTCTTTTTCCCACGGATGAATGGGGTTGTGTTCTAAGATGTCTTTAAGGCCCAAGTGATGCACCACAGCCAGCACTTTGCAGGCATGGGGTGAGGCACGCCAATAATGAAGTTTCATCTTAATGTTCCTTTGCCTTGGCGGCGCTAAAATGCTTGCTGCAATAAGGGCAAACAGTCACATCATTTTTAGAGGTATCTAAAAAGACACGGGGGTGTCCATCATAGGCCCCTTCCCCGTCACACACAGCCCTTGTGTCTTCGTGATTTTCTTGCATCTATGCGCTCTCTCGCCTTTTTCTTAAACAAATGATCTCTTTAGTGTAATGGGTCTTAGGGGTCTTGAGAAGGGAGCTTTTTCCAAAAAGAAAGAGAGGCCCCCTCGAGGCTTGCCAAGTAAAAGACAACGACCAAAGCGGGCACACTTGCAAAAGCGGCTAAGGTGTAAAAAAGACTCCATCCCACGTGATCCACAAGCCATCCTGACAGTGTTGAAAAAAACGTACGGCTCATTTCTACAAAGGAGGATAGTAACGCAAGCTGGGTGGCGGCATAAGCTGTATTGCAAAGAGTCAGCTGATACGCAAAAAGAGCCGTCACACGCATGCCCCCTGTCACGTGCTCAAGCGCGACAGTCAGATAGAGAATCGGCATATTATGACCCGCATTCAAGACGAATAAATAACAAAATGTTGCAAAACCGTGAAAGAGCGCGCCGTAAAAAAGACTTTTCATCATGCCCCAACGCATGGTCAGGATGCCGCCCACAAATCCTCCAAAAATCGTTGCCCACATACCGAATATTTTCGAAGCGTTGGCGATCTCTTGTTTGGAAAATCCTACGTGGTCATAGAAAATATTCGTCATATTCCCAATGAGACTGTCTCCAAGTTTGTAAACAAACATAAGGACAAGGCAGGAAAGCCATCCCTTGTGGCGGTGAATAAAATCTGAAAAGGGACACACAAACGCCCCATAAGACCAGCTGAGCACACTGGCCTTCCACCCGGCTAAATGGGGGTGCGCCTGCAAGTATTCCTTGGCTTTTTCTTCTCGCCATAGGGCCTCTTTTGAGGGGTGATAGGTGGGCTCTTCAATGATCAAAAGGAAGATAAGGCCCGTCGCCTCCACAAGAGCCATAATCTCGTAAACTGTGCCCCAATGAAGATATGTCGCAAAATACAAAGCCCCTGCCCCCGCAAGAAGAATTCCCATGCGGTAGCCAAACATAGACATCGCTTCCCCAGCACCGTACTGGGTGCGGCCCAAACGTTCAGCTTGGTAGGCAAAAAGGACAATAAGGTGCGTGGCGGCTGAAAACGACACGCCCATGGCGAGGAGGGCAACCAGAAACAAATTTTCACTAGGACTGCACTGCCCAAGAGCATAGAGAAGAATCGCCAAGAGCACTTGGCTTAAAAAAAACCAACTTTTTCGTCGCCCCAAAAGAGGTGTAAGTATCGGTAAAGACACGCGGTCCACAAGAGGTGACCACAGAAACTTTAAGGTAAAGGGAAGAGAACTTACCCCTATAAGGCCAACTTTTGTCAAACTGACGCCGTCCTTGGCAAGCCAAAAAGCAAGGGTTGATCCTGTTAGAAGAAGCGGTAACCCACAAAAAAAACCTAGAATGGCCACGACAAACACGCGGCGGTCAAAATACGGGGTCACATAGGTCCCCATGGTTCGTAGAATGGTGTGCACAGAAATTGCCGGACGTCTCCGCTTTTTAAATCCTCCTTGACCTTGGGTAGTCGAGAAGACTCTGTCAAGAAAAAAGGGAAAGAATGGGCGCACTTTCTTGCTTTTCAAGACCACCAAGGACAGCTAAACTTTTACAAATATCAAGGAGGTTATACGATGAATCATTTTTTGCTCACCATGATTCTAACAGGACTTTTCCTCTTTTCTTATATGCCCCTTTTAGCAAGTGACAATGAATTTCCTTTAGACACATTTGGGCAAAAGGTCACACTAGCGCCCGTCTTTCAAACGCCCTCTTCCCTCACGCCGATCTTAAAAAGGGATGTAACGCCTTCTGTGACACCGTCTGTCATCCAACCTCAAACGCCCCCCTCTTTAGATGATTACGTGGATGTTCCTTTAGATGATGAGTATGACAAGACTACGCCGGTCAAAAAATCGTTCTCCCTCTCAGATCCGAGCACGTGGTCGCTAAGCTCTCTATTTTAAATAGGACGATCTTACTTTTAATCCCACCTACCGTTTCTGACAAATTAAAATTATCACGTGACATAAACACAACAAAAGGAGGTTTCTTTTTCAATTTTTACAAGAAAACATTTTCACAATCTCAATAGATGTCATTTTGTCATAAATTGATTTAAAATTAATACTTTTCTTCACACGTACTCAGGAGTAAACTTTTAAGGACGGTAGAAAGAATGTCTTTCTACTTTGAGTAAAATCAGGAGGTTACATCGTGAAATACACCCGTCTTTCCCAACAGCTTTTACTTGCCACATCTCTATCCCTTGCCAGCATTTGCCCGCTTTTTGCCACTGACTCGACAATCGATGAAAAAGAAAGCACTCCTTCTACTACTCCTACAGCCGCTGTTAATCAAGATGATCAACAAAGTATTGAAATCACACAAACCCCTTCTACTGTTCCAACATCTGTCACCGCCACAGAAGAGCCAAAACCTATTTCTGGCGGATTTTTTTCCCTATTCACTTGGGGGTCAACACCTCAACAACCCACAGAGGTGAAAGGGGACGTCTTGTCATCACCGGTTGTATTGTCTGATACTTCTGAGGACCCTTTAAAGGAAACCCCTGTTGGTGGTATTGCCTCGGTAACGCCTGAACTAAAAGACGCAGATGTTTTAAGTGAGACATCTTCTTCCTCAAAAGAGAATGCTCCTTCTATTGGTCTTCTAACCTATTTTACCCCCTCTTACTGGTTTGGTGGGCAATCAACACCTGCCTCTAGCTCTGTGGACGGTACTTCTGCCCAAAACGATGGTAAGGCCATTGAAGACGGATCCAAATCTATGAGTGCCTCTTCCTCCACAGAGGAACATAGCGAAGAAGACGCAACACCTTGGACACCTGAATCGGGAACTGCGACACCTCCCACAGCCGCTTTGTCCACAGATACGCCGTCAACCCCTTCTTCTGTGCCTGACAACATGTTGGACAGCCGAATGGACTTTGCCCAAGAGCTTGCCAATATGAAGTTCACTTTCGACCACGGCCCCCTTGGTCAGCGCCTTGGATTTGGAACGTTCTTGGAAAAAATAGGTGTTTCTTTGTATGAAGGCGCTGACTATACCGTTGAGTTTGCCGGACGTACAATCACGTTACCTGCAAGCGATTTGATACATTCAGAGTTGTCTCAAACGTCATGCCTTAACCTTGTTACGATCAGAGATCGGTCCGATGATAAGGTTCTTTACGCCTCTGAAACGGTTCCTTCCATGCCAGCGTGGGGCTTTTTGCCAGCGGATAACTTTATGTTGAAGCACTTTGCAAGACTTGGCACCGTCAACCTTAAGGAAGCACGAGGAAATCCTGTAGGTCTTTTGTTTGTCGCAGACAAGGGCTTTTTGCTTCAAGACAATGACGACGTTAATATTAAGATTGGCACGTCAAAACCCGTACGTGTTGAAGCCGCAAACGTAGTGGCGTATTTGCGTGCTGCAGATCTTTCAAAGGCACCGAAAATCACACAAATCAAGCGCGCTAGCAAGGTTGTGTACTCGGGTCAATAAACTTCTGTACGCATATATATCTTAATGATATATAGGGAAGAATTTTGGGAAGGAGGTTACCCCTCCTTCCCTTTTTTAATTCGTATTATTCCTTGTTTCAGGAGATTTAAGACCCATGCGTAAGTTCTTTTGCTCTGCCCTTGCTCTCGCGTCCTTATTGCCATGCTTTATTGTTCAAACCCCAGCATCTGATGATGAGACTGATTTTTACTATTCTGGGATTCCACACTTGAGGCACACCTCATCCGAGGATGAAGTCCAAACGCAAGACAATCTTTCAACTTCAGAAGATGAAGAAGGAGCCACATCAACGTTCCTCATGTCATCGTTGGACGCAGAAACCCTTCTCCCTCCAGGACTTCTTTGTGACAGTGGGACATTTGCCCTGAAAACGCCAGCAAGTCCTCCTCAAGACCTCCCTTTAGCAACGCCTCAAAGCGTCGTAAAATATCGCTATCCTCTTGATCCAGGACGCGAAAGCCTTTGTGTTAAGCAAAGCGATTTTGCTTTTTGCAAAGAAGAGGATTTTCTAGGATATGCTTGGTTTTTAAACCAGAAGAAAGTTCCACTTTATCGTGACGCGCGCTACGGCCTTTCGGACGGCGCAGAGATCATCTACGTTCTAGGCTCTGAAGTCGAAAAGGCTGGCAAAAGAGTGCGAGGAAATCTTAACCTCCTTCATGTGATCGACCTACTCCGTCATGTGTGGAGCTATAATGGCCCCATTACAGCGCAACCCTATACCTTTTTAACGCAAGGAAATGCCTTTTTTCCCTACTTTCACGTAGGGCGTACCTTTGGAAAAAAGACTTATGCAGCTCTTCGTATTGGAAAAACTTGGTACGCGTTGAAGAAAAACGCTCAGATTAATTTTCAATACATCACATCAAAGACAAGATCAAATACTCAAAAAGTTAGCGCCCGTGAATTTGCCAAAATTGTGAAAGAAAAATATCCTGTTTTTTATGCCATTACTCAAGTAAAGAAAAAACGAAAGGGAAAATTCGAAGTCGTATATCGTGCCAACTAACGCCGCTCAGCCCCCTGATACAGGGGGCTTTTTTCTTGCGCAGGCGCAGGCACAATCACACCTCTTTATGATGAAGCCCGTTTCAAAGTAATTACGCTTACTTCGGCGTGTGTCCCCAGGCGCATAGGGGGGCCCCAAAATCCTGTACCAGGACTAATATAGATCTGCGTTTTACTTTCTGGATAGACATAATGTCCCTGTACATAAGGTTGCTGTAAATATACAAGATAACTAAAGGGCCAAATTTGTCCTCCGTGGGTGTGCCCTGAGAGTTGCAGATCCACGCCCACGGCGGCAGCCTCGTGAATGGCCGCGGGCTGGTGGGCAAGCAAGATGAAGGGCGCATTTGGCTGCGCCCCTTTGAGAGCTTTTTGAAGATCTGGCCCCTCAGCGCCGCGCATGTGGCGTGCTCCCCAGTCTTCGACTCCTACTAAATTTAAGACATGCCCTGCATCGGATGTAATCTGCACGCACATGTTTCTTAATACGTTGATGTTAAGGCGTTTTAAATGCGCACACCATGCATCTACCCCTGAATAATACTCGTGATTCCCTGTCACAAAATGCACGCCGTACTTGGCCTTCAAGCGCATAAGAGGCAAAACATGCTCAGACAAGTGTGCAACAGATCCGTCCACAAGATCACCTGTTAAAACAATCATGTCAGGGGCAAGTGCCTCCACTTCAGCCACAATATGGGAAAGCCACACGCCGTCATTCATTGGACCCACATGAAGATCTGTAAGCTGGACAATCCGCATTCCCTCAAAGGAGGTTGGCAGATCTTGAATGCCAATGGTGACATTTTTAACAACAGCAGGCTGGGCATTGATAAATAAGGACGCAAGACACCCAACACCTGCAATTCCAAAGGCGATCTGACTTAGAGGACGGTGTCCTACACCTTTAATGTTCGTCAATATCGCAGCGCCTTTGCTCAAAAGCCAAATCACGTCTGCGACTGCGCACATCGTGACCAGCAAAAGCACAACCCCAAGCCATGGATAAGTAAGCCATGCCAGCACAGCGCCCTGGGCGCGCGGCAACGCATTCACAAAGGGAATCGCAAGAAGCGTGCCAACAAGAAGCACGACAAGAAGCATGCCTATAAGCCAGCGCTGGCTAGGTGTAAGCGTAAATGCCGATAGAACATGTATGAAAATATACGCATGGCACATAAGTAATATCATCGAAAAGATGGTATAAAATCCAAGTAGATCCATTAGACGTTTCATTGAGTTAGAGCCCTCATCCCAAACATTTTTAAATTGAATCAACAGAATAACAATTTTCAAAAAGAAAATCTTCTATTTGCATTTATAATAAGAAAAATTCTTTATATACAAGAAATAAAGAGCAATGTTTACCTTTTTTTAACCATTTTTCTTTTTTATAAAAATCTTCATAACCAGAGGAAAATAGAAAAATGAAAAAATCTCTTTTAGTCGCGCTCTCACTTGCTGTTTTCACCGTACCATTGCAAGCCAAACTTATTATTAAGAACGAGAATATTCCTTTAGAAAAACTATCTCCAGCTCAAGGAATGATGAGCAGCAATAAAAATCAACCAGGGCTTTTTGACTTCCCCGCACCTGGACAAACAAAAGAGCTTCCTGCAGGGGGAAATTATTTTGATCTCATTATAATGCCAGAAAATCAAAATCATGCGCGCTGTTTTTTGAATAAAGAGGATTCAGATAGTGTTCCTTATGATCAACGCAAAGGCGTCGATGCCGCGGCTAATAAAACAACAACCATTACAGTCAAGTGGACACAAGGTAGCGATCAACTCGATTGTCAAGTGACTCAGAATTAAGAAGGTCAGATTTACTGCCGTCAGAGGACTTTTAAGGTCTTCTGATGTGCATGTGACAGAATAAGCTAAAAAAAAATAATTTTCACCGAAAGTCCCAACAAGATTACTCCTGTCACACGGTCAATCCAATGCCTTATTCCGGTAAACTTCGCCCGCGTGCGCTCTCCCGATAAACAGAATGCCACAAAACCAAACCAAAGAAGGGTTTCAAGAAAAATAATCACCCCATAAAAACTGAGGGTCAGTGTCGGTGTATTCGTAGGAATAAGCGTTGCAAACAAACTTAAAAGAAAAAGC
The DNA here is from genome assembly GCA_013911655.1 of Alphaproteobacteria bacterium. GTDB lineage: Bacteria > Pseudomonadota > Alphaproteobacteria > Caedimonadales > UBA1908 > JACESU01. Next base: position 823,918 of record JACESU010000001.1, read on the forward strand.
ATACACTTAGGATTAAGCGCATTCGTGAGAAATCCTTGCGTAAACGCTTTGAAGGATTCGATCTCGTGATGACTATGCTTCACCTGCGCGCGGGCCGTGGTTTTTTTTGCAAGGATGCCTTTAATCCCCAAATAACAAAGATAGGCAGCACCTGCGTATTGAAGCAGAAGAAAAAGCCATTTTGTTGCGTGGATCACAAAGCCTAGCCCCAGAAGGATATAGGTCAAATGCACAAGAATCCCTACACTGATACCAAACGCTGTGAAAAAGGCCGTTCGCCTTGAGTAAAGCAGGCTGTTTTTCATCACCATGGCAAAATCAGGACCTGGGCTGATCAGCGACACCATCACAATACTGGCCACCGTCAAAAGTGAGCTTATGTGGGTTGAATCCATGGGTTAATGCTCGCTTTTCACATTATATGAGATCGTCAAAAGACCATTTTGGTATTTTGGGCGCAAAAGCTTAATTCCCTTTAAAAAACCAAGGGACAACACGTGTGTTCTTGCACAAGGCTTTATCGTAGGAGGCCATTTTAACATAGCGTGTACCTCTTTTTCTATTCGTTTGAACAGGTGTATTCTCGTTGATCAGACGCATTATTTAAATGATCATAAACCTTCGTATTTTTTATTGCAAATTGGAATTAATTTTCCTAATATAATCCTATATGGAAATTTTACATTTATTGCAATGAAAAAAAATACAGTCCCTTTATTACGAGAAGTGTCCCGTAAACTTGTTCGTGAGCTTGGTCTTTTGAACCTAGACGCTTTGCCCTTCAAACATCTCACGCAACACTGGCACACCCTCATCGAGATTGGGAAAAAGCCTGACATTAACTCCTCGGAAATTGCAGCGCTTTTGCTCCTCTCCCCTTCAACGACCTCACGCTTGATTACCTCTCTTTGCAAGGAAGACCTTGTAAGCGCTCGTGAAGGCCGACTTGATCGCCGTGAGAAAACCCTCGCCCTTACTACCAAAGGTCAAGAAGCACTCAATTACATCGACGCCTTTTCCGATAAAAAGATACAAGGGGCCTTTGCCTTTCTAACGGAAGACGAGCAGACTTATATTTTGAGCGCAATCAACCTTTACGCAAATGCCTTGGAGAAAAGCCGTAAAATAGGTGATCAAATCAAAATTCATACCCTTTCAACGTCGCGCACGCTGCGTCGTCAAGTGGTTGCCATGATCGAGGACATCCAAACACATGAACTTGGGCTTAACCTGCCTGTTGGCCTTAATGATTCTATTTTAAAAGCAGAGCGCGTTTACCATTATAAAAATCGCACACATTTTTGGTACGCGCTGGATGAAAGCGGTAAAATTGTGGGAAGTATTGGTCTTGGCTTTTTAGAAGACGGGATTGGAGAGCTTAAAAAATTCTTTGTGGCAAAAGAATATCGTAGGCAAGGCCTTGGGCGGCGCCTTTTTGCGACCCTTTTAAAAGGGGCAAAAAGAAGCGGGATTAAGACTGTGTACTTAGGCACCGTTGAGGGCCTGGAGGACGCGCGTCGATTTTATCAAAAAGTAGGGTTTTCGGCCATCGCACAAAGTACCCTGCCCCTTAGTTTTTCCGTTTGCCCTTTAGATACCCTGTTTTTTGGAGGGCAAATCCACCAGTTACGTGTCTAAGACGCCCTGGAAAACAAAAAATGTGCGTTTCACGCTCCTAAGAAGTAAAATTCTGCAATTCCTGCCATGAAAAGTGATTGAAATATACCTACCCCTTGAAGGGCCGTTTTATGGTCCTCTAAAAGTAGGCGCTTTAAACGGTTACGAACATCCGCTGATTTTACCTGCTCTAGAAAAGCTCAAGTTTCTGAATGTACTAGCCCCATAATCGTCGCAGTAATTTGTTCAAAAGTGTGCATATGTCATCGCAATTTTGCGACGCTTCTTGTGTTGTTTTTTGTTCCTACTCTTTTGTCATGGGAGCCGCGTGACTATATGACGCTGCTGACGTTTCAACACGAGAGACTAAATGCTCTTTTGCAAGATAGGGAAATTGATCTCGCGTCTCGAAGCATGGCGCCTCTCCCTTTAAAGCAAGATGGGGATAAGGGCTGATATCACTGATAATTTGTCACCTGGTGCATATATGGGGATGTTAAAAAATTCTTTGATAGCACTTCGCGCCAAGTCAGGAGGGAAATCTAGAAGCGCCTTAAACGCAGCCCCTCACGCCTTACAATCTCTATCATTCGATGATCCACAAGGGACATGACATTCTTTGGCGCCTAGCCTTCACTGAACAGACGCTTCACTAAAAACTCATGTACGAAAGTGTATCTGGGAATCCGTCCGTATTGCAAAAGACGTTTGCCACATGCCACGTATCCATAGACTCACTATAGATCTTGTGGGTGTGGATGAACTGTTGTCAGTCTTCGCGGTCTTTAGGTGTTAGCCGTACGCCAGCTCCGAACTAAACCCCTTAACGCATCTAGAAATTCAGCTTCCGCGCCGTAGATAAATGCCTGTTTATAATCTGCCTCTTCCAACGTTTTAAGGGGTACATTTTGGCGTCCATGAACGGGAAAGACAGAAGATGGTGGGTCCTCTGTCCAAGCGCTTTGCTGATCACTTGCCGCCACGGGGAGGGTCAACAAAAACAACCCCGCCTACGTTAACAAGTTAAGCTTTCTAACCTGTTACAACGCGTTTTTTAAAAAGAGTTCTGATCTCAATCTCCCCGTTACCCTTAGTAGCCTCCTGTATATAAAGCGTAAACCGTTGCGTGTGAAGCATAGGTGCCTCTTGGGGTCGTTTCAAAGGAACGTAGACCTTCCTTCTCGCTTTTGAGAAAAAGAAGGAAATTCCGTTCATAAAGATCGAAATCAGGATTATAGTCGGCCCCATCCACTAACGCCTTCATCAAGCCCAGCGCGTCAGTGGGTGTTTCAAGCGCGCCGCTCTCAAAGTGCATCACAAGTTTTCTACCAATTTTTGCAGCTAAAAACACATCTTCAATACCCACTAGCTCTTCTAGAATTTGTTGTTCTTTCCCCGCAATCAACGTCAAAAACGATGCGTTTTGACAGAGCTGTGTCAAAAGGATTTTCATCTCTTCATCTTGAAGAGCACCGAGAATGAGACGCAAGTCTTCACGCAGCACTGCTGCGATTTTAAGAGAAGTCTCTTTCCCATCAAGAGGTTCAAGCGACGCTTTTAAATAAGCGTCCCTCTCTTCCACCGTAGGTAAAAGACTCAGCGCCTTGATGAGGGGCGGCAAAGCCTCTTCCGCATCCTCGCGTCCATGGAAAATAGGTGAGAGCAAATTCTCTAGCTCTTTCTTTACCTTTTTGTCCAGGATGAGTGAAAAGGCGCGTTCAACCTTAGAGAACATCACCTTAAAAAGATGTTGAGCGATTCTATCCATTCGATCGAAATAATTATCCGTAGAAACTTTTTTAAAGTGTGCGAGGAGTTCTTCTTGCAGTTCATAAGAATAAACCTCTGCAAAAGCGGAAATTAGATTTCCCTCAGAATTTCCTACTCTTGAAAAAGCACGCGATTCTCTGTTGTTAAAAACTGCATGACACGGGCACGGACCTCGTTTGATGGAATGCGTTCTAAAAGGTATGCCAAAACTGATGGGAAATATCCATTCACGATTTCTGGTGTGAGATGCGCAAGAATATGGTTGCGTATCTGTTCATTTGCAACATTTTATTGTAGATCATAAGACCAACGTTCAGGAAGTGTCTGCATGGTGTAGGGTTGGTACGTCGATGGCGCCGTAAAGCAGGACACAAAGGCCTTTTTCACAAGGGTCGGAAACTGATCCAGTGTTGTAAGGCTCGGGGTATCTCCTCCGCAAGCCAAGTGTGTGACAAGAGCACCTACATCCAGAGAAGCAACCTGTTGATCTAAATACGCGGGGGACAACGTTTCTTTGATACCTGCGAGGGTCACAGGATTTTCCAAATCTACAAGAGCTTTGAAAGCGCCATACCCGCAGCGCCTTGTAATCTCCACGAGGCTCTGATCTATAAACGAGAGCAGGTTTTCTTCTTTGTATCCTTCACTCATAAGGCGGCTGACAATGTAAGTAGGGGTTGCAAACATGTCGGGAAATACGTCCGTATTGCAAAAGGCCTTCACAACAATCCCTATGGTCATGTAATCATTAAAGGGATAATGACTCTTGATCATATGCTGCTGAAGGGTTTTTCGCCCTTCGGGGGTCAGACGGACACCATAACCGTATGCAGTCTCATTAAAGGGGCCAAGGGGTTCTGTCGCCGTGCCTGTGCACGTTCCCCAAGGATCGTCTTTATCCAAGATCTTGATGAGAGACGCGCTGTTTACAGACCTCTGTACCATGGTAGACGCACTTGCCTCCGTTAGTGATTCCTTCTCAGAACTTGCCTGAAGAGGTCCCATCAACAAAAACATCCCCATACATGTTGAACTTAAAAGGGCTTTCATAAGAATTATCCTATTGTTGAATTTCTTAATGCAATGTTTTACATGCACTAGGAAATAATTTTTGAAGGAGGCAGGCGCTCCTTCAAAAATCAATTCATCTCTATGATTAGTATCCATACCCTTGAGAGCCCGGGTGAGTGCCGTAGGTGCTTTTTGTCGACACACTTATGTTAGGAAAAGATGGACGTCTAAAGATGATATCGCGTCGTACATCATTAAGACTCAATGTCGTAAAGCAATCCGACTCTTTATCTTGAAGACGTGCGTTAATCAGCAAAAAGAAATCTTCCACAGTTTGTATGTTTCCTTTGATGTGTGCATCCTCCAAACAGACATTAATGTCTTTGATGCAGAATGGATCCTTAAGAGCCATAAGGGCTTTTACGACTTCTGGTGCCCGCTCTCCTGCAACCGTCAACACTTGAGGGTTTTGACAAAAGTGTATAACAGTTTGTTGAATGTCTGGATCTTCGATGCTGGCAACGAGATCCCGCAAATCTTCCCTAACGGACGAGGCTGGGGACGGAAGCGCCGTCAACGCGAGTTCCCCTTGTGAAACGAGCTCTATCAAAGCAGTTTGCGCCTCTTGGGTTGGAAGGCCCGAGACATATCTCACCAGTGCCGGCAAAAGAATCTGTGCGCCTTCTTGCAAACAAAGAGAGGGTGGCACAAGAGCACCCAGGCGCGCCCTCTCATCCCGTGATGGCATAAAGCCAAACGCCCTCAAGAGCCCTCTAAATAAAAGAGGTCGATGCTCAAGGAGATCTCCGTCAAGTAACGCAATTTCCTTTAGCAAGGGCGCGCTCAAGCCAAGCTCTCTTAGATCCATTAGAATTTTCATGTGTGAGACGGACGATATAGTGCCCCTGAAAGCAGATGATGCGAATTTGTCTTTTAACAAAGAAAATCTACCGTATCCTACGTCCTTTAAGGTTTGTGCCACTTGTTCTTGTAAGATTGGGTCTTGCATTTCAGCCAGCAGCTGAACGACATATCCTTGAAATGTTTCTCCTTCTTCTTTAAACAAATGAGGTGTTAAAATCCTCATAATTCGACTACGGGCTTCATGGTTTTTTATCTTTTTCAAATGTTCAAAGACCATTCCGCTGCTATCAATTTTAAAAACATCTAAACAATCAGATGTTAGCGATGCCATAAAATGGCGTCTAAATTCTTCTGTCTCTGAAGGAAGATAGAAGTTCAGGGGCATAGGAAGTTGCGTAATGGGTATGCTGACGGGCTTGAAAGTTCTTTGAATAGAGGGCGCTTGCGAAAGCATTTCAGGATAATCTTGAGGGTTTTCTAAAAGCGCTTCGATATACCGTCGCCGCGCATCTTGACTATCTATTTCAGAAAGATGTGTTATCAACTTTTCATAAGAAAAGCGTTTTCCAAGACTTTTTAAAATCTTAGCATCAAGTAAATCTTTAATTTCTAATCGTCTTCTCTCGCTTTGAATAAGCGCCAAAGTTTTCAAGGCAGCATAACCGCCATAATGACAAAGCCTTACTGTCCACTCACCAACGACGTCTATCACGCCCCCACTGCGTTCCCTTATCATGCGATCAGTCGCATAGATCATCGCATTAAGACCATCTAAGGTCTCCTCTTTGTGATAAAGAAAAGAGACAAGATCCCCAGGTAGCAGCTTTTTTGAACTGTTGTAGGGCGTTTGCATCGCGTAAGCTTTAAGCTTTTCAAGCTCTTCAGGCGAGTATGTCAACTGTGCAGCCTCAATCACTGACAATAGCTGCGTCACAGAGTGGGCTTTCATAGACATCTCAGAGGTCAGTGTTCCTGTTTCACAAAGCATATAGGCCCCACTAGGTTGTTTTGCAGGAAAGTGCATCGACGTATTTTGACCAAAAGAATATGACGTTGATGCTTCATTTCGCGTGGTTGTCTTGGAGACAGTTTGCTCCTCGCGCACGTTCACATCTTCTAACAATAAAAGAGAAGCAATCTTTTCTTCAAGAGTGCTAACTGCACTTGATTTCGTTAACTCTTTATAACGTCCCCCCACGAGAAGTCCCATAATGTGTTCTATGGTCATGTGGTTTGAATTTTGGGAAAGGATGGCCGACATCACGCGCGCAAACATTCCGGCTTTTTCTGATGTGTTAAGTCCACCAAGTTCGCGTTCTCTTTCAGGCGTGCCAAAGGGCGACAAGGCAAGGCGCACGTTATCATCAGGAATCGCACCAAGAAGAGCCTTCAACGTTTCACCCGGGGCCGTAGACGTAAGCTTTAAGGGCACGCTTGAGATAAGGCAGCTTCAAGCATTGCACATACATCGCAATGTTATTCGTCATCTCAATCGCAGTGGGAAAGGGGGTTTTTCCTAAAGAAGTTTTAGTAAAATTCTTTGCGCGTTCCAAATTAATTTCAGAAATAGAACGCATCAAAGAAGGGCACCAATATGGCGCATCTTCAGCGCGGATCATAAAGGGCAGGGGAAAGTGCGTTACCTCTGGTGCTTTGATAAACACCATATCTATTGAGGGCATCAGTGTCGCTAGCACACCTTTAATCCGTGATTTCTGTAAAGCAATTCTCGCAGCTTGTTCTTCAATATCAGTAAAGGTAGGAATTTCTTTCAACAGGGTCAGCGCTAAGTCTCCTTGTGTATTCTGAGCAATCACGTCAACGTAGCGACTGAGCTGCGCGCGCATTTGATCATTTTTGACCAAAGAAAGTTGGCCGACCGCCTCCTTTAGACAATCCTTTGAGCCTAGTAAAAGGATATTTTCAGAAATCAAGCGGCGAAGATCTTGTCGCAAAGACTCTCTAGAGATTTGACTCAATAGCTCTTCAAAGTAAAGTATTTGAGACTTGTCTACTGTCAAAGGTGATATTGGCGCGGGGATTTCCTCATCTTGGTCAAGAAGATCAAGGCCCTTTGGTAAGACCATGCGAAGAAGACGTGTCATGGTAGAGCCTACTTTAGGACTTTTAAAGGGAATGGTTTGCAGACTAAGCGTATTTCCTTCTCCAAGAGGAATTTCTTTAGAGGACCACGCGTTAGAAAATGGATCCCACGTGTCACTATACTCCTTCACCGCAGTCATATTATCTTGAGATTCTCCTAGAAGGGACAGATAAAAGCTTCCTACAATACGGGGGCCATTCACCGACATTGTCGGAACCAAAGCAATACTCAGAACACTATTGAAGGGCAAAGAATTTACAAAATATACGGCGGCCCTTTCACCACCTTCTAAGGTGTTATGAACACCCACTGTTTTATATTCTGATCCGTTTTTTTCAAACACAATATACGGATCATTCGAAAGAGGCAAATGAGGCAAAGGGCCCACTTTCTTTAAGAGTTCACCAAAAATTGCTTCACTCTTTCCTGAGGTTGCAATAACTGGTTTACCTTCGTGTTCTTGGGTCCAGTTGTTAGACGACCCATACACCTCTAACCAGGGACTGGCCAAAATGCCTAAGCAAAATACTGTTGAAAGTAAGCGATTTTTCATATAAACCTCCTCTTAGTTACCTTATCGCTAGCATCCTTTTTCTCTCTCAACAAGAATCAATTTATCTAAAATATATCCCTTTTTGTTTTCAAGTGGCTGTTTGATTATTTGTTTTGAGCGCCGCAAGAGTCTCCCTTAATCCCTTAAAAACAAAACATCTTTTTTATCTACGTCTTTTCTAAAACACCCGCTTGATTAAAGGAGTCACCCTCGCTACCATAAGGACGCTTTGACGGTGTGCGCGGACTTTTTCCGTGTACGTAATAAGGGAATTCGGTGAAAAACCGAAGCTGCCCCCGCAACTGTAACCGGCGAGTTTTGAAGGAATATGCCACTGGGAAACTGGGAAGGCCCTTTCATAAACTATGACCCGCAAGCCAGGAGACCTACCGAATCAAAGCGCCAGTTCTGTAACACCGGGCGGGGTGCACCGAGTGTCAAAGGGGATCCTTTACCTTTTTGCCACCAAACGTATACCCGCCTTCAAGAAAAGGAGGGTTTCTTGATGCTGACCAATGCCTATGATTTTGACCAACATGGTCACTTAATTCACTTTGATCCCATGGGAGAGGTGGTGCCTTTTCCCCAGAAAAAACCACAACAAACAGAACCCATGCCCGCGCGCCCTACCCTTGATCCCAGTCAGATTACTTTGGACCATGGACGTGATGCGCTTTTGACCGACTTTGGCAAGCAAACCCTAGAGGATCGATACTTGCTAGAAGGTGAGCGCTATCAAGATCTTTTTGCACGGGTTGCCTGTGCGTACGCTGATTCCCAAGCCCATGCCCAGCGCCTTTATGATTACATTTCGCGTCTGTGGTTCATGCCAGCAACCCCCATTTTGTCCAATGGCGGGGCCAAGCGTGGTCTTCCGATTTCGTGTTTTTTGAATACCGTTGCGGATTCTCTCGACGGTATTGTCACGACTTGGAATGAAAATGTCCTTCTTGCCTCTAACGGTGGGGGCATTGGCACCTATTGGGGGAATGTACGGGGCGTGGGTGAGGCCATCGGACGTGCTGGCAAAACGTCCGGCATTATTCCTTTTGTGCGTGTGATGGACTCACTGACCCTAGCTATTTCCCAGGGATCTTTAAGACGCGGGTCCGCAGCCGTCTATCTTGATATCCATCATCCTGAAATTGAAGAGTTTTTGGAAATCCGCAAACCTTCAGGCGACTTTAACCGCAAAAGCCTCAATCTCCACCACGGCATCGCCATTACAGATACCTTCATGGAGGCTGTGCGGGATGACAAACCTTTTGATCTTTTGTCTCCCAAAACCAAGGAACCTGTGGGCAGTGTCCAAGCGCGCGTCTTGTTCCAGAAAATCCTCGAGATGCGCCTTCAAACAGGTGAGCCTTATTTGATCTTTATCGACACCGCCAACAAACATCTTGCCAAGCATCAAAAGGACTTGGGCCTGCGTATTCAAATGAGCAACCTGTGTAGCGAGATTCTTTTACCCACAGGACGCGATCACCTGGGCAAAGACCGTACGGCCGTGTGTTGCCTCTCCTCCCTTAATGCCGAGACCTGGGATGAATGGAAGGATGATCCTCTTTTTATCGAAGACGTTCTTCGTTTTCTTGATAATGTGCTGGATGAATTTATCGAGATCGCCCCCAAGGGAATGGCACGCGCCGTTTATGCGGCCAAACGTGAGCGTTCTGTGGGACTCGGTCTTATGGGTTTTCACTCGCTGTTACAAAAAAAGAATATTCCCTTTGAAAGCGCCCTTGCAAAGTCTTGGAATTTAAAGCTTTTCAAACATATTCGGCGCGCAGCAGACGCCGCGTCCGTGACACTTGCCAAGGAAAAAGGCGCGTGCCTTGACGCCAAGGATCAGGGTGTGCTTGCCAGGTTTAGTCACAAGCTTGCCATTGCCCCCACCGCCTCCATCAGTATCATTTGCGGTGGGACGTCGGCCTGTATCGAGCCCATTCCTGCAAACCTTTATAACCATAAAACTTTGTCGGGGCACACGGTTGTAAAAAACCCTTATCTTGAACGCCTTTTGGATCAAAAAGGCCTTAACCGCGATGATATTTGGGAATCCATCACTCAGCATGAGGGTTCTGTCCAGCATCTGACTGAGTTATCGATCCACGAGAAGATGATTTTCAAAACCGCTTTCGAAATTGACCAGCGCTGGCTTATCGAATTTGCCGCCGACAGGGCCCCTTTTATCTGTCAAGGACAGTCCTTGAATCTGTTCTTGCCGGCCGACATCCATAAATGGGATTTATTAATGCTTCATTGGCAGGCCTGGGAAAAAGGCGTGAAAAGCCTTTATTATTGCCGCTCTAAATCCTTACAACGTGCCGAGTTTGCCGGTAAGAAAAGGGACACTGGCGTGCGTGACGTGGAAAAAATATCTACCGATTATGACGAATGTCTTGCTTGTCAATAACGCTTAAGGGAGCACACCATGACACAAAGTTTTGCCAAAAAGAATCCCCTTGAGCTTCAAGGGCGGGGTCTTGTAGGGCTTTTGGATACCACGGGGACTTACCACGTGGACCGCTATCCCTGGGCTTATCAAGCCTGGAAGCAACAGCAGCAAATTCACTGGATGGGGGAAGAAGTCCCCTTGGGAGAAGATATTAAGGACTGGCAAAAGGACGCGCTTAGTACCAGCGAAAAACACCTTCTCACACAGATTTTTCGTTTTTTCACCCAGTCAGACGTAGAGGTCAGCGATAACTATTTCAAACGGTATATCCCGATCTTTCAGCCCCTTGAGATACAGATGATGATGGCCGCTTTTACCAATATGGAAACGGTGCATATTGATGCGTACGCCCTTTTGCTCAAAACGCTCGGGATGCCGTCCAGCGAATTTCAAGCGTTTCGCCAGTACGGCGCCATGCGCGCAAAGTCAGACTATATGAAGACCTTTGGAACGGATACTTGTGCGGACGTTTCAAGAACCCTTGCGATGTTTGGAGCCTTTACCGAAGGCATGTCTCTTTTTGCAAGCTTTGCCATGCTCATGAATTTTCCCCGTTTTAATAAAATGAAAGGGATGGGGCAAATTGTGAGCTGGTCTGTTAGGGACGAATCACTCCACTGCGCCTCCCTTATTCGGTTGTTTCATGAGTGGAACGCGGAGACTAACTCCCTGACTAAAGAAGTTGCAAGCGATATCACTGAGGTCGGCAAAACCATGGTGGGCCTCGAGGATAAGTTTATCGAGCTTGCCTTTGAGCTTGGCGACGTTCAGGGATTAACGCCACAAGATGTGCAGCAGTATATTCGCTATATCGCCGATTGGCGGCTAACGCAGCTAAAGCTACAACCGCTTTATGGATATTTTGAAGGGAAAGATGGCACCTACGAACAGCGCCGCCCCCACCCCCTACCCTGGCTTACGGCCATCCTTAACGGCGTTGAGCACGCAAATTTTTTTGAAGCGCGAGCAACCGAATATACAAAAGCCGCGACCAAAGGCGAGTGGCACGGCGATGACGGGGTCTGGCAACAGTTTGGAACAAAAAAGGCGTCCTAAGGACGCCTTTTCGATCAAAGTACTTGACGCACTTATTTCGTGACCACAAACCATCCGGGATGTGTAACAAAAGTCTCTGCGTTATAAGGCTTTTGGGCACAAGGCCCTCCGCCCAAAATTCTTTCTGTCAACATACAGTCAGAAAATCCTGCGTTTTGGAAGAACTCTTTAAGCTGGGCGGTGTATGCTGCCTCAAACCGAGGACGTTCATCATTAAAGGCCTCAAAATCTTCCTGTGTTAACCACTGATTAAAAGGATTCAAAAGACCTTTTACCAAAAGGCCATGGAGTTGCGCTTTGTGCTCGTCGTTACTGGCAAAGTTGCCACCCCACATATAATTAAACTCTAGGGTTCCTCCATCCTTCAAAAGGCGTGCAAGCCCTTTAAAGATATTTAGCACCAAGTCCGGGTTCTCTAGTTTGAAACCTGTTTCTGTTCTCACAGCAGTATCATTTTCAATCTCGCCGTTAAAAACAGTTGTAGGAATATTGCATAGCAAGATCTTATCAAAAGAGGCCTCAGGTGCGTTCGCGAGTTTTTCTTGGGTGATCAGATCATCCTCAAGATCGGGTTTTGCAGCAGCTTGACAGTCCACATGATAGAATGTTGTATCATAATTATGATAAGCATGCCCTTCACCCATGGCCATGATTTTAGGCGCGTCCCCTCTTTCTTCTAGATACTCTGTAACAGTGCGTGACGCAGACGCAAAGACATTGACAGTCCACACTGCCGCTGCCATGACCGATAAAATCGAAATTCTTTTAAAAATCTTTTTCATCTATTTTTCTCCAATACTTTCAAATAAAAAACACCAGATACCAATATATAAGAAATCCAAGAATGTCAATTTTTCAAATTATTTCTATAAAAGATATACTTATCCGCTTCTATAGACGTGATTTATATAAAGATTTTTATTAAACTTTTTAGGATATAAGAGATATCTTTGATCACTGCAAAGAAAGCGGCGTGGCTGAGGCTTGTGTCTATTTATCCTTTGGGACGTGCTGCCCCCACGCGCGTCTTTATCACACATCCCCGCTTTTTTGTAGACCTCTCGGGTATCTGTATTCAACAAGCGCCATTATATAGTGCGCGACCTATATGCAAAAATTCGAAATTTTTATTGGTAACATACCAACGATCATGGATATTTTATCGGCAGTAAATTTACAAAACTACAGCTTTACCCTCGAAGCCTCTTCTGTGTACCCAAGGGACTACGTATCGAAACAATGGGAGCTCTTATCTGTCTTGGCAAGGCCGTCCTTTGGGATTATAGCCCCCTTTTCAGTCTGATTTGTAACTTGTACTTTTTAGGAGGTAAAGTCACTGTTCCTCTGATTAGGCATCTAGCAAATCTTTTTGCAGCCCTCAGATTCATTTCTATTCAGGTTAACAACCAAGCAACATGTCTTTTGGATGATAGGAGTACCTTTAAACATACCCGACGCGAGGAAGGTATCTCATTTCCGGATTTAATCTCTCGGTTTGGCAAAAGCTGTGCTACTTACCTCTTCGCGAGTCTTCTCACGCGGTCTTTCATATCGTCCACAAGGGTTGAAATGCGCGACGTGTTGGCTGAAATTTCCCGCGTGACGGCGCTTTGTTCTTCGATGGCGCCTGCAATGCTGGATGTGTACTTGTTAACAGTATCAACAAGTGTTGTGATATTATCAATGGAACCGCGAAGCGTTTGTGAGGCTTGCTGCACGGTTTTAATTTCTTTTGCAACTTCTTCGGTTGCCTGCGCTGTCTGGCTGGCAAGACTTTTTACCTCAACGGCTACCACCGCAAAGCCTTTACCTGCCTCGCCCGCGCGCGCCGCCTCAATGGTTGCATTCAAAGCCAAGAGGTTTGTTTGCCTTGCAATTTCCTCGATAATGCGAATGATACTTTCCATGGCTGTTGTCGTGCTAATTAAATGCTCAGCCGATGATCCCACATGGGCGGTCGCCTCGGTAATATTGGCCGTCGCGTCCGTAGTCATGGACATGTTTTTGCTAATCTCATTAATGGACGCTGACATTTCTTCGATGGCGGCGGCCACTGTCTGTGTGCTGCCAGATGTGCTGTCAGCCAAGTTAGAAACTTCCATGACTTCAGTAAGATCAGACGCGTATTTCACCACCTTGAACGGCCGACCGCTCATATCAAGGATGGGGTTATAGGACGCTTGAATCCACACGTCATGACCGTCTTTGGCAATTCTTCTATAGACACGCGCGTCAAATTTCCCACTACGAAGTTTTTGCCAAAAATCAATATATTCTTGGCTTTGCCCTTCGGCGGGATCTACAAACATTCTGTGATGCTTTCCTTTGACTTCATCAAGGGTGTAGCCCATAACCTTCAAAAAATTGCCATTGGCATTAATTATTGTGCCGTCCATATTAAACTCGATAACGGCCTGAGCTTTGTTGATGGCTTCAATTTGTCCACTATTATCAGCATGTTGTAACTTTTGCGCCGTCACATCGGATGCAAATTTAACAACCTTAAAGACTTTTCCGTTCATATCAAGGATGGGGTTATAGGACGCTTGAATCCACACCTCTTTTCCGTCTTTTCCCAAGCGCTTGTATTCGCCGGCGCGGTAATCACCTTCACGAAGTGTCTTCCAAAATTGCTCATACTCACGGCTTTTGGCATATTCTGCGTCGATAAACATGCTGTGATGCTTGCCGCGCACTTCTTCGATGGTATACGCCATGACACGTAAAAATTTGTCATTCGCCGTAATAACCGTGCCATCCAAATTAAATTCAATGACGGCTTGGGATCTGCGAATGGCCTCTACCTGTCCCTGGTAATCAGCCTTTTCATGGTGCGCGCTTGTCACATCCAGCGCACACTTGACGACATGTTCAACATGACCCTTTTCATCTTTGACGGGGCTATATGACGCTTCAATCCAAACTTCTCGTCCGCCTTTTCCAAGCCTTTTAAAAGTGCGAGAGACACATTCACCGTTAGCAAGTGTCTTCCAAAAGTCGGCGTAGTTTTGTGAGTTTGCATCGTCGCTCGCCACAAACATGCGATGATGACGTCCTTTGATTTCATCAAGGGTATAACCCATCACCTCTAGAAAATTCTGATTAGCTTCGATGATCGTCCCATCGGGCTTAAACCTAATAATGGCAAGAGAGCGGTCAAGAGCCGTCAGTTCGTGCTGGGCGTTTGAAGTCGTCGCATGAGAAAACATTTGAGCCCCCTCCCATTGGTGCTTTTTTTAATTAGACTCTCGCATGTTAAGCAGGCTTTCTAAAAAAATCGTAAAGAAATAGAGATTTTCTTCTAATATTTTTCGTTTTTTCTTAAGTCTAGAATTGATACTCTTTCAAACGGTTCAACATCTCGAAATCAGCCTCGTGCAACACGCTTCCTTTCTTACCTCTGGCCTAAAGATTAAGAAAGCGACTTTGGAAGACGTACCTGCCATTGCCCACATTCATCTCTCTTCCTGGCAATACACCTACCGACATCAATTTCCAAAACCCTATCTTGACGGTCTTTCCCTTGATGAGAAAATTGTTCAATGGACGCAGTACTTTGAGCGTAAAGGGGAGAAAACATGCTCACTTTATCTTGCACTCAACAACGAGCAACCTGTGGGATTTATCTCCTTTGGACCCGGTAGAGACAGCGCTTACGCCCAGCAAAGCGAAATCTATGCCCTTTATCTGATTCGTACCCATTGGGGTAACGGGATTGGACACACACTTTTCAAGAAAGCTGCACAAAAAATGTCGTCTGACGGCGCGGCAGACGTTTACCTGTGGGCTTTGGACAGCAATACGCAAGCGCTACACGCCTATCAAAAGTGGGGAGGAGAAGTCCATCCCCACATTAAACGGGTTTTTACTCTTGAGGGTCAATCTTTTCACGAAGTATACGTTACGTTTCCAACACGCCTCTAATCCGCGCGATATCTCGAAAGCCAATGAGCATAAGGGGCAGGCATTACCCAGGCTGGATTATCGATCTTTAAGGCTTTGGCCGCCATAAACGGCCAGTGGGGGTTTGCAAGCATGGGTCGCGCCAACATCACAAGGTCAAGAGCCCCTTCTTTGATGAAAGAGTCTGCCATCACGGGGTCACTAATGAACCAGCTGGAAGCACTGGGGAGCCCTGTTTCTTGACGGACCCTTGACGCTGTTGGCACCATAAAGTTGGGACCCCATGGAATGTTAGCGTCAGGCGTTGAAAAGCCCATACTGCAATCCACAAGATCAAGGCCTTCTTCTTTCATTTTCTTAAGCAGTTGTATCGTTTCTTTTAAGGTTTCTTCGTCACGGCCATCATATTCGATCACGCCAACACGCGCTGTTAGGGGTAGATCACGGGGCCATACTTTTCTCACAGCTCGCAGAGTTTCCAGCATAAACCGACCCCGATTATCGGCCCCTCCTCCATAAGCATCTTGACGCTGATTAGCATGGATAGACAAAAAACTTTGGGCAAGATATCCATGGGCAAAGTGCAGGACAAGCCACTCAAATCCGGCCTCCTTTGCGCGTAGCGCTGCCATCACAAAGTCATTTTGGACGCGTTGAATATCCTCAAGACTCATGGCACGCGGCACGCGCGGCAGATTATCGCCGTGCGACAGCGCTGAAGGCCCAATGATAGGCCATGATAAGGGATCATCCTCTGACAAGTGATTGTCCCCTTCCCACGGGCGCCTCGCGCAAGCCTTTCGTCCAGCGTGACCCAACTGAATCCCAGGAACAGCTCCTGCAGCCTTAATGTCCCTTACAATTTGAGTGAGTTCTTTTTTTTGATCATCATTCCAAAGTCCTGTATCCCCATAAGTGATACGTCCCTCAGGCGAAACGGCCGTGGCCTCAACAATCACAAGACCTGCACCGCCCCGTGCAAGTGCTGGATAGTGCGCGCGGTGCCACTGGGTCACCACTCCGTCGTCTGCGCTATATTGACACATGGGCGACACCGCAATACGATTTTTAAGCATAACACTTTGAAGTTTAAATGGAGCAAAAAGTCCCTGCATGTTATTCTCTTTTTTTAAGATCTCCTTTACTTTATTTTAACCACAAAGAACAAAAATACAAAAAGAATAAAAATAAAAAATTCTATATTATTCAAGATCGTAGATTTTATTAAAATTTTACCTATTTATTGAAAGGTCTCACACAAAAAATGCTGAGCAAAGATGATATTAATCCACGTCTTCTTAAAAGTTGCCCCACGTTCAAGGCCTCCTATGCGCTTTTAGACCAAGAGGAAAAAAACCTGTCGTATATTGTGGCGTCCCACTTCGCGCATCACTTGCTCTTTCTTTACACACAAGGACAACTTGAACACTTTTCTGCTGTAGGAGAATTGATTGAAACTTTTCACAATGAAGGTGACACTTATGTACAAGAGGTCGCCATCATTGGCCTCCTAGAAGGAATTCAAAATGTCTGGATGAACGCAGGTGTTGATCCAGACAATTTCGCGGTCTACTTGCGCCCACAAAGCAAAAAAGCTTGGCAACAACTTAATGATTTTTGGCAAGGCAAACCCCTTGCGGGGAATGAATAGGGTTTTTTAAAACAAATTTCAAAAAGTGCTAGAATTAAGGTTATCAACAAAAAAAAGGCAGGGAAACAATGACAACAAAGGCTTATGGTGCGGCATCTGGAACCACCCCTCTTGGACCTATGACTCTCGAGAGGCGCGTCCTCAAACCAAGGGACGTAGCTATGGATATTCTTTATTGCGGCGTGTGCCATTCGGACGTCCACACAGTCAGAAGTGAATGGCCAGGCACACTTTATCCCTGCGTGCCAGGGCATGAAATCATTGGGCGCGTCACAGACGTTGGCATCGACGTGACACGCTTTAAGCCAGGGCAAATCGTTGGCGTTGGATGCATGGTTGATAGTTGCCGCACGTGCGCCTCGTGCAAAGAGGATCTTGAACAATACTGTGAGGGACCCAAAGGCTTTACAGGCACCTACAACGGCGCCGAAGATAACGGTCAGCACACTTACGGTGGTTACGCGGAACACATTGTCGTGGACGATCATTTTGTGTTGAGTATTTCCCACGATGAAAAAGATCTTGCAGCCGTCGCGCCTTTGTTATGTGCGGGGATTACCACCTGGTCACCACTGAGGCACTGGGGGACAGCTCCTGGCAAAAAAGTCGGCGTTGTCGGCATTGGCGGTCTTGGCCATATGGGCATCAAACTCGCACGCGCTCTTGGCGCTCATGTGGTGGCCTTTACAAGCTCTGAAAGTAAGGTAAAGGACGCCCTGAAACTTGGTGCCCATGAAGTCGTCATCTCAAAGGATGCAAGTGCCATGGCGTCCCATACGCGCAGTTTTGATTTTATTCTTAATACCGTTGCAGCCTCTCATAATCTTGATGCCTTTATGACGCTTTTGAAACGAGACGGCACCATGACACTGGTGGGGGCCCCTTCTACGCCGCACCCCTCGCCCACTATCATGAACCTGATTTTTGGCAGACGCTCCCTTGGGGGATCTTTGATAGGCGGCATCAAAGAAACCCAAGAAATGCTTGATTTCTGTGCCAAGCATCAGATCACATCCGAGATCGAGCTCATTCCCATACAGGATATCAACACCGCCTATGATCGAATGGTTAAAAGCGATGTGAAATACCGATTTGTCATTGATATGGCCTCCCTTAAAGGGTAATGCACCTTGGCGCGCTTTCTTTTTAGGCGGGCGCGCCTTAAGCCTTTATTGTCTGTAAAGAATAAGTTATGCTGCAAAAACTATCGTTCTTTTTGTATCATCCTATGCCTCCCCAAACAATTTTCATTACAGGTGTTTCCTCTGGTCTTGGGTATGATTTTGCCCGTGCCCTTCTTGAGCACGGGTACGTGGTTTATGGCGCCGCCAGGGATATGAAAGACGTCACCTCTCTTGTTCAAAAAGGCTTAAAAGCCGTGCACTTAGATCTGTGTGACGACGAACACATTATCAACGCGGCTCAAGGAATCACGCAGTCTCCCTTGATGTGCTGATTATCAACGCCGGCATTGGTATTTACGGTGCCCTTGAAGACATCCCCCTCTCAACTGCAAGAGAGCAATTTGAGGTCAACCTTTTCGGACACGCGCCCTTGACGCAGCTTTTCCTTCCCGCCATGCTACAAAAGTGAGGCGGAAAAATCATCACTATCTCGTCCATGTCCGGTAAACTCTACAGTCCTCTTGCGGGTTGTTATCACGCGAGCAAGCACGCCCTCGAGGCCTGGTCTGATTGCCTACGTTTAGAACTTCACCCATTTGGCATTCAAGTGGTTTTGATTGAACCGGGCGCCGTTGCGACTGAGTTCTCCCATAAATGCTTGAACGCCTTGAGGCGCATTCAGCGCGTACACCGTACGCCCCTTTAACAGCGCGCCTCAAAGCCCATACCCGTCGCTCGGTGACGCAACGAAAACGGTCCCTACCCCACGTCATTACGGGGGTCCTTCTCAAAGCCGTCAAAGCCAAAAACCCCAAACGCCGCTATGTGGCGGGAAGATACACCCGTCTCTTGCTTTTTTTTCGGCGGTTTTTAGGAGACGCTTTTTTGATGAGCTTATGCTGCGAGCCTTTAGATGGCGCCGCGCGCACCCTTCTAGCACACGTGACTAACGCGTCACTTTTTTGTGTGATAGGATTAAAAAAAACAAGGGAGATCTTACCATGACGCAGCGCCTTAATTATGTCCGTCTTTCACCAGAGTCTTATAAAAAACTCATGGAATTAAGTGATACGGTTAAACAGAGCTCCCTGAGTCAACAGCTCATTGACCTTGTGTTTCTGCGGGCCTCTCAATTAAATGGATGCGCCTTTTGTGTAGACATGCATAGTAAAGAAGCGCGCCTCCACGGCGAGGACGAGCTACGCCTCCATCACCTTGTGATCTGGCATGAATCCCCTCTTTTCACGGAAAAAGAACGCGCCGCCCTTGCCTGGACCGAAGCCCTTACCCATCTTTCTCAAACAGAAATCGATGACATGTTCTTTGAAGAAACTAAACCCCATTTTGACGAAAAGGAACTTTCTGATCTGACCTATGCCATTGCGACCATCAATGCGTGGAACCGTCTGGCCGCCCCCTTTAAGGCAACACCAGGCGCCGCTGATACGGCTTTGGGACTTACAGGCTGGCGGTCCTAGCGCAGGCGAGCGCTTCCCCTCTTTGGCGTACAGATTCGGATAAACGACTAAACTGCTTGAGATAAGACCCCACATAATTTCAAACATATTCAAATGAATACGAATTTTTTCATTGTTCGTATTTTTATGATTGACATATAGTTGCATATGCAACTATATTCCCCTTTGTGACTAACACAGAAAGAAAGATATGACTGATCCATCTCCAAGTCCCTTGGAAAAGCACACAGGCTATTGGCTAAGGTGCCTTTCCAACATGATTTCAGGAAGCTTTGAAGCGCGTGTTGAAAAGCACGCCATCACAGTCCCCCAGTGGGTGGCCTTACGGACCCTTTATGATGTTGAGAAAATCACACCGCTAGAGGCCGCAGAACGCATCGGTGTTGATAAAAGCACCTTCTCGCGCATGCTTGATCGTCTCGAGGCAAAAAGTCTTGTGACACGTCTGACCCATAACGCAGATGGTCGGTCGTTCTTTGTGGCGCTTACGGACAGTGCGCGTGCTCTTGTCGTCGCCATTGCGAAAGAGGCTGATACCAATGACGCCCTGTTCTTTGGACACATCACCCCCAAAGAACAAGAAACCTTACGAAACCTGATTTTACAGCTTTTAAAAGCAACGGGTGGACACTCAAAGATCGCACTAAAAGCCCTAACCACTAGAAAGGAAAAGATGATGAATATTCAAGAAATTAAAGATGCAATTGCTCTAAGTCTTAGCAAAGAGATCTCGTTCCCCGAGCTTATTGAGCGTCTGACAAAGGCCGGCGCCGAGCGTTATACAGTGGATTTTGTGGCCAAGCTTATCCACTATTACGGCAAAGAGAACGAGTATTTTTCATACTGCATTGAAAGTGAAAACTTTGGCCTTCCAGCCAGCACATTTTGTGAAGAAAGTATTAGAAACGCCATCGAAGCAGCGCAAGCGCTTCTCATTGATTATGAGACCTTTGCGCAGCGAGTGATCGACGGAGGAGCCGCTCAGTACCAAATCTTCTTCAAAGAAAGAAAGCAACTTTACCTTGGACGTGAAGGGTCTGTATACGCCTATCCGTTTCCCCAATTCTAAGATCTCAGAGGACGTGTGACGCACGTCCTCTCTCTCCTTTTAGATGGCAATGGAGGCAAAAGGTTGCCAGGTCTGCCACACTTCTTGGGGAATCACTTCTTGTCGCCACGCGCTTGTATCTGCAAACAACATCCGCAAAAGCTGGTTGTTCATTTCGTGCCCACCGTTGTAGGAGGTATAGACCCCCAAAATCGGCGCACCTGCCAAAGCCATGTCTCCCACGGCGTCAAGGATTTTGTGGCGCACACATTCGTCGCGAAGACGCTCGCCACCCGCATTCATCACCTTACCTTCGTGCAAAACAAGCGTATTCTCAAGGCTTGCGCCTTTTGCAAGGCCCATGGCCTGTAGCTTTTGACCATCCTCAAAAAAACCAAAAGTTCTGGCCTTAGAAATTTCACGAAGAAAACCAGCCGGCGTCCACTCAAAACTCATGGCCTGGGCCGCAACCCCGTCCCGTCCGCCAAAAAAATCAAAGGTGAAATTATAGGTCGTCTTTGCCGCGGGCTCAAGACGCACAAACTTGTCCCCTTGACGTACTTCAACGGGTTTTAAAATCTTGTATCTAAGGCGGTTTGCGTCTTGCGCCACAAGCCCAAGGGCACCAATTGCATCAGCATAAACATGGGAACTGCCATCCAGGACAGGCATTTCCGGACCACTAACCTGTACATAAAGATTGTCAATTTCAAGACCCGCAAGGGCGGCCATGAGATGCTCGACCATGGCAATGGTGACACCGTCTGCGTTGCGCAGCTGAGTACTCATACGCGTATCGCTTACTTGATGCCAAAGGGCTTGGATCTGGGCAGGCGTGTCGTAGTCTGTCCGCTCAAAGACAATCCCTGTGTTTTCAGGGGCAGGTTTAAAGATTACACTCACCCCTTGTCCAGAGTGGACGCCAACTCCTTCCACAGACCCTGATTTTCTGATGGTTTTTTGCTGGGCGACTTTCTTTTGTTGTGCATATTGATCTGCGTCTCGGCCTGAGATGACCATTCTTTTTGTGTCCATTCAAGGGGGTAATGCTGAGGGGATTTTTTCAAGAAAATGCCTTAAAAAACAAGCTTTCTTCTATTACAAATTGTTTCCTGTGGCGTGATCACGTCACCACCTGTCATAGAGGCACAAACGCCCGTCGTCCCGGGGAATGAAATTGCTTTTCTTTGATAGGATCTAATTGCCAAATAAGCAAAAGCCTGCGCTTCAATAAAGTCTCCTTGCCATCCAAGGGTTTCTACTGGCTCAACCAATGAAGGGGACAGAAGTGATCTGAGCTCCTCGACTAAATACGTGTTATGCCTTCCCCCTCCACACAAATAATAGTGGCTGGGCATTTTTGGATAGAAGTTTGCCGCCGCCGCAATGGTTTTTGCTGTCAACGCCGTCAGGGTTGCAGCGCCGTCCTCAAGGGAAAGTCCTTGGCAAAGAGCCAAGGTGAAATTTCCCCGGTCCAGTGATTTGGGCGGCTTTTGTGAGAAATAAGGGTGATGTAAATAAGCCTCTAGAACGTTTTCATGAACAGTCCCTTGCCGCGCAATCTGGCCGCTTTCATCAAAGGCTTGTCCAGTGTGCTTGTAAATCCAGTCATTGAGCAGTGCGTTACCTGGACCCGTATCAAAGGCAATGAGTGATTCAGCGCACGCGCCCTCTCCACACCACGTCACATTGGCAATTCCCCCAATATTGACAAAGACACTCGCCCCTAGTGCTTTTCCTTTCAAGGCCTGATGAAAAATGGGGACGAGGGGCGCCCCCTGCCCGCCTGCTTCTAAATCTTTTTGACGAAAATTGTAAATCACAGGACACCCAAGGGCCTGGGCAAGAAAAGACGGATCACCTAGCTGAAGACTTATCTTTCGCAAAGGATCATGAAGAACCGTTTGCCCGTGAAACCCCAAAAGCTCTGGCTGTCTTTTTGTGGTATCGATGAGGCTATTAGCAGCCTCTAAATGATACCGCGTCAATACCGTTGAGGCTTGTGCACGAAGGGGGCTCTCTCCCTTTTCTTGATAGTCTTCTATGGTCGTTTTTAAAAGGTCTTGAACCGCCGGTGGATAGGGAATAAAGACATTCCCCACAGGTTTGACGAGTGTTTCTCCATCGCTTTCAATAAAAGCCGCATCAACCCCATCAAGTGAGGTGCCACTCATAAATCCAAGGGACAGGATTGTCTTACCCACGGCGCGCTTTCATAACCTACTGATCTTGATCAAAGATAGAAAGAAAGCACACCGCATGCAAGACACAACGTTATTCTTTAGTGAGGATCTCTTAAGAGCCAGCACCCTGGTATTTCTTGTCGAGGCTGTCGAGAAACGCACTAATATCACCGCCTGCACTTTGGATAAGGCCTGCATATTCAGAGCGCTGGGTAATGCTCATGCTGACACCGTTTACGATCAAATCAACAACCTTAAACGCACCGGCTTTCGGCCCTTTGCTTTGACGAAAGACTTTCCAATCAACACTGAGGGGCTCCGCGCCAGAGGGACGCACGACGCGGCTACTCACAAGCACGCCGCCGTCTTCTAAGGTTTGAGCGCCCGTCACTTCTAATTTCTCATTAGAGTAGTTATCAAACTGTGCCGCATAGTTTTCGACAATCGCTGTTTCAAAAAGACCTAAATAGCGGGCCTTTTGCGCGTCGTCGGCTTGGCGCCAGTAGCGTGCCAACACAAATTTCCCAATGGAGGGAATACTGAATTTTGTCTGTAGGATTTCGCGGAATTGGCTTTTGCGTTCTGAAAGACTCGATTCCTTGTGCACGAGCACTTGGATGATCTCGTTACCTGTTTCTGTGACAAAGGATTTATACGCTTCTTGAGAAGCGGCATCACTGCTCACTCCTGCGTCAGACGCACCAGCGCTCTCTTGCGCAGCATAGACGTCAGTCGACATCATGCCTGCGCTTAGCAGAACAGCGCAACATACTTTATTTAACACGTTAATTACTCCTCCAAAGTCGGTGAATCTTTATAAACAACATGACCATCATTTATCTGGAAAGCGCGATGTTGTCTATATAAAACACGGTAGGTCGCATACTTATCCGAAGATGTTCTATCGATTGTATCCGTTGTGGGCAAGGCATCTCTTCTTTTACGCACGGCGTCAAGACCAGCACGACCCCAGACCACTTCATTCAAATCCTTATCCCTAAGGAAATAGTTGAAGGGATCCATCGCCCAATCTGCAAGAGTACCCACAAAATCTCTAAAGTTAGAAGGGCCTAAAACAGGAAGCACCAAATACGGACCATCATCAACTTGGTAATGCGCAAGAGTTTGCCCAAAATCACGCTTGCGACGCTCAAGACCTGCAAGCTTGTAGGCTGGATTGAAAAGCCCCCCAATGCCGATGGTGGAGTTCATGGTAAAGCGGCCGAGAGCCTCCATGGCGTGATCCGGTTTTCCTTGAAAAAGCTCATTGGCAAACGTCACGGGCTCTACAAGGTTGTCCAGAACGTTGCTCACGTTTTCCTTCACAGGATCAGGCGTGCACAAATCATAAATCTGCGCCGCTGGCTTTAGAAACATCCCGTCCAATATTTCGTTAAAAACAAAAAAGAATCGGTTCATAGGCTCAAGGGGATCAGGTGTTTCGTCGCCTTTGACGTCAACATTCACCTGCTCAGCACCAAGTCCTACCGCATTGGATGCGAAAAGCTCTGTTGTGATTGATACACTCAACATCATTAAAAGAACGGCCTTTGGTAGGACATTTTCCTTCGTAGGTGCTACTTTATTCTTCACTATATTCTCCTTCCACCATTTTTGCCGTTTTCAGACCATACACCAAAAGATGCAAAAAAAAACTTAATAAGCTTCGTCTAAAAGGTTAACACGGCTTCCCATGGACTAAAAAAAACGGTACTCTGCCAACATGGCTAGTGTAACGTAGTGTTCTGCAAGATGAAACAGGGAAAAGCTTTCTTTTTGATGGTGTTGTTTACAACACTTATGGCAAGCAATAAGGGATATACCGTGGTACCGGATATTACCATCGGTCAAAACAACGCCCCTATAACTATTATAGAATACTCATCTCTTACCTGCCATTACTGCGCAGAATTTCATAAAGACGTTTTGCCAGCTCTTAAAAAGAAATACCTTGATACCGGCAAAGCTCGCCTGGTCTTCAGAAATTTCTCTTCTGATGCGTACGGTATTGCCGCTGCCTGCCTTCTTTCAAAAGCACCTGCGATTAAAAGAGTCGGGCTTTTGAATGAGCTGTTTTTGAAGCAAGCGCAGTGGATGTCACCTGAATATGTGCGCGAACTTGCTGCCATTTTCTCCCTGCCTATCAGCCAAGCCCAAACCTTCACCTCAGACAAGACACTGATCAAAGCATTAGGTGAGGACTTTCTTGCGGCTCAAAAGAAATACAATATCAATGCAACTCCTTATTTTATTGTGAATGGACGGGTCATTGATTATAAGCCAAAACTTGAAGAGTTGGAAAAGTTGATGTACCCAAAAGCAGCACCAGGCACAGAGAAGAAAGCGGTCCCTGAAAAGCCACTATCTCAAAAGAAATAGTACCTCACATGAGCTCTTCTGGCCCTTACACTGAATCGATTCTTTATACTTATTGTTACCGCTGGGCTAAAAAGATTTGGCCATCCAGGCTCCTGCGGCGTCATAAAATAGAAGAGTCCATCGACATTGGTCCCTTCGTGGCACGCTTTCTTATGCCCTACCAATTTGCCGTGATGAAAGCTCTTTTGCTTTTAACCGTTGCAGCCCTGACTGTTCTTTCTTTTGGATTTGCTTTTCGCCTGCTCGTGGATCACGGGTTTTCCAGCAATCATGATTCCTTCATCAATGTTGGCTTTATTTTCTTTCTGGGCGCAAGCGCGCTATTAGCCCTTAATGCTTATTTTCGTATCACGACAACCTCTTGGATTGCCGAGCGTCTTGTGACAGACGTCAGACGAGAGGTGTTTGGGCATCTCCTCACACTGGACCAAACGTTTTTTGAAACAGCACGCACAGGCGATCTCATCTCACGCATCAATACGGACACAAGCCTCATCCAAACACTGTTTACCAACTCAGCGGCTGTCGCGGTACGAAGCCTCTTACAGCTGGTGGGGGCAACGCTCATGATGTTTCTTACAAGTCTTAAATTGACGGGTATTGTTTTTTTAGTGGTACCTATCATTTTATCTCCCATTTGGCTTTTAGGACGCTGGGTCAAGCGGCTGACAAAACAAGTGCAAGAAGCTCAAGGAGACGCTGAAGCCTACGCGGCCGAGCATCTGGCATCTGTCACAACCTTGCAGCTCTTCAACCGAGAGCAAACGATTCTTGGCAGGTTTATGAGTCACCTGGATGCGCGCCTTGCGCTTGTCAAAAAACGCATTCACGTGCGTTCAGGCCTTGTGTGCATTGTGATCTTTTTTGCCTTTGCCAGCGTAAGCTGCGTCTTATGGATCGGCAGCCAAGATGTTCTTTCAGGTCATATGACGGCAGGCGCTCTTGTTTCCTTCGTCTTTTTTGCTGTGATTGTGGCCGGGTCGCTCAACTCTCTTTCGGAGGTTTTTGGCGAGCTTCAAACCGTTTCAGGGGCGTGCGAGAGGTTGGTAGAGCTTTTAATTGTCACCCCTACCTTGGCACAAGCTGACACACCTCAAACACCAACGTTCAACAAAGAAATTTCCTTTGATAACGTGACCTTTAGCTATCCTACAAGGACAACGCTTCCCTCACTAACCGATTTTTCTCTTACATTGAAGAAAGGAGAAAAAGTCGCCTTGGTGGGTCCATCAGGAGCTGGGAAAAGCACTGTTTTTCAACTTCTTCTGAGGCTCTTCGACCCACAATCTGGCACTCTGCTTGTGGATGGTCTCCCTTATACGGCGTGTGATCTTTCAAGCCTTCGTCAGCTTTTTGCCGTCGTCCCTCAAGAAACGTTGATTTTTAACACGAGCATCGAAGAGAATATACGCTTTGGCGAGCGAACGCTTCACTCCTCCTCTTCTTTTGAAGACGTGTGCAAGAAGGCGCATGTAGATGAATTTGTAAGCACCCTGCCCCAAGGATATCAAACCGTTGTGGGCGAGCGCGGCGTACGTCTTTCGGGAGGCCAAAAACAGCGCCTTGCCCTTGCGCGTGCTATTCTACGAGAGGGTGAGATTTTGCTTTTGGATGAAGCAACCAACGCCCTTGATTCAGCAAGTGAAGCCCATATTCAAGAGGCCCTTATCTATCTTTTAAAAGACAAAACTGCCATGATCATCGCGCACCGGCTTTCTACCATCGAAAACGTGGACCGCATTATTGTGCTTGATCAAGGACGCATGGTCGAACAAGGTACGTATACAGAGCTCCTAGCCAAAAAGGGTCTATTTGCACGCCTTGTACACAAACAACAGTTTGCGAGCTGAGAAAAAATTTCTTACTTACGCTGAACGGACGCGCTGCACAAACGCATTGACGACGCTTTTCAAAACACCTGTTTGCTCTCGAAGCGTTCCAGCCGCTTTTAAGCTATCTTTTGCCATCCTGTCTGCTTCCTGGGACTCTTTTAAAATCCCTTCTGTGTTAGCAGAAACAGCATTTGTACCCCGAGAGGCCTCTTCTACGCCGCGCGCAATTTCTTGGGTCGCAGCGCGCTGTTCCTCTACGGACGCCGCCACACTGGCCATGAGCACATTGATTTGTGAAACGCGACCTGTGATGGTTTCCATATCAGATTTTGCACTGGTCGTGGATTTCTGAATTTCAGCAATCTGAGAAGAAATTTCTTCCGTCGCTTGAGCCGTTTGGTGCGCAAGCTCTTTTACTTCTGAGGCAACCACCGCAAATCCTTTTCCAGCCTCACCAGCTCTGGCAGCCTCAATAGTCGCGTTCAGTGCAAGGAGGTTCGTCTGTGCTGCAATTTGCTGAACAAGTTCTACAACAGAATAAATTCTATCGGCATTTTTTGAGAGAACGACCATGTTGTCACAAGTGCGACTCACTTGAGTATTGGCTTCATCAGCTTCAATAGAAATGCTCGCTATGCGACTGCTGATTTCCTCAATAGCCAAAGCAAGCTCTTCCGCAGAACCAGACACAGCTTGCACATTTTTATTAGCGTTTTGTGCGTTGTGGGTCACTGCATTTACTTGTTTCCCCGTTGTTTCAACACTTTGAAAAAGTCTCTCAGATGTTTCTTGCATCTTGACGGCGTCACTTGCCACCGCACCGACAATACAGTCTACTGATTTTTCGAACTCTTCAGCCAGCTGATGAAGAGCCTCTTTCTTTTCCATTTCTGTTCGCTTTTGTAAATGACGAGACTCTTCTTCAAGACTGTTTACACGAATCATACTTTCTTTAAAAACTTGAAGTGCTTGTGCCATCTGACCAATTTCATCCAAGCGCTCGGTGGCGGGAATTGCCCCTGTCAAATCCCCTTGTGTCATATACCCCATAGTCATTGTTACTGCTTGAATGGGCACAACAATACTTTTTGTGACAAAAACAGCCACAATGGAACCGAGTACAAAAATACCTAAGGACATACCTCCAAGATACAAAAGGTTGCGTAGAAAAACATTCCAAACATCATCCACATAAATCCCTGTCCCAATCACCCATCCCCACGCTTTAAAGGGCGATACATAACTAATCTTTTCAATAGCAGATTTGCCTTCATCTCGAACCCAGTAATAGGTAACAAACCCGCCTCCTTTTGCTGCCTTTTCCACGAATGCTTGCATGAAAAGAAATCCGTTTGCATCTTTGCTAGAAAAAGCATTTACCCCACCTTTTTTGGGATGCGCAAGGAAAACACCTTGCATATTATTCACCCAGAGATAATCCTTATTGTCAGCGCCATACCTTAAAAGACCAATGAGTTTTAGGGCCTGAGATTTTGCTTCTTCTTCTGGCAGTTGTTTGGCTTGAGCCCGGTTATAGTATTCTAAAGCGATACTTTGAGCGGTTTCCACAATACTTTGTGTTTTTTCTTGGCGATCTTGCATCAAATTACTATAGATATTATAAAGAGCTATACCAAAAACAACGCTGGAAAGGACAAGAATTGCACACAGCATTACCATAAGTCTTGGTCCAATCCGCAATGAATTCAGCATCTGTTTTCCTCTTCAAAAAATCACTAAAATTCTAAATCAGCTAAGATTAATTTTTTACTTACCCATTCGTTTTCTACGGTAGGTGCCTTCCTCCGCCAAGTATTTCTCTAGAACCATATCAAGCTGCTGAAAACGAAGTGGCTTATTCAAATAATCATCCATTCCAGCGGCAATACATTTTTCCCGGTCCCCCACAAGTGCATCAGCTGTCAGGGCGACAATGGGTGTTGCTGGCAATGCTTTCGCCTTTTCGTAATCTCTAATACAAGCCGTTGACTCAAAACCATCCATTTCAGGCATTTGACAGTCCATTAAAATTAGGTCGTACTCACCCGTTTGGAACATTTCAAATCCGATCCGTCCGTTGTCTGCCATATGAACACCCAGCGCGTATTTTGCCAGAACTTTTGTAATCAGCATCTGATTGACCTTTACATCCTCTACCACCAAGACTTGTTTATCAGGATATTGGCGAGTGATATCAGCAGACGGCGAGGTGTTTGGGTCTTTAATATGAAACACTTCATATTTCGTCAAAAATGAAATTTCTCTTTTTTCGTGTCTTGCTTCCATTAAGACTTGGATAAAAGTTTTAACTTCACGAGGATAAAACGGTTTTGAAAAAAATCCGCCAATGCCAAGTGTACTCATTTTACTTTGTGAGGGCATCTGCCCTGCGGAAAACATTAAAATACCCAAACTGTTTTGCA
Organism: Alphaproteobacteria bacterium; assembly: GCA_013911655.1. Classification (GTDB taxonomy): domain Bacteria; phylum Pseudomonadota; class Alphaproteobacteria; order Caedimonadales; family UBA1908; genus JACESU01. The sequence continues at coordinate 853,372 of JACESU010000001.1, forward strand.
GTAATGGGTTAGCTTGTATTTTCTCCACAAAATCAAGCCCCGTCATTCCATCCAGACGGTAATCAACAATCAAAAGCTCAAAGGGGTTTCCTGCCTGTTTTGCCTCTAGTAAAACTTTCATAGCATCGTCTGTGGTTTCGCAAAGATGCGTCCCAAGACCAAAACGCTTTAAGTACCCTTCCATGATGTACCCATTAACGGGATAGTCATCTAAAACTAGGGCATTAATCCCCTTTATATCAAAGTCTGAGTAATGGCACGAAATGTGATTTTTTCCCTCTTGAAGAAAAAGGCTAAAGTGAAAGGCAGATCCCTTCCCTTCTTCGCTTGTAACTTTGATGCTTCCCCCCATCATTTCAATCAAGCTTTTACTAATGGAAAGCCCAAGGCCAGTACCACCAAACTTACGTGTGGTACCTTCTTCGGCTTGGGTAAATTTGCTAAAAATATAATCAAGCTTATTTTGAGGAATACCGATTCCTGTATCTTCAATCCTAAAGCAAAGCTCGATCTGACCTCCTTTGGGCGGCTTGGATTCAACATTCACAAGCACATGCCCTTTGGAGGTAAATTTAATGGCGTTTCCTGCCAAGTTAATGATAATTTGCCGAATTCTTAGAGGATCTCCTGTTAAGAATTGTGGAACACTCGGATCCACATTCACAAGAAGCTCAATGCACTTTTCTTGTGTTTTGAGACGAATCAAATCAGTAATATCTTCAAGCAGGGTATACAAATTGAAACTGATAGGATCAAGCTGTAGTTTTTCAGCTTCAATTTTTGAAAGATCTAAAATATCATTGATGATATCTAAAAGATTTTCCGCTGATTTTTGAATAATTTGCGCAGTATTACGTTGTTCGGGCGTCAAATTCATTTCTAAAAGGAGCGATGTCATCCCAAGAACACCGTTCATGGGTGTTCTGATTTCATGGCTCATGTTAGCCAAAAAATCACTTTTTGCACGACTCGCACGCTCAGCAGTCTCTTTCGCACATGTCATTTCAGCAGTACGTTTTTTTACTTCTTCTTCAAGATGTGTTTTTTGAAAGGTAATCTCTGAATATTGCTCAGACATTTCATCAGACATAAGTTGCAATGTCCGCTCCGCTCGAAGACGTGCTTGCTCGAAATCTTCATAGGCTTGACTCACCAAAGGCAATAGAGAGGCAACATTTACATGCCCTTCTTGATCCGTAGCTTTCTTCACTTGCCTTTGTAGAATGCGGTGTAACGTATCGTCTCCCATAATGCCTGTCCTTTACTTTCTGACCTATGCTTGGGTGCGTTCTGAAAGGAGTGTAATTGTCATGGTTTGATTGTGAAATCCACACTTGCCGGTAGACCTATGGTGCCCTATTTCTCCGTACGAATAATAACCAATGGTTGAAACCCTTTTATCAAACCGCTCTTCTATCGCTTCTACTTCGTCTGCAACCGATTGTCCCATAAGAACTTTTCGGCCAATACAGCTGACAAGAAGGGCAACTGCTTTTTGGCCTTCACTTTCTTCTAAAGAGGAATGTTTTATGGCCAGTGACGCCGCCTCTTCAGCACCGTCAATAAGATGATTAAAATCCCCCTTCATCAACCGCGCCACATATCCCTGAGGTACGTCGCCCGCAAAAATAAGAGACTGATCTTCCTCGTTCATGCCAATAATCGTACGAACGATATCGTGATCAGACCCTTTGTCTGGGCGAATGTTTAAAGGGAAATAAAGCGCGCTTCTTGGAAGATCTTTGGCCTCTTCACCTAAATATTCCTTGTAAAGTTTTAAGGCCGGCTTTCCATCAAGTTCATAAAGGATATTGTTTTCTGCTTTTGAAATCACGCGCTCAGGTCCAAAAGGATCCCATCCTCCGACACTCCCATAACTGACCTCAACGCTGTCACCATAAAAGCCAACAGCGGCAATGACTTTGTCAGAAATGCTTTCATCAAGCCCCACAAAGGTCTGACCAAACTGTGCGTCCATATCAGCAGCAAATCCCCCCGTCACAATCACATGTTCAGGGATCATTTCAAAAAAACCTTTAACCAAATCACTGCCGATAACATAGGATCCCACACTGAGCACAAAAATTGATTTGAGATCTGGTGCGTTTAAGGCTTCTCCTAAATGTTTCCCAACGGCAAAAGAATCTTCCATCTTGTCAATAGTCGCCTGCGCGCTTTTTACTCGAAATTCACGGGGTTCAATGGCCGTGACCACAAGGGTATTTTCTTGGACCTCTCCATTAAAAATTTCCCCCCCAGAGCTACACCCCAGAAGAAGTGCATTAGAATAGTGGGACTTGAGTTCTTTTAGCACGTTGCCATCTTCTAAGAGATGCTTTGCTGCGAAATAGATCACAACTGCTGCTTGTTGAAGAGAGGGCTCTGCGCTCCATCCCCTTGACTCTTGCCATGTTAGATGCTCAACCTTCATGAATTCTGCCCTCCTGTCTTTGTATGGGTTTATTCTCTAGCCATTCTTCCAAAGCTTTTGCCAGCTGGGGAAACCGAATGGGTTTATTCAAATAGTCATCCATCCCTGCCGCCAAACATTTTTCCCGGTCCCCCACAAGCGCGTCCGCTGTCAGCGCCACAATGGGGATGTGCCCAATATTTCTTTGCGCTTCAAATTGTCGGATCACTTTTGTGGCCTCAAAGCCATCCATTTCTGGCATCTGACAATCCATAAAAATCATGTCATAATCACCCGTTTGGAACATTTCAAATCCGATCCGTCCGTTATCTGCGATTTCCACCGCAAGATCATGCTTTGTGAGAATTTTTGTAATCAACATCTGATTTACTTTAACGTCCTCTACAACAAGCACGCGCTTTCCGGTATATTTTTTATTTTCTTTTTGATCACCATTCATGACGATATCAGGATTTTGTAAACGAAGTACTTCTTGTTTTGTCAAAAACGGAATAGCCTTGTTGTTCTTTTTAGCCTCCATCAACACCTGTAAAAACGCTTTAACTTCTTGGGGATAGAAGGGCTTTGAAAAGAATGAAGCGATTCCTGCTTGTTCAAGTTTGCTTTGGGAGGGCATTTGTGCAGCTGAAAACATCAAAAGGATCAAACTATTTTTAAGCCCTTCATCCTTTTGAATTTCTTTCGCAAACTCGAGACCCGTCATCCCCTCAAGATAGTAATCCACAAATGCCATGTGGTACGGTGAGCCCATATCTTGAGCATTGTGCACCTCTTTGAGCGCATCTTCCGCCGTCCTAGTAAGAAATACGTCAATGCCAAAACGATCAAGGTATTGCTTCATGATTTCAGCATTGACGGCGTAATCGTCAATCACAATGGCACGAAGACCCTTAAGGTCATAGCCTGTGTCTTTAAACTGCGCTTTACTGGCAGTGCCTTCTTTTAAGATTAAGGTGAAATGAAAGACAGAGCCTTGACCTTCCACACTTGAAACATCCACGGTGCCTTCCATCATTTCTATCAGACTTTTACTAATGGAAAGTCCAAGACCTGTTCCTCCAAACTTCCTTGTTGTCCCCTCTTCTGCTTGGGTAAACTTGCTGAAAATATAGGCGATTTTTTCTTGAGGAATACCAATACCTGTATCTTCAACGCGGAAATCTAGACAAAGACGGCCATCCTCTCTTTTCACAGAAGAAACCGCAATCATCACATGACCTTTAGACGTGAATTTTGTCGCATTTCCCACAAGATTCAAAAGAATCTGCCGCACGCGTACAGGATCGCCCTGTAAAAATTGTGGGACAGTTGGATCAACATGTACCAAAAGTTCTATAGCTTTTTCTTGGGTTTTCAATTTAATAAGATCTGTCAGATCCTCAAGAAGTGTGTAAAGATTAAAGTCGATGGTCTCTAGCTGTAACTTTTCCGCTTCAATTTTTGATAAATCTAAAATATCGTTAATAATATCAAGAAGATTTTCTGCTGACTTTTGAATAATGAGCGCTGTGCTTTTTTGCTCTTGTGTAAGATCCATATCAAGAAGCAGAGCTGTCATTCCTAAAACACCGTTCATGGGCGTTCTAATTTCGTGACTCATATTGGCCAAGAAATCACTTTTTGCTCTATTCGCATGCTCTGCAAGTTCCTTAGAGCGTTTTAATTCTTTAGTATAGCTTTGTAGAGATTTCTCATGAAGCTTATGGGACGTAATATCATTACAATAGATAATGTACGACTCTCTTTTAGAGGCCACCATTTTGAGGATTTTAAATTCATAGAAATGACTATTCAGCTTCACCTCTTCTTCTGTCGAAGATAAGTTTTTTTCTAACATTTTTAATTGAATAATCTTATAAGCACTCTTTACTAAAGGATGAAAAGAGGTTGATTCCATAAGCGTTGGAAATCGGTTCAAGGCACTCTGGTTTGCATACACGACGCCCTTTCCTACCATAACCTCAAAAATAGGCATTGGATCATTTTCAGGGAAAAGGGCGAGCCGCTCTATTTCTTGTTTCCATTTTTTGATACTTCGAATCGAGTAATACCAGGACAATCCTAGAATCGTCACTGCTGGAATCAAGACATAGAACGTAGACATGTTCTGCTCGCCTATCTTGATAATGTCCTTTTCTAGAAGGGCAAAACTAGCAGTCGCTTCAAAGGCAGATAAGGCACTCTCGATATGCTCGCGCATCGAGAGAACATTTTGACAAACGTAAGCCACAAGGCAAAAAGACAAGAGCAAGCTGATGTAAAGAAGCGCCTGTGGAAAGTCGCCTATTTTGCCACGCTTTTTTGCAGCTGCAAGTTGCTTTAGATGAGTTGAAAACGCGAGAGAAGACCCAAGACTTAAGGAGGTCATAATGGTAATGGCATAGGCAAGCTTATCAAAAGACTGGTCGCTGGCATACCGACAATCCGCAAACGGAACGAAGACTGAGGCCGCCATTCCTGTATAGTGCATACCGCAAATGGCGGCCCCCATAATAGCTGAGGCGCCTATCATATAGGGCGTGCGTTTAGGCCCTTTGGGAATATTAAAAGCAATCATAAGGGCAGCGCCCGACGCGACAACAGCGATCAACGCTGAGAGAGCAAAAAGACCCGGTTTATAGAGAAGTGTTGCATCCATTTCCATAGCAGCCATGCCGACATAGTGCATCAGGCAAATTCCTGTTCCCAAAAGAATAGAACTAACCCCGATGGTTTTCACACTCGGTGTGTTATCCCGGATAATCTCAAAAACGAAATAAGCAACCGCCATCGCCACAAGAAGGGAAAAAAGCGTAAGTTCTGTGTCATAATGCATCAGCATTCGCATTTTGAAAGATAGCATTCCAATAAAATGCATGGACCAAATTCCGACGCCAAAAACAAAACTGCCACATGCCATGACAACACTTTGTTTGATAACAAGCTTTTTACTTCTAAGGTGCGTCACAAGATCTAAGGCAAAATACGAAGAGATCGTTGCCACAAGGTATGAAAAAATCACAAAGGTGACGTCATAGGTGCCGTGTTCAGCATTTAATGGAATATTTTCTATAAAAAACGAAGACACTAACATGTTTTTTTTAAACCTTTTTTAAAAAAAAGCGCGAATATCTTGCGCTACCTCCCACTAGTACTTTATCATCATAGGATGGAGGCAAGAAAAGGTTTTTATGAATGCTCGTTAAATCTATTGACCGAGACGCAGAAAAAGTCTTGATGGATACAGTAGACGCGTGTGCACGCATGCCCTCGCAAAAAGGGCAGATCCTTTTTTGTGCCTTTTCTGCATTAGAAGAATCCATTCCTCCGAAGGTGTTAAATGAAACACTCAAAAGCGTTTTAAGCGACCAGGAAGCTGAGTGTTATGTGTGCTCAGACCGAGATACTTTTATTTACTGGAAAACTTCCTTAGAGAACGAACACTCTCTAATCATAAAAGCCATTCAAGATAATTACCCTCGAGCGTTTTTATCGGTAAGACCCGATAAAATTTTCAAATCCTTTAATACGTCTACTGAAATCGAAGATCTTCGCTCTATGATTCTTGGCAAAATTGCGCTCCTCACAAAAACAACGAGTCCACAAGAACAAAAACAGAATCTCTTGTCTTTAAGCCCTCTTCAAAGTACGCTCCTTAAAAAAGCGCAAGAACGGCGTGCAACTCGTTCAAAAACAGAAATCCTTGTTGTAGAAGATCAAGATTTTTCCAGAAAACTCTTGATGGGACTCATGCAAAAAGAACACCTTTGCTATGGGGCGAAAAATGCAGCAGAAGCAATACAGTATTTTGTGGAACAAGCGCCTGATATTATTTTTCTCGATATTGAACTACCCGACCATGACGGACACTGTCTTGCAAAACTCTTTAGACAGCTAGATACGCGTGCGTTCATTGTCATGGTGACAGGAAACAATTATCAAAAAGATGTGGACCGTGCCAAAGAAAACGGCGTGAATGGCTTTATTGCAAAACCTTATAATAAACAGAGCATCTATAATGCAGTTCAAAGTTTTTTACAATCAAAACAAGGAAGGGCGTAATATGGAAACACCCGTGAATTTGGATAACTTACGCGAAATGACTGATGGAGACCGCGAGTTAGAAGAAGCCTTGTTTCAAGAATTTTTCTCTTCAGCAGCAGAGTTGCTCTCGCAACTAACTCAAGCTGTGCAAACAAACAACACCGAGGGATGGCGCGCTGCAGCGCATGCGCTTAAAGGAACTTCTTATAACTTGGGTGCAAAAAAACTCGGTGATTATTGTAAAATTGCCCAAGAACAGAATGACGCTTCTCGCAATACGAAAGAAGAGATCCTTCAAAATATTAGCAGCGAATATGAACGCGTGCGCGCCTATATTGATGCAGGGGAGTATTAATTTATGCTGCATACCTCCTTGCAAGAACAACTCACAAAGGCAGGAGCCAACACAGATTTGCCACCCCTTGCACAGCTATGCGACCTTATAAGTGACACTTACTATCGACATGAGCATGAGGTCGAAGAACTTAAGACTTTGCTAAAAGACAAGGTTGCTGAATTGTCCGCAATCATTCACTCTCTCCCCCAAGGTCTTCTTACCCTTGATGAGTTCGGTTATATCTGTAAAAGCAATAACGCTGCAGAAAATATTGTAAAAACACCGGCCTCTCACATCATTGGCAGCAACATTCGGCAACTTTGGCCTGATTTTGATTTCAACAGCTTATGCTATAATGGCGGTTTTGATGACGATCTTATCCGCAATTTCTTTAAGAACCCTATGACCGCCACCATGCGTCTTGGAGATCACACCTATCTTGAAACGCACCTCAGCCTTTCTCCCATTCGCTCAAAGCAAACCCATGTTTTTAGTTGCCTCTTTTTTCCCAAAACACAAGCTGCCGATTTTCAAAATAAGGACAGCACTTCTCTTGCAAAAAGTTGCGACCCTCTGACGGGCGTTGCTAGTCGTTACACATTTTTATCCTATCTTGAGGAGCTCCTCACACATTCTGACGATACGAGCATCTGCGCGCTGCTCTTTATCAACATTGATAAATTTAACAGCATCAACGAGAAGCTTGGCTTTAAAATAGGTGATGCCCTTCTTCTAGATGTCTGTGATAAAATAAAGAAACTTCTTCGCCCCTCGGATATGCTTGCCCGTGTCGAAAGTGATGGTTTTGTAGCACTTCTAAGTAATATAAAAGATTTTTCTTACGCAAGCAAAGTCTCACAGCGACTCCTTGATGCCTTTAAGGACGCAACCCATATTTTAGATAAACACGTTTCTGTAACCTTAAGTATTGGCATTTGCCCGTTAGTTAATGATCGAGGCTATACAAGCGACGATATTTTACAAAATGCACGGTCTGCTATGCGCGAATCTAAAAAGAGTGGCGGCAATAGCCTTACCCTCTTTCAAGATCTTGACCGAAATAGCAGCAAGGAAACAGAAGAACTTGAACGTGAGCTACGTGTTGCCATCGAGCGAGGTGAAATCATCCTCTACTACCAACCTATTGTTGATTTGGCGACCGGAAAACTAGCCGGCTTCGAAGGACTTGCCAGATGGATACACCCGCAAAGAGGGTTTATTCCTCCAGACAAGTTTATTGCCCTTGCAGAAGATACTGGCCTTATTTTGCCTTTGGGGCTTTCCGTGATGAAACGTGCTTGCCAGCAGACTCTTACTTGGAGAAAAACCTATCCTTTTGACATCTTTGTTTCCGTCAATCTTTCTGCAAAGCAAATTCTGGACAAAGAAGCTTGTGATGAGATCATTGAGACATTGATTTCTGCAAAACTCCCCCCCCACTCCTTGAAAATAGAGTTTACAGAAACGGTTGTTCTAAAAGAACTCGATCACATTGCGCATTTTTTTCACACAGTCAACGAATTAGAAATTGATCTTTGTATCGATGATTTTGGCACCGGGTATTCTGCCCTAGATTACATTCACCGCTTTAATTTTGACGTGCTCAAAATAGATAAAAAGTTTATCACGGCCATCACGGATAACGACAAAGATCTTTGGCTTGTGGGTGGCATCGTGTCACTGGCTCATAGTCTTGGCTTAAAAGTTGTAGCAGAAGGTGTTGAAATACAAGAAGAAATTCTTAGGCTTATTCCTATGGATGTCGATTACATTCAAGGCTACTTCTTCTCAAAACCTATGAAACATGAAGATGCAACAGCTCTTCTACAAAACGGCGCAAGTTTTCCAACAACGTACTTGACGCAAAAGCCCGATGAACCTTGCTTTGATTTCATTCGGAATTTTTAAGAATCTCTTAGATGAAAAATTTACTTTATGAAAATATTTTCAAGCCATAGACCAGTGTCCCACTTATTCAAATCATCTAAATTTTTAAATGGGTATTTCTCAAGCCTATTAATTAATCATTTATTTTTCTTAATACTACTCTTCCCTAAAGATACGCCTTTCTACGGACCCAAAACCTCAAGGTGATTGAATAAGCTATATACGCAACAAGCAATCCGTATCCAATTTCATTTTGTGACAAATGCGCAACATTCTGCATCATAAATTAACCAATTGTTAACTTTTTTCCACGCAGTCATCCAAAACTGGATATGGTGAGGGTGTCTTATAGACTTTTATGGAGGAATAGATGAAAAAGACATTACTCGCAGCTTCTGCAATGGTTGTTTTGGCAGCAGCAACAGCTTCTGCTAATTGTGCACATTCTAACTGGAGCGCTGGTATCCACGCTGGCTGGATGGGCATGAAGGCTGATCTTAAGTCAAACAACACAAAGCTCAACGACTCACGTTACAGCACAGCACCTGTCGGTGTTCACCTTGACTGGACACGTTCCACAGCTAACTCTTGGCTATATGGTTTTGGTCTTGCAACAGGTTATGCGTTTGGCAAGCCAACACATAACTTTGCCGTTGCCGGTGTGAACCTTAAGTCACAACTAGACCCACGTTGGTATGGTGAACTCAACACACGTCTTGGCTGGAACTTCAACAATGCATGGTCCTTGTATGGTATCTTGTCTGGTCGCGTGATCAACACAAAGTTCTCTGTAAAGACAGCTGCAACCCCATCCGTAACCCTCGCATCTCACTCAAAGTCCGTTTGGGGCCTTGGCCTTGGTGCTGGTGCTGACGTTAAAGTTGCAGAGCGTTGGACACTTGGTGTTAAGTACCGTTACTTCTGGGATCAATCTATCACCAAGAAAGTTGGCACAACCAACTACAAGGCAAAGCTTGGCTCCCACACAGTTGTTGGCGCATTGTCCTACAACTTCTAAGGAAGCTTATTCTCAGGAGAGGCTCTCCTCTCCTGAGAATATTCTTTTTAACAGAAACCTGCCCGTACCCTTTCCCTATATCTTGTCACACTTTTGCCACAGATCTCACCGAATTCAATACCTCTTCAAAAAAGTACCAGACACATCCCGAGATCGAGGTTACTCTGATCATGTCTTAATTGATAATACATAACGGAGGTTTTAATGAAAAAGACATTACTCGCTTCAGCTGCTTTGCTTGCTTTTGCTGGATCAGACGTTGCATCTGCCAACTGCGGCATGAACGGATGGAGCGCTGGTATCCATGCTGGTTGGATGGGCACAGACGGTGAACTCAAATATGGCGGGACAAAGCTTAATGATAATACTTACAGCTCAGCTCCTGTCGGTATTCACCTTGACTGGACACGTTCAGCAGCTAACTCTTGGCTTTACGGCGCAGGCCTTGCCACAGGTTATGCTTTTGGCTCTCCTTCTAACACCTTCAACACCACTGCACTTACAGGTGTAACAAGAGTAAAAGCTGAACTCAAGCCACGCTGGTATGGCGAGCTTAACACACGTCTTGGTTGGAACTTCCACAATCGTTGGGCTCTTTATGGTATCCTTTCTGGACGCGTTATGAATGCAAAGGTTACGGCCACTGCCTTCAACGCCGCTACAACTGTTGCAACATCTTCAAAGTCAAAGTCCGTTTGGGCACTTGGTCTTGGTGCGGGTGCTGACGTTAAGGTTACAGAGCGTTGGACACTGGGTGTTAAGTACCGTTACTTCTGGGATCAATCTGTTTCAGAAGGCACAGGTGCAACCAGAACCAAATTTGATATGGGATCACACACTGTGGTTGGTGCTTTGTCTTACAACTTCTAAGTTGAAGATCACCATAAAAAAGGGGGCTTTTTGCCTCCTTTTTTATTTTCTTCACTAAACGTTTCACCTCATTGAGATTTTTAACTTCTTACAACCACGTACGTCAAATTTCTGGTTCTTTAGGACTAATCCGTAGCCAGGACTACAGAAAAAACAAACCATCCTCTAGCTCAGCGCCAAGAAGTCCTAACGCCCCTGTTTCAAGTTCATAACCGAATGCTTCTGGAATCGCCTGTAGGTTTTAGATCATCACACAGGATCGTCAACCGTTTTAGACCCAGAACTTTAAACGTGCAATGGGTCAGGGCCGCCACCCCTTCACGGCAAATCCGTTTCCCCAAACACTTGCCAGACACCAGGAGCCATTATAAGCAGATGGAACTTCACAGTTTCAACCGTTTGTCACGAACGATCACACGCTTAATAAGCGCAAAGTTAAGTGTTTCCTTGAGGATAAATCCTGGGAAAATTCACTTGCTGTTTTTGGTATCTTCCCCTGACCGCGGCCCTAAAAGTTTCTTTACCATCGCCTGAAAAAACAGGGCGCCTCACAAGACGTGGTGTCTTGATAAGCGGTAGGACTAATACGAAAGGAAAAAAATGGTTCATCACAGTCTCTAGAGTATTCGATTTTAGTGAGCATATTGTCAAATGCGGATAAAATCTTCCCTTAAACAGTTTTGACACAAGGCTTGCTCATGGTGAATTTTTAATCCCGGGGGAGTTGATACCCTTCATGGGGTGATTTATGAAGAAAATCGCCTGGGCTTAATTCCACATCTCTCAAAACACCTTGTAGCGCTTTGAGACTGTGTTGTGCTTCCTTCATGGCAGCCGCCACGGACGGAAGGCCTTCACCCGTGAAATCTCTAAGAGCGCCTCTATTTTCGCTCAAAAGTGTATCAAGAGTTCCCGCCGTTTTGTCCAGGGATTTCGATGCCTCACCAAAAGCTCTGACCGATGGTCCCCATCCACTGACTTGCTTTTCCAGTGAGTGCAACGACTCACGTAGTTGCTTGAAGCTCAGGCGTGCTTCTTTCACAAAGATCTGTACACGCTCTGGACCTTGGGATAAATCCTTGGAAAGGCGAGATATGTTCTCAAGTGTTTGTCCAATCGCTGCAATATTATGATCATCAAGGACACGGTTGAGTTTAGACGACAGGTCATAGACATTCTTAAGAATATGAGGAAGCTCGCTAAAAAGCATCTCAACGCCCGATGCCTGAGATTCAATGACCGGATAATGTTTTCCAGGTTTTACTTTTAAAGGGGGCTTGTCTTTGGATCCCCCCTTAATTTGAATATAGCTATATCCCGTGATCCCTTGCGCTTCGATCGTGGCAACGGCGTCTTCTCGGACAAGTTCTGGATTATCCACTGTTATTTTGACAACAATTTGTTCGATATCCTTTGGATCCACATATATTTTTTTCACTTTACCAATGGGAAGACCGTGGAACTTCACGCTTTCGTTTTCACGAAGCCCTGATACAGATCCCTTAAAATATATTAGATAATTTTGTCGGTCTTGATTAAAATCTACCTTTGAAATCCACATGATAAAAAGGAGCCCCCCCACCGCCAGAGCGAGGATAAAACTACCAACAGCAATATAGCTTGCACGCGTTTCCATTCTTCTACTCTAAGGGTTCCTTGCGTCTTTGTGAAGAGCGCGTCCTCTTTTTCCTTGAAAATATGACTGAATCCAGGGATGAGGGTGTACGTAAAGTTCATCCAGTGTCCCAATTACGAGCTTTTTATCCACAAGAACCGCCACACGGTCACAAATGGTCACGAGGGTATCCAGATCATGGGTCACCATCAGAACGCACAAAGACAACTTTTCTTTCAAGCTTAGAAGGAGATCATCAAAAGCAGCCGCAGATATGGGATCAAGACCAGCTGTAGGCTCGTCTAAAAAAAGAAGACGACCATCAAGGGCAAGGGCTCTGGCAAGGGCGGCGCGCTTGATCATTCCTCCTGATAATTCACTTGGGTATTTGTGAAAATCAGCAGCCTTAAGACCCACCATAAGAAGTTTTCGAAGGGCAATTTCGTGAACGAGCGGCTCTGTCAGATTTGCTTTTTCTTTCAACACAAGCATAATGTTCTCACCCACAGTAAGCGAACTAAAAAGCGCGCCGCTTTGAAAGAGCACCCCGATTTCTTGATGGCATCCCAAAGGCTTTCCCTTAGGACAGTAGTGCGTAATCTTGCCAGATTTTGGGCTAATCAGATGTAGCAGCACGCGCAGGAGCACAGATTTACCGCTCCCAGATCCCCCCACAAGTCCGACGATCTCACCTTCATAAAGATCCATCGTCAAATGATCATGAAGAATTTGTCCGTTTATTTCGGTCACAAGATTCTCAACGGACATAACTTTTAGGTTACGCATTAGACCCCTATATACGAAAAGAAAATAGAGAACGCGGCGTCAAAAACAATCACCAAGAAAATGGATCTTACGACCGCTCTTGTGGTTTGAGTCCCCACACTGTCCGCCCCGCCCTTGACACGAAGTCCCTCAAAACACCCCACAAGACCAATGACAAAGGCAAAGAACGGTGCCTTGATAATTCCTGTCCAAAAAGTCCACGGCGTAATGGTCAAATGTAACTGTGTAAAAAATTGCTCAAGGGTAAGGCCGATAAGAGCACGCCCCATAAGCGCGCCGCCGGCAAGCGCCACGACATCCGAAAAAAAACCTAAAAGCGGTAGCGCAATCATAAGAGCAATCATCCGGGGTAGCACAAGATACACAACAGGATCCAAAGACATGACGCGCATGGCATCAATCTCTTGATTGAGCTGCATATAGCCAATTTGGGCGGTAAAGGCACTTCCTGAGCGGCCTGCGACCACAATGGACGTGAGAAGAATCCCAATTTCCCGAAGGACAGAGACCGCGAGTAAATCAACGGTAAAGACTTCAGCACCAAAGCGCTTGAGCTGATTGGCCCCTTGATACACAAGCACAACGCCAATTAAAAAAGAAATGAGCCCCACGATGGGAAGAGCGCGGAGCCCTACTTGCTGCAAGTGATAGACCGTTGACGTCATGCGAAAGGCACGAGGCCGGCGCATAAGGCGCAGCATGGAGACCACGATTTCACCTAGAAAGGACAAAAGAGATAAAGCGTCTCGACCTACTTGAGTGGACTTTTCCCCCAATTCCTCTAAAAAAGCCCATACACAAAAAAGATGGGGGGCTTTTTCAATTTTTCGGCACTCAATATCTTTTTCAGCGCCTTTGAGAAGGTTTTCGATGTCTTTTGTTTTGCCTTCAACCTCGATATTGTCTTGATGTTCTTTAAAAAAGCGGTAGAGGACCCAGGCACCTGCCGTGTCAATTTGAGTGATCTCTTTCAGGTCGAGAATGATTTTTCTAGAGTCGACATTGAAATCTCTTAAAACCCCATCGACATCGCGCAGGAAAAGAGTCCGCCATTCTCCTTGGCAGAGCAGCCTCACGAGGCCTTTATCTTCTTCTATGCGCACGCTTGCCGTCATGGCTTTACTCCGTCTCAGACAGTTTCTAGTGTTTCACAAAATAAGGCGTCCCAAAAGAGTATCTTGGAAAATCTTGCAAGCTTTGTTGCCACCCCTACCCTCGCGCCTTACGCCACGCAGGGATTTGGGGCGTCAAGCGCGCACCGTCCTGCCCTTCTAGCACGACGTTTTCTTGATCAAGCACGTCTAAGCGAAGACGCACAAGGCCCCACGCGCCTTGGTGGGAAAGCATTTTCGCAACCGCGTAGGGCGGCTCGCTTTGATCCAACTTTGCAAGATAAAGATCTTCTTTAAAGGCAGGAGGCGTCCCCTCAATCGTCACAGGCACCACCGTTTTACGAAGAATGCCTGTATAGTGGGTGCGCGCTGTGAGCTCTTGCCCAAGATAACACCCCTTGTCCCAGTCAACACCGTTCAAGACATCAAGACCGTACTCCAGGGGGATGGCTCTGCCCACCTCCATATCAAGGCTTCCTTCTGGCAGGCCCAGCTGAATACGCTTGGTGTGATAAAGGCTGAGATCGCAAGAGGCGTCGTGGGGCAAACGTACAAGAGCGCGCCATCCCATCTGAAAAAGCCTTGGATCTTGATAAAGCTTTATGATGTCGTCTGTTTGTGTGGGTGCACTTGTCTCAAGGCACGCCACAACTCCGTAATGATTTGATAGATTTTCGAGAGAAACTTTAGCGCGAAGCTGGTACCGGGTTAAGAGGATCAAGAGTGCGTCCGCACGGTCCTTTTCGCACTCAAGCAGATACCCGTCAGCGTCTTCAGTCACAAAGAAATCGTGATCAAATCGCCCTTGAGGGGTGAGAAGTGCTCCATAAAGAGCATCCTTTTGCGCAAGTTTTTTCAAATCTTGGGTAATAAGCCCTTGAAGAAACGCAAAGCGGTCCGTGCCTGCGACTCGGATAACAGTGCGCTCTAAACGAATCCATACGGTCATAACTGCTCCTATAATGAAATACCTGGTGCCAGCATAGGACCTAAGGGCTTTCCGGCAAACAGATGAATGTGATAATGGGGGACTTCTTGTCCACCGTTCAAACCGCAATTGGACAAAAGTCGGTAACCGTCTGCTTTCACTTGAAGCGTCTCAATCACCTTAGCCACAAAACGTCCAAAGCCCGTTATCTCATCAGGCGTTGCATTTTGATAAAAATCCTGGCTATCTGTATAAGGACCCTTTGGAATCATGAGCACATGAAGGGGCGCCTTGGGAGCAACATCATGAAAAGCAAGCCCCCAGTCGTCTTCTAGGACTTTTTTGCAGGGAATCTCGTCTCGTAAAATCTTTGCAAAAACGTTGCCATCATCGTAAGTCATGGCCTCACCTTTCTCCTTGCGGGATGATCTTGAACAGGGTTAAAGATAGTTAAAGTTTTGAGTGAATTGCAAACAGGAGTCAAGAGTTCATGCAGACCTCTTCAACGACGCCCCCGTCTTGGCGCGGCACGACGGTTTTATCGGTGCGAAAAGGCAATCAAGTGGTGGTGGCCGCAGACGGCCAAATTACCTTTGGGGCTATTACCTTAAAATCCAATGCCAGAAAAATCAGGCGTATGGCCGATGATCAAGTCATTGTCGGCTTTGCGGGAGCAACGGCGGACGCCCTCACTCTGTTTGAACGTCTAGAGCACAAGCTCGAGCAGTATCCAACCCAGCTTATGCGGGCCTGTGTAGAGCTTGCTAAAGAATGGCGCACGGACAAATACCTGCGCCGGCTAGAGGCTATGATGGCCGTTGTGGACGCAAAAGTTTCATTGATTTTAACAGGTAACGGCGATGTAATGGAACCAGAAGACGGGCTCATCGGTATTGGCTCAGGCGGTCCCTACGCCCTGTCAGCCGCCAAAGCCCTTTATGATATTGATGGCCTTAGCGCAAAAGAGATCGCCGAACGTTCCATGAAAGTGGCAGCTGACTTGTGTATTTATTCCAACAGTAACATCATCGTAGAGAGCATTGAGATCCCATCATGAGCCATTTTTTAACGCCTAAAGAAATTGTGGCGGAACTTGACCGCTTTATCATTGGACAGCATGACGCAAAGCGCGCAGTCGCGATCGCCCTCCGCAACCGGTGGCGCCGCTTGCAGTTATCGTCAGGTCTTCGTGAAGAAATTTTACCAAAAAACATCTTGATGATCGGCCCCACGGGGGTGGGGAAAACTGAAATCGCGCGCCGCCTGGCAAAGCTTGTGGACGCGCCGTTTTTAAAGGTCGAGGCCACAAAGTTCACAGAAGTTGGATATGTAGGGCGTGACGTCGAGCAAATCATCCGTGACCTTGTCGAGGCAGCTATCACTGCTAATAAAGAAAAAGGGCGACTTGATGTTATCGCAAAGGCTGAGATTGCCGCCGAGGAGCGTGTTCTAGACGCCCTTGTGGGGGAAAATGCCAGTCCCGAAACACGCGAGAAATTTCGTCAAAAGCTCAAAGACGGGCAGCTTGCCGACAAGGAAATCGAGATCGAGGTGAGTGATCAAAATTCGATGCAGATGCCGACCATTGATGTGCCGGGAATGCCAGGCGCCCAGATGGGCATGCTGAATTTGGGAGACGTCTTTGGCAAAGCCTTTGGTAAGCGCACCAAAACCCGCAAGATGACCGTGGCCGAGTCTTATCGAATTCTGATGGAAGAGGAAAGTGATAAACTGATCGACCAAGAAAAAACTATCGCCACCGCCCTGAAAGACGTCGAAGAAAACGGCATTGTTTTCCTTGATGAGATCGACAAAATCTGCGCGTCTTCCCAGCGTCAAGGAGCGGATGTCAGCCGTGAAGGCGTGCAGCGCGATCTGTTACCCCTTATCGAGGGCACCTGTGTCACCACAAAATACGGTATGGTGCGCACCGATCATATTCTCTTTATTGCCTCGGGGGCTTTTCACATCGCAAAGCCATCGGATTTGCTGCCGGAACTTCAAGGACGTCTTCCCAACCGCGTCGAGCTTAAAGCGCTTAGCCAAGGGGATTTCTGCCGGATTTTGGTAGAACCTGAATTTAGCCTCATCAAGCAATATCAAGCGCTTTTGTCGTCAGAGAAGGTTGAGCTTGCTTTTTCAGATGATAGCATCCAAGAGATTGCGCGCCTTGCCGCCGACATCAACCAAAGTGTTGAGAATATTGGGGCCAGACGTCTTCAAACGGTTCTTGAAAAGCTTCTAGAAGAGATTAGCTTTACGGCCAGCGATAAGCCCGGCGAGAAAATAGAGATCTCGGCTGACCATGTGCGCTCAACGGTCGGCGTTCTTGCCCAAGACCGCGATATTACAAAGTTTATTTTGTAAACTCCGCTGCAAGGGCATGACACAGGCAGGGCGACTAACTCCCCTGAACAGAAGCAATTCTGATCAACTCAAAGAGATAGTCGCCTTCCCCTTGGGCTGAGAGATCAAGAGGATTATGCCCTTTGATATGCAAATGAAATCTAAGTTCCTTTTCTTTTAGATCTTGCGCTGTCAGCGTCAACGGCACGTTATATAGCGTCTGCCCCACACTGATACCTAACGAAAAAGGGCCGTGCTGCTCTCTTCTCGAGATATAGGCTAGCTTGGCCGGGTGATCAATCTTGAAATAGGTGTGATGGGGATAGACGATGGACTCGTCGGTGCTGCTCACAAATTGGACAAACCGACTTTTTTCCACCAGCGTCAGCACAAAATTGTGCTGAGCGGCAGTGAATTTCTTGTTTGGGGTTAAATCTTGGACATCCTCTATGACAAAGGACAGTGGCTGGTGGCTTGCCTGGATAATCGGACAAGCACACATAAGACAAAAAATCCCTATTCCAGTAGTGACAAGAAAATTCATATAGTCATCCTCTTTCTTTTAATGATGAGAGTGTAAACTTTTCTTTTCACCGGACAAAAGAAAATCTTTCTTTCAGTGTTTACTAGTATCGCGCAGTTATTATGTATATATTAACAAGAGGGAGCTGTAAAAGAATGAGCGCGAATGTCTGAAGAAAGTATCTTTTTTAAAAAGACTTATCAAGAGGCAATCACCCTTCTTGAACGCGCCCATGGATATGCCGAACGCGTCCTTCCCAGCCAGTTAGCTCAAATGTCTCCCCTGGACGCCCTTTACACGAACAGAGAGGTCATGCGCGTTACGGCAAGGCTCACGCAAATTGTGACTTGGCTTATGGCTCAGCGCGCTGTTTATAATAAAGAACTCTCGGCCATAGAAGCCGCCAGCATTGACTACCGACCGCGCCAAGATAATACTTGTCTTGCGCAAACCCATTTGTCGGCTGACTTTTTTTTGCCCCGTGCCCTTCGAAGCCTGTTGGAGGATTCCTACAATCTATATGTACGGATTGTGCATCTGGCGGACGTGAATGCACGCCAAATCGAAGAAGCCTCTCCAGACTAAGAGAAATCACAAAGAAAAACCGTCTTAGGGGCATGCCCACAGACGGTTCATTCATTTTCTAAAAAATGTTTCTTCTTAGGCCTTAAGACCAAATTTTCCAAAACGTGAAGAGAATTTAGAGACCTGACCACCAGAGTCGAGCAAACGGTGTACACCTGTCCACGCCGGGTGAGAGCTTGGGTCCACGTCCAAGCGAAGGGTATCGCCTGCCTTGCCATAGGTGGAACGTGTGGTGTAACTGTTACCGTCGGTTGTGACAACGTTAACCTCGTGATAGTCTGGGTGAATGCCTTTTTTCATGGTACGACTCTCTTACAAAACTTCATACAAAAACCTAAGCATCTTATACCGAAACATTCCAAGAAGCGCAAGAAAATGCCGCACTCTTTTTAAGATATTGCCTTTTGCCTTGAGTCATGGGTGTTTTTAGCGCACTCTTATAAGAAAACAGGGAAAAATTGGACATTCATATGAGCGACGAATCACAACCGTTTACCTCGTGGCAGAATTTGTATGAAGAAGAAGTGTCCAAGCGCCTGCTCTTAGAGGCTACTCTTGCCGAAAAAGAAAAATCTTTAGAGCGCACTCTTCATAAACTAAAAGTAGAAGAACAGCGCTACGCCCTTGCCTTTCAAGGATCCCAAGACGGCCTGTGGGATTGGGATCTAAAAACGGGCACACTTTTCCTTTCTCAGCGCTGGCTTGCCATGCTTGGATTTGAGCCAGGAGAACTGCCTGCCACACTAGAGGGATGGATTGACCGGGTTTACGAACGGGATCGCCGAGATCTAGAAGCGGCTATTGAAACCCATTTCAAAGAACCGCAGTCGACCTTCTCCCATGAATACCGCCTGCGCCATAAAGAAGGACACTCGGTCTGGGTTCTCACAAGGGGCGTGTGCCTTCGCGACGACACAGGAGAGCCCCTTCGCTTTGCGGGTACGCAAACAGATCTGACACAGCAAAAAACTGTCCAGCAACAAGCTCTTTATGAAACGCTCCATGATCCCTTGACAGGTCTTGCCAACCGCACCCTTCTTTTAGAGCGTGTGGGGCAGGCACTGCTTCGTCATCAAAAAGATACAAAAAACAGTTTTGCCCTTCTCTTTGTTGGCCTTGAGCTTTTTAAAAGTGCTGTTGATACCTCTTACGTTGACCAAACAGACTGGATTCTTCAAGAAGCTGGTAAACGTCTTTTGGAAATTTGTCGCCACGAAGATACGGTGGCACGCTGGGGCGGCGATCACTTTGTGATTTTTCTTGATGGTTATCAAGACGAGGAGGGCCTAAAAATTCTCTCAGAGCGTCTTTTGGAAAAACTTTCCATGCCGTTTGTTGTCCCTTCTCAAGAAGTTGTTATTCCTGTGCACATTGGAATCGCTGTAAGTACGCGTTCTTATGAAAATGCCGATGATGCTATTTGGGACGCGGAAAGTGCTTATTTCTATGCAGAAAAAAATGCCTCTTCTGCTCCTGTGCTTTTCGAAGATCATATGCGTAAAAAAGCAAAATCCTTCTTTCAACTTCATGCAAACTTGCGCCAAGCTATCGAACAAGAGGAAATTTTTGTCGTCCTACAGCCGATTATAGATCTTCAGGACGGCCGCATGATGGGGATTGAGGCACTTGCCAGGTGGCATCATCCACGATTTGGGATCGTCCTTCCGGATACTTTCTTTCAATTGGCAGAAGACGAAAGCCTTAAGCTTTCCCTTGAAAATTTGATCCTTCACAAAGCTTGCTATGCCTATCAAAGCTGGCCGCAAGAGACAAAACCATCTTTCTTTTCCATCAATTTGTCATACAAGACCCTTGAAGATAATGATTTTGCTAATAACATCTTTGAAGCCCTCAAGGAGCATAATCTTTCGCCCCAACAACTCAAAATAGAACTGTCCGAAATAAGCCTCGACACTGCGGGGGATAGCATTCATTGGGTTCTCAAACGTCTCATGAAAAAAGGGCTCGGCTTCATCATTGATGATTTTGGTCAGGCTGGTACTTCTCTTACGCTTTTGCACAGCGGTTTCTTTGAATACGTAAAGATGACAAGGTCTCTATCCGCTCCCACACAAACAAAGGATTTGATCATGGCAAAGTCTATCATGACGCTGTGCCAAAGTTTGTCCTTAGGACTGATCGCTAAGGGAATAGAAACAGGGCAGGAACAAGATCTTTTCCAAAAAAATGGCGGACGTTTTGCTCAAGGATATCACTTTGCTCGTCCCGTAACCCTTGATGAAGCCCGAGAGCTTTCTTATACACCGCCCATGGTCCCTTAAAATTAGATTGCCCTTAGAGGGTTTTTTATATATTCAAAATAAGGTACTATTTTCAATCTTCATAAAAGGTTCAGCATTCAAAACAGTTATCATTTTAAGAAAAAAACCGCTTTTTGACGCTCAGTTTATCAAAATACAATTTTATGATTTTTCTTAATTAAACTGCTCACCAAAGGTATTCAGATCATGAATGTCATCCATGCACCACACCCCTGGATAGTCATACCATGTCACCTTTGGCTTTGAGGGTGGATCATCAAAAACACTCTCCACTTTCTTTATTTTCATTTTATGTGTTAGATAGTTAACGCTTCGTTCTTCGGCGTCACCACATGCTTTGTGAAATAGCTCGTGGGTTGACCCGACCAAACGAAATCGCTTACTTTCTTCTTCAAATCTAAACACGTGCTTATGAAGACTACACCACCAACTTCCAAGGGTTAGAACGTAGCCTGTACGTATCTTTAAGGATCCTCTTTTAATTTCGACCCCCCTAAAAAAGTCATCTCCGCCTTGTAGGTTTGGATATGCGGGTAAAAGTTTATCGCTAGAGAAAGAAATCCTATACTCATTTTCCTCTTTGAAAAGCACCAGGAGCCGCCTTGGAATTTCTGGTAGGGTTCTTTCTTCATCATCCGATACAGTATCTTCTAACTTTTCCATAGCTTTTTCGATCACAAGAACGGCGTCAACAGCACCATAAGCCCTTAAAGGCCCTTGAGCAAGATCAACAAATCTCCAGCCCTTCGGAATGTGCTGTATTATTTCAGGAGTAAGAGAGGTATTTTCTTCTTGCGCACTAGCATTTCCTTGAAAAGGACTTATAAAGAAAAGGACGAATAAAACCTTCTTTATGCAAGACATTGATACAGTCCTTGCGCAGCTGAATAACTTCCCAACCTTATCAGATCACATCCTTTTCGCAAATGGAAAGGTGCCTTGCCGAAAAACCTATTAATTTTAAGGACGTCACCTATTACAAGACTTAGGGTATTGCGCTCGGGCAGGACTAACAAGCTTTCAAGATTAATCAACTCGAAAAATTTGTTAGTCCTGTTTGATATATTATGAATAACTACGGTACTTGTATTGCTCACGCTCGCGTTCGCGGTCACGGCGAATGCGCGCTTCTTCTGCCTTGCGGCGATCATTATCGTCCATGTTTTTACCAATGACGTTACCCAGATAACCGCCACCAACAGCGCCCACGACAGCACCCACGGCGTGCCCGGCCCCTCCACCAAACTGGGAACCAATCAAAGCACCCGCGCCCGCGCCCACAAGGGTCCCCACATTTTGATTACTTGTATCTGTTGCGCATGCGCCTACCAATAAGGTTGCGCTCAAAGCCATTACACTTGCAAGTCTCATCCTTACTCTCCCCGGTTCTGAACAAAATCACTCATTATCATACTACGGAAAGAGTGTTAAGAAAGAGTAAACCATTTCCCTAATGGAATGAAAAATCTTGAATTTTTCACCTCTTTACTTACTTAACGTTCATCCTAGAATACGCCTTACTAAAGGCATACGCCGGATCACATCCACAAAAAGCCATGTCGACAAGAAACCTAGCAAGAAAACGATGAGTACTTTCCCAAAGGTTGGCAACATCACATCCGCCAAAAGATATTGGAGCCAAATGACCGGCACTTCGTGTAAGAGAAAAATTCCGTAGGCACACGGCGCGTACCAATACCAAAAACGATTCGTGTGGTTCATGAACCGATGAAAGAGGCTTAGGTACGTGAGTACTTGGAAAAGACAAAAAAAGGCGTGCAAACTTGTGCGCGCAAGGGTCATGGGTGCCGTTTCTTTTAACAAAGGCCATACTTCGTGCCAAGTCCCCCCTGCATCGACGATCCGGTGTGCCTCATCGCTGTAGGCACCTGCCTCGAAATTGATGAGTGAGTACCAGGTGTACACCGCGCCCGTGATCACCATCAAGAAAAGCCATGATGTCCATTTTCGACTGATGCTTTTCCAAAAATCGTCTTGAAACGTAAGGCCTGCCTGGGAAAGGGCGATGCCTGCGGCAAAGTAAAGCGCGTGGGTTAGAAACCTTGATCCCTGCAAGTGAAAGAGGTTCGTGATTTTATCAAGGACCACCCAAAAGGTCTCCCCTTGCGTGTCAAAATGTCCAAATCCAACCCACCAGGGTGCACCCCAAAGAATGTCGCTGACACCTAGAATCATGAGAGAAGTTAATGAAAAAGCTAGAAAGATACCAAGAGCGTGGGCTTTTCCCCAAAGAGCAATCCGTCCTAAGGTACGCCTTAGTCCAGGCACGATCTTATCAAGAACCAGCGCAACGAGGGTAAAAAGAAGGAGGCAGTACAGCACCCAAAAAGGACCTCCTCCTTGGAGTTTTTCTTGAAAATAAATGGTCTTCCAAAACTCACCGTACTCCATAAGGGGATTCGTCAGATATTGGTAACGCGGGTAAATAAGAAGCGGCACAATGAATGGAATGCCAATAACATACGGAATTCCTAGCTTAATAAGTCTTTCCTTTACGTATGATTTTGTACCTTTTTGTGCAGCAGCAGGAAACACAAACAATCCAAAAATAAAAAACAAAAGCGCCATGATGACGCTGTTGTCATGCATATAAAAAACGTCCCACACCCACGAGCGCTCGAAATCCCTAAAGAAATGAAAGCGTCCCCATTTGTCGGCGTAGGCATGTACACAGTGATCCCATAGCAGCAGCAAAAACGTGCCGGCTCTTAGGTGATCAATCCAAGCAATGCGGTGGTGGGGAGGTGTCATGGGGTCTCCTTTTATAAAATACGGCGAAGGGGCTTGATCTTAAGAAGCACCTTGGAAACTAAAAGCCAAGAAACACCCAGACTAAAACCACCCGAAATGGCAAACTTCAAAAGGGCTGGTATATCAAGATCATAAAGCTTCACGTGCATCCAAAGGGCAAGGGGCTCGTGCACAATATAAATACCGTATGAACACGCCGCCAAAGAAATCCAAAAAGGCTTTGGTGTGTTCAGAAACTTGGCGAACAAGGACAGATACATGGGCATCAAGACCATGATGTAGAATCCTAAAAGCGTTGTTCGGATAAGGGGGTAAATGCCTTGGCCTTCTGTGATATAAGTCCACACGCCCGACCAGTCGCCTTCTTGGATCAGGGGCATAAACCCACGGTCATAGGCACCGTCATAGAAATAAAGCAGAGTATACGTAGTATAAAGTCCCCCAATAACAAGGCTTGCCAGCAGCCACGCAGTCCAGCTATCCGACAATCGCTTAAGCAGATCCTGATCTTTGAAGAATCCAGCAAAATAGGCCCCTACCCCTAGGAAAAAGCAAAAACCTTCAATGAGAAAACGCGCGCGCCTTAGATAAAATACAGGCTTGAACCCAAACCACCAGTGGGCGCCCCACACCATGTCGCTCGCTCCCAGAATAACAGCACTTATAAGGCTTAGGGTGATAAATCCTGCAACAGGACGCCTAAAAACTGCCTGCATGCCAGCACCAAGGGCGCGAAGACTCCATGGCAACACAAGATTAAGGATCAACACGGCCGCCGTTAAAAGGGCTAGATAGTAAAGAAACCAAAAGCTTCCCATGATGAAATTTTCAAAGGGGCTGTTTTCCCAGTGCAGGTAATCATGCCACCAAAAGTCAAAGAATCCTTTGAGAATCCCGTCACGAATAACCGCCTTGTTATAGGCAACAAATCCAGCCACTACTGTGACACCAATGACAAAGGGAACGCCAAGCCTTAGAACACGCTCTTTTAGAAAACCAATATATCCCCGCCTCTCTAAAGACACAAAAACAAAAAGGCCCGCAAGGGCCAGTAAAAACGGCATCATAATGGCGTCGTTATGCAAATGCCATACGTCGATCAGGGTGCTGCGGTTGATGTCCGACATAAACCAGAAATCAGAATAGTTTTGGGAGTAAGCATGCATGGAGTGATCAAGAACCACCAAAAGCACCATGAATCCTCTGATATAGTCTAAATAAAGCTGGCGATTCACTTCGCGTTGCATAACGGTACCTCGTGTTAAGATGGAGTTTGCCCCCATTTGGCCATGAAATCTTTATTAGGAGTCGGGGCGCTGGCGATGGCGGGTAGAATATCATCCACACAGGACACAAGCGTAAAAAGCGCCGCGTCCTCTCGCCTGACAAACCCTTGATCAATCATGTGATGGAAAAAAGTCGTAAAAAGACCTGACCAGTACTGATCGATATCTACCAAGATAATGGGCTTTGTGTGAAGGCCGACCTGTTTCCAGGTCAACATCTCGAAGGTTTCATCAAGGGTCCCGAGGCCCCCTGGCAAAACAACAAAGGCATCAGAGTGATCAAACATTACCTGCTTGCGTTCATGCATGGTTGGCACAATTTGAAGCTCTGTAATGCCTGTGTGCCCGCCTTCATAGGAATTAAGAAAATCGGTCATAATGCCAAGGACGTTTCCGCCAGCACTGACGCAGGCATCGGACACAACACCCATAAGCCCCACACGGCCACCCCCAAAAACCATTTTGATTTTTTCATGCGCCAAAAGGCGGCCCACTTTTTGGGCCGCCTCGACATACATTGGCTTTGGATCAGCAGACGATCCACAGTAAACGCAGATAGAGTTGACTTGTCTCATACTTTTTTCTTTTCTTTCATAGAAACAATAACAAACAAGTCCTTATCTTATCATAAAAGATCCCTTTAGGAACAGCCGCTCGTGCTGCCGCAGGTCACACACTTCAAACATGTCCCATTACGCACCAAAGTAAAGTTTCCGCATTCCTGGCAAGAATCCCCTTCATATCCCTTCATGCGTGCCACCTGCATTTGCTCAAGGACCGTAGTGCCGTCGGTTTCTACATGGCCTTCTTCTTCCTCTTGGGACAGAACGCTGGATTCCATGTGCTTGAGAAGCGTTGTTGTTGAAGACATCGTGGGTGCAGTCCCACCCGCAACGTTCTTGCCGCCTTGCAACACATAAAGGTTGCTGCGCACATAGCCGTTACTAGTCAAACGAGAAAGAGCCGCAAGCTTTGGCGCGTCGGGATCGTCCTCGTCGATGTCGCCTGTGTTTTCATAAGCTTTACCCACACTGCTCGAGACGATGTCTGACGGATCCACATGGGCAAGGTCCGTGCGCCCCAAGTAAGACACCGCAAGCTCCCTAAAAATATAGTCAAGGATCGAGGTCGCCATTTTAATGGCGTCGTTACCGGTTACCATGCCTGACGGTTCAAAACGCGTGAACGAGAACGCCTCGACGTATTCCTCAAGGGGTACGCCGTACTGCAAACCAATGGAAATGGCCATGGCAAAGTTGTTCATCAGGCTTCTAAAGGCGGCTCCTTCTTTGTGCATATCCACAAAGATCTCGCCAAGTGCGCCGTTTTCATATTCGCCGGTACGCAAGTAAACCTTGTGTCCCCCCACAACGGCCTTTTGGGTATAGCCCTTGCGGCGCGCGGGAAGCTTTCGGCGTCCCGTTTTGTAGATGATTTTCTCGACAATTTTTTCGGCAATGGTTGCCACTTGCTGAGGCACACTCATGGCCAAAAGATCAGCCACACTGTCCTCGTCATCGGCGTAATCATCTTCTGTCAAAAGCGAGCTGTTAAGCGGTTGTGAAAGCTTTGATCCGTCCCGGTAAAGCGCGTTACACTTAAGGCCCAAACGCCAAGAGAGCAAGTATGCCTGCTTACAGTCTTCCACCGTTGCCGCGTTAGGCATGTTGATGGTTTTGGAGATGGAGCCCGACACAAAGGGCTGCACGGCGGCCATCATACGGATATGGCTTTCTGATGATAAAAAGCGCTTGCCAAGGCGCCCACAGGGACTGGCGCAGTCAAAGACAGGCAAGTGCTCTGGCTTCAGGTAAGGCGCACCTTCAAGGGTCATAGTTCCGCAACAATAGGCGTTAGCGCGTTCAATGTCTTCTTTAGAAAAACCAAGGGCACCCAGCATATCAAAGGAAACGTCTGAGAGTTGTTCTTTTGTAAAACCAAGAATCTTTTGGCAGAATTCCTCGCCAAGTGTCCACTTGTTAAAAGCAAAACGAATATCAAAAGCCGTCTTTAAGGAATCTTCAAGAGCCGACAAGATAGCTTGAGTAAAGCCTTTTTGACGCAACGCGTCAAAGCCAATGGCAGGAGCGCCGTCCAAAGTTCCGTGCCCCACAGCGTACGCTTCGATTTCGCGGCGCTCGGCGTCGGTATAGCCAAGGCGTTTCAGAGCCTTTGGTACCATTTGGTTGATGATTTTAAAGTAGCCACCACCCACAAGCTTTTTAAACTTCACAAGGGCAAAATCAGGCTCCACACCTGTCGTATCACAATCCATCACAAGACCAATGGTCCCCGTGGGTGCAATGACCGTCGTTTGGGCGTTACGGAACCCATATTGCTCTCCAAGGGTGAGCGCTTGATCCCACGCGGCTCTCGCGGCTTCAATCAGCTGCGGCTCGGGACAGGCTTTGCTTTCCAAGGCAACGGGCAAGATAGATAGATCCTCGTAACCTGCTTTTTTACCGTATGCTGCCAGACGGTGGTTGCGAATCACACGCAGCATGGCCTCTTTGTTCTTGTCATAATGGGCAAAGGTGCCGTGCTCTGCGGCAAGTTCTGCCGACGTTGCATAGCTCACACCCGTCATAATAGCAGCAAGGGATCCCCCAACGGCACGTCCAGCGTCGCTGTCATAAGAAAGGCCCATGGCCATTAAAAGACCACCAAGGTTTGCGTAGCCAAGGCCAAGGGTTCTGTAGTCATAGGTTCCTTGGGCAATTTCCTTAGAGGGCGATTGGGACATTAGGACCGCAATTTCCAGAACCATGGTCCACAAACGACATGCATGGATATATTTTTCCACATCAAAGGCATTGCTAGTCTTAGTCGCGTCATAGAACTGGGCAAGGTTCAAGGAGGCAAGGTTACAAGCCGTGTCATCCAGGAACATATATTCAGAACATGGGTTAGAGGCGTTAATGCGTCCGCTTACGGGGCAGGTATGCCACTCATTAATAGTGGTATCAAACTGAATGCCCGGATCCGCACACGCCCACGCCGCATAGCCAACCTTATCCCAAAGCTCCTTAGCGCGCACAGTCTCGTACACAGAACCGTCTGTACGCTTGATTAAATTCCAAGCTTCGTCCTTTAGGACCTTTTCCAGGAACTTATTCGGCACGCGTACCGAGTTGTTAGAGTTTTGACCCGATACCGTAAAGTAGGCTTCAGAGTCAAAGTTCGTATCATAGGTATCAAACTCAAAGTGCGTATAGCCTTGTTTTGCAAATTGGATCATACGCTGGACATAGTTTTCACTGACCATGGCGCGGTTTGCCGCCTTCAAAGCGCCCTTAAGCGTTGGATTCTTTTGAGGATCAAAACGATCATCGCTGGTGCCAATCTGGCAGGCTTGAAACACGGCCTCTAGGTGTCTTTTTACGACCTTGGAACCCGTGACGAGGGAAAGCACTTTTTGCTCTTCCACAACCTTCCAATTGATGTATTCCTCGATGTCTGGGTGATCGATGTCAACGGTGACCATTTTAGCTGCACGTCTTGTGGTACCACCGGATTTGATGGCACCTGCCGCGCGGTCGCCAATTTTCAAAAAGCTCATAAGACCTGAAGAACGCCCACCCCCCGAAAGGGATTCGCCGCGTCCCCGCAAGTTTGAAAAGTTCGTCCCTGTCCCAGAACCGTACTTGAATAGGCGCGCCTCACGCACCCACAAATCCATGATGCCGCCCTCGTTCACGAGGTCATCGCTGATGGACTGAATAAAGCAAGCGTGGGGTTGAGGACGTTCATACGCTGACGACGAGTGACTTAGTTTTCCTGTCTTCTCATCCACATAAAAGTGTCCTTGGGACGGGCCATCTATGCCGTAAGCCCAGTGAAGACCTGTATTAAACCACTGAGGCGAATTAGGCGCTGCCATCTGGGTACACAGCATATAGCGCATTTCATCAAAAAAGGCGCGAGCATCTTTTTCCTTAGAAAAATATCCAGATTTCCAACCCCAATAGGTCCAAGTCCCCGCAAGTCTGTCAAAAACCTGACGTGCGTCTTTTTCCCCTTCAAGGGTTACGGTGCCATCCGCACCTGCCTCTGCCACATGGCGTTGAAGCCAGGACGGCACCCCTTTTTCTGCAACGGGTTTAAGCTTTTGAGGTACGCCCGCCTTGCGAAAATACTTTTGTGCCAGAATGTCACAAGCCACTTGCGACCAAGAGCTTGGCACATCCATTTCTTCAAGGCGAAACACCACAGAGCCATCCGGATTTCGGATTTCACTAGTTGCTTTGCGGAAGGCAATTTTATCGTAGGGGCTTTGGCCTTCTTGAGTAAAACAACGCTTAATCTCCATGGTCACATCCTCTAAGTTTAATAAAATGTTTATTTAATTAAATAAAAAGTAAAAGAAACACAGTATCCCTTTAAAAAAGAAGATATCTTTAAGAGCATAATGTGGTATCCTCAGTGGATATTGGAGACGTTTTGCGACCGCGTCAATAGGATTTTTCCATGACTTTTTCACCCACACCTCCTGAAAAAAGGAGACCTTTGAACCCTCTCAAGATGTTATTGAGCGCCCTTTGGCCTATGGGCAAAAATCATATTAAAATTCTTTTTGTAGTAGCCGCCTTCTTCCTCATTCTATCGAGGCTGGCCAACTTGTATCCCCCGCTTCTCTTTAAAGAAATTGTGGACAATTTGTCCATTTCACAAACGTCTCAACTCCTTCTTATCACGCCCATTGCTATGATTCTGGGTTATGCTTTTACGCGTTTTCTTTCACAACTCTTTTCTGGTCTTAAAGATTCACTTTTTTCACCTGTCACACAAAATGCCATGCATCGTATTGCCTATGATGTTTTTTGCAAACTACACCGCCTCAGCCTCCAATTTCACCTCGACCACAAAATGGGAGGGACCGGACGCGCCCTTGAACGCGGCGTTAAAGGGATCGATACTTTCTTGCGCTTTGCTGTCTTTATGGTGATCCCGGCATTTTTGGAGCTTACCCTTTCCTGTATTTTGCTGGGGTGGCTTTATGGACCTGGGCTTGCTCTTTTCGTTGCTGTTATTTTGCTTGCTTATATTGCCTTTACCCTAATCTACACTCAGTGGCGCCTGCGCATCGTGCGTCAAATGGCAGAGGTCGATACGGCCTCCAACGCACAAGTAGTTGAAAGTCTTCTACAATATGAAACGGTCAAATATTTTAATAACGAACCTTTCGAAGCCGCACGCTATGACAAACTTCTTGGCAACTATGAAAAAACAGCCGTCATCACCCAGTTTACCTTATCTCTTCTAGATATTGTTCAAGGACTTATTATTGCAATTGGCCTGAGCGGCGCACTTTGGCTTACCTCAGAAAAGATGGCCTCGCACGCACTGACTGTAGGAGATTTTGTTTTTGTAAACACCCTCCTCATCCAGCTTTTTATCCCCCTGTGGTCTTTAGGATTTGCCTACCGCGAGGTCAAGCTTGCCCTCATCAGCATGGAGGAAATGTTCGCCCTTCTTGAGGTCAACGAAGAAATCCAAGACCTGCCTGATGCCAAGCGCCTCACCTGTGGTGTCTCAGACATTACCTTCAAGGACGTTTCTTTTTCCTATACCCCTGAACGCCCGATTTTGAAAAAAGTGTCGTTCCATGTACCAGCTGGCAAAACCGTCGCCATTGTGGGGCCGAGCGGGGCTGGCAAATCAACGATCCTGCGCCTTCTTTTTCGTTTTTATGATGCGACCTTTGGGGATATTCTTATTGGCGATCAAAAAATCGCTGACGTGACCCAAGAAAGCGTCCGCGCTGCCATTGCCGTTGTCCCCCAAGAAACGATTCTTTTTAATGAATCCATCGGATTTAATATTGGTTATGGCAAACCGGGCGCGACCCAAGAAGATATCGAGGACGCCGCGCAAAAAGCAAAAATCCACGACCTTATCATGACTTTTCCCGAGAAATATGAGACCCTGGTGGGCGAGCGAGGGCTGAAGCTTTCGGGCGGTGAGAAGCAGCGTGTGGCCATTGCCAGAGCTCTTTTAAAAGCGCCTAAAATTTTCTTTTTTGATGAAGCCACGTCTTCTCTTGATACCCAAACCGAAAAGGAAATCCAAAAAAGCTTGAACGAGGTGTCGCGCAAAACAACAACCCTCATCGTTGCCCACCGACTGTCCACCATTGTACACGCCGATGAAATTTTGGTTCTAGAAGCCGGCACCATCGTCGAGCGCGGCACTCACGAGAAGCTTCTTACTCAAAGTGGTCTTTACGCCACTTTGTGGCGTAAGCAGCAACAAGATCTTGTTAAAGGACTTGAGGGTCTTTCCTGACCTTCATAAAAACCTTTCAAATAAAAAACCTCAAAAAAGCGCCACACTTTCTTGAGGTTTTTGTCGTCGCAAGCGCGAACGAATTAGAGCTCTGTTCGTTCCGCCACGATGGAAAGCATCGATTCAAAGGCATCGGGATGAATATCTTTTGGCGCAAGATTGAGCACTTTCACAATCCTAAACTTGTCACCCAAAGCGTGCGTCAAAGAAGCCTTTGTGTGGTAATACATCACACGGTCTGTAATAGCATAAGCCTTTGATCCCTCTTGCGAAACGGACTGGTACATATGCCCTGGCTTTTCATGATCTTTAGGCTTTCGCACAGTGAGAGTAGGAGTTCCTAAAATCCCTGACCATGTATCGTTTAGAAGATCTTTTCGTGTAAAAAAGATAGGTCCATAACCATTTTTATTCACAAACTTCTCATAATCATCTCCGGGCGTTGGGGTCACAACGGTAATAAAGAGCCTGCCGACACCCTTTTCCAAAAGAAACGCGGCTTTTTCTACAAAATTTCCAAGTTGCGCATCATCCCAAAAGTGGGCCACTTTGTTCAGGTTAATACCGGTGTACCCGCCTCTAAACCCTTCGTTGAATTTTACCGTTAGAAAATCACCCGAACGAAACCGTGCAACCGTGTCGATACTCAAATCCGGACTTACTTCTTTAAATAAAGTCGTTACCCGCCCTTGCATCTCTCTAAATTGAGCCTGTTGCAGTTCATAAGCCGTCACATGTGTTTTACCAGTAAGAAGCATTCCCACTGTGTCGGATCCTTTGCCCGCTCCCACATCCATAAATCTTTTGCGCGAAGGTTGACTTGCACAAAAACTTAAAAGTTCTTTTTGAACCGGAGCAATAGGTGGAAAATCCCATCCGTAGTCTGCGTATACACGGTTTGGCAACATCATTCCATGATCGTGCTGGATTTCTGTTTTGGGCGATTTTGCTAATTTTTTGAACACATTTGAAGCAGCCTCACTATATTCACAAGAACAACTTTTTGGTAGAAACGAAGAATACGAAAACTCCTCTGATTCAGAAGATGCAAGACAGGGCAGAGAAAACAGCAGCATGAGAGACGTGCGTAAACGTTTAAATTCCATATATACCTCTTTGGAATGCAATAATATAAAGAGGAAGATAACAGAAGTTTCTCAATTGTCAAAAAGGTATTTTTATTGATTATACAACACACTGTGAGATCACTCTTTTAAATGACCAGAAACAGTCTTTGTTTAACGCGCAGGCCTTATTTCAATTTTTCTCAGCACGTTTATAAAATGCGCCTTACCAAAAGGTTGGTTTTTGTCTAACGTCCACATGGACGAAATTAGATTTAGGGTAGTACCCCACCCCGCCTGCACGTAGCACTTTCGCTGCGTCTCGTAGTTTTTTCAAGGACACCCCTTGAAGCCTTACATCCACAGCGCGCCCTGACATGTGAAGGCTTTTTTCAGCCACACCTTTGTTCTTTTTGCGCAGGCTCTTATTCGTATGGGGAGAACGATAACCGCAAACAAGCTCAAGAGGCCTATAGGTTCCAAAAGGCCTATGAAGACGCTCGAGCAAGTCATAAAGGGTTGTTTCCATAGGATGCGTTTCATCCGTACGCCTGTCACGCATGAAATGGGAAAGCTCTTTCAGGGCGTCGGGATTATAGTCCCTTCCTTCCTTATAGGTGTTCTTAAACCACTCGCCTGTGTGCATATTATAAAGATATAGCTTTTTTTCTTGAGCCACTGTCGCCCGAAGGAGTGTGGGCACCCCAAACGTCACGCCAATAGCCAAAGCGCCCGTTTTTAAGAAGGTTCTTCTGGATAGTGAAGGCAGGATCAAATCTTCCATCAGTGTCCTCAAAAAGCATTTCTTACCCTCTATGAGTAGAAAAAATGACTTTTGATGACAACCCTAAAAAAGATTTAATTTTGAAAAAATTTTTCACCATATATTAATATTTTTTTAACCTGCTGATAAGATTAATGTTTTACTCAACAGAACAGGGAGACTATAAAAAGCTCCCTGTTTTTCTATCACACGTGCTTCTAAGCTTAAGCGACAGCTGCTAACGCGCTTTTGAGAATACGCGTTAAATCATCACGTAACGAGTCCATCTCTTTGGCAACATTCTTTGCCCGGTCTTCCACCTCCACGGCTGCTTTGTTGGTCACTTGCATGCCCGAGGTTAAGAGATCAATATTTCTAGAGACATGCTCTGTATCCTCAGCCGCTTGCTCCATACTCTTTGAAATCGCTTGGGTCGCGGAACTTTGCTCTTCAACCGCACCCGCCACAATGGTTGAAATTTGTGTAATTTCCTCAACAGAAGACCCAACGTTATCCATGGCCTGCACAGCCTTTTGCGTGGTTTCTTGAATCGCTTGAATTTGTTGGGCAATTTCCTCGGTCGCTTTGGCCGTTTGTGTGGCAAGGCTTTTCACTTCGGAGGCCACTACCGCAAAGCCTTTTCCTGCTTCACCCGCGCGCGCGGCCTCAATGGTCGCGTTCAAAGCCAATAGGTTTGTTTGGCTCGCAATATCGCTAATCAGCTTCACAACTTCACCAATTTTAGATGCCGCCCCCGCAAGTTCATTAATGACCTCTCCGGCTTCTCTGGCTTTAGAAACTGCATGATTCGTAATTTGGGAAGACCTTGATGTCTGGGAACTAATCTCCCGCACAGAACTGAGAAGTTCTTCCGAGGCAGTTGCGACGTTTTGGACGTTCCCTCTTGTTTTTTGTGATGCAGAGTTTGCCACATCCATTTGTCTGATGGCATCCCCGATATTCCCCACCATGTCTTGAGAGCTACGTGCCATGTCTTCTGACAGCACAATGATATTGCGAATGGCAGATTGCAAAGAATGCTCAAGGGATTTAGAGATACTTTGCATAAGGGATGACAGTTTTCCTTCTTCACCTTTCTGGATGTAAACAGAAATGGCAAGATCCATATCAAGGAGCGCAACCTTGCTCACGGCTTGGAGAATAAGTGCCGCCCTGTCAGGTTTTTTTCTATAGTGCTTGAAAACAATTTTGGTCATCTCTGCAAGGGCGAAATTGTACCCCCCAATGTACCAACGTGGCTCAAGCCCAATGCGATCATGGGCATAACCAATTCTTTGGGCACGTTCAAAATACGCATCATCCATATTCCCTTGAAAGAGTTCAAGCCAATGGAGGCGCTGGGCGTTTTTGGCGTAGTTCACACGGTCAGTTCCGCCAAAAAGCGCTGCTAAATTGTCGTATTTAGTCACATGCCCGTAGAAAGCCTCTAGAATACGATCGATGTCACGTTCCATGAGTGGCGCAAACTCCCGAAGGTACTCTTTAGTCCCTTCATCGATTTGCAAAAACTTTAGGCGCTCGATGATTTCTTCACTGGAGGCGTTCATGATTTCCCTACCTAGTTATCGTTTATCTGTCGGCTCACTCTAAAAATAAAAATTTAAAAAAACGTTAAGAGAAAATCCAATACAAGGTCTTCATTTTTACATGGTTACCCCGATTAACATCTTACATTCTCTTCATTTTTCATTGCTTTTTTTGGCGGCAGTCATTTGCAAAGAGCATAAACCACCTTATTGCATCAAGGGAATTTTCATTGTAGAAAAGAGAAATTATACTTAGAGGAATTTTCTTTTCACTGATCAATCAATTATCACTTTTTTATCACAAGCGCTGGCAGTTTTGCTTTGTTTTTCACAGGTCAACTTAGCTTACGGATCACAAGACGCGTCTCTTTCTTCCTATGTCACACACTACGAACAGAAAACACATTACTCTCGCCCATCTACCGCAGATCTTGATACTGCAAGAGCTTTATTTTTAAAAATCTTAAGAAACGAGCGCTGTGACGATGATCAAAAAGTTTGGCATCGGTTAGGATTTTCTCAAACTTATAGTTCTGACAACACCTATACCATTATAGAAGAGCTTCCAAAAAGTCGAACAGGCAAAGGGGTGTACTTTATTAGAAAGCACTCAATCCACGATGTCTTGGTACAAGCACCTCACTATCCCTCAGATTTGCTCACAGGTGATCTGGCCTCTCTATTCTTCCATGAGTTTTGTGTCAAAGCGGCTGCGTGGAGCACAACTCACCGTAAAGTCGTAGATCTGGCACATGAAGATTGCTCTTTTTTTAACGCGTTTAGTGAAGCTTTTGCCCAGTACAATCAGCACAGCGTAATCTTGCAGCTTCATGCGTTCAGCCAAAAAAAGCACCACACAGATGCAGATCTCATTATGAGTAGTGCTCTTGAAACGCCGCCTACTTTTTTTATCAATCGCTACCTATCCTTAAAAGAATTTTTCAAAGAGAAGCACTGTATCAACGCCTATCCTAAAGACGTCTCTTTTTTAGGGGGCACAAAAAATACCAATGCACACGCTTATTACCGCGCTGGCGGACAATCTTTCCTCCATTTAGAAATGAGCAAAAAGTTTAGAACAGATCTTTTAAACCATGAAAAATCAAGATCAGATTTCTTTCATACCATCATTAAAACAAAAGATTAAAAACACTATGAGATATTCCTTAATACGAAATAAACGTTTTTATAATATTTTAATGAAACAATAATAGCGTAGGATCATATGGGAATTTGTAAGTGATTCTCTTATCAGAGAGAGGAGTTTACGATGCGTATAAAAAATTTCGCCTTATTTTCTTTTTTGGTATCTAACGTTTTTGTCATCAGCTCTGCAGGTGCAACGCCACAACAATGGTTGCGCGATAATTGTCCAACAAAGGATCAACTCGTTCGCTTTATGAGTGATGATAAAATTGAGAAAAAAACTGGCGCGCTCGTGACCATTGCAGATAAAACGTACACCGTCTTGAATGTTGACGATGTGCAAGATGCCAAACCGCTTAGATATCCAGAAACCTCATGGGCTGCAGCTCAAATTAAGCCTTTAAAAAGTAACCCTCATCTTTTTGCTTGCTACACCTTTGGAAGCGGCCTTGCTTTCCTTCCTAAGAAAGTCCTTGGAGGCAATCCTTTTGAAAAGCAGACTTCAGATCCAAAGTTGATTTATGATGAGGGATTAGAACGTTTTGTTTATACAACAGACTCGTCTTCTAGATCTGGCACTGAAGCAGAAAATACCCAAGAGCATTATTGGACATCCTCAAAACCCATGAAAGCTCCCAGAGAAAAGGAAAGTGTCGCAGCTTCGAACACGGAACTCTCTCACGAAGAAATTCGCAAAAACACACGCCTGGCTCAGACAATGGCCTTGCAGTTTTCTAAAGACATTTCTGAAACAGCCCAAAAAGAGCACGTTAATCGAAAGGAACTCCTCAAGCGTATTTTGGTTTTTCTTGAGTAAGCATACAGGATCGAAGAAAGAATGAACGTTAAAATTTGGGGTAATGTTTTGTTAATAGATAGTTAAATTTTTAGGCTTATTCTGTGTTCCTCTTTTACTTAAAGGATCACATGATGACGTTCAAATTTTTGCCACTTGCTTTTATAGGCTTTTTCGCCTTTTTGACCTCTCAAGAGGGGTTTGCCACGGATAAAGAAGCCCCTCTCAAAGAACTTACAGGTGCAGGCGCCACATTCCCCTACCCTCTTTATGCAAAGTGGGCAGAAGCGTATCAAAAACAAACCAATACACAGCTTAACTATCAATCCATCGGGTCCGGTGGGGGTATTAAACAAATCAAAGCTGGCACAGTCAATTTTGGAGCAAGTGACAAACCGCTTGACGAAAAAGACCTGAACGAAAGCAAACTCATGCAATTTCCTGCGATCATTGGCGGCATTGTCCCCATCTTTAATATCAAGGGGATTGATCAACTAACATTAGACGGCCAAACCCTCGGGGCTATTTTTGCTGGGAAAATTACGAAATGGAATGATGCGGCGCTTGCTGCTTTGAACCCAGGCATCAGGCTTCCTGATGAAGCGATTGTGGTGGCACACCGGTCTGATGGGTCTGGCACTACCTTTTTATTCAGTCATTATCTTTTTGACGTCAGCAATGATTGGAAGACAGCCCAGGGATGGGATGCAAAAAACCCTGACAAGGTAAAGCCTGACTCTACCGCGCAGTGGCCAAACGGCAGTGTGGCTGGAAAAGGAAACGAAGGGGTCGCAGGTCTCGTCTCTCACACCCCTAATAGCATTGGATATGTTGAATATGCCTATGCAACTGAAAACAAACTTACCCACGTGGTGCTCAAAAATAAAGATGGAGAGGTCGTAGAGCCCAGTGCAGAGGCTTTTAGCGCGGCTGCCGAGAACGTAGACTGGTCAAAAAGCCCCTCATTTTATATGATTATGACAAACCAACCTGGCAAGAAAAGCTGGCCTATTACGGGCGCAAGTTTTATCCTCCTGCGCACAGAAGAGTCGTATGCTGATAAAAACAAGGACGTCTGCCAATTTTTCCATTGGGCCTTTAAAAACGGACAAGAGATGGCAACAACTTTGCATTATATCCCCTTACCAGCCTCCCTTGTCACACTCATAGAAAAAGCTTGGCAAAACCATAAAATTGCGCCTAAATCTTAAGATAACAACGGCCTCTTTGTAAAATGAGGCCGTTTATCAGATCATAAGAACTGCTTAGCCTACCAGGGGTACAAGATGGTTGATCGTCTTTTTAAAGGAATCAGTTTTGGCGCAACCACCACGCTTTTGTTGTTGATAGGCGTGATCTTAGTTAGTCTTATCATAGGCGGGTCTCTTTGTATGAAAACCTTTGGTTGGCATTTTTTAACGACCGCCACCTGGAATCCTGCAGCTAAGGAATTCGGAGCCCTTGCCCCCGTTCTTGGCACACTGACAACAACCACCCTTGCCCTTCTTTTTGCGCTTCCCACAAGTTTCTTTGTGGCCTACGCACTTTGCGAACTTATTCCCTCTTCCTTCAAACTTCCCCTTACCATTTTGACGGAACTTCTTGCCGTCATTCCCAGCATTATCTACGGGATGTGGGGTCTGTTTGTTTTTATTCCCTTTATTGGCATTGATCTTGCGGCATGGCTTGCCAAGCATCTCGGCGGCCAGCATTTAGTTGGAGATTTTTTCCAAGGCCCCTCTTCGGGAATTTCCGTCCTGACAGCCGGCATTATTCTTTCATTGATGATCATTCCTTTTATCACCATCACCTTTAAGGATGCTTTTGATCTTGTGCCCTTTAACCTAAAGGAATCAGGATACGCCCTTGGATGTACCCAATGGGAAATCATCTGGCATATCATGGTCCCCTATACAAGAGCCCAACTTATAGGCGGCACCATGCTTGGCCTTACACGCGCGCTTGGCGAAACCATGGCGGTCGCTTTTGTCATTGGAAACGCTTATAATGTAACGGCTTCCCTTTTACATCCTGGCACCACCATTTCGTCTTCTTTGGCCAACGAATTCACCGAGGCTGAATCAGAGCTTTATACATCATCTCTCATCACCATAGGTCTTGTTCTTTTTGCTATCACTTTTTTGCTCTCAGGAAGTGCTAGACTCCTTTTAAGACGCATGGCGCAAGGCCGTGGGGTCAGTTCAAAATGAGCAATTCCTTGGCACACGCGCGCCGTCTTAAGAATAAAATCAGCAAAGGAATTTCTTTTGTTTTTTTAGGCATTCTTTTCTTTTTTCTTGGCTGGATCATGCTGACCCTTGTCACAAAAGGGATAGTGGGTTTTGATATGCGTGTCTTTACTCAAATGACCCCACCACCCGGCAGTCAGGGAGGTCTTTTAAATGCGATCATTGGAAGCCTTCTTATGGTCACGGCAGCCACTTGTTCTAGTACAGTTTTAGCGCTTTTTATCGTGGTGTACTTTTCAGAATATGGGCGTGGAAGCCTTTTGACTCCTATATCATGCTTTATGACCGATATCCTTTTGACAGCACCGTCCGTTATTATTGGGCTTCTTGTTTACAATATCTATGTTGTGCCGGCCGGCCATTTTTCTGCGTGGGCGGGGGTCGTTGCTCTCATGATCATTGCCCTTCCTGTCATCATTAATACAACAGATAATGTGTTTGCCTTGATTCCCCATGAACTTAGAGAAGCCGCCATTGCCCTTGGGACACCCCGGTGGAAAATGATATGGAAAATTCTTTTACCACTCACAAAAACGGGTCTGATTTCAGGTATCATTTTGTCAGTGGCACGCATCAGTGGTGAAACGGCCCCCCTTTTGTTCACGGCTCTCAACAACCAGTTTTGGAGCTTGAATATGAACAAACCCATGGCAAGTTTACCTGTGGTGATTTTTCAATACGGCATGAGCCCTTATAAAGATTGGCAGAACCTCGCGTGGGCGGGAGCTCTTCTTTTAACGTTATTTGTGTTTACCCTTAATGTTTTTGTGAGGGTTCTTTTTAGACGCAAAATTGTGATCAGATAAGAAAGTAAGACTATGACCTCTTATACACTTGACGTAAAAAATCTTGACTTCTTTTATGGAAAAAACCAGGTATTACGTCAAATCAATTTGAGTGTAAAGGCCCATACCATCACGGCCCTCATGGGACACTCGGGAAGCGGTAAATCAACGCTTATTCGGATCTTTAATCGTATTTATGAGTTATCTCCTGGTAGCCGCGCTGTTGGGGAAATTTACTTTGAAGGACTACAAATTTTAGATGCTCAAACAGATCTTTTATCACTTAGAAGACGTATCGGGATGGTCTTTCAAAAACCTACTCCCTTTCCCATGAGCATTTATGAAAATATCGCCTTTGGCGTGTCTCTTTATGAAAAGCTCTCAAAGCCAGAAATGACAGAGCGCGTTATATGGGCTCTTGAGAAAGCTGGCCTTTGGGAAGAAGTTAAGGATAAGCTCGCCGCTAGCAGCCTAAATTTGTCCCAAGGACAACAGCAACGTCTATGTATCGCAAGAGCCATCGCCCTAAAACCAGAAGTGCTTCTCTTGGACGAGCCGACGGCCTCCCTTGATCCCATGTCCTCAAGCACCATTGAAGAGCTACTTCTGGAACTTAAAAAAGAGTACACGATTCTCATCGTCACCCATAACCTTAAGCAAGCGAAACGGACGGCCGATATCACAGCGCATATGCACCACGGAGAAATTATCACGTGTGGTCCGACATCTCTTGTCTTTTCAAATCCCAGTCACCTTGTCACTAAGAAATATATAGAGTTTGCCGATTAACAGCAAGATAGGCGGCGTCTTGTTTGGACTATACTCTCCTGACACACTGAAGGCTCCTTGTGTTGAGTTGATATCAAAGAAGCAACGATGCGCCTTTTCCATGACACCCTCAAGGTCACACAGCCTCCTCATCCCTCTGAGGTCATTTCACACCCTCCTTGTTTCATTGTCTACGCAAGATATGGCGCGGTGTGACGCGTGGCAGGGTCTTGTGATCATTTCGGGGCGCCCGCCGGGCGCGCATCTGACCATTGTTTCCCAAGCAGGGCACGCTAGTATGGAACCTGAAACTGTCAAGGCCATGGTTGCCGCTGGAAATGACCTTAAAAACTCTCTTCTAAAGCGCGTGCCACGCAGTAAAAACGCTCTTTAAGCTCCAGGATAATGTACACCGTCCCGACCCGTAATCAGTACTGCCGGCTCTAAAAGCTTGCCTTCTTTGTAATGCGCCACACGGTACGCCGTTCCATCCGCATAGTAGTACACAAGGCGCCCATCTTTTAGATCATTTTTAAAATCAATGGTTTTCATCAATTCACCTGTGGGATAGAAGTTGCGACACTCCCCCTCACGGCGATCATTTACATAAGGCATGATCCGCGTAACTTTTCCCGTCTCATCAAAGGACACCATGTCCCCTTGTTTGCGATCTTCGATATAGTCGATGGTATTCACTAAATTTCCACCACTATCATAAAAAACAGCTTTGCCGTGTTTTTTGCCTTCTACGTAGGGCATCATGGCACACAGATTGCCCCGCCGGTAAACTTCCATACAGCCGTCAAGTGCCCCTTGCTTATGGCTTGTGACCCGAGAAACCTCTCCCTCTTTGTCATACTTCAAGGAAATCCCATCGGGCTTACCATTGGCAACAGAAAGCCTTGCCCGCACACGCCCTTGCTGATCGAACCGCTCCAATACGCCGTCCACAAGACCACGCCTGTGTTCTTGGCGGGCTCGAAGACGCCCACTTGGATCATAATGTTCTTTCATCCCGTTCATTTTTACGGCAAGGCTCTTTTGTTGATCCATAAAATGCTTCCTTTCCTTTAAACGAAAACCGTAAAATTCATAGGATCAAGGATGATCACGAATCCAGGCCCCACATCATCAGCACCGCCTGTTACCACCGCCAACACAGCTGAAACAGTCAGACACGGTGCAATAGAGATTTGTGGAAGTGAGGGCATCCCATCAAATAGGACTGTCGGGTCACCCGCCACCCAGATAAACGTACCAGGAACACAGGTTCCTAAAATCTCACATGCCGGAAAGGGAGGAATATTGGCTGTTGGAATGGCGTCCATAATGGTGCCTGCAATGCTTCCCTCAACAAAGATAGGGATGGGATCGGTCATCAAGACTGCAGGTCCGGGGCTAAGCGTACACTGTATTTGTGCACCCATCACTGTTTCTAATCCTAACATCTTACCTCCTTCCCTCTTTCATTGTTTATTACATTCGTAAAGTTATAACACTCAGATTAGATACGGCCTCAAAGCGCCTGTACTAAACGGCGTACTAGAAACCGACATTTCACCCGAGAACGGAAAATCCAAGTTAAAAGCAATGGACACGTTAAAGGCAATTACCATAATCACAAGGCTGACGCAGACCACGTGAACGCTTTTATCTCTTTCAGATAAAAGGGAGAGAAGGAAAGTTATGATAAAAGTACCCAGCACCAGAAAAAAGCGCAGTGGTTCTGTCAAGACACTCTCAATCGCATCTATGCGCTCATGTCTCTTTTCAAGAAAGGCATCTGTGCTTTTTACAAGGGAGACATAGAACGCTTTTTCCCCATCGGTTTTAGGGGTCACAGTTAATAAAAACTTTAGCAAATCAACCGCAGCATCTTCTGCTTCGGGTAATGATTGTCCCGCCCTCATGACGGGCCACTCTTTTTTAACCACAAGATTGACGTATTTCCCAATTCGTTGATCGAGTTCTTTTTCTTGAGTGGGGGCGAGAGCTTGCTTGTGATGTACGATAGAAATTAAGTGATTGGCTTCTGCACTCACAAGAGACTCTGCGTGGTTAAAGCTTTGCCACAACACAATCACGACAAAGCCTAGAAAAAATCCATAGTTAGCGCTGGTAATAACAGCAATTGTTGGCAGGTAAGAATTGTTTTCTTTGTGAACCCAGTGGGGTAACTTTTTTCTGACAAAGAAAAAAATTAAACTTGCACACGACATAAAGAATAAAACGTAAACCAAAATACAGGCCCACGCCGGCAATGCGTTCATTAGAAAACGCGTCATTCCTCCCATGCTCCCCCACTTATTTTTTTACAATGATAAGCTTATCACATGAAGCTAGGGTTGCATA
The DNA here is from genome assembly GCA_013911655.1 of Alphaproteobacteria bacterium. Taxonomy (GTDB): domain Bacteria; phylum Pseudomonadota; class Alphaproteobacteria; order Caedimonadales; family UBA1908; genus JACESU01. The sequence goes on from JACESU010000001.1 coordinate 895,928, forward strand.
TTTTAAGATAACGCGCTAGGGCAAAGAGTTAGTGAGCTTCGACTTCTAGCGCTGATTCAGGGGGCTCTTCCTCCACAGTTTCAAGTCCTCTGTGAAAGGCATCAAGCTGAGCCTTCTCATTTTCTGGTGAAGGAGGTGTATAGTTTCTATCGGGCACCTCTTCTGGTGGAAGTGGTCCTGTGTTAAAGCTTTGCTCTGACGATTTTGAAACTTCTGGTGAAAGATTTTCAAGACTAGACTTGGACAACGGATTTTCTGTTGAGAGAGATCCCACAACCACGCTGCTCTCAGGACCTTCTTGAGTCGTTGTCCCTTCACAGCCCACAAGCCACACGTCATAAACGGGATGTTCCATGGCTGAAATGGAAGGGGCGGACGCGAACATCCATCCCGTAAAAACAGGAAGTTTTTCGTCCGCTTTGCTGGTTTCAGTGATTTCTAAAAAAGCAAGCGCCTCGGGGGGGTCCTCGGGCAAGGATTTTCGGCACTGTCTGGCCGTGATGTTAAGTTTACCAAATTTGGCTTCTTCTCCGATGGAAAGCTCTAACGTCTGCACGTGGCCCGTGACTTTATCGAGACCACGCAAGGTCAGTTTCTTGGCCAATAGCGGTACTTTTTGCTGAGCAATATTATGGTTCAAAGAAGCGTGGGTGCTTTGATAAGACAGCCCCAAAAACCCAGCCATCAAAACCTTAAGGGTGCTTTTCATGGGCACCCTTTGCCTTTTCTTCTTCTTTTTTGTTGCTAAAAATCAGCTGCCCGATCATAGCCTCTAGACTAACAGACGCTTGTGTATGAGCAATCACATCGCCAGACTTTAAGTCGGTATCATCGCCCCCCGGCACAAGGGCAATATACTTCCCGCCCAAAAGACCGTCAGTGACGATTTCTGCGGACGAATCTTTAGGAAGCTTAATATCTTCCGCAACGCTTATCTTAATGACGGCAAGAAACGTCGTGGGATCAATAGTCATACTTTTGACAGAACCCACTTTAACGCCGCTCAATCGCACATCGTTACCCACCTGCAGGCCATCCACACGGTCAAAGCGCGCTAAAAACTCTTGCCCACCCTTATCGTGATATCCACTACTATTGTAGGCAAAAACAAGAAAGAACGCAGCCACACCCAAGACTACTGCGCCCATAATTGTTTCGATGACGTTCTTTGACATGAAAAATTTATCCTTAATTATGTGTCAGTACCTTCTTTTGAAGAGGAAGGCACCCAAGCCGTATATGACTTTTTAATCTTGCTTGACGGATTAAGCAAGCTTCCTTTTGGCTTATGAGCGCGACTCGTGCCCGTTAAATTCTGCAGATGCTTTTTTTGCCAAGCGTGCGCCGGGCGCGTCAACGGATTTTCGTAGGTAAAATGAAGCCACCCATGCCACTCGGCCGGAACCTTAGAGGCATCCGCCTCTGTTGCAAAGCTCACCCATCTTTTGGGGGCGCGGTCAGGCTTTGAAAAGAGAAACTTCTCTTCATAATAAAGATTACCGTATTCATCTTGTCCCACAAAGCGCCCCTTAAGCCAGGTGCGAATCTTCATAATGATCATAGAAGTTCCATCACAAGTTCTTATGCTGTCAGCAATTATGACAGCACGCGCCTCGCCCGTCCATGTTTTCTTTCAATGACTCTCCAGATCATAGGGGGTATTTTTCTTGCAAAGACACTTTTTGCGCCTTTTTGAAACGACGATTCTATGCTAGTAAAAATCCATCTCCCAGGTTTGCAAACGCCTTATCAAAAGCCAAAGGATACGATGACATTATGACAGTGGTGGCCCTTTCAACATCCCAAGACCAAGCCCGTGTCTTGACCGAGAATGCCCCACCTGCCAATCTGGAGGCTGAGCAAGCACTTCTGGGCGCCCTTCTCCACCATAATGGCGCGTACGAGCAGCTGTGCGAATATCTAAAAGCAGAACACTTTGCCGATGCCACCAACGGGCGCATTTACGCCGCCATGGGGCGCCTTATCGAGCGCGGACAAATTGCCGATCCTATTACCCTTCGTGATTTTTTTTCCCGGGATAAAAGCCTTGACGATATTGGTGGGACAGAATACCTGGCTTATCTTGCGACGTGTGTGATTTCCCTTGGAAACACCCAAACCTATGGCAAAATTATTCATGAGCTAGCCCTTAGACGCGCGCTTATTGATCTTGGCAGTCAAATTGCTCAAGAAGCCATTACCCCAACGAGCGAAGAAGAAACCCCTCAAAGGCAAATCGAAAAGGCCGAGCAGCGCCTCTATGATCTGGCCACAACCGGCCAATCGGACCGGGGGTTTGTCGCGTTTTCTGGCGCTCTTGCCACCGCCATCCAAGCAGCCCAACTTGCCCGCCAACGTCAGGCAAGCATTGTGGGCGTGACAACCGGCCTTGAAGACCTTGATAAGCAATTAGGGGGGCTCCACCCTTCGGACTTGATTATCTTGGCAGGACGTCCCTCCATGGGAAAAACCGCCCTTGCGACCAACATTGCCTTTAACGCCGCCCTTGCCAAACTTGAGGACAGCGAAGGTCCCGGCGCAGGAGTCGCTTTTTTCTCCCTCGAAATGTCGGCAGATCAGCTTGCTGGACGTCTTCTTGCCCAAGAAAGTGATGTACCCTCGGACCATATTAGGCGCGGTCAAATCAATGACACTGTGTTCCCGCGCTTTCGCCTAGTGGCAGAGCGCTGCGCGAACCTACCCCTTTATATTGATGATACCCCTGCCCTGACCATTTCAGCCGTGCGGACAAGATCCAGACGTCTTAAGCGCAAACACGGACTTGGCCTTATCATCATCGATTATTTGCAGTTGCTGCAAGGCAGTAACGGTGGCAAAGAAGGACGCGTCCAGGAAATTTCTGAGATCACCCGGGGCCTTAAGGCTCTTGCCAAGGAACTGAACGTACCGGTTATTGCCCTTTCGCAGCTTTCGCGTGCGGTCGAACAGCGCGATGATAAGCGTCCGCAGCTGTCGGACCTTCGTGAATCGGGATCCATCGAACAAGACGCTGATGTTGTGCTGTTTGTGTACCGCGAAGAATATTATCTTGCCCGGCAAGAGCCGTCCGACAAGGGTGGACAAAAATATCTTGAGTGGGAAACGAAAATGACCCATGCCCGCAATGTGGGTGAGGCCATCATTTCGAAACAACGCCACGGCCCCATCGGCACAGTGCGCCTTTACTTTGATGCATCTCTCACCCGTTTTGGAAATTTGAAAACCAAAGAGCACTTGCCAGATGCTAGGTACTAATCCCATGTCCGTTGGCGACACCTCGCTTGCCACGCCGTCTTGTGTGGCCCATATTAATCTTGCTGCCATACGGCACAATTTCAGCCTGTTACAAAAATCTCATCCTGCGCAAAAAATTGCAGCCGTGATTAAAGCTGATGCTTATGGCCTTGGCACGGCGCCCATTGCCAGGACCTTGGCCCTTGCAGGATGTCAACATTTTGTGGTCGCCTTTCCCGAAGAAGGTCTTTTTCTTAGAACCCTTCTTAAAGAACCCAAAATCTATGTCCTATCTGGTGCCTGGGAAGGAATGGAGCATACCTTTGTCAAAGAAAAGCTAATTCCTGTCATCAACGATCTTGAAAGCGCCCAAAGGTGGCAGCAAGTGGCAAAGGATGCCCCTTGTGCCCTACATGTTGATACAGGCATGGCGCGTACTGGTTTTGAAGGAAATGATCTTCTTCAAGACAAAAACTTCCTTCGCACCTTAAATGTTCAATTTATCATGAGTCACTATGCCAACAGCGAGGATCCCCATCACCCCTTTAATCAAACTCAAAACGATCTTTTCAAAACAATATCAGCCCATTTTCCAAGTGTTCCGACCTGCCTTGCGAACTCTTGCGCGCTGTCTTTGAATAACACGTTTTGGGGCGACTTTGTGCGTCCAGGATTAAAACTATACGGCCTTTCTCCTGACACGGTCCAAGATGATGGGTATTTACCGGCCTTGCGCGTCTCAACTAGAATTATACAAGTTAGACAGATCGCCCCTGGCCAAAACGTTGGCTATGGTAACACATGGTCCCCCACGCGTCCTACGCGCCTTGCGACCCTTGCCATGGGATATGCCGACGGCCTTCTTCGCAGCCTCAGTAATAAAGGACACGTGTGGATTCAAGGAAACAAGGTACCTTTAATGGGTCGTGTCTCCATGGACTTTGCCACCATTGACGTAACAGAGGTAGATTCCGCCATCACAGCTGTTGGCAGTTGGGTCGATCTCTTTTATGATGCTCACAGTTTATATGAACAAGCGCATGCGGCCGACACAGCCCCCCACGAGTTTCTTGTGGGGCTTAGCACACGGTGCACGCGCCTTTACACAGGATAGGAGACACCCCAAGCATGCTTAGCTTTATCCCCCTGACGGGACGCCTTTTTTTGACGTTCTTACAAACAGTGGGCAGGCTCTTTCTTTTTGGCATGAGTGCCCTTGGGGCCGGCTTTCGCCCCCCCTACTATCCCCGCCAACTCATGCGCCAACTTGTGGAAATTGGGTATAATTCTTTGCCCGTTGTGGGGCTCACAGCCGCGTTTACAGGAATGGTCCTTGCCCTTCAAAGCTATACAGGCTTTGCCCGTTTTTCGGCAGAGGGCGCTGTGGCAACGGTAGTGGTTCTGTCCGTCACAAGAGAGCTTTCCCCTGTGCTTGCGGGCCTGATGGTTGCTGGCCGTGTGGGGGCTGCCATGGCGGCCGAGATTGGGACCATGCGCGTCACTGAACAGGTAGACGCCCTGGTGACACTGTCAACTAATCCTCTTCAATATCTTGTGGCACCTCGTATTTTGGCAGGTCTTTTGATGTTGCCCTGCCTTGTGTTAGTTGGTGACATCGTTGGCATTTTTGGGGGGTATCTCGTCTCAGTTTATAAACTTGGTTTTAACCCCGGACAGTATCTTTATCGTACTTTTGAATATCTTCAGGTCATGGATGTGGTTTCAGGCCTTGTCAAAGCTGCCGTCTTTGGCTTTTGTATTGCTTTAATGGGCTGTTATCATGGCTACCACTCTAAGGGCGGCGCTCAAGGGGTCGGAGCCGCCACAACTCAGGCCGTTGTCTCGGCCTCCATCTTGATTTTGATCTTTAATTATCTCATCACCGCTCTGTTTTTTGGAGAGGTTTAAGCCCATGATTCACGTACAACACCTTAAAAAATCGTTTGGTAAAAAACAGGTTCTAAAGGACGTCAGTTTTGACGTTGCCCAAGGCGAATCCCTTGTCATCATTGGCGGTTCTGGATCAGGTAAATCTGTCACCCTCAAATGCCTGCTGGGCCTTTTACCAGCAGACAAAGGAAGACTTCAGATTGATGGAGAAGAGTTTTTTGGGGCTGCCCCTTCTGCTTATGACGCACTTCGCCCCCGCATGGGCATGCTGTTTCAAGGAGCAGCCCTTTTTGACAGCCTGCCCGTGTGGGAAAATATTTTTTTCGCACCCATCCAGCAAAAGAAAATGACAAGGGCTGAGGCCAAAGACGAGGCCCCTCACCGCCTTGTGGCTGTTGGCCTTCAAAAAGAAGTGGCTGATCTTTACCCTGCCGAACTTTCAGGGGGGATGCAGCGCCGTGTGGGCCTTGCGCGGGCCGTTGCAAGCAAGCCTGAGATCATTTTCTTTGACGAACCCACAGCCGGTCTTGACCCCATTATCAGCGGCGTCATCAATGATCTGATTGTTGAGAACGTTAAGGGCCTAGGGGCGACAACCATCACCATCACCCACGATATGCATAGTGTGCGCACCATTGCGGACCGCGTGGCCATGATCCACGGGGGTGAAATCGTGTGGTGCGGGACAAAAGCTGACCTCGACCACAGTGACAATCCCTATGTCGAGCAGTTTATTCATGGGCGTACCACCGGCCCCATACATGTAGAGGGCGCCTAAGTGGCCAAAGCCCAACGTCTTTTTGCCTGCCAACAGTGCGGCTTGACCCAACCCAAATGGTCGGGACAGTGTGCGGGGTGCGAAAGTTGGAACACCTTTGTCGAGGAAATCACAAGCCCCCCGCCGGGCATGCCTGCAGCGCCAAAGACAGGGCGCGTTTTATCCTTTACAACCCTGGATGCCCCCCTGACGCCCCTTCTTCGGGCCAGCTGCGGTATCGAAGAATTTGACCGTGTGTGTGGCGGGGGGCTTGTGCCAGGCTCGGTTCTTCTTGTGGGCGGTGATCCTGGCATTGGCAAATCAACCCTCCTGCTTCAAGTGGCGGCCTCTCTTTCTCTCCAGCATCCTTGCCTTTATATCTCTGGCGAAGAGGCGGTCGATCAAGTACGTCTACGCGCCCAGCGCCTGCAGGTTCAAAATACACCGCTACGTCTGGCGTCCGCCACAAACCTTAATGACGTCATTGCGACCCTTGAAAAAGAGCGCGAAGTTCCCGCCCTTGTGATCATTGACTCGATTCAAACCATGTATCTCGAGCAACTGGACTCGGCCCCAGGATCTGTGTCCCAGGTGCGCGCGTGTACAAGCGAGCTGATACGCCTTGCCAAAAAACGTCACATTACCTTTATCCTTGTGGGGCACGTCACCAAAGAAGGCGCCATCGCAGGCCCTAGAGTCCTTGAACATATGGTGGATACGGTCCTTTATTTCGAGGGAGAGCGCGGGCATCACTTTAGGATTCTTCGCGGCGTTAAAAACCGTTTTGGTGCAACAGATGAAATTGGTGTTTTTGAGATGGCTCAGCAGGGTCTTACCCAAGTCCCCAATCCGTCTGCTCTTTTTCTGTCTCAAAAAGGCGAGAACGTCCCGGGATCCGTCATTTTCGCAGGTCTTGAGGGAACGCGTCCCGTGCTTGTTGAAATTCAAACACTGGTGGCGCCCACAAGCTTTGGCACGCCCAGACGCTCTGTCATCGGGTGGGACGCGAACCGTCTTTCCATGGTGATCGCGGTCCTTGAGGCGCGTTGTGGGATTCAGCTGGGTGCCAGAGACGTGTACTTAAGCGTCGTGGGCGGGCTTCGCATCCAAGAACCAGCTGCTGACCTCGCGGTCGCGGCCGCCCTTGTGTCCTCCCTTCATAATGTGCCCTGCCCCTGTGACACCGTCTACTTTGGCGAGATCGGCCTTTCTGGCGAGGTGCGCAGCGTCAGCCAAGAAGAACTCCGCCTTAAAGAAGCCCAAAAACTAGGCTTTAAACGTGCTTTTGTGCCACGTCGCCACACCTCTACGACAAAAAACAGACCGTCAGCACTTTCCATTGACGAAATTTCGTATTTAGCCGAAATTGGCAGCAGCTTTGATCAAGAAAGAACGCCGTCATGACCCCTGAGGTAACACCTCCTTCTGCTGCGAATCCCTATGATTTAATTGTCTTGGGCGTTTTCTTTTTTTCCGCCGCCATGGGCATTTACCGGGGCCTTACCAAAGAGGTCCTCAGTATTGCCGCCTGGGTCGGCGCGGGTCTTACAGCAACGTTTTGTTATTTGCCCTTTCGGGATATGTTTCGAGGTTTCATTAGCTATGTCTTCATCGCCGACATCGCCAACATCTTAGTCGTCTTTGTCACAAGCCTTGTCATCATGACCATGCTGATCAGCACGGTTTCGGAAAAAATCAAACACTCTAGACTTGGCGGCCTTGACCGGTCTTTAGGATGCCTCTTTGGTGCGACCAGAGCGTTTTTAATGCTCGAGGCGATCTTTCTCTTGTCCTTCATGATCTGGAAAAAACCAGAAGACCGTGCCCACGCTCTGCCGACGCTTCAGCACGCAAGGTCTCTTCCCTTTTTAGAAAAAGGGGCGCGAGTCCTTTTGAATCTAGCACCCCATGGCCTTGTTCCCGCTCATTTTGAAGAGCAGTTTAAGCCAGAAGCCATGCGTTCATCCCACGAAATGGTTGAAGCGCTCTCGCAGCCAAAACCTCAGGAAATCAAAAAGCTTGAAGGCAAACATGAGACTGCGCCTGCATACGGCAAAGGAAGTGTCCAAGACTTAGACCGCCTTTTCAAGACCATCGACAAACCTCTCAATAACGCCTTAGGAAATACGAAATAAAAACAAATAAATGACCATTCAATTCTTGCTTTAATAAAGATTAACCATTTAAAGGTACCATGATTACATGGACTCTTGTTTGCAGGAGGCATACATGTTTAATCATGGCGGACACGAAGAAGCGGTTGCATTGCAACGGGAAAAGAGTGCTCTTTTCTTAGAAGAATATCATCATGAGCATCAAGAAAGAGGTCTGCCCCTTACAGACATTCTTATAAAAAATAATTTGATTTTTGAAAGTCTACGATCAAAGATTTTCCCTGAAACGAACTTACTTCTCTTTTCAAAGGATGTTTATGATTCTTATGTAGCTAATCAAGATCCCATGACTTTTACTTTTGTTTTGGCATCTTCTACAGCTAACAAAGAGCTTGCTTCAGTGCTTAAATTTCTGGAAATATTCTCGACCTTTCCCCTTAAACCAAAAGCTTACTTTCTGCTGATCGATTGGCCCCGCTTTCATGATGATAAAACACCTCAGAGCACGGTCAACTCTTACCAGGAAATATCGAACCGCGTTGGCGCCTTTTTTCATCTATGTCATAACAGCCCGCAAATAGACGTGATTGAAGCCCCCCAAATCACAGCCTTTATGAAGTCTCATGAGGAACTTCTTAAAGAGAAAGATTTTCAGACGGATTTAGCGTGGATCGAACGTTTTTATGAACGAGAACATAGCTATTATAGGCTATCCCCAGAACAAGCTTATCTTGATTTGATCGTACGGCGTTTTATTGCGTTTTACGCCAACGAGATGATTTTTTCACAGCATGCACGAAGTGAAAAAAATTACCTTATCACAACAGAGCTGCACAAAAGGCTTTTGAAATGCTACCGCGCTGGTTGTACAATTTTAAATATTTCGCTAGAGGCTCAAAATGCTTAGTGCAACGTTCTTTACACAACTAGCAGGGATCATTTCGTTTCTTGGGTTTATTCCTTACCTCATTGGTATCTTAAAGAAACGCGTGATCCCAAGTTTCACAACATGGCTTGTTTGGTCCATTATTGGGATGATTTTGCTTGTAAGTTACATCAAAACAACGCCTCATCTCACCGCGTCCGTTTGGGTACCGCTCAGCTATGCCCTGGGCCCATGTGTTATTTGTATTCTTTCTCTTAAGTCAGGCCTTGAACGGCTTGGAAAAATGGACTTTGTGTGTCTTGCCATTGCGCTTGCAAGCCTTGTGCTGTCGTTTATCATTCATAACTTCTACATCTCTTTGTTCTTGGGCATTTTTGCAGACCTGCTTGGCGCCTGGCCAACGGTGGTCAAATCATACAAAGATCCAGGGTCTGAGGATTTGACCGCTTGGCTCTTTTTCCTAACCGGAAATGTGCTAAATGCAAGTTTCATAGAGTACAATTTGTCCTCGATCTACCCCTTATATCTTTTAGGGATATCTCTCATCATCGTCTTCTTTCTCCTAAAGGGAAAAAGAGATTTTATTCTTAAAAAGAAGATCAGTTCTTGACCATCATGAGACGCTCGCAGCCTTGATATACACATCAAGTTGTTGGCCTATATAGAGATGTTTTGCCTCTCCTGATACACGGTAAACAACTTCGACAACGCGCGTATCCACGGTTTCTGAACTCTCACCGCTTAGATCTCGTTTCGATTGCATATAGGGCTCTAGGCGCACATACGCCAGTTGATATTGAAGTTTGCCGTTACTTTTATGAATAGCAAGGGCCGGCATTTCCTTTTCAAAACGCCATACGTCCGTTTCATCGATCTGGACGCGCACATGAAAAGGATTCGTATTCCCCATTTTCACAGGCACTGGCTGATTCAAAGCATTGCCCACAAACTCGCCCTTTACAATGTTGACTTTCAAAATGACACCGTCATGGGGCGCTTTTACCGTTAGCTGATCTAGGTTGACCTTCGTAAGCTCTATATCCGAAAGCGCTTTTTTGTACGCCGCTTCGTAATAGGCAATTTGAGCCTTGGCCCTTGAAACGTTAAAGAGACGCTTTTGATATTCTTGCTGGGTAATGCTAAAGCCTTTGTTAAGTCCTTTTCCACGCCTTAGTTGATCTTCATAATCCGCCAGATCCACCTGGGCTTGGGCGATTTGCTGCTTTGCCACATGGGCGGCGTTTTGCTGCTGTAAAAGCTGTGCCTTTAAGATTGCTTCGTCAATGACAAAAAGAGGCGTTCCTTTTTTAACAAAGTCGCCTTCTTTTACAAAAATTTCATCGACGACTCCATTAGCAAAAGTACTGACGTCAATATTTTTGGTATTTCCTTCCACATACCCTGTCCCTGAAATTCTATGCTCGTAAGGCGCTTTAGCTGGCAACGTGAGCTGATTAGGAGGAGGCGCCTTTGGGTCGCCCCATGTCATTGTAAAGCCCACGCTCAATATAAGTCCACCCACACCTAAAATGGTCAGACTATGGGTTTTTATAAATGTGTTAAAGGACATGGAAGGCCCCTTCTTGTGTTTCGGTTTTAATAATACGTCCATCATCCATATGAGCGATACGATCAGCGTAGCTAAAAATTCGTGGGTCGTGGGTCACGATGACAAAGGTTGTCCGGGCGCGCCTGCTCATCTCTTTCATAAGCGTAAGAATCTTTTGACCCGATTCGTGATCCAAAGCGCTTGTAGGTTCATCGCAAATCACGAGAGAGGGGTCGTGGATTAAGGCGCGCGCAATAGCAACGCGTTGCTGCTGCCCGCCAGACAGACGATTTGGGAGCATATCCGCTTTGTCTTGAAGGCCCACGTCCCCCAAAATTGTACGTGCCTTTTCCAAAGCCTGGTCCATAGACATACCTTGGATAATTAAGGGAATCGCAACGTTTGCCGCCACACTTAAGGACGGGATCAAATTAAATGATTGAAAAATAAACCCGATCTCTTTCGAGCGAAAGGCTAAGATTGCTTTATTGGAAAGCTCGGCGTAGGTATTTTGATGGACCCGACACGTGCCTTTATCAGGCGTCAAAATTCCTGCAATGATGGAAATAAACGTCGTCTTTCCGCAGCCCGACGGACCCACAAGCATAAAAAATTCACCTTGATAAATCTGGAGGTCAACACCTCGAAGAGCCGCCGTGACGGTACCCTCACTGTTAAAAGATTTTGCAATCCCATGGCATTCGACAATAACAGGCTGTGACATCGGCTTAGTTCCTAAAGACAACGGACGGATCGACTTTTAAGACGCGCCTCAGACCAAGAAAAGCCGCCAAAAGAACGATGGTTAAAACTCCGATCGCGGAAAACAGCATAAGCCACAAAGGCATGCGAAAGGCGAGCACCGAATCATGAAAGTAAATCCCAAAAAGAGAGGTCAAACCCACGCCGATCCCGTACCCAATGGTGCCAACAAAGAAAGCCTGCAAAAGGACCATACGTACAAGGACACTCGCGGAAAGGCCCATGGCTTTAAGAGAGGCGTAGTGTTTGATGTTCTCTTGCACAAAATTATAAAAGGTTTGCCCGACAACGGCCGCCCCCACAATAAACCCCAGCAAAACAGAAATACCAAAGTTAATGGGGATGCCTGTGTTTTTCATCCAATAATTCAGGTTTACATCTTCAAAGGTCTTGGCGTCCAAGGCGCGAAGGCCCGTTGTTTGCTCGATATCACGACAAAGCTGCAAAAGGTCAACGCCTTGCACTGCTTTCACCAACACGTAAGTCAATTGCTTGCGATCAGGAGGGGTATAACTCATAGCGCGTGAATAGGTCGTATACACCTGGGGTTGAAGCACAAAATTTCGCGTTGTTTTGACATATCCCACCACAAGGGCTCTTTTGTCGTTCAGCTCTAACACGTCCCCAATCAGAAGCGGCCTCGTTGTACCGTCCTTGAGGTTTACCCGAAGACGTGACTGCGCGGCCTCCTTATCGACAAAAACGGCGTCTTGTCGGCGAAAGTCTGTGATATCAGTCCCAATAATTTTATAAGGCGCCCCCACCAAGGTGCCATCATCAAGGCCTGTTAAATCAACGGTTTTCGAGTATCCGTCGGGCATTCTTGCACGGACAAGGCTTTTATAGAGAGGCACCGCCCAGGCCACGCCCTTAATGCCTCGAATGCGGCTGAGCTCTGTGTTGCGCAAGGGCTTGTGCTCCTCGACAAACTGAACGCCTGGATCCATCACCCAAATATCAGGTAAAGAAATGTCTTTTACAAAACTATAGGTACGTGAGACGAGACCGAAAAAAATCGCGGGTTGTTGGGACATGATTAAGGATGCAAAGGCAATCCCGATGACCATGCCAATATATTTCCCCCTGTCTCCCAGGAGCATTCTAAGGGCGATGCCGTACATTTTGTTTTTACGTCACAGAAAGATTTCATACAATACCTTACACAGCGTTCTAAGAAAAGAGACGAGGTGATTGTAGAGTCTATGAAAACTTGCTACTCAAAAAGAAACGAAAGATAGGATTTCATGATTCTTGGCATTGGCACAGATATGATTGACATCGCGCGGATTGACGCGCTTTTGGGGCGCTTTGGGGTGCGGTTTGAGACGCGCTGTTTTACGCCGGCCGAATGCCTTGCTGCGCACGCGCGTACCCGCATGGGTGCCTTCTATGCCAAGCGGTACGCCGCCAAAGAAGCGGTCCTCAAGGCCCTTGGAACCGGGTTTAGAGGGCGCATTTCTTGGCAGGATATGGAGATTCTTTCCGATAACCAAGGGGCCCCCCGTCTTACCCTCAGCGGTGAAGTTCGCCGCCTCCTTTTGGCAAAGGCCCCGGCGCGCACGGTCCTTTCGTGTCATCTGTCTTTGTCTGATACAGATCACCAGGCGCTTGCCTTTGTGGTCATTGAGTGTCACGAGGAGGAGGCAACGTGCTGAGTTTAACCCTTACTCTTTCATCTTTGGCTGATACCCAGGCCATTGCAGCCTTTTTTGGTGATCACGTCAAACGCGGCGATATCTTGACTTTAAGCGGCCCTTTAGGCGCAGGAAAATCCGCCTTTGCCCGAGCCTTCATCCAACACTTGACCTCACCAGACGAAGAAGTCCCAAGCCCCACTTTCACCTTGGTACAAACCTATGAAACGCCCACTTTTGAGGTTTGGCATTTTGACTTGTACCGCCTAGAGCGCTCTGAAGAGCTTTGGGAGCTTGGCTTTGAAGAGGCCCCCCAGGTGGGGGTGTGTTTGATCGAGTGGCCAGAACGCATCGAGGCACTGCGTGTCCTGTCAAGGGCGCTTCAGATCACCCTCACACCGGGCGACGCAGAAAACGCCCGTATTCTCCGCCTTCAGGGACCCTCTTCTTGGGACATGCTTTTGCGAGAAATCCATACCCGCTATGGAGGAATCCTTGAGCCTTTATAGGATCCCAAGTTTTCATGATCCCCTGCGCGAGGTAGCCCTTTATTTGCTTGCTGCTTACAAAGCAAATCCTTTGGCGTTGGCACAGGTGCACTGCTTTGTCCCAACAAGACGTGCTGCGCGCCGCCTGATGCGTCTTTTTCTAGAACATGCCCCCACCCCCAGCATAATCCTACCAAAAATTCTTTGCCTTTCTGACGTGCAAAGTACGGACTTTGGCCTTGCCACACAAAAGGTCTACAGCGATGAAGAAGCCCTTTTTCAGTTTGTGTCTTTCCTCACCGCAGAAAATCTGATTCCTGACACGGTTTCTGCCCTTGCTTGGGGGAAAAGTTTACTTGATTTGATCCACGAGTGCCTCTTGTGGCAGGTCAGTCCCGAAGACGCTCTCTGTCGTCTTTTACAAGACGAACATGCCAGGCACCGCCAAGAAGCGCTCGAGCGTCTTGATCACTTTTTGGCAAGCTGGCTGACGGCGCCACGCCCCCTTTTGAAAAAAGAAGATCACGCCCTCACCCTGCAATCCTTGGCGCAAAGGTGGCAAGAAACCCCGCCCACGTTCCCCATAATCTGTGTCGGGGTGACAGCGACCTGCCCCCTTTACCGTGACTTTTTAAAAGTGTGCACGCGCCTGCCCCAAGCCGACGTGCTTTTGACAGATCTTGAGAACCACCTTTATGAGGGGACCTTGGGGCCAGCGCATCCCGCATGGGCACACAGCGAGCTCTTACGCGTTCTTGAGGCCAAGGTGTCCGACGTACCCCTGTGGCCCCACATAACGCATAACTTTTCATCTCCCCGTCAAAAAGATCGCCACCGCTTTGTGACAACTATTTTTGAGGACACCTTTACCTGCCAGGAGCGCGCGCCGGCGCCCCCCACGGGTTGGTCTTTTCTGCCCTGCGAGCATCGCCATGATGAAGCTTGGGCCATTAGTCTTTTGATTCGTGAACGCCTAGAGGATCCAGCTGTGCGCCTTCTTCTTGTAACCCCCGACGAAGCGCTTTCGTCTTTGGTTGCGGAAATTCTCAAACAGTGGCAGATCGTACCAGACGAGGGCGCGGGCCTTCCCGCCCTTGAAACGCCGGCCTTTACCTTTTGTCGGCGCCTGATTGAGGCCGTTAGTCAAGACTTTGCCCCCCTTGCCTTGATTTCACTTCTTAAGCATCCGCTTTTTCTTTGTGGTCATACGCCAGCAAGCGCAAGACGCCTTGCGCGCTTGATTGAGACAACGGCCCTTCGCACCCCCTTTTACGCCGCAAACCTTGAGACGTTGATCGCCAAGATGCAGGGGCACGCGGACGCCGCCCATTTTTTAAACACGCTACAAGAAACAGTCGCCCCCCTTCAAAAAGCCCTTAAGGAAACACGTGCAGATCTAAGCGCTCTTTTTGCCTGTCATCTGCACACCGCCGAAAGCCTTGCGGGAGGCAATGCTCTTTTATGGCAAGGAGAATACAAGGACGAGCTTGACGAGATTCGCGGGACCCTTGAGACCGCCATGTCGTTTTTTCCTCCATTTGCCGGAAAAGAATACCCAGCCCTGGTCAAAAGCCTTCTTGCCAGCCGCAGCGTTCGGCGCCAACACGGCGTTCATCCCCGTGTGAGCATTCTCTCGCCCGAAAAAGCAACCCACATAACAGCTGATGTCGTGATTTTAGGGGGCCTCAATGATGACCAGTGGCCCGCAAAGCCCGTCCCTGATCCGTGGCTTAGTCCTTTGATGCGTGCACGCCTGGGGCTTTCATCCCCTGCCCACCAGGTGGGGGCCCTTCACCGATTTTTTTGGGAGCTTGCTTCTCAAAAAAACGTCATCATGACACGGTCCTTACGGGTGGACGGATCCATTCAAACGCCGGCCCGGTGTTTGCGGCGCCTGACTACAGCCCTCAAGGCCGAGGGCCATACGCTCCCCCTTCTGGCCTTACCTTGGAAAGCGTGGCAGCAAGCCCTGATTGCAAGGCAAGAAGTGCCAGCGTTCTTAAAACCGTCACCTACTCCGCCACTGGCTGCCCGCCCACAAAAGCTTTCTGTGTCGGCTTTTTCTTTGCTCCAAAAAGATCCTTACCTTTTTTACGCGGAAAAAATTCTTCGCCTTTCGCCCCTCATAGACCTCGCACCTGCCCCTGACGCGCGCCTTTTTGGCGTTTTGATCCATGACCTCCTCGAGCGCTTTATGACCCAAAGTGACCGGTCCCTTGGAAGGCTTCTAGGCATTGCAAAAGAGGTCTTTGCGCCGCTCGCATCTTTTTCGTGGGTGTACCTCTTTTGGTGGCAACGCCTAGAGGTGCTGGCCTCCTGGATTGTAGAAACAGCACAAAAATACGCGCCTGGCGCAGCTCTTTATCTTGAAAAAACAGGAAGTGCCTTTTTTGCCTGTCATAACGAGCGAGGATTTTATCTAACCGCCAAGGCAGATCAACTGGTCCATGATCCTAAAACAGGAACGGTGACCCTTACCGATTATAAAACAGGAACCCTACCCACCAAAAAAGAGATCAAAGAAGGCGCCGCGCTCCAATTACCGTTGGAAAGTTTAATTTTGAAGAAAGGCGGATTTGACGTTCTCGCCCACGACATCCCCTGCACTCTTATGTACTGGCACCTCAAAGCGCCTCCTTCTCAGATGATTCTTGAAAATACACAGGAATTGCAAGAAGTGGCCGAGGAGGTGCTCATAAGACTTTGGACGTATTATTACGAAAATCAAGGCCCGTACGAACCGCTTTTGACCTTTAGCCCAAACGCGCCCTCTGAGCAAACCCATTTTTCAAGGATTCAGGAATGGCAGCATCGCCCCCATTAGTAAAGCGCCTTGACGAGGGGGACGTAAGATCTCCTGGCACCGATCCTCATAAAAGCGCGTGGGTGGCGGCCTCTGCCGGCACCGGTAAAACAAAGATTCTGACGGACCGAGTGCTCGCACTTCTGCTTTCGGGCGTTCCCCTTGAAAAAATCTTGTGCCTGACGTTCACAAAAGCCGGGGCAACGGAGATGCTGGACCGCGTCATGACGCGCCTTGCTCACTGGGCCATTATGGACAACCAAGCGCTTGCCACGGAACTTCGCCCTCTTGGGGGCGCAACCCCCCTTCACATGACCCGTGCACGGACCCTTTTTTCAGAACTCCTCGATCACCCCACAGGTTTGACACTTCAAACCCTGCATAGCTTTTGCCAATCCCTCTTGCAGCGCTTTCCCCTAGAGGCAGGCCTTTCGTGCGCTTTTAGTATCGCCGATGAAGGAACCGCCCTTGATCTTTTGACCCAAGCCCAAGAAGAGACTCTGAGTACTTCTTGTCCCGAGATCCATAAGGCTCTGATTCGTCTTGCCACAGCCTTTGCTCAAGAACGCTTTCAAGAGCTGTTTGAAAGCCTTTTTCAAAGCAGACAACAAGAGTACATGCGCTTAACTGACGAGCCTTTGAAGGTGCTCACTCACACCTTTGGGGTCGATCCACGCCGCACGTCCCAAGACATTTTTGAAGAATCCCTCTCTCACGCTCGTCTTCAAGAAACCCTTGTACCTTTTTTGTGTTTTTTAGAAACAGGCGGTAAAGAAGATCAGGACCGCGCGCGCCTCCTTGCAACCTATCTTGAAAAAGGAGCTCCACAGGTTTCTGATTTTCTTGACACCACCAAAGCCTTTTTGACCCAAGACGGGGAGGTGCGGGCGCGCCTTCTGTCCAAAGCGCTTGCGACCTCGCGCCCAGAGTGTTTAGAGGCGCTCGAGCGCGCAGCGCATGACTTTAAGAAAACCCTTGAGGCCCTTCACAGCTTGCAAGTCGCCCAGCACTCCCTTTCCTTCTTTCAGATTTATCAAGAGGTCACCCAGCGCTATCAAGCGCTTAAGGCCGATAAGAATCTTTTGGATTATGATGATCTGATCGAAAAGGCCTGCCTTCTTCTTCACGATCCAGCGGTGTGTGATTGGGTGCGGTATAAAATGGACGGTGGTATTGATCACATTTTGGTTGACGAAGCCCAGGACACTAACGACCGTCAGTGGGCCCTGATCAGTGCCCTCAGCGAAGAATTTTTCAGCGGTGACAGTGGCAAAACTCGCCCGTCAACCCTTTTTGCCGTGGGGGATGTGAAGCAGTCCATCTACCGCTTTCAAGGGGCGATGCCAGCCCTCTTTGAAGAAATGCGCAGCCATTTTACCGTGCGCGCCCGCCGCGCCTCCCACGACTGGGAGGATGTCAGCCTTAACAAATCTTACCGCTCGAGCAGCGCCGTTTTGGCCCTTGTGGACCACGTCATTGATCAAACGCGGGCCTTTACGGGTGTACGATCACTCGAGTCACGCCCCCTACCACACCTATGTGCAAAACCCATTCCAGGAGGACAAGTGTGTCTGTGGCCCTTAGCGCTGCGCCCGGACGCCGACGATACCCACATCCCTGAAAAAGAGCTTGCTAAAGAAATTGCCGCGAGCGTTCGTCACTGGCTTGAAGACAAACGCGTCCTTGAAAGCACAGGTGCCCCCCTCGAGCCCCAAGACATCATGATCCTTATCCAACGTCGTCACGCTTTTGTGGGCCACCTGACCCGCGCCCTTCGGGATGAAGGTATCCCTGTGGCCGGCGAGGACCGTCTTATCCTGGAAACACAGTTGGCGGTCCAGGACCTTATGGCCCTTGGGCGCTTTCTTCTTTTGCCCCAAGATGATTGGAGCCTTGCGTGCTGTTTGAAGTCTCCCCTTGGCGGCCTCACAGACCAAGATCTTGAAACCCTTTGTGTGGGGCGAGAAGGTTCCCTCTGGCAAGCACTCTGTGCGCGAATGGACGAGGTACCTTTTCAAGCGCCCCACACCTTGCTGTCGGACATGCTGCGTAAGGTCGATCAAATTTCGGTCTTTTCCCTTTATAGCGAGATTCTTTATGCAAGGGGATACTTCAAGGCCTTTGCGGCGCGCTTTGGGGCCGACGTACAAGAACTCCTTTACGAGTTTTTGATGCTGGCCAAACAAGACGGTCAAAAACATGGATCATGCCTTGAAAGTTTTCTTCACAGGCTGAGCAAAACTAAGAATATTCTTAAAAAGGATTTTGCGAACAATACCTTGAATCAGGTGCGTATTCTCACAGTGCACGGCGCCAAAGGCCTTCAAGCGCCCCTTGTGATTTTAGCAGACACCACCAAAGCACCGACCTTAAAAGAAAGCTTCATGTGGCACGACGGCATGTGTGTGTGGCTCCCCCCCCGTGAAAAAGAGCCACCCCTCATGCGTGAGCTTAAGAAAAAGCCCTTGGCCCATCTAGAAGAGGACGCTAATCGTCTTTTGTATGTGGCCCTGACCCGCGCTCAGGACGAGATTCATGTGTGGGGATGGGAAAACAGCCAAGGGGTCAAAGAAAAAAGCTGGTACCGCCTTGTAGAGGAATCTCTGATGGCCTTAGGAAGCCCTCAGGAGGACGGCAGGCTTTTGCTGTCTCACCGCCTAGCATCTGTTGGAGCGCTGCCGGCGCCTTTGAGGACGCAAAACGCGCGCGACGATCTTGACCAGAAAGAAACCGCGCCTTCATGGCTTTTTGAGTCTCTAACCCGAGAGAATGACCGCCTGAGCTCTCAAACCCAAGCCGTGACAGAGCCAAAGGAGGGCAAGACCCACGCACCCGACAGTGCTCGCCTTCGCGGCACGGTCTTACACCATCTTTTAGAGTGGCTTCCGCGCCTTGCCCCCGACGCGCGCACCGCCGCCCTTGAAGAACACCTTAATACCTTTGAGGACGCGCTTTTGTCTTCTGCCCAAAAAACGCAAATCCGCGCCAGCATCGACGCGCTCCTCACCCACCCAGACCTGCAAAGATTTTTTGGCGCAGACGCCCTTCAAGAAGTCCCGTTGTCGGGTATCCTTGACGGGACCCCTATCACGGGGCGCATTGACCTTCTTCTTCAAGACAGGGATGATCTTTTGATCGTTGACTTCAAAAGCACGCCCGTCCCGCCTGCATCGGTTCCAGACGCCTACGCGCTGCAGCTTCATCTATATCAAAGACTTTTGCAGCCTCTTTATCCCGACCACCGGATCACCACATGGATTTTATGGACCAGTACCGGCACCCTTGTTCAGGTCCACGGGCCCGCCTCCCAAGAAGTCGCTGCTTAGCGCTTTCTAACCCCCTACACCTCACATTATAATTTTACTGTCATCGAATACTATCTATTTGACAATATGTCTTTTTACTATAAAATACCCGCAGTGAAAAATGGATTTTGACAATGAATTACAGAATACTCTTCCCTTTGATAGCCCTTACGAGCCTTAGTGACATTCCTTTAACGTATGCCTCCGCCCCTGACCTGGAAAGCGAAGAAGAGAACGTCAACAAGCGCGCACCCCTTGACCAAACGGCGCTTAATCTCATGGCGGATGCCTCCATACAGGACTCATACCAAAAAATTCATGCACATTGGCAGTACGCGACGACACCAGAAAGCTTTGCAACAAACTCACCCTATTGGACGGTTCAACGGGTTACACTTGACGATGGAAAAGAAACAGCGGTCCCTATCTGGCAGTCTGAGACGGCGCCCTTGATGAAAACAGCTCTCGAAGATATTTTACAAAGTTCTTCTCATCTTGACTGCCTCAGTGCGTCCCGTATGGCAAAAAGCAAATTAATCGTGCATACCTTAGGTTCTCATAAAACACACCATCTTGTAGAGATTACTAAAGACACTGGCAAAAAACCTAATTCCTATGACTTTCTTTCTGTTTTCTCTTGGTCCTTCCAAACAGAATGCAGCGAAGATTTTCAAGGGGTTTATTTCATGAGTTTTGTGAATATTCCTTGGTATGAAAAGTATAAGCCTACAGGAAACGCAGGCAATCATAATGTCGTGCGCCT
The DNA here is from genome assembly GCA_013911655.1 of Alphaproteobacteria bacterium. Lineage (GTDB taxonomy): Bacteria > Pseudomonadota > Alphaproteobacteria > Caedimonadales > UBA1908 > JACESU01. Next base: position 916,113 of record JACESU010000001.1, read on the forward strand.
TTCTGACCGCACTTTTATGGGCTTTGACCCTGCCTTTTTTTCGCACCCTCGCACTTATGATGAGCTTGAATATCATATGTATGAAGAGTTCATTTCTGCCGATCATCTTGTAGACGAAGAAAAAGACGAATACCAAGCATTCTGTCACGTTCTTGCCGATGACGGAGGGTTCGATTCCTTTAAAAGACTACGTCGTGAACATCAAAAGAAATTCCAACCTTATCGTTTTGATCTTGCAAAAATTAACTATTTTTTCACGTTATAAGAAAAATAAGATAACTAAGATAACTCTTTACATAATAAAAGTGCCGGGATCCTGGCACTTTTGTTATGTGTCCTTTCAAACCATAGACGGCGATACCGGTGGTTGATGATCCGCCGTCATAACGGGCGGCAAGTCTGCCAGTGGCACGGTTTCGCGAATAAGCGCATGCTCGATCACTTCCTCGACCTTGGCAACACAAATGATTTCTAAATCCCTTGTGGCATTTTCTGGAATGTCAGCAAGGTCCTTGCGGTTATCTTCTGGGATCAAAACACGCTTGATGCCGCCGCGGTGGGCCGCAAGGAGCTTTTCCTTAAGCCCTCCAATGGCAAGAACGCGGCCGCGAAGGGTAACCTCACCCGTCATAGCAACGTCTTTACGCACAGGAATCCCCGTCAAAAGGGAGATGATAGTCGTACACATGGCAATACCCGCCGACGGTCCGTCCTTGGGGATCGCCCCCTCTGGCACGTGGACGTGGATATCATTCTTTTCAAACAGCTCGGGATTAATGCCGTAGTGGCGCGCACGCGAGCGTACATAACTGGCGGCGGCCTGAACGGATTCCTGCATAACTTCCCCAAGCTTTCCTGTGGTCGTCATCTTCCCCTTACCGGGAATAAGCACGGCCTCAATAGTCAAAAGCTCGCCGCCTACTTCCGTCCATGCAAGACCTGTGGTTGCGCCTATTTGGTCTTCTATTTCAGACACACCATATCGGAACCTAGGAATTCCTGCATACTTCTCAAGGTTTTCAGGGGTGACCGTCAAAGATTTCTCATCCGTCGTCATAAGCTCTTTGGTGGCCTTACGCAGAAGATTCGCAATCTCACGCTCAAGGTTACGCACGCCTGACTCTCTTGTATAAAGGCGAATTAGTTGTAAAAGAGCGGCATCCTCAATTTGCCACTCCTCTTCCTTTAGACCGTGGGCTTTCATTTGCTTAGGTATCAAGTGGTGTCTGACGATTTCCACTTTTTCCTCTTCGGTATAACCCGACAAACGAATGATCTCCATACGGTCCAAAAGAGGTTGGGGCATATTCAGACTGTTGGCGGTCGTCACGAACATCACATCCGACAGATCATAATCAACCTCAAGGTAGTGATCGTTAAAGGTTGAGTTCTGCTCGGGATCCAAGACCTCGAGAAGGGCAGACGCCGGATCACCGCGCCAATCCGCCCCAAGCTTGTCAATTTCATCAAGAAGGAAAAGCGGGTTAGAGCTTCTAGCTTTTTTCATGCCCTGGATAACTTTTCCAGGCATAGATCCAATATAGGTGCGGCGGTGACCTCGGATTTCGGCCTCGTCCCGCACGCCGCCCAAAGAAATGCGCACAAAGTTACGCCCTGTGGCCTTGGCAATAGACTGACCTAGGGACGTTTTACCCACGCCAGGCGCGCCTACCAAGCAAAGAATCGGGCCCTTGACTTGCCCCACGCGCGCTTGGACCGCCAGATACTCCACAATCCGCTCTTTGACTTTTTTAAGGCCGTAGTGATCTTCATCCAAAATATTTTCGGCCGCGACCAAATCTTTTTTGACCTTTGTGGGCTTTTTCCACGGAATATCAAGTAGCCACTCTAGATAGTTCCGCACAACGGTTGCCTCGGACGACATCGGGTTCATAGCACGCAGCTTACGAAGCTCGGATGTTGCTTTTTCTTTAGCTTCTTTGGAAAGCTTGGTCTTAGAAATTTTGTCTTCTAGGGCGCTAATCTCATCTTGACCGTCTTCAGAGTCTCCGAGTTCTTTTTGAATAGCTTTCATTTGCTCGTTCAAATAGTACTCACGTTGGGATTTTTCCATCTGGCGTTTTACGCGTCCTCGGATGCGCTTTTCCGTTTGAAGGATCGTAATCTCCCCTTCCATGTGAGCGCACACACGTTCAAGTCGGTCATTGACGTTAGAAATCTCAAGGATGTCTTGCTTTTCAGAAACACGGATAGCTAGATGCGAGGCGAGCGTGTCGGCAAGCTTTTCTGGCTGATCAATTTTACTGACCGACAGCAAAAGATCTGGCGGAATTTTAGTATTTAGCTTGAGGTATTGCTCAAAAAGACTGACGGCCGTGCGCATAAGAGCTTCATTTTCCGTCGCATCCCCAGGGATTTCTTCCAGAATTTCGATACTTCCTTGGAAAAAGTCTTTTTCTTCGGAAAAGCGTAAGATGCGGGCGCGCGAATGTCCTTCCACAAGGATCTTAACGGTCCCGTCGGGAAGCTTCAAAAGCTGCATGATGCGCCCCAGCGTTCCGATGGTATAAAGATCTCGGGCTTTCGGTTCCTCCAGGGACGCGTCTTTTTGCGTGACCAGAAGGATTTCTTGATCTTCTTGCATGACGTTTTCAAGGGCACGCACAGAACGTTCGCGCCCTACAAACAGAGGCACCACCATATAGGGGAACACAACGATATCGCGCAGTGGCAAAATGGGGTACATACTCCCCCGAGGTAACTCTAGCGTCATTGTCTCTTTAAAATTAGGTAACCATCTACAGATTGCATACAAAAAAGGCGGGATGCAAGTCCCGCCTTTCAACTTTCGTTAATTTATTGAGGGACTAGGCCTTTGCCCCCTTAGAAGTTTTAGTACCTTCCACCTTTTGATCCTCGTGAATCACGAGGGGTTCGGCCTTGCCTTCAATAACCTCTGGTCCCACAACCACTTCCTTAATTGTTTCCTGACCAGGGATTTCATACATGGTGTTCAAAAGGGCATTTTCCATGATGGAACGAAGGCCTCTGGCACCCGTCTTACGCTCGATAGCCTTTTTGGCCACTTGAGTAAGCGCCTCTTCAGTGAAGGTCAACGCCACATTTTCCATTTCAAAGAGTTTTTGATACTGCTTTAAAAGGGCATTTTTAGGCTCTTTTAAGATCGTGACAAGAGCAGGCTCGTCAAGATCTTGAAGAGTCGCCACCACAGGAAGTCGTCCCACAAACTCAGGAATGAGGCCGTACTTCAAAAGATCTTCTGGCTCGATTTCACTCAAAAGATCCCCAACACGCCTGTCATCTGGTGATTGCACGTTCGCCCCAAAGCCAATGGACGTTGCCTTGCCGCGAGCGGCAATGATACGATCCACACCCGCGAAGGCTCCTCCACAAATGAAGAGGATGTTGGTTGTATCCACTTGCAAGAATTCTTGCTGAGGATGCTTACGCCCACCTTGAGGAGGCACCGACGCAACAGTCCCTTCCATGATTTTCAAAAGCGCTTGTTGTACGCCTTCACCTGATACGTCACGTGTGATGGAGGGATTATCTGATTTTCTTGAAATCTTGTCGACTTCGTCAATGTACACGATCCCACGTTGGGCGCGCTCAACGTTATAGTCGGCGGCCTGTAAAAGCTTCAAGATGATATTCTCAACATCTTCGCCCACGTAGCCCGCCTCAGTCAGAGAGGTCGCGTCCGCAATAGTAAAGGGCACATCAAGAATACGAGCCAGCGTCTGAGCAAGAAGCGTTTTACCGCAGCCCGTTGGCCCGATCAGCAGAATGTTTGATTTGGAAAGCTCTACTTCTGAGTTTTTACCAAGACTCTCAATGCGTTTATAATGATTATAGACCGCCACCGCCAGCACCCTTTTGGCGCGCTCTTGTCCAATGACATAGTCATTGAGCACTTCAGCGATTTTTGCCGGTGACGGAATAGCCCCGTCCCCAAGACCTGCAGGGGTGCCTGCTTCCTCACGAATGATTTCGAGACAAAGGTCAACGCACTCATCACAAATAAAAACACTAGGCCCTGCGATAAGTTTTTTTACCTCATGTTGGCTTTTGCCACAAAAGGAGCAGTGGAGGATCTCCTTCGTTTTGTCCATATCCGATTTTGACATTTCCTATACCACTTTCCTCTCACGACCTTTCATTGCAGTGTGAGATTTATCTTTTCTTCCCCACACTCTTAGCATGACGAAAACAACATAATAAAAAGTTAACAAAGCAAGATAAAGTTAAATTGCTTTTTAACAATGTGGCAGCCTTACGCTGCCTTTTTATCCTTACGGGGAGCCACAACTTCGTCGATCAAACCGAATTTAAGCGCTTGTTCTGGCGACATAAAGTTGTCACGCTCCATCGCTTGAATCACAACTTCTTTAGATTGTCCTGTGGTATCAGCATAGATATCATGGAGACGCTCTTTCATTTCTTGAATTTCACGTGCATGAATCTGGATGTCTGTTGCCTGGCCTCTAAAGCCACCAAGGGGCTGGTGAATCATCACGCGTCCATTAGGAAGGGCGCGGCGCATACCAGGCTCACCGGCTGTCAGAAGAAGTGATCCCACAGAGCACGCCTGACCAATACACATGGTAGCCACAGGCGATCTGACGTACCGCATGGTGTCATACATGGCAAAGCCTGCCGTTAACACCCCCCCAGGCGAGTTAATGTAAAAAGAGATTTCCTTCGTTGGATTTTCGGACTCAAGGAAAAGAAGTTGGGCGCATACCAGGGTCGCCACATCGTCGTTTACTTCACCAACGAGGAAAATAATTCTTTCTTTCAAAAGCCTGGAGTAAATATCAAACGACCTCTCGCCCCGATTGGTTTGTTCAATCACCATGGGCACAAGGGTATTTTGGTAAATGTCTAAGGGGTCTCTCATGGACGGCGCTCCTACTATTTTTTTTGTTCTTACTAGGGCATTGTAAAAAGCGTCCCACAAAGAATCAACCTTTATGAGACGCTAACGAGTAAAAGCTAAGATTTTTTGCTCCAAGGACTACGCCTCGGGCATATCCTCTTCACCTTCTGTAACATTTTTAAAGGCTGCCACAAGCTCTTCTAACGGTAGATCCTTATGAGAAATCTTGGCCTTATCCAGAATAAGCTGCACAACCTTATCTTCGAAGATTGGAGCACGAAGGCTTGCTTGTGCTGCTTCATTGCTGCGGAAATATTCAACAATATCACGCTCACGACCAGGATAGGCTCTTGCTGTGTCCATAATCGCACGCTCGAGTTCACGTTGTGTCACGCCAACTTCATATTGGCGACCAACCTCTGCAAGAACAAGCCCCAGACGCACACGTCTCACGGCGATCTCTTGATACTGAGCGCGGTCTTTTTCCATTTCCTCAGGTGTCGGCTTTTCTTCCTGAGCACCTTCATCATTAGCCGCAGAAGCCGCACGGCTTTCATACTGTTGCCAGATGCTTTCGAACTCTGCGCTCACAAGACCTTGGGGGACTTCAAAGGAGAACTTTGAGGCAAGATCGTCCAGAACAGCGCGCTTGGCAACCAAGAACGACATCCGCTCACGGTCGGCAGAGATCTGCGTACGGGCGGCTTCTTTCAGGGCATCAAGGTTTTCGAACCCAACTTGCTTTGCAAACGCATCATTCAGCTCTGGCAGAACCTTTGTGTGGAGTGCGGACAGATTGATCTTGAAGATTGTTTCCTGGCCTGCCAAATCCTTTGACGGGTAATCCGCAGGGAAAGTCACGGTAATGTCAAAAGATTCGCCGGGCTTATGACCCTCAATTTGCTCTTCAAAACCTGGAATAAAGGTCCCTGAACCAAGTTCAAGCTTTGTGTCGTTTGCTTTACCACCCGCAAAGGCCACACCATTCAAGAATCCTTCAAAATCAATAACCGCAACGTCACCTTTTTTGGCAGCGCGTGCTTTTTTGACTTCTTCTGTAATAGCGTTATTACCGCGTAGTTGGTCAAGTGCTTTGGTTAGCTCTTCTTCAGGCACAAGGCAACGGAGCTTTTCGTAGGAAAGATTTTCCAAGTTAGGTGCTGTAATTTCCGGCAAAATTTCAACACTCACGTCAAGGCTGAGGTCGCCTTGCTCTTCATAATTTTCGATTTTAACGTCTGGACGCAAAGCGATTTTCAATTGGTGTTCTTTGATAAGCGCGCCGATGCTGTCTTGGATTGCTTTTTCAATGACCTCACCTTGCACGCTTGTGCCATAACGCTGCTTCAAAATGGGAAGAGGTGCTTTTCCTGGTCTAAAACCTGGAATTTTGGCGGTCTCACCAATTTTCTGGAGACGCTCGTTCAAGCAAAGCTCTAGGTGATTTTTGGGGATTTTAACTTTAAAGGTTTTTTTCAGGCCTTCCGTTGTGAGGGCTGTAAATTCCATAGTTGTGCTTCCTTAACTTTCTTTGAGTCTGTATAGCCAACGAAAAGGACCTTTCGTTGGTGCGGGCGGAGGGACTTGAACCCCCACGACTTTCGTCACCAGAACCTAAATCTGGCGTGTCTGCCAATTTCACCACGCCCGCATGAGCGAATTAGAACCAACACGTCCTTGATACCCTTGATTGAGACAAAATGCAACATGCCCTCTTCACCTCTTTTAAAAAAAATGCGAAAAAAAGTGAGCTTTTAGCATTTTCAGGGGTTTTTTAAGAAATGACGCCTCCAACATGGCACCTGATTCACGCAACTGCCCTCTGTTTTAAGGGAATGGGGTTTCTACTTTTAGGGAAAAGCCGTAGCGGCAAATCAGATTTTGCCCTTCGTCTGATCATAGAGGAAGGTGCCCGCCTTGTGGGGGATGATGCCTGCGAGGTGGCATGGTGTTATGGCGGCGCGTTTGTCAGGGGCACGCTCCCTCTTTCTAGTCTTCTTGAGGTCAGACCTTGGGGCGTAAAGTCCTTAAAGGAACACCAAACCACTCCCCAAGCAAGTCTTGCATTTGCCTGTGTCTTAGATGAGAGCGCTGCCTTTTCGCTTTTACTAAAAGAAAAAGGGATAGACATTCCCGTCTACCCCTTTGATCCCTTTGAGGTCAGTGCGTGCGCTAAGCTTAAGCTTCTGGTGCAGAAGGCGCAGGACTTCCAGGCGCCTCTGCCTTCTTATCTTCCCCTGTCCACGCGGGTAAAATCACCCCTTTGAACGAATTTTGAATGAACTTTTTTGTGGCATCCGAGTGATAAAGGTTCACAAGCTTCTTGATTTCAGCTTTCTCTACGTCGCACGCTTTTGTCACAAGAATATTAGCATAAGGCGACGTTGTGTCTTCTTTTGCAAGGGCCTTTTGGGGATCCAAACCTGACACGATCACCCAGTCTGTATTGATCACAGCAATCTCTACATCAGGCAATACGCGTGGAAGCTGTGGCGCTTCCACTTCCACAAGCTTTAAATGCTTGGGGTTTGCCGCAATATCAAGCACACTTGGCGTGAGGCCTGCTTCTGGTTTCAAGGTCAGAAGGCCCATTTTTTCTAAAAGACGCAGTGCTCTACCCCCATTGGTCGCATCATTGGGAATCGCAACCTTTGCCCCATACGGCAAAGCGGCAAGATCCGTCAGTTTCTCAGCGTAAATCCCCAAGGGTAAAAGAATAGTTTTTGCCACGCTCGCAAGTTTGAGCCCTCTGGTTTCGTTTTGGTCTTTTAAGAAAGGCTCGTGCTGATAAGAGTTTGCATCAATTTCGCCTTCTGAAAGGGCTGTATTGGGCAAAATAAAATCATTGAACTCGATAATCTCAATCTCGAGACCTTCTTTTTTGCCCTCATCCTTGAGGAACGTCATGATATCTGCGTGAGGTCCAGCTGTCACGCCCACTTTAAGTTTGGCCTGTACGTTTTGAAAAGCGCCCAGAAGTAGTAAACTTGTACATAAAAGCAGCGTTTTTTTTCCAAAAAGTGACACGTTATTTCTCCAATCTTTTGGTCCAAAAGTCACCAAGACTTTGAACGATTTGCACCAGAATAATCAAAACCACGACAATTTCAAGGATCATCATGGTGTCATATCGTTGATACCCATAACGAATAGCAAGATCACCAAGACCGCCCCCGCCCACTGTTCCCGCCATAGCTGAAAACCCAATGAGGTTCACAATCACAAGGGTGACTCCAGACACAAGGGACGGCAGTGCTTCGGGTAAAAGAATTTTTGTGACCATCTGAAAGCGCGTTGCCCCCATGGATACCGCCGCCGTCAGCGGGCCTTTGGGTAAGACACGCAGCGCTTCTTCACACACACGCGCCGTTAAAAGGATCGCAGCAACCCCCAAGGGCACACAAGCTGCCATGGTTCCAAGAGACGTGCCCACAAGCCATCTTGTTACGGGAAGAAGCGCAATCACAAGAATAAGATAAGGAACAGAACGAAGCGCGTTCACGAGAAATGATGACACAGCCCGAAGACCCCTGTGCTTAAGAAGGGCCTCCTGCGTGCTTGCAAAAAGTAACACGCCCAAGGGAATGCCGCCCAAGATCCCCATCACACTTGCAATGAAAACCATGATCAGCGTTTCCAAAAGACTGCTCAAGAAAAGATCAATCATCTGATAAATATCCTAAAAATGTCGCATGTACTTGCTTGCTTGTCAGGTACTCTTTAGTACGCTCTATCACGCTTGTGTCATAAGGCACTGTCACGATCAAGGTTCCACAAAGAGAGTCACCCAGGGGATCGAGGGTTCCTCCTGCAATATTCAAGGGAATATGCTGCTCGCGCATGAGCTCTGCCACGACGGCCTCTTTGGCACTCGCCCCGGTAAAAAGAAGGCGATAAAGGGCCTGGGTCGTCGTCGGCCTTGGGGTATCCGTAAGTCGGCGGCTGATGACCCTTGGAACGCGCGCATTAAAAAGATGTTGAACAAGGGCGGCTGTAACTTCGTGGGCCGGCGCTTGGAAAACCGTTTCCACGCGCCCTTCTTCAATAACACTTCCGTGATCCATGACAACCACATGGGTGCAAAGGTCCCTGACAATGGCCATTTCATGGGTGATGAGCACGATAGTGAGTCCCAACGTATGATTCAAATCCGATAAAAGGCTTAAAATTTCTTGGGTTGTTTCGGGATCAAGGGCAGAGGTGGCCTCGTCACAAAGAAGCACATGTGGCTTGCACGCAAGCGCCCTTGCAATAGCCACACGTTGGGCCTGCCCACCGCTAAGCTCACCTGGATAAGCGTCTTTTTTATGATCAATGCCAACAAGGCGTAAGGCCTCTAAAGCACGCCTATGGCATTCTTGTTGAGAAAGCCCCATAAACTCAAGACCAAGGGAAACATTTTCAAGGGCTGTGCGGCGCCTCAACAAATTAAAATGTTGGAAGATCATGCCGATTTTTTGACGTACCTGCCGAAGCTCAGACGGCGCATACGCATCAAGCGCTTGATCTTCGAAATAAAGGTGACCGGTATCAGGTGTCTCAAGACCATTAAGGCAGCGCAGAAGTGTGCTTTTTCCAGCGCCACTTTTACCCACTATTCCTGTAATAGAGCCCTTAGTCACCTTGAAGGAGACCTCTTTTAAGGCCCACACATCTCCCATAGCGCTTTGAAAGCGCCTTGAGATGTTATCCACACGAAATATTTCCACGTCCTCTTCCTTCCGGTGCGCCTTCCCTATGAAGGGCCTCGCGTTATAAGAGTTGACTTATTTTGTGTGTAAATGCAAGACCCCATCCCAATCTTCAGGAGGCGGATCTGCCATAAACGCCTGGCAGCGCTCGATATAGAGAAGCGCAACAGGATCCTTCTCTTTTCTCATCAGCACCTGTTCGTAAAGGGCAATAGACTCTTTCCACTCGCGTGCTAGGTATTTTTCAAAGGCCTGGGTTGTCAAATCACACCAAAGCTCTTGCTCCGGGGTTGCGGCAAACTCTGGATCCTCGGAATACTGCGCGACAAGCTCAAAAATACGCACCCCTTTCTCTTTGCCTTTTACGGCAACAATATCCAAAGGCCGCGTAAGGAAAGTCCCCTCAAGGGCGTCATGGACAAACTCACTAATGAGCATATACGTGTGATACACCTTATTGATTCCCTCAAGACGTGACGCGAGGTTCACGTGATCCCCAATAATCGTGTAGTTCATACGGTCTTCAGATCCCATATTTCCCACAATCACTTCGCCAAAGTTAAGACCAATACGCGTTGGAAGAGGCGGTAGCCCCTTCAAAAGCCACTGCTGGTTAAGTGTTTGGAGTCTTTTTGAGCACTTAAGAGCCGCTTTACAGGCGTTAATGGCGGCTCTTGGATCCTCTTCAGGCGCCCCCCAAAAGGCCATAATAGAGTCACCAATATACTTATCAATGGTTCCTTTGTAGGTGAGCACAATGTTACTAAGTTCGCTGATGTAAGTCGATAAGTGATTCATAAGCGCGTCTGAATCCATGTTTTCTGAGATACTTGTAAAATTTTCAATATCAGAAAACAAAATCGCCACATTACGCCGCTCGCCCCCAAGGCTGACGGCGTTTCCTTTTTGGATCAGCGTGCGTACAAGATTTTTGGGAACGAACTTACCAAAGGCCGAAAGCCCTTCCCGCATGGCATTAAGGGCATTTTCCATTTGAGTAATCTCAAAAAAATGAGATTCAAGAGGTTTTGGTGGATCTAAATCAAGATCCCTAATGCGACGCATTTGACCGGCTAACACCTCAATGGGATAGGAAATTTTTTGCGCAAACACGACAAGCAAAATAATTGATGCAAAAAGAATCACGACAGAAATCAAAATGACGTCTTTACTGATCTCATGAATAGGTCCCATAAAGTCGTCGTACGGCGCCACTAAACCCAAAATCCAGTCCTGAGAAAAAAGATCACCAAAGTAAGAAAAGTTTGCAACGTATTTAATATCTTCTTTCATATATTGAAAGTGCTGCTTACCTTCCTTTAAGAACACATTATAAGCTTCAACAATATTACTCTCACCAAGCTCACTCACCTTAGCAAGACGCATGCCGGCTTCTGGCCCAATAATCGTTTGTACCTGTTGCGTAGTAATATAGTTTCTTCCTTGATCAGGAAAAGCAACGACCTCGCCTTTTTTATTAATAATAAAGTTTATGCCAGAGCGGCTTGCCTTTTGACGGCGCAGAAGAAGCGAGATATTATCAATACCAATGTCACACGCAAGCGCGCCCACAAATTTTCCATTATGATCAAACAAGGGCACCGTTGCTGTCACCACAAAATCTGATGAAAACCAACTGAGATAGACATCCGACCAATTAGGCTTTAGTTCTGCCTTGGTCTTCACATACCAGTCTCTTTTTCGGTGGTCATATTGGTCTGATAGTTTTACATTTGGCTTATACTCACGAGCGAGTTCTTTTCCATTTTTATCGACATAGGACCTTGACTCCTTGTATTCTCCGTGTCTTCTATCAACAATATCAAGGACATACGCACTTTCGTGCGGGATAGGTTTATCGGCATCGTATAAATAGACCCTTTTATCAGGAATGTGCCCTACAGACACCATATTACCTTCTTCGTCAGAGGCAAACACAAGGGTTGTTTGCTCGAGCGCGTCAAGACACCCTCTTAAAAAAGCAATCACAGGAGCATTTTCTAAGATTGGCGCGTCTGCTGCGCGTTCCACCGATGACCCAAGGGTCATGATTTTCATGGCAGGCGTGAAGTAAGAGATCGTATCATCCACAATGGTTTTTTGAGTTTTGCTGATAAGATCTTGTGCCGTCAGCTCAACGGCCTTTTGGATATTCAGATGGGTGTAGGTCGTCGTCAAGACAATGGATGACACCAAAAGAGTCACAAAGATACCAAGGATCCCAAATCTGATCCTGTGCTGTCCTTTAAATATATTTAGAAAAGAAAGAGATCTTTCTTTTTGCACGACCCTACCCCTGTTTTTACTTATCATTTTTGTCGAGTCTATCATGTTCATCGTGCGGTGAAAATAGACCCTGGCCTTAAAAAGATGTTTCTCTTAGATTATTTTTCTGTCATAGGTGACAGGCAAGGAAACTCTTAAGACCTATGATGACCATCCCCCAGAAGCCTAACCTACAGAATGCATGCCCTTTATGCCAAAAGCCCACAGACCATGCTTTTCGTCCTTTTTGTTCAAGTAGGTGTAAGCAAGTGGACCTCGGGCGCTGGTTTCAAGAAGCTTATTGCATTCCCGCTGAAGAAGAAGACGTAGAGAGTCTCTACTCTGACCCGCAGTGATTTAACACACCCACAACCTACGCGTGTTGGCGTTCATTAGTCTGATCGTTTTCATGACGAAGCTTGTTGACAAAGTCCGCCATTCCCCGAAGACGACGCCGCTTTAACCGCTCACTAGAAAGAATCCCATGAATTTGAGCAAGGCTGTGGTCAAGCTCTCGGTTAACCACCACATAGTCATATTCTGCCCAGTGACTCATTTCATCGTTAGCGCGTGCCATACGTTTAAGGACAACCGCTTCGGCGTCTTGGGCGCGCGCGCGAAGACGCCTTTCAAGCTCTTGCCTGCTTGGCGGCAAAATGAAAACCTTGACGACATCCCCTTGAGCCGAATACGTCAAAGACTGTGCACCCTGCCAGTCGATATCAAAAAGCACGTCGAATCCGTCGGACAGCGCCCGCTCTACAGGCGCTTTGGGGGTCCCATAGTGCTGATCAAAAACGCAAGCTGACTCTAAAAACTCACCCGCCTCTTTGAGGCGTCTGAATTCTTCATGGGTGACAAAGTGATAATCTTTCCCATTAATCTCACCAGGTCTAGGAGGCCGAGTCGTAGCAGAAATCGACACAATAAGGCGAGAGTCGCCCTCAAGAAGGCGTCTCGTGATGGTGGTTTTTCCCGCACCAGAAGGAGATGATAAGACGAACATTAGACCCCGCCTGGGAATTTCTTGAGCAGCCGGCACACCAAAGCCCTAATGCAAACCATGGACAATTCTATCATTTTGCATCATTTTGGTCCAGTCGCTTGCAATGATACAGGACAAACCAAACTTAGAGCCTCTCCTGCCTACCCTTCTTTGGCTTTTTTCACAAACAAGACATGTAAATCTTCTTGGGGTTTAAAGTTCTGAAGATGCAGCGTAAGGGCTCCTTGAGCGTCCTCAGTATACGACACCCCTTCGGGCGCGCAAAAAGTCGCAACCATACCAGCTGGGGGTACAATCTTTAAGGTAAAGTCAGCAATAGGACCCCGCCAGTTTGCACCTGTTTTCAGCATATAATCCACAACGGCAATGCGTCTCGTTTGATGCTCTTGAGGTGTGTCATCCCCTTGAAATAATCCTAACACTTCTTTTTCAAAGTCAGGACTAGGACAAAACTCTTTCCATAACAAAGTCTTATCCGCAAGCAAGACTTGGTCAAGGGACGCGACCTTTCCTTGAGGAGAAGCCCAATAGTAACCTGTCGCAGGCTTATAGGTGTGGGTGGCGCGGCTTTTCTTTTGAGCTGGAAAATACTGTGTCCAATAAAAAATCGTGTGGTCTTGCCATTTTGGCATCCCTTTATCGTCCAGTAAATTCAGTTTTTTAATTTTCTCTTTGAGTTTCGGATTTTTATCCAGCCAACTTTCTTCTTGAATACCAAGAAGAAACGCCCGGGAAAGAGGAACTTGATTCTGGGACAAAAGCGCGGTGATATCTTTGCCGCTTGGCAAAAGCGCCACAACTTTGCTGAGATAACCGTAACTTTCGCCGTCAACAGTTCTTTTGAAATTTAAGAAGGGACGCGCTTCTAAGACAGAGGCAAGCGTAGACGTTTCTTCTTCTGTGAAGCGCTCTAATTTTTTATAGGCAAAATACTGTTCGTCCCAAATTTCCGAATAAGGCGTCATGGTGGGCAGCGGAAAAGCGACTTCGGCTTTAATCTCGTGGCTTGCGTGATTAAAAAACTCGTAAACGACACTGATTTCTTCTGGTGAAAGCGTTAGCTCTTCTTTTTGCATTTCAATGTCATGACTGACTTTATATTCGATCTCGCCCGATTTCACCGATGCCATGGTGTCATTGGCCTTTGCCGAAAGGGCGGCAAGAAGATAAACCACACTGCTCCAGATTACTTTTGATATACGCACTCCTCACCCTCTTTCTTTTTCTTTGGTGTTTCTCCATGGTGCCTGGAGCGGCTCCGTAACGCAAGGAGCGAGAGTTGTCAAAGAGTTGAGGACAAAAGCTCTCCAAGTCCTTTTCTATGCTGGAGAATTTCCACCGCCTGCGCTGTATAAGTCCCATCATCTTCATGCACGATCAAAGGAGTGATGGCTTGGAGCGGCGTTTTTAATCCTTTTCTGCCCGTTAAAAGGAATCTTTTACACGGACCATCCGCCTTTGATAAAAGAGGATAAAGGCGAATCTCCCCCACACGTCGCCATAGAAATGCCATAATTTGATCGAGACGGTCTGCGCGGTGAATAAGGGTAAGAGTCCCTCGCTCTTTTAAAAAGAAAAGACAGGCCTTCAGCCATCCTTCAACGCTTTGATGGGCCTCTTCGTGATGCGCTTTTTTCTTCAAATCATTCATAGACGGTGTGTGCCCCGCTCCCATAAACGGCGGATTGGTCATCACGTGATCAAAGCGACGTTCTTTTAGAGTGTCACAAAGGGAAAACAAATCACCACAGGTCCCTGCGACCCTCTCTTCTAGGCCTGTTTTCAGAATGTTTTCTTGTAAAAAAGTCATGAGAGCTTCTTCACGTTCGAGGGCAGTCACCACGCATCCAGGCACGCGCACAGCAAGGCACAAGCTGGCCGCACCAACCCCTGCGCCCGCGTCCAAAACTTGGTCGCCGGCACGCGCGCCGCAGGCGGCTGCCAAATAAACGGGGTCAATCCCCGCCCGGTACCCAGTGCGGAGCTGGCGAAGGTGCACCGCGCCTTTAAGTAAATAGTCCTGTGTTGTATCCATCTTCTGTATTGCAGGCATGTTTTGTTATCTATACCCTACCTTAGGCCTTAAGAAAAAGAGATCTGATGATATCCTATACCTTGTGGGGTCTTTTTATTTTGACAGCCCTTTATCTGATCTATACCGACCTCAGAACTTACTGCCTTCCTAACACAGCCGTGGGATTTGTTGCCACGCTTGGTATTTTTCATGTGTTTTATCATCACACCCCCCTAGCGCAAGCGCTCTTCTGCGCCGCTCTGCTTATGGGACTGACGTACTCTTTAAAATTGTATTATGAAAAAAAAATCAAAGCCCCCCCCCTAGGCGGAGGAGACATTAAACTTTTTGGGGCCGTTGGTTTATGGCTTTCCCCTCAAGATATTCCCTGGTTTTTGGTGAGCGTGGGTATGGCGGGTATCTTGTGGGGGGCCCTTTGGACACGCATCCTTCAAAAAAGAATTTTTCCTTTTTCTCCATCAATCTACGCAGGTTATGGCATTCTTTGCATCGCTAGGGTTTGCAAGTGGCTTTAATTAGGGCATGCTATATAGAATACTTTTTTCATAAACACAACAGGAGAGCGTGCGCATGCTAAATGGACCCTCTTTACGCCCAGCACAAGGACGTGTTGAACAGCTTGTCGTCTTGCTTCATGGTTATGGCACCAATGGCGAGGACTTGCTTTCTTTGGGGCATGCTTGGCGTAGACATCTGCCCCAAGCTGAATTTATTGCCCCCCATGCGCCTTTTGCCTGTGAGAACTCACCTTTCTTTGGGCGGCAATGGTTTGACATTTCAAACTGGACGCCCGACTCTCTTTTGGCAGGTGCCAAAGAATGCGCGCCTTACCTTAATGATTTTCTTGACGCTGCCCTCAAGGACCGGGGACTTGGGGATGAAAATCTTGCCCTTGCAGGTTTCTCTCAAGGCACCATGATGGCCCTTCATTGCGCCCTTAGCAGGCCAACCCCTTGTGCGGGCGTTCTTGGTTATTCAGGTGCCCTTCTCCTTGAAGACGGACACGTCAAAAGCAAGCCTCCTGTGCTCCTCATACACGGAGAAGAAGATCAAGTTGTTGATTTCCATGAAATGGAGCGCGCCTCAAACCTTTTACATTCCTGGAAAGTACCCGTCGAAACGCGGGCACGCCCAGGGATGGGACACGGCATTGATGAAGAAAGCGTCACCTTAGGAGGACACTTTCTACAACAAGCCCTTCAACAAAAAAGAGAACGCTCTGCTGCCTTACGTTAATATTTTAGGGAGATAAAAAAATGGCACGTTTTAAAATTGGTCTTGTGGGTTCTGGCCAGATCGGTGGAACCCTTGCGCATCTCATCGGTCTTAAAGAGCTCGCTGACGTCGTTCTAGTGGATGTGGCAGAAGGCATCCCTCAGGGAAAAGCCCTTGATCTTGCCCAGTCCTCCGCCGTAGAAGGGTTCAATATCGCCCTTTCAGGATCTAATGACTACAAAGCCCTAAAGGGATGCGACGTCGTGATTGTCACAGCAGGCCTTCCTCGCAAGCCAGGGATGAGCCGCGATGATCTTTTGGCGACCAACGCAGGGATCGTATGTAACGTTGCTAAGGGTATCAAAGAAAACTGTCCAGATGCCTTTGTGATCGTGATTACAAATCCACTGGATGCCATGGTCTATGTGATGCAAAAAGAAAGCGGCATTTCCCCCCAAAAAGTGGTGGGCATGGCCGGTGTCCTTGATGCTTCCCGTTTCCGCTATTTCCTCAGTGAAGCGTGCAACGTCTCCGTTGAAGACGTCCATGCCATGGTCTTGGGTGGACACGGGGATACCATGGTGCCTTTGGTCAGCTTTTCAACCATTGCCGGCATTCCCCTACCCGAAGTCGTACGCATGGGATGGCTTACCCAGGATCAACTGGATAAAATTGTCGAACGCACACGCTCGGGCGGCGGCGAAATCGTCAGTCTTTTGAAAACAGGCTCCGCATTTTATGCGCCAGCCTCTTCGGCTGTTGCCATGGCAGAGGCCTATCTTAAAGATACCAAACGTATTTTCCCTTGCGCTGCTTGGCTTACGGGCGAATATGGGTGCAAGGATCTTTATGCCGGCGTACCCGTCATCATTGGGGGAAGCGGCGTTGAGCGCGTGATTGAACTATCCCTCACCGCACACGAACGCCAAATGTTTGACTCTTCTATTAAGGCTGTTGAAGAGCTCACCCAAGATGTGATTAACCTCAAACGACAAAAGACGGCTTCTTAAACCAATCATGTCAGCGAACGGTCTGCTGGGAAGACCGTTCGCTGACGCGCTTTACCTGCCAAAACTCTCTATCGCAGAGCCTCAAGAACTTTCATCATATTTTTCTAAAAATGTAGCTGCTTTTGGGTGACAAGCCGCCTCAAGCTCGCTAGAATGAAAGCTTGAGAGATGAGATGGATTTGATGCATGCGGTGTTTGAAGGCTTTTATTTGCGGGATTGCGCTAACTTTTTCCTTAGGTACAGCCAATGTCTTTGGCGCGAAAGCGCCTAAAAACAAATATGCAGCCGTCGTGATCGACACTAAAACAGGGACTGTTTTTCACCGTGAATTCTCGGATGATCCCCGTTATCCTGCCTCCACCACAAAGATTATGACTCTTCTCCTCCTTTTCGAAGCGCTGGAAAATAAGAAAGTCACTCTGCGCACAAAGCTTCCCGTGTCCGCACGCGCCGCCAAGCAGCCTCCGTGTAAACTAGGCCTTAAGGCTGGCACGGTGATTACTGTGAATGACGCTCTCCTTGGCATTATCACAAAGTCTGCCAATGATGCATCTGTCGCCGTGGCTGAATACCTGGCGGGAAGCGAGGACCGCTTTGCCCTTCTGATGACACAAAAAGCGCGCTCGTTTGGTATGAAGAATACAACCTTTAAAAACGCCCACGGTCTTCATGATGTCGGCCAAGTCACGACCGCTCATGATCTTGCTCGCCTCGGACAGCAAATCTACAAGCGTTTTCCTAAATATTACACTTACTTTAGGACTCAAGCTTTTTGGTACAACGGACAGCGCCACAACAATCATAACAAGCTCCTTTCAAAAGTACCCGGTGTCGATGGTATCAAGACAGGTTTTACCAATCCTGCGGGCTTTAACCTGGTTGCCTCTGCCCAACGAGGGGACAAACGCATCATTGCTGTTGTCTTGGGCGGCGACTCGGGTGCTGCGCGTGATCGCCGGATTACCCACTTGATGGAAGCCGCCTTTAAGGGTCAAAAAACGGACCTTCCGTTGGTAAAAGAGGACGGTTTGACGGCACCCCTTCGTCACGCATCCTATGAGAAGAGATCTACCAAGGACCTGTGCCGGGACGCGCTGGCTGACGGGCAAGATCCCATTGGGGATACCATCAGATCTGTTTGCTTGAAGGAAAATGAACCGCCTGTCGTTGCGAAAAAGCAACTCAAGAAAACCTTACCACACACCGATTTGATTGGCGCCAAGATCAGATCTGTTTCGGCCGTAACCTCTGATCGCCCTGCGCGTAAATGGTCCATCCAGGTCGGCGCCTATGCCAAAGCACAAGACGCCCAAAATGCCGCTAAAATACATCTAGCTGCCATCAAGAAAATCGCTAAAGCAAAAGTTTCTGTTTCAGCCTCTAACAGAAAAAGAAAGCGCCTTTACCAAGCAAAACTGACAGGTCTTACCGAGCAAGAAGCACTTGCTGCTTGTAAAATGCTCTCAAAAACAGGACAACAATGCCTTCTCTTGCGCCCAAAGGCACCGTCCACATTAGTTTCAGCTGAGAACACAAGACCTTAAGGGCGGAGAGAACCCCATGAAGAAAATCCTTGGCAAAGAAGAGTGGTGCGCCCTGCCCACCCTTGGCATTCCCGTCATCAAAATAAAAGCAGACTCAGGGGCTAGAACCTCAGCGCTCCATGCCTTTAACATTCGCTATAGTGAAGAAGACGGACAAACCTTTGTTTCCTTTGATGTGCACCCCATTCAGCGCAATACTAAAATCGTAAGATCCTGCAAAGCGCCCCTTTTAGATAAGCGCATCGTCAAAAGCTCAAGCGGTGACAAAGAACGTCGCCCTGTCATCAAAACCCTCATCCACTTAGGTGATGAGGAGTGGGAGATTGAGGTCACCCTGACCGACCGAGACGCCATGGGTTACCGCATGCTCCTTGGACGTGAGGCCATGGAAAACCGCTTCCTTATTGATCCTGATTCCTCCTTTTGCCTTGGGGTAAAGCTTGATAGTGACGTTCACGAAAACTATACACCGCACGCTATGAAGGGCCGCCCGTTGCGCATTCTGGTCCTGGCCAGCAACCCCAATCTTTACTCTAATCAACGCCTGATTGAAGCCGGTGAGAAACGTGGACACCACGTACAGTTTGTGAATATCAAACATTGTTATGTGAATATCAGTGCCGCAAGCTCGAAAGTCTATTACCGCGGCGGCGAGCCCCTTGATCATGTGGACGCGGTTATTCCCCGCATTCGCCCATCAGCCACCTTTTACGGATGTGCTCTCTTGCGCCAATTTCAGCTTACAGGAGCGTATTGCCTTAATGAAGCGAGTGCCATTGCGCGTGCGCGTGACAAGCTGCGGACCTTACAAAATCTTGCCCTAAATGGGATTCAAATGCCCGTGACCGCCATGGCAGGCTCTCCCCTTGATACCACTGAAATTATCAAGCTTGTGGGCGGTGTCCCTTTGATTGTGAAACTTCTTGAAGGAGCGCAGGGCACAGGCGTTGTCTTAGCCGAAACAAAAAAAGCGGCCGAAAGTGTGATCAACGCTTTTAAAAGCCTGCGCACAAACCTTTTAGTACAAGAATTCGTCAAAGAAGCCAACGGTAAGGATCTTCGTTGCTTTGTCATTGATGGTAAAGTTGTGGGCGCCATGCAACGTCAAGCAAAGGACGGTGAATTTCGCTCGAACCTACACCTTGGGGGAGTTGCAACGTCTGTCAAAATAACCCCAGAAGAGCGCCGCATGGCCATCAAAGCTGCGAAGGTCATGGGTCTTAAGGTTGCAGGGGTTGATATTATTCGCTCTGACACAGGACCAAAGGTCTTAGAAGTGAACTCGTCCCCTGGCCTGGAAGGGATCGAGACAACCCTGAATAAGGACATTGCGGGCCTTTTCTATGACTGTATCGAAAAACACGTATGGTAGGACGTTTTTCGAACACACTCTTTGGCATCTTGTATAATTTGTTCATACATTTCCCTCGTACAGCTTGATCTTTCTTTGTTTTCCAGGTAAGAGCAAAAGTGTCGGAGGGATGCCAGAGCGGTTGAATGGGGCGGTCTCGAAAACCGTTGTGCGTTTTTAACGTACCGAGGGTTCGAATCCCTCTCCCTCCGCCACGTTAGGACCTAATGTATCTTCACATCATAGACTTTTATTTTCGCAAGAACCTATCTTGTTTTTCATTTCCAACTGAAAGAAATAGAAAGTTATGCGCCCAAAAGAACAGCACCAAATAAGAATCAGTAGCCCTGAAACTCTCCCATACGCGCAAATTGAGCGTGATCTAAAGGATGGTCACCACGCGATCCTTCAATTTGTTGAGCACACCTATACAGATTCTTTGTTGAGCGAGATCAATCATCTTTGCGCAAAATACGATAAGAATTTTGGGGTACGTTTCTATGGCCATTACTCGCATTGCTTTGATTGCGACACATTACTAGTATTCCTGATGTAAAGTGCCTTTATGTGGATTGCTTACAACGCGCCGTCAACACTCAATCTTTGGCCAATCTTAAGGCGTTGCAAAAACCCAGTATCGGCATATATACCTTAGACGATAAAGAAATTCTAAATTTTGAAAATTTTAAGAACCTTGAAAGTCTTATTCTTGTAGATACGAAAACAAAATCTCTTAACCTTGACTATCTCAAAAACTATAAAATCTTAAATTTCTGATCATAGAGGGGCACTCAAAAAACATCGAGGCGATTGGCGCGCTTTCGAAACTCCAATTTTTATCTCTGAATTCTGTAAAAAAAGCTCCTGTTACTTTTGTGAATAACCTTCAAAATTGAAAACATTTAACCTTTTCTTAGGAAGCAGAGATAAACTCCATGAAATCGGCGAGAATCAAATTGAACATCTTAAACTTGTACGTGTTCGAGGATTCAATGATCTAGGCAAAATTAAAAGATTTCAAAACCTAAAAATCTTACACTTAGAAGATCAGATCCAAATCAGTGTTTGATTTTTAATGATAAATTATCGCACCTCGAAGAGTTAGAAATCATAACCTGTAGATCCCTCGAAACGTTTGAGGGACTCAAACATCTCCCTCGCTTACGCAAAATACACATCTATGACACAAAGATAGACTTTTCTGAATTTATGTCTCAAAAAATGCCGCCTTCATTACAAACTCTGTCTTTTCACACTGGAAAATCTAAAATTGACTCGGAGATAGAGGAAAAAATTCAAGCACTTGGATACCAATTGAAATGACATAGCTATTTCATAAGATTTTATATTTTCTCTCCTCAATCCGTTTGACTGCAAAAACGTCGATGCTATAACTAATCAAGATGACAAAAGATCAATACACTCAAGATGGCACCTGCCCCAATCCGACCCGATAACAAGCCGCACGCACAGGACTGGCATCCAGAGACGCTTTTAAAAACCCTCCTTGGAAAATGGTACTTCACACGCGAAATCCCCGGTCACGCCTCCATGAGAGGCGAAGCTGTTTTTGAGGAAACTACTGATCACTACACTCTTTACCGCGAAGAAGGGCAGCTTATTGCAGGTGACTATACCTCTTCCTTTTTTAAAGAATATCTCTTTGAAAAAGCGCCAGGGGGCTTTGCCGTTTACTTTAAAGAAGTACCAAAGAGGTTGTTTCACACAGTGATCCTAGAGCTTAATGACGATAGCCTATGGCACGGAAAAACCGAACATCAGTGTCTGTGTGATCACTATGCATCGGCGTACGTCTTTTTTGCGCGCGGCCAGTTCTCCATCACCCACCAAGTAAAGGGTCCCCGTAAAAATTATGAAATCAAAACCATCTATCAGCTAGAAGAGTCTTCTCAAAGATAGCTAAGCCGCTCTGTCTGTAATCTTGATCCTCTTCCCCTCCTGCTCTTGTGATGATTTCTCCCAACATCCCTTACCCAAAGCCTTTTCATTTCATACCATTGAAGTATTCTATCAAAAGACTTTCGCACGAGACATCTTTATGAAAACACTTGTTGAATTTAAATCTTCAAAATTTCCTCCGTATGACGGTGAAGAAGACGAAATAAACCCTGGCATTTGGGGGAAAAGGCTTGCGCAGTATCTCACCACCCGCTTAGCGGATCATAATATCCATCTAACAGATATCATTGCAGAAGACTGGGGTTATTATCTCCCCCTTCAACACGCGCGCGCCAAAATCGCGCTTTGCTGCGCGAGTCAAGGCGGTGAGGACGAACAATTTGTGTGTTTCATTGATCCAAGAAAACCTAAAGTCAGACGTTTTTTTGGTAAGATTGATCTCAGACCTGATTACCAGAGGCTTTATGAGGCGCTCAGGGGCACGCTAGAAAGTGATCCCGATATTCTCGACATTGTGTGGCAAGATGCTTAAGTCATTGCGCTCAAGCATGCCTCTAGAAAGAAGCTTTTAATGTCGCCAAAAGCACGCACCATTTCCCATACAAAAGGGGCTCTTCTCACACTATGTGTGGCGGTGCTGCTTCCCTCTTTCTGTTGATTACCGCGCGCCTTGCCCAGGGTGTGGGCGCTGCCATCTTGATGAGTCTTAGCGTGGCCTTGATCAGCCGGGTTGTTCCCAAAGAACGCATTGGCAGCGCTATGGGCCTTGTGGGGGCCACCTCTGCTGTGGGAACGGCTCTTGGTCCCTCCCTTGGCGGAGGCCTTCTTTACCTTTTTGGCTGGCAAGGGGTTTTTCTTATCCATGTCCCTTTAACGCTACTTTTTTTCCTCGCTTTTAAACACCTGGCGCCCCAAGAAGAACAACCCTTACATCTCAAGAAATCTTTTGATTACACAGGTACTTTTCTTTTAGCGACCTGCCTTGCCTCTTATGCCCTTCTCATGACCCTAGAGGAAACATTTTTTTGCAAAACAAATGCCTGTTTTCTTTTGACTTGCCTCATCAGTTTTGGCCTTTTCATCCTGACAGAACAAAAAGCGCGTTTCCCCTTGGTGCCCCTCGGCCTTTTTACCCAGTGTGCCTCCACAGGGCATCTGACCATGGGCATTGTGACCTCTGGGATTCTCATGACCAACCTTGTGGTGGGCCCCTATTATCTTACCCACGGGATGGGTCTTAGCACGCAGGTTATGGGGCTTGTTATGTCCTTTGGTCCCCTCATCGTGGTCATGACCGGTGTTCCTGCAGGACGGCTTGTGGATCGGTATGGTACAAAATCCCTAACCCTGGTAGGCCTGTTAAGTCTTAGTCTTGGGTCTTTTCTCTTAGCTCTCATCCCCGTCTCTTTTGGAATTCCGGGATATCTTGCACCTGTCACGCTCATTGCGGGGGGATACGCGCTTTTCCAAACAGCCAATAACACCGCACTCATGACTGATGTTATGGATCATGATCGGGGAATGATGTCGGGGCTTTTGAACTTGTCTCGTTATCTTGGTCTCATGACCGGCGCTTGCGCCATGGGCGCAGTCTTTGCCTTTGCCACGGACACATCCCACATTGAAACAGCCCCCGCCCAGAATGTAGCCGTCGGCATGCACGCGACTTTTGCCGTCACAAGTATTTTGGGAGCTTGTATTGCGCTTTTGTTACTTTTACGCGGCTGGCTTCGGTCGCAACCGCGTTAAAAGCGCGCGATCCCCTTATGTTTCATAGGATCAGGCTCCTCAATGATGACGGTAAAGCGCGTCCATCCCCAGATCCTAGCACCGCTCGATGGCCATGGCGACCCCTTGTCCCCCTCCTATACACAGGGACACAATGCCCTTTTGAAGCCCTTCGCGCGCCATGGCGTGGATAAGCCTTGTGGTCAGGATTGCACCCGTGGCGCCAATGGGATGGCCGTGGGCAACTGCGCCGCCCTCCACATTCACACGCGCCGCGTCAAGGTCAAGTTCTTTGATGACTGCCAAAGGCACAGCCGCGTATGCTTCATTGATTTCAAAGCGGTCAACGTCTTCTAGGCGCCATCCAGCCCTTTGTAAAACAAGCCGAATGGCAGGGGCTGGTGCAATGCCAAAAAAACCAGGCTCAACAGCACTCACGGCGTATGCAAGAACCCATACGCTGGGAGAAAGCCCCTTGTCTTTAGCATTTTTCAGGGTCGTCACGACCATGGCGGCGGCTCCTGTATTAAGGCCTGGCGAGTTTCCTGCCGTCAGGCTTCCCTCTGGCCTGAAGGCCGCCTTTAGTTTTTGAAGGGCTTCAAGAGTTGTGTCGGGTCGGTTAGAGGTGTCATCGAAAATGAGCACCGTTCCTTTTTTCTCTTTTACCTTGATCCCTATGATTTCTTGACGAAAAAGACCTGACGCCTGGGCGCGTGCGAACCGCGCTTGAGAGTTGTACGCCCATAAATCTTGCTCTTCACGCGTGATCCTATACTTTGTAATGAGATCCTCGGTATGCCAGCCCGAGTGATGGTCGGAAAACGCGTCGTGAAGACCGTCTCTGAGCATACTATCGTGCATGGAGGCGTCCCCCATGCGGTACCCCCAGCGCCCCCCTGGCACAAGGTAGGGCGCCATATCCATATTTTCCATACCGCCTGCAACCGCAAACTCTGATGTCCCTAGGGCGATCTCTTGCACGGCGTTAAAAACAGCCTGCAACCCAGAGCCGCATACACGGTTCACAGTCATGGCGGGCGTATGATGAGAAAGCCCGCCTTGCATCGCTGCTTGACGTGCAGGGTTCATCTTGTTACCGGCCTGTACAACGTTTCCCATAAAAACAGCGTCCACTTTTTCAGGCTCAAGACCTGCTCGTTTGACTGTTTCCCTGATGACAGCAGCGCCAAGTTCTGTGGCTGGAGCTTGTTTAAAAACACCGCCGTATGCGCCAATGGGGGTTCTGGTAGGTGCGACGAGAACAATATCTTTTAGCATCTTATATCTCCCTTTTTTCTTTATTCTAAACCTAATAAGCACCCCATGACCATGTTTGATACGCAAAAACGATCTTTTTTCTTAAGAACATACTCTTGACATATTTACCTTTTGTTAGGACTTTAAAGGATAAAATCCCTTTTATTTTCATTTCAGGATGTTGTCACGTGAAAGCTTTTTGTTATGAGACTGCTCACCCTTTAGAGGCGTTTGATCTAAAGGTACGTACGCTTAATGATCCCGTGCCTGGTGACATGGATCTTCTCATAGATGTCAAAGCCTTTTCCTTGAATCCTGTGGACTATAAAATCAGACGTTCGAGAAACGGAACTTCTGATGATCCTGTGATTCTTGGATGGGACGCAGCCGGCATCGTCTTGAAAACAGGGAAAAACGTTAGCGGATTCAAAGAAGGGGACGCGGTCTTTTATGCAGGTGATCTGATGCGCCCCGGAAGCTACGCGAGCCGCCAAGCGGTCGACGCACGGCTTGTGGCCAAAAAACCAGAGCGTCTTTCCTTTGAAGAAGCCGCCGCTCTCCCTCTTACTGCCCTCACTGCCTGGGAAGCTCTTTTCGAGCGAGGGATTACCTATACGCCGCAAACTATTGTGCTGATTGTTGGGGGTGCGGGCGGCGTGGGTTCCATTGCCATTCAACTTTTAAAGGCCATCACACCCGCGACGGTCATCGTGACAGCCTCACGTCCAGAAACAAAAAACTGGGTCAAAAAAATGGGCGCCGATCATGTGATGGGACGGGATCTTGAGACGGAGCTAGCGCGCCTTGGCCAGCCCGAAGTCGACGTCATTTTTGCAACCACCCACACCAAGGATTACGTATCTTTATATCCAAAAATTTTACGTCCCTTTGGCAATCTTTGCGTCATAGATGATCCTGAAACGCTTGATGTGGTCCCCTTTAAAGCAAAGGCCCAGTCCGTCCACTGGGAATTCATGTTTGCAAAATCCATGCACCAGTTTCGCCTCGAGAGTCAGGGACATATCCTCCAGAAAATCGCTCACCTCGTTCAAGAAAAACGTATTTTTTCAACTTTAACCAGGTCGTTAGAATCAACCCTTGATCAACTTAAAAAAGGACACAACTTTTTGGAAAACGGAAGTTCATGCGGAAAAACCGTCATAATTTGGTAGACTTAGTTTATGCAACTACATGCAATACACAAATTAGAAGTTAGGGAGCCTAAATAAAGATACTATAAAATAAAATAAAAAATATTTAATTACTTGGCATAACTAGAAAATACTTACACTCTCTTCTTTATTGAAATATATTATTAACTTTCTTTCATTACTATTAAGAAATGTAGGGATTTTCTGGAGAAAAATAATGAAAAAGTCTTTTGTGCTTTTTATGCTGATACTTGCTCTTTCACCGATGCAAGTATTTGCTGACGGCGCCCCTCCTGCGCCACACATCGACTCTGGCAACACTGCGTGGCTATTGATGTCTTCTGCCCTCGTGATGCTTATGACGCCGGGTCTTGCTTTCTTCTATGCTGGTATGGTGAATAAAAAGAATGTGGTTTCTACACTTCTTCAAAATTACATCGCCCTTGCTCTGGTTGGGCTGTTGTGGGTCATCATAGGCTATAGCTTGGTTTTTTCCGAAAAAAACGGTTTCATTGGTGGTCTTGATTTTCTTTTTTTAAAAGGCCAAGTAGGTACCGTTTACGCAGCTGGCAACGTCCCTAACATGGCTTATATGGCCTTTCAGATGATGTTTGCGATCATTACACCCGCCCTTATCACGGGTGCCTTTGCCGAACGTGTTAAGTTCAAAGGCTGGGTATTTATCATGGCACTTTGGAGTCTTCTTGTGTACGTTCCTGTGGCACATTGGGTTTGGGGACCAAAGGGGTGGATTGCTGAACTTGGAGGCATCGACTTTGCGGGTGGTCTTGTGGTGCATATCACTGCAGGATTTTCGGGCCTTGTTGCCGCCCTTCTTTTTGGTAAACGGCACAATAAGTCTACGCATACAAAGCCCTATGACGTCTCTATGATTATGCTTGGTGCAGCCCTTCTTTGGTTTGGCTGGTTTGGATTTAACGCGGGGTCTGCCATCACCTCAGGTGCGTTGGCGGCTCATGCATTTGTGCTCACTTTTGTGGGCGCTGCCACAAGTTTTTTGGTCTGGATGCTTGTGGACTGGATCGTTACAGGAAAACCATCAGCCGTGGGTGCCGCAACTGGTATCGTCGTGGGACTTGTTTGTATCACGCCCGCAGCCGGCTTTGTTGAACTGGACGGCGCGATTATCATGTGCGCCATTGCCGGTGTTGTCTGTAACATTGCAGGCAGGCAAATCAAAAAGATCAGCAGGCTTGATGATGCCCTTGACGTATTTACTTGTCACGGCATTGGTGCTGTTATTGGTTCCGTTATGACAGGCGCATATGCGTCAAAGCTCGTCAATGACACAGTCACTGTTCAGGGTCTCTTTATAAGCGGCGAAACAAAAACTTTTATGGCTAACCTCATTGGTGTGATTGCCGTCTCTTTGTATTCTATGCTTGCAACTTACATCATCATCAAGATCGTCAATGTGTTCACCCCCATCAAGGCAACCATTGAAGAGCAGGATTCGGGACTCGACCACTCCATGCACGGCGAACAAGCAAAAGACTGATTCGGTTGACTCTGTGGTGGGCATCTACATCGATATTCACCACAGAGTCTTATGATCATCCTATGTTTACAAGCAATCACTTTCAAAAAGGAATCTTATAAAAACAGATATAGTCTTCCCATCTCTTTTAAAGATAACAAATGGTCAATCTTATATTGAACACGATCCTCCATCATAAGGGGAATCATTAGAAAAGAGGCAAATAAAATGACAGATAGCACTGATATTAAAAAGTTTCTCAAAGATCTTTCAGAAACCAATACAGAGTTTGTTGATTTTAGATACACCGATATGACAGGGATGTGGCGTACCATTACCTATCATCAAAGTATTTTATCTGAATCCGTTTTTAACGACGGCATTATGTTTGACGGTTCCTCCATTCCAGGCTGGCGCGGCATTGAAAATTCTGACATGGTTTTAAGGCCAGATTTGTCTAAAGTTTATCAAGATGTTTATGCCGATCAACTCACCAAGGTTGTGATTTGTGATGTCATCGATCCTGTCACGAATCAAGGGTATAGTAGAGATCCTCGAACCGTTGCAAAACGTGCAGAAGAATATCTCATGTCCACAGGCATTGGTGACAAGGCCTTTTACGGCCCAGAGCCTGAGTTCTTTGTCTTTGACGAAGTACAATTTAACGTTTCTCCTTTTGAGATTTTCGCCCAAATGCTTTCGAGGGAAACCACAGCCGCCCATGAAGGCGCGTTGTTTAGTTCTCACTTTGACCCCACCACAAGTGGTCAG
Source organism: Alphaproteobacteria bacterium (assembly GCA_013911655.1). Classification (GTDB taxonomy): domain Bacteria; phylum Pseudomonadota; class Alphaproteobacteria; order Caedimonadales; family UBA1908; genus JACESU01. Next base: position 944,417 of record JACESU010000001.1, read on the forward strand.
AAAATCGACAAAGGTAAAGGTTATTGCCAGACTTCCCCTCTAGACCAGGGAACCAATATTCGCGGCCATATGCTCAGCGCCATGAAAGATGCTGGTCTTGTTGTGATCAAACATCACCACGAAGTGGGAACATCCCAGCATGAGCTTTCTTTCGAATACGATAAACTGACGCGTACGGCCGATAACTTGCAAATGTACAAGAATGTGGTGCGTGCAACTGCCTATGCCCAAGGACAAACAGCTACCTTTATGCCCAAACCCATCTTTGACGAAAACGGATCCGGCATGCACGTTCACATGTCTGTGTGGAAGGGCGACACACCTTTATTCCTTGGAAATGAGTACTGTGATCTATCTAAGCTAGGGCTATACTTTATTGGTGGGATTCTCAAACACGCAAGGGCTCTCAACGCCTTTACAAACTCGACCACGAACAGTTACAAGCGTCTTGTGCCTGGATATGAGGCTCCTGTCTACCTTGCCTATGCGGCCAATAACCGGTCTGCGGCCATCCGTATTCCACATGTGGAAAACAAGAAGGCCAAAAGAATCGAAGCTCGTTTTCCCGACCCACTGTCAAACCCATACTTTGCGTTCTCGGCCATGCTGATGGCGGGACTTGACGGCATCCAAAACAAAATCATGCCAGGTGATCCTATGGAGTTTAACCTTTACAAAGACGAGTCTATACAAAAGAAAAGCATGTGCGGTTCCCTACGTGAAGCCCTTGAAGAGCTGAGTCGTGATCGGGACTTTCTTTTGAAAGGAAACGTCTTTGAAAGCGATCTTATTGATGCCTACATTGAACTTAAACTCAAAGAAGTCGCAGAGTTAGAGCGCCGCCCACACCCTGTGGAGTTTAGCCTTTATTACGCAAGATAATCTTAAAGAGAAGGGCGGGGGATCCCCGTCCTTCTCAAGTTTTTCCAACACATATCGCCCTGTTGCGCGCCGCACTTTCATAGGGCGCATGGACTCATTGTGTGTATACGACTTCTTATTCTTTCCACCTAGCGCTTGGAAGGTCTAGCACACCTTGTGCGTTTATTCTTAGCTCTGACAGTGCTTTTGGGGTTATCGGCTCTACCTCGTTTCCATACCGCACGACCATAATTTTAAAATAGCGATTGGGATCATTGGTATAAAGCTCGTAAGTAGTAGATGTCAGCGTTTGGTGAGTTTGCTTTTTTTCTGGCGTTTCTTTCAAAAATATAAACTCACTGGAACTGTTTCTTTGTTGCTCTACAAGCTCTGACACAAACGTCGCTGGATCAACGTCATAAAACACAGGGATGTAGGTCGTTTTAAAAGCCGTATTACCAGCGGATTCCTTCGTATGAACCAATCTTCCATAATCAATGCCAAAAATCATGCATTCCCCGTAATAGTATTCTGGACTCCCCCGAAGGCCTGTAAGATTGGGAAAGGTAAGCCCAAGCCATTCGGAATAAGCCAAACCGCTTAGACTGTGATCCTTTATCCATTTAGACACATCTCCAAGAGTGATATTGGTGAATTTGGCGCGTTCAATTTCCGGTTTCATTGTTGCATTCCAAAGGCCTCGCAAGGAACTATCACCATAGCTCCAAAGCACCTTAGGGACGGCTCCCCCTTTTTTAGCCACGCGCGGAACGCTTAGCTGACTTTCCCCCTCCGTCGGAGGCACCAGTGTTGACGATGACGGAGAAAAGCCAGAACTACTCTCAACTTGATGAGAGGGTGGGATTGACGTTTTAAGGGCAGCGCCTGCCTCATCTCCTCCGGAAGGCACACTATGGGACTCTCCCGAAGCTGGCAGCTGAGGTGTTGTTGACGGCGTCTTTGATGGATCACTATCTGTCTTGCTTTCCACGGGCGTCGTTCCGACAGGAGGTTTCTCCTTCTCGTCCGTCCCGTCGCTGGCGATCCCTATACCCGGCGAAAGGCACCATAACACTGCACTATAAATCAATAGGTTCTTCATTATATACGCCTCCTGTTGCCCACTTATTGCTTTTTTGTGGATAATTTATTTAAACATGGAAGATTTTTCTTGTCACGATGCCGACGTGGAAATAAATTAGTAGAGTCAAGGTACAAAAGATGTTAGAATTCACTCTTTGTAAGAATCTATAAACCCTCCCTTTCTCTAACTATTGTAAGCTTTATCCTCTCTTCCATAATGGAGCTCCTGCCTCATTGGTCAAAACTTAAAGAATAATTAACAAGACGTTCATCCTGTAAAATTTCTCTTAGAATTTCCTCCCACAAAAGAAATGAAGATGAATTGCCTGATATGTCTAGACACGTTACTCTAAAAAAAACATAGGGAGATATGTCCATGGAAAAAGTCTGGCTTATTACGGGATGCTCAAAGGGGTTCGGTCATATCTTGGTGGACACACTCCTCGCCACTACCACGGATCTGGTGGTGGCCACCGCCCGCACCCTTGACGCCTTACGCCCTTTTGAAAAGGTGCATCCAGACAGAGTGTTTTTGTATAAACTTGATGTCACCCAAGAAACTCACATCACGGCCTGTGTCGCCCAAGCGGTCCAGCGCTTTGGACGCATTGACGTCCTTGTGAATAACGCCGGATACGGCCTTGCCGGCGCCCTAGCGGAATGCGCTATGGACGAGATTAAGCAGGTTTTTGACACTAACGTTTTTGGTCTTGTGCGCATGACAAAAGAGGTCCTCCCCCATATGCGTGAAAAGCGCGCGGGCCATATCATTAATATGTCCTCTATTGCGGGGCTCGTGGCCGCGGCTGGTATGAGCCTTTATAACAGTACCAAATTCGCGGTAGAGGGTCTATCGGAAGGACTTGCCCTTGAACTTGCTGACTTTAATATCAAAGTAACCCTGATTGAACCCGGCCCCTTTCGGACAGATTTTGCAGGGGGGTCCATCCGCATGGCCCCCCGTCACCCTGACTACGCCGGCAAAGCCGCCGATTATGTGCGCACCTATCTTTCCGAAATGGACCAGGCACAACCAGGAGATCCCCTTAAAGCTGCGCGCATCATCATAGACTTGGTCCGCATGGAGTCCCCTCCCCTTCGCCTGCTCTTGGGCAATCTTGCCGTTGAGCGCCTACAGGCAAAAACAAAGAAACAAACCGACGAATTCCTACAGTACGAGACTCTTTCAAGATCAGCAGATTTTGCCCATTGATCTTTTCTAAGCGGTTAGGACTGCTTAGAAAAGTCTAACCTCTTGTAATGTCCCAAGAAACTTAGGATCGTTGCATTAAAATGTCCAGGTGCTGTTTCCTCTATTTTGTACACAAAACGGTTTCCTTGATCAACACGCCTTGAAAATGTATTTGTGGCCCCCAAAAGGCTCTTAAGACGACCAGACCTATGACGTTGTTGCAAGGGATCTGCCTCAATTTCTGAGACAAACAGATCAATTTTATCCTTAATGTAGGAAGGCATTTTTCCAAGTTCATCGCGCTGTTTTGTAACGTGCTTTGTTGCAAAATGCCACGAGACTTTAGGCGCAGCGCCTACAGAAGAAGATGAAGAAGATAATGATGGCGCAGAGGAGGGGGAAGACACCACCGACGCAGGAACAGACGACGCTGCCTTTTCATATCCGAAAAGATACCGCACATTCATGGTTTCAGGCATGGTAAAGATAGTGCCAGGATTTTCAGCAAAAGCACGAAAATGCGCTTTTTTTGCCTCTGCTAACTGGGTCTTTTGAAAGACGCTATGTTTCCTTGACCACTCATCATGAAGCGATTTTATGTCTTGTAATAGATGTTGGGCCCTGGCTATCGGATTTAGCGCTTCGCCTCTCAGGGAAACGTCCTCAGAAGAGGAAGAGGAAGAGGAAGACGACGCGCTTCCCGAAGACAAAGCCGCGACATACGGTTGGCTCTTAATGTCCTGTTCAAGAACAAGACAAGCCATATAGTGACGTTCGATCTTTTCATGCAGGTCTCGTAGAACGCTATCATCTACTTCCACGATTTTACTTCGAATATTTCGCGCCTGTGCAACAATATTCTTCACGACATCTATTTGAATCGCATGAATTGTCTCGGTGCTTGGCGTACGTCTTGACTTAGGGGTCTGCCCTCGATCGAATTGTTGATGTTTTGTCCTGCGTTTGTCTTTATTTAGTTTTTCCTGTTTCAACATACGAGATAAAAGAGCTTCTCTTTCTTTATCAAAGTCTGTTTTTTGAAGCGCCGGTATTTTTTTGTACATCGCAAGAGCACGATCATATTTTTCGTTACAGATAAAAGAAAGCGCCGCCAAACGGCAGGCATTCGGTACGATCTGTTTTGCAAGGGAGAAATATTTATCCCAAGCATCGCAAGCTTGACTATAGTCACCCAGCATTGCATAAACACCTGCTGCATTAAAGTGCGCCGCAGCCGGTAAGACGCCGACTTCTTTAAAACGTTCGTACAGCGCTTTGGCATCCTCATATCTTTTGGCACTGATATAGCTACTGATCGCGCCTGCAGCATATTCTGCATTATGTTCTGCATATTCAGTTCCAAAAAAATCATACCAATAGCGAGAAGCGTCCTCAAACCGCCCTACTTGGCTATAGGAAATTCCCATACCCGGAAGAAGTTCAACATTCAATGGCATGTTTGTTTTACGCGCGATATCCGTATAGAGATCCCAATGTTTGGACGCACTTTCATAGTCACCCATGCCAATACAAGCGATGGCCGCTTCTTCACAATAACCTATTCGAGGATCCGTGGCTTTTTTAAAATATTTTTTCCATATTTTAGAACATTGCTCGTATTCACCCGCCATTTTCAACGCTCTTGCGTAAGAACTATAGTAATGAGGATCTGGCGTTGAGGATGCGTCAAAATATTCACCCCAAAAGTGGGCCGCCATTTTAAAATCACCGAGGTCTTCACAGTTCATTGCGTGTCCAATAAAGACATCTCCTGGACGTGCCGTATAGCTGCTCGAGGAAGCGCTAGACTCTTCCCAAAAAAATGAGGATTTCACCACAGGAGTCAAAGCGGCACTTAATGATAAGAGAGAAACAAGGGATGATAGTTGAAGGTATCTCATTAATAGACTCGTTAGTTTTTAAAGCGATCAGAATATGGCCTATTTTCTCTTATAATGTCAAGATAAATGACAATACATCTAAAATAAAAAAAAGAACACACACGAATTTCTCACATCAGAAAAATCATATTAAATAATAATGTTTTTTATAAAGACTTTAAAAGACACAGAGCACTAATGACCAGACTTGGAAAAAACATTCATAATGACAACGCCCGCCACAATGAATGCCATCCCAAGCATTGCTGGAAAATCAAGTTTTTGATCATGGACAAACCACGCAATGATAGAAATACCAATAATTCCAACACCCGACCAAATGGCATAGGCGATACCTGTGGGGATGGTACGAAGGGTCAATGAAAGAAAAGCAAACGAGATCACATACATGATGACGGTCACAACAGAAGGTAGCCACTTGGTAAACCCATCGGATGACTTTAAGAAAGTCGTCGCAATGATTTCACATAAAATAGCAGATAAAAGATATAAGTAACTCATATTGGCATTATACCCGTAATTCTTTGAAAGGTCATCAAGAAAAAATGCTCCACGAAAATTGTAAAGATTCTTCAAAATAACTTCATAACTCAAGTTAAGATTTTAGTTTTCATCGTTTACGTCCTATTGTAAACTTGTAAGCGAATCTGTCGAACAACATACAGATCGTAAACAAAATAACAGGAGATAATAAATGAAAAACACCTTAACAAAAGTTACTTTCGTAGCCGCCCTTCTCACAGCCGTATACAGTTATGCAAGCACACCACCTACCATTCAATGTCCTGATCTTACAGGAAAAACCATTGGAGAAGTCTTTGGTGAAACACTTCCCCCCATGAACAAGGTCGCAAAGGATATTGCTCTGCCTGGTCTTCCAGGTTGGCTTTTTTCAGGCTTTGTGACCCCTTCGGCTTTTAAAGCTGCCAATACCTTCCAACTCATCGGTCACGCTGCTAACACACGCTGCAATTACTACGTTGTGGAAAACGGTGGACACAAAGGATCGGTCGCTTTTACCCAAGACCCAAATGCTGCACCTACTGCTGAACCCGCTGCAGAGCCTGCAGGTGAACCAGCTGCTGAACCTGCAGGTGCAAAGCCTGAAGATGAGAAGGCTGCTGATGAAGGAGAGCATAAAGGTGAGGCCGTAGGTGGTACAGAGGCTGCCGCAGGTGCAAAGCCTGAAGAGGAAAAGTCTGCTGCTGAAGGCGCGCACAAAGATGACGCCGCAGGTGGTACAGAGGCTGTTACAGGCGCAAAACCTGAAGAGGAAAAGCCTGCTGCTGAACCTACTGGAAAAAGCTAAAAATAACCCACTACAGCCCTTTCTATAGGGCTGTAGTGGTCACAAGAACTCTATTACAATTAAGCTCTTTTACTTACATCAGCTTTTTTTCGTTCTCCCATTCACAGATCAACGTGCTTTCCTCACACTCCATGACAAATCTTATAAGCAGCTCTTAATCAGCATTTATCGTAGTCTTTAGTTTTTCCGGCAGAATTTTTAAATTCAGTATGATCGCCTTATCTTAAAATAAAATCTGTAATGTTCATTCCACGAAAATAGGATAACTCTAGTATTTTTATCTATAGGCACACAAAAACACTTCCCAGAAAAGTCTATGTTTTCTTGACTAAAGTTAAAAAAATATTTTTAATTATTATGGGAGGGCTAATATTTTCACATACTATCTCAAGATTTTACAATGAAAAAAATATGTAGAAGCAATATCTAATCTAAACTTTCGTAGTATAATCTTTCTCAACATACGCATTATATAAAAAAAATTTTATTTACTTCAATGTAGCATCCTTCCCTTATAAAGGCTCATATCGATCTCAATTTTAACAATTTTTCGGAATTAAGTTCTTTGATAAAAAAATTATTATTGTACAAGGAAAGAAAAGATAAAAAATGTACATCAGTCTGATTATATTTACTTATTTTTTATTATATGGAACCTTTCATGAAAACTAAAATTTCTATTGTTCTTTTATTATCACATATTTTACCCCTTACTTCACAAGCATCTCACATCCCCACAATCTTGACCGAAGAGATTTATGATCAGCTTGTTGCAGGGACTCATCCGACGATCGAACTTGCTGAAGACGGAAAAATCTTTCAGATATTTTATGAACGTGCGGGCGTGTTTCACTGGGATAAGGGCACGAAAGAAAACTTGGTTATGGAAAGGCGACTTTTTATCAAGCCAGGGATGCCCGTTCGAGATGGGCAGCTTGTTTATCAAGCAACAACAAGGCCTGATACGGTTATTTTCTTTGACTACAAGATGCGATAACACCCCCTTAAGAAAAGGGGAGAAGGAATGCCCTTCTCTCCCTCTCCTTCTCTCAAAATTGCCCTCTAGATTGCTGAATCTGGCAAGAAGCCTTCGCTTTGCATTTGCCAAAGCTGATAGAAGACACCTTTCTTAGAAAGGAGTGTCTCGCAAGATCCGTCCTCGATAATTCTTCCCTTATCAAAAACTAGAATGCGGTCCATGTCTTGCAGTGTCGAGAGTCTATGGGCAATCACCAAAGTCGTGCGACCTTGCATGATTTCATGGAGGCTGTCTTGAATCAGGCGCTCTGTCACCGAATCCAGAGCAGAAGTCGCCTCGTCCAGAATCAAGATGGGCGCATTTTTCAAAGCGGCTCTGGCGATGGCAATGCGCTGGCGTTGTCCGCCCGAAAGCTTGAGTCCGCGCTCGCCAACCGAAGTATCGTAACCGTCCTTCAGCGCTTTGATAAAAAGGTCTGCGTGGGCAAGAGCAGCCGCACTATAGACCTCATCGTCGCTTGCCTCCAGGCGTCCATAGCGAATATTCTCTTTCAAGGTGCGGTGAAACAACGTTGGGTCCTGGGGAATAAAAGCAATAGCACGCGCAAGACTTTCATAGCGCACCTCTTTAATATCACTGCCATCCACAAGAATTTTGCCGTCTTGAGGATCAAAGGCGCGCACAATAAGGTTTGCAAAAGAGGTCTTACCTGACCCCGAAAAGCCTACAAGCCCAACCTTCTGCCCTGCAGGAATATGAAGGGAAAGGTCTTTAAAAAGGGCACCATCCTTCCCGTGATAGCCAAAAGTCACGTGATCAAAGGTGATGATCCCTTCTTTCACCTCAAGGGATGGTGCGTTTTCTTTTTCTTCAATGGCATAAGGGGTTCTTAGAATACTAAGGGCGGCCTTAATTAAGCCAATCTCTTTGAAAAAAGAGCTCATCTCAAAACTCAAATGCCAAATAAGTCCCACCAGAGAAAACACAAGCATGCTGATGAGAGAAAAATCACCAATACTGACCCAGCCTTCTTGCCAACCATAAATCAAAAGTCCCATAGTCACGGCGATGAGAAGGAAGGTAAGCCCCCCCAAAAGCATGTTGAGGAAGACGACCCTTGCCCGCGCGTCCCCGCGGCGCTGGGCTTCTTCAGCTTGGGCGAGGTTAAAGTAGGAAAGCTCGTGGGCGCGTCTGGCAAAAAGGCGCATCGACAAAATGTTTGTCAGCGCGTCTACAATCTTTCCTGATACATGAGACGTTGCATCCGCAAGCTGCGAGGCTGAACGCGTAACGCCCCCCACATTCAACGACACCACAAGCACATGCAAGCAAAACCATACGATAGTCACAATGGTAAACAAAAGACTCACCTGACCCATAAGAACCATGGACAAACAGAACATAAAAAGGATTGGAATAAAAGCTGTCAGAACCTGCTCAACCAAATACTCAGCGCCCCTTGGCAAGTCATTTATTTTATTTGCAACATTACCGGAAAAATGGGTCACAAAAAATTGCTGAGAGTGCCCTGTGACCTGCCAAAATGCATCTTGTCTAATTTTTTGGCAGAATTTTGGCATCATGCGCACAGCCACAGCTCCCTGGGCGCGCATAAACACATCCATGGTCAACCACAGCCCCACAAGACCTCCAAGGGGGCCCCCCACAATCTCCCAAGAAGAAGTTAGGCGGTCATGCGTCGCCAACTTCTCAATGATCTGTTTGATAAAATAAGGAAAAAGTGCCTCGTTCACGGCCCAGACCAACATGGCAAAGCCCGTAAAGGCAAAGCCCCAAAGGTGCTGCTTGGCGTAATACCAAAGAAAGCTAAAAACATTTTGATGGTGGTACATAGTACACTCTCCTACCCAGAGGGTTTTCTTATGATCGGGTGGGAGTTTTTGGAAATACACAGGTATTCTCCCTAACCTTGGCCGTTAGGAGCAACACACTGCGAGCGTTCTTATCTTGTCCTACGTACCGCCTTCTTGTCAATCCCCTTCAAAGGGGTTAAGGTTATTCTTAGTAAAACCAACCTTTTCGGCACTTGTGACACAAGAAATTTCTCTCTTTTGGTTTAGACGTGACTTACGTATACAGGATAATCCAGGCCTTTTGGCGGCCTGCCAAAAGGGTCTCGTTTTGCCTCTCTATATCTTGGATGAAAAAACGCCGGGCACTTATAAAATGGGCGAGGCAAGCCGGTGGTGGCTTCACCATTCCCTAGAAAGTCTCACGCGTGATCTGGATGGCGCCCTGAACCTTTATGAAGGAGACCCGCAAGAGGTTTTTAAGGATCTTCGCGCACGTTATAACGTTCGTTACATTTTTTGGAATCGCTGCTATGAACCGTGGCGGATCCAGCAAGACACTGCCTTGAAAACAACCTTTAAAGAAGACGGCGTCATGGTCAATAGCTTTCAAGCAAGCCTTCTTTGGGAGCCCTGGCAAATCAAAACAAAAGAAGGTAATCCCTACAAAGTTTTCACGCCGTACTATCAAAAGGGTTGCCTTCAAGCGCCGCCCCCGCGCACACCTTTGCCAGCCCCCACCGCGCCACAGTTTTTGAAAGATAACAAAAGCGTGCCCCTTGCCTCCCTTGCTCTCAGGGCAAAAAACGGTTGGGATGAAAAACTTGAATCCCACTGGCACATTGGGGAAAAAGCAGCGCGTGAACGGCTTTCCCACTTTTTGAACGAAAATCTTTCTCAGTATAAAGAAGGTCGAGACTTTCCAGCGCTTGGCCACACCTCGCGTCTGTCCCCTCATCTTAGTTTTGGTGAAGTCTCTCCCCATCAGATTTGGCATGCCCTCGAAGGACGCTCTGCCATTGAAGGGGCGTCCTCCTCCATGGCATCTTTTGCAAGCGAGCTTGGATGGCGGGAATTCTCTTACTATCTTCTTTATCACTTTCCTGACCTTCCTCAGAAAAACTTCCAAGCGAAATTTGATCAATTTTCCTGGCGCCATGACCCTGATGTCCTTGCGCGTTGGCAACAAGGCCAAACCGGATACCCCTTGGTTGATGCAGGCATGCGTGAACTTTGGCAGACCGGCACCATGCACAACCGAGTGCGGATGGTGGTCGCATCCTTTTTAACCAAAAACCTTCGCCATGACTGGGGTTTGGGAGCTGCTTGGTTTTGGGATTGCCTCACAGACGCAGATCTTGCCAGCAACAGTGCTAGTTGGCAGTGGGTTGCCGGATGCGGCGCGGACGCGGCTCCCTATTTTCGGATCTTCAACCCCGTCACCCAAGGACAGAAATTCGATCCGGATGGCGCTTACATTCGCCGCTTTGTGCCCGAGATCGCAGCCCTTCCTGACCGGTATCTTTTTGCACCTTGGAGCGCACCCGATGCCGTGCGGCACGGCGCAAACGTCATCCTTGGGCAGACCTACCCCGCCCCCCTTGTGGACTTGTCAAAATCTAGAGAAGATGCCCTTCGCGCCTATCAGATGTTAAAAGAAATATCACCCCACGGCCCATCTGATTTATAATAAGGAAGGTGAGGCCTCGAGACGAGAGCCATGGATACAGCGCTTCTAACGCACTACCTCCATACGCAGATTCCCCTTTCTCAAAGCATGGGTATGCAAGTCAAGACCGGCAACATTGAAGAGGTCGTCTTGTCGTTCCCATTAGGCTTGAACCTCAATCACCAAAAAACAGGCTTTGGTGGCAGTCTTCAAGCGGCTGCAACTTTGGCCGCGTGGTCGCGCTTTCACCTGATTCTCAAAGAGTCGTTTGCGCGTCATGAAATTGTGATTGCTGAAAGTCACATGAGATACCTTGCACCAGTTACCGAGGATTTCTTTGCACGCTGTACCAGGGATCATATACAATCAAGTGACCTAGAGAGATTTTTCAAGATACTTAACAGACGTAAGCAAGCTCTTTTATCCATCCAGGCTGAGATTTGGTCAACTGAGGTCCTTTGTGCAACGTTTAGCGGCGTGTTTATGGCGCTCTCACCAAAGATGGCTTGTTAAAAAACAGAAGGCTTTCTGATTTGAACCAGAATCGCGTAATAAAAGTCTGCCATCTTCTGCTTTGATAAGATGAAACGGCTTTAGCCGTGACTAGAGATTTTAAAAGTAAGTATACTGCAAGGCCCAAACCTTGCAGCATACTTTAAATAAAAGGAACTACTTCTTTTTATCAAGAATCTCTTTTATTAATTTCATATTTACTTTCTCAAGGTCTTTTGTAAGTTCTTGAGAATTCTCTACAAGCTCTTTGCTTTCTTCGCCAAGCTCATGGGATTCTTTCATTTGCTCAAGCCAGGAAGCAAGACATGCATGATCAGAGATCTTCTCGGCGTGACGATTTGCGTCTGCAATTTCTTTTTTGCATTTCTCGTCGACTTTTTCGCCGATGGTTTTCATTTTTTCCATGAATTCACTGGATAATTTATTTGAAAGCTCTTCTGCTTTCACTTGAAGTTCATCTCGTTTTTTGACGAGCTCTTCCACTGAGTCTGCCAACGCCACTCCTGAGAACACAACAGCAAAAGAAGCCCCTGCAAGCATCCATATTTTCTTCATTTTGTTCCTTCCTGTTAGACTTGGATCTATTTTTTAAGATTCTCTCGGAATCATTGATAAGTATAAACATGAACCTCAAAAATCTCTAGCCATTTGATCTGACTCTAGAGATCAATTTATCTTGAGTCGCATCTGTTTTATCCATAACATATACCTCCATAACAGGAGAAGAAAATCTTATGAGACTACTTATTACAGGGGGTACCGGGTTTTTAGGAAGCCGCGTGGCAGAACGCGCCCTTGAGCGACGCCATGACGTCACCATCCTCACACGGACACCTGACGCCTTTCCGGAGCTGTCGAGAAATTATCGCCTCGTGTCATCCTTGAACTCCATAGCAGACACCTTTGATGGGATCATCAATCTTGCGGGGATGCCCCTTGATCAAGCCAGATGGTCCGACACCACAAAACAGCAGCTTGTCCAAAGCCGGCTTGATGTCACAAAAAGCATCCTTTCTTATATCGCTGACGTCTCTGAAAAGCCAAAATTTCTTTTGTCGGGTTCTGCCATTGGTTTTTATGGACACAGCGCTAGTGCGATATTTTCCGAAAATAGTGCCCCTGGTGATTACGGGTTTGCGCACGGCCTGTGTAGTCAATGGGAAGATCTTGCCGTGGAGGCCCAAAACTGGGGCGTACGCACCTGTCTTCTTCGCACAGGAGTCGTGCTTGATGATAAAAAGGGCGCGCTTGCCAAGATGCTACCTCTCTTCAGTGCAGGACTTGGAGCAACCTTAGGGGCTGGCACCCAGTGGCTATCCTGGATTCATATCGAGGACTATCTAAGCGCACTTGAGACTCTCATGGAAAACGCCAACTGCATGGGCCCCTTTAACCTAACGGCCCCCCATCCCGTCACCCAAAGTGATTTTGCCAGCACCCTGGCCGCGACCCTTCACCGGCCTCGTCTTTTCAGCATGCCAGCCTTTGCGGTGCACTTACTTTTTGGGCAAATGGGTACAGAAATCCTTTTGCAAGGGCAAAACGTGATTCCCTCAAAACTTATGAAAGCAGGATTTACGTTTGACTTTCCTACATTGGAACAGGCTCTTGAGCATCTTGTTAAGGGGAAATTTTAAAAGCGGGGGGCTTCTGTTGCCCGGCGCCCCCCCAACCGCTTGGAAGAACCTTATTGCTTAGGCTGCTGCAGCTGCTGCAAAAAGGTTGTTCTCGTTGTCAGCCGTAAGGCTGACTTCATTTTGGTTTGCGTTTGCATTTACCATTGTAGCCCGATGACGGTGGTACCATGCCGAGCAAAAACTGCACCCTTCAACGTACGTCGATCCTATTTCACCCCCATAACTGGTGGAGGTGCCGGGTACCGCCCCCGGGTCCGTTCCGCCTATTTCGTACAGCGTTTATCGCCATAGTCGAGATAACCCGACATTTAAACAGTAACATATTATTGCCCATGGGAAAAGATCTCTCTGGGGTAGACGAGAGCCGCACCAGCATAGACCACGCATATTTTTTAGGGTTAAAGTCAATTTTTACTCTCCCGCTTGCCTTCCTTCAGAAGAGTGCTTGCCTTTTAGGGGTAAAATCTTTTAAATATTCCGATATTCAACCACTAACCGTTTTGTAGGATTAAATGGAAAAGAATCGTAGCCATGTGTTGGGCCTCGTTGTATGGGGGTGCGCCGCCTTTTTCTATGGCTTTCAGTTTATTTTAAGGGTGTCTCCCAGTGTGATTTCTCACGACTTGATGCGTGACCTTCATTTGGATGCGTGCCTTCTAGGGGCCCTTAGCTCTTTTTACTACATCGGTTATTCTGCCATGCAGATTCCCTCTGGCATCATTCTTGATCGTCTTGGCCCAAGGCGGCCTTTGACCGTTGCGTGCCTTTTGTGCGCGGGCGGGGCCTTTCTTTTCAGTTACGCAGAATCTCTCACCCTTTTGTCTGTGGCCAGAACCTTTATGGGCATTGGCTCGGCCTTTGCGTTCTTAAGCTGCGTCAAGCTGGCGTCCTTATACTTTCCTCCCCGCATTCTGTCGATCCTTGTGGGCTTTACCATGACCGTTGGCACCCTGGGCGCAACTGCTGGCGGTGCCCCTCTTGGCATGCTTGTGGACGCGTCCGGCTGGCGTATGGCCAACACAGTGCTTGGGTTTGTCAGCCTCGCGATTGCGGTTGCAGCATTTCTTGTGATTCGTGAAAACGCTCAGCATACCACCAACGAGGAAGAACGTGCTGGCGAAACACTCATCCAAAGCCTTATCCTAATCGCCAAGAACCCTCAAACCTGGGTCTATGGTCTTTATGGCTTTGCCATGTACGTCCCCCTTTCAGGTTTTGCCGATCTTTGGGGTACCCCCTTTGTGATGGAGGCTTATAAAATGGACCGCACGGCTGCAGCTGGTACCATGTCGCTCTTTTATGTGGGACTGAGTATTGGCGCGCCTACATGGTCTTATTACGCCACACGCGTTCAAAGCTACCGCATGGCCATGATGTACAGCGCCCTTGCGTCTGTCTTGTGTCTGACTTTAGTCCTTTATGTTCATGTACCTGTCTATGCCCTTTACGGTCTTATGATGCTGGCAGGCTTTGCCGTGGGCGGACAATTTATCGCCTTTGCCGGTGTCACGGCCCTGAATCCCCTTTACCGCACAGGAACAGCGTCTGGGATGCATAACATGCTTTGTATGATCAGCGGCATTGCCATGCAGCCTCTTCTAGGGCATTTCCTCGACCTTTGCCAAAAAGCGGATCCCACCTGTATGGGCGTTATTGGATGCTATACTAAAGAGCATTATTTGAAGTCCTTGGCCATCATTCCCTTAACTTTGATCTTTGCCCTTGTGATCACCGTCTTTATGAAGGATACCTTCCCCAAAGAAGACGCAACGAAGGCGTCTTCATGACGCCTTTAGAGATCGAGCTTTTCTTTAAACGGTTTGAGGACCACGATCCTGATCCTCAAACCGAGCTTGCCTCAACGAATCCTTATACCCTTTTGGTGGCGGTCGCTCTTTCGGCTCAGGCCACCGACAAAAGTGTCAACAAAGCCACCGAGCCCTTGTTTGAGTTTATAAAAACCCCTCAAGACATGCTTGATTACGGCGAAGACGCCCTGCGGGAGGCCATCAAAACCATTGGCCTTTTTCGCACCAAAGCTAAAAATGTCATGGCCCTTAGCGCGCGTCTTGTGACGCACTATCACGGCACCGTACCTGAGACAAGAGAAGAGCTTGTGACCCTGCCAGGGGTTGGACGAAAAACGGCCAACGTCGTATTGAACGCGGCTTTTGGACATCCAACCCTTGCCGTTGACACCCATATTTTTCGCTTGGCCCGCCGCACGGGCCTTTCAAGTGCAAAGACAACAGATGGTGTCGAACAAGATCTTTTGCGCGTGATTCCAGATACCTACAAACGACGCGCCCACTATTGGCTGGTACTTCACGGCCGCTACATCTGCAAAGCAAGAAAGCCCCTTTGCCATGAATGCCCCGTCAATGACCTCTGTGCTTATGGTAAAACTCAAACATTTGGTGGCTCTTAAGCCTCTTCTCAAAAGCGTCCTCTTTTGTTTTAATAGGCCCAGGGATTTTTTTTAAGAGGCAACCCCTTATGTCTTTACTTTACCGTACAGCGATCACCTTTGGTTTTATGTTAGCCCCTTTACTCGTCCACGCTGAAGGCGGTACAGAGGTCAAATCAACCGAAACCCCTCCCATTTCAACACAAGAGCTTGTGAACCTTACCAAGCGCTGCCCCCAAAAAATTGAAGCCCTTCACGAAAAACGTCAAAATATCCCACGAGAGCTTGCGCGTGAATTCTCGGTTATGTTGGGCGCTGCTTCGGATGAGTGCTTGAAACTTCAAAAGGTCGTTGAATACCTTCAGGTGGGTGCCAGAATCCGTGATCATTATTTGACACATATAAAAAAAGCACAAGCTGCCGCAAGTCAAGAGGGAGGGCTTTCTCCTGACGAGACACTCGGCGCCGAACTGCAAACGGAAACAAAAGAATTTAACGATGACGCCATTGAATCAGCACCTCTGGCCAGTGGCCCCGAAGACGAAGCCCTCGATTAAAAGACTCCTTATAAAAAAACCCACGACTTTGAGCACAAAGCCGTGGGTTTTTTGTTTCTAGGGTTTTCTATTCAAGGGATTTGATAATGTGCTCACACATTTTCTTTGCGTCCCCAAATAGCATCATAGTGCTATCCCGGTAAAAAAGCTCGTTATCCACGCCCGCATAGCCCGCCGACATGGAACGCTTGATGAACAAGGTCGTGCGGGCGCGCTCGACGTCAAGGATCGGCATACCGTAAATGGGGCTTGTGGGATCTGTGCGCGCGACCGGATTTGTCACGTCATTGGCGCCAATGACAAAGGCAACGTCCGTGTCGGCAAAATCGCTGTTAATTTCTTCCAACTCAAAAACGTCTTCGTAGGGGACATTTGCCTCGGCCAAAAGGACGTTCATGTGCCCTGGCATGCGTCCTGCCACGGGGTGAATCGCATAGCGCACGCGAATGCCCTTGGCTTTCAAAGCATCTGCCATCTCACGAAGAGCGTGCTGGGCCTGGGCCACGGCCATTCCGTACCCTGGCACAATGACGACCGAACGAGAGTTGGACAATAAAAAGGCGGCGTCCTCGGCGCTACCGACTTTGGAGGGTGCGCGGGCCTCTTGGTGGCCAGACGCGCCCACGGATTCTGGCGCTGCGCCAAAACCCCCAAAGACCACATTCCAAATGGACCGGTTCATTCCCTTGCACATGATGTAACTCAGGATCGCGCCAGATGCACCCACCAATGCTCCTGTAATAATAAGGAGGTTATTTTCTAAGGTAAAACCAATACCTGCCGCCGCCCAGCCAGAGTACGAGTTTAGCATAGACACAATCACCGGCATATCCGCCCCGCCAATGGGAATAATAAGGGTGACCCCCAACACAAGGGAGAACATGATTAACAGCAAAAAGGCGTCGTGGTTTTCACCGCGCACAAAAAGAATTCCCAAAAGCACGATGGAGATAAAGATAAGAGCGTTCAAAGGCTGATGGAACGGAAGTCTAATGGGTTTTCCGCCCATGATGCCTTGAAGCTTGAGAAAGGCGATGATCGAGCCTGAAAAGGTAATAGCCCCCACAATCACCCCAAGACACATCTCTACAAGGCTGCTGAAATGAATGTCACCAGGCACACCAATCCCAAAGGCTTCGGGAAGGGCAAGGGCACCAAGGGCCACACAGACGGCCGCAAGGCCCACAAGGCTGTGAAAGGCAGCGACCAGCTGGGGAAGTGCTGTCATCACAATGCGCTTGGCAATGATAAGGCCCACAACGGCGCCTGCTGCAAGGGCACTTAAAATCCAGGTGTAGCTTGTCACCGCGGGGCTTGCAAGGGTTGCCACCACCGCAAGGCCCATACCGGCTTGACCATAGTAATTCCCCATGCGGGAGGTTTTGGGTGACGACAAACCACGAAGGGCCATGATAAAGCAAACAGAAGAAATCAAGTAACAAAAGGATAAAAGGTTTTCACTCATAACGGCGTTCCTACTTTTTCTTTTCGAACATGCGCAGCATACGGCTTGTGACCGCAAAACCACCAAAGATGTTCACAGCTGCAAGAAAGACCGCGAAAGCGCCGAGGACCTTCGCCCCTGACGATGCGCCGACTCCCCCCGTCAGAAGAGCCCCCACAATAATCACACTGGAAATCGCGTTGGTCACGGCCATAAGAGGCGAGTGAAGGGCGGGCGTGACGCGCCACACCACATAGTAGCCCACAAAGCATGCCAAGATGAAAACAGTCAGCCCAATGACAAAGGGCGATGTTCCCGGATCAACGGTTTGGGCCGTTGTGACGATGACCTCCCCGACCTCGTTCAGAGTCAGGTCCATGGGATCACTCACCTCGAAAAACTGGGTCGCAACATCCCGTACAGATTGAAAAAAAGCTTGAGAACTCATGGATTATTTCTCCTGAAAGTGGGGATGAACCGTTGCCCCCTCTTGGGTCAAAAGGGTGGCTTTGACAATCTCGTCCTCGGGATCTGGGGCAAGGTCTTTGCCGTCCTTGGACATAAGAAGGGTCAAAAAATGCATGACGTTGCGCGCATACAGGGCGCTTGCGTCCCGTGAGATGCGGCTTGGCAAGTTCGCATAGCCTACAATCTTCACGCCGCGTGGGGTTGTAATCACTTCACCAAGCTTGCTTGAGGCACAGTTGCCACCCGACTCAACGGCCATATCCACAATCACGGATCCGGCCTTCATCACGGACAACATCTCTTCCGTCACCAAAAGGGGGGCGGGCCTTCCGGGAATCAGGGCTGTCGTAATCACAATATCTTGGCTTTTTAAGGTTTCTGTGATTTTTTCGGCCTGACGCTTTTTATAGTCATCGTCCATTTCCTTGGCGTATCCCCCTGCCCCTTCACCAGAAGTGGGCGCGTCAACACTGATAAAGGTCGCGCCTAAACTTTCCACTTGCTCTTTGGCGGCCGCACGCACGTCAAAAGCCGACACAATGGCCCCGAGCCGCTTGGCGGTCGCAATGGCTTGAAGGCCCGCGACCCCAGCGCCCAACACAAGCACGCGCGCAGGCGCAATGGTGCCCGCCGCCGTCATCATCATGGGAAAGGCTCGGTCAAAAAGGGAGGCTCCCTCGATCACAGCGCGGTACCCTGCAAGGTTGCTTTGAGAGGACAAGACGTCCATGCTTTGGGCACGCGTAATGCGCGGCACCATCTCTAAGGAAAAGGTCTTAAGTTTTTTGGCGTTATACTGAGCCATTTCGCTGCGGTAGGTATGGGGTGACAAAAGACCAATGACGGTCGCACCTTCTGGCAGGCCTTCAAGTTCGTTTCTTGAACTCTCTGACAAAGGGGCTTGTACCTTTAACAGCACCTGTGCACCCCCAAGGCCTTCTTTTAATGTTGTAAAGATCGTGGCTCCGACCTCGGTGTAAGCCGTGTCCGGAATACTGGACGCAGCGCCTGCCTCTTTTTCAACCCATACCTCATGCCCTTGATCCTTGAGTTTCTTTGCAACTTCTGGGGTTAGGGCAACACGCGCCTCATAGGGACGCTGCTCTTTTAATACAGCGATCTTCACGGATGGAACATCCTTTCTTGTGCTTGAACCTCGCGGCAGTTTAGCAAAAAATTCTCGAAAATCCTCTCTTTTTCTTTGAAGTCTCGTCGCACTTTTTCTTTTATTGTCTCCATGCTATGACCTGGATAAATATGTTTTTAAAGGGCCTTTCATGCTCACGCGCTCCTTAATATTGATGAGTGTCGCCGGCGCCCTTGTGATGGCAGGCGCCTTTTGGCTATGGCGCCTCTATCCGGCGCCCGCCCCTACCGCCCACTGGGTCTGGTCAGGGATCACCGTCCAAGACGTTCCCGCGACCGGCACCCTTTATCTTTATCAAGGGCATGCCACACAAAAAAACGGCGCCCTTTCCTTTACCAAGCACGGCCTATATCCCCATGCGCTCCGGCGCGATCTTTTTTTGGTATACCGCCTGACAAAGCCTTTACCTGCCCCCCAGGATTTGGCAGCAATTTTTAATCACCATCAAACAAAATGGACGCGAAGTGGGGCCAAGGTTCTGGGCATTCAACTCGACTTTGACGCCGCCACAAAAGGACTTGCCTCTTATGCCCAGTATCTTCGGGATCTACGCCGCTATGTGAATACACCTGACAAAATCAGCATTACAGGACTTGGAGATTGGATCACCCGTGCCCCCCACGCCGCACAAAACGAGTTGATGAACGCGTGCGATGAGATCGTGTTTCAACTTTACCAAGAGCGCGCGCCCCTGCCCGGCATAGAAATGTTCTTGAAAAAGCTTGCCCATTTTAATCGCCCCTTCAAAATAGGACTTCTTGCCAACGCAAATCCAGAACGTTACACTGACATGCTGGCGCAATTATCGCATTGTCAGGGTATTGTTCTTTTTCATCAAAAACATGGTTCCTTGTCATGAAACTTAGATTTTTCAATACGGTCCTCGCGCTTTTAGCCGTTCTTCACGCAAGCCTCCTTTGCCCTCTTCTTCATGCGTGCGCCCCCATAGAAGACTATTTTGACCCCCCTCACTTTCTTGTGCATGGCCATTTTGACGCGCTTTTAGATACCTTTATTCCTGACGCAAAGGAATATCACGAAGAAAAAACGCTTTCCTATGATGAATACATTGTGGCCTTAAACAAGCTTTGTACGTCCAAAGGTATGGCACCTTTTCAAAATGAAACGTTACCAGAGGTTTCGTATATCGGGGATTTACCTTCCAATAACTACGAAAGCGCCCTCACCTTAGTGCAATCCGCCTTTGTCGATCTCAAGAACAAAGAGGATCTTGTCAGGCTTGTGCAGGTTCGCCACAAAATTCTTAGCCTTTTCAAAGATCAATCCCTTCAAAAGACCCTACCCCAAGAGATTGCGGCCCTGCCTGAGAGTTTAGGCCTTTATAAAACATATCTTGAGGCAGCCTTTTATTTTTACAAAAACGACTATGAAAAAGCCTCTATTCTTTTCAAGAAAATTCATGAAACGCTCGTGAACCCGTCCTTGGTCGAGCGCGCGCTAATGATGCTAGGCTTTCATCAACATCAAGTATGGCTTGAGGCAACAAGCCTCTATCTTGAAGGCCGCACTTATCTTTTAGAAGCGCAAAAGAACATCGACGGTTATGAAAATGAAAAAGAGCGCGCTGAAAAACTAAATAACCCCCTTCTTGAAAAAGCCTTTGAGACCTTTAAGCGTTATCAAGAGAAATATCCCCACGGTATGTACGCCCAGTCTGCGCGAGATCTAGAGCGCCGGTATTTTTCTTTAGCAGGCAAGCAAGACGCCCTTGATCGGCGCCTCGTAGAGGACCTCACCAACGCCCTTGCCTCAAAAGACGGGAAGCGTATTCATCATCTTTTTACTGAGTTCAGATTTTACTTTCGGGGAAAAATTGATCCAAAAACAGCGCACCCTTTGATAGTCGCGCTGATCCTCCAAACAACCGTGTTCCCTGAAGATAGATACTGCGAAGAGTCATCAACATGGAAAAAATGTGAAGAGAAGCCCGAACAAATGTATCTCGACTATTTAAACGCCCTTAAGGAGCGTGAAAAAGACTTCGCCCCGTATCCGCATCTTCACACTTATCTGACGGCACGCACGCTTTCCTTTCTTAAAAAGACTGATGAGCTGCTTGGTCTTGAGTCGGCTCTACCCACCTCTGTCGAGGACCTCCTCCCCCTCACAACTCAAGCGCTCAAGGTAGAAGTTGCCCTGGCCCAGAAAAAACCAGAGGTCGCCCTCAAAATTCTAAATGCCCTGTCCTCTGTCTGGCGTGATGATACGAGCGATCTTTTTCGCCTGCGCGCTCACCTCCTTCAAAAAAGTAAGCCTACAGACCTGCTTCGGGATTTTACCCAAGAAAAACTCCAAACCCTTTATTTAAAGCATCTGATCTCTTTTGAAGACCTTGAGAGTCTTTCTCAGGATAAAGACCTCCCCAAAGATCTGATGACTTCTGCAAGAGATGCGTTGATGCAGCGCCTTTTTTTATCGGCTTCTTATGAAAAAGCCCTCGCGCTCAACGATCTTTTGACATCAGAGGGCACACCACTCATTCCGGACGCAGAAGCGAGCGCCATGAAGACGCTGATCACGGATCCCACTAACACAGCCGCCCTTATTACCCTCGGCCGGTTAATGCTTCAAAATGTCTCTTATCTTGATTCAGACCCCTTTGCGCGTGAACTAGAAGAGCTATGTCCGGAATGTAAAATTCCAACCCAGGAGGGGTTGTTGCCGCAAGGGCGCGTCGTCCCGCCTTTGGATTATTTCATGAAGACTGCAGCTGTCTTTGCCGCAACAAAAGAGAAAAGCGACCTTGAAGCCGAAGCCCTTTATTATCTAACAGCCGTTTGTTTCCATGGCAGTTATGATGCAGAGCGTTGCTTGTGGAGAAGCCCATATGCGCTGCCGCCCGTTTTGGAGGATATTCACATAAATAAAGTCCCCAAATGGTTCGCGCGGCTCCACCGCCTCTACCCAACGACTCAGTGGGCAAAAGACGCCAAGTACTATTACTGAGTATTGGCGCTCTCTTTTTCACCGCAAAGAGCAGTGATCATGGAGGGCGTCATCAGATGCGTGCCAAAAAGTGCCATGAAGTCTTCGGGCCTAAATAGGTCTTGTTGGTGACACAGACGCTCTAACTGGCGCCACCTAAGGACAGGATTCTCATCAAAAACGATGCCCGTTTCACCGTCCTTGATAAGACTTTGTAACAAGTCTTGCTCGTTTTCAGCGCTCTGCTCGGCCGGCACGATGATGTGGCTTGCCCCTCTTGCTGGATCTCTCTCATCTTGAAAATTAGCGTGAGACGCCTCAACACTTCCCCAAAGTAGCGCAAGAAACACCACACCTTTGATCTTCATTGACCCATCCTCCGCCAGTTTGACCATATGTCTTTTATAAGGCAATATTCTTTAAGAATCGGTTACTAACCTTATCAATTTATGCCTTTTTTACCCCCCCTCGACAGATGCGGCGCGCTTTCTATGATGACGGTGGCACAAATATACAGGAAGAACACGTCAATGAATGGCCATCAGCATCACGGCCACACCCCCCCTCACGGCCTGCGATTACTTGCGTTATCAGTTTTGTGCGGGTTTAGCCTCTGTGAGCCGCCTCCCCTTCAGGCCATATGCTTTGCGGAAGAAGAACGACTGCAAGTGCGATCCCAATACGTCAGCAAGTTGTTTCAATCTTGAAAAAACGAAAATTAAACCGGACGATATGCCTCAAGAACTTTGGGATGATCTTTTAGACGCAAAGCGCCCCTGGCACAAGGGAGTGTTTTAGCAAAAAGGGGTAAGGCCGTAGCCTTACCCCTTTTTTATGTCTTAAGAACCTAAGAATAGGCGGGGGTTAACGGGGACTGAGTTTTTGCGGACTTCAAAGTGAAGTTGGGGTTCTTTCACGCCGCCGCTTTGTCCCACGTAACCCAAAACCTCTCCGGCCTTTAGGGTTTGACCGCGACTGACGGCAAAGGAATCAAGGTGTGCGTATGCAGTCATCCAAGGGCCGTCGTGTTTGACCAGCACCAAATTACCAAACCCCTTGATATCGTTTCCGATATAGACAACCGTGCCGGTCTTGGAGGCCTTAACGGGTGCCTTGAGGGAGGCAGCAATATTCAAACCGTCATTACGCGTTGCGGGTGAGTCTTGACAGAACTCTTTCAAAATCGCGCCAGAAAGAGGCCAGGCAAAACGAGAAGGCGAGGTTTCTTCTTTGGGCGCGGACTTTTTCTCTCCTTCACTAGGTAAAGGGCTAGCGGCTGGTTTTGCGTCTAGGGCGCCTTTGATGACAGCAGTGGACGCTCCTACAGCCGCCGCTCCTTTGGTGAGGGGAGCCGCTGTCGGCGTGTCATCGTCACCGTCGTCGTCAGACAAATCCCGGGACGCTTTACTCTCCTCTTTAGCCGGGCTTGCTTTTGGTTTGTCAGGAAGCATGTGGCGCTCTTCCTTCTTTTTAACCCCGTCTTGAGAGGTGTCTGTTAAAGGTGTTTTTTCAGGTAAAGACTGCTTTTGATCGTCTTCGATCCCCTCAACACTGGCCAAGATTTCATCCTCAAAAGCCTTACCTTTGGGGGGCGCTTTGTCTTGGGGTTGGCGCAGCACAATTCGCTCACTTTCCAAAGGCTTCGGGGCATTTTCATCAGGAATGGGCCGCAGCACAATTCGCTCGTCAGCGAGGTCACTCGCAGGCGCTTTTTTGACGGGTTGTGGTTTCTTGACAGGCGCGCGCTTTTTTGTCAAACGAGGCGCTGCCTCATCGGCGTGCACCACGGGTGCTGGCGGATCTGTGCGCTGACACCCCAACAAAAGAAGGCTGACACAGCAAGTAGAGGCAAAAAAAGCAGTCTTTCTCTTCACGTTAGGCCTCTTTACGCATTTTTTCAAAACATACTTCGTGGTTGATTTCTTGCATCTCTTCTAAGGTTGGCGCATGGGTCAAATTCAGATGGAGGGGGGTGACCGCGATATAACCATTTTGAATCGCCTCAAGATCGGTTTCGACCTCGGTCGGGCTGTCATCACGTTCGGCAGCGCCAATCCAGTAATAAGGATTGCCCCTGGGGTCCACCCATTCAATCAAAGTGTCGCGGATGTTACGAAGCCCTTGGGACACGTACTTGACCCCTTTCACCGACCCCGTCACTAGGTTGGGAAAGTTGATGTTCATGAGCACATTTTTGGGCCAGCCTTGGGCTAAAAGATCTTTGATGACCAAGGGGGCATAATGCTCGGCGGTGGCCCATTTGACGTTTTGGCCGGTCTTCGTCACTTGGCTGAGCGCAATGGAGGGAACGCCCAACAGAGTCGCTTCCATGGCGGCCGCCACCGTCCCAGAATAGGTCACGTCCTCGCCCATATTGGCACCGTGGTTAATCCCAGAAAGCATCAAGGTTGGCTTTTTGTCATTCTCAAAGATTTTAAGAAGGGCCACCATGACGCAGTCCGTAGGTGTTCCGTCCACAGCAAAACGGCGCGGTGAAATCTTGTGAATGCGAAGCGGACGCCTGAGGGTCAGCGAGTGTGCGGCGCCGCTTTGCTCACTTTCGGGCGCCACCACCCACACATCGTCGGTCAGCGTATGAGCAATGCTCTCAAGGACTTTGATCCCGTGGGCATTCACGCCGTCATCATTGGAAATAAGAATGCGCAAATCCTGCGTTTTATCAGTTCTGACCATGGGTAATCCTTTCTTGACCGCCCATATAGGGGCGAAGCACCTCGGGAATCATGATACTTCCGTCGGCCTGTTGATAATTTTCAAGCACCGCCACAAGGGCGCGCCCCACGGCGACACCCGATCCGTTCAAGGTATGCACAAAGCGGGTCACACCCTTAGCGTCGTCGGTCTTATCGCGAAAGCGCGTGTTCATGCGCCGCGCTTGATAGGTTCTTGTATTCGAGCAGCTGGAAATCTCGCGGAAAGTTGCCTCTCCCGGCAGCCACACCTCAAGATCATAGGTCTTGGTGGCCGTCCCCCCCGTATCCCCCGTACAAAGAAGCATCACGCGGTAAGGAAGGCCTAGCAGCTGTAGTACTTTTTCAGCTGCGCCCACCATGCGCTCGTGTTCAGCGTCCGACGCGTCTGGATGGGTGATGCTGACAAGCTCTACTTTGTGGAATTGGTGTTGGCGAATCATGCCACGCGTATCGCGCCCGGCCGCCCCTGCCTCGGACCTAAAGCACGGCGTTGCCGCGACGTACCGCCGGGGCAACGTCGCGGGATCCAGGATTTCTTCTCGCACAAGGTTCGTGAGCGCCACTTCTGCCGTCGGTAAAAGCCACCGGTCATCGGTTGTGCAGAACTGATCCTCGGCAAATTTCGGCAACTGCCCCGTTCCAAAAAGGGCGTCTGATTTCACAAGATAAGGCGGAGACACAGGCGTGTAACCAAAATCCCTGGCATGGAGATCGAGCATAAACGAGGTTAGCGCACGCTCGAGCCTGGCAAGGTCACCCGAAAGCACCACAAACCGAGCGCCCGATAGTTTTGCCGCCGTCTCAAAGTCCATAAGGCCAAGGGCCTCGCCTAAATCAAAATGGCGCTTAGCCTCGAAAGAAAGCTGAGTTGGTTCGCCCCACCGGCGCACCTCTTTGTTATCGGCTTCACTGGTTCCGGCCGGCACGTCAGGATCGAGCATGTTGGGAAATCCCGCCACATATAGATGTAGGGAAGCCGAGAGCTCTTTTTCTTCTTTTTCAAGGGCCGGGATCTCGTCCTTCAAAGCGCTCGCGCGCGCAAGAAGATCGTCGGCGTTTTGTTTTGCGGCCTTCTTTGCGCCAATTTCTTTGGCCAAAGTATTGCGTTCATTTTGCAGCTCTTGCAGCTTTGCAATAAAGTGGCGGCGCTTTTCATCCATGGCCACAATCTCACTTGCCACCGGATCCACCCGGCGCCTGGCCATTTCGGCGTCAAAGGCTTTGGGGTTTTCCTGGATCCATTTTATATCGTGCATGACTTATTCTCCACGTCCAACACATCCTTTGGGTGATACCGTTTTTCAACAAAACGCATCAAAGGAATCGAAATCTCAAAAAGTCCATATAGGGGACACGCAAGCCCTAGCATACTCAAGACATCGGGTGGTGTCAAAATGGCTGAGACAATTAATATCCCTAAAAATGCATACCGTCTTTTTTGGGTCAAGGCGTGTGCCTTTAAAATCCCAACACGTGCCAAAAGGACCAAAAGAACGGGCAATTGAAAACAAATCCCAAAGGCCAAAAGAAGCTGCATGGAGAGGGATAAATACTCGCTTATACGGGCCTCTAGCTGAATAGGAAGCGCTGTTTGAAGGGGCGTTGTCTCGAACCCTAAGAAAAAAGACCACGCAGCTGGCATAATAAACTGGTAGGCAAAGAAGGCACCGAGAGAAAACAAAAAGGGCGTTGCGATCAAAAAGGGTAAAAAGAATTTCTTTTCTTTTTTGTAAAGGCCTGGCTTTACAAAAAGCCAAATCTGACACGCAAGCATGGGAAAGCTGAGGAACGCCGCGCCAAAAAGGGCCACCTTGACGTAGGTGACAAAAGCCTCGGCCATACCTGTGTATATCAGGCGACGCGACCCCACGGCCTCGAGGGCTGTTGCTAAGGGCTTGATAAGAATTGCAAAGATATGCTCGGCAAAAGTATAGCAAAGGCCGAAACACAGAATAAAGGCCAGGGCCACCCATAAAAGACGGCGCCGGAGCTCCAAAAGATGTTCCATCAAGGGCTGTGAGAAATCCTGCGTCATGCCATGTCCTTGGAGGTTTTGGGTTAGTCTTTTGACCCCTGAGATTCTGGAGCATGGGGCTCCTTAATCAGGGGCAAAGCCTCGTCTTGGGCTTTGACTTGGGTCTGGGCGTCCTTGATATAGGCCTCGATTTCGCCTTCTTGTAAAAAAGGCTCGACCTGGGCGCGCAAGTGCGCAGTCATTTTGCGCAGCTTATAAATCCACCGACCGGCGGTGCGCAAAACCACAGGCAGCTCTTTGGGACCCAACAGCACCAGGGCCGCCACAAAAATAATCAAAAATTCGCCCCAACTCCCCAAATCAAACATGTTAGTTTTTTTCGTGACGTGACGATTTGATCACCTTGGGAGGCGACGTTTTTTCCTCGGTTTCCTCCTCGTCGTTGAGGCCTTGTTTAAAAGCTTTAATACCTTTTGCCAAATCTTTCATGACATTGGGCACTTTACCTGCTCCAAACAAAAGGAGAAAAACTATCAAAATCAACACAAGTTGCCAAATACCAATACTCATTTCTTCTCCTATAAGACACCCGTTAGTCTTGCTATTAGACGTACCACACCTTCAACAGGTTTTTCCAGTAGCCATGCAATGGGGCTGAGTGTATGTCCCATTTTATGAGTCACAAAGGGTACGAGGAACAAGAGCCCAAATATTATCACCATGCCGTAGCGCTCGAGCTTTGCAAGGGGCATTGCCAAAATATCCGGTAAAAGCCCAACCGCTACGCGCCCGCCATCCAAAGGCGGCAAGGGCAGCATGTTAAACAAAGCCAATGTGACATTTAAAATCAAGGATAGTTTAAAGGCTTCTGCCAGGGGGGCCGCCCACGACTCCGGAAAAAAAGGAAGCACATGGAAAAGGAGCGCTGACACAAGAGCAAGGACTATGTTGGTCAAAGGGCCCGCGAGTGCCACGCTGACCATATCCAAGCGCGGGTTGCGAAGACGCTCAAAGGCAACCGGCACCGGCTTTGCGTACCCAAAAATAAAAGGGGATCCCAAAAAGATGAGCACTCCTGGAATAAGAAGCGTTCCCATGGGATCCACATGCTTGAAGGGATTCAATGTCAAGCGCCCTGCCCGGCGCGCTGTATCGTCGCCGTAATGAAGGGCGACAAACCCGTGCGCCGCCTCATGCAGGGTCACCGCTAAAATCACTGGTACCGCCAACACTAAAACTTTGATAAGAAAATCAAGAGTGAAATACTCTGCCATTTTTACCTCTCGTTACTCTGGCAAGACCCAGACCTTGACGCCTCGTTGGCGCAAGTCCTCACACAAAATCACCGCACGGTCAGGGGTAAGTCCTCCAAGACGTAAGTGATAGTGAATACCGTTTTTTCTTCCATGGTCCACTCGGTGATAGGTCGGCGTGTGGGTTGCCAGTAAATCGCTTGCTTTGCGTACACACTCGTGCCAAGACGCCTCGGCGCCGTCCTTAGTCGAGGCCACGCAAAACTCTAAGCACATGTGCTCGCCCGTGGCCATCATCAGATTTCGCCCTTCGATGGGAAGGGTGGAGGCTTCTGCCGTGGCGGCGGCCGGCAGACGCACAGCCCCACCCTCTTTTTTCTTAGGCGCGGTAATTTCTTTAAAAAAACCATCACGCTCTGCAAAGGGCGTTGCCTCTTGTGCCTCCTCAAAGGCTTGAACCTCTTGGGTCGCCGCCTCTAAGTCTTGGCCTGTGACCGGACTTTGAGAAAGGGCTTTGATAAAATCATCGGGAAGGGCTGGCGGCGCCTCGACAGGGGCTGCGGGTCTTTGCCGCAGGGTAATGGGCGCTGCCTCTTTCGTGCCGTTGGGTCCCAGCTGATCATAAATAGTCTTGTCTTTGTGGGGGCTTTCCTTCACGACAGCGCCTTCTGGGCGGATTTTATAAGGCCCCTCTGGTGCCATCACGCGAGGAATACCGCCCCGCGCCGCCGAAAAATGGGTAATCCCCTTATAGACGCCGTATCCAATCCCCCCAAGAAGCGCTGCGACAGTCAGGACAAAAAGAGCAATACGGCCCCAAGGTCGACGCCTTTTAGTCACGCGTTGATAGGACGGCGCGGCGTAGCCAGGACTTGCCATTCTCCACTGACTTTGGGTCATGCACGCAGCTCCTCAACGGCCTCAATGCCAAGCACCTCTAAGCCTGAGCGTAGAACAGTCAAGACACCCAGCACAAGACTCAAGCGTACTTTTGTCGCCTCCAGGTTGTCTGGAAGCAAAAACCTCAAATGGGTTTCGTCTTTGCCTTTGTTCCAAAGTCCGTGGAAGGCGGCCGCGACCTCGTACAGATAATAGGCAATGCGGTGAGGTTCGTGGGCAGCGGCGGCGACCTCTACTTGGCGGGGAAACGACGCCAAAAGTTTCATCATCTCAAGGTCGTTTTCGTCCGTCAGCGTCGTAAGATCCACCTGGGAAAGAGCGCTTGCAGACAAATCAGCACCTGAAAACGCCTCATCCGCATGACGCAAGATCGAGTGACACCGGGCGCTGGCGTACTGCACATAAAAGACGGGGTTATCTTTGGAATGTTCCATGGCCTTGCCAAAGTCAAAATCCAAAGGCGCGTCGTTTTTACGGGTCAACATGATAAAACGAATCACGTCTTTACCCACGCGCTCAGTCGCCTCAGCCAGGGTCACAAAAACGCCTGAGCGTTTGGACATCTTCAGGGCTTCTCCGTTTTCAAGGAACTTCACCATCTGACAAAGCTTTACGTCCACGTCCGCGCTGTTTTCGGTGATGGCCTTGACGGCAGACGTTAACCGTTTGACATAACCGCCGTGATCTGCGCCCCACACGTTCACCATGCTTTTGGCACCTCTTTGAAATTTATCAAAGTGATAAGCAATATCGCTTGCCATGTATGTCCAGTGACCATCGGATTTTTTCAAAGGACGGTCCACGTCATCGCCGAAATCGGTCGCCTTGAAAAGGGTTTGGGGACGTGGTTCGTAATCCTCAATGACTTTTCCCTTGGGGGGCTCCAGAACGCCTTCATAAATAAGACCAAGCTCGCTTAATCGGTCCAGTGCCTTTTGAACAAGTCCGTCATCCACAAGCTTCTTTTCTGATGTAAAGACATCGTGATGCACGCCAAGAAGTGCCAGATCTTCGCGGATGAGAATCATCATAGCCTCCACGGCGCGCGCCTGGAAAAAAGCAAGCCACTGGGGTTCATCTTGGTCTAAAAAACGGTCTCCTTCTTCCTCGGCTATGGTTTTTGCGACGGGAATCAGGTATTCGCCCCCGTATTGCCCTGGAATATATTCACGGCCCAACACCTCGCGGTAACGTTGGTAGGTCGAGCGCGCGAGTTCCTGGACCTGCCCACCTGCGTCATTGATATAATATTCTTTCACCACGTTGAAGCCCGCCTTTTTGAGCAGACGCGCCAGCGCGTCACCCACCACGGCGCCGCGCGCGTGACCAATATGCATGGGCCCCGTCGGGTTAGCTGACACATACTCAACGTTAACGCAGGCACTTCCCCCCACCGTAGACGCGCCGTAAGCCTGACCGGCCGCGATCATTTTTTGAAGCTCGCCCTGCCAAAAGGTGGACGTAAGTCTAAAATTCAAAAAGCCAGGGCCTGCGACCTCACACGCCGATACATCGGGGTGCGCCGCCATTTTTGCCGCAAGGGCCTCGGCAATGACGCGGGGCGCCTTACCCGAGGGCTTTGACAAAACAAGTGCGGCGTTCGTTGCGATATCCCCATGGGACGTATCCCGAGGCGGTTCTACCGTCACGGCGTCCAACACAAGCCCTTGAGGCAAAACACCTTCTGTTTCTAGGGTGTGGATCGCCTCCATCAGGCTTTTTCTGAACGTGTGAAAAAAATTCATCCCTCAATCCTTAAATTGACCATTTTTGTCGAAAACACTTTGATGGGTGAATCATATGCTTTACATAAGAGGAGGCAAGTTTTTTTTATCCTGGAGCCTAGAAAAACATGGACACCCCTGCTCTTTTCGAAGCAAAAAGCACTCAACCTGATGTTCCTTCCCTTTTTTTGACGGAGGCAGCGCTTGGGCGCCTTCGTGATCTTTTCAAAAAAAAGGGTACCGACACGCCCCACTATCTTCACATTCAGGTAGACGCCGGTGGATGTGCGGGCTTTACTTATCTGCTGAACCTCGTGGACACGGTGCCTGAGGATACGACCCTTCTTTCCTATGAAGACGTGACCTTAGTCTTGGACGAGGCGTCCTTGGACATCCTCAAGGGTTCGACCCTGGATTACGCGACCTCTCTCATGGGCGCGGCCTTTAGTTTGAAAAATCCCGCCGCGACCGCCTCTTGCGGGTGTGGTACGTCTTTTTCCATTTTTTAAGAGGCTTTTCATGAAAATTGCCACATGGAATGTAAATTCGGTCAAGGCGCGCCTCGAGCATCTCCTTGACTGGCTCAAAAGCGAAGCCCCCGATGTTGTCCTTTTACAAGAAACAAAATGTGTGGACGAGGCCTTTCCCCGTGACCCCATCGAGGACTTGGGATACAACATCGCTGTGTATGGACAAAAATCCTATAATGGGGTGGCGATCCTGTCCAAAACGCCGTTAGAGGACGTCGTCATGGGCCTTCCAACGCTGACCGACGATCCCCAGGCCCGTTACATCGAAGCCCTTATCGGCACCGTGCGGGTTGCCAGCATCTATGTCCCTAATGGGGGCGAGATCGACTCTGATAAATTTAATCATAAGATGCGTTTTTACGAGGCCCTGCGCCGTCACGCCGAAAACCTCCTTACCTTGGATGAAGCCCTTGTGTGGGGCGGTGATTATAACGTAGCACCTTATCCTTGGGATATGCATGATCCCGCCCTTTCAGGACAAGACCGCATTTTATGCTCTGTACGTGAGCAAGAGGCCCTGCGAAACCTTTTTCAGCTGGGACTTGGGGACGGCCTTCGCTTGCTTTACCCCCACACATCCTCCCAGGGACAGGGGCTTTTTTCTTGGTGGGATTACCGTCAAGGTTCCTTCGAGCGTCACAAAGGTTTTCGTATTGATCATCTGCTTCTGTCTTCTCTTGCCTGCGACCGTCTGACGTCGGGCGGTATTGATACACAGGTACGCGGCTGGCAAAGAGCGTCTGACCATGCGCCTGTGTGGATCACGCTCTCTTAGACACACTCACAAGGACACAAACATGCGCATTATTGCCGGTCATTTAAGGGGACGCCGACTGGAGGCCCCCGCAACCC
>JACESU010000002.1 GCA_013911655.1 Alphaproteobacteria bacterium
AAGCTAACGAGTACTAATCCCTCCATTGAACTTAATCCAATGTCCTTAAAAGCGCAGAAGTCAATCTTCTGCAAGACTCAAACAAAGACAATCAAAAATCCTTTTGGTCACAAACTAATCACACCTCTTAACCATTCTAAATGGTTATCAGGTGTCTGGCCGCTATAGCGAGGGGCCTGCACGCGATCCCATCCCGAACTCGACCGTGAAATCCCTCTGCGCCGATGGTACTTGGTCTTAAGGCCTGGAAGAGTA
Organism: Alphaproteobacteria bacterium; assembly: GCA_013911655.1. Taxonomy (GTDB): domain Bacteria; phylum Pseudomonadota; class Alphaproteobacteria; order Caedimonadales; family UBA1908; genus JACESU01. The sequence goes on from JACESU010000002.1 coordinate 256, forward strand.
GGTCGCCGCCAGACTCCTGATAACCCTTCTTAAATAAAAACACAAATCAAAGATTCAGTACATAACCCACCTAATTACAGTTAAATCCCTTTAAAAAACAACTCAATATACAACCATCCTCCTTATTGATCCCAATGTAAAAACAACCCCACATAACCCATATAATCAACAATCCATCTCACAAAACAAATAACTCCCACCTAAAATTGTAATTCAAATGCTGGGTCCAATTTTTTGAATACATGAATTAAGATTCATTCTCTTCTTGTAAAGCTGTAATGATTTCTTTTTATGAAGTGACCGCTGCAGAACCAAATGTTCTATGGAGCTATTTAATGTGATTTCTGCGCCCCATGCTTTAGCATAGGGAACAGATCAATATACTACCATTTCGCACAATGTGTTTAAAAACTATCTCTTATTTGCTTCTCTTTCGAGGCGTTCTATCCTCTTTCTGAGTGCGACCTCATAGCGATGATACAGTTTGCTAGGGACTAAGTTGAGTACTTTGCTAAAGTGGCCGTTTAAGAAATAGCGACAAAACCATAGTTGAGGATCATGATCATCGGCAATGACGGATCCTTCATGGGGAACGTCCCTAGTGGGGTATAATGAGGGAAAACCCTCGACTGCCTTAAATTGTTCCCCATCTATCTCAACACTTTTTCCAAGTGGCCCATTATGTGAGTATACAAGCTTTCGAAGCTCGGAAAGGTCTTTGACAGTCGGACAATAGGGAGTGATTTCACTTGTAGTAGATGCTTATATATTTTGGCTGACGGAAAAGGTTAGTGATGTCGCTAACAAAATTTTTTTTAACATTTTATATACTCCTTATCTGTTAAGCGAAAAGTGTAACATACTGATATGGTTATGGAAGAGATTATAGTTTACTACAAATATTCTTTTATCTTTGCAGCATTGAGAATGCATGATCTCCTCGTATTTATGACTACAAGGTCTACGAATTTAGAATGGGGCCTGCATCCTAAGAATATTTAACCCTGGTATCTCTATGAGACCTCAGGCTGCTTTGGGTGAGTACGTTGTTGGCTCTGTGGATCGTGGATCCCACGTACGTACTGGTGTTAGTGCTCCTACTAAACTCTCTGTCATCGATCGAGGCGATGTTTGCGACTACCGTGAAGGGACGATGATGAAAGGCATCACAATCCAGTTTGACCTTGTGAGACTTCCACACTTCTATAAGTATTGGAATGATAAACATAAGCATGAGGCTATTTTTTACGGCAATCACAAAATTGCAAATGATCTTTTGAACGACGCACTCAAGAGAAGTGAAGTAGAAGCGCTAGAGCATAATCCACCGCTTTAGAAAATCTATCGTTTGAGAGAAGTAGAGGACGCTTCCAAGTGCGTTCTACTTCTCTTCATGGACCAATGACAGGACTGGTGCCTTTGCATTTGCTGAAAGCACGGGTGAGAATACTTCAAAGATATTGGTGATTTTCCCGTGAGAATCCACATCGAGGATGGCCATGACCACATGGGGTCCGACGTCGTCCGAGCGCTTGTTATTTCCGCGCTATTGAAAGTGAACAGCACACGCGCTTGTTGAAGGACTTGGGCAAACCCGCAGTCTCTCCACGGCCCACTGTCCAAGGCTTTCTCTAACATCCAGAAGTTGTTCATGATGTTCAGCAACAGAACGGCAAAGCGTTTGCCCATTCACAATCTTGGCGCACGATGGCGTGAAGAGATCTAAAAGCCCTTCTTCTGTGATAGGTGTCATGTTCTTCCCAATAAGGGTTAGGTAATTAACAAACTTTGTGCCAGCCTGTATGAGAAAATCTTCTTGAGAAAGGACATGACCTTTATGGAGCAATGAAGCGTTTGTTTCAAGCTGTTCATCGCTCGCCAAAAGCGGTGAAAACAAAAATATGGTGATAAGTGAGAGGAAAAAATTCGCTTTAAAAAGGGATGATATCATCAAAACCTCTTGGATAAATGAATAATACAGAAACTTTGCCAGATAACGCGTGACCACAGTTTTGCAACTCCTCGCCGTATCCCCTCAATAATGATGGTACGTTCAACGCCAGGGTGCTGCTCGGAGATGATGCCGATAAGTTTTTCGAGGGCTGTGGGCAGTCTTGACGAAATTTCCTCCATGAGCGCTTCCTTGGAAACTGCTGGCTCCTGACTTTCGGGATTGTCATCAAAAAAGCCAAGGCTGTCCCTAAGACAATGTTCTTTATCATATGAAGCGCTCCTTTAATGTTTAGTTACCTAAGAGTAAGGGCGCAAAACTTTTGGTAAAAACCGTGCCAACGACTTTATTGCCGTTGATGTCGATCCCTTGAAGTTTTGATTTTTTGCCCTTTGGTTTTTCAAAAAGGACGGCAAAGAAATCAACTTTATAGGGTGCCGCGTTTTCGGGATAGAGCTGGATTTGAGCTTCCTTGGGGATGAAAACATTTCTTAAAGTTTCGAGAGAAACGTCCTCTAGGGGGTGTCCTAATAATTTAACAAGACGGGGATCAAGGTAGTAGATCTGATCCGTGTAACGCACATTCTTAGGTTCTTCTGCACTTGGCATATCGGCTTTCACCTCATAAGAACTAAGAAGTTCAAAACGCCCCTTTTCATAGAGATAGGATTCTTTTACCCCAAGGGATGGGTTCCAGCCTGTAGAACGCCCCCAAAGAGTAAGGATAGGCGCGTGCCATTCGACAAAACTTGTAATCACACTAAAATTCTGGCGACGACCTTCTTCTCGGACGGAATCAAAGGAAAGAGGTGTCCAGTCGACTTCGTCCCTTTTAATCAAAAACAGGCAACCAGACTCTTGGTAGGCGTGTCTAGCAAGGCTGAGCACCACAAGCCTTGTTTCGTCATCAAAGTGAATCACTTGAAGACGTTCTTCATCGGGGATCATTTCCTCCTCCATAAAAAGTTCGTCCCCAAGCTTTGGCGTCATCTTGATGTCTTCCTTGATTTTTGCGACCAAAAAGGCCGCGATGTCTCGCTTGCTGTCGGCCTTTTGTGCCGCGCGCTCTTTGGGAAGGTCAAAAAGCTTTCCAAGGACGGCTCGCTCTTGTTCAGGTGTGGCGTCAAGGCTTGCCATAAGCGTACCCGTGCAAAAAGACATCATTACAAAAAGGCGAAATAAAACGGTCATGGATCCCTGCCACTGTTATAAGTTATTTCTGTCTACTCTCTCACACCTTAGGAAGTCTGACCAGTGCGATCTCGTATAAGGTCTTGGAGGAGGGCATTTTGTTCTTGGATGGAGGTGATTTCATGAAAGGGTGTCAAAGGATACTCGTTACGAAGGGCGTTAACATGAGGCCCTACCCGGCCGTGAAATCCCCACATGTAGCGAATAAGACGAACGCGCAAGACCTCGGGGCACGAAGGAGCACGGTCATCGATGGACCTGTCTTTGAAAAAGCGACGTTTTATGAGGCGCGCAAGACACAAAAGACGCGGCAGGTGAAAATAGAGGACAAGATCCGCGCGCTGCCACCGCATCTCAAGGGACGAGACGCTGTTGCCATCAATGATCCAATGATCCCCGGCCACAAGGGCCCGCTGTTTTGACAGGAAAACGTCAGTGTCTTCTTCTATCCATCCATTTTTAAAGAAGATTTTATCCAAATGAAAAAGGGGAAGACCGGTTGCCAGATGAAGTCGTTTGGCAAAGTGGCTTTTGCCACTTCCGGGAGGGCCGAAAATCATGATGCGCGTTGGGGTCATAGGTGCGTTCTATATACGTTGCCCCTTATAAAATTCTCGAGGGGCTTAAAAAGCGCAGAAGGCAAGTGTGAGAGCGCAAACCAGGCCCATTCTTCCCATTTGTGGGGTTCTAAGTTTTGGGACGCGGCAAAGGTATGCCCTTCCATGAAGAGGGACAGATAGTGTTTTTGCTCAATTTCAAAAAAATTATTGGTCATCCCTAGAAAGCGCACGCTTTGAAGCACGATCCCTATTTCTTCGAGCGCTTCGCGTTTGGCGCCTTCTTCAGGTGTTTCTCCAAACTCAAGATGTCCTCCAGGGGGCGCCCAAGTCTCTTTTCCGGGGCCATGGCGGCGCCTTCCCAAAAGAATATGACTCTGATCATTCTTGATCAAAACAGCGATCCCAATGCGGGGAATGTTAAGAGTCACGGTCAATCCTTTTGATCATCAACTGTGTGTTCTGTGGACTTTCTATCTCGTTAAAGCCCACTTTTTTGAAAAAGGCAATAGCCCCTTTGTTGTTGGGCGCGGGATTCACAAAAGCGTGGGTGAAGAGTTTTGAAATGATTGTCTGAATAAACAAAGAAAGGGCCCGTTTGGCTAGGCCTTGCCTTAGAAATGAGGGATTGCCTAGAAAGAAATCAATGCCAGCGGTTTGGGGTGGTAATATTTTTAATTCATGGGGGCTTAGAAAGAGGGTCGTATCATAGAAATGACAGTACCCTGCAGGGGTACCCCCATAATCATATACATAGGCAAAAACGCGAGAAGTGCCAGTTCGAGAAATTAAACGATCTGTGTATTTGCGCTCAACGGCCTCCCATGTCCACGCCGTATCTGGATCCCACCAGGCATGAACATGGGCTGCGTTGTGCCATTGATATAATAGACAAAAGTCTTCTTTTTTGAGTGGTCTAAAAGTAATGGAGTGGTTCATCATCCCCAAGCGTAGCACAAAAACCTAAAAGACAGCTTCCTCACGGCTAAAGTGTCCAGATGAAAGCAAAGGTCTCGGGCTTGTTTTGATGGTTTCAGCAAGTTTTCTGCCGTCGCGGCACTCTTGCAAAATCGCGTCATTAACCCGGATGCTCGGCAAAAGTTGATCTTCATCTAGTTCTCCGAGTGTTTTAATGACAGGTGCTAAGTCCATGCCATTTTTGCAAACAGAGACGACCTCATCAGTGAGAAGAGAAGCAACCTTGACACGCTTAGGTGACGTCTTAATATCTGAAAAACTTTGGATGACTGTCGCAAGCCCCATAACACCCTTAGATTTGTCCAAGACGCGGGGGCTTAAATAGCTGACAATTTGGTTGCGATCCTCAAGATTAGGCACCTTTGATAGCGCTGTTATTACAAAAGTGAGCGGCGAGATGCTGGGACAATTTGTAAGAATTTGCTTGGATAAAAGGGAAACAATGTGAGTCCGTTCGGTCGGATCTTCTATTTGAGCAAGGATTTCGCTTGTGTCTCTAAATTCAGTCGCGCCTTTTTCAAAAATGCGTCGAATAATCTTTTCATGGTTAGGCAAGTCCACAAGAGGCAAAAAAGTTTCTTTATTATGTTTGATCGCCCGGTCGATGTCGATCTCTTCGTTCAGAGTGCCATCGAAGGTTTCCCATAGAGCATCTCTTGCGCGCACAGTTCCATTAAGTCCTCGCATGCGCAAAAGCGCTTGTGCTTCTTCAATTTGAGACGTCGTGGGGACGGTTAAGGTTAAAGATAGGTTTTTGTACAAAGGTTGTTCCGCGTCTACTTCGTCTAACTGGGAAATGAAGACTTGTCCATATTTCACATTAAGGCTAAGCGGTAAGCGTTCTTGAAGACTTGAAAGCCTTGGAACCCACCCGGAGAGGCTGAATTTTTTGCCATCATAAAATTGCACCGTTTGCATCAAGTGAGCAGGGGCTTGCAAATTCAAGGGGTAAATAGTACCACCGTCTATTAACTCTTTGAATCCTCTGCATACAAGACGATATTGTAGACATTGAGTTCGATCCTTCGCAGAGGTTTTGTTCAAATCCTTTGTCACATACGACAATATATGTCCCCAAATTTCTGGTGGCACGCCTCCAAGAAGAAGGCCATCCGCACTTTCGTGGGAAGAGGAGGCTGTCGAAGTCGAAAGGGTCACTTCTGTAAAAGGGCGCATGTCATATGAGGTGTCTACCTTGAGAAGGGAGCTTGCTCTTGAGGTGCGAGAGGGTCTTTTTGTTCGATTTGTTCGATGTTTAGTTGTTGGAGTGTCATTACGCCTAAGTTCACGTTCTTGTGCGATAGCTTCAATCTTTGTGCGAAGACTAGGTACTGAGGGTTTTGAGTGGGTGGATTGTTGCTGCGATGCCGATGCGTCCCAGGCAAGGGCACTGCATAAAGATAGGGTAAAAATGTGAATTTTCATGAGAATCTCCTTGATTTAAGTGGTTAAGAAAAACGAAAAAAGAGAAATAAAAATAAAAAAGAGGATGATTGGTAGCCAATACAACCATTCTTCAAAGCCTCACTACGATGAGAACATAGGGGAGAATGCGAAAATGGTTTATTGTTAAGTATGATATGTATTCTTCCCTGTGTTCTAAAGTATTGTTTTGAAAGTTTTTCTGTTCAATCAATAAAAAAGCCCCCACTGTTTTGTGGCTATTGAAAAAATTATAACTCCGTTAGTCAAAAAAATAAAAAGGAGAATACTTTAACGATTCAAGTCAGGAAGAAAGTGTGTTATTTTTGTCAATTTAATTTTCGTGCACTTTTGAAATGTTAATGATTTAGGGCGCAAAAAAAACATCGATTTTTTGACAATAAAATTGACAAAATGTTCTTTTGCTACCCTTTAGGGTATTCTTTACGATTTGGCAACAAAAAAAGGGTAGGAACTGTCTTTTTTCTCTAAAAGATGTGATATTTTTTTACATCCAAAAATGAAGTCTATCTTTTTGATAAAAAAGCCTTACAGTGAAGCGTTGCTTTCTTCTCAGACATGAAAAAAGGGGAAGAGTTGTGTTCATAAAAAAAATCAGTTTATTTTTGTGTCTTACGATGGTCTCGACACTTTTTGCGATCATTGAAGAACGAGACAATCTTATCAAGTCGCCCATGCCTGGCTGTGTCAAAACAGTTTTTCTTAAAGAGCCAGGGACGTCCTTTAAAAAAGGAACACCTCTTTTTGTGCTTGAGTGCATGAAAATGCAGAACACGATTCGTGCTCCCAAAGACGGAGTGATTGGATTTCTTTTTGTGAAAGAAGGAGAAACCGTAAAGGCCGCTCAATCCTTGCTTGATTGCGCGGTAAAAAGTGACAAGGTCAGATCTCCTGATGTACCTTTGTTATCATCACCCCTTCAAAACCGGGAAACGCCTCTTCAAGAAGAAATCTTAGAAGGTCCATTGCCAACCCTTTTTCATGTAGACGCGGTTAATAATAGCCAAAGAATAGAAAAGATCCCTTTTCAAGGCCCTCAAGACGCAGAGCATCATCAGGACATCCTAGATGCGGTGGTCCGTCCCCATGACCCAGGAGGCCCGAGTAGTGGGGCAGGCGCAGATGCGCCCTTAGGGCAAGAAACCGCCTTGTGCCAACTCCAACCACTATTGGTTGCGCCCGAGCTAGACGCACCGAAGCTTGTCGTTTTAGATCAACAAATTGCGCTGTCTTCTGGCATCAGAGTTTTGCCACAGGAGCTCGCCGTGGAGCAAGAGATCTTTGCGTCACAAAGCCCTTTACCTGTGCGGGAGGAACCTGCTCCTTTGATACAACGCCCCCCACACAGGGAAGAAATGCTGCCAACTCTTCTTGATGAGACTCCTCCTTTACAAAAATCCTGGCAAGAAGCCCCTCTAGTGCCACAGATATTTAATCCTATGCCTCTTGAAAGGCCCTCCCTTCAAAAGGGAGTTGCGCCGCCTTTGGCACATGAGGTCGCGACTTTGGAGGCGATGCCTCTTCGTGAAAATATCTTTGAGGCACCTGTTTTAAGGCAAGAAATTGGAGCACCTGAAATCTTGAAACAAGAGAATACGCCGGTGTGGGCTGCGCCCATTCCCCCAATATTACAAACGCCTCTCGGCGCAGAAGCACTGCCAGTGCCTCTTGAAGAGCGCCCTCTTATACAGGAGGTGAGGCAGGAAGCTCCTATACGTCCAAGCGTGTTTGACCGTGAGCTCGTTGGAAACGCACCGATACTCCTTCAAGAGGACGTTCCTTTTGTCCCAATGCAGGCGTTTGAACATATTCTGAAGGCGCCAGTATTAACAAAAGAAATTGTAGGGCCTCACGTGCCAGAAGCCATAGAGAATCTGCTTGTTCAGGGTGAGAAACAAGAGAGCGTTCTTTCTACATTAAGAACGCTCTCTCCCCTTTCTTTCGAGGTTTCGGTGGTGCCAGAAAATGCTTTCTTAAGCATCTTAGAAGAAGGCTTAGTGGCTGCAAACTTTGAGCTCCCCTTAGAGGTCAAACAAAAGGGCGGCGACTTACAAAATGTGCTTTTGTTACAGCAAGAAGACGTTGGCCCAACGCGTGCTTCTTTCATGTCGACTCGACCACCTGTTTTCGGGCAAGACGCCTTCCAGCCGCCTCTTTGGGGCGGCGGGCATGGACGCGTGGCCGATCAAAACATATCCGTTTCCCCTAAGAGGTCGGCCGCATTTTTCCACGGAGTGACGGAGCGCGCGGTTGTTTTTCAAAGGACAGAAGGGGCTATCTTACGTGCGACTCATCAAAATAAGGCCCTTTTCTCCTCTCAAGAAATTGACGAAATGAAAGGTGTCCTTGCACAGTCATGGCGTTCATTGAAAGACTTAGGGGTGACACCGCTAGGAATTTTATGCCTTGCGCTGGCGGGGCTTCTTGCCATGTTACCGTCTCCTATGGGTGTTGATTGGAGAGTGGTGGCAAGATCCCTTCGGGTCTCATACGCGTTGATGAAGATGCCTTCCTCTCTTCCCCCCTTAAAGAGCGTAAGGATCCCCCTTCACGCGGTGAATCGGTGAATTATCCCTTTGGATAAGAAAGGCTTATTTTTTCATTGCTTCAAAGGTGATGCCGCTATATGATGAACTCCCATGTGTCGTGGTTTCCTGTGCCCTGAGCTTTTCTATGACAAATAGGACAAGTTCTTTGGTGTTATTTTTAGGATAAAAAAGTGACTTCCTCTTCAACGTCTTCCCCTTGGCTTGTGCGTGCCTTGGCCGTATGGGCATGTGGCGCTATTTTTTATTGTTATCAGTTTGCGCTGCGCGTCAGCCCATCGGTGATGGCCGATAACCTCATGTGTGATTTCGGTGTACAAGGGTGCGCATTGGGGGCTTTGAGCGCTGCCTATTATTACGCCTATGCATCCCTGCAGATTCCTGTGGGTATGGCCCTTGACCGGATCGGCGCCAGAAAAATTGTCGCAACCTCGATCTTTCTTTGCGCTCTTGGATGCCTTGCATTTTCAGGGGCATCAAGCGTCTTTATGGCCTCTCTTGGCAGGTTTTTGATGGGAGCTGGCTCTGCGTGCGCCTTTATTGGATCTATCAAACTTATCACATTATGGTTCCCCCAAAGGCATGTGGCCTTGATGGTGGGGCTTACCATGATGCTTGGCACTTTTGGTGCCACTTTTGGCGTTGTACTCCTTCCCCGTTTTTTCGATGCCATGGGGTGGCGTTATTCCATGATTCTGTTGGGGACGGCAGGTGCTTTCCTCAGTATTTTTAGCTGGTTCCTTTTACAAAAGAAAAAAGAAAATCAATCAGTCTACGAGAAGAAAGAACCTCAAAAAATTGGAGCAGGCCTTATGCTTGCAGTGCGCACGCCCCAGATCTGGTGCCTTGCCCTTTTTGGATGCCTCATGTACGTGCCTCTTTCAGCTTTTGGTGACCTATGGGGGGTGCCGTTCCTCACCCGCGTTTATGGTCTTGGGAAAAGTGAGGCAGGGCTTTTTATTAGCACCCTTTATTGCGGCGTTGCTGTTGGCAGCCTTGTGGTCTCGGCGCTCTCTGACCGCCTGAAAGCCAGACGCCCCCTTATGCGGGCTGGTGCGTTTATGGCTCTTCTTTGTTACGTGATTATTGTGATGGTACCTGTTCCAGGCACGGTCATGATGATCCTTCTTTTTGTGGCAGGTTTTGCTTTTGGCGGCCAGCTTCTGTGCTTTACAGCTGTGACAGAAACGTTGCCGCTGTGGGCAAGCGGCGTGGGTGTGGGTGTCACGAACATGACCATTATGATGAGCGGCGTTATTTTTGAGCCCCTGGTAGGTCAAATCCTTGATATGCTTTGGGACGGAGCCACACAAGAGGGAAGCCCTCTTTACGCCATCGAGCATTTTCGTACGGCTCTTTTGCCTGTGGCCCTTTCTGTCGGCGGGGCCTTCCTTTTAACGTTCTTTATCCGGGAAACCCATCCCGATCACAAAAAAGCCTCTTAAAGAAAGGTCAGGGTGCCCCGTTCTAGGTGCACGTCTTTCCCAATCCAAAGGGGCAGGTTCCGGGGTCCGTGCCCCACGCCTGTCCCTTTAAAAACGGGGCAATCAAGCGTGGCCCCAAAAGTCGAAAGCATCTCTGGATACAGGGTATGATGCTTTTCTTCCACGGCCGTGTTGTAGGTAAAATCAAAAAAGATAAGACCGGCACACCCTTTAAAAAGGCCGGCTTGTTGAAGATGCGTAAGACGCTCGAGGGTTCGGTAGGGTTTTTCATCCACGTCCTCAACAAAAACAAGACGGTCTGTGGTATCAATCTGCCAAGGGGTCCCGATACTAGATTGCAAAAGAGAGAGGTTCCCACCAGTAAGAGCGCCCGTAATCTTTGAGGCCGTGCGCGCCTTCGCGTTCAAAGGCGTGATCCCTGAAAGAGGGGCTGGCAAAGGACAGGTAAAAAGAACGTGCTTTAACGCGTCTAAGGTCGGTGCGTCCTCAAAATCTGTTAAATGCTTAAGGGTAGAGGCATGTAGCGAAGTCCAACCCCATTTTTGATTGAAAAAGAGATGGAGAAACGTCGCGTCACTAAAACCTATAAAAAGTTTTTGGGGTGGGGGCGCCCAGGTCAAAAGATAAGGCAGAAGACTTGTGGCGCCTGATCCCCCGCGTAGGCACCACACGGCCGCGCTATCCGGGGCCGTGTGGGCGCGTAAAAGACACTGTGCCCGTGCGTTGGATGTATTCGAGAAAAAAATATCGTCCCCAAAGGTTTCATCATGAATACGGCCCGTAAGCCCCCAGGATGACAAAAGATCAAGGCACTTTTTTATAATGTCGGGGTCGGCACCGCTGCTGGGGGCCACCACATCCACGACATCACCTGGCCTAAGAAGAGGCACGCCGCTTATCCCTATTTCAACAGCCTGCGACACAGGTCGCGCTTGATCATGGCAAGCTCTAGATCTTTATTAAGGGCCACTTTTTCATCTTCGTCTCGCACGATCTTAAGTTCATCCCGGGCGTCGCGAATCTGCGCTTCAATGGCCTCGATATCCATATCCTTTAAAAAAATGCATTCAGGCGACAAAACCGTGCAACCCTTTTCGTTAACGTTGGCAAAGCCTCCTGAAACAAAAATGCGCCGCTGGATGTCTTGACCTTTATAGATATCAATAAGCCCCGGGCGCAGGATTGTAATGGTTGCCGCATGATGGGGCAGGATCCCCATGTCCCCCTCTTCGCCCGGAATCACGACCATCTCGACTTGCGTCGAGATAAGAAGCTCTTCGGGTGAGACCAAATTAAAGGCAAGAGTGGTGGCCATGGGGGTTCTCCTTATGCAGCTTCTTTCGCCATACGCTCTGCCTTTTCAAGGACTTCCTCGATGGTTCCCACCATGTAAAAAGCCATTTCAGGCAGATGATCGTACTGTCCTTCGACGATGCCTCTAAAGCCCGAGATGGTGTCTTCAAGGGGCACAAATACGCCGGGTGTGCCGGTAAAGACTTCGGCTACATGGAAGGGCTGGGATAAAAAGCGTTGAAGTTTTCTTGCGCGTGACACGATGAGTTTATCTTCTTCGGAAAGCTCATCCATACCTAAAATGGCAATAATATCTTGAAGAGATTTATAGGTTTGAAGGACGCGTTGTACTTCGCGGGCAACCCGGTAATGCTCTTCCCCGAGGACTTCGGCCGAAAGAATTCTTGAGGACGAGTCCAAAGGATCCACGGCCGGGTAAATACCAAGCTCTGCAATTTGACGGCTTAGAACGGTTGTCGCGTCAAGGTGCGAGAAGGACGTTGCGGGCGCGGGGTCTGTCAAGTCGTCAGCTGGTACGTAAATCGCCTGAACACTGGTGATGGACCCGCGGTTGGTCGAGGTAATACGCTCTTGAAGGTCACCCATTTCCGTTGCGAGGGTTGGTTGATAGCCCACGGCCGAGGGGATACGCCCAAGAAGGGCTGACACTTCAGCGCCCGCTTGGGTAAAACGGAAGATGTTATCGACGAAAAATAAGACGTCTTGGTCTTCTTCATCACGGAAGTATTCAGCCATGGTCAGACCCGAAAGGGCGACACGTGCGCGTGCGCCAGGCGGCTCGTTCATTTGACCGTACACAAGGACGGCTTTGGAGTTATCGCCCTTAATGTCAATAACCCCAGATTCAATCATTTCGTGATAGAGGTCGTTTCCTTCACGGGTACGTTCGCCGACACCCGCAAAGACTGAGTATCCACCGTGCGCCTTGGCGATGTTATTAATAAGCTCCATGATAAGAACGGTTTTACCCACACCCGCACCACCAAAGAGACCAATTTTACCGCCTTTAGAGTAAGGCGCCAAAAGATCCACCACCTTAATACCTGTAACCAGAATTTCTGTTTCGGTGGATTGATCCACGAACTCGGGCGCACTTCGGTGGATAGGCCAACGTGTTTTCGTGACCACAGGTCCTCGCTCGTCGATGGGCTCACCTGTGACGTTAAGGAGGCGCCCTAAGGTTTCGGGTCCCACAGGCACACTGATGGGCTTTCCTGTATCGGTGACGGATTGCCCGCGCATCAGGCCTTCGGTGGTATCAAGGGCGATGGTTCTTACAACACGTTCCCCAAGATGCCTTGCGACTTCTAACACAAGGCGCTGCCCATTGTTTTCTAGTTCGAGTGCGTTCAAAATCGGGGGAAGTTCTCCCGTCTCAAAGGCAACGTCCACAACGGCGCCGATAATCCTTGAGATTTGACCAATGTTTTTTGTTGTCATGTGTGACTCCTTAGCTTTCTCGTATCAGTCCCTAGATGGCTTCTGCCCCTGCAATAATTTCCACAAGCTCGCGCGTAATGTTAGCTTGACGCGTGCGGTTGATGATCAGATCCAAAGAATGGATCATGTCGCCGGCGTTACGCGTCGCCCCGTCCATGGCCGTCATACGCGCCCCTTGCTCGCTTGCCGCATTCTCCAAAAAGGCGCGGTAAAGTTGCACGCACAAATTTTCGGGGATCAGTTTTTTCAGGACCATTTCTTGATCTGGTTCGTACTCGTAAATAGACGAAAGAGCTGACTTTTCAGAAGAAGTGTCTTTTAAATCCTCATCCAAAGGAGTGAAGGGAATCAAAGACAGGTGGCGTGGTTCATAGGCGAGGGCCGACAGAAACTTATTGTAATAAAGGGTGCAGCACTCAATCTCTTTGTGCTCGAACAAGGAAATAACGCGCTTGGCCAGACGCTCGGCGTCGGCGTAAACAGGTTTGTCATGGGCGTCGTAGGTTTCAAGAATATTGGCACCGTATTCTTGTTTGAGTTGATCGCGGCCACGTTTGCCGACACAGATGATTTTGACTTGCTTTCCTTGACGCAGAAGAGAGGAAATTTTGCGTTTGGCTTCTTTGACGATGTGCGAATTAAAGCCACCGCAAAGGCCGCGGTTAGAGGTCGCCACAATGATAAGATGCACGTCATCTTGAGAATGACCTGCAAGAAGAGGAGGAATATCATTTTTTGCGTTGGCCTCAAGCAAATCTTTTAGCATCTTGGACATCAGTTGCACATAAGGGCGCGCGTCCTGGGCGCGTTTTTGAGCTCGCCGAAGCTTGGCGGCGGCAATCATCTTCATGGCGGCCGTTATTTTTTTGGTCGCTTGGACGGTTTTTTTACGTGCCCGCAAATCTCTTAGATTGGCCATGGGCCCTCTCCTTTATGCAAACACGCCCACAAAGTGCGTCAAAAACTCACTAAGTTCCTTTTCCATATGCTCACTTAGGGCGCCTTTTTCGCGAATGCTCTTGATAATCTCGGGTTTACTTTTATCAAGGCCAGCGAGAAGTTCGTCCCCAAAGCGTGCTACTTGAGAGATTTCGATTTTATCAAGATAGCCTCTCACTCCTGCAAAGATCAGGATGACTTGGTGGGTCAGCTCAACGGGCGCAAATTGGGGTTGCTTGAGAAGCTCTGTCAGGCGCTCACCGCGGGCGAGAAGGCGCTGGGTGGAGGCGTCCAAATCCGAGGCAAACTGGGCAAAGGAGGCCATCTCACGGAACTGGGCAAGTTCAAGCTTGATGCGTCCAGCCACTTGTTTCATGGCTTTGACCTGGGCGGCTGATCCCACACGGCTAACCGAAAGACCAACGTTAATGGCGGGGCGCACCCCCTTGTAAAAGAGATCTGTTTCTAAAAAGATCTGCCCATCCGTAATGGAAATGACGTTGGTAGGAATATAGGCCGAGACGTCACCCGCCTGGGTTTCCACGATGGGAAGGGCTGTGAGCGACCCGCCGCCGTGGGAGTCTGCCATTTTAGCCGCGCGCTCGAGCAAACGTGAGTGCAAATAAAAGACGTCACCCGGATACGCCTCACGTCCGGGAGGACGGCGCAGCAGCAATGACATTTGGCGGTAGGCCACCGCGTGCTTGGACAGGTCATCATAGATAATCAGCGCATGCATGCCGTTATCACGGAAATACTCGCCCATGGTACATCCGGTATAGGGTGCGAGGAACTGCAAGGGTGCCGGGTCCGAGGCAGTCGCACAGACAACAGTCGTATATTCCATGGCGCCGTGATCTTCGAGGGTTTTTACAAGGCGCGCCACCGACGAACGTTTTTGCCCGATGGCGACATAGATACAGTAAAGCTTTTTAGACTCGTCATTGCCGGCATTAATTTTCTTTTGATTCAGAATCGTATCAAGGGCAATGGTGGTCTTACCTGTTTGACGGTCTCCGATAATCAGCTCGCGCTGGCCCCGCCCAATGGGCACAAGGGTGTCAATGGCTTTGATACCGGTTTGCATGGGCTCACACACCGATTGGCGCGGCATAATGCCGGGGGCTTTGACCTCGACCCGTGCGCGTTCTACATTTTGCAGGGGACCTTTACCATCAATGGGATTACCAAGGGCGTCCACGACGCGCCCCAAAAGACCTTTACCGCGAGGCACGTCTACAATCTGGCCTGTACGCTTGACCATGTCGCCTTCACGAATCTGTGTATCAGCGCCAAAAATCACAGCGCCCACATTGTCTTCTTCAAGGTTCAAAGCCATCCCCGTAATGTCACCAGGAAAAGAAAGAAGCTCGCCTGCTTGAACGCGTTCAAGGCCATAAATACGGGCAATCCCGTCACCAACCTCAAGAACTTGACCTACTTCGGCGAATTGGGTTTGTACATTAAAATTGGCAATTTGTTCTTTTAAAATGGAGGAAATTTCTGCTGCACGAAGTTCCATTTCTTTATCCCTTCAGTCTTTTTTGAATCATCGAAAGTTGCGTATCAAGAGAGCTGTCCATCAGGTAAGAGCCGACCCGTAACACCATACCCCCCAAAAGTTTGTTGTTGACGGCTGTGCGAAGTTGCACACGTCCTTGGAGCTTTTTTGAGAGCACGTCTTCGAGCTGCGTGATGTGGGCACGGGTGAGAGGTTTTGCGGACTCGACGTCGCCTCGAATGAGGCCAAGTCTCTTGTCAATCTGGCGTCCAAAGGCCTTGAGGATCTCAGGCACAAAGCGCAGTCGCCGTTTGTCGGCCAAAAGTTTTAAAAAAGAAGTCGTCAGGGGGTGAAAATCAGCCTGTTGGCAGATGATTTCAAGGGCGCTTGCGGCCTGACGTTTAGAAATTAGAGGATTTTTTGCCATTTCAAGAAGATCAGTCATTTCCACAAAGATGTTTCCAAACTGACGCAAGTCTTCCCAGACTTGTTCGGCCACACCCTGGGTATCGCTTAGCTCATAGAGAGCCTTCGTATAACGGCGTACCACAACGCTCATGGCTCTCCTCCTTTCTTAATTAATCTGGACGTACTCTAGCACATTTATTTCCCCATTATGAGTGAGTTGTACACAAAGAAAAGCGTGCTCGCAAGGGGGGCTCTTTTTTATGATAAGAAAAAAAGAATTGAACGGGGGACTGGGGGTCTATTCGGTGGCGATAATGGGCGAGCGTCCTTCTTCTAGGGGGGGCGAATGGTGTTTGCCCCCGTCGTGTCTGTGCATAAAGGATGTTGTTTGTCTTAAAATTCGTCATGATACAGTGTTGATGATTTAAAAATGCCATTCCTCATAGGATATCGTCAATCAAGAAAAATCCCAAGCTTTGCTCACTTGGAGCCCGTGACGTTTCCTTTGGTATCTGACGCAAATGTTCCAGTTGGTGAGAGCGTTGGCGATGCCTAACTTTTGTACAACGGTTTTGGGGTAGGCCGGATATGTCCGCAAAGGCCCTTCTTGGTCGCGTGCTGCTTTTATTTTGGTTTGAAGGTTTGCGGCGTCGTCCAGCGCTAAAAGATGCGTGAGCGCAGATTCAGGAAGATAAACCGTGAAGGCAAAACCTCCTTTTTCAGAAAGCACGATCATATTAACGAGCGGCCGTTCTAGCGAACGCGCAAAGGTCTCTCAATCAAATCTTTTTTTCTAAAAACATCAAAAAAACACAAGAATGCGAAAAAGTATTGCTGCTTTTGTACAGTGTGCTTCCAAGACTATTTTAAGGAGAGCGTCACTTTTGAAAAGGTGTTTTATTTTTTTATACGATCAGGGTATCCGTAAAGATAAAATAAGTAATATTTTTCCATATCAATAATGAGTTACTTTAATTGTTTTTCTTTTTTTGTAAAAAATGATTTTTTTATATCACAATCAATATAAGAAAGTTTTTTGAGTGCTGAAGATGTTTATACACAGACAAACACTCGCTCAGTTTAGTCATCTTTCCATAACGCTTCATTGGATTATTGCTGGATCTATGATGGGATCCATGGCCATCCAATATTATGCTGTTTATTTTGCCGAGGAAGCCGTGAAGGCGGTGCTTTTCATGACACATCGTTCTTTGGGGCTCCTCTCGTTTGGATTATCTGTTTTTTTTGTCTTGCTAAAAAGCGTTGATAGACGACCTCCCGTAAGGGACGTACCTCAGTCTGCTATGGGGGTTTACAAAATCGTCAAATACTCTCTTTTTGCACTTCCAAGTCTTTTGTTTATTTCTGGATGGCTTATTTTTGATCTAAAGGACAAAGATTTTTACTTTTTCGGACATCTTATTCACGCACCAGATATATGCGCAAAAAATCTATTTGCCAGTGCAGAAGCGCGACTTCATCATAAACTCCTCTCGGCGTATGCTGTTGTCATTCTTGTTGGCCACGCAGGAGCTGCCTTTTTCCATCATTTTATTGTAAAAGACAAAACCTTATGGCGAATGCTGCCGTTAAGAGTGTTGTTGCCTAAGACACGTAAAGGCGACGTTTTTTCAAAAGACTGACTTCTTAAATTTGTTAACAATTTCCTACCAAGAGACCTCGTCGTATGCAGAAAATTTCTTATTCATTAAAGGGGAAGCAATAAAATTGTCCTTCAATAAATGTGGCAGATTTTAGGGTATCCGGCACTGTTCCCATGAAGAGCATCATTTCTGTGTGCATCTCATTTTTCATTATGTGCGCGCTTGTTGGAACCCTTTGTGTTGTCGCGGTTTTGCCAGAAGACGAGGCGCCAGGCAGCGCTCCTCAATATGCGGTGCTTTTTGCCCCCGGCACAACACGTGCGCAAGCGCTGTTTCATGTTGTGCAGGCCGGAGGTCTGCCCCTTAGGGGAAGTGCATTTGATTTTATCATGATCGCAGTCACGAACAATCCTGATTTTCAACAAGAGATTGTTTATCAAGGCGCCATTGCCGTGTTTTCTCCTTTCATCAAAGGAGGGTGTTTTTTTGATGGTAAAACCGTTTTTAGTAAAGGAAACTTTTCATGACTGTGCTTTGCGTAACAGCGACGCAGATACAACGATACCAAAAGTATATGATGTATTTCGTGGTTGCTCATCTCCCTTTATTTGCTGCGGGGGGTGTGTTGTTTCATTTGCCCCTGGTAGGCCCTTTGATGCTCCAAGGGCTCTTAAGCGTTTTTATGGTGGGGGCGACTTATTTATACCCTCAAAACAAAGAGATTAGCCTTGATGTCAGTGCTGTTTGCATCTGTTTGACGCCGGCCGTTCTTTTATATCTGCTCTCATCCCATAGCTGGCAGCTGGACGCGCATATGTATTTCTTTGCGTGCCTTGCCATGACGACGGCGTTTCGCTCTTTGCGGGCGACACTTTTTGCAACAGTCGCCATCGCCCTTCATCACTTAGTCTTGAATTTTGTCATTCCCTACGCGGTGTTTCCGGAGGGTGAAAATTTTTACCGGGTGGTTTTTCATGCGGTGATAGTGATCGCAGAGACATCTGTGATTCTGTTGACAATTCATGAACTTAATCAGAATGACGAACGACGGGAAGCTGAAAGCCAGACGACTCTGCGCGCCTTAGAAGAAGCACGTGAGGCCCGTCTTCAGCAAGAAAACGCAGAAGAAAGAGCCCATGGAGAGCGGCGACAAGCTCTTTTGGAGATTGCCAGAAACTTTAATATGAAGGTTGGTGGCATTATTTCAACCCTGATTGAGGCATCGTTGTCAAGGTTGAATCCTGTGGCACAGTCCATGCGTGAAGTTGCAGATAACGTCCTTAAAAACAGCCAAAATGTTGCAGACGCGTCACAAAAGGCTGTCCAAGACGTGAGTAAAGTCGCTGCGTCCATCGAAGAACTCTCCCAAGCCAATCACGAAATTTCGTCGCAGGTGTCCCAGGTGAGAGAGAAAGCAAGTGACACGGCGCAAAACGCAAGTCGTGCAAGTGAGGTTGTGTCCCACTTGCATGGTCTGACAAGCAATATTGGCGAGGTAGTGTTGTCCATTCGCAAAATTGCAGAACAAACCAATCTTCTCGCCCTCAATGCGACCATCGAGGCCGCTCGCGCAGGTGAGCTTGGCAAAGGGTTTGCGGTTGTGGCCGACGAAGTAAAAAAACTTGCTAATGAAACGTCTCGCAAGACCGATGATATTGAAGGACGCATCCAAGATATTCAAAACACCGCGACGGCGTGTGTGGATGTTATGGAGCATATTATTCAAAATATTGACAGGATTAATGGGGCGATTTTAGATGTTTGTACGGCCATGGATCGGCAAAATATGACCACATCTGACATTGTGAAAAGCACAGACTATGCAAGCAAAGGTGTCCGCGCCGTGGGGCAAGTCATCGGGCGCGTGCAAGAAAGCGCCAAAGTGTCTGGTGCCTCATCAGAGCAAGTCTTGGAGGTGACCCATGAGGTAGGACACATTTGTCAAATGCTCAAAGAAGCGGTCTCTGGCTTCTTGATCCAACTACAAGGCCATAACCCACAAGCCGCTGAAGAGGGGTTGAATTCAAAAGCGTCTTAGCAAGCAGTTAACCCTTTACGAAGAAGGATGCTTTTTCGAAAGAGGGTGATGGGCTTCGACAAAGTCCTTCAGATGCTCCGATAGCACATGGGTATAGATTTGCGTGGTGCCCACATCTGCGTGCCCCAAAAGTTTTTGCACACTTAAAAGGTCCGCTCCCCCTTCCAAAAGATGGGTGGCAAAGGCATGACGCAGGACGTGAGCGGATATTTTTGTGGGGTCAAGTCCTGCTAAAAGAGCAAGCTCTTTGATCAACTGATTTACACGCTGGCGCGTGAGAAAACCTTGTTTTGACGTGGACGGAAAAAGCCAAGGGGACGAGGCACCTTGGGGTAAGAAGTGCGCCCGTACCGCGTCGTAGGCGCTATACGCTTCAAGTACTTTGACGGGGATGGGGATAAAACGCTCCTTTCGCCCCTTACCAAGGACTGTGATGAAAGAGAGGTCTTTGGCGTGTTTGATTTTTTCAAAGGGTTGACGGGGCAGGGAAATAAGCTCTGATACTCGCAGGCCCGTTGCATAAAAAAGCTCGAGGAAAAACGCTAGACGAAGACTTTCTTTGTCGTGGCGCGTTCTTGCGACGGCCAGCAACTGCTGAATCTCTGCTTCGTAAAGAATTTTGGGAAGGGAACGCCCTTTGGACGCAGAGGTAATCAGCTTGGTGGGGTCGCGCAGGAGCTTTCCTTCTTGTACCAAAAAAAGACAAAACTGTTTGAGGGTCGACAGTTTTCTGGCGCGCGTGGTGGGGGCGTAACCTTTATGCGTCAGGGTTTCCAGGTATGATCGTAAGACGTCTTCCCTTAAATCATCAAGGGTTTGCGCGCCGCTTTCCTCTATAAAAAGACTTAGATCACGGCCATAAGCTTCAAGGGTGTGGGGACTTGCGCCCCGTTCAACCCCCATCATCTCGAGAAAAAGTGCGCTAGATCGTCTGAGTTCTGACACGAAAGTCCCTAAGACGCTTTGTTTAAGTCTTTAATGTGTAAGCTTTTCTTTACTTCTGCTGCAGGCGCTGGAATCCCCCACATGGAAAGGGCAATCCCTGCCCCCAAAAGGGCTACGCTCATGCTAATGAGAACTATTTTGATGGTTCCTGTCATAATTTTTCAACTCCCTCTTGCATCTCGGGCCACAGTATATGATAACTAAAGACATGAAATAGAGTATGCGACGTCAATGTCAAGGTATTATTAGGTTAGGAAACAGATGGCAATGTTAGGTCTAACAAAACTGCCAAAGTCGGTGGTTTTGGTTGGCATGATGGGTGTGGGAAAAACAAGCGTGGGGCGAAAGCTTGCCAAACGGTTGTCCGTGGATTTCAAAGACTCTGACCAAGAGGTGGAGAAAGCCGCGGGATGCAGTGTGTCCGACATCTATAACTGGTATGGGGAAAAAGCCTTCCGTGATACGGAAAGGCGCGTGATGTCGCGTCTTCTGACCGAAGAGCCCCACGTCATCTCTACAGGTGTTGAGACCTTTATTGATGAAGAGACACGCCAGCTGATCTTGGATCAATCGTTCTCTGTATGGCTGTATGCATCTTTTGAGACACTCTATCCGCGCGTGGTGGGCAGAAGTCACAGGCCGCAATTGGAAACGGGTGATAAAAAAGAGACCCTTGAGCGGTATATTTCAGAATATTACCCTCTGTATGAAAAAGCTGATTTGCGGGTGGACTGTGATAACCGTGTGCCCGATGTGACTTGCGATTTGATCGTTGAGGAAATCGCCAAGCGTTTCTGGGACTAAAGGTGGGGGATCGCCCGGCCGCCCTTGAAGCCCTCGCCCTACAATATTTGTGGGGTGCCGACGAAAGCGTGAGTCTGACGCCTGAAGATAAAACCCTTTATGAAAAAGACCTGTTCTTAGTGCCCACAGGATTAGAAGCGGTCAAAAAACCTCCTCAAAAACGAACACCTTCCCGAGATACGCAAATACCCCATACGCCAGTCTCGACACCAGCGCCGCGCGCTGCTCAGATGGTTTCTGTGTCGGTAGACGCCCTGCGTCAAGAAATTGCAGTCTGTAAAACCCTTGAGGCGCTTAAGTCTTTGATGCTTGCCTTTGAGGGGTGTGATCTTAAACATACAGCCAAGAACACTGTCTTTGGTCAAGGGGTGCCGAGTGCCCCTGTCATGTGTGTGGGCGAGGCGCCCGGCGCCGATGAGGACGAGCAGGGTCTCCCTTTTGTGGGGCTTAGCGGCCAGCTTTTAGACAAGATGCTGGCGACCATTGGGCTTTCTCGCAAAGAAAATGTGTATATCAGCAATATTATTCCTTGGCGGCCGCCTGGCAATAGACAGCCAACCCCCCATGAAACATCCTTGTGCTTGCCCTTTATCGAGCGGCATATCGAGCTTGTGAAGCCGAAATTCTTGGTGCTTTTGGGAGGGACGTCCGCAAAGACGCTCTTGCGGGAAAAAGACGGTATCTTAAAGGTGCGCGGCAAATGGCGCGCGTACACAAGCCCAGGTCTGGATCGACCTATTCCGTGCTTGCCTCTTTACCATCCGGCATATCTCTTGCGTTCGCCCGGTCAAAAGAAAACCGTTTGGTTGGATTTGCTGCGCTTGAAAGAAGCCCTTGACGGCAAAATGCCCCCCCTTTAGCAAGAAGTGGCGGCATGCCACCGACGCGTGAGGGCCTCGTAAGCGGCCGTGATGCTTTCCTTTTCAATACTTTCAAATTGATTTCTTGTGTGTGCACAAATGTGTGGAGGGGGCATAATGAGGGGTCTACCACTTTTTTGAGCGGCCAGCTGGATTCGGCAAGATCGCTCGAGATAATAGGCGCGCATAAAAGCTTCTGCCAAGCTCTCTCCCACGCAAATGAGACCATGATTATGTAAAAGCAAACTGTGATGGTTGCCAAGGCTTTGAATGAGGCGCGTTTCTTCCGTTGGATCCAAGGAAATCCCTTCAAAAGCGTGATATCCCAGACGCTCGTAAAATAGCATGGCAAATTGGGAAAGAGGGAGAAGCCCTTCTTGCTGGCACGACACCGCAATGGCGCTTTCGCTGTGAAAGTGAACGACGGCGCGGATTTCGCTTTTTGCGCGGTAAAAGGCTCGGTGTAAAATAAAGCCGGCAGGATTGATGCCGTGTGGTTCTATATGGAGCGGGACAGAGATCAAAGTGCCAGGTGTCACTTCTTCAAAGAGCGCCCCAAAAGGGGGTAAATAAAAAAGGTCTGACTGTTGAGCGTCGCGCAAAGATATGTGACTGAAAATAGTATCATCAAGCCCCAGATGGGCCGCCACACCATAAGCCTGTGCTAGGGCCGTGCGCGCATCTTGTGAAAGGTTATTTTGCATGGTGGGTATTTCCTCATAAAAGCACACCTCATTTTTAACATAGAACGCCGACAAATGTCTTTTTCTTAAAGCTCTAGTGCTTTTTTGTTAGCTGTGGCACTCTAGAGGATAACGATAAAAAACAGGGGGCAAGTAACTTGAAAAAGTTGGATCCTTTTTTTGATTATTATCAACGGGAATTGACGTATTTGCGTCACTCTGGGGCGAGATTTGCCCAGCAGTACCCCAAGATTGCAAGACGCCTTGACTTGAGTGCGACCGATTCCTCTGATCCCCATGTCGAGCGGCTTCTTGAATCCTTTGCGTATCTCACGGCGCGGCTGCAACGAGATATTGATGATCAGTATCCTCGGTTTACAGAAGCGCTCTTGGGTGTCTTGTATCCCCAATTTGTGGACCCAATCCCCTCCTTTGCTATTGCGCATTTTGATATGGTGCCCGAGCAAGGAAAAATTACGGCACCCCTGACGGTGCCACGACACGCCAAAGTGTTTTCCCGTTCAAAGACGGGAGAGGCTTGTCATTTCAGAACCGCCTATGATCTGGACTTAACTCCCCTTCACATTGATCAAGCTGAGCTTGTGGAAACTAGTTCCCTTGATGCGGACGTGGCGCGTCATATTGGATCTAGCCGGGCACTGCGCCTGCGCGTTTCTTCGCAGACAGGAACGTTTCGGGAAATGACCCTTGAGCGTATCCGTTTTCATATCACCGGCAACGCCCTCGTGAAGAATGCCCTTTATGAGGGGATCTTTGCCCAAGAAGTGCGTGCGGTGTTTCAGCCCCTTGCCCCCCACAAGGGCCCCGCTATTGGTAATCTGCCCAGCAAGTGCGTGCATGCTGTTGGGTTTGATGAGGGAGAAGACGTGCTGCCTTATCCCGCGCACGCACACCCCGGATACCGGTTTTTGATGGAGTATTTTCACTATCCTGAAAAGTACTTCTTTTTCGATATTAAGTCGCCCCTCTTGGCGCAAAATACCACTCAGATGGATATCTTCCTGTCCTTTTGTGAAGAAGTACCCATTAATGGGCGTGACGTCAGTAAGGCAAACTTTATGCTGAGGTGCGCCCCTATTATCAATCTTTTCCACAAAATTACCGAGCCCATTCGGTTGGATCACAGGTCCGTGGAGTATCGGTTGATTCCTGATGTGAAGCTTGAAAAAACAACGGAAATTCACTCGATCTTGGAGGTCACAGCCGCCATCGACCAAGAGCGAGACGTTGAAAAATTCATGCCTTATTTCAGCTACAATCACCAACTCTCGGAAAAGGGACACAAGTGTTTTTGGTACGCAAGACGTGTGGAAACAGAAAAAGATCATATTCCAGGCACAGATATGTATCTGTCCTTTGTAGATTTTGATTTTACCCCCCTGCAACCGGTGAGCCAGACCATTTACGCCAAAAGCCTTTGTACCAACAGAGGGCTTGCCAATCAAATTCCAGCAGGTGGTGATTTGTACGCCGAAGAAAAAATCCCAGCCTCTCGCATTTATGTCCTGGATCGACCGACGAAACAAATTTATCCGCCGCGTGACGGTCAAACCCAGTGGCGCCTTATTTCACAACTAAGTCTCAACCATTTATCCCTGTCGGGTGAGGGGGACGGCCTTCGTGCTTTGAAAGAGGTCATCAGGCTTTATGCTAACATTGAAAAAGAGCGCATCATTCCAGAGCTCGATGCCATCACAAATCTCTCGACGAGTGTGGTGACAAGGCGCTTTGGTGTAGACGCGTGGCGGGGATTTGCTCAAGGGACCAAAATTGATTTGACCTTTGCCCAGGACGATTACCATGACTTGGGAGCATTTATGTTTGCATCCGTTTTGAATCATTTCTTTTCGCTATTTAGCGCGATTAACTCGTTTACAGAACTTGAAATTTTTAACGATAACTACAAAGGGACTTGGAAAAAATGGCAACCAACCTCAGGGAATCAGGTCCTCCTGTAGTCGAGGACCTTTTTGCTTATTGCTACTATTACGAGTTTCATCAGGCGGTTAAGCTTTTAGAGCTTGCTTTTCCTGAGGCCCATACGCTGGGCGCGTACGGAGCACCTGATCAAGAAGCGCTTCGCATTAAATCCAGGGTCGAATACTCGTATCCCTCCAGTGATCTTTTTTCTTTGGAAAAGCCAGCGCCCATTTTGGGTGAGGACTTTCCTTGTACCCTGCACATCAACTTTTTAGGAATTGCAGGACCAAATGGTCCCCTTCCCATGCCTTTTTCCGAGCGTTTGATGGAACGAACGCGCGCGGGGGACACGGCTTTTCAAGATTTTCTTGATCTTTTTAATCACAGGCTTTTATCTATTTTGCACCGCATTCGAAAGAAGTTTTGGATCGGGCTTGATGAAAAAATGCCCGATCAGACGGATTTTGCCTCGATTCTCTTTTCTCTTTTAGGGCTTGGCGCGCCTTCTCTTAGAAATCGCCTTGCCATGCCCGATAGAGGGCTTTTGTACTATACGGGGCTTTTGTGGAAAAAGCCTAGATCGGCTAAAGGGCTTGAGGTTTTCCTGTCACATTACTTTAACGTGCCTGTGAAGGTCACTCAATTCTGTGGCAGGTGGCGCGCCATAACCCCCGACCAACAAACGCGTATCGGGGGGGTGGGACGTCTGAATACCCTTGGTGAAAGTGCGGCTCTGGGAACGCGGTATTGGGACACAAGAAGTCTTATTCGTGTCCAGGTAGGACCTTTGGATCATCTATCCTTTCGCGCATTTTTACCTGATGGGGGCACCCCTCATAAGGCGCTGTGTGATTTGATTCGGTTTTATCTGGGGAAAGACTATGATTTTGAAGTGAATCTTGTCATGAAGGCGTCCAGTGTTGAGGAAAGTATTTTGAAGAAAAAGACACTTCTTGGCTGGACATCTTGGCTAAAGAAAAAACCGTTCACTCAAGATGATAACCAGGTTGTTCTATCAGTCCTAGATCACTAACCACGGCGAGGCAAATATGATTCGAAAAATTTTCCCCTCTAAAAAAAGACTTTATCTTGCGAGTGGTCTTCTGCTTACGCTTTGTGCAGGTTCTTTTTTTTACTTCTACAAAGTATCTCATTTTGGGGCCTCGTCTGGGCACATTCATCATGTGATTCTTCCAACGTGGGTTGTGAGTTCATCGACTGTGCAAGAACCCTTTGAAGCGCCTGCAACCCTTCGGGCCCAAAATTCCACAGAAGTGACAGCCTCGGTGACAGCACTTGTGAAGCGAATTTCTTTTCAAGAGGGGCAGCTTGTTGATAAGGATGAGATATTAGTTGAACTAAGTCACGGTGATCAATCAGGAAATCTTTCTCAAGCGATTGCGAAACAAAAAGAAAAAAAAGAAGGGCTTGAAAAAGTAAAAGTTCTTTTTGAAAAAGGGCAAACTGCGCGTGAGGCGTATGATGACGCCATTGCGGCGCACAAAGAGTCAGAACAACACGTACAAACACTCAGGGAAAAACTGAAAGATCGTTTGATTACGGCGCCGTTCTCGGGTGTGCTTGGAGTAAAGCGGATCAGCGAGGGGGCGGCCGTTACACCTGGGACGTGCCTGACCACTTTGGATGATTTATCAGCTATGAAAGTTTCCTTTTATTTACCAGAGCAAGCGCTTTCTAGGTTAAACGTCGGTCAAGCGGTGGAGCTAATCGTAGATAGTTTTCCTCAAAAAGCGTTCCAAGGGGTGATTGATCTTGTAGATACGCACATTTGTCCCAAGACGCGCACTGTTGAAGTGCGTGCCCACCTTGATAACAAAGAAGGACTCCTGAGGACAGGCATGTCGGCCAGAGTTAAACTTAAAAGTGCGCCGCGTCAGGCGCTTCTTGTGCCTGAGTCGGCTGTGTTTTCGATATCGGGTCAGCAATATGTGTACGTGATGGATCAAAAAAATATGATCCATCAACGCCCTGTACAGGCATTGTTGACTCAACCGGGATGGATGGAAATCGCCCAAGGATTGCGGGAAAAGGACACCCTTGTTCGTGAGGGTGTAGACTTTCTACAAGACCGCCAACAAATTACGCCAAAAACAAGGGACGTCGCATGATGTTCTCTAGCTTTTTCCTTAGTCGGCCTATTTTGACGGTTTCTTTGAATGGGTTTTTGGCCCTTTTGGGGGTTATTTGTTTTTTACTGCTTCCTATGAGGGATTACTCAGGGTCGCCCCCTCCTATTGTGACCATCGAGACCATGTACAAAGGAGCGTCTGCTGATCATGTGGACCGAATTCTAACGCGTGCCATGGAAGCGCAACTGATGAAAGTCGGGGGTGTTAAGACCCTCCATGCGAGCAGTGTCGACGGCCTAAGCACCTTTCATCTTACATTTCATTCTTCTCAAGATCTTGAGAAGAAAATGTCAGAAATTCAGGCACGCCTGGCTGTTCTTTGGGCCCATCTTCCTTTAGAAATTAGTCCTCCGAAGTTTTTGATGGGTGAAAACACCCTGTCTCCGTTTATGTGGTACGCTTTGTCGGCTGAAACAGCCACGAGAAGCAAGTTCTCCGAAGATATTCAGCATGTGCTGATTCCGCGTCTTTTGGCCATTGATGGTGTGGCTAAGGTTTATATGGCAGCTGAACGTTCCCCGGCCGTGCGTGTGTGGCTTGACCCTAAAAGGCTTTCATTTTTTAAGCTTACCCCCCTTGATATTGAAGCGGCACTTTTAAAAGAGAATGTTTACCGCCCGACGGGTAAAATTATTTCATCCTACCGCGAGTATAACCTGCGCTTGACATCTTCGTTTCGCACGATTCAAGATCTTAAGAAACTCCCCCTTGTGACACTTCAGGGGCGCGTAGTGACGCTGGGTGATGTGGCAGACCTCGAAGACGGTGTCCAAGACGAGCGCGCCCATATGACTCTAGACGGTAAACCCGTTATGGGCATTGGCATTGTGAAGCAAAGCATCGCAAGCGCTATAAAAGTCAGTGACGCTGTGAAAAAAGAAATGCGCGCCCTTCAAGAGGTTTTTCCAAAAGATACATCCGTGTCTCTTGTTTTCAATACAGCGTCTTTTACAAAAGATAGTTTGAGCTCGCTCTTAAGGACTCTTTTAGGGTCGCTTCTTCTGATGGGGGTCGCTTTTTTTACGTTCTTTAGACAGCTTAGGCTCACGGGTATTTTTATCTCGAGTGTCGTGCTTTGCCTGTGTTCTTCTTCCATAGGGCTGTATGTCTTTGGCTATAGCCTGACCTTTTTGTCCTTGCTCGTCATGGTCCTTGCGTCAGGGCTTGTGGTGGGGACCATCATGCTTGTGCTGGAAAACAATCTGCATAAGATTCAAGAAGGTCAACCTGTACTTCTTGCGTGTTACTACAGTGTCAAGCAGCTGACCCCCGTTCTGGTTATTGCGACTTTATGTCTTGCTTGCTTGACCCTGCCCAGCCTTTTTCTTGAGTCAGGCGCTTGGCATGCTTTAGGAAGCGCCCTTGCTGTGCTGTGCTTTATGTTTATGTCCAGTGTGTTTGTATCGTTGACATTTGTGCCAACCCTCATGGGATTTCTTCCAGGGAGGCCGTCTACGTTCTTTCGGAATATTGCTGTTTTTACGCCCCTGATTCTTTATCTCAAAGATCAGTACCGAGAAAAATTAACCTATCTTTTAGAACGGCCAAAAGGGGTTTTGATGGCAGTCACAGTTTGCCTTATGGGAACTGTGTATCTTGCGTGGCATATTCCCAAGGAAATGGTGCCGTCTGAGGATTTGGGATATTTTGATGTGGTTTTTCAAGGTCCTTTTGATTCTGCCCCCCAAGTCATGCAACAAAAGAAGAAGGAAGTAGAGCACGTCTTATCTTTTCTAGTGAAGAAAGGATGGGCAGTTCATATGATCACGAGAACACCAGACAGATTTTCTGGGACGGAAAACATGAGCAAAGGGATTATCACTGTTGTGCTCTCGCCGTGGTACAAGCGTCCTAATATCAATGAAATCTTGAAGGAAGTCACTTTTGCGTTAAAGTCGCTTACAACTGTGCGCGCTTTTCCTGTTGTGCGTAGTCTTGAGCAAACGGCCATCAATCCACTTGTGTTTACCCTGAGCGGATCAAATGCGGCGACCTTGGATCTGTGGCGTGCCAAGATGACACTTTACTTACGAAATCATCCCTTTATCACACCGCTTTATTTTGACGAAACCCAACAAGTGTCAAACATTGACCTGCGTGTCAAACATGATAAGGCAATTCAGTTGGGCGTTTCGCTCGAAAACATCACAAAAACTTTAGAACTTTTACTTGCAGGGCGTAAAAGTTCCTCTGTCTTTGAAGGAAACCAAGAAAAACCTGTGATGCTGCAAGCGCCTGAGAAGATGCGTTCTGATGTGAAGGCTCTTGAAACATACTTTGTGCGCTCAAGTCTTCATGAGGAGCTTGTGCCACTCAGCACCCTTGTAGAGGTGTCGCCTTTGGAAAAGCGGGCCTTTTTTGAACGTGTTAATCAGCAAGATACGCTTACGCTATACACGTATCTGTCGCCCGGGCAGAATCAGGAAATGGTGATGAAAGAACTTCAAAGTATTGTTCAAGAAGTTTTGCCGTCATATGCGCGCCTTGATGTGCAAGACACGCCCCTTACCCTTCAGAAAAATACGAACGCTGTCATGCTTTTTATGATCGTGACTTTATTAATTATTTACATGATTTTGTCGGCGTATTTCGAAAGTTTTTCCTTGCCCTTTATGATTCTAACGCCAATTCTTTTCAGTTTAAGTGTGCCACTTTCTGTGATGAGTCTGATGCACATTGCGCTCAATTTATACACCATTGTAGGGCTATTGATCGTGGCATGCTTTGCATTTTATGCAAGTCTTGTGGTTCTTTCTGCTATTGAAGGGCAGAATCAGGAGGGGGCGTCACGAAATGATGTGATTTTCCTAGGGGCTTTTTCTCGCTTAAGGCATCTTCTGATGACGGGAACGCTTGCAACGCTGACAAGTCTTCCTCTATTCCTTTCGCAAAATGCGGGGTATCTTGTTCAGCATAATCTTGCCCTTATTCTAGGGAGCGGGGTATTTCCGTCTCTTTTAGGGGCGGTTTTTTTAACACCGCTTTTATATAAGCTGGGTCGTCGCTATCAAGGATCTGATCTCGCGCGGGCAACTGCCTTAGAGGTCTTTTTGCGTCAGCAGGGAAAAAGAATATAATTATAATTATATTCTTTTAAAAAACAATCCTTTTATTAAAAAGTTAAAGAACTCTTAAAAAACATTGTCTCGGCCGCCATATCTTTGTATCCTATGGGTGTATGAGTTTTATCCAAAAGCATCCCTTTGAAAAAAGTGTTTTAGGATGCGGGATTTGGTGAGAGTTGTGATGTCGCTTGGCCTTAGAATAGCTCGTGTTGAAAAGATTATGGTCACGTATCAGGTAGACCCGCGCCTGAGCGCTTGCTCGGTGTTGCCGTATTTTCATGAGAGCAGACAGTATTCTGAAAGAGAAAAAAAAGCAATCACAATTCCTTAAAGGAGTGGCATGCCACTCCGTATGATTTAGGAGTTGTTTATGGCTAGAAAGATGTTAATTGATGCGGCGCATCCCGAAGAAACACGGGTGGCCCTTCTAGACGAGAAAGGTCTTCTCGTCGATTATGAATTCAAAAGTTCAACAAAAGAAACCGTCAAAGGAAACATTTACCTTGCAAAGATTATGCGGGTCGAACCGTCTCTTCAAGCCGCCTTTGTGGACTATGGGGGAGGGCGTCACGGCTTTTTAGCTTTTGGTGAAATTCACCCTGATTATTTTCGTATCCCTATTTCTGACCGCGAAGCCTTAAAAGCCGAATTGTCAGCAGGTCCTGATGCCCTTTCATCCGAAGACGAGGCGTCTGAAGGGGCATCTCTTTCAGATCAAGAAGCCCAAGGAAACGACGCCAATCTTGCGGTGCCGACCCCCACAGAGGTGTCTTCCCTTGGGGGAGATTTACCTCCGTTAGAAGAAGAAGACGATCTGGTCAGGCGCCCCTCTTTACACAGGCGTTATAAAATCCAGGAAGTGGTTCAGAAAAATCAAATCATTCTGGTCCAAGTTGTGAAGGAAGAGCGCGGCACAAAAGGAGCGGCGCTAACAACGTATCTTTCCCTTGCGGGTCGCTACTGTGTACTGATGCCTAACTCTCCCAGAAGCGGCGGTATTTCCCGGAAAATTGCCAATCCTGCTGACAGAAAGCGCCTGCGCCAAGTGCTGGAGGCCTTTAATGTCCCAGAAGGTATGGGGCTTATTATTCGCACAGCCGGCAAAGACCGGACAAAAACGGAATTAAAGCGCGACGGTCAATATCTCATGCGGTTGTGGAATAGCATCCGGGAAAAGACCCTTTCGTCCATTGCACCCTTTTTGGTTCATTCAGAAGAAGATTTGGTCAAGCGCGCAGTGCGCGATTTGTACTCCAAGGACGTGGATGCGATTTTTGTCGCCGGCGAAGAGGGTTATAAGGCTGCCAAGGACTTTATGAAGTCACTTTTGCCTAGCCACAGCAAAAAAGTGCAGCGCTATAAAAGCGAGCGCGCTCTTTTATTCCATGAATACGGAGTCGAACGTCAGATCGATAATATGTATGAACCCGAAGTGCGTCTCCCGTCAGGTGGGTCCATCGTGATTCATCCAACCGAAGCGTTGGTGTCCATCGATATCAACTCGGGCAAAGCCACGCGCGAGCGTCATATTGAAGAAACAGCGACTAAAACGAACCTAGAGGCCGCGACGGAAATCGCAAGGCAAGTGCGCCTGCGGGATTTGGCGGGCCTCATTGTCATCGACTTTATTGACATGGACGAGCCGCGCAATGTGGCCGCTGTCGAAAAGCGCCTGCGTGACGTGTTCCGTGATGACCGCGCGCGTGTACAACTGGGACGCATAAGCCCCTTTGGCTTGTTGGAAATGTCGCGCCAACGTTTGGCCCCAAGCCTTCTTGAGACCAGTGCTAAGCCGTGCCCCCACTGCCGGGCAACAGGCTATGTGCGCTCGACTGAATCATTGGCTTTAAGTGCCCTGCGCCTTCTCGAGCAAGAAGGTCTTAAAAATTCTGGCGGTATGCTGCAGCTGACTTTACCCTCAGAAGTGCTTTTATACGTCATGAATCAAAAAAGGGCGACCCTTGCGGAGGTCGAAGCCCGTCATCAAGTGCGCGTCGTCTTTGAAGCGTCCAAAGAGCTTTCCTACCAGTGTGTGGTCAGTGTGATTATGCCAGCGTCGGGGGGTGTTGTGGCAACACCTGTTGCAGAGCAAAAAAATGTCCCGCCCCAAGAACCTGTGGTACGAGAGGAAGAGTCAACACCTCAGCCTCGCCAGCGGGGACAAGATCAAAACAGAAATAGCAATGGTCGTAATAATAAAAAACAGCGCCGTGACCAAGATAAGCGCGGAGAGCGTCGCCGAGACGAGGGGGCTGAGGTTAAGTCCGCAGACGCGGTAAGCACGCCTCAAGAAGAAAAGCCTGCGCCAAAAGAGAGACAACCTCTTACCCCAATCCCTCAAGAAGGGGAAGGCGCCGTTCCTGACACACTAAATGCTGACAGCACCCAAGGCGAGAACTCAGCCAGCAAAAAAAGACGCCTAAGGCGTCGTTCTGGTAGGCGGGGCGGGCGCCGTGAAAAACCAGTAGGTGATGAAACCGCATCAGTGTCCTCTGAGGACAAAGCCGCGACAACTTCAGGTGAAAACGCTGCAAGCTCCCCAGTTTCGTCAAATGCGTCCCCGTCTGCCGCCACAGAACCGGTCTACCGCGAAGGGGATGATGGTTCGTCGGACGCGTCCAGGGAGAAAACATGGTGGAAGAGATTACTCGACACATAACGCGTCTTTTTTTAATGACAGTGTGCCTCCTATTTGTGGGAGGTACGTCGTCCCTCGATGCGCGCGCCCTAAAGCGAGGCGGCATTATTCGTGACAGCGAGATCGAGGCAACGCTTTTTGCGTACGCAGCGCCTATTTTTCAAGCAGCCGGCCTTGACCCCAAAAAGATGCATCTATATGTCATCTTTGATCCTGATTTGAACGCTGCCGCCACAACGGAATATACGATTTTCATCAATACGGGCCTTTTGATTAAGGCCCGTAATCCCGAAGAGGTGATTGGTGTTCTTGCCCACGAAACGGGGCATATTGCAGGCGGACATCTCGAGCGCCGCCTAGAGATGATGAAAAAAGCCCAAGCCATCGCCATTGCGTCCGCCATTCTAGGAGGGGCAGCCATTGCGGCTGGCGGCGGGGACGCAGGCGCAGGCATCCTGACAGGCGGCTTTACGGCAGCTGACAACGTGATGATGCACTATTCACGCGGACAAGAAGCTGCCGCTGACCAGGCCGCCGTCAGGTTTTTAAGTAAACTTCATTGGCCCGTATTTGGCTTGCAAGATTTTATGAAAACCATGGCATCTCAAGAACTTCTAAGTGCAGCGCTTCAAGATCCCTATAGCCGCTCACATCCCATGTCCCAGGACCGTGTCACCTTTCTGCAAGAAGCCGTCGCGAAAACAAGTGCGCTGTCACTAACGCTGCCTAAAATTTTCTACGAACTCTTCGAGCGTATGGTCATTAAGCTGAAGGCTTTTACCCAGTCCCCTTTGCAGATCTTGCAAGAATTTCCAGAATCAAACAACACGCCCAATGCGCGCATGGCAAGGTCGGTTGCTTATTTTCTTTCCGCCAAAATTCCGGAGGCGCTTTCCCTTATAAAGGGGCTCACGGCAGAGTTTCCCCAGGATCCGTACTACTGGGATTTGCAGGGACAAATTTTCTTTGAGAGCGGAAGCCCTGCGGGTGCCGTCCAAGCATATGGGCGGGCGGTGGCGCTTTCTCCTAACGATAGTCTTCTTCATATGCTTTATGCCCAAGCGCTGCTTGAGGACACGGGGTCTTCTGCGAAGCAGGCCGAGACGCATCTGATGAAAAGCCTTTCCCTTGACGGCGAAAATCCTTTTGCGTGGCGTCTGCTTGCCGTCGCGTACGGAAAACAGAAAAAAACCGGTATGGCCGCATTGTGTCTTGCGGAAGAGGCCTGCGCCGTTGGAAATTACAAGAACGCCCTTGATCAAGCAAACAGGGCGCTTAAAACCTTATCAGAATCCCAGGGTCGTCTTCGTGCCCATGACATTGTAAATATGGCTAAAGAAGTCCTAAAGGATCAAGGCGGATTTTTTAGAGGAGATGACTAAAAGGGGCGGCTCAAAAGCCGCCCCCAAGTGCTAGCTGACTAGAAAGAAAATTTAATACGAAGACCCGTTTCAAGGGATCGGTTCATGGGATCCACATATGAATTGTCTTTTTCTCTTTTTTGGACGGTCCAGTAGTTCAAGTAAGGTCCGAAGGATAGGGACATGTGGCCCATTTGACGGATTACGGCCATCTCGGTCTTAAGACCAAAACCACGGCGCTGAGGAATCCTTCCCGAGTAGCTGGTGTCTGTTTTTTGCGACACGTTACCATTGAGAAGGATATCAACCTCACCAGTGGCACTTAAATGCCACGTGTCATCCAAAGCTTTAAGCACAGTGGCACCGATGGGCAAATAGATATGGTGTGTCCGGAAATCTGTTCCTGAATAATGCATGATTCCAGAAATTGACGGGTCTGAATCTAGATAGCGTCCTGCTAAATTAGCACGGTTAAAGGTTTTATAGCCAACACCAATAAAAGGTGACAGACGCACATCTTCGCATACATGAAAGGACTTTCCGAACACAAGACGCGTATCGACCATGTTGGTACGGGCGTTGCGAAGCGTTCCTTTGACATTTTCGGAGGCACCCTTGCTGACGGTCGCGCTATACTTAGCTTTCCCCCACTGGGCATGGACGTCAATTTTGGCAAAATAGGTATTATAAGTAAAGGTATAGTCCGCCATCACACCGCCCATAAGCCCGCCTATATTTTCATATGGCTGTCCGTTTTCGTGCCAGTTCCAATAATGGGCGTGACCGCCTTCAAGACCAAGGGAAAAAGCATGGGTTTTAGGAGTCGGAAGGGTTGCTGCGTGAGAGGTAACGGCCATCAAGGCAGCAACGCTTAAAAGTAGAGTCTTACAGGTCATTGAATTTCCTTTAGTGAGTTATTTTTATTGAACTGAAGAATAAGCCTTCAAGGGCGTACCATATAAAAAAAGAGGCCTATGGGTCAACTTTTTTTACAAAAGGGCACAGAATTTTAAGAGGCGGGCCTCACGTCCTGAGCACGGGACACGACGTCTTCGACTGTAATGTCCTGAATCAAGGTGGGCGTCTTGATATAGGTGCTTTGACCACCGTTTTTGAAAAGATCTGCTGAAGGCCTGTGGACGCCTTGCCCTGGGAAAAGACCAAGACTTGGGACACTAAGGCTGGCCGCCACATTCAAAAGACCAGAGTCATTGCCGATGAACAGATCACAAAGGGACAAAAGGGCAGCCGTGCGGGCAAGGGGATAGTCGGTGATCAGCTCAGCACCCCCTCCTTGATCTTGCACGTGATGCAAGAGTGCCTCACCCTGATCTTTTTCATGGGGCGCCCCGCACAGAAAGAGAGAGCCTTGACCATACTGAGAGATAAGCGCTTTTCCGACGGCGGCAAAGCGTTCAGTTGGCCATATACGGGCGGGTTGTGTGGCGCCAAAGCCCAGAGCAATCCATGGCTTTGGAAGGTGAGAAAAAGCCTTCTTACAATCTTCCACTAAAGAAGTGTCTGCTTTTAAAGACGCGTCTTCGTCGAGTAAAGGCAAGCCGTGCTTTTTAAAAAGCGCTTCGAACCTGTCAATGGGGTGAAGGCGCCTATCTTGGCGCGGCAGGGCGTGCTGTGTTGTCAGCATATCTTGAAGCCAGCCAAACCCGTACCCATAGCGGGATTTAATCCCCGCAAAGCTGGCGCCAATATAATAACGCGCACTGTGATGAAGGATCCACGCGGTGCTAAATCCAAAGGTTTTCAGATCACGCCCAAGGACAACGCCGCCAAGTTTTCCAAAATGGTGTTCTTCATCTAACCAAAGCACATCATGAAGCCAGGGTTCTGTAGCGAGCAGCTCGTGCGCTTGGGCTTTTTTCCGTGTGAGAAGCGTGATTTTTTGATCCATAGAAAACCGTGCGAGCGCCTTATAGGCACGGAGATGCCACAGGCCATCCCCAATGCCTGGCATGGGCTGAATCACGAGGACACCGCCACGAAGAGGTTGCTTTTTAAAGGCGGACGTGAGCATAACCAGGACTCCAATGTGAAAGAAGGTTTTTTTCTTGGCAAAACGCGTAGACTTCTTGCGGGGTTAAATCTGACATTTGTCTTGGGGTGGAGGCTGTTTGAGGAACAACGCCGTATAGGAACTTTGAATGAGTCAGAACGGGACTGACGGCAAAAAGGCCCACACTTGGCACACCGACAGATGCTGACGCGTTCAAAAGCCCTGAATCATTGCCGATAAATAAGTCTGAGGCCTCAAGAAGAGCAAAAGTTTGCAAGAGTTTCAGATTGTGAACAGCCACAGCGTTAACGTTTTGGTTCCTTAGGGTGTGGTTGAGGGCGTCAATGGAAGGGCGTTCGCTGGGCGCACCGCAGATAAAAATGGTGCCAGCACCAGCTTCCTTTAGGGAAAGGGCAAGCGTCGCAAAATGTTCTTTGGGCCAGACACGCTGAGAAACAGACGCTCCTACACCAAAGGTAACCCAAGGACGGGGCAGATGGGCGTACGCTTCATGAATGAAGGTTTGGTTCTCTTGCGGGACACAAAAGCGCGCGTCTTCATCGGTCCAACTCACACTCATAGAATCCATAAGAGCCTCCATCTGTTGGACGTGATATTTTGTTTGAATGACTGAGGGCAAGCGCTTATTGGTCGTAAAGAGACCTTGAGCGCCAAAGCCGGGCCCTATGCGGATAGGAATGCGTGCGAGGAACGCGACCAGAGCATAACTAAGGCTCGTATGCAGGATCCATGCTTCATCAAACTGTTGAGTACGCAACATGTGCGCCATGGCCAGGGTTGGTTTTCCCTCCATGTACAGAATTTCCTTGATGCTATGGTCATGGGAAAGCCAGACTTTTGTCCCAGCGAGCGGTTTTGTGAAAAGGGTGATGTGACCGCCATCCCCGCGCTTTGCCAAAGCGCGCAGGTAAGGCAGATGCCACAGGGCATCCCCAATACCAGAGCGCGGCTGGATCACGAGGATTTTGGGGTTATGCGTCAAAGGCAACTCCGTGGGGCATCAGAAGTTCTTGGAGCGTTGAGACAAGAATATCAAGGCCCTCAGGCGTGAGAGATTCTGCGCGCGCAACGAGAAGATCTTGTGTGTTAGAAGCACGTACAAGCCACCATCCATGATCATTCTTCACGCGCACGCCGTCTGTTTCATCAACGGTAAGACCTTGTTGTCTTGCGAAGGCAGCGACTTCTTTTACCACGTCAAAACGGTCCTTGGTGACGCAAGGAAGGCGCATTTCAGGGGTGCCAAATCGTTTAGGGCGCGCCCGGTTCCACTCAGCCAAGGTTTGGTTATTGGTCGCACAAATGCCCAGAAGCCTGAGGCCCGCATAAAGGGCGTCATCAAAACCAAAATAGCGATCGGCAAAGAAGATATGACCGCTCAGCTCGCCGGCTAAAGGAGATCCTGTTTCATACATCTTTGTTTTGATCAAAGAATGCCCTGTTTTCCACATGAGGGCGTCACCGCCCATGGCGCGCACGGCTTCGAAAAGGGTTTCGCTGGCTTTGACATCGGCAATGATGCAGGCACCTGGTTTTGCTGCGAGGACTTCTTTGGCGAAAAGTTCCATGAACTCGTCTCCCCACAGGATGGTGCCGTCACCATCCACAACGCCGAGGCGGTCTGCGTCCCCGTCAAAGGCAAGGCCCAAGTCGCAGTTCTTTTCCTTGACGAGCGCCTGAAGCTCCACGAGATTTTTGGCAACAGTGGGGTCAGGGTGATGGGCTGGGAACGTTCCGTCAATGGGCGCGTTAATCACAAAATGGGTGCCAGGGAGACGTTTTGTGAGGGCCTCCACAATGTCGCCCCCAGCACCGTTTCCAGGGTCCCAGGCAACAGTCAGCGCGCGCCCTTGGTTGTAGTGAGTCTCGTAATCGTTCACAAGATAATCGACGTACGCGTCTTGTAGGGCTTGAGTTGTCAGAGTGCCGCCTCCTTGCACGAAACGCTCTTCGTCAATGCGCGCTTTAAGGGCGCGTACTTGCTCTCCCCAAAAGGCTTTGTGGAAAAGAGCCATCTTAAAGCCATTTTGATCCCCAGGATTATGGGATCCTGTGACCATCATCATGGCGTCTGTATCTAGATGGCGGGCGCAAAAATTAGTGTAAGGCGTGGGGCCAATGCCCACATCAATGAGAGTCAGTCCGGTGGACAAAAGGCCCTGGGTCAATTTCTCAAAAAGAGCAGGAGAGGAAAGGCGCCCATCGCGTCCTACGCAAACGCGTAAGCCGCCCGCTTCTTTTACCACAGACCCAAAAGCCTTGCCGATCAAAAGCGCCACGTCTTCTGTAATCTCAGGACCCACGACGCCGCGGATGTCGTATTCTCTAAAAATCTTTTCGCAAATCGTTTTCATAAGTCCCTCTTATAAAGATGCTGCGTCGCTGAGTGAGCTTGAGGCGACACTGACGTCGTCAATGCCGACATCGGGGCGGCCCACGGAAACGTAGGAAAATCCTGCTTCTTTCATTTCTTTTGGCAGATAGACGTTACGTAAGTCTACCATCAAAGGCGTGTTCATCATGATCTTGATTTTATCAAGATCAAGGGCGCGGAATTCGTTCCATTCGGTTAGAAGAACGACACAGTCCGTCTCATCGACTGCTTCATAAGGGTCGTGACACCATTCAACGCCTGGCAGTAAGGCAAAACCTTCTTTTTCCCCTTGCGGGTCAAAAACCTTGATATGCGCACCTGCTTGTTGAAGGGCGGGTAAAATATCAAGGGCTGGGCTATCACGCATATCATCGGTATTAGGTTTAAAGGTCACGCCCAGTACCGAGAGCTTCTTTCCTTTGAGGTTGTTTCCGCACGCGTGCATGACTTTATCCGTCATTTTTTGACGACGGCTAGCGTTCACCTTGACGACCGCTTCTACAATCTGAGAAGGGGCCCCTACATCAAAAGCTGTTTTCGCAAGGGCAAGCGTATCCTTGGGAAAGCAAGAGCCGCCGTATCCAGGGCCTGCGTGGAGGAATTTTTTCCCAATACGGCCGTCAAGCCCCATGCCGGTGGCGATGTCTTGAACGTCAGCACCGCACTGTTCACAGATGTCAGCCATTTCATTGATGAAGGTGATTTTGGTTGCAAGAAACGCGTTAGAGGCATACTTGATCAGCTCGGCCGACTCAAGACTTGTGAATAAAAGAGGTGTTTCTAGCAAGTAAAGAGGGCGGTAAAGCTGGCGCATGATCTCTTTGGCGCGGTCACTGTCGGTACCCACGACCACGCGGTCAGGGCGCATAAAATCTCCAATGGCAGAGCCTTCGCGCAAAAATTCTGGGTTTGAGACCACATCAAAGCGAGCATCAGGTCTTGTTTTGCGAATAAGGTCACCGACTTGCCGGCCTGTACCAACCGGCACTGTCGATTTTGTGACGACAACCGTATAGTCATTCATCGCCTCGGCAATGCTTTTGGCAGCCGCCATGACGTAAGAGAGGTCTGCGTGACCATCCCCGCGCCTAGAAGGTGTTCCAACGGCGATGAAGACAACGTCAGCGGCACAAACAGCCTCTTGAAGGTTTGTTGTGAAAAATAAGCGCTCTTTGCGCATGTTTTCAGCCACAAGGTTATCAAGACCTGGTTCAAAAATAGGCACTTCGCCTCTTAAAAGGCTATCTATTTTCTTATTATCCGAGTCAACACAAGTGACATGAACGCCAAACTCTGCAAAGCACGCCCCCGACACAAGCCCCACATATCCACTTCCAATTACGGCAACCTTAAGCATTAAAAACCGTCTTCCTTTCTTTTGCGTTTGTGGGCGCTCCCAGTAACTCTTTGTAGGCCTGTAAAAGGTCAGAACGTAAATCTTCCCGTGCAAGCCCTACGGCCATGTTTGCAGCAAGAAAGCCAACCTTGGAGCCACAGTCATAGCGTTTTCCTTGAAAACGCACCCCCGAAAGAGGAGTCGTGGGTAGCATGGCTGCAATGGCGTCTGTCAACTGAATCTCGCCGCTTGCACCTTTTCCCTGTCCGTCAAGAACGGTAAAAATATCTGGTTGCAAAATATAACGTCCAATGACAGCCAGCGTGGAGGGCGCATCTTCTATGTGTGGTTTTTCTACGACGCCCGTGGCGCTCACAAGGTGGCCTCTATCCTCGGCCACGTCCATAATGCCGTATTTTGAGACTTGTGTTTTAGGCACGTCCATGACGGCGGCCATATTGCCGCCACATGTGTCGTAAGCGTCGATCATTTCTTGCAAGCATCCAGGGCCACCAAAAATAAAATCATCGGCAAGAAGGACCGCAAAAGGTTCGTCTTGAATATAATGCCTTGCACACCAAACGGCGTGACCAAGGCCCAAGGGTTCTTGCTGCCTGGTGTATGAAATACTGCCAGGTGTCATGATAATAGAGCGCAGACTCTCAAGTTCTGTATCGCTGGAGCGCTCTCGCAAGAGGTGCTCTACCTCGATACTGTGATCAAAGTGATCTTCGATGGCAGTTTTACCGCGTCCCGTGACAAAAATGAACTGCTCGATACCGGCGGCGTCCGCCTCTTCAAGAGCATATTGAATAAGGGGTTTATCAACGATAGGCAGCATCTCTTTGGGCATCGCTTTGGTCGCGGGTAAAAACCGCGTCCCAAGCCCCGCCACGGGGAAAATTGCCTTGCGAATACGTGCCATCTTCGACCCTTTGAAAACGCTCAAAATACCGTTCTTTTAGCGGAAGAAAACACAAAACACAAGGCAAGAGAGTGGGAAAAACACAGAATTATAGCCTTCTTGGGAACAGAGCAGAGAATGAAAAACCCGAGAAAATCTAGGGAAACTACATGCATTTTTATAACTTTTTTCGACACGTATCTCATTAAAAAAGCAATCCTTGCCTTTCGAAATCCATACGCGGTATAATGTATTTCCGAAGAGAAGTTATCATTTATAGGAGGAAAACGATGGATAACGGTTTTCGTCACACAGTTGTGCGTGGCAGGGCCGACACACAGTCCCTAGACATGGGCCTTCGTGCATATATGCTGAAGGTTTACAACTACATGGCTATTGGGCTTGGGCTGACAGGTGTGGTTGCCATGCTTGTTGCCTCGTCACCCACCATGCTTATGGCTATTTTTGGCTCTCCCTTGAAGTGGGTTGTGATGCTCGCACCTTTGGCTATGGTGTTTTTTATTAGCTTTCGTATCCATGCGATCTCGGCTGCGACGGCACAGGCGCTGTTTTGGATTTACGCAGCCCTTGTAGGTCTTTCCCTTTCGTCCATCT
The DNA here is from genome assembly GCA_013911655.1 of Alphaproteobacteria bacterium. Taxonomy (GTDB): domain Bacteria; phylum Pseudomonadota; class Alphaproteobacteria; order Caedimonadales; family UBA1908; genus JACESU01. The sequence goes on from JACESU010000002.1 coordinate 41,319, forward strand.
TTTTGGCGTACACGGGGGCAAGCATTGCCAAGGTCTTTTTCATTACAGCCGGTACTTTTGCAGGCATGAGTCTTTATGGATACACGACAAAAAGAGACCTGAGCAAGTTCGGATCGTTCCTCATTATGGGGCTGATCGGGGTGATTTTGGCGAGCATCGTCAATATCTTTTTGAAAAGCTCTGGGCTTGAGTTTGTGATCTCGCTTTTGGGTGTCTTTATTTTTGTGGGCCTGACAGCTTATGACACGCAACAAATCAAAAGTCTATACTACGAAGATGATCATCCCGAGATTGGCGCAAAGAAAGCCATCATGGGGGCACTCACCCTTTACTTAGACTTCTTGAACCTCTTTCTTTATCTCTTACGCTTTATGGGCGACAGAAGGTAAAAGAAATTGCTTTACAAAAAAGCCCCCAAACGGGGGCTTTTTTTTATGCGAATACTTTTTAAAATAGAGCTTTCTTTTCGAAAATATGGGCAATTTTTTCTCCGTCCCAAACGTACTCTAGGTGTCGTTCTTGTCGGCACTGAGACAAAATTTTTGGTTTGAAGATAGCGACGTTTTGGGCTTGCGGGGCGCGTACACTCCAATAAACGATCCCTTGGGAATCCTCGTCCTTCAAAGATCTGGCCAAACGCCGTGGGGCGTCATAGGACGCTTTATCATAGTGGCCTTGCTGCTCGTAAATCTTGTTGCGTAGATCATGAAGGTCGCCCGAAACGCCGCACACAAGCACGCGCATATCAATCCGTAAGGGAGGTAGGTCTGTGGCGCGTAAAAAGCTCTCTTGATGATAGACGGTTTCTGCCATGGCGGTCTCAAGGGTTTCGGCAGCGTAATAAACACCCCATGTGCCGTCACTAAAGCGACTCCCTAACGGATTCAAATGGGTAAAGGCTGACATGATATAGCTTGATCCAGGGCCGTAAACGCGGTCTTGGGGCGGGACAAGACTCAGCTCTCCCACTTCTTGGCGCAGGCGGTCATTGGTAAGCCCCTCAAGGGCATAAAGGGCCTCAAAGTCTTCTTGGTTTGCCACGCGCTCGAAGACGTTGATGGTGGGAAAACGGCTGGGGATCAGTCGCCAGCATTTATCCCACTGGATGCGCGCTGTCTTGATGGTCACGGTTTCCTCCCCTTATTTATTGAAAACGCTTATTTTAATAAGATAGACGCTAGTTCCAGCCGCCTCGCCTGCTATCAAGGTACTGCCTGACTACATAAAGATCTGCCACATTGCCCGATAACATACGGTCCAGGGCCGACCCTCCCCCAAACAAGGGATCTTTGTTGGGGCGCTTGACCCAGCTGTCTGCCAGGGTGGGGTCAGGGATCAGAATCTGAAGGGCTTTGTAGATACCTAAAAGATAAGAAAGGCGTTCAAGCGTATCGTGAGAGATGCGCCCTGATCCCTCCTCACGCCATTTGAAGTAAGTGGATCTGGGAATTCCAAGAAGACAGACTTGTTCGTCAATATTAAGCCCCCAGTCGCGCGCGATATTAGCAAAGGTTTGAAGACCTACCCGTGTCATTTCTTGTCGTGAGATTCGTTGAGAACTTACAAGGTGCAACATAAGTGAAGTCCAGCTGTTGTGATCTGTTTCTATATTAGTCCATAGATGGACTTTTAGCAAGAGCTTCACGCTCAAAGAGGAAATCCAGAGTAAAAAAGGGGTTGTAAAAAGACCTTAGATACTGGGCACCCAGGGTATCTAAGGTCTAAGAGGCGCAAGCCTGTGCTGCTAGGCCGCAAGCCCCTCAGTGATACACTCTAAAAGTTCTGTTAAACCAGATTTCTGGTCGCTGCTTAAGAAAGGGGTGGTCAAAAGGCCTTCGACTTCTCTTTTATAATCTGGCAAAGACCTCTTTTGTCTACGTCCAATGGCAAGGGTTGCTTTTAGGTCCACAGAGGCGTAGCGCTTTTGAAAGTTTTCTTGTGTGCTCGCCGCATCAAAGGTCATGGGAACGTCGTCAATTTTGCCGCCAATACTAGAGGTAACGGATGGTCCTTTTGTTACAATAGGCTCAGGCTTTGGTGACACAGACGGCTGCTTAGGAGTCGTGCTTGTGACGCTCTTTTGAGGAGAGCTTGAAGGTTGGCTGTGCGGTGAAGGCGACAAAGAAGGAGATGATCCCTTTGATTGCCGTTGCGCTCGTAAAGTTTCAGAAGGACGTTTGGGTGCTTCGTCATTACCTTTGTTGACCATTTTTGCAGGTGGAGAAAGCGGGGTAGATGAGTTAGGAAGAGAGATTTCTATACGGTACTCGCGGTTTTCTTTATAACCATTTGTTAGATAATGCTCCTTGGCAAAATCAAGAAGCATCAAACCCTTTTCGACCGCATAAGCTTCTACGTCTTTATTAAGAGCAAGATAGTTCCTTGCGTCAAAATCTTGGGGAAGGGAAAAGACAAGAGTTGATGGGATTTCTTGCGTTGAAAATTTATAGGCGCGCCCTTCTTTGTGTCCATCTGACAGGAAATGAGAAATAGCAAAATGGATTGGATTGAGGCCTTGAGTGCTGGCGTATGTTGCGATATCAGGATGAAGAATAAGGTAGTCATCTTCTTTGAAATCAGCAGGAAGGCCAAGGCTGATGTAGCTTCTGGCTTCACGTCCTTCATGACGGCCATTCATCAAAAAGTGGTTTTTTGCAAAGGTGAAAAGGTCTGCGTCGTGTTGCGCACTAAAGGCTGCAGAGAGGTCATGGTAACGCCCTACATAGATTGCGGCATCAAACCCATCGGGTAGCTCGTCTTGTGAAGAGGCGTGCGTGTTTCCGCAGAAACTTGCCATGGTAAAGACTGTAGCCATAAGTAGATTTTTCATGGTCATTAAGTGTCTCCTGATCTTTCTTGCACGATTTTAACACCCGTGTCATAAAACATATATAGGGATCTATTTTAAAAAGACAACAAATATGAAAGAAATAATATGAAAAAAAACACCTCATTTTTTACAGGCACTATTTTTCTTTTTATGACACTTTTTGGGGTAAGTGTTTCATATGCTTCACAAAAAATGCAACTAGAAACCATTGCGAACGAGCTTATGCAAAGTGGTGTGTACAGCTATCTCAATGACAGGCTCGCCCATGATCCAGTGGGAAAGATGATTGCGCCTCTCGTAGACGCCCTTGTGATAAAGCTGACGTCTGTGCAGAGTCCTTTAACGCCGGACGAGAAAAAGGGGCTCAAGGTGTTTTACCACCATTTGCAAGAAGCTAAGAAGTATCCTAAATCCTTTGATAAAAAGAAGATAAATTCTGAGCTCATTTCGCCCACCCTCCTCCTTCATGGTCAAGCGCTATTGGATCGTTTGATGGAAGATCAAAGTCAGTTTTTGAATGTGACCGAAAAAGTAGGAATCGCGGCCTTACAGCTGTCCCTTGAAAAGGCGCTAAGAAGGAAGGTACCCTCGGAAAACTGCGCCCACTAATAAAGAGGCGACAGAACTTTTTCTGTCGCCTGAAGGGGCATTAGAGCGTCAGATTTTTCAGTGCCATAATTTGCTGCTTGAGCTCTTTGCGTTGGCGCTTGATCTCTAAGTTAATTTGTTCCTTTGTCTCCGACGTAGGGGACACGGCGACACCTTCTTCTCGAAGCGCTTTTAATTGTTGCACAGCCAGGGCCGCTATTTTGTCCATGCGCCAATTATTTCCTTGTGAATCACCCGCACGGTAAAGGGGTGAGTAAGAAGATCCGACATAAGTTGGATCTGCGCCGTGCAACAAAAGGCGTGCGCGCCGCGCGTCTGCTTCGGGAAGCTCTCGCCCGCTAGGTTGTCCTGCTGCAGTGGCGGGGTTCGTGTAAATGCTATCGTCATAGACAATTTTAAAATCTGCCCCTTTGGCGGCAAGCAAGTCCATGATTTCAAGCCACGCGTCGTTCTGGATGCCCTTCAAGGGGTGGTCCGGAAATTGAGGGTCAGCAGCTAGATGCCCCATGGTATACCACTGACGGTATCCCCAAATAGAAAGATCTTTAGCGTTGATGTCGTCGATGACAGAAAGAAAACTCTCCACAAGCTTGACATTTCCTGACCAGATCGCCAACGCCAGCACGTGGGTCCTTCCTTGACGCTCTCCTTCCGAAAGTTCAGCATCTGCATATAAAGCCTCCCTATTTAATGTCGAGAGGCTTTCTGCTTGCAAAAAGGCATACTTGTTAAGCTTGCATGTTACAAACGCTCTTTTGCTTTCAATATCCTTTAAGTGATCAAACTGACCTTTGGCTTCCTCAAGATAATCAACAATCCAGGCAAAACGCTCTTTACGCTCTTCTGTTTGCGCAGACTTCGTGGTGGTTGTCTTTTTAAGCAGCTGTCCGTCATCTTGTAGATCAGCTAAGTCATTGTGACTATAGACTGAAGTATGCAGACATGTGAACATTAAGATCAGTGAGATCCTCTTTCGTATGATCTGTTTCATAGTATCCTCCAGAGTGTGGGATTTTTGGTATTTTTGACTACACGTCTCACTTTAACATTTGAGCAACTATACCACAATGTGCAAAAGAGAATGACAATTAGTTGTTTTGTAGGCGATTGATAAAGGTGATGCTCTGATGTGGACAAATTATATGACTTTGGTCTTTAAAAGGTCGAAACCAGGATTGGTTTGGAAAAAGTGAATTAAGAGGGAAAAGAATGCAAAGAGTTTTTCATAGATAGAAAGGAGATCCCCCATGCGCGAAAGTGATGTCACAAACGAGGCATGGGGCGTAGTACTATTCGGTTTTTATGACATTCTCCGGTTGAATGAAACTAGGTGCTCCATTTTCAGTATAGGTAATATCGTGGGCAACATTCCCAATGGACGCCAATCTCATGCCAGCAGAAACAAGACTCACACTCATGAGACGTTCAATGGCATGGGCAAGAGTGCCGTCTAATTGGCCGCGCTCTTCTTCAAAGTCTTCTTCTTCAAGGGCAAGACACAAAAGGGGCGCTAGGGCTGCACGTTTAAAGTAGAACATGTTGCCTGCAAAGAAAGAAAGAGTCGAGACTGTTTCTTTTGACACACCCATGCGTTGAGAAAGTTGAACAACCGTTTCGGCGTTGCTTCCCCAATATGTTCCCATGGACACAAGATGTCCCTCTGGTCCGATAATGCCAATATCTGCATTCTCCTCAAAAAGGCGGTAGACAGTTGCAACGTGATGAGACGCAGTAAGCTTGTGCATGATGTCACGTCTCCAATCGTCACCTGTTGCAAGATGAAGAGACTTCTTAGTGTGTAGTTTTAAGATGTACTGATGCCCCTCGTTATACACTTGTGGGATGATCTTTAGGAACGGCAGAACATCACGGCCTTTGTTGTTTACAGGCATAAGCACATAGTCAAGTTTGGATGCTCGTAAGATTTTTTCAACAGTCTTCTCTTTTTCTAAAGGAGTTGTGATATATAACTTTTTTCCTTTATTGATGCCTGCAATGTCCTCAAGCATTTCTTTGAGAACATCAGGGTAAAATGCGTGAATCACAATGGCCAGTGAGTCGCTGCATGCATTGCCTTCTCTAAACGAGAGCCTTGCGTGCGCCATACGTGTTGCTTCAAGGTAAGCGTAGCCATAGTATTGGTCGGGTTCTAAGTATGCACCCTCTGCCCATTCATTCCAGGCATTCACAAAGACGAGCCGTTCGTCAGTCTTGCTAAAACGCTTTTGTGTGTCTTTTAACACATTATATAAACACTCATGGTAGTTTGCTGGAGAAGCATATTCAAAAATGGTTGCGCGCTCTCCACGCCTGGCTGTGTTATCCCAGGCTGGGAAAGCACCCCTAAAGTACGTTGCGGGGGCAGGATTTGGATGCAATCCTTGATCATCTGCGTGAAAGCAAAAGTTAAGCTGCGTCAGATTTCTACTTCGTTCTGGGAAGATGCTTGCATCAAAAACATTTCCTGTAAAATTAGTTGTAAAACTAAAGTGAGGTGTAATAGCAGGAGGTTTAGATTCGTTAGGTAAAAACTCAATCGCTGCATCAAGTCCATAGACAGAAGGGTGTGGAAAATCTACGTAGCCCAAAGGTTGGAACGAAAGCGTAAAAGAAAGATAAATTTCTCCAATCCCGTTTTCACGACACCAAGTTCTCCATCGTTCTGCCGTTTCACGCATGTTGGGTAGCAAGTCAGGACGATAGATCAGAAGAAGGGGGCGTCCATCGATTCGAATATATCTGGGGTCTTTTAAGTATTCACTAACACACTCAATAAAGGCTAAATCATCTTCAGAGCTATGATTTTGTGCAATCAGGACGTCATTCTCAAGACCATCCCAGCGGCGAGTCCAGTTCTCGTTAGCCCAGCATAGGCAAAAAGGAAGAGAGAGAGAAGGATCGTTCAAGTAGTTTTCAACAGGCTTCTCTAGAAGTCTTTTTCCACCAAACCAGTAAAAATAAAAGCAAAATCCTTCTATACCATAAAGCTTGGCAAGTTCAATTTGTTTTCTCTGGACTTCAGTGTTGCGTAAATCATAATAACCAAGATCTCCAGGAATACGGGGTTGATAATGACCTGGATATTGAGGTTGAGCGGAACGGACATTTGTCCATTCTGTAAAGCCTTCGCCCCACCATTCATCATTCTCTGGAATTGGGTGAAATTGTGGTAAATAAAAGCAAATGACTTTAGCGGCTTTCTCTATTTCGTAAGTAGGGTCTAGGCGAGGAACAAAAGGCGTCAATTCCTTAGGAGAAGAGGTATGAATTGCACCATTAACGAGGGCACGGTAGAGAGCGTCGTGCCACCTTCTGTAAGCATCAGTTTTATAAAAAAGATACCCGAACCGCTCGAAGAGTACTTTTTTCGTTTTGTGTCTTAGAGGTACTGGCATGTGTCGCCATATGGATCGAATGATGGACTTCAACTTTCTTATCCTTCTGATTAGAGTGCCCTACTGAATAGGAATTTCAATACGAGTTCGAATAGCATCAAAATGCAAAAAATACAAGTTATTTTCTTGTGAAAACTGGCATAAGATCACAAAATATCTAACGACCTTAATAAGCGGCCTAGTATTCATAGGAAAAAAACTTATATGCCATAAAATAAGAAGCGTGCCGTTATCTCTATAGATAAATATATAGAATCTTTCTTAAAGAATGATGAATAAGAATAATAAATTGATATATGAAAATCTTTAATAAAACCCATGGATATAGTTTCAAATGAAAAAGTGATATGCCCATTTATGAATTTTTTGTGACTGTTGAAGTTAAGATAACAGTGCAAAGCGTTGCATTGATGGGCTATGTTCTGTCAAGACAGTATGGTTCTCACTGCCAAAGAGATAGAATATTGATATAAAAGGGAATTAATACAAAACGTTGATGAGGGTAAGGCCAGCAGCAGGCGCGGTGGGTCCCCCGCGCCGTCGGTCTTTGGCAAGAAGGGCTGCTTCAAAATCTTGAACGCGCCACTTTCCACGGCCGACCCATCCAAGACTTCCTACAATATTGCGCACTTGGTGATGCAGAAAAGATCTGGCCTGAACTTCGACAAGAATCCGGTCGTCTGTTTTGGTGAGGCGCAAGACGTCTAAGGTCTTGGTGGGAGAGGAGGCCTGACATTCGCTTGCCCGGAAGGTCGAAAAATCATGGGTACCAATCAAAAGGGTTGCGGCGTCGACCATGGCGTCGAAATCCAAAGGGGGCGGTAGGCGCCACGCGCGGTACGCGTCCAGAACAAGGGGGGCGGTACGTTCAATGATGCGGTATTCGTATTGCCGCTCTTTGGCTGAAAAACGGGCATGAAAGGCGGGATCAGTTTCTTGGGCGTCGAGGACAGAAACAGCGCTGTCTCGCAGATGCGCGTTAAGGGCTGCACGCAAACGAAAAGCGTCCCAGGGTTTTGAAAGGTCTACATGGGCCACTTGGTGGGTTGCATGCACCCCTGCGTCCGTGCGCCCAGCGCCTTGAACAAAGGCGCTGGCTTCGCCCAGTTTCACAAACGCGTTTTCGACAAGTCCTTGGGCGGACGGGCCGTTTTGTTGGCGTTGCCAGCCCACAAGGTGGGTTCCGTCATACTCAAGGATCAGCTTGTAGCGTCGCACGACGGCTCCTTTTCTTGAAGGATCGACGACATCTCAAAGACAGTCCCCACAGGTAGATCAACACCGTTAAGAAAATCCCGGGCACTTAAGGGCGCTTTACCGGGGCGTTGAAGGCGCTTTACGGCAAGGGCACCCTGCCCACAGCTGATGGTAAAATCTAAATCCAAAAGGGTGCCAGGCAGCGCGCTGTTGGAAAGCAAAGAGATAGGGACCGCGTCAAGAACTTTGATCGCCTCGCCGTTCCAATGGAAAAAGGTCCCGGGCCACGGCGTGAAGGCCCTGATTTGTCGTGCCAATATCTCGGCTGGGGCTCGCCAGTCCAGTTCTGCTTCTTCTTTTGAAATTTTATGGGCGTAGGTGACCCCTTCTTCGGGCTGAGGATGGCGGGTCAAGGTGCCTGCTTGCAAACGGCTTAGGGTTTCGACGATGAGTCTTGCGCCCATATCAGACAGCGCGTCATGCAAAAGAGGGGTCGTCGTCTCACAGGTCAAGGGGATGCTGTCCCACAATAGCATGTCACCCGTATCAAGGCCTTCGTCCATTTGCATGGTCGTGATGCCAGCGCGGGCGTCACCTGCTTGGACCGCGCGCTGTAAGGGGGCTGCCCCCCGCCAACGCGGCAAAAGGGACGCGTGAATATTGATGCAACCATGGGTGGGGGCATCAAGGATTGCTTTGGGCAAGATCAGGCCGTAGGCGACCACCACCCCAAGGTCGGCGCCGTGGGATCTAAAAACGTCTTGCGCGTCTTCCTGGCGAAGGGTTTTTGGGTTGTAAACAGGCAGGCCGCGCGCGCGCGCCGCTTTTTCGACGGCGCAGGCTTGTAGTTTATGACCCCGGTTGGCAGGACGCGGCGGTTGACAATAGACGGCAACAATCTCGTGGCCTGCATGAATCAGGGCCTCGAGAGCTGGCACGGAAAACGCAGGCGTGCCCATAAAGACAAGACGCAAGGGAGCTTCTCCTATTTTATAGTTTGATGGCAGGGTTTAGTCTTTTTGCAGCCTTTAATGCTTTTCCTGTGACGATTTTACGCCTAACAGGGGGGAGGTGTTCAATAAAGAGGACACCGTTCAAATGGTCTACTTCGTGCTGAATGCAGGCCGCCAAAAGTCCCCACGCCTCAAGCTCTTGCGCTTTGTTATAGCGGTCAAGAAAATGGACTTTAACGCTCATGGGGCGTTCAACGTCAGCGTACTGTTCGGGGACCGACAGGCACCCTTCTGACGTCACCTGAAAGTCGGTCGAGCGAAAAATAATCTCAGGGTTTGCCATGAAAAGAGGCTCTTTGTTGTATTCAGGGCCAATATCAATGGTCAGAACGCGGCTAAGAATGCCGATTTGATTGGCTGCAAGCCCAATACCTTGGTCGCCAAGTTTCATGGTGTCCATCATGTCATCCATCAGGCGGCGCAGGCCATCGTCCACGGCTTCGATGGGAGTTGCCTTTGTCTTCAGGCGTTTATCAGGAATGGACAGAATGGATTTGATGGCCATGGTTATTTACTCGAAGTTGGGGTGGGATCGTCACTAAGGGCGCGCGCGTCATCGGGCAATAAAATAGGAATCCCGTCGCGGATGGGATACGCCAGGCGTGCGCCTTTGCTGATGAGTTCGCCGGCGTCTGCGTCATAACTGAGGGTTTCGCGGGTGACAGGACATACAAGAATTTCTAAAAGCTTGGGATCAATGGCAGTCATGACGGCGTCCTTTTCTAATGTATTTGCCCAAAATGACTTTGTTTTTTCATACATGCAAGCTCCATGAGTGCCGTGAGCACATTGGCACGGTCTTGGAGCGTTGCCGTTTCAAGGAGCGCTTGCTTTTCATGGGCCTCAAAGGGACACATCATGGAAAGGGCCGAAATCAAGATCTCGTCAGGCGTTTTAAGAACCTCATCCCAATTGGGGTGAAGGTCAAGAAGGGCGCAGTATCCTTGAATGGTCTCAATAAAAGCGTCGCGGTTAGTGACAGCTTCGTCTTCTTCAATATGATCAAAGGAATAAGGCTCGTAGCTCACCTTAGCGCGGCGTGCGCCGTCAATGCCGATAAACTCCTCGGTGATGCGAAAGCGTACAAGACCTGATAAAATGGTGAATGGTGCCGATTCTTCGCCCTCACTAAAGGCCACAATGCGGGCAAGACATCCTGTTTTAAACAGCGTGGGATTACCAGAAAACGCCTTTTGAACTTGGACAACCCCCATCAGCCGGTCGCCGGCCAGGGCCTTAAAAAAGGGCGATTTTTGCTTCACATCTAGTGTCAAAGGGAGTTGCCCTTTTGGCAAAAGAACAGCATCATCAATCTCTAAAAGGATGATTTCGTCCGGAAAAGAAGCCGGTACTTTAAGAGGTCGTTGTTTCAGCATTTCTCGCCAATTTGTCATAAAGAAGACGCTCTACTTTCATATGGTCCCATCTTAGCGGAACTTCAAGACATAAAAAAAGCTTTTTGTAACGAGGCTCGCTCATTTGTATGCCTAGGGTTGGGGATAATATTCTTTATACCATTCAACAAAAAGAGAAAGTCCTTCTTCGATATTTGTTTGGGGATGATAGCCTAAATCACGCCGTGATTCGGTGATGTCAGCAACGGTTTCCTTCACGTCTCCTGGCTGAAAAGGCTCAAGTTTGAGACGTGCTTTTTTTCCTAATACTTTTTCAAGTGTTTCGATGAATTCCATAAGAGAATTGCTGCGATCATTCCCAAGGTTATAAAGGCGGTGATAACCATGGTCTTCGCCCGGTGCTTTATCAAGGGCGGCCACAACGCCGCTGACCACGTCCGCAATATACGTAAAGTTACGCCGCATGTTCCCGTGGTTAAAGACTCTGATTTCGTCATTCCCTAAAATGGCTTTTGTAAAAAGGAAGGATGACATGTCAGGCCGACCCCAAGGACCGTAAACTGTAAAAAAACGAAGGCCCGTTGAGGGAAGTTGATACAAATGGCTATAGCATACGCCCATAAGTTCGTTGGCGCGTTTGGTCGCGGCGTACAAAGAAACAGGCCTGTCGGTTCTGTCCTCCAGGGCAAAGGGAAGTTTTTCATTGCGTCCGTAAACCGATGAGCTGCTGGCATATATAAAGTGCTTGAGGTTTGGAAGTCGGCGCACGCCTTCGAGTAAAATCAAATACCCCATCAGGTTTGATTGGCCGTACACCAAGGGATTTTCCAGGGAATAACGGACACCTGCTTGGGCTGCCAGGTGAATCACGTGGGTGATCTGGGGGTGCCGTTTGAAAAAGTCCTCGACGGCGTGCGCGTTGGAAAGTTCGATTTTTTCAAAGGAAAAATTTTTGTGCGCCTGCAACTGCGCGAGGCGCGCTTCTTTAAGGGTCACATCATAATAAGGATTTAGGGAATCAAGACCCAACACATGATGACCTTGATTCAAAAGCGCCCTCGCCACATGAAAGCCTATAAAGCCCGCGGCACCAGTAATAAGGACGGTCATAGGGGTTGGTCCTTCATAAAAAAACTCATCTCTTTCTCATACGATGATCCGCGTGTCGCTGTAAAGAGTGAGGCGCATGAAAAGCGCCTGTGATCAAGGCAAAAGCCTAAAGGAGCGCTTTCTCATAGACAGTGATGCCAGAAAGCGTGGTGCGCACAGGGATAAAGCCGTTCTTATGCCAAAATGAATGTGCGCCTGGGTTTTCTTTTTGTACAATGCACCTAAGGATGCGCGCCCCATAGGATGTAAGGTTTTCCAGGGCTTTTACTAAGGATGTACCTTTGTTTTTTCTGCGGTAATGGGGATGCACAAGTAGGTATCCAATGGTCCAAGTGCCGTCCTGGGGGTAGTCTTTGACCAGATCCACAAATCCAAAAAGGTGACCTTTTTCATAAAAACCAAAGACACCTTTATCGAGGCGTGGATCTTTTTCTGGGGGGTGGGTCTTAAGAAGCTCCTGTGCATCGGGGAGGGTGTTTTCACAGGTCATAAAAAAGTCTTCAAAAAGCGCTAGAAAAACTTGAATGTCCGGCACGTCTCCTTCTTGAAAAAGATGCACCTCTCCGTACTGCTTTAAACTCATCAGGACGTTCTGCCCAAAAGCAGGCATTAAGTTGTCACCCCGTTAATTCCAAAGCGTTTTTGGAGAAGAGAGGTGACGGATTCTTGGAGGTCAAGCCCCTCTAAAAGACGGTCGCTGGCTGTTTTGCCTGTGGCTACAATCTCGTCAAGGAGGGCAAGAGGATCAAAGGAAGAGGGCGCGGCTTCTTGGGCGTATCCTTGGCGGGCACAAGGCAGGATCACCTTGGCAACGTCCCAAAGGGTGCCCGTCGGCGTCTGGGTCTGAAGCCCTTCTATGGGCAAAGCCTGGGTGATCGCCTCTATATCTTGAACGGACCAAGAACGGATGTAATCAAGACAAAAGGAAAGGGCGTCAGCGTTATACAAAAGGCCCATCCAAAAAGCTGCAAGGGTCAGGGGTTGGGGCATGGGGGCGGCGTCCGCACCGCGCATCTCGAGGATGCTTTTGACGCGCACTTCGGGAAAAAGGGTCGTGAGGTGATCACGCCAATCACCCATGGTTGGTTTTTTCCGCTTTAGTTCAGGAAGCTCTCCCTTTAAAAACGTACGGAAAGAACGTCCCGCGACATTTATATACTGTCCGCCTCGTTTAACAAAATACATGGGGACATCAAGGGCGTAATCTATATAGCGCTCGAACCCCATTCCCGGATCAAAGGCAAACGGTAAAAAGCCGCACCGATCTTGATCTGTGTGTTGCCAAATGTACCGCCTGTAGCTTTGATAGCCATTGGGGCGACCATGGCTAAACGGAGAGTTGGCAAACAAAGCGGTCGCCAGCGGCTGAAGGGCCAAGGATACGCGCAGTTTATCCACCATATCGGCTTCGCTTGCGTAATCAAGGTTGACTTGGGACGTACAGGTGCCCGTCATCATCTCGTGACCAAGGGTGCCTACCTCTTTCATATAGGGCGCCATGATGGCGTAACGCCCCTTGGGCATCCAAAATCGGTCCTGAAGCTTTGTCAAAGGATCGGCCGCCAAGGGGATCAAGGTTAGATCAATTTCCTCGGCAAGAGTTGCTAGCCGTGTGACAAAGGTCGTAAAAAGAGCGTGAGCTTGGTCGAGATTTTTAACGGGCGGGGCTGAGAACTCAAATTGACCACCAGGCTCTAGGGTCAGGACGCCTTGCTTTAATTGCAAGCCTATAATCTCTTCCCCTTCCATAAGGGGCGTCCCTTCATAGCGCTGCCAATTTATCAGAATCGTTTGAATTTCTTTGGCATTTGCGCGCCGTGAAAGGGTGTTATGAAAAAGAAAAACCTCATATTCGATACCCACGCGCCAGCGCTCTTTGGGCTTGCAGCCTTGCACAAAAGGTAAAAGTAGGTCATCTTCGTGTTCAAGATGTTCGATGATGGGCTCCTTTCTGTCAGAGCGCGCTTTTGAAATATAAGGCGAATTCTATCACCCTTTCCTCTTTTGAAAAATGTCTTTAGTATTTTTCTTGGCAAATGCTCAATTTTTGGGTAAAGATGGGCAAGGTAAATTTTCATATGGTAACGAAAGAAGAGACCGATGGCTGTTCCAAAGAGAAAAACGACCCCCTCACGTAGGGGAATGCGCCGCTCTCACGATCGTTTGAAGGTCGTGCGCGGTGGAGAATGTGATAACTGTGGAGGTGAAAAGCTTCCTCACCACATGTGTGGCCACTGTGGGCATTACAAAGGACGTGATGTCCTTCAAAAGACAGAAACTGCTTAGTATTTTGTAATCTCTTGTAGAGAGTTTAGCCTTGAGCACTGTCATCGCTGTTGATGTGATGGGGGGCGATCATGCCCCTCAAGCGCCCCTTCTTGGTGTGAAGCGGGCGGCATCTCTTTTTCCTGGGACTCAGTTCCTTCTTTTTGGCCCTGAAGAGCTTTTAGAGGATTTCTTAAAAGATAACCCCGAGCTTTTGGAATCCTGCGAAGTGTTCCATGCGCCCGAGCGTGTGCTGAATGAAACACCCGCAAGGGAAGCTGTGCGCTCTTTAAAGGGGTCCAGTATGCGCCTTGCCATTGAATCGGTGGCAGAAGGGCGCGCCCAGGGTGTGGTGTCAGGGGGCAACACAGGCGCTTATATGGCGCTATCCAAGATTCTACTCAAGACCCTTGAAGACATTGACCGTCCCGCCATTGTTGGCACGCTGCCAACCCAAAAAGGGTCTTGCGTCATGCTTGATTTGGGAGCCAATGTCGAGGCGACTCCTGCCCAACTGTGTCAGTTTGCTCAAATGGGCGAGGCCTTTTCCAAATATGTTTTGGGGACAGAGTCCCCTTCGGTGGGGCTTCTTAACATCGGATCAGAGGATCTTAAGGGACATGCAACCCTCAAAGAAACCCAAGAAATGATCCGTTCCCAGCAAGTTGTCAGCAACTTTTATGGCTTCGTTGAAGGCGATGACATTATGGGTGGCACGACTGACGTGGTTGTTACGGATGGTTTTACGGGCAATGTGGCTCTTAAAAGCATGGAAGGTGCCGTTTACTTTCTCCTTGATGCTTTTAAATCTCATATCAAAGGATCGTTCCTCGCCAAGTGCGGCGCGCTTTTGGCGAGAGGCGCTTTTGGCGGCCTTCGCAAGCGTTTTGATCCACGCCTTCATAACGGTGCTCCTTTCCTTGGTCTTCGAGGTGTGGCCGTTAAAAGCCACGGCGGCATGGACGAGGTTGGTTTTGCCAACGCACTCGGCGTTGCCATTAATATGATTCAGCATGATCTGAATGATCATATTCTTGAAGAGGTGCGCCGCGTCCAAGGGAAACTCGCCCAAGACATCGATTCCACCTTGCAATCTGAGTCTGTTGGATTAGACTAGGTCCAACTTCTTTAAGGCAACCCATTTTAGCATAAGGATCAAAAATCATGAGCGCTTTGACGCAAGAGACCCGTTCTATTATCGCAGGATGTGGACATTATTTGCCTGAGACGGTGGTCTCTAACGACGAGCTCTCAACGCGCGTTGAAACCTCCCACGAGTGGATTGTCGAGCGTACAGGTATCCATCAGCGCCACTTTGCGGCTGAGGGGGAGCTTACCTCCGACATGGCCTTGAAGGCCTCCACCATGGCGCTTGAGAATGCGGGCGTTAAAGCGACTGACATTGATCTTATCGTGCTGGCGACAACCTCACCGGATCAGACATTTCCTTCAACGGCGACGACCCTTCAAGCAAAGCTTGGCAATACAACAGCCCTCGCCTTTGATGTGGCGGCTGTGTGTGCGGGTTATCTTGTGGCGTTAAATGTAGCGGATTCTTTTATCAAGCTTGGACGGGCGAAGCACGCCCTTGTGGTGGGGGCCGAGCGTCTTTCGAGCCTTCTTGATATGGAGGACCGCAATACATGTGTTCTTTTTGGAGACGGGGCAGGGGCGACGGTTTTGCGTGCCTCCCAGGCGGCTGATGAAGACCGCGGTATTATCGGCGTTCATATGCAATCGGACGGGCAGTACAATCACATCTTGCGTACAACGGGCGGGGTTGCGTCCACACGCACCATCGGCCAGGTGCAAATGGAAGGGCGTGAAGTCTTTCGTCACGCGGTCACAAAACTTGCGGACTCAGCTGACTCGACGTTAAAGAGGTACGAAATAGATCCAGCCGAGCTTGACTGGCTGATTCCCCACCAAGCGAACCTGCGCATTATCGAAGGGATGGCTAAAAAGCTCGACATGTCCATGGATAAAGTCATTACCACCGTACAACGACACGCTAATACGTCGGCGGCCTCTATTCCCTTGGCTCTCAGCGCTGCCGTGCAAGACGGCCGGGTCAAGCAAGGGGATCTTATCTTGCACGAAGCCATTGGGGGTGGCCTTGTGTGGGGATCAGCTCTTTTGAGGTTTTAGCCTCGTGACTTATGTCGTGACCGATGCCTGCGTTCGGTGCAAGTATATGGACTGCGTGGAAGTGTGTCCTGTGGACTGCTTTCATGAGGGCGAGAATATGCTCGTCATCGATCCTCTTAGATGCATTGATTGCGGCGTGTGCGAGATTGAATGTCCTGTGGAGGCGATCAAGGCCGACACTGTACCTGGCCTCGAAAAGTGGGTGGAGATTAACCATGACCTTTCAAGGATATGGCCTGTGATTCGCCTGAAGGGTACGCCCCCCACTGACGCCGACTCCTGGCGCGAGATTACAGACAAGTTCGACACCTACGGCTCCAAAAACCCTGGAAAAGGATCCTAGTTTTTTTGCAGGTCCTAGGATGTCACAACGAAGCAAGTGCCTTGTTCCCCCTCTCGTCCTCAAAAACTTTAGCAAATCTTTCGACATTCTTCGCGCGTAAGACCAACAAGATAAGGCGATCTTCAAGAAAAAATAGCGTGATTAAGGTGTTGTATTAATCTTTTTTTTAATCCTTTTTGCTTAAAATTAAGACAGTGCCACCCGTCACAGGAGGTCGTCATGGCAAAAAGACTTTATACACCGAACGACTACAAGTTGATGACAGCGCAGATTCTTTATCACCTACCAGACTATCCAAGTTTGCTTCAGACCTACATATGGCAGGATTTGGATTTGGCGCCTGACTTTCCGACCCTCATGAAGTTTTTGGATTTTTGGGACAAAAATCTAGAGGGACGGATGCATTCGGTGACTGTTACACACGCAGAGCCAGTCTTAGAGCCTAAGATGAGGTTTTATCAGCAATCCCTTGAAATACACTAAAATGAAAAAGAAGGCGCATGGCGCCTTCTTTGATGTCTCTTACCTTCGATCAAATAATTTCCTTATTTAGCAAATTTATTGAAAATAAAAAGATACCTGTAACACAACAGGCTTGCTAAAAAACGGTGTTTAAGGAAAATTTAATATAAAGGCTCTACGCTACGCAGACCTTCAGGGAGTAGGTTATAAGAAAGGGAGAGTTGGCACACTTCTTGCCTTAAACGTTATATGAAAAAAATCATGCGAAGTTTTTGTTGTGGGGGGATCTGGGTTTTGAGCGTGGGTATGCTCAAGGCAGAATCACCCAAGCGTCATGCGGCCCACCAAGTGTGTGCAGTCCATGCGGCCCATCACGAGTATCACAAGGGCATTCCTAAGCATTTATTGACAGCCATTTCCAAAGTCGAATCAGGACGTGTGGATCAAAAAACGGGAAAAGTCAGTGCTCATCCTTGGACCTTAAACGTTGAGGGCATTGGGTATGTTTATCAAAGTAAAGAAGAAGCCATCGCAGCTGTACGTCAGTTCAGGCGTCAAGGCAAAAAGAGCATTGATGTGGGATGTATGCAAGTCAATTTGCACCATCACCCTAAGGCGTTTCGCAGCCTAGAAGAAGCCCTAGATCCCCATAAAAATATTGAATACGCCGCCCGCTTTCTCAGTGATTTGAAGAATTCCCACGGTACGTGGAGCAAGGCCGTTGCCCATTATCACTCGGCCACAAAAGAGCTCCATGTACCGTATCAAAGAAAGGTACTCTCTGTTTGGAACAAAGAACGCCTTTATAACAAGACTCCTATTTTAGGGATGGAGGATCTCCAAAAATCGGACGCCCTTATGTCAAGACGGGGTGAGGGCAAAGTTGTCATGATTCCCAAATTACGCCTGAGTGTCGGTCGCAGCGGTCCCCAGTATGTGCGGGGGCAAGAGGCCCGCATGCAGTTAGCAGCGTACCGTGAGCGGGCAAAAAATGCTCTTGGGCAAAAACAAGAAAGAGGCACTCCGACCCCTACGCCCCATACCATCAAAATTGCAGCGCGCACGGTATCTCTTGATAAATTTGGACAACTTAGAAAACGCGCCCAAGCCCTTCAGAAAAAACTCTCTACTACTCGCGCTATTCAAGGTTAGTGTTTATAAAATGAAATTATATGTAATTAATCATTAATGCTTTTCTATTAACACTATAATATATATTCAAAATTGGAGAAACCTCATGAAAAGTATTGTATATCTAAGCGCGCTCGCACTTATTCCAGGGACGGCGAGTGCGCAGGCATCTGAGCCAACTGCGTCTCCTGCTACTGACGGGGTGCCTGCTCATCCCATAAATAGTTTACCGCCCGAGCTTAAAGGAGAGATAAATAAGAAGTTGATAGGAAACAACGACACACAGCTAAATTCGTCTGAAAAAGCTCTTTTGATAAAAAAACAGTTTGAGAACCCTAGAACTTTTGAGGATGTTGATTCTTTTGTAACCTATATGAAAAAAGCCGGTGAGTTTCATGTGGCTAAGGTGGGTGTGGTGACTCTAAAAATTACTGTGCCGATTAATCTAGATAAATTACTAGAAGAGATAATTTCTCCGTTTCTATCTCATTTAAATGATTTTAATCTTGCTATGGGTATCCCTTGGACTGGGTATTACACAGAATTACTGATGGAGAAAGCTTTAAAGGTAAGTCCTAACATTAAAATAAAAATTGATGCCTATTATCGGGACCCTTTTGCAATCCCTGGAAAAAGAGCAAAAATGGAGATGGAGCATTTTTTGAAGAGATTTCCAAATAATCTTTCTTATGGACGTATATAGAGGTCAGATCATGCTTTAGATGACCTCAAAGATTTAAAAGAGACTGCTTATTAAAAGTGGTCTCTTTTAATAAATTTAGACAACTTTGAAAATGTGCCTAGGCGCTTCAAAAAACTATCCTTCACCTGTTTGGTAGAAAGTTGTTCTTTTAATTGCAAAAAAGTAATAATATTTAATGGGTAAAATATAAAAATAAAATCCATTTACTATATTTTAGTATTAATATGTAATTCTTAAAACATACAATTAGATGAAAGGGATAATTAATATGCGTAAGATAATGATGACGAGTATGCTGGTAACTGTTTTTGGTGTAAGTTTTGCTTATGGATCTGAAGATACCCCCAATCCTTTAAATGGTGCGCCGACGGACATTCATGGGCAAGTCAATGCCCAAATGATCGGCGGAAAAAGTGACAATATACATCCTGCCGAGAAGGCAATATTTATCAAAGAACAGTTCAAGAAAGCACAAATTTTCAATTCTATAAAGGAACCAAATGCAACAATGAATTTTGTACATTACATGGGTAAAGCGGCTGAATGGCATATAGATAAGGTAGGACCTATCACGTTAGTGTATGACCATGGCGGTGTGCCACAAGAGCAAGTTGTGCCGCATTTGGCGCTGGTGAATGAGTTAAACCTATCTATTTTGAGTGGTATCGATAAAGCACGTCTTAAAGCTCTGATGACTGCTGCTCTTGCAGTAAATCCCGATATAAAAGTGAAAATAGATGCTTACTTTTCCGATACATGGACAACTCCTGGACAGCCAATAAAGAGGTCTAGTATAAATCAACAAGATCAAAATGCGTTGGTGCAAGAATTCGCTGGTCATCTGATTTTTGGGGATGTGGCTACTCAATAACTAAAAAGTAAATTTTTTTAGAACGCCTTGCCTAGCAATCGACCCTGTTTTCCGACAGGGTCGATTGCTATGAGAGAAGGAGTAGAATTTTCAACATAAGAAAAGACACGGCTTGAGGTTAACTCTGATCTCAAGGCATCATTGGGGGTGAGCGACTAAAAGAGCTCCACGCGCTTTTAAAGCGTGAAAAAGGGCTTTCAGGCTCTTAATGGCAACATGTCTAAGAGGGATATGATGCCTTTAAGGCTTGTAAGGCCGTGAGGCACACGCCCATATCTTTCCAGCTGCATCCTTCACAGATTTGGTGAAAAGTCTCCTCAGAGAGGGTTTTAAGGCGTTCTTTGACCTCGTACCATGTATAGGTGTGTCCCGATTGCCAACCAAGCGCCACCGCATGGCGTTGGTCAAGGGCCGAAATGTATTCCTGGTCTTTACAAAGGTTGCCACGTTTATGGGGGCAAGGGGCACAGATGCTGTCAGTATAGGTTGTTGCGATCAGTTTTGTTTGGTCTCCGTGGGGGCCACGTAGCTGTTTAACAATCTTGGCAAAGTTTCGAATGAAGTCAGAAGAATATCCTTTTCCAACAAAGCCATTAGCACATAAAAAATGATGAGGTCTAAAGTAGTAAGTCTGAAGTTTTGAAATATCTTCGTCACTATGATTGATTTGCATGGAGGGGCTCGAGCGCAATAAAAACAAAAAATGCTATCAAATGTTGTGCGCTAAAACAAGAAATCTAAGCTCAGTAAAAAGTTAACAAAATGCTTGCGTGAAAATCGGCGCTATGGAAGACTGAGGTCAGAAAAAAAGAGGCCGAAGCAAGCTCCGGCCTTAGTTTATAACAGGGAGGCTTCACGTCTTGGGAGACGTAGGACTGGAAAAATCCAGCCCTTCCCCAGGCATTGCGCCTGGAAACTCGTGAGCAACTTAACGCTACACACCATATGTAGGATTTTTTTGCCTACTCTACCAGCAGAATTTTCGCATGGGGGGTATGCGCCAGAAGCAGGACTATGTGAGAAGTTTCTAAAAACAAAGAGATATCCTAAAGAAACCATAGGATAATGCTGTTGCATTGGGGAGAAAAAAATGTTTCAAGACCTTGATGGAGGCCTTGCCATAGAGGAAACACTTCGTCTTGTCCTCGCATTACTATTAGGCGGGATCATCGGATGGCAGCGAGAACACTATGGCCATGAGGCTGGGGTGAGAACTTTTTCCCTTATTTCTTTGGGCTCGTGTCTTTTTGGTATTTTGTCCCACCACATGGCCTTTCCAGGAGATCCAGGTCGTATTGCGGCGCAGGTGGTGTCAGGCATCGGTTTTATTGGTGTGGGCCTTATTATCAAAGAGCAAGGCAGCATTAAGGGCCTCACAACCGCCGCAACCCTTTGGGCCGTGTCTGCCGTAGGTCTTTCCATGGGATACGGCCTTTACTATGTAGCGGTCCTCACGTGTGTGCTGATTTTCGTCTCGCTGTTTTTACGTAGCATTCCCCATTGGGACAAAATCATCGGTAAGCCCACCCAACTAAGAAAAGAACGGATGGTTTCCCCAGAAAACGCTGATCAATCTGTTACGTCATCAGAAAAGTAAGAGCGCCTCTGGCAACCCCGGCGCTCTTACGGTAAGTATCTAAAGAATCGTCCGATTTTCGTTACGTCCATAGAAGTGATAGTGCTTTTCTAGAAGAAAGTCTCTATCAAACGAAGGGTTATCGTTCAGATAAGAATGCAGATCCGGATTGTAAGCCAGATAGAGGTCTGGGTCAAAATCTTCTGGGACCTCAAAAGCATAGGGTCTTCTTTCAAAAATACCATGCTTAAGATAATGATACTCGGCAAAAAGATCAGAAGACCTGTTGTCACGCTGAGCACCTTCGGCAACGTCAGGATTCAACAGTAAATAAGCCCTATAATCAAAATCATCAGGAATCTCAATCTTATAGGGAAGGTCTGATTGCCAGCCGAGCATGCCATAATGAAAACGTAACCTAAAACTTATACATTCAGGAGATTGCCCTTGTAGCCCTAGGAAAGAATTTAGCTCTGGATTTAGGGCGAGATAGTCTGCCTCTTTAAAGCTGTAAGGCAAATTAAGTGCATATATCCTTTCCTCGTGTTTTCCGTATCTTAAGTAGTGTCTGATAGCATATTTATGGGTGAAGTCACTGGCATCTTTGGCAGCTGTATAAACATCTTGGTGAATATTTAAATAAACATCAGCATCAAAATCTCTTGGAAGATCATCAAGGCTGCAGGCACGCCGCTCGGCCTTACCATGAAAATGATAGTGTTCCTTTAATAGAAACTCTTTTTGTTTTGTGATCAGCGATTGTCTAGCGATGGCTTCCAAGTCAGGGTTCAAAAACAAGTAATCATCCATTGTAAAGTTTTCGGGCACGTCAAAGCGGTAAGCCAAGTTGTTGGCCGCACCCCATCTGAGGTAATGCTTCTTGGCAAATGTTTCTTCGGTGTACTCCCACTTTTTCCGAGCAAGCGCCTTCACTTCAGGATTCAAGACATAATATTCTTCGTAATTGAAATCTGTTGGTAGAAAGTTTTTATGGCGACGCCCTTCAGCCCTACCAATAAGATGATAATGTTTTTTTGCTTCAAGTTCTTTTTCGGTGTAAGCACATCTTTTCAGAAGTTCTTCCACATCCTCATAAAGCTCTTGGTATTCTTCCATGTTAAAATCTTCGGGGACATCAAAACGGTACGCGCGACCTTCTTTCTCACCTCGTCGAAGATAGTGTTTTCGGGCATAGGTTTCGTTTTCTTGGCCTGCCGCTTTGGCGGCTTTTTTGATATCGTCATTCAAAGGAAAATAGGCTTTATGATCAAATCCTTCGGGTAAGGTGCTTTTGTACGCTCTACCTTCACGACGTCCCCACAGATGATAGTGGGCTTTTAGAGCAAGTTCTTTTTTATCGTGAGACACATTTTTGCCAAGCAACGCTTCAAGGTGTGCGTCTAGGTCCGCGTGCAGGTCCGCGTAATCACTTGCCTTGAAGTCAGCAGGCAGATCAAAGCGGTAGGCTCTGTTCTCACAAAAACCGAAACTTAAGTAATGCTTTTGTGCGAAAGCACTGGTTTCCTGTTTTTGAGAGCGCGCAAGCTCTGCAATGTCGGGATTGAGAGCAAAATAAGCTTCATCATCAAAATGATCGGGAAGGATCGCCTTATAGGGACGCTTCTCTTGATACGCGGCAAAATAGTGATGGGTAATAAACTGATCCCAGGTCGGTGATCCTTGAACGGCTTGATCAACATCTTTGTGCATACGTCGATAAACAGCCGGGTCAAAATCGGTGGGCAGCGTGTAGTGTCTTCCCTCACGGTAACCGTGCTCCCGGAAGTGCGCGGCGGCCACATCGTGAGAGTTTTGACCGAGTTGTCTCGCTAAATCAGCAACGTCACTATAGTGTGCAAGATATACGGTCGCATTAAAATCCTGAGGTGTCATATACAATAAGGGTTTGTTCGCGCACTTATACCCTCTGTTTTCAAAGTAACCATGCTGGGTGTAATGTGTATGGGCAAAGGTGGCCGTGACGTTTCGTCCCTGTGCTGCTTGCTGGTGAACGTCGGGGTTTAAATAAAAATAAGCATCCGCGTCAAATTCTTTGGGCAGAACAACCTGATAGGCGCGCTTTTCTGCGAAAGCGTTAAAATAATGTTGGATCGCAAAATCGTGGGCATTGGTGCTTACATAAGCAGCGGCTGCTACATCGGGGTGAAGTTTCAAGTAGATCTCGGGATTAAACCCTTGGGGCAGAGCGTACTGACGTCCCTCGAAATATCCATGGGCACAATAGTGGTCCGCCGCATAGGCTAGTTGATTTTGGCCTGCCTGACGGGCAGCGTCCGCAACGTCTTGGTGACGGGCAAGGTACGCATGGACGTCAAAGCCATTGGGGGCGTTAAAGAGGACTTCTTTTCGTTTTCTTGCGTAATAAAGATTTGTAAAGTCTTTGTTTCTATGGGTAATAATTTGCCAGATACCGGCTCCTTGTATCATCATGACCACATGATCTCCGTGATCCTAGAAGTCCCATTGTCCTTTTACCGCGTTTACGTCTGCTTTATTCTTGGGATCTCTCCAGTAATTTCGCACGTGAGCCATATATCCTGCATCATCAGCGTATAGTCGTATGCGCTCTTTACGGGCGATGGGATCATATTCTTCGATCATTTCTATCTTTGCAGAACAAGAAGAAACTAAAAGATTAAAAATATTGAAAAAAATAAAAGGTTTGATCAGGTGTTTTTTCATCGGTTTTCTTGGTTGTTGTTTTTTGCTCAGACTGGTTTTAATACACATGAGGCAAAAAAGTCAAGAATTGCCCATTTGCATGCAAGCGCTTTTCTTAGAAAGCAGAGCTTACCCGACTTAACCACTGGGCTGTCCTCGCGTCCAGATGAGGACTTAGCGCGTCCCTTACTCGCTGATGATAGGCCGCAACCCATTCTTTTTCATCATGGGTAAGGAGGCTTTTTTCCACGAGTCTTAAGTCAAGGGGCGCAAGGGTTAGCATCTCAAAATCAAGAAATCCTGGATGTTGCGTTGATGCTTTTACGAACTGCAGGCTTTCGATGCGAATGCCGTAGGCCCCTTCAAGATAGTAGCCAGGTTCGTTGGATACAATCATGCCGGCTTCTAGAGGGACGGCGCGGGGGGCACTGGAAATGCTTTGGGGGCCTTCGTGGACCCCAAGATACGCGCCCACCCCGTGTCCTGTGCCATGGGCATAATCAAGGCCCTTTTGCCAGAGGGAAAATCTGGCAAGGGCGTCCAGTTGATGGCCTGAGGTCCCCTTGGGAAAGCGCGCCCCTGCAAGAGCGATATGCCCCTTGAGTACCCGGGTAAAGTGCTCCTTTTGGAGGTCGGTTGGCGTATCTCCTAAGAAGACAGTGCGGGTGACGTCCGTGGTTCCTTCAAAGTACTGTCCCCCTGAATCCACGAGAAAAAGATCACCTTTTTGAAGAGCACGGTCGGTCTCGGGCGTCACGCGGTAATGGACGATGGCGCCGTTGGGACCAGTTCCCGCGATGGTTTCAAAGCTTGGTTCTTTAAAGGCTGGATGTTTTTGCCGTTCAGTCAAAAGTTCTTTAGAAGCTGAGAGTTCCGTCACAGGGCGCCCTTCGCGCATCTGCTCATCAAGCCAACATAAAAAACGAGTGAGCGCAAGCCCATCATAGAGATGGGCCGTTTTAGCCCCCTCTAATTCAGCAGATGTTTTAAGGGCACGCGGTCTTGTACAAGGGTCCTCACCTAGGGTGATAAGGGCGCCTTTTTTCTCGAGAAGGAGCTGAGAGGCATAGGGCGCTGTTCCCTTATCAAGGAGCACTTTTTGTCCGTTTTGGATGTGCCTTTCAAGATGGGGGTTAAAGTCTTTATAAGAATGAAGAGTAATCTTAAGAGAGGTGAGGCGCTCTTTTAAATCTGGGGCTACAAGGTCTTTTGCGACAAAGAGATCAGCAGTGCCGTTTTTGTGGATCAGGGCGTATCCCGTCACAAGGGGGCTGTAGGGCACATCACGAGCCCGTATGTTAAAAAGCCAGCACAAGGATTCACCCACACTTAAAAGCGCGGTATCCAGGTTTTGCGCTGTCAGGTACGCGTAAAGATCCGCAAGCTTTGCGTCAACGCTTTTGCCGGTGAACGTGTCCGGGTGAGCGCTTACAGGGGTAAAAAGAGCCGCAGGCCTGTGGGGCCACAGCGACGTCCAAAAAGCGTCAACCTGTGCAAGAGGTATGAAAGTGGCCCTGTTTTGCTGAAATAGAGCGTCGTATCGAGGATACTCTCCCACACTGACGCACCAAGGGTCAAACCCGATGCGTGCACCTTGGGGGACGGCGGCTTCTTTTATCCACGCCTCGATACTGGACCAGGAATAGGGTCTTAGGTCAAAAAGAGCATCGTCTACTTGATGCTGGGCTTGTAGCGTATAGCGGCCATCTACGAACAAAACAGCTTTGTCTTGAAGGACGAGGCAAAGGCCTGCAGAACCATCAAACCCTGTGATGTGGGTGAGGAGCTTACTGTGCTCAGGCAGAAACTCGTGCGCATGCTGATCCGAGTGAGGTATGAGGAGGCCGTAAAGGCCGTCCGCCTGAAGAAGCTCTCGTAGGGTTTTAAGGGATGAAGATCGAGTCATTAAAAGAACTCCTAGGGTTTCTTTTCAGGAATGCGAATGATGAATTCTGTGAATTGGCCCTCCTGGCTTTCCACCGCAAGCGTGCCGTGATGTTGATTTACGATAATATCATAACTAAGGGATAGACCCAATCCCGTTCCGCTTCCTGCAGGTTTTGTTGTAAAAAACGGATCGAAGATTCTTTTCTTAACAGAAAACGGAATCCCAGGACCGTTATCCTTGATACGGATTTCGATCATTCCTTGATCTCGTTTTGTACTGATGGACAGCACCGGATCAAATTTGTCGCCCTGGGTTAGTTTTTTCTGGTTTAGGGCGTAACACGCATTGTGAATCATATTGAGAAGGACACGTCCAAGGGCTTGACGGTAGACTTTGATAATAAGGGTGGGAGTAAAAGACTTCTCAACAGCCGGCGAAATACCTTGTGATCGAAAGGCGGAAATCGCAAGGATCGTATTTTCATCGAGGAGCTGATTAATATCCGTGTCTTGCTCGACGTCGGTGCCGCCTTTGGCGTGAACCAGCATACTTTTAACAATAGAGTCGGCGCGGTGAGCGTGCTGATCAATGCGCTGCATGTTATGGGCAATGGTGGTGATTAAGTTATTCAGCTCACCGTAATATTCGGGCACAAGGTTTTCTTGCTCGATTTGCTTGAGAAGAGCTTTGGCCTCTTCGGTAAACTCTTGGCAGACTTCTGAAAAGTTAATGATAAAGTTCAAAGGGTTTTTGATTTCATGGGCAATGCCGGCTGTGATAGCACCAAGTCCTGCCAGTTTTTCTTGGACAATGACTTGCTGCTGAGCTTTGCGCAGATCCACAAGGGCGCGCTGAAGCGCTTCGTTCTTTTTGGAGATTTCCTTGGTACGCTCTTGTACCTTGGCGTCCAAGGTTTGAATGTGTTCTTCGAGCTTTAACACAAGGGCGCGGTTTTGCTCGAAAACCTGAGAAACCGCGTCAAACCACGTGTGCCAGGGTTCTTGGATGTCATCATAACTTTGTCCGTCTTTGCCTTGTCCTTTTTCCGAAATATGGCTCACAAGGCGCTGGGTCGGGTTAATAAATTCCCTGGAAATAAGCTTGTTGGTAAACAGCAAAAAGAGCATCCCAAAAATTAAGACAAACAGGACGCTTGGCCCCACGTGAAGAAGGGTTGCAATCCCAAGGTCTGTCGAGTTGATGTAAAAAAGAACGTTCCAAGGCGCAAAGTCTGTACGCGCGCGGTACACCCAATAGCCATTGTCTTCGGTCAAAGAGTGTTCTTCATAGGAAAGGATTCGTTCTAACGACAAGGCCTTGGGAAGAATTTCATGGGCGCGGATGAGCCTTGTTTTTTCGTTATCATCTTCGGTATCGGACACAACGGTCCCTTTGTCATTTACGACTAAAAGACGACCATTTCGATAATAAATACTGTCGATGAAGTAGTCGACCGCCTCGAGGGTAAAATCAAGGGCGACAATCCCAAGAAACCGGTTGCCACGATAAACAGGTGCACTGCACGTTTGCATAAGCTCGCCCGTTTGTTGGCTGACAAACGCGTCGGTCCAAAAAATCTCTCGTTTAGGGTTATGAGAGGGAAGCGCTGACGAGAAGGCTTCCTCATGAAGCAAAGTGGGTTGAAATCTTGCTTGAAAAGAGGTTGTCCAAGGGTAGAGATTTTGAAAGCCCGATTTAGAGATATATCGCAAAGACGACGTCGTTTTAATATTTTCTTTGATCACTTTAAAAAGGGGATTGAGGGCATACGCCATGTGAATTTCTTCCCAGACTTCTTCTTTTAGATTTTCAACGGCGCCAAGTCCTGTGATGTTGCCCACAAGCTGAAAGTGTGTTTTGGGGGCATCTAGATGGAAATAACTTCCGTCTGCCGAAGACTCAAGGGCGAGCGTGTTAATGTCTGAGAAGGCAAAAGGTGTTTTGATGAAATCTTCAGCCTGCAGGCGCATGCCGTTGACGGCGTCGTAACGAATACGTAGCAAGTAATCAAGGGCTTGAGTTTGCTCCAGAAGGCGCAGCCTGAGAGAGGAAAGGCGGCCTTCTAAGTTTTCCTTATAAAGGACCCATAAAAGAGCGATGGCGCAGAAGAAGATGACCCCGTAGGTAAGCGCAATAATGCGGCGAAAACGGGAAAAAAAAGTCACACACCGCCTCCTTTATGTGTAAGACCACGCCTACTTTACGTAACGTCCTGGCGCGTCCTCTATGGGGGGGAACTGACCCGATCCAAGTTTTCTTGCAGGAATCATAGGGCCACCGTGATCTTCAAGCCATTTGACCCATTCAACCCACCATGAACCAGAGTGCTGCGCGGCTTTTGTCAGCCAAGACTCAGTACCTTTAGGGTCAATGTCACCCGTCCAATAACCGTATTTATTTTTGTCAGGATGGTTAAAGATACCGGCCACATGTCCCGAGCCGCCCAAAACAAAGCGGGTAGGACCCCCAAAAATCTTGGCGCCTTCGTAGCCGCAAGGCCAGGGGGCAATGTGATCTTCTTTGGTGTTCAGGATAAAGGAGGGAACTTTGACCTTTGACAGGTCTATGGGACGTCCTTTAATGCTGATACCTGCAGGCTTAATCAGTTTGTTTTCAAGAAACATGTTGCGTAGGTAGTAAAGGTACATGGCCGCTGGTAAATTTGTATAGTCCGAGTTCCAGTATAAAAGGTCAAAGGCCATGGCCTCTTTACCCATAAGATAATTGTTGATCACAAAGGACCAGATAAGGTCGTTAGAGCGCAAAAGGTTAAAAGTGCGCGACAGGATGCGCCCATCAAAATAGCCATGATGGCGAATGGCACGTTCCATTTTCCCAAGTTGCTCTTCATCAATGAAGATTTTAAGATCTCCCGCGTCTTCAAAGTCAAAAAGAGTCGCAAGATAGGTGGTACTTTTAAGGGGATTATCTTTGTCGCCTGCGCGGTAGCCGCTGTAGGTTGTTAAGAAGTTACCACCAATACAAAACCCAAGGGCGTTGATTTGGGGTTCTCCTACAATGCGCCTAGCGGCTTCTACAGCGCCACCAATGCCTTCGATGACATAATCTTCAAAAGTTTTATGCGCCAGACGCTCGTCTTTGGGGTTGACCCATGACACCACGAAAACCGTCCATCCTTGATTTAACAGCCAGCGCACAAATGAGCTTTCTGGCCTAAGATCAAAGATATAGAATTTGTTGATACAGGGCGGTACCAACAGAATAGGGATTTGACGAACCTTTTCGGTGATGGGTTCGTATTGGATGAGCTGTAAAATCTCGTTTTCGTAAACGACCTTTCCTTTGGTCGTGGCGATGTTCTTTCCAATATGAAAGAAATCCCGCTCAACCATGGAAATTTGTAGACGGCCATCACCTTCTTCGAGATCTTTATAAAAATTGGAAATACCTTGGATGAGGCTTAGTCCATTGGTTTCTGCAATACGTTTGATGACTTCTGGATTGGCCCAGGCGAAATTGGTGGGCGCCATGGTGTTAGAGAGTTGCCTTGTGAAAAAAGACACTTTGTGGGCGACCTTCGGATCAAGCCCTTCGATGTTCGAGATAATATCTTGAAGCCATTGATCCCACAGAAGATAAGACTGCTTCATAAAATCAAAACCAGGCACCTCAGACCAGGCGGGATCCGAAAAACGCCGATCAGCTCTGGGGGTGGGAATGACTTCATCAAGGCCTTTATCTTTTTTAGGATCAGATAGCGTTTGGTAAGCTGACTTACATAGGGCGGTATAACGCTTTAAATACGCGTGACTTGCCTGAAAAAGCGGGTTTGGATCTTCGGCAAGTTTAAGACCTGCTTCCATAAAAGCTTTGGCCGCGTTCCAAGGGTCCATGGGATCGGGTGGGGCATCTTCTTCAGTTTTAGCGATCATTTCATGGGCACATGTAATCGCCATGCGTTGAAAATTCTCCCCCAAGGCCATCAATCCTGTTGCCATGGCAAAAGGATCAATGGTGGGAGATAAGTTCTTAAAAAATGGGTCGGGTTCTCCGACCTTGGCTGGTGGTTTGCCCATCTCCGCCCTCACTGTTTTTGTGTAATTTTTATAAATTATATAGATTTAAAGAATTTTAGGAAGCCATATGTTTGCCGATCCAACTTTCAAAAACGGGCATGGGCAAGGCACCTACTTGTGTGTCCACATTTTGTCCTTTTTGAAAGAGCATCAATGTGGGGATACTGCGCACGCCGTACTGGGAAGGCGCTTCGGGGTTTTTATCGATATCAACCTTACAGATTTTAACTTTTCCGTCATACTTTTCGGCCAATTGATCTAAAAGAGGCGCGATGGCGCGACAAGGTCCACACCACTGAGCCCAAAAATCGACTAATACCAGGCCTTCGTGATCTAGAACTTCGGCTGTAAAGGTATCGTCTGTCACATGATGAACACTCATAGATTTTTCTCCATTCATAACACTTGGCTTATTATACGCCATCTCTTGCCAAGTGACAAGAAACCCTAGCTCTTGGCATAAGATGGCCCAAGAATTCTATTGTTTTTTTGCTTCTGGCGTTGGCGCACTTGACG
The DNA here is from genome assembly GCA_013911655.1 of Alphaproteobacteria bacterium. Taxonomy (GTDB): domain Bacteria; phylum Pseudomonadota; class Alphaproteobacteria; order Caedimonadales; family UBA1908; genus JACESU01. The sequence continues at coordinate 71,450 of JACESU010000002.1, forward strand.
CTTGGCTCAAAAGCTTTTGAAGTTCTTCAAAAGGAAGACCTCCTTCTACCACACTGTCGTCGATGATCAGCGTTGGCGTTGCCTCTAGCTGAATTATTTCAGCTTCTTTTTGCATTTTTGTGAGGTACGCCTCCACAGCAGGATTTGTCAGATCTTTTTTGAGTTTCTCAAGGTCAAGACCTTTAACGGCGCCGAAAGCTTTTGGGAAATCGTCAAGAAGTGTTTGAGGATCTTCCTTTAAAATCAGATCGACAACAGGCTGATAAAGATTTTGTTCTTTGGCGGCAAGCATGGTTCTGACAGCGATCACAGAAGGGGTGCCCAAGATCGGGATATTCTTGACAATGATTTTAAGATCAGGGTTTGCTTTGATCGCTTCGTCCATCGTGGGGTGAAAAGCACGGCAATGACCGCAGAAGGGATCTAAGAACGCGACCATCACCTTTTTGCCATTAGGATTGCCAAGAAAAAAATCAGAGGAGTCACGTATCAAAAGGTCTTTATTCTGGGCAATAGCTGTTTTCCTTTTCTGATCAAGGGCGTCTTGCTTGCGTTTTTGCAAAACGGTAATGGCGTTTTCTACGAGCTCTGGATTGCTCATCAGATATTCTTTGATCACAACTTGGATGTCTTTGACTTGATCCGGGGTAAAGGACGCGGCTGTGACAATGGGGGTGCAAAAAATACCGACGGCAACAGTGGCGGCAGTGATAGCTAAACGCATGGAAAAAGGCTCCTCTCCTGTTTTATGTCCTCCAACCTATCGGAAAAAGAAGCGCGTGCGCAAGGGGATTCGCGCAAAAAGTGATGGCAAGGTTGAAGGGTGTGATGAAAAAGGCTTGACCTCAAACTCCAAGGCTGCGATTGTCTCAGGTGCGTGGGCCTGTAGTTCAGCGGTTAGAACGCACCGCTCATAACGGTGTTGTCGCAGGTTCGAGTCCTGCCGGGCCCACCATCTTTCTGTTTTCAAAAATAATAATATAATCACATAACGCCATAAAAGCCCTGTTAAAAAACAACTTATTGAACAATAAGGAAATAAAAATGCTTGCAAAATATCTTATGGCAGCATTTCTGCTGTTAACTCCCCTCTCGTCTCTTTTAGCGTCTAATCTAGAAGATCTCTTGAATGATTCGGGTAAGTCTCGACGTGGCAGGGTTGAACAAGAGGATCCTTTTGAAGATCTTGACCAGATGTGGCATACGGGCGCTGTCTACTATGATCCCAATTTTTCACATCACGCGGGCCAGACGCTTTATTTGATTGATTCCATAATACCGGCTGCCCGTGTGGATGCGCATGGTTATGCACACTTAAACGCATACGTTTTTGGAGATTGCAAAGAATGGCATCAAGAGCAGGCGCGCCAGCATGCCACAACTAAATTTAGTGAGAAAAATGAAAACACCTTAGCCTTTATAAGGAAACTTACGGTCAGCAGCGGCGGATCGGTAGAGCGGGCGTATCGGAATTATGCGATCAAAGAAGGGGTGGAGTTTGCGAGCGCGTGGCTCGGGTATGTCCTTTATTCAAGTTATGGGGATGAGGCTCTTCTCGCGCAGATTTTTGGGACGATACCAAATGCTCGCCGCGCTGAGATTTTTGATTTGGTGCTCTTTGAGGTAACACCTGCCATGCCGACAGTTGCGGCTCTTAAAAGCATGCCGTCGCATCAACATGAAAAATCGGCCTACGCGGCGTTCGAGAGGATGAAGAACCGTTTGCTTGAGGGGGCCGCTTTTCCCAGAGAAAATCTGGAGTCAGTTCTCGAGACGTTTGTGCGCGAAAAAAATCTTTAGCTTTTATATAAAGAAGCCCCCTGAAGTTCAGGGGGCTTTGGGTCATAGAGTTTATTTAGATAAGTGTTTGATGCTGGATAGGTATGAAATCCACCCCGGTGATTGAGCGTTTTGACCGTAGTGTTGATACACACCCATGTGCGCTTGCACATCCCATGCTTGTCCAGCTGAGTTCACTGCTTGGGCTTTTATAATCTTTAAAAGTGGCGCCTTGTCCTGAAAGGTAGGGAGTGTGCTCAGGTGCTGAAGATCTCCTAAAAAGGCCACTCTTTTTTCAGGGTTTGCGATTTGGGAAAAAACATCATTCAGATAGAACTCCCATGATGCCAAATCACCCATGGCAAAAGTAGAGACACTTGTGATGGCACGTGCGCGCGCTGCGCCGTCAGGTGTTGTGCTGACATACTTTTTGATGAACGACATTTTTCTTTTGCGCTCTGCGTCTCCCCACTGTGGGAAATGAGCGGAGGTCGTCATTAAAAGAGCATCATGTCCTGATTGCACGCCTTTGAAGAAAAGGCCAAAGTTTGATAAGGCAGGATCAAGCGCGTTAGCAGCGCAGGCGCGGGCATGATGGTAACAAAGCGCCAGGACTTTTCCGTCACTAACCGTTTGCGCCATCAAGGTGATGAGAGGAAGCACTTGAGGGTTTTGGGCGACATCCATGACATTATCTTCGGCAAGAAAGCGCCTTTTTTCACCTGCCGAAAGACGCTCCATAAGCGGCTTCGTTGTGGGAAAGTCGGCGGCAGTTTGGCCTGACACGCGTGATAAGAACGTGGCTGTTTCTTGCAAGGAAGGTCCACCTGCGTCGGCGAAAAACTCAAGGTCATGAAACAGGTTAGGGTGTACGTTGTAAAGCTTGTTGAGCTCGCGTATATGCACAAAATGCGTTTCTGGCGTCCGTTCTCCAGCCGTTAGAGGCAGGGATCTAATTTTGGAAAAAACCTGCAATTTTTGATCGAAGGGTGCCGTACGGAAAGCCTCTAAGCTCTGCCAGTATTGACAAATGGTGGGACCAAAATAGGAGAGATGATCATCAAAAAATGCAGCGTCCCGGGGCATGGTAGCAGGCAGAGTTGTTAAAAAGGAAAGAGCTTCAGGCAAAAGTTCGGGAGAAAGACCCAGGCCCATGAGTGCTTGGCCTTGGGCTGCGAAACGATCAGCGTCGTGAAGATGCGCGCTTGCATTTTGGATAAGCGTCACCCGTGTCCGTGCGTTTTGGACAGGAATGGCCAACACAAGGGGGGCCAGCTTTTGAAGAGTTTGTCGATTATCGGTCGATTGCCCGATTAAGGTCGGTGCAAGACCATTAAAAACCTTGAGAAGGGGGATGTTGACCATGCCTGGGGTTAAGACATCAAGGGTTTTTAGGCAAGAAAGGGTGTCGTCTGCCGCAAGACCGCCAAAATGTTGTGAGACCTTTGTAAGAAAAGCGATCTTTGTGTCGTGATTGTTGAGGCGGTTCATAAGCGCGAAAAGACTGTCTAATAAAGCACTTCTCATACCTGCATGAGCGCCCAGAATATGGGGTTGAAGGGCTTCAATAAGCTGCTCAGACACAGGATGTGATTGCCCCGCAACAAAGACAGTCGCAAGTCTTTCCATAACGTCTGTGCGTTCGTCACCCATAAGAGGGGCAAAGAAAGGAGTGAGAGTGCGTAGGCGCTGGATTCTTTGATCCATGGTGCAACCTGCAAAAGCGGGCTCTAAATCTGACAGAATGAAGGGAAGCTCAGTTTGGTCAAGGCCGCTTAAAAGGGGTTGTAGTTCTTCTAAGGTCCTGTCCATATCTTGAAGGTCGATGGCGGGTACAAGGGTCAGGAGGGCTTGCTGAACGGCGCCGCGGTGATTGTTTGCAGTGCGCGCGAGAGTGCTAAGAATAATGGGGATATTTTCTTTCCTATCATCATGGTTGGCAAAGTAATCCAGAAAGGGAAGGGCCAATTTCAACATGTAAAATTGATCCGCTGGTGCGATGCCAAAAAGGGCTTGGTTGAGTGTGGTCAAAGCAGAGCTGATTGAACGCGCGTCAAAGGGCGCTGTGTAGATACCAAGATATCTGGCAGTATCGGGCCAATTGGCGGGAAAGGCCGTGTTAAAAAAAGGACTCGCTGCGCCTAGAATGTCTACTTTTTCTTGTATAGAGGCGCCGCGCCTGGATAAGGGGGCTGTTTTGGTCAGGAAGATAACTTGCTCATGGGGATTGGGAAAATGTTGGGATAAATGAGGAGACAGATCTCTCAGGTCTGCTGCTGACAGATCGTCCTTATTAAAAACAGAGCGGGCTTTTTCAAGAACACTCTGCTCAACAAAAGGAATAGCGGCGGCGAGCCCCTTTTCTCGATCTTCCTGATCTGACGTGAAAGCAGGCGCCGCTCCCATAATCGTGCCACAAAGTAAGGCTAGCGCAAATACATTTTTAGTCATGATTATTTCCTCCCTGTCTGTCTTTATTCGTTAATTTTCAACTTTGACATCCTAGCAGGTTTTCTTCTGAGTAAAAAAGTACTTTTTTACTCAGAAGTTAGATGAAAAAATCAATTAACTATTTGGAATATATGAACCCTTGAGGGTCCCTTTGAAAGGAGGCTGTTTTCTTTTTTACGGGTGTGATCTTTTGGTCATTATTTTTGTCTGATGGCCGATCCTTTTTCTTTTTAGGCACAAAAGAAGGTGTGTGATCGCAGGCCGCTCTGATTTGAAAGGTTAAAAGATCCGAACAAGAAGGCCAAAGAGGAGCACGAACCACCCCAAGGTGTCGCTCCCAGTTCTCTTCAATGACAGAGCTTGCGTCACTGAAACAGGGCAAGAAAACGAGAGATAAGAAAACAGCTAATCTCATTCATAAATCCTTTTTTAGAAAAGAGTTATAAGAAGGTCTCATTGTCCACACTCAAAGCGTGCTTGTCAAAAAAAACCGCTGACGTGCTAAAGACGCGTGAAAAACACTTTTTATCGACATAAGGGCATCAAGTCGGTATAAGAAAAGCATGGTCTATAAAGGATGCCGTTTATGCGTTTGCAGCACTATTTTCTTCCCACGTTAAAAGAGTCTCCCCAAGAGGCGCAAATTGTCTCTCATCAGCTGATGCTGCGTGCGGGCATGATTTGTCAGTCGAGCGCGGGGATTTATTCGTGGTTGCCGCTGGGAACGCGCGTCCTTCAAAACATTGCTCAGATTATCAGAGAAGAACAAAACCGCGCGGGCGCCCACGAGGTGATCATGCCAACCATCCAGTCAGCAGACCTTTGGCGCGAAAGTGATCGGTATGATGCCTACGGCGCCGAGATGCTGCGTGTGACGGACCGCCATGACCGCGAGCTTTTGTACGCGCCCACAGCAGAAGAGGTGGTGACAGATATTGCCCGGCGTTTTGTACGATCCTATAAAGAGCTTCCCCAGATTCTTTATCAAATTCATTGGAAATTCCGGGACGAGATCAGGCCGCGCTTTGGCGTGATGCGGGGGCGTGAGTTCCTGATGAAGGACGCTTATTCCTTTGATGTGGATGAAAAGGCGGCAAGGCTTTCCTATCACAAAATGATGGTGGCGTACCTTCGGACGTTTGCCCGACTTGGTCTCGCGGCGGTGCCCGTACGCGCCGATACAGGTCCCATCGGCGGCGATCTTAGTCATGAATTCCACATTGTGGCGAACACAGGTGAAAGCCTTCTTTATTACGATAAGGTGTTGGACGACTTCATGGCTTCTCGCGGGGCTGTAGATGTGGATAAACTGATGCAAGTTTATGCCATGGAAGAAACCATGCATGATGAAAAGACCTGTCCCGTTAAGGCAGAAGATCTTCGTCAGGCACGTGGCATTGAAGTGGGTCACATTTTCTATTTTGGTACGAAGTACTCCCAAGCTCTTGGGGCCACTATGACAACGGCCGAAGGCAAGCAACTGCCCCTGCATATGGGCAGCTACGGCATTGGTGTATCGCGTCTTGCGGCGGCCATTATCGAGGCGTGCCATGACGAGCGCGGCATCATTTGGCCAGAGGCAGTGGCGCCCTTTAAGGTCGGGCTTGTGAACCTCAAAGCAGGTGATGCGTCATGTGATGAGATCTGCGAGGCCTTTTACAGCGCTCTTGAAAAACAAGGCATCAGCGTTCTTTATGACGACCGTCAAGAAAGCGTGGGCGTGAAGCTATCGACCATGGATCTCATTGGCCTACCTTGGCAACTACGTGTGGGGCCTAAGGGTCTTGCGGGCGGCATTGTCGAGCTTAAAAATAGGCGTACGGGCGAGACTCTTGAAATACCCAAAGAGACAGCCCTTGATGCCCTTGCCAGCCGGTTGGAGGGATAATGCTACCTTCCCGCTTTGAATGGACTATTGCCCTTCGTTATTTACGCCCTTCTCGTAAGGAGGGGTTTATCTCTGTCATTGCGGGATTTTCTTTCCTTGGAATTACCTTGGGCGTTGCGGCCCTTATTATTGTGATGTCAGTCATGAGCGGGTTTCGTGCCAAGCTCATTGATAATATTTTAGGGTTTAATGGCCATATTGGTGTGGCGGCTCTTCAGTCAGGAGGGCTTACGGACTTTGATCACGGCGTGTCTTTGATCAAGGATGTGCAAGGCATCGTTAGCGTCACACCCCTTATTGAAAAGCAAGCCATGATTACGGGCCAAGGCCAGGCTACGGGCGCCTTGATCCACGGTATTCGCCTAGAAGATCTGCAAGCAAGAAGGCTGATTTCAGAACATATTGCTTACGGATCCCTTGAGAAGTTCAAAGAAAAAAACAGCATTGTCATGGGCGTGCGCATGGCCGAACGCCTTCACCTTTTTCCGGGTGACACTGTGACCTTGATCGCACCTGACGGTCAGTCCACTGCCTTTGGGACGGTGCCACGCATGCGCCGCTTTGAGGTCATCGCCCTTTTCGAAGTGGGGATGAGTCAGTATGATAGTTCTGTTGCCTTTATTCCCTTAGAGTCAGCTCAAACTTTCTTCAGGCTGCCAGACGCCGTGACGGGCCTTGAGATCTTTGTAAAAGATGCAAACCAGGTTCAGATTACCACGCACGAGCTGAAAAAGCGCTTAAGCGGTGTGCGCGTTCTTGACTGGCGCGAGGCCAATGCTCAGTACGCAACGGCTCTGCAGGTCGAGCGTAACGTGATGTTTACCATCCTCAGCCTGATTATCTTGGTGGCAGCTTTTAATGTTATTTCAAGTCTGATCATGCTGGTGAAAGAAAAAAGCCAGGATATTGCGGTTCTTCGCACCATGGGGGCGTCACGCGGGATGATTCTTCGTATTTTCTTTTTGGCAGGGTCCCTGATTGGTGTTGGCGGCATTGTGCTCGGATGCACTTTGGGTCTTGCCTTTGCCCTGAATATCGAAACTATTCGTCAGTGGGTGCAAAAACTCACCGGCACCAACGTCTTTAACCCGGAGATTTACTTTTTGTCCCAATTACCCGCGATTGTTGATCCAAAAGAGGTCGTGTCCGTGGTGATGACGGCGCTTGTGTTGGTGTTTTTGGCGACCTTCTTGCCGGCCAGACGTGCGGCGCGTCTTAATCCCGTGGAGGCCCTTCGCTATGAATAATCATCCAGTCCTTGTGCTCCACGATCTCCACAAATCTTACGTTCAAGGTGGGGGCGAACTCCCTATTTTGCGCGGTGTCCACTTTTCCATTGAGCCTGGCGAGGTCGTAGCCCTTGTGGGGGCAAGTGGGTCAGGTAAATCAACGCTCCTTCAAATTGCGGGGCTTCTTGATACACCCACAAGTGGGGATATTCTTATCGATGACGAAACATGCCAACATATGAATGACGATCATCGTACGGCCGTCAGGCGTCACAAGGTTGGGTTTATTTATCAGTTCCACCATTTATTGCCTGAATTCACGGCTCTAGAAAATGTGATGATGCCTCTTCTCATTGCGGGAATGTCGCGCCGGGACGCCCACGACCGCGCCGTGACCCTTTTAACAACCTTAGGCCTTCAAGAACGCCTCGCTCACCGCCCATCACAGCTTTCGGGTGGCGAGCAGCAGCGTGTGGCGATTCTGCGGGCGCTTGCAATTCAGCCCTCTCTTTTGCTGGCAGACGAGCCCACCGGCAACCTTGATGAGCGTACAGCCGGCATTGTTTTTGACGAGCTCATGGATCTTGCCAAATCCCACAATATGGCAGCCCTTGTGGCAACCCACAGCCCGTCTTTGGCCGCGAAAATGGACCGGATTGTTTATCTTCATGAAGGGGTACTGCGCCAAGATCCCCCCTCCCAATCCTTGTGATGACGGACGTTTGGGCTCCACCGTGCCCCCTTTTTGGGACGTGCGGAGGCTGCAGCCTGCAAGACCTTTCGTGGGATCAGTACGCAGATTTTAAGCTTAGAAAACTAAAAGTCCTTTTTGAAAGAGAAAACCTGCCAACAGACGTGATCACGCCTCTTTCCATCATTAAAGGCAAAACAAGAAGGCGCGCCCTTTTGCGGGCAACGAAGGTGCATCAAAGCGTGCATCTGGGATTCTATCAAAGGGGGTCCCACGATATTGTGAACATGACGGCGTGTGAGGTTCTCAGGCCTGAAATCTTTGATCTTTTAACTCCTTTAAGAAAACTTCTGTCGTTTTTGATTCCTGCCAAAAAGCGCGTGGAAATCGAGGTATTACACACAGAGGTGGGCCTGGACGTTGTGATGACGGGCAAGGAGTTGCCAGCGCTTAATCTCTCTCTCATTGAAAAGTTGACAGCCTTTGCAGAAGACCAGGCCCTTGCGCGCCTTCGGGTCAATGACACGCTCATTTTGCAACGACACGTGCCCGTCGTGTCTTTTAACGGAGTAAAGGTTGCGGCGGATGCTAAAGGCTTTCTTCAAGCAAGTGCTGACGCTGATGCCCTTTTGACAGAAGCTGTTCTGTCCTTGTTACCTGAAACACCAGATACAGTCGCTGATCTTTTTTGTGGGCGCGGACTTTTTACCTTTGCCCTGAGGGCGCGTGCGCGGGTCGTGCATGCCTATGACAGTGATGATGCGGCCCTTGGCGCCCTTCGCGCGGCTGCCAAAGCCTTTCCTGGGCGCGTCAAAGAAGCGGCGCGCAACCTGTTTCAAATGCCCCTTAACGCGTCTGAGTTAAAAGACGTGGACGTGGCCCTGTTAGACCCACCGCGCGTTGGGGCCATGGGACAATGTAAAGAGCTCGCAAAAAGTGCTGTCCCCCATGTGATTTATGTGTCCTGCAACCCCGAAAGCTTTGTCAAGGACGCGGCGCGCCTTGTGGCAGGAGGCTATACCCTTGAGGCCTTGCACCCTTTGGATCAGTTTTTGTGGTCACCCCATCTTGAGGTGATCGCCTCTTTCAAACGCAAAGACTCGTAAGGAGCATCCATGGCGACTTTTGTCTTTAACAAGCTTGTGCGCGATCTCATCCCAGACATGCTTGGCATGAAGGGACACCAGGTCGAGGTGCGTCCTCTTAATGCGGGGGAGCTTGAGCACGCCCTTCTTGCAAAACTTCAAGAAGAGGTCAAAGAGCTTTGTGAGGAAAAGACTCAAGAAGGTCGCCTTCAAGAATTGGCCGATGTGAGAGAGGTTTTAGACGCCCTTATGGCCCTTTGGCAGATAGAGTCATCCCAGGTGGAAAAGGCGCGCCTTGAAAAAGTAGAACGACACGGCGCGTTTTATAAAGGCGTTTTTGTCGAGGTCGTTAAGATCGATGATGACTGCCTGGGTGATCTTGCCTATCTCAGAAGTAATGCTAACAAATACAGAGAAATATTATAAAAGAAATTTTATAAAGCACTAGAGTGTTCAAATTTTACATAATAAAAAATAAAAAATAAAAAAAATTTGACAACAAATATGTACTTTTTATAATGTCAAAAATAGGGCCAAACATGTTTTTAAAAAATTAAAATAATAGTATTAAGATAGTAATAAAATAGGATTGAATTAATGATTATTAAGATATCGACATTTTCTTCATTTAAAATCGGTTTTGCGATCTTTTGTCTAGGTTTTTCAATTTTGGCAAAAGCATCAGATGGAATTGTAGAGGGTGCTAGCACCTCTTATTCTGTTAGAAATCTTACCAGAAGATTTGAGGTAGATGCCAATAATTTCCAACAAAAAATGCCCGTAAAAGTAGTGAAAAATAAGTCTACATGGATAGGAAAGTTAACAGAAAATTTTGAACAAGATGCGCAACATGTTGTCACGTATGAAGAACTTCAAACAGATCTAACTTTTATGCATGAAACAAACGATTTTGCGGGCTATCAAGTATGTCTGCCAAAAGCGTCTTTGACGCTCTCTCCCCCTTCTTTATCAGCACTTCAAAATTGGTTGGTACGTCGTAATAGCGCGGGTGAGAGGTTTACATATGAAAACGTAGAGTTTGCTGAAGCAGAAGGGTACCATTGGGGGCCAGCTGCTAAAAACAATATTGTTCATAAGAATATCGAACCAACGCTGATAATTGCACAAATTCAGTTTACTTACGGAGATCCAATTTTGTCTTTAACTTACAAAGTTGAAGGTAAAAAGGATGCAACTGGTCAAACTTTTAAATATACGCCGCTTCTTTACACTCCTTGTGGTATTCCTAATATGGTCGCTTATGAGTACGAAGACACGGCAACAGGCGAAATGAAACGTATATCATGCAAAGGAAAAATTCACGAAACGGTAGATATACTAGATCCAAAGAACTTTAAAGTGTTTTTTGATGATCGCCATTACGTTGTAAAAACAGATCAATACTGGTTATATCATTAGATTTTTAGGTGTCCTCAAAAGGCACTTTTGAGGACAGAAATGTTTTTAAAGGCTCTCTACTTTACTTTGGGAGAGGGCCTGTTTTTCTTTTGTGAGGTACGAGAAAGATCAGAGCTGTCGCCGCCCTTCTTTACCTTTTTAACGTGTTTTGCCCTTTTTAAAGGCGCTGTCCTATCGGGGGCGGCGCTTTTTTCCTGACTGTTGACGGGGCGACTTCGTCTAAAGTCAGACATCTTGGTGCTGGCCAACATGAAAGAAAGAGCCCCCTTAAGGGGCACAGCCTCATGTAAGCGCACTTTAAGTTGATCACCAAGGGCAAAGACCCGTTTGGTGCGCCTTCCCACGACGCGGTGGTTTTTTGCGTCCAGGCTGTAATAGTCCGACGGCAAATCACGCAAGGGAAGAATGCCGCTGATCCCGCCTTCTTTCAGGGAGATAAAAAGGGCAAAGTCCGTGACACCCGACACGTACCCTTCAAAGGTCTCACCAACCCTGTCAGCCATATAAAGGGCTTGATATCGTTCAAGGGTTTCTCGCTCTGCTTGGGCCGCGCGCCTTTCGGTAACGGACAAATGCTGGCCTGTTTCTTGAAAGTCTTCAAGGCTGTAATCAAAGGGTTGACGATCGGGATGCTTGATGACCTCTAAAAGGGCGCGGTGCACCAAAAGGTCTGCGTAGCGCCGGATAGGTGAGGTAAAGTGTGCGTATCGGGCAAGGCCTAGCCCAAAGTGTCCGATGTTCTCGGGATTGTATTCAGCTTGGGCTTGGGTACGCAAGATCAGCTCGTTCACGGCGCGTTCCATGGGAGACCCGGCAGCCCGTTCAATGAGGCGGTTGAAAATCTTTGGGGAAATGCCCTGGCCCTTGGAAAGCTCGAGAGGCGAATTTTTCAAGAAATCCCGCAGGGCCTCGAGTTTTTCTTCGGTTGGGCGGTCATGGATACGGTAAAGACACAGAAGTTTCGCATCATCCAAAGTAGACGCCGCCGCAACGTTGGCCAGCACCATGAACTCCTCAATCAGACGGTGGCTATCAAAGCGGGGGCGTAGGCGCATTTCGGCAAGTTCACCCTCTTCATTAAAGACGGCTTTTTGCTCAGGCAGGTTAAGCTCTAGCGCTCCTCGTTTTTCGCGGGCTTGCTTCAAAACATGGTAAGCGGCATAAAGGGGCTTTAGGATATTTTGAACAAAGACAGGCGTGAAAAAACCTGGGTTTCCGTCCACGGCGTCTTGGACTTGTCGGTACGTGGTTCTGGCGGCCGAGCGCATGAGACCGCGCACAAAACGCCGTGCAATCAGTTTGCCGTCCTTGTTAATGGTCACGAAAACCGCAAGGCACGCCCTATCCTCGTTGGGGCGCAGTGAACATAAATCATTAGAAAGGGCTTCGGGCAGCATGGGAACGACTTTGTCAGGGAAATAGACAGAGTTGCCTCGTTCGTACGCAGTTTTATCAAGGGCGCTGCCCTTCGCAACATAGGCCGCGACATCAGCAATCGCCACCAAAAGAGACCACCCGCCAGGATTTTTAGGGTCCGTGTCAGGGCTTGCCCAGACGGCGTCATCAAAATCGCGCGCGTCTTCGTCGTCGATGGTAATGAGGGGAATATGGCGCAAGTCCTCACGCCCTTTGATGCTAAGGGGTTTGGCTTTGTTGGCGTCAGCAAGCGCGCTTTGGGAAAAAGCATGGGGAATGGTGTACTGTTCGATGGCAAGGTCCGACGGCGAAATGCGTCCGCGCTCGAGGGGGCCAAAGACTTTGGTAATGCGGGCAATGGCCCGGCGGTTTCCTTGCCGTTCGGTCACGGCCTCGACAAAGTCGCCGTCTTCGGCGGTAAGTCGGTCCTTAGGGGCCACCACATAGTCCATACGGTCTTTCTTTTGCAGCGAGATAAAAAGGCCGCCCTCACCCACCCGTTCAAAAAGTCCAAGGGCTGTACGCGAATCCCCTTGGGGAAGGGCGCGCAGAAGCGCCGCACGCTCGTCCCGCATGGGTTTAATGAGCGCTTTATCACCAACTTTCAGCGCGTTTTTGCGCTCAGTCAGCCAAAACTCTTGCCCCTCTTTATGGGGGTGGTCAGGCTTTACCCATACACCGTCTTCGTCCACACGCACGACGCTGGCCAAAAGTGCGTCAGTGGCGGGGGCACGCTCCGGCACGTAATACATCTTGCCTTTGCGCACGATTTTTCCCTCGGCTTCAAGGTCCTTGAGGGTGTCGCGCACAAGGGTGCGTCCCCGATTTTTCAGATGAAACATCTGAGCAATTTCACGCATGGACACAGGGGCAGGGTGGCTTTCAATAAAGGACAGCAGATCTTGGGGACTGGGGATGCTCACGAAACAAAACTTTGTCAAAAAGGGCTTATCTTAAAGGGTGTAGACTATCCCCTGCTTTTTGTCGACTTTTTTTTAAAACGCGTAAGAAGAGAGGTCTTTTATTTCACAAAAAGCCGCTCTTCTTTTTTACCTTAAGCGTCGGTGGTTTTCTTTTTTGTCTTTGTAGTTTTGGGGGCTGCCGCTTTTTTAGCGGGCGCCTTTTTCTCAGCGACTTTTTTAGGGGCTGCTTTTTTTGCGGACGCAACCTTTTCAGGGACGTCTCCTTGCTTTTCAGCTTTCAAACGCTTTTTTTCTGCCGAGATCACAAAAAGCTCAAGAGCGCGCTCGAGGCTGACGTCAAACACATCATCCTCTTTGGTAAGAGAGGCAAAGGTCGAGCCCCGCTTTACGTACGGACCAAAACGTCCAATGGCGGCCGAAATGATCTCGCCCGACGAGGGGTCAGGACCGATCGTACGGGGAAGGGCGCCCAAAGACAAAGCGCCCTCAAGGCTTGCTTGATCAGGGGTAACCCCTTTGGGCAGGGACATGCGCTTTGGTTTTGTTTTGCCTTCAGCTTCGCCCCACTGATAGTAAAAACCATAAGGTCCCTTGCGTAGGGTGACTGTGAGGTTATCTTTGGGATCAGTACCCAGCACCTTTGTCTCAAAAGCGGCTTCTTGGGGTCCGTTTTCCCTATCCTCACCGTCTGCCGACCCGCCCATCAGCGGCGAGCTGTAAGAGCAAGTGGGATAGTTCGAGCATCCCACAAACCCACCGAATTTCCCCAGACGCAAAGAAAGATGCCCGTCTTTGCATAAAGGACAGGATCTTGGGTCGGTACCGTCGGTGCGCTCGGGGAAGATGTAGGACGCTAGCACCTTTTCTAGCATCTCAAGGACGTCCGTGATGCGCAGTTTTTTGGCTTCTTCAATGGCCGCGTCAAAGTCCTTCCAAAAGTCCTCAAGCACGCCCATCCAAGGCCGTGTGTGTTCGGCAATATCATCAAGCTTTTCTTCAAGATCTGCCGTGAAATCATATTCCACATAGGTCCTAAAGTATTCGGTCAAAAAGGCCGTCAACAGTCGTCCCAAGGATTCAGGGACAAGGTATTTTTTCTCGAGGCGCACATAATGGCGATCAAGCAAGGTTGACAGGATCGAAGCATAGGTCGAGGGTCTGCCAATCCCGAGCTCTTCAAGTTTTTTCACAAGACTTGCTTCGGAATACCTTGGAGGGGGTTGCGTAAAATGTTGGTTTGCCAGTACTTCAAGGACCTCAAGGGCGTCTTGAGGAGAAAGAGGAGGAAGTAACCGGTCGCCGTCCTCGCCGTCATCTTCATCATCGCGTCCTTCGGCGTAAAGGGTCAAAAAGCCGTCAAAAGCAAGGGTCGATCCCGTTGCGCGAAAGATAAACTTTTTGGTTTTAGAGGCAATATCCACACTGACCTGATCCAAAAGGGCGCTTTCCATTTGAGACGCGACAAAGCGCTTCCAGATGAGCTCGTAGAGAGCTAGCTGATCCTTGTCCAAATATGACGCAAGCGACTGGGGCGTGCGGCGCACGTCGGTGGGTCGGATGGCTTCGTGGGCTTCTTGGGCGTTCTTGGATTTGTTTTTATAGGCGCGGGGCACTTTAGGCAAATACCGCTCGTCATAATTTTTCTCGATGAACGCTCTGACCCCTTGGAGGGCTTCGCCGGCAATGTGCACGCTGTCCGTACGCATATAAGTGATCAGACCCACGGTTTCCCCGCCAAGGGCAATACCCTCATAAAGGCGCTGGGCAATCTGCATGGTTTTTTTCGCCCCAAAGCGCAGCTTACGCGAGGCTTCTTGCTGAAGGGTCGAGGTAATAAAGGGCGCGGCTGGGTGACGCTTGACTTGTTTTTTCTCAACGCTGTCGACCTCATAGGTTTCGCCGGCTGCCTCGTCTCTGACTTTATGGGCGTCTATGTCCTTAGTAATGTCAAATTTCTCAAGCTTTTTTCCGTCAAGCTGGATCAGACGTGCGGGGACTTTTTTGTTATCAGCGGTGCTAAAGGTGCCTGTGATGCTCCAATATTCCTGTGTCCTAAAGGCCTCGATCTCGGCTTCGCGGTCTGACACAAGGCGAAGGGCGACAGATTGGACGCGTCCGGCTGATTTGCTTCCTGGGAGACGTCGCCACAGAACAGGCGAAAGGGTAAAGCCTACAAGGTAGTCAAGGGCGCGCCTGGCTAAATACGCATCAATGAGGTTTTGATCAAGGTCACGGGGTTTTTGGATGGCTTCTTTAATGGCGCGCTGGGTGATTTCGTTAAACACAATGCGCTGAACGGTCATGCCCTTGAGGGCTTTTTGTTCTTCAAGTACTTCTTTAATATGCCAAGAAATCGCCTCTCCCTCGCGGTCAGGGTCAGTTGCGAGGTACAGGGCGTCTGCCCCTTTTAAGGCTTGGGCAATGTCTTTGATATGGCGCGTTGAATCCTTTGAGATTTCCCAAGTCATGGCAAAGTGCTCGCTTGGCAGCACAGAGCCTTCCTTTGAGGGCAAGTCGCGCACATGGCCAAAGCTTGCCAAAACTTTATACTCATCCCCTAGGTACTTATTAATGGTTTTGGCCTTAGAGGGCGATTCAACAACAACAACTTTCATGGACGGGTCCTACCGTTTCTTCTTTTTCTCATAGGTCGTTAAGGGGCATCCTCTAGGCGTAAACACACCTGGTTTCCTGGCGCTCGTACCACACGACCTGCTAATTCCAGTTCAAGCAAAAGCAAGCTAAAGCTCGAACTTGAGATGTGACACTCTCTTCTTAATTCGTCAATACAAATCGGTGTAGCACTTAAAAATGAGAGAATTTTCTCTTGCATGTGTGCTGCTTCTTCGGGGGAAAGTGAGGTGTTTTCCTCAACGTTTTGAGGGGCGTCAAGGGGATTGGAAAGGGGGGACGCGAAGAGAATCGAGCCAAGGACGTCGATGACGTCGCCCACGCGCTGTAACAAATGGGCACCACGCTGGATCAGTTGGTTAGTGCCGCCTGCCCGCGGATCTAAGGGAAACCCTGGGACCGCAAAAACTTCGCGTCCTTGATCAAGGGCAAATTTCGCGGTGATGAGTGATCCAGATCGCAGGGCTGCCTCTACCACAATGACGCCGGTTGAAAGACCAGAAATAAGGCGGTTTCGCCGAGGAAAAAGCCCTCCTTGAGGCTCGGTTCCCAAGGGAGATTCCGTTAGGATGAGGCCTTTTTGTGTGATCGCTGCATGAAGGGCTTGGTTTTCAGGGGGATAGATTTTATCGATCCCTCCTGCCACACAGGCAATGGTAGCCTGATCCAAAGCGCCCTCATGGGCGGCTGTATCAATGCCGCGCGCAAGACCTGACACGACGGTATATCCCTCAGCACTTAGTTCTGCTGCAAGAATCTTGGCGAATTTCTTTGCATTAAGAGAAGCGTTTCTGGCGCCCACGACGCCAACGCACGGCCGCTTGGCCAGGGCGATATTACCCTTGTACGTCAACACAGGAGGGGGATCATGGATCGTACGAAGAAGACGAGGATAAAGGGGGTCATCATGAAAAAGAAAACGCGCGCCGTGGGCTAATGTAGCGTGATATTCCTGAGCCACACTTTCTTCACTGGCAAGGCAAAGAGGGCGTTTTAGCCCCCCCTTTTGGGCATGATGGGAAACCGTGATGAGGGCTTTGGACGCGCTCCCATAACGCCTTAAAAGATCAAAAAAGGCAACAGGCCCTACGTTTTCTGTACGAATAAGGCGAAGGGTCGCCATACGCTCGAGGGTGAGCGACCCTATTTCTGTCTCGTCACGGCGACTTTCTCGAACAAGATAGGTCAATTTTTGCCTCCTTGCCTTGGGTTAGGCGCTTTAGATTATCCCTGTGTTTTATGAGCACCAAAAAGGCGATCAAAGAAAACCATATCACAAGGCTAACGGGTGTGCCCAGCAGATAGCATGACACAGGCACGCTCAGAATAGCGACAAAGGCTGCCAAAGACGAAATTTTGGTTATCCCAAACACAAAAACCCAAGTCCCCAGGGTGATAAGACCCACAGGCCATGAGAGCATAAAAAGAGACCCCGCGCAGCTCGCAATGCCTTTACCACCTTTAAAGGAAAGCCAAATGGGAAAAAGGTGACCCAGGATCGCAAAGGTCGCGGCCACCAGCATAACGGGGTATGGATCAAAGGGGGGGGGCGTCACATGTTTTGCAAGGTAAATGGCAAGGGCAGCCTTTAAGGCATCAAGAAGAAGCGTGAAAAACGCAAGCGCCTTGCGTCCTGTGCGAAGAACGTTGGTCGCGCCAATATTACCAGAGCCAACAGTGCGTAGATCCTCGCCCCCAAAAAATTTCGTCAAAAGAAGGCCGTAAGGGACAGATCCCAAAAGATAGGCGCACGCCGCTACCGCCGATAAAAATCCAAAGCCGTAAGGGGCAAAGTAAGGCGTGTGGCACGTGGCCCACAATAAAAGGGCAGCGCCAACAAAAAAAAGTGATCCTTTAAAAAGTAAAGACCTCATGGTTATGCGCTTTCTTGAGGCAGAGCAGCACGGCACGCATAAAGAGCAACAGCCGCGGCATTGGACACGTTCAACGTTGAAAAAGTTTCTGAGGTCGGCAAACGCAGATGCAGATCACAGGTTTTCTTTACAAGGGGTCTCAGGCCCTTACCTTCGGCGCCTAGGACAAGTACCAAGGGAAAGGGTGGGGCCTTTTGCCCAAGGGGGTCACCGCGTTCGTCAAGGCCTGCAATCCAGTAGCCCTGCTCTTTTAGATAATCAAGAGCTCTTGATAAATTCACAACGGTGATCAACTGAACATGCTCAAGGGCGCCAGACGCGGTCTTGGCAAGAAGGGGGAGCTGTTCAGGGCTGTGACGGTCTTGCATGATGATGCCAGTGACGCCAAAGGCCGCGGCCGAGCGCACGATGGCCCCTACATTATGGGGGTCTGTCACCTGATCCAAAGCAAGAAGGAGTTGGGGTTTTTCTCTCTCGCAAAAGGTTTCAAGGCCAACGTCCGGCAAGGCGAGCGCTTCAACGCAGATGCCTTGGTGAACGGCTTGGGGACCAAACAAATCTATGAACACCCGTTTGTCCACTTGCTGGCACACAAGATTTGGGCGCCCGGCTTTGATTTTTTGTGTATTCTCAGGTGTCAGGGTCAGTGCGCGCACAAGACGCCGTTGGGGATTGGAAAGCGCATGCATGACCGCATGGTCGCCGTAAATCCAAAGGGTTTTTTGACTCAAAGAAAAACCTCGTGGTGTGTATCATTCCTCCCATATCTATCATAAAATCGCGCCACTCCCAATGAGGGTTGTCAAACAAGAAACAAGAGCGGTACACCTGATGCCAACGCGTCATCTATAAAAAATACTATTTAAAATAGGTAGAACATAGAAATATCTTGTTGTTTATATTGATTTATCAAAATATTATTTGAAGAAAAAAATTCTGTTTCAAGGAGGGGTAAATGCTAAAAATGGTGCGAGGGGCTTTTTGTGCGATTTTTTTAGTAGCTCAAGTAGGGGCTAGTGCTGGAGATGAAAGGTCGGAAAGGCCATCATTTACCTCTCAATCGCCTGTTTTTGAAAGTGAAAAGGGTTCTGTCAATCGTGTGGTAAACACTTCTATGCTTCAAAGCTACCTAAAGGCGCAAATCGAGTTTTTTGAGCAGGATATCTTACAGCCTCACTTTGTGAGCACAAGAGCCCTGTACGGTTTGTTGCAAGCTGTTTTGATAAAGGATGAGGAGGAAAGGCGTGCCTCTATTGAGATCTTACGAAAAAAGACAAGACAACTGAGTGAAGAAAAATTGGCACTAGTTAATCGTTTTTTGCAGACGGTTGATCATGTGGAGACAACAAATTTTGAGTTTACTCAAAACGCACAAGGGGCAGAGTTGGCTGAGCCCCCTCTTGATCTTTTAAGTGCGCAGGCAGACCCACAGATGCAATTTTGGGAAGGTCCACAAGCGCAATCCTGGGAAGACTTGGATGTGCAAGCTTGGGTAGACCTGCAGGTGCAACTTTGTAAAATTCTTACTAGTCTTTCAGACTCAGTTCTTGCGTTTACGTCAAAGTATAGAGATTCTCTTTCTTGTGTAACCTTTTTCAAGGGGAGGGATCCTTTGACTTTTTTACGACAACAGGCGGCCCTTGCCTTTCATGAAAAGGCACCAGCAGCCGTTTTAAGAGGTATTATCTGTGATCCTCAGTCGCGAGATCATCTTGCCATGGATGTAGAATGGAAATCAGTGCTTCCTGTCCTTTTTTCCCCTTTAAAAGAGAAATAAATATTTCTTAGATGTAAGGGCAGCCGTAAAATTCTTTGAAGACGTTCACATATAAAAGACGCTCATGAGGAGAATCAGTAGTGAAAAATATCTTACACTGGATATTTTGTATCAGTTTTTTTGCAACGCCGGTTTTTGGATCGACCCAGGATGAAGACAACAAGCAAGAGTGCAAGCAAGGAACCAGCATCTACATGCCTGGGGATGAAGAGGATTATGAGGCTCATTGGCGAGTCTTGGAGGCAATGTTTGAGGACTTGATTGCGTCTAGTCAAAGGAACCGCACCCATGCTTTGGAGTAGACCCGCCGTACAACCCGCCTTGGTAAAAAAAAGATACAGCCCAAGAGGCTGTTAAAATCTTGCCGCTATCTTGTTCTTAAAGAAAGAAAATCGTACTGATTGAAAACGTCTACTTTTCACAGGGAGTGATCAATGAAAAAATTATATGGGTGGGTCTTGTGTCTGGGGCTTCTCACGGGGCCGGTTTTTGGCACGGCTGATGAGGACGGGGGGAATAGCCGGACAGTACACACAAGCGTCGATATACGGCTAGATGAAGAGGTTGATCATACCATCCTGGTTCCAAACAATTATGCCTTTCAAAAATATTTAAGGGCGCAACTTGATTTTTTTAGTCAAGAAACCCTGCAACCGGCTTTTATGACGACAAAGGCGCTTTATGGTTTTTTCTTTGCGACCTTGAGCGGTGGTCAAGAGGCGGTCGATCTTTCTGTTAGAATGTTGCTTCAAGATGTTGATGCTTTCACCCCTGAAACCAGAGAGGTATTAAATAGTTTTTTACGAAGTGTTGATCAAGAGCCTTCTGACAGGAGAGAAATCACTCCAAAAATTACGATCCTTGATACTTTGATCAGGCAAGCAGAGCCACAGGTGCAGTCATGTAGGGGTATGACATTCAGGCCAGCTTCCGCATTGGCGCTTCTTTCCAGGAATCGAGATTTCCTACACATAATGGCTTTTCTCAAGGACAAAAGCTCGTTTATTGGTTTGCGCCAACAAGTGGTGCTTGCCTTTCACGAGAAAGTCCCAGAACCTATTTTCAAAAACGCTATGTGCGGGCCAGAGCTTCGCCAGGAGCTTGATATAGATGTGAGGTGGGACACTATTTTCCCGCTTCTTTGTGAGGCATTGCAAAAAGAGATTGCTGATTAGGAAAGACAAAAGGAGGGGGGTACGTCCCCTCCTTTATAAAAGGAGTTTTTCTGACTATCTCAAAAAACTATGAAAGAAAAAATCTTTGGATGAAAGTGAAAGGAGGACGCGTTATTCACTCTTGTCTTGAAGGTAAAAATTTTCTACTTATTATGGGTGACTAATCATAACAGGGAGTGATCAATGAAAAAATTATATGGGTGGGCCTTGTGTCTGGGGCTTCTTGCGGGACCAGTTTTTGGGTCGGCTGAAGATGAAGAAGAGCGGGGACAGCACGTTGGCGTTACCAAGGTCAACGCATACGATACTATGTATAATCATGTGAGTCGCTTGCCTAACGGTTTTGCTCTTCAAGCCTATCTCAATGCTCAAATCGAGTTTTTTTGGCAAAAGGGCCTGTATAGCGAGTTCGTTGCGACCAAAGCGATTTATCAGCTTCTTTTAAAGGCGCTGGTGGATGAAGTCGACGCCTGGCCCGCCTATGCAAAAGAAATTCGTCAAACTCTTGAAACGTACCGGGCAGAAGGGCTAGCGGCCTCTGATGATTTTTTAAAAAAAATTGATGATACGTCTCCGGCTGTGATTGAAAATTGCCATGGCGCCCAAGCGTTTGCGCCGCGCAAAAGTGTGCTCCAAGAGCTTTGTGAACATGCGCCCGAGCAAGTCCTTGCACTCAAACACGATCTACAGATGCCGGCCTCTGCCCTTGCGATGGCGTCTAAAAACAGGGATGTCGCGGCCTTGCTATCCTATTTCAAAGGGATTGATGAGTTACACTTTTTACGCCAACATGCCGCCCTTTCACTCCTTGAGAAAACAACGGCTGAGGCCCTTGAACACGCTGAGAGTTCACCTGAGTTAAGGAAAAACCTGACGATGTCCGTTGAATGGTCACTCTTGTTGCCGATCATTTTTTCACCAGCCCTTCCTGTCACAATGGATGACGAGATTTTGTTACATAGTCCTCTTGTGCGCCTTTATTTGGATCACTATGTCAAGGAGCATGAAAAGTTTAATTTTAAGGCCTCTAGTGGTTTCTTAAAAGCCCTTCAAACCCATACTCAAAAAGCAAATTGGCGAGTCTTCACAGAAGAAATGAACACAGTTACACAAGTGTATACAAAAGCCACTTGGGAAGATTGCCTTGCCGTGTGGGAAGAAGACAAAGAACGCCTTGCCACCCTGCAAAGCTCATTTCCTGATTTTAAAGCGCTATTTGTCGCGGAAAATCTTCCCCATACGCTTTATTTTGCCACACTTCAATATTATCTAGGGTGGTTTGCCGTAGAGTTTCATCAAAGAGCACTTTTGGGAACCTTTCCTAAGGAAGGATTTATACTCGCTTACACAGCGTGGCGTGAGATTGGTCCTGAGTGTTTTCAAGAAGGGAGCATCCCCCTTGAAATCACGCCAGAAGCGTGGGAAAAGTTAAAGAGTTTTAAACTGCTTCCTGCAAGGACGTAAGGCACGCGGATGTTTTCCTATCAACATGTCTATCATGCAGGGTCCCTTGCAGACATCCACAAGCACGCGTTTTTAGCCGTGCTTGTGGAAAGTCTGACGCAAAAGGACCGCCCTGTCAGTTATCTTGAAACCCACAGTGGCCGAGGGATGTATGATGTATCATCACCCGAATCTTTGAAGACCGGAGAGGCAAAAAATGGCATTTTGCGCCTGGTGGCAGAGCAAGGCATGTCGAAGGATCATCCCTATTGGCGCGCGGTTAATACGCATCAAGACAAATTTGGGGGGGCGAGTTATCCAGGCTCTCCTTGGATTGCGCGTTCTCTTCTGCGCGACCAAGACCAGCTTTACCTGATGGAGTGTCACCCCCAAGAAATTTTGCATTTAAAAAAAAATATGAATGAACCCAATGTGCATATCCACGAACGTGATGGATATGAAGGGGTGCTTGCCCTCAGTCCGCCACAGGCAAGGCGTGGCCTCATTTTTATTGATCCGACCTATGAAGACAAAAACGAATACGAGCGCGTGGTCGCATTTACCAAGACGCTTCATGATAAATGGAAAGAGGCTGTCATTTGTGTCTGGTATCCGATCTTAAGGGCGGGTCATCAGGAAAAACTGACCAAAGCTCTTTCTCGGACCGACATAGAGGTAAGTGTCTGGGAGATGCTGTTTCCTCAAAGCCTTGTGGGGTACGGCCTTCTGGGCAGTGGTCTTTATATCGTAAATATGCCTTATGGGATCAAGGATGCGCTTCAAAAGACAGACGCCCACTTGATAGCCTGGTTGAAACAAACAGCATCTCTTGCGCTAAGCGAGCAAAAAGAGACTGAAGATTATTTCTTTTAAATAAGTATCTTTTGGATATAAAAAAGCCCGACATCACAAATGCCGGGCTTTTTTCTGACATCACGTAGACTTAGTAACCGTCACGTTCAAAACGCTTGCGCAAAAGCTTACGCATACGTCTGACCGCTTCGGCGCCTTCGCGTTTGCGGCGTTCGCAGGGCTTTTCAAAGTCCCGACGAAGCTTCATTTCACGAAAAACGCCCTCCCTTTGAAGTTTTTTCTTCAAAAGTCGCATGGCCTGTTCTACGTTGTTATCTCGTACATAGACTAACACGAGAGATGTCACTCTCCTTTCTAGCTTATGAAGTGGCCTTTCACCAAGAAAGACCAAGCAAGGAAGTGTAGCACGATAAAGTAATATAAGGGAAGCAAATCATGACCGTGGAACACACGTCTGCGCAACAACAAGAAGAAATCCTTTTGGCAACGCTGTCTCATGTGCCGTTTGAAGGGTGGACCATGGAAGCGTTGCGTCGTGGGTGTGAAACGGTGGGCTATCCAAGAGAGCGCGCCAACTGGCTTTTTGGGGCGAGCCCTCTTGGACTTGTTGAGGCCTTTTTTTTGATGACGGATCGTAAGATGCTTTTGGCGTTGGATGAGCATGATTTAACACAAATGCGAGTCAGGGACCGCGTGGCTCTTGCCATCAGGCTGCGTCTTGAGCTTTTGGAAGCCCACAAAATAGCTGTTGACCGGGCATTGGCTTTTTTGTCCCATCCAACCCGTCTTCGTGAAGGACTCTCGTTTGTGGCGCGCACGGTAAGTGAGATTTGGTACGCGGCCGGAGACAGTGCCACAGATTTTAACTACTACACAAAGCGCGCCCTTTTGATGGGTGTTTATATGACAACGCTTAGATTTTGGTTGCGGGACACCTCACCAAGCCACACAGAAACGCACGATTTTTTGGAAAGCAAGCTTGATAAAGTGATGCAAATTCCTAAGGTAAAAGAAAAAATCAAACAAGTGTCTGGAAAACTGGGTAACTTGTTTAGATAAAAGCCTATAAAGGGAGGGCCTATGAAAAAGAACACCCTCGGTGCCGTCATTCTTGCGATCATCTGCGGCACGCGCGTGGTCGCAAGCGAGGAATCTGTACTGCTCCTTGCCTTTACCGCGAGCGAAGCCAAATCCTTTGAAAGTGTGTCAAAAGAGCTTGTGCGTCTCAACGTTCCTCACGCTTTGGTGGGTCTTGGCGTTGCCTACGCAATTTTGAAAGATCACCCGCGAGCGCTGTCCTTAAAAGTGAAGTGCGGCCTAAGAGGTCCTGTCCACCGCACGGAGTGGCCCTCAAAACAGCGCCTGCCAGAGGGAGATCTTCTCAAGCTCTCGGGATGCCTTGATCCCCACGTCGCAATGTTGGGGACATATGCCCGTGTGCAAGCCCAAATCGCCTCAATCTTTCGTAAAAAAGGAAGCTATGTGATTTCGTTTTACGATGATTTTTATAAAGATACTCCGCAAATTATGGTCAAAAGCGCGCTTCCAAGATCCCATGAAATTTTGTTGCCCACGCCAAAACTGCTCCCCTTTTTCCAAAAGATTTTTCCCCACATTCCAACCCATGTGACGGGAAGACCCAATAACGAGACGTGGCTTTTTGCCAGAAAGCGCGTCAACGAGGTGCGCCTTCGTGAAAAGCTGATCCCCCAAGCATTTAGAAAGCATAAAATCCTTTTTTATTTGGGGGGATACGGACGAGATTACAACGATTCCTTTGAAGAGCTTGTAAAGTTTGTTAAGCAAAAACCAGAGCTGTTAGCCGTTTACTCCCCTTATCCAGGCGACAATGGCAAAAGAGAAATGTCGCTCATCCAGATGTACGGTGTGAAAAATTTCATCGCGCTTCCCCCAGACGTGCCGGTAGAAGAAGCCGTTTATCTGGCAGACCGCATCTTGTGTCACAGGTCTAACACAGGGATTCAAGCAGCCTTTGCAGGGCTTGCGGTGGGATATTACGACACCAGCCTTTATGTGTATCAAAATCCTTTGATCGATAAAGGGATTGTGCCCCATCTTCAAACCCAGAAAGACCTTCATAAATTCATTGATGAGCCCTATCAGCATCCTCGTCACACCCCAGAAGAGCTGAGTGAAAAAATGAATTGGCCTTTGGGGGCGGCGCACACCATTGCCCTTCGGATCAAAGAACGTTTGACAAGCCGTCTTCACGCGTCGTCCCTCCAAGGACTTCCCTGGCAAGGCCCTGGAATCCTTGATCCCTCATCTTAAAGAATAAGGGGGGTATCGTAGATCCCCTCGAGCATTCTTAAGCCACTTTTGTTAACAGTGATCCCATGATGGATTTAGGGGCATCTTTGTCCGATAAAAGCGGATAGTCTTTGCTGTTAAAAAGCTGGTAATGCCACCACTCGTTAAAGTAAAAGTCCCACCCGGCCGTACTCATAATGGCAAGCAGCATAAATCGGTTACGTTCGGCCTCAAGGGTCAGGCCTGTACTCCCGTGATGAGAAAACTCTGTAAAATCATCAAAAGGGGTACCCATTTCAAGGTCTTGTCCTGTTTTCAGGTCATAAAGCGTCAGGTCAATGGCAACACCGCGTCCATGGGGAGAGCCCTTGCGGGGATCACCGACATACCGAGGGTCAGGAACCCGCTCCCACAAGAGCCACTGAGCTTCACTGGGTCGAAAGGCATCAAAAAGGTGCAGGCCGTACCCGTGACGCTTGGCAATAGAGAGGGCCTTTTGAAGTTTTTCAGCCGCCTCTGCGTGCAAATAGCAATAGGCATGTTCATAGGCGGGCGCCCCCATGAAATTGTTGGATGTTGCATAAGCAAGGGAGATTTTTAACGCGTCTTGGGGAAGAATTTCAACAAGTGACATGATTGTTTCCTTTACAAAAACCCACACTTTCATCTATAGACCCCATAGGAGCCACAGACAAGACTTTCATGCTGACCTTAACTTTTGAAACGGCAAACTTTGGTGCGTCAGGCGCCTTGATCAAAGAGGGAAATATCCTAGCTGAAGCCGCGTGGACAGAGGTATACGGTCAGGCAAGCTTTCTGGTGCCTGCCTTGAAAACGTTGGTAGAGAGGGCGGGATACGCCCTTAGGGACGTGGAACAGGTGATCACGACCACAGGACCCGGGTCCTTTACGGGGCAGCGCGTTGGGCTTTCTATTGCCAGAACCCTTGAAGTTGCAGGCGGGATGCGCGTTTTAGGGATGACATCGTTCGAGTGGATCGCGGGGGGCTTCGTGCGCGCATATCCCAAAACAGGTCGCCCTCTTTTGGTGACACTCACCACGGGGCGGGCTGATTTATTTTTTCAGCTTTTTGATGAAAACGGCGCACCCCTCAAAGAACCTGCCAGTTTGGTCCCTCAAGAGATAGGAACATATGCCCCGCAAGAGAGTCTTGTTGTGGGGCAAGATTGCCACGTGCTTAAAGAGTTGGGGTGGCAGGCCTATGAAGGACCTTGGCAGCCTCGCGCCCGGGACCTTGGGCTGATGCCAAGGCCCCTTAAGACGGATCTGAGTCCTTTTTATCTGCGTCCTGTGGATGCAACGCCTCAGCCCTAGCTTTTTCTTTTTTGTAACGCAGATATTTGAACGTAATGACGAGAGCAGCTACGACGCCTACTCCAGTAAAAAACACAACTTGATAGTGGTGTAGCTTGGCAAAGACGGCTTTGATGGTATCGGCAAAAAAGTACCCAAGAGTATAGCCAGCGCCGCAGCTCACAACCGCCCAAAAAAGCCCTGAAATCAGGTTAAGGATGATAAAGCGTTTGATGGTAATCCCGCTGGCGCCAATGATGATGGGACTAATGATGCGTACCCCGTAGACAAATCTGAACCCCATAATAAACAAGATGTTATATTTATGCAAAAGTCTGAACGCTTTTTCAGAAGGTTTGTGAAGGCTGGGGAATCGGTCAATGATGCGTGTTCCGTAATGACGTCCAATAAAGAAAGACACTTGGTCTGCGAAAACGGTGGCGCTAAAAGAAATAGCGACGATCAAAGGAAAGGAAAGTTTCCCCGTATAAGAAAGAAAACCAGCTGTTAAAACAACAGACTCACCCTCAACCAAAGATCCCAGAAAAAGAATGAGATATGCATAAAAGGGATCAATCCCGAAAAGAAAGTCTTCCAATGGTGGTACCAGTGTCACCTAAACCTGCTTACGGTTATAAGAGGTTTAGGTGCGATCTGACAAGGCTCTTTTACGAGGATTTGACAGGGGGCGTTGCAAACACGTCAATGCCGTCTGGCAAGGTGAGGCGCAAACGCTTGGCCACTTTTTTGTTAACATACAGCTTCTCAGCGTGCACGTCTGCGACAGGAATGGTTGACGCTTTTTCACCACTTAGAAGGCGAACCACAAGTTTTCCGGTGGCGCGTCCCACATCGTACTGATCATTGGCAAGGGCAGCGAGGGCACCCCGCTTCACCGAATCAGGGTCACTTGTGAAAACGGGCACCTCAGAGGCGTTGGTAGTCACAAGCACAGACTCTAGGGCTGAGATGACCGTATTATCATTCATGAGAAGGATCGCTTGCACCTTGCCCATGAGGGCTTTGGTCGCACTTGTCACATCGGACGAACGGGAAATGGTTTTCTCGACAATTTCCAGTCCAAGTTTGGCGGCCTCTTTTTTAAGAAGGGTCAGTTGAAACACGTTGTTGGCTTCCCCGGGATTGTAAACCGTGCCAATGGCTTTAACCTGGGGCACGACGTCCTTGATAAGGGTCAGCTGGCGCGCACAAGGAGGCAGATCCGTGGTGCCGGTAATGTTTCCACCTGTGTGATCAAGGGATTGGACAAGCTTTGCTGACACTGGGTCTGTGACCGCCCCAAAGACGATGGGAATACCGGCGTCCCTGGAGGCGGTCAGGGCTGTTTGGGCAGAGGGTGTTGAAATCGCTACAATCACACGGGGAGAAAGGGCGACAAACTTTTGGGCAATTTGCGCGGCAAGGGCGGGGTTCCCTTGGGCGTTATCGTAAACCAAGGACACGCTTTCTTTATCGGTGTAACCAGAAGCCACAAGTTCATCTACAATACCTTGGCGGATGGCATCAAGAGAGGGGTGTTGGACAATTTGAGTCAAGGCCACAAGGGGCTGGGAGACGGCGTTGGCGGGTGTGATGGCACAGAAAATGGTGGCAAAAAAAGCGCTAAGAAACTTTTTAGAGGCTTGGGCAAACATGGCATAACTCCTGATCAAAAAAACGGTATAAAAAGGGGGATTGGGAACAAAGACGCCATCGCCACCATCGACCGTTTTGTAGATGAGGAGTGTTATTAAAGAAGTAAGAGGAGACCAAGCGCTTGCGTAATGTTATGTGCACGGTGGTCCTCCTTTCCTTCTTAGACCCTAAAAGACCTCTTTAATATGTTGGGGTGCCTTTTAAAAGTCAAGGAGATTAGGAATGGTGATGAAAGGGGATAAGATGCTTGAAGGGATCTTTTCTTAAAAAAATCTTGAGTTTTTCATCAAAGGCGGGCATGTCAGAAGAAGATGTTTTTCTGTAAGGGCGCCTATGTTACGACGACTTTATAACTGGATTATGCAATTTGCGGGTAGGCCCAGTGCGCCCTGGGTGCTGGCTGCAGTCTCCTTTGCCGAAAGCTCGTTCTTTCCGCTGCCTCCTGATCCTTTGTACATTGCGATGCTCGTGGCCGACCGTAAATCCGTATGGCGGCTTGCGACATTATGTACCATTTCTTCCGTTGTTGGAGGGGTTTTAGGGTACTACATCGGATACGCGCTCTACGAGAGTTTGGGCGGGTGGATTATTGAGACCTATGGGATGGGAGATGCCTTTACCACCTTTCAAACAGATTTCAAAAAATGGGGCTTTTGGCTCATTGCCCTTAAAGGACTTACCCCCATTCCTTATAAGCTTGTGACCATTGCAAGCGGTGTGGCAAAGCTTGATATGGGGACCTTTATTGCAGCTTCTATTTTGGCCAGGGGCTTTAGATTTTTTACCCTGGGTGCCCTTATGTATCACTTTGGTGATGACATCAGAGCGCAGCTTGATAAGAATCTCGGCATTATCACAGTGTCAGGGATTGCGGCGCTGGCACTGGGGTTCGTGATTATCAAGTATCTGCCACAAATTGGGGCATTTTTCTCCTCCCTCTTTTAAAAAAAGCGTGATAGCGTCAAAAGATTGTGACGCGTCATAAGGGCTTTGAAAATGTTTCTTTTTGAAAAAAGAACACCGTTTTATCTACTTCTTCTTGCAAGTATGGGGGCGCTTGCCTTTGCGTACGGGGCCGAATATTTGTTTGCCATGCACCCCTGTGCTTTATGTCTGTATCAAAGGTATGTGCTGATGGTGGCGGCGGCTGTGTGCCTGCTTTTTCTGATGCTCCCTCATACGGCTCTTTTGAAAAGGATGGGTCTTTGGACTTTGCTCGGGCTTTTTCTCTTCAACAGCACTGTTGCCTTTTATCAAGTCCTTGTAGAGCAAAAAATTGTCGAAGCGCCAAAAGTCTGCCGCCTTAAGTCAAAACCCAAAACCATTGAAGATTTTCTGGCCCAGTCCCAGCAAGTGGCGGTCCCTTGCGATCAACCCCAGGGAACCTTTTTGGGGTTAACCATGGCCGTCTATAGTCTCTTTTTTTATGTAGGTCTTGGGGGGTATACTGGTCTTGCGCTTTACATGAACCGCTCAGGGAGTTTTTATGGACGTACAGCACTTACCCGGTGATCTTAGTATTGAGGAAAAGCTTGAGCGTCTTATTCGCGTGAACCACGCGGGAGAGTACGGGGCGCTACGTATCTATGCGGGTCAGCTGGCTGTCCTGAAAGGGACCTCGTGCGAGGACATTCTCCAAGAGATGTTGGATCAAGAAAAAGTCCACTTTGCTTATTTTGACGACGAAATGAAAAAAAGGCGGGTGCGCCCGACACTGCTTTCTCCTTTGTGGCATGGGCTTGGATTTGCGTTGGGGGTTGTGACGGCACGTCTTGGAGATAAAGCCGCCATGGCTTGCACCGTCGCCGTAGAAGACGCCATTGATGATCATTACCGCGCACAAGAAGAGATGCTGGAGAAGATCCCGCAAGAGTCTGAGTTAAAAGAAAAAATCACACAGTTTAGAGTAGAAGAGCAAGAGCATAAAGAGATCGGTCTTGCTCACGGGGCAGAGCAAACGCCCGGCTATCGTCTTGTATATGGAGCAATTAAAAATGCTTCAAGAGCTGCTATTTGGCTTTCTTCTAGACTCTAAGATGGTTATACTGCCATAAAAGAGATATTCTTTAATATAAATAAAAAGGGAGAATAATAATGACCCACCACATCACATTGATTTCAGGTGACGGCATCGGGCCTGAGGTCGTTGGAGCCACACGTACCCTCATTGACGCCACGGGCGTTAAGATCGATTGGGAAGTGTGTGAAGCGGGTAAAGAGGTCTTTAAAAAAGGCATCACTTCCGGCGTTCCTCAAGAAACCATCGAGTCCATTAAGAGTACGCGCCTTGTTTTGAAGGGGCCTCTTGAGACGCCTGTCGGGTTTGGAGAAAAAAGCGCTAACGTCACGCTGCGCAAACTCTTTGAGACTTATGCCAATATTCGCCCCATCAAAGAATTTCCCAATGTCGATACCCCTTATCGTGGTAAAGGCATCGACTTTGTGATCATCCGTGAAAACGTCGAGGATTTGTATGCTGGGATCGAGTATCTTTCCACACCGGGTGTGGCCAAATGTTTAAAGCTTATTTCGCGTAAAGGGTGCGAAAAGATCGTACGCCTTGCCTTTGAATTTGTACGTTCCGAGGGGCGTAAGTCTTTGCACTGCGCGACAAAAGCCAACATCATGAAATTTTCTGAAGGGATGCTGAAAAAGACCTTCGAAGAAATCGCACCAGAGTATCCTGATATCGAGGCCCATCACATTATTGTGGATAACTGTGCCCATCAGCTTGTGCGCTTTCCCGAAAAGTTTGAAGCCATTGTGACAACCAATATGAACGGCGATATCCTAAGCGACCTTGGATCGGGCCTTATTGGGGGGCTTGGGCTTGCGCCTGGGGCCAACATTGGTGACGGCATTGCGATTTTTGAGGCGGTGCACGGTTCTGCTCCCAAATATGCGGGCCAGAACACCATTAATCCGACAGCCGTCTTGTTCTCGGGTGTGATGATGCTGCGTCATCTTGGTGAGTTTGAAGCTGCACGCACCATTGAGCAAGCGGTTCTGGCAACCTTGGAATCCGGGGTGATGCCCCAAGACATCTCGGGCGCGCGTGCTGGGGCTTCGACCACAGGCTTTACCGAGGCAGTCCTCAAGAATTTTGGCAAGACGTCTCGTGCTTGGAAAGAGCGTGATTATAAGCCAATCAAAATGCCAAAAGTCGACAAAAGGCCTGACCTTGTTGCATCAAAAGAGACAAAGGTGCTTGGGGTTGATGTGTTCCTTGATTCACCGCTTTTTGGAGAAGATCTGGGACGCTCTCTGACCCGTCTTGTGGAAAAAACAGCTTTTGAGCTGAAGATGATTTCTAACCGTGGGGTACAAATTTATCCGTCAGCAGGGACGTCTCCTGATGTTGTTGATCTGTGGTCTTGCCGCTTTGTGGGGCGTTCAGGAAATGTGTCCCATGAGGAAGTGCGTTCTCTGCTGGCGATCCTTGAAAAAGAGCACCGCTGGGTGAATCTTGAACTTCTTCAAACTTTTGATGGTAAAGAAGCTTTCTCCAAAGCTCAAGGCGAAAACCAAACGGCCGCGCCCCAAAAGGCCGCTGCAAGCGCCTAAGGGTTACGACGTATCCAAAAAGGCGCCGCAAGTCGGCGCCTTTGTTGTTTGTAAAAAGGAAATTAAAAAGAGGTTTGCTTATTTTTGATCGAACATATAAGGCGCATATTGTTCAAGCAGCCCGCACCGGGGGCACCGACAAGTCACCACACACAAGTATTCTTTATTAACAAGAGAAAGGCCAAAAAAGCCTCCTGTCACGCGGCCCTTAAACCACCGCATAGGCATGGCGCTTTGACCAATATCAGGAGTGTATCCAATCTCCATGAGACTTTGGGGGCATTTGGGACAGGTAGGTTTTTCGTCGGCAACAAGCTTCTGAGCTTTTTGAAGGTGCTTTTCTTCACTAATCCGAAAGAGTTTTAGTTTTAACATAGCGTTTCAGCCTTTGCGGATGTTTGTTATCCTTCTATTGTCCTGCATAAAGGTAAGTTTTTTGTAAAAATAGATGCACGGCAGGGCGCCAGGTATGATCGGCCTTGACTTTGAAGGAGGAACGCTCTAGAGAAAAAAAGTGTTGCCCAGGTGGCGGAATTGGTAGACGCGCTAGGTTCAGGTCCTAGTGAGCTTCGGCTCGTGGAAGTTCGAGTCTTCTCTTGGGCACCAACAGTTAAAAGATAAGGGAGGTGGGCTGTGTCGCCTGAGATTCATTTATATGACGAAGATTTACCTGAAGGCTTGGTGTTGGGTCCCATCGTGGCCATTGATACTGAGGCCATGGGCCTGAATCCTCACCGTGACCGACTTTGTCTTGTGCAGCTGTCCCAGGGGGATGGTGTTTGTCACTTGGTCAAGATTAAGCCCGGACAAAAAAGGGCGCCGCGTCTAGAAGCGCTTTTGCAAGATCCTAGTATTTTAAAGCTCTTTCACTTTGCAAGATTTGATGTCGCGATTTTACAGTATACCTTTGGTCTTCGCTGTGCGCCTATCTATTGCACCAAAATTGCCTCGAAACTGGTGCGTACCTTCATTGACAGACACGGCCTTAAAGACCTCTGCCGTGAGCTTCTGGGGGTCGATATTTCTAAGACACAGCAAAGCTCTGACTGGGGGGCTGACGTTTATACGCCCGAGCAAAAGCTCTATGCGGCGACGGACGTTTTACATCTTCATGCCCTTAAGGAAAAGCTTGACGCGCTTTTGGCGCGTGAGGGACGTACAGAGCTTGCAAAGGCATGCTGGGACTTTATTCCTTATTGTGCGGACATCGATCTTTTGGGGTATGAAGAGCTAAAAGTCCTTGCACACTAGATGAAATTTGTGTCAAAAAGGAAATTTTTTCTGACGTAGCTCTTTGTTCTTGAGGGGTTTTTACGCAAGAGGTCTGTTGTTTTTCTTCAAATGGAGGTAGAATACGTCAGCGTATTTTGGGCAAACCATTGAAGGGGTACACGTGCACGGATTAGATGAAGGCCTCCTCCAGGAATACCTGCCCATTTTCGTGTTCATTTTTGTCGCGATTGCCTTTTCAGGACTTTTGATTTTCTTGGGATGGTTTAGAGGTCCTAAAAAGCCAGATCCCGAGAAACTCTCGCCATACGAATGCGGCTTCGAGCCTTTTGAGGCGCCGCGCCGCCGCTTTGATGTGCGCTTTTACCTGGTGGCCATTCTCTTTATTATTTTCGATCTTGAAGTCGCTTTTCTTTTTCCCTGGTCGGTGTCGCTGTCCGAGGTCGGTGTGTTTGGCTTTTGGTCCATGATGGTGTTTTTGGGCATCTTAACAGTGGGCTTTATCTATGAATGGAAGAAGGGGGCCTTAGATTGGGAATAGAGGAACTTGTGCGTCAAACGACGCTCCCCACGGGGTTTAGTGAGGATGATCTGGCCAAATCCATGTACGAGGGTGCCGAGAATCGCGGCTATTTATTGGGTCAGGTGGATCAGGTGGTTGCGTGGGCTAGAAGCGGGTCTTTGTGGCCTATGACCTTTGGGCTTGCGTGCTGTGCAGTCGAGATGATGCACACCGCTGCCAGTCGGTATGACCTGGACCGGGTTGGCGTTGTTTTTAGGCCAAGCCCTCGTCAATCAGATTTGATGATTGTGGCGGGGACTTTGACCAATAAAATGGCCGGCGCTCTTCGCAAAGTCTACGACCAAATGGCAGAGCCCAGGTGGGTCTTGTCCATGGGGTCTTGCGCCAATGGGGGCGGGTACTATCACTATTCCTATTCCGTTGTGCGCGGGTGTGACCGCATTGTGCCCGTGGATGTGTATGTCCCCGGATGTCCCCCCACAGCAGAAGCTCTTTTGTACGGCATCACACAATTGCAGCGCAAAATTCGCCAGCCAAAACACTTTGTGATTGGATAGCCCATGACGACTAAAACACTTCACGATTTTGAATCCACCATTCGTCTCGGGATCAGGGGATCTCTCATCCAAAGCGATATTCATTTAGGTGAGCTTTGCTTGCGCGTGAAGGTAAGCGACATTGTCGAGGTGCTTTTGTATCTGCGAGATCAATCATCTCTTGCGTTTCGTCAGCTGATTGATTTATGCGGCGTTGATTATCCGGGGCGTGAAAAACGCTTTGAGGTTGTGTATCACCTTCTTAGCCACCGCCATAACAGGCGTGTGCGCGTTAAGGTAGAAGTTGATGAACAAGAGTGCGTCCCATCGGTTTGTACCGTTTTCAAGGCGGCTAACTGGTTCGAGCGTGAAGCGTGGGATCTTGTGGGGATCCCTTTTGAGGGACATCCTGATATGCGCCGCATTTTAACGGACTATGGTTTCGAGGGGCACCCCCTTCGTAAAGATTTTCCGGTCATGGGATATAGCGAGCTTCGGTATGACGTGGTCGAGGGCCGCGTTGTGTATGGACCTGTGGATTTGCCCCAGGCGTATCGTTCTTTTGATTTTCTCAGTCCTTGGGACGGCATGACGCCGACGGCTCCTGTCCTGCCAGGTGATGAAAAAGCAACGAGGGAGCTCTAATCATGGCCAAGTCCTCGTCCAATCTTCATACCATTAACTTTGGTCCCCAGCACCCGGCTGCCCACGGCGTGTTGCGTCTTGTCCTTGACCTTGACGGCGAGGTAGTCGAGCGCGCGGATCCCCATATTGGGCTCTTGCACCGCGGGACTGAAAAGCTGATTGAGGAAAAAACTTATCTGCAAGCGCTTCCCTATTTTGACCGTCTCGATTATGTGGCGCCCATGTGCCAAGAGCACGCCTTTGCGCTGGCCGTTGAAAAGCTTTTAGGCCTTGACGTGCCCCTGCGCGGTCAATATTTACGCGTTCTATTTGCAGAGCTCTCGCGCATCATGAACCATATCTTGAACCTGACAACCTACGCTTTGGACGTAGGGGCCATGACACCGCTTTTATGGGGGTTTGAGGACCGGGAAAAGATTATGGTCTTTTGCGAGCGTGCGTGCGGGGCGCGCCTTCATGCTAATTACTTTCGCCCGGGCGGCGTATCCCAGGATGTGCCCGATGGTCTTCTTGAAGATATTGCAAGGTTTATTCAAGAGTACCCCAAAGCCATCGATGATATGGAAGGGCTTTTGACTGAAAATCGCATTTTCAAACAGCGTACCGTGGATATCGGGGTTGTGAGCAAGGACCAAGCTCTGGAATGGGGTTTTTCAGGTCCTATGCTGCGTGCTTCCGGCATTGCGTGGGACTTGCGGCGCAATCAACCCTATGACGTTTACGCGGATCTTGATTTCCAAGTCCCCATTGGTAAAAACGGCGACTGTTATGATCGGTATCTTGTGCGGGTAGAGGAACTTCGCCAGTCTGTGCACCTGATTGAGCAGTGCCTGGAAAAAATGCCCCAAGGGCCTGTGATGACGGAAAATCCCAAGGTGGCGCCTCCCGCGCGTTCGGACATGAAGCGCTCTATGGAAGCGCTCATTCACCATTTCAAGTTGTACACTGAAGGCTATCACGTACCGGCAGGTGAAACCTATACAGCCGTCGAAGCACCCAAGGGCGAGTTTGGTGTCTATCTTGTGTCCGATGGCACTAACAAGCCGTACCGTTGTAAAATACGCGCACCAGGATTTGCGTTCCTTCAAGGACTTGATTTTATGGCAAAGAAACACATGCTTGCCGACATTCCTGCCTTGATTGGATCCATGGATATTGTTTTTGGAGAGATAGATCGATGAAGCGTCATCTTAGATCATCGGGTACGCCCTTTGCGTTTGCGCCAGATAAACAGGCGTCCTTTGAGGAGGCGATCAAGCGTTATCCCGAAGGCCGTCAAAAAAGCGCTGTGATGGCAGGTCTTCATCTTGCCCAAGAACAACAAGGCTGGATCAGTGAGGAAGTCGTTGAGACCATTGCGGCGCGCCTAGGTATGCCAGCCCTTCGGGTGTGGGAAGTCGCAAGTTTTTACACCATGTACAATCTTGAGCCCAAGGGGACCTATCATCTGCAGGTGTGCACGACAACGCCTTGTTGGCTTCGGGGGAGTGATGAGGTTTTAAAAGCTTGTCACGCCAAAGCAGCCGCTCACGGTGCCAATGTTTTTAGTGTCACGGAAGTTGAATGCCTTGGGGGGTGTGTAAATGCGCCCATTGTTCAAATCAATAATGACTTTTACGAGGACCTAACGGGTGAATCAACAGCTGACCTTTTGGATCAGCTTGCGGCAGGTGAAAACGTGAAAGCCGGATCCATGACGGGGCGCTGCGGGTCGGCACCCCAAGGATATGAAAGTGAAAAAGCGGGAGGAGATCATGCTTAAAGATCAAGACCGCATTTTTACAAATCTTTACGGGGATAAATCCTGGCATCTTGACGACGCGCTTGCTCGGGGTGATTGGGCGGGGACCAAGGAGCTTATTGGCCGGGGCCGCGAGCAGGTCATCCAAGAAATGATGGACTCGGGCCTTCGAGGACGCGGGGGGGCAGGCTTTCCCACGGGACGCAAGTGGTCCTTTATGCCAAAGCCAGGCAAATTTCCTCATTATTTAGTTGTGAACGCTGACGAAAGCGAGCCTGGTACCTGTAAGGACCGAGACATTCTTCGGTTCGAGCCTCACAAGTTGATTGAAGGCGCCCTTATTGCCGGGTTTGCGATCCATGCCCATACGGGGTACATTTATATTCGCGGTGAGTTTTATCAAGAAGCCCTTCACTTAGAAGAGGCCATCAAAGAAGCCTATACCAAAGGGCTTTTAGGGAAGAACGCTGCTGGTTCGGGTTGGGATTTTGATCTTTATGTGCACCGAGGGGCAGGGGCCTATATTTGCGGCGAGGAAACCGCGCAACTTTCCAGCATCGAAGGCGGAAAAGGCCTTCCTCGCTTGAAGCCCCCGTTCCCTGCGATTTCAGGTCTTTATGGATGCCCTACCATCATTAATAACGTGGAAAGCCTTGCTGTTGTGCCGACAATTCTTAGGCGCGGCGCCCCGTGGTTTGCGGGGCTTGGCGTGAAGGATTCGGCTGGTACCAAAGTTTTTTGTATTTCAGGGCACGTGAACAAACCGTGCAACGTGGAAGAAGAGCTTGGCATTCCTTTGAAAACCCTCATTGAAACCCATGCGGGCGGTGTGCGGGGTGGTTGGGATAACTTGCTAGCCATTATTCCGGGCGGATCGTCTGTGCCTCTTTTGCCCAAAGACATTTGCGACACTATCACCATGGATTTCACGAGTCTGAGCGCTGTAAAAAGTGGTCTTGGGACAGCGGCCGTCATTGTAATGGATAAGTCGACGGACATTGTCTATGCCATTGCGCGCCTGTCAAAGTTTTATATGCACGAAAGCTGCGGTCAGTGCACGCCGTGCCGCGAGGGTACCGGGTGGATGTGGCGTCTTCTTATGCGTCTTGCCAAGGGAGAGGGGACTTTTGCGGACATTGATAAGCTTGAAGATATTTCTTACCAAATTGAAGGGCGCACCATTTGCGCCCTGGGAGATGCGGCGGCCTGGCCTGTGCAGGGGCTTTTGCGGCACTTCCGTCACGAGCTTGTGCGCCGCGTGAAAAAGGCGGCCTAAGGAAAAAGGGAAAACCATGGTCAAAATTACTTTTGATGATCAAGAAATCGATGTCCCGGCTGGCATGACGGTGCTGCAGGCAGCGCGGTTGGCTGACGTCGAAATTCCTGTTTTTTGCTATCACGAGCGCCTTGAGATTGCTGGTAACTGCCGCATGTGCCTTGTGGAGATGCAAGGAGCGCCTAAGCCCATTGCAAGTTGCGCCATGCCTGTGAATGAGGGGATGGTCATTCGCACAAAGACCCCCATGGTGGATAAAGCGCGCAAAGGCGTTCTTGAATTTCTTTTGGCAAACCACCCCTTGGATTGCCCCATCTGTGACCAAGGCGGCGAGTGCGATCTTCAGGATATCACCATGGGTTATGGCTGTGGAACAAGCCGTTTTGAAGAAGATAAGCGCGCAGTACCCCCTAAACACCTTGGGCCTCTTGTAAAAACTGAGATGAACCGGTGCATTCACTGTACCCGGTGTGTGCGTTTTCTTGAAGACGTTGCGGGCGTGCCCGAGCTGGGTGTGGCTGGAAGGGGCGAAAACGCCGAAATTCAAAGCTATTTAGATCAGGCGCTGACGTCCGAACTTTCGGGCAATATTGTGGATTTGTGCCCTGTGGGCGCGCTGACCTCCAGGCCCTATGCTTTTAAAGGGCGTCCGTGGGAGCTGACCAAAACCGAATCCATTGATGTCATGGACGCCCTTGGGAGCGCCATTCGCGTCGACTGCGCGTACGGCGCTGTTCAGCGTATTTTGCCGCGTCTTAATGAAGACATTAACGAAGAGTGGCTGTCTGACAAGTCGCGCCATGCTTGTGACGGTCTGAAGGTTCAGCGCCTTGATACGCCCTACGTTCGGGACGCGCAGGGACGTCTTCAGCCGGTGTCTTGGGAGGACGCCTTCGAGATTGTGGCAACGCGCCTGAAAACAACACCTGCTAAAAAAATAGCGGCCCTTACAGGAGACCTTGTGGAGGCAGAAGCCCAAGTGGCGCTTCTTGATTTAATGCGCGGAATTGGTGTTTCTCATACCGATTGTCGTCAGGACGGTGCGGCCCTCGACCCACGCTACAGAGCAGGCTATGTTTTTAACTCGACCCTGGCGGGTGTGGATGAGGCGACCGAGTGTCTGATTATTGGCGCAAACATGCGTGAAGACGCGCCCCTTCTGGCGGCCCGCCTTCGTAAGCGTTACGGCACGGGCGCGCTTCGAGTGTCGTATCTTGGCGCATCTCTTCCGACGCACCGTGATTTCACCTTTCCTGTTGAACGTCTGGGGGAGGATCCTGCGTTCTTGGAAACGCTTTTGAGCGGCAAGCATCCCCTTTTTGAACGCCTCAAAAAAGCAGAACGCGCCATGATCATTCTGGGGCAGGACGCGCTTACGCGCCCTGACGGAGCAGCGATTTTGGGGCGCGCGCGTCGCCTTGCCGAGCAATGTGATCTTGTGAAGGAAGACTGGAACGGCTTTAATGTCTTGCACAATGCGGCTGGCCGCGTTGGCGGACTGGATGTGGGATTTGTGCCGGGTAAAGAAGGTTATGGGACTAAACGGATCTTAGAAGCTGCCGCTCACCAAGAGGTGGACGTTGTTTATTTGCTTGGCGCCGATGAGATTGAGACAGGCGCGCTGCAAAATACCTTTGTCATTTATCAAGGTCACCACGGCGACAAAAGCGCCCACGTGGCCGATGTGATTTTGCCGGGCCTTGCCTATACCGAGAAAGACGCCCACTTTGTGAACACTGAAGGGCGTGTGCAAAAAACCCAACTTGCCCTTAAGGGGCCTGGTGAAGCGCGCGAAGATTGGCGTACGATTGCCGACATTGCAAAGCGCATGGGCACCCCCCTTGGGTATGAAAACGTTAAAGAGTTACACGAGCGCTTAGTGCGCGCAAACCCAGCCTTTGTAAAGGGGCATGACCTCGGCCCCCAGCCTTGGGGTGCCTTTGGGGACGAGCAAGCACCCTTGGACAAAGACGTCTTTGTCTGTAATAAGACGCCCTCGTATTTATCAAATCCTGTAACCCGCGCGTCCGAGACCATGGTAGCGGTCATGGCAGCCCTTAAGACGCCGTGCACAGGAAAGGGAGGGTGCGCCCATGGTTGATGAACTGCTTTCCTACGCACTGCCCCTGATCAAGCTTTTGGGTTATATGATCCTGATCATTCTCCCCCTTGTTCTTTCGGTCGCTTACCTGACCTTTGCCGAGCGTAAGGTCATTGGGTATATGCAGCTGCGTAAAGGGCCTAATGTTGTGGGGCCCTTTGGTCTGTTGCAGCCCATTGCCGACGCCCTTAAGCTTCTTCATAAAGAAGTGATTATCCCAACCCAGGCAAGTCCTCTTCTTTTTTTAACCGCGCCTCTTTTGACCTTTTCCCTTAGCCTCATGGCATGGGCCGTCATTCCGTTTAGCGAAGGGATGGTCCTTGCTAACATTAATGTGGGTATTTTATACCTCTTTGCGATTTCCTCCCTTGGGGTCTACGGCATTATCATTGCGGGGTGGGCCAGTAACTCGAAATATGCGTTTTTGGGCGGCCTTCGATCGGCAGCGCAAATGGTGTCCTACGAAGTCTCTATCGGTTTTGTCATTGTAACCGTGCTCATGTGTGCGGGATCCTTGAATTTATCGGACATTGTGAACGCGCAAAAAACCGTTTGGTTTGCTGTTCCATTATTTCCTATGTTTGTCGTGTTTTTTATCTCGGCCCTTGCCGAAACCAACCGCTCGCCCTTTGATTTGCCCGAGGCCGAAGCCGAGCTTGTATCAGGTTATAACGTCGAATACTCATCCATGCCTTTTGCTCTTTTCTTTTTGGGTGAATACGCCAACATGATTTTGATGAGCGCCATGACGACGATCCTCTTTTTAGGAGGGTGGCTGCCCCCCCTTGACATGAAGCCCTTTACGTTGATTCCTGGCTTTGTGTGGTTTTCCCTTAAAATCGCCTTTGTTCTGTTCTTGTTTTTGTGGGTGCGCGCAACCTTGCCCCGCTACCGCTATGACCAACTCATGCGCCTTGGCTGGAAGGTCTTTTTGCCCTTTTCTTTGGGTTGGGTCGTGTTGACGGCGGCCGTGTTGGTTTTCTGTGATTTGGCGCCGTAGGAGAGAGATTCATGCAAAAACTTTGGCTCCATTTATCTGCCTTTGGTCTAAAGGAAATCTTGTCGGGGCTTGCTTTGACCTTAAAGTACTTCTTTAAGCCCAAGATCACCTTGAACTACCCCTATGAAAAGGGTCCGCTAAGTCCTCGCTTTCGGGGGGAGCACGCGCTGCGCCGCTATGCAAGCGGCGAAGAGCGCTGCATTTCGTGCAAGCTTTGTGAAGCGGTGTGCCCTGCCCAAGCCATTACCATCGAAGGCGGTGTGCGCAGTGACGGCAGCAGGCGTACCGTGCAGTACGATATTGATATGACGAAATGTATTTATTGTGGCCTGTGTCAAGAGGCCTGTCCCGTGGACGCCATCGTCGAGGGGCCAAACTTTGAGTACTCGACTTTTACACGGGAAGAGCTTTTCTATGATAAAGAAAAGCTTTTGGATAATGGCGACAGGTGGGAGCCTATTTTGGCGGAAAATATTCAATCGGACCAAGCCTTTCGTTAAAAGGATGGTATGAACCCAAGGGGACTGGTATAGTATGTGTAGCTTTTTAGTAAAATTTAGCCAATGATCTTAGGGCTCGCCTTTTATCTGTTTGCAACGCTTTTGCTTCTGGCAAGCCTGGGGGTAATCCTTGCGCGCAACCCGGTCCATGGGGTGCTTTCTTTGATTGTCGCCTTTTTTAATGCGGCAGCCCTCTTTGTTCTTTTAGGGGCCGAGTTTTTAGCCATGCTCCTTGTGATTGTTTACGTGGGGGCGGTTGCTGTTCTGTTCCTTTTCGTTGTGATGATGCTTGATATCGAGCCCGGTAAACCAAAGCGCGTTGCTGGCAGGATGAAACACATCATGCGCGGGGTGGGCGCTCTTGGGTATTACATGGCCATTTTCGTACCATTATGGCTCGGTGTGTATGCGCTGATCTCTTGGGCGCCAAGCCTGCTGTCCCCTGATTGGTCCTTGTGGCAAGAAGGCTTGCCGCTTGTGGGGACCTTCATCCTTCACAAAGTCGAGGTGTCGTCCCTTGCTTTGACAGCCTCAGGCGCGCTTCTAGTGGTTTGCCTTCTTTTTGCAGCTCCCCTTGCCCGGCGCTGGGGCGGGGTTTCTGGGATCGCAGCCTTTCTCGAGCTTTTAGAGTATCTACCTCTTTCCTGGATGGTGGGGCTTCTTATCGTGGGCGAGCTTCTTTTCTTCTCGGGCACTTGGTATTCGTCAGGTTTTGCTGCGCAAAGTGTGAACGCGCCCCTTCCCCCGACGGATCTTGTGGGCAATACCCAGGCGCTGGCTTCTCTTTTGTACCGCTACTACGTTTATGTGTTTCAAGCGTGCGGTCTTGTGCTGTTGGTTGCTATGATCGGGGCGATTGTCTTGACTTTGCGTAAGAAAACGACCTTGCGCCGACAAAATATTCTCGAGCAAGTCACGCGCAATCCCAAAGACTGCGTCACACTTATCACCATCCCAGTGGGAGAAGGGGTTAAAGATGTTTGAGATCACCCTGAACCATTATTTAGTTGTGGCAGCCCTTGTTTTTAGTATAGGAGGGGCGGGACTTCTTGTGGGACGGCGCAACCTAATTGCCCTTCTTATGTCCATCGAACTTATGCTCTTGGGTGTGAACATTAACATGGTTGCTTTTTCTGCATCCTTAAAGGATCTCGTGGGGCAGCTCTTTACCCTTTTCATTTTGACCATTGCCGCAGCCGAGGCTGCCATTGGGCTTGCCATTTTGGTGGTTTATCAACGTCAACGTCAGACCATCGATGTGGATGACGTCAGCCGGATGAAAGGATAACCCCATGGCCCTTATTGCGGTTTTTGCCCCTTTAATCGGCTTTCTTCTCGTCAGTTTCCTTGGCCGGTATCTGGGAGATAAGGCAAGCGCGATCTTGACAACCGCCCTTACAGGAACGGCGTGCGTGTGCGCGTGGCTTTTGTTTCCAGGGGTTGCTTTTGAAAGTCAGATCTATGACATTACGCTGCTACGCTGGATTGATGTGGGGTCTTTCCAAGTCAGTTGGGGGATTTATCTTGATACGCTGTGTCTTGTGATGGTCTGCGTTGTGACAACGGTTTCTTCTATCGTGCACCTTTATTCCATCGGGTATATGGAGCATGACAAGGGTCTTGCGCGGTTTATGTCATACCTAAGCCTTTTTACCTTTATGATGCTCATGCTTGTGACATCACAAAACCTGATTCAGCTGTTCTTTGGCT
Organism: Alphaproteobacteria bacterium; assembly: GCA_013911655.1. Lineage (GTDB taxonomy): Bacteria > Pseudomonadota > Alphaproteobacteria > Caedimonadales > UBA1908 > JACESU01. The sequence goes on from JACESU010000002.1 coordinate 114,111, forward strand.
GGGAGGGGGTAGGGCTTGCGTCCTACCTTTTGATCGGCTTTTGGTATCACAAGCCGTCTGCCAGTGCGGCCGCCATCAAGGCCTTTGTTGTGAACCGCGTGGGGGACCTCGGGCTTGTCCTTGGGATTGGTCTTTTGTATGGCCTTTACGGCACCCTAGACATCAAAACCCTTCTATCCCTTTGTACCCAGTATCCCCATGATACCCTTTCCTTTGCAGGGATGTCCGTGAATGCCCTTGAGGTTGCGGCGGTCCTTCTGTTTGTGGGGGCTATGGGTAAGTCGGCTCAGCTAGGGCTTCATACGTGGCTACCTGACGCCATGGAAGGCCCAACCCCAGTGTCAGCCCTTATTCACGCGGCAACCATGGTGACAGCCGGTGTCTTTTTGCTTGCGCGTCTATCGCCTTTGTACGAGCTTGCGCCCCACGCCCGCACCCTTGTAACGGTCGTGGGGGCCACGACCGCTTTCTTTGCGGGCACCGTGGCGCTCGCACAAAACGATATCAAACGGGTTATCGCGTACTCCACCTGTAGTCAACTGGGGTATATGTTCTTTGCTGCCGGCGTGTCGGCGTACGGGGTGTCAATCTTTCACCTTGTGACCCACGCTTTTTTCAAAGCGCTCTTGTTCTTGGGCGCGGGGGCAGTGATCCATGCGCTCTCGGACGAGCAAGACTTGCGTAAAATGGGCGGCATTTGGCGGGCCGTTCCTGTCAGCTGTACCATGATGTGGATTGGCAGCCTTGCTCTTGCCGGGATGCCGTTTTTTGCGGGCTATTATTCCAAGGATGCGATTTTAGCGGCTGCTTGGCATGCAGATACCGCGGCCGGTCATTATGCCTTTTGGATGGGCATTGGCGCCGCCTTTTTGACGGCCTTTTATTCGTGGCGTCTTTTGTACCTTGCCTTTGCGGGCAAGCCCCGGGCCGATGAAAAGGTCATGGGGCATCTCCACGAGCCTGGATTTACTATGCTAATACCGCTTTTGCTTCTAAGCATTGGCGCGCTTTTTTCAGGGTATCTTGGGAATCCTTTTGTGGGCGATAAGGCCTTTTGGTCGGGGGCGCTCGTCTTGACAGAAGAAGGGCATTTACCGGGGCTTCTTCATTATTTGCCGACCCTAGCGGGGGGAAGCGGCATTTTGCTTGCAACCTACTTCTACCTTAAGGCCCAAGGGGTTGTAGATCATATTGCTCAGAGATTTCAAGGGCTTTATCAATTCCTTCTTAACAAATGGTACTTTGATGAGTTGTACGAGATTCTCTTTGTTAAAAGTGCCAAAGCACTCGGTCTTTTCTTTTGGCAAAAGGGCGATCAAAAAACCATTGATGGTTATGGTCCCGATGGAATCGCCAGATGGTCGCTTTCGGTCGCAGCGCGCGCCAGTGAGTTTCAAACGGGTTATCTTACCCACTATGTTTTTGTGATGTTGCTGGCTGTGGGGATCACGGTTGGTGCGCTTGTTTTCTGGCAAGGAGGCTAGTATGGGCGACCTTCCTTTATTGTCCCTCGTAATTTTTCTGCCCCTTGTGGGAGCCCTTGTGGTGCTGCTCATTAAGGGACCTGAAGAAATCATGTCGCGTAACGCCTGGGCGGTGGGGCTTTTGTCAAGCGGGGCAACCTTCATCCTGAGTCTTGTGCTGCTTGCACACTTTGATCACAAGGTCACGACGTATCAACTTCTTGAAAGCTATGCGTGGCTGCCAGGTCTGGGTATTTATTATCAGGTAGGTCTCGATGGTATTTCCTTGCCTCTTGTGTTGCTGACAACCCTCTTGGTGCCGATCGCACTTCTTGTGAGTTGGACCAGCATTAAAAAGAAAATCAGAACCTACGTCATTGCGTTTCTTCTTCTGGAAACCATGATGCTTGGGTCCTTTTGCGCCCTTGATTTGCTGCTATTTTATATTTTCTTTGAAGGGGTACTTATTCCCATGTTCTTGATTGTGGGGATTTGGGGGGGAGACAGACGCGTTTATGCAGCCCTTAAGTTCTTTCTTTACACGCTTCTTGGATCCGTTTTGATGCTGGTGGCGATCATCTACATCTACCGTCAAGTAGGCGCAACAGAACTACAACAAGTCGAGGCTTACCGCTTTGCAAGGGACGCTCAGCTTTGGCTCTGGCTTGCGTTCTTTGCATCTTTTGCTGTAAAGATGCCCATGTGGCCCGTGCACACGTGGCTACCTGATGCCCACGTAGAAGCCCCCACGGCGGGCTCTGTGCTTTTGGCCGGTGTCATGCTTAAGATGGGCGCGTACGGCTTCATGCGTTTTTCCCTGCCCCTATTTCCCCAAGCGTCCGCTTATTTCGCGCCGGCCGTTTTTGCTCTGAGCGTTATTGCCGTTGTCTATACGTCTTTGACGGCCCTCGTGCAAAAGGACATGAAAAAGCTTATTGCCTATTCGTCTGTGGCCCACATGGGATTTGTCACGTGCGGTCTTTTTACCTTTTCCTTAGAAGGCGCGCAGGGAGCGTACTATCAAGTCATCAGCCACGGCTTTGTGTCGGCAGCCCTGTTCCTTTGTGTGGGTGTGCTTTATGACCGTCTTCATACCCGTGATATTGGTGCCTATGGGGGTATCGCAAAACTCATGCCTTTGTACGCGACCCTTTTCCTTATCTTTACCCTGGGCAGTATTGGCCTTCCAGGAACTAGCGGCTTTGTGGGAGAGGTTTTGGTCTTAGTCGCGGCCTTTCAGGTCAAGGGCCTTCTTGCTTCTGGAATGGGGCTTGGTGTGATTTTAGGAGCGGCTTACGGCCTATGGCTTTACGGACGTGTGGCCCTTGGGCCCCTTGAAAAGGACTCCCTTAAAAAACTTCTTGATCTGACCTGGGTTGAAAAGGCCGCTCTTTATCCCTTGGTGGCGCTGACCCTCTTTTTTGGGGTGTATCCCACACCTCTTTTGAAAATGAGTGAGGGCGCGATCAAAGAGATGCTCGCTCCCTACGTACAAGGACACGCAAACGAGCAAGCACCGCACACGCTCGCGGTACCGATGAGGACACATGACATTATTGGGTGATTTCATACCGGGGCTTCCGGAAATTTTTATGGCGTTTGCGGGGCTTGTGCTGCTGCTTTGGGGGGTATTTGCGCCAAAGGCGGCAAAGCACATGCCCGAAGCCGTTATGGGCACCTTTTTGCTGACCATGTTGCTTATTCTATGCTTGCCCACAGACCAAGAGCAAATGGCATTTTACGGCCTGTTTTTGAGCAGCGGTTATACGCAGTTTGCCAAATTGTTGCTTCTGGGATCATGCTTTGCGGTGTTCCTCATGAGCTATGATCAGCTTCATAAAGAAGACGTCACCGACTATGAATATGGTCTTTTAATGCTATTTTCGACCCTTGGCATGATGGTGATGGTGTCGGCTAATGATCTTATTGCCCTATTTGTGGGGCTTGAACTTCAAAGCTTACCCCTTTACGTTATGATCGCCATGCAAAAAGACCGCCCCTTGGCAAGCGAAGCTTCCCTTAAGTACTTTATCTTAGGAAGCCTTGCGACTGCATTTATTCTGTATGGGTCAAGCCTTGTGTACGGCTATACGGGCACAACCCAATACGCAGGCCTTGCTCAAGCTTTGTCCACCCAAGAAGAGGTCGTAGCACCCTTCCTGTATGTCGGCCTTGTCTTCTTAGGGCTCGGTCTTGCCTTTAAAATGTCGCTGGCGCCCCTTCATATGTGGACGCCCGATGTCTATCAAGGAAGTCCGACCCCGGTGACAGCTTTTCTGGCAGCAGCCCCCAAGGCCGCCGCTGTTTTTCTTTTGGTGCGTGTTCTTCACGAAATTTTCTCGGATCAGATGATAGTGTGGCAAACTCTTTTGATGGGGCTTAGCGTCTTGTCCATGCTTTTTGGGGCGTTCGGAGCCCTGTACCAAACGGATATCAAACGTCTTTTGGCTTATAGCTCTATTGCTCACATGGGCTTTATCACCTTAGGTCTTGTGAGTGGGACCTTTGGCGGCGTTAAAAGCATTTTTGTGTACGCAGCTATTTACCTTGTGATGGTAATCGGCGCGTTTGCGTGCGTCTTGTCGCTTCGTCGTCACGGAAAACTCATCGAGAAAATTGATGACTTGGCAGGCCTTTCCAAAGAAATGCCTCTTGTGGCGAGTGCTTTTACGGTCAGCCTTTTTTCCATGGCGGGGATTCCGCCCCTTGCGGGTTTTATGGCAAAACTGAGTGTTTTTCTGTCTGTGGTTGAAGCCGGGTTTTATCTGTTGGCCGTGGTAGGTGTGGTCGCAAGTGTCATCACCGCCGCGTACTACCTTAAGGTTGTAAAGGTCATGTACTTTGATCCATCGCCAAGCGCCCAAGACGGCATGACCCTTGATCCAAGGCAAAGTAAGCCCACAACCTTGATTATGGTGACAGCCCTTCTTTTGATGGTTACGTACCTCTTCTACCCTGACGTCTTGATGGAGCCTGCCCACCGCGCGGCGCAGGCGCTCTTTTACCGTACGTAAGAGCGCGCCCATGTCCCTTTGGCACGTGGTGGAGAAAGAGGTTGTCACCTCAACCATGGACGAGATCAAATCGCTTCTTGGAGATAAGAGTTTTATCGCCTTGCAAGCCTACAATCAAACCAAGGGTCGGGGGCGGCGCGGAAATGTTTGGGAATGTGGCAAAGGAAACCTCTTAATTTCTTTTGCTGTTATGGTGCCAAGTGCGCGGGCAGCCCACTTGCCCGAGTGGGCTTTTGGGGTGGGGGTTGCGCTGGCGCGTACGCTTAAAACCTATCTCCCTTCTGATCTTTGCCACCTTAAGTGGCCTAATGACGCACTTTTTGATGGTCAAAAACTCTCAGGACTTTTGGTGGAAAGCTACGTCGATCCGCGTACAGGTCACCTGTGGGCCATCGCGGGCATAGGGTTGAACGTCCACGAAAAGCCGCTTCTTGCAGAAAGGCCCACCGCCTGTCTTGCAGACATGCTAGATCCTTGCCCGTCTCTTAAAAGCGTTCGAGATCTGCTTCTTCAAAATTTGAGCGAGGCCTATGACGTGTGGAATGAAAAGGGGTTTCCAGCCATTCGCCTCCAGTGGCTTTCACTCGCTCACCCTCCTGGAACACCCCTTATGGTCAGGCAAGGAGATCAAGAAATACACGGATCGTTTGTGGACCTTGATCTTCAGGGCAGGCTCTTGCTAAAGAAGAGGGATGGAACGGATCTGACCATGACGGCAGCAGACGTCTTTTTAGAGCCAAAAGGAGAAACACCGTGATTTTGGTTGCTGATATTGGAAATACCAATGTATGTGTGGCGCTTTTTGAAAAAAATGCCCTCTTACACGTGTGGCGTTTTGCAAGCCTACGCCAACGACCTGCCGATGAATGGCAGCTGCTGTTAGCCCAAGCCCTTCAAGCCATTGGACAATCCTTCGAGCGCTTAGAAGCCTTTATTGTTTGCTCCGTCGTCCCTGAAATATCCGAAGCTTTTACCTGCGTGGGCGAACGCATTTTCAAAGAACGCTTCTTGATGTTGGGCAAAGAAGGCTCTCCTTTTCCTCATAAAGCCCTTATTGATCATCCGGGTGAAGAGGGCGCGGATCTTATGGTCAATGCGTACGCTGCTCATACGCTTTACGGACCTGGACCTCTTTTTGTTGTGGATTTTGGGACGGCGACCACCGTGACAAAGGTCGACGATCAAGGAAACTTTTGCGGGGTTGCCATTGCGCCAGGGATGAATTTGTCCGCAGACGCCCTTTTTAAAGCGGCGGCGGGTCTTCCCCGGTTATCCCTTAAAAAACCCACCAAGGTTGTGGGGACAAATACTGTTGATTCCGTCAGGTCTGGCTTGTTTTGGGGCTATATCAGCCTTGTGGAAGGGCTTTTGACCCGCGCCCAGCGCGAATCTGGGTTCGAGCGCCCTGTCAAAGTTATCGCAACAGGCGGGATGGGACACCTGTTTGCCCATGAAATTCCCATGATTGATACGTATGATCCCGATTTAACGTTGAAGGGATTAAAAGTGATTTACGCCTATTTGTGCGAGAAAGGATTAATAGATTTTTATGAGGAACAATACAAAGCAGTATAACCCCGAAGAGTTACTCTTTTTACCCTTGGGGGGGGCTGGCGAGATTGGGATGAATCTCAATCTTTATGGCTATGGTGGTAAATGGCTCATGGTCGATTTGGGGGTTACTTTTACCCAAGATTTAGGCCTTGAGGTTTTGATGCCTGATCCGGCCTTTATCGTTGAAAATAAAAAGGATCTGGTGGGTCTTGTGTTGACCCATGCCCACGAGGATCACATTGGGGCGGTTCCATACTTGTGGACGCGCCTAAAATGTCCGATCTACGCCACCCCCTTTACAGCCGCCCTTGTGCGCGCAAAGCTCAAAGAAGCTGGGATTTTACACGAGGTCACCCTTCACGAGATTCCCTTAGGCGGTGCCTTTGAGATGGGGCCATTTTCGCTTCAGTATATTTCCCTGACCCATTCGATTCCCGAGCCCAACGCCCTTGTGATTAAGACTGGAGCGGGTGTGGTTGTTCACACAGGAGATTGGAAGATCGACGAAGATCCTTTGATTGGACAGAGGACAGACGTCGCGGCCCTTCAAAAACTTGGCGATGAAGGGGTGCTGGCGCTTGTGTGCGATTCGACCAACGTCTTTGAAAAAGGGCACACAGGGTCCGAAGCAGAAGTGCGTAAGCACATGATTCCTCTCATCAAAAAGCAAAAAGGACGTGTGGTTGTGGCGTGTTTTGCCAGCAACGTGGCGCGCCTTGCCACCGCCTTTGAGGCGGCCGCACAAACGGGTCGCCGGGTCGCCCTTGTGGGCAGGTCCTTGCACCGCATGTTAGAGGCCGCACGCGCTTGTGGTTATATTAAAACGGATCTGCTCTTAAAAGAAGAAGACGTGAAAAGTGTGCCACGGGATGAATTACTTTTGGTGTGCACGGGGTCCCAGGGCGAGTCAAGAGCCGCTCTTTCCCGTATTGCTGCGCGCCAGCATCCCCATGTAAAACTGGAAGAAGGGGATACGGTAATTTTTTCTTCAAGGCGGATTCCGGGCAATGAGGACCAGATCAAAGTAGTCCAAGAGGCCCTGACGCAGCGGGATATTATCTTGATTACCGACCGGGATGCCCACATCCATGTGTCGGGACATCCGTCCCGCGGCGATTTGAAGGACATGTACACCTGGGTGCGTCCCCAGATTTTGATTCCTGTGCACGGAGAGAATGCTCACATGCGCGAGCAAGCAAAATTTGGTCTGAAGTGCGGGATTCCCCAAGCCCTTGTGCCACGAAACGGCGACATTTTGGCAGTTAACACCGAGCGTGCGGGCGTTGTGGATGAAGTGACCTGGGGACGCCTTGCCCTTGACGGTATGGAGCTTGTGCCCAATACAGGTCCCATGGTGAAAGAACGTCAAAAACTAGCAAGTGCAGGCGTCGTCAGCGTAAGCGTGCGCCTTGTGAAGGGACGCCTTAAAGAGTCTCCTCAGATAAGCCTTTTAGGTGTTGTTGAGCGAGAGTTTGAAGCCCGTGTGAGAGAGGATATCCTTGAGAACCTGCATATGCTTATTGATGTGACGCCTGTTGAGAAGCTCACGACCGAGGCCACCCTTAAAGAGCTGATTAGTGTGACCGTGCGCCGGGCGCTTCAAGCCTTTAAGGGCAAGAAACCACTTGTAATGTCTCATATATTTTTTTCATAATAGAGGAAAAATATAAACGGAGCATCAGAAATGAAAAAAAGGTGGCAAAGAGGGGGGCTCTTGGTTCTGGCGTGCACGCTGGGGCTAGGGGCCGGGTACGCCGACGTGCTGCCTCCTCATTTTGCGCACATGACCCTTGAAAGCGGCGCGAAACTTCGGATTGCCAGCTGGAAGGGAGATCCCCTTAAGCATCGTCAAACGACCATCGTCTTTTTGCAGGGCAGAGCCTCGTTTGTTGAAAAGAACAAAGAAGTCATGGAAAGCCTTTCAAAGCTTGGCTTTGATGTTGAAACCTTTGACTGGATTGGACAAGGCGGATCAACGCGCCTCATCGAGAATAGCCAAAAGGGATACATCGACGATTTTGATACGTATCTGACATGTTTTCACGACTATATGGTGCGACATGTTAAGCCCAAGGTTTCTTCAAAGGTCATTCTTCTGGGGGTTTCCATGGGGGGGCATTTGGCGCTTCGCTATGTGAAAGAGCATCCCGGTATGGTAGACGGCGCCATTTTGGTTTCTCCCATGATTGATGTCGTGACAAAGCCCTATCCTAAGTTTATTGCAAGGTTCATGAGCACATTTGCCCATTTTACGGGAGCTGGGAAAATGTATGCGTTTGGGTACGGCGATTATGACCCTAAGAAAAGCGTTTTCAATGTAAATAAAGAAACTCAAGACCCTAAGCGGTTCGATCAGATGCAAAAAACCATGAAAGCCCACCCCCATTTTATCACGGGAGGGCCCACCTTTGGTTGGGTTTACGCGGCGTACGAGTCCATGGATAAAACGAAAAATCACGCCTACCTCGGCACAATCAAAGAGCCTATGCTGTTTATTTCGGCGGGCCTTGACCGGATTGTGGACATCCAGGGTGACAGGGAAACGTGTGCCATTATCCCCCATTGCCGGTACAAAGTGTACCCCAAAGCCTTTCATAATATTCCCTTGGAGATTGATGAAATCAGGGACCTTTTTCTAAGCCAAGTGGATACGTTTGTGAAATCTGTGGAAGAAGGGCTTTCCTAAAGAAAGGATAAAAAATGTCGCTGTTATCAGACGTTGTGGTGTTTTTCTGCCTGTGGTGGATTGTGCTTTTTGCGGTACTTCCTTGGGGCGCGGAGGCGGACCCGAATCCAGAGGTTGGACACGCAAGAAGCGCCCCTCTTCAGCCGCGCCTTGTTTTTAAATTCATGATGACCACCATCATCACCATCATCCTATGGGCCATCGTCCATGTGGCGATGACCCATTATGTGTACGGCTAGGTGAGACAAAGTCTTTTGAAAAAGACGTTCACCTTTCCCTGGGTGCTATTTACCGGTAGCGTCTACCATCTTCAGGACCACCGTGGTTTCGGTAATGTTCCTCACCTTTTTGAAGTAATTCGTCATACGTAATCTTGTAACCTGATTCAATTTCATAATGCGTAATAAGATCTTTGTTTAAGGCCAGATAAAGAGCCGCATCAAAGTCCTCAGGCATTGTAAAAGCGTCTCCTATAGGGGCACGTTTTTCCAAACCGTCGTACTTATAGGTGCGATCTTCTAGAAATCCGACAGTCGTGTAGTGTCGACTTCCTTCGTGCATAGCATCATGAGACTCTTTACCGTTCATAAGGATTTTTAAATCCGGATTCAAGGCGAAATACATGAAGTACCCATAACGAAAGTCACGTGGGATTGGAAGGATGTATCTTCTATTGGTGTCCTTGAATCCAGTGTTTTTGTAATTAAGTTTAGCAAATTCAATGGGGTCTACATTCTTTGTTTCTGCCTCAAGTGCGATGTCGGGATTAAGGCGTAGATAGCCCTTGGGCGAAAAATCATACGGTAACGTTACCACATCTGGTCGATGTTTTGTGTTGCCCAGCATAAAGGATCGTGCTTCATTTTTACCATGTTTGTAAAAGTGCTCTCTCGCTTGATGAAGAGCGTCTCTAAGGGTGCCGTTTCGAAAGACATTTTGCAGATCTGGGTTTAACGCTAAATATACGGCTGGATTAAGTGTGTCTTGAGTGCCGAGAGCAGGGTCACCTAAACCCTCACTTAAATAGATGCGTCTTTCTTCAGTGACAGCTTGTGTTTCTTTGTGACTCATTGCTTTTGCAAGGGCCATAGCCCAGGGAAGATCTGCATAGGCCTCAAGAATATCTGGATTCAACGCAAGATAAGAAATGGGATTGAATTTCTTATAAAGAGGTTGTAAATCGGGCGCAGCGTGTGGTGTAAAATCCCATTGGTCTTGGGTTGCGACTTCAAAGCGTTGAACTGTGTCAGGAATAATGCTTCGTGCGATCAAGCTGTTTTCGGTGTCGCGCAACCAATTGATTTGTTGCGACATAGGGGTGTAGTGTCCAGAACCGTATGGATTGCTGTCTTCGTCGTAGATGCGTGCCATCACACCAATGTAGGCATAGCCACCTTCTTTGAGCGGCATGAAAAGTCCAGATCCACTATCTCCTCCCACAGGTACCATCAGGGACGGGTCTGTCGAGGGGTGGTCTGTGTAAGTACGGATTTCTGCTTGAGCAAACTCATCGTCATCAAATGTTGTTTTGGCGAGGTTTGTTTTTCCATAAAGCATAGAAGAATCGACGTTTGAGAATTTGCTGTGAAAATTACCAAGTCTGATAAAGGGTGAGTGACTAAGGCTATGAGCATAGTAAGAGCCTTCTCGGTCAGGCAGCTCCTTAGTGGGGTCAAACTTCCCTAAGGGACAAGCGACACGTCCACCGTCTGGATGGGTGACGTCTTCAGACAAAATATACACCGTTAGATCGCAAGAAAAAAGGTCATGGAATGTTTGCCCATCACCCATAACCTTAGGGTGTTCAATGACATGGATAATGCGATATTCTTTTCCGTAGAACGATATGTTCGTATGGTAGGGCATGTCTTGCCCCTTAAAGTTTCCGTGGGTTGCTGTGACCGCAAGGCGAGGACTGATGAGCGTGGCTTGAATGTCATCAGAAAAACCCATATGAAAACCGTGGTTAAGAACCACCCCACTTTTGAGCTGATTCTCATCATCGACATTATAAAAATGACCAGCAGAAACACTTTGATAAAAAAAAGAAGTACTCATCAAAATCCCGAGAGGGATCTTTAGAAAATTACGCATTAAAAGCTCCATTTTATAAGAAATGTTTAGCGCATTCTGTATACGTATGACTTTGAAAAAAGTCAACATAATTGACAGTTAATTTGAATTATATATTCTTAAATTTTTACATTATAAATGTATCATACTAAAGAAATAATCAAAAGATTGGAAAAATGGAGTAATTTGTTGACATATTTCTTTGAGGTGTTACATAAAAGGTGTGTAGTAAATTATATTGAATTTTTCATGAAAAAAAGAATCCTTCCTCTTGTTGCTCTGTCAGGTTTTTTCTGTTTAGGCGTTAGCTTGTGCTCAGCCTCAACAGACTCGCTTCAGGATGAGCTTTCTGTACCGTCAAATATCTTTTACAAATTGACAAAGGATAATCTGCCACATCTATATACGTTGGGTCTGCAGCAAGTTCTGGATGAAGAGTCAAAAAAACCAATCAATATGGATTTGTTTCTGGAAAATTATAAAATGTCATCATATCCCCCTTTGGCAGGTGGAGAATACATTTTTAACGAATACTATATGTTAGGTGATGGGAGCTGCGCAAAGTACGCTATGGGGACGACGCCTCAAGCGGCTCAAAGGCTACTCCTTGATAAAGGAATTGCAAGACAGGAACCTTTACCTCAAGACGAGTTTGGTAATCCCCTCGAGCTTTCAGAAGTAGAACAACAAGAGCGTGCGGCTGCTTTTCTTGTACGTCAACAAGAGGCAGCTCTCATTCGTGATATCGCGCATCTTGAGATGGTAGATCTTGCGATGGATAATCCAGGTGCTCTTCCATCTGCCATACGCACCAGTGGGCGATACATCCAATTAGTACAGGCTTTGGCTGAAATAGATGAACAAGACATTGACGCTGATGTTGCGCAAGTGCAAAAATATGCCCTAATCGCAACATGGGCGAAACGAAAAAAAACATTTCGAGATTACGTCACCCATGCTTTTGGTGCAGGTGTTTTCACAAGGTTTGAACAGCACTTTCCAGGAGAGGAAGTACGCCCCTATATGATTAACGCTCTTGCTTACGCTATGAAAAAAAATCTGAATATTTGGTATCAAGTCGTCGATGAAGAGAATGTGCATGATCGCCCGACAGCACATTTGCCTCAGGGTCAATTTGTTTGTGTTCATGATTATCAGCCAAATGCTGGATGGCCTACGGCTCACCTAGTGCACCGCGGGGCGCAGTTTAAAGTAGGGGGGGCGGCCATTGATGCGGCGGACCATTTTAACAGGCTAGTCCCTGTCGGTAATCAGGAAGAAACCGTTCAAGCTCTTGAAGATGAAGCAAAGCACCTTTCTGATTACCTAAGATCTTTTTGGGATTCTCATCTATTGATGTACTACAATAAGGTTAAATTCAATGTGTTATATGATTTTTGGCTAACGGATCGTGTTCTTCCATTTACATTAAAAATACAAGCGTATTCGTATTGTAGGGATTTAGTAGAAGAGTTTAAAATCACTGATAAAAATCCTCTCAAAAAGCGAGAAATAGATCTTGCCCGTGTAGTGATGGCACGTGCGTACGCGCTTTCTGTGAATCAGTTGGAACAAAAGCAATCTCTTACTGAAAAAGAAAGGGCGCGATTGCAGCGCAGCCGTCAAAAGCAAGAAGGGTTGCGTCGTGTGGGCTTAGAGCTTGAGTCTTTTAGTGAAAAAGAGATCGCTTTGATGGTGGCTCATCTCTATCAAGCCTCTGTTTATGAGCGTGGTTTTTATGAGGGGCGTCACATCAAACCTTCAGAGAATACTCAATGTGCGGTAGCAATGGAGTTTCATAACGCGATCAAGGTTCTTTATGCGCACGAAAAGAGAATCATCCTTAACCAGAATCTTGCCCTTGAAGATGAGAGCAATCGTCTTGCAGAAGGAAATTCTTTCTTTAGTCAGATGCTTACGGCACCATACTTCTTTCCTGAAGACCCACTGCCAGAAGAGTTTGATGTGAGTGATTATTTATGTCTTAATCAAGATGTTGTTGACCATGCGCGTGAGCACGGGCTCAATGACCATGAATTTGGTATGGATCACTATAAACAGTTTGGGCGAAATGAAAAGAGAGCTTACCAAATTGTACCAAAAGAGTTTAAGGCTCAGGAATATTTGGCGCTTCATCCAGATATTGTATCACATTTGATAAATACTCAGGCCTCTTTGAGTGATGCCTTGGAGTTTGGTCGCCTCCATTACAGAAATTGGGGTTGTCTAAAGGAGAAGCGTGCCTACCGGCTTGTATCTCAGGGTGTGGCACAAGGTTCCGATCAAGAGTCTGTGTTGCCGGCTGACTTTAGCGCGATGACATATCTTGCCCTCTGCCCTGATGTATTAGCGCATTATGTTGAGCAGCATTATAGTCTTAAGCAGGCACTTCAAACCGCCACCACGCATTATCTTGATAAAGGTATCCAAGAGGGTCGTGCTTACAAGTAGTCCACTTAAGAGCGGTTAAGATTAATAAAAAAGGGGGGTTTCAAAACCTCCCTTTGTTATTGTGAGGGTGATAAACTTCTTAGTTACAGCAACTGTGAGGGATAGCTCTGAGATGTTCTGTGGGATAGCGGCATGTTATCAATATGAGGGATTTTGTGATTCTGGATATGGCTTAAAACGTCACGGGTTGTGTAAGCGTGTCCGGATGCTGATTTGCTGATGTATCATGGGTGTAATCTCAAAACCGAATGTGATGTTTAGAAAGAAAGAAAGAATGTAATACGTCTGGGAAGAAGGATACGCCTTCAAAGTCAAAGGAGTATTTTGAAGACTGCACTTTCTTTGATGAAAAAAATGAAGAGACAACAGAAGGGATAAAAGAATATTCCCTTAGGCGCCGTCAAGGCGTTCCTAAGGGGGGATAAATTAGCGCTTATTGGTAGCGCCTATTTTCTAAAGGGCCACCTGCAGCGCGGTAATGCGCTTCTCCTTTTTGCAGCAATTCACCATAAGTCATCTGAGCGTTTTCATCCTGGTAAAATGCAATAATATCTGGGTTGAGGGCAAGGTAAAGGCTAGGGTTAAAATCATCTGGAATCACAAAACTTTCTGTGGGGACTCTCTTCCCCTCACCGTGATACTGGTAAGGTAAGTGATCCAAAAATCCTTTGCACGTATAATGACGCATTGCTTCAAAAGAGAGATAAGCTAAAGGCTTTGAGAGCAACTCTTGTTGAACGGGTTCATTTAAAGCGAGATATAGGAAATAATTTTCTTTAAAATCAGTAGGTTCTTTTGCGCTATAAGAGCGATTTTCCTTAAATCCATACTTTGTATAGTGCCATATGGCAAATTCATGGGGGTTTTTACCGTCTCTAGTCACAGCTTCAAGAAGATCTGGGTGAAGGTGCAAGTAAGAGGGTGTATGAAAATAATCAGGCAAGATGAAGACATCCTTTCTGAAGGTCGCATGATGTAAAGAAAAAGGTCGTCCTTCTTTTTTGCCGTGATTGGTAAAATGGGCCTGTGCTTGCTCTAAAGCATTTTGAAAAGATCCTTGTCCAAAGACACATTGTAAGTCTTTGTTAAATGCAAGATAAACAGCGGGGTCTAAGTGATTTTGGGCCGTTAGTTGTTCGTCATCACCTGCCTGCCTAAAGTAAGTGCGCCGACTTTCAAGAACTGCGCGGGTATCATGGTGGAGCGTTGCTTGTGCCAACGTGTCTGTCCAAGAGAGATGTCCAAATGCTGCTTGCAAGTCAGGATTAAGGGCAAGGTAAACAACTGGGTCAAAGGGAGGGACCGCTGGTATTTTAGAGGGATGGAGGTCTTGAGTGTCGGTAAAATCCCATTGGTCTTGAGACACAGTTTTGATGCGTTTAATATCTTGTGGTAAATAATCGTCACCAACAAGTTGATTTTCCATCTCCTGTAGCCAAGCAACTTGTTGGGTAAAAGAGGTATATTCGCCGAACCCCATGCGCGGGTTGTTATCTTGGTCATAAAGTCTTGCCATAACCCCTAAGGATGCAAAGCCTCCCCCTTGGAGGGGGATGAAAAGAAGAGATCCGCTATCTCCGCCAAGGGGAACCATCATCGCAGGATCTATTTTTGAATAATCAGGCGCAGCTGTAAGATAAGCATTGTAAGGAAATTCATCTTTTAAGTTGTAGCCAGATAAAGCTGTTTTTCCATAAAGACAAGAAAAGTCCGTATTCTTAAAATGTGGATGAAAGTTGTCCAGTTTAAGACTAGGGGAATGGCTCAGGGTATGAGCGTAAAAAATGCCACCCTCATCAAGAGCCCGCGGTAGATCATAATTAAGAACAGCGAGCGGCAGAAAAGCCTCTTGTCCTTCTGGTGCGATCACATCCTCATCTAAAACAAAAATTGTTAGGTCGTTGGCTACCTTAGTGTAATAGTTTTGATCATTCACTTTCGGATTTTCGATCATTCTTTTAACGCGGTACTCTTTTCCGTAAAAGGAAATAAGGCGATTGGTTTCAGGGTCAAGGAGGATATCTTTGCCCCCTAGGGTTCCGTGGCACGCTGTTACGGCAAGGCGAGGACTAATCAGGACGGCTTGCGCGTCGTCTGAAAAACCAAGGGCATGCGTGCGGTTAAGGGGGCGCCCATCAAGAAGTTCTTGAGGATCATCAATGTTGTAAAAGTGGCCAGCAAAAATAGGTTGATAAGTTAAGCAGGTTAGCAAAAGAGAAGAGAGAACTTTTTTCATGAGGAATATAAAAGAGGGAGTCAATTTATATATGTATAGGGTTTTTTTGACCCTATTTCAATAATTATATTGTGTCATATTTTTCTTATAATTTTTCGTATTTTAAGATAGATTGTCAAAAAATGAAATCAAAATAATTTGACTTTTCGGCATTATGCATTACATAAAACTGTATGACAGTTTACTTTCCAAAGAATTCTATGAAAAAAATCCCTTCTCTTCTTATGTCAGTCTCCGTCCTATGTGTCTTGGGGGTAAGCGAGACTTGTGCATCGTCCGAGTCGCTTCTAAAAGAAGAGGCGCCAGTATCAAAGCATCTTCCAAAAATTGACAATAGTGACCTTGATCATCTTTATGATGTCGGGTTGAACGTTTTTCTTCAAGAAGAGTCTGATAAAGAAAGCCAGCATGAGCATTTTATGGCAGAGCATAAAATGTCAACATATGCCCCTCTCAGGGGCGAAAACTATATGTTTCGTGAGTACTATATGTTGGGCGATGGAAGCTGTGCAAAGTACGCCATGGGTACAACACCTTTGGAAGCTCAAGCTTTACTTTTAAATAGAGGTATTGCCGTACAAGAGCCGCTCCCCACGGATGAGAACGGTGATCCTGTCGATCTTTCAGCGCAAGAAGAGCAACAGCGCGCCGCTGCGTTTGCCCTGGGTCAGCAACAAGCAACCCAAATCCGTGAGATTGCTCATTTAGAAATTTTTGACTTGTTTCATGATAATCCTGATGCATTGCCTTACGCCATTCGTAACAGCGATAGATTCACAGAGCTAAATGTTGCTTTGCTGAATGTTGATGATTTTTTAGAAGCACAGACCATTAGTCATGAGATGGCAGCGCAGCAAAAAGATGACCTGGTTGCGGCATGGGCGAAGGAAGAGGGAACGTTCCGTGATTATGTGACGTATGCTTTTGGCCCTGGTGTATTTACGCGTTTTGAACAGCATTTTGAAGGAGAGTTCGTTCGTACCTATTTGATCAATGCGCTTGCCTATGCTATGCAAAAAAACCTGAATATTTGGCATCAAATCGTCGATGAGCGAAATGTTCACGCACGGCCTTCTCAAGAGATGCCTCAAGGAGAATTCGTACGCATTCATAACTATACGGTAAATGCAGTATGGCCCACAGCGCACCTTGTTCACCGTGGGGGTCAGTTTCACCAAGGACAGAACTCTTTTGATGATGCAGATCATTTTAACCGTCTTGTTCCCGTTGGAAATGCGCAAGAAAATGAGCAAGCACTTCAAGATGAAACCAGACATTTGATTAATCTTCAACGTTCAGGTTGGAAGTACCAACTCTATGAACGTTACAGCAAAATAAAGTACGCTGTGATGCATGATTTTACGACTAGCAATCAGCCAATACATCAGGCTTTAAAAATCCAGGCGGGTCAGTATTGTCAGAGTGTGGAAAAGGACGCTGAGATTATAGAGGCTTTTAAGCAGAGCCCATTAGCACAGAGGGAAATCTTACTTTCGCGTACAATTTTGGCACGTGCGTACGCCCTTGCCATTAATCAGCTAGAAGCCAAAGACGCGTTGAATGAGGGCGAGCAAGCAAAGCTTTTAGCGTATCGTCATAAATGTGACGCATTTCGTCTTTTAGGGTTTGATTTTGATGCGTTTAGCGAAGAAGAGATTGCCCTTGAACTGCCTCGCTTGTACCAAGGGGTCAGCTATGAAAATGATTACTACAAAGCGCGAAAGGTAAGTCCTGAAGAAAACGTTCAGTGTGCGACGGCTTATGAGCTATATGAAGTTATGCGTGCTCTTTATCTGCACGAAGAAAAATTGATGCGCAAAACAGCTCAGGAGTCCCTTTTATATAACTGCCAAAAAAGTGCTCATGATGCAAAAATCGCTCTTGAGACACACGGAAATCTTTATATTAGACCTGCTGCAAACGCCCGGCTTAGAGATTTAAAGGTCTCTCAACAATATCAGGCTGCGACAAACATTTTGAGAGACTTCTGTGAGGCGCAACGCCGCGCGGGTCGTGCCTATATTAATCCCGACCTTTTTGTCGCCGATCCTTTTGTTCATATATGGTCTTATGATATTGAAAATAATGATAAATATGCTCAGGCTCCTACAGAAAAAGAATTTATTACTTTTGCAACACAACTATATCGAGAGATATTTGCTGCTCTGCAAAAGAATGGAATAAGTGCCGATTTGACGCAGGTTCTGGCAGGAGTAGCAAGACACTTTGATGGTCAAAAATGGATCGAAGAAGAGCCAGGATCACTGGGCCGTCTTGTTGATGTTTTTAAAAAGGCCACAAAAGCTGCGAGTGGTCACGATGCAGAGAAAGTTGCATTTCAAGAAAATATGCGCCGAAGGATCATGCGTCTTTATGATCTTTTTGAAGAAAATGCTGCGCGAGAAAAGACGCCTCGTGCAGAGTGGATTGCAGATTTTTGTAACAAGATTTGTATGAATCCAAGAGGATGTCTTGACGGCGTTGAAACGACGGTCAACCATCTGGAAACGTCTATTTTTGGGGGGCTGAATGCCAGAAGTTTAGAAGCGGCCGTCAGTAAGATTCTGATTCAAGATCGTCTTTCCTTCATTAATAGTCATTCAAGGATTGCAGGAGGGGCTGAGGCGCGGAACGCAATTCCCCGCGTTCTGGAAAAAGCACTGGCGTTGCCGTGGTCATTGGGAAAAATACCGACGGCTATGTACGCTGCAGGATGTGGCATACAGGCCGACTGTACTGTTGAGCGTGTCACATCTAGATACCTACGCGGCGAGACTATTGGCGGACAGGTGTTTGAGGCACGTACACCTCAAAAATGGGAGACCCTTTTGTATGAGGCGTATCAACGTGATGTTAGAATGTCAAAGATCTTGAGAAAATCAGAGATAAAAAGATCGATTCAAGAAAAAGCGTATCTTGAAGAAAACAGGAATAATCTACGACTGGATGCACAACAGCTGACGGCTTTCATGCAAAGTGATGAAAGGATGATGACTGAATATGATCGCGTGTTTATGGATATGGAGGACAGTGAATTCCTTGCCATGGACGAAAACAATATGTTTAAGCCTGCTTTTTTTGGTTACTTTCTCAAGCGGACAGGATATGTGCTTGATCCTCAGCATCCTGAAATCACCTTATGGAAGGCAGAAGGCGCAGAACGAGACGATGTTCTTGCCAAAAGAAAGAAGGAGCAAAGCGATTTCTTTAAAGCGCTTTTGAGAAAACAACATAATCTGGAAAACAAGGGGGTGCCGCAAGATTTTGACGCAGCAGATTACCTAAGTCTTCATAACGATTTGTCAGATTATGCTCAAAGTCAAGGGCTTCAAGGGCAGGATGTTTTGGAGTTTGGTCGTAGCCATTATGAACAGTACGGGTGCAATGAAGGTCGCGTGTACCAAATCGTACCAAAAGAGTTTAAATCTCACGAATACTTGGCTCTTCATGAAGATTTGGTAGAACATCTGGCAAGAAGTAACTCATCATTGAAAGATGCTTTGGATTTTGGGCGCACCCATTATAAAACATGGGGATGTTTAAAGGAGAAACGTCCGTATCAACTTGCCGTCATGCAAAGAAGGGCAGAAGGATGTGGATTGCCAGCTGATTTCAGTGCCATGACATATCTTGCGATACATTTCGATATTTTGACATATTACCTTGATCAAAATTATAGCCTTGTTGAGGCGCTCAATACTGCTACCATGCATTATATAAATAATGGCATCAAAGAAGGGCGTGCTTATAAATAACCATTGAGTATGAAGCTCGAAGCAAACACAAAGGGGGCTACAGCCCCCTTTGTGTTTCATAAGATATAAAGTATTTTTCGTAATCAAATAATTTGATTGATTTTTCTTCTGACAATTATTATTTCTTTGTTATGCTTTCGGAGTTTTCCTGATGAAAAGAATTTTTTGCTCTCTCCTTCTCTCGTGCATGCTGACACAAGGTGCTTTGGCGGGGCATTTTTATAATATTGACAGTACAGATGATCTCTGTGATGGAAGCCCCTTGAATTTTCAGCATCATTTAGGATTTTCCGATGACCGGCAGGCAACGCTGATCAATCCTCGTCTTGCGGTGACAGTGACCCACGGCACCGTTTTTAAGGGTCAAGAACAAGAATATCCGTCGACGATTTCTTTTTATGGCAAAAAATATCCTATTGTAAGGGCGATGGAACATCCAGAGGTGAATACTAATCGCACGGCTTGTGACCTCACACTTTTTGTGCTGGGGGAAGAGGTGGTGCATCCTGACGGCGGGCCCGTCTGTGGGCCCATTGCGGTCATTGATGACGCCCGGCCCATGCCTGACACGACACAAAACTGGTACGCGCACAGCTTGAGCCGTTCTCCTAATTTGAAGCTAAACAGTTTTTATCCTCCTTTTAAAAATACAGACTTTTCAACAATTTATGGAAAAACAAAATTAGATGCCGGTGTATTTGGACAAGAGCAATATGATCGAGACTATATTGGCGTCTCAAGAGATCATGTAAGCAGCGATCCCACCATGATGGTGCCCATCGGGGGGGATAGTGGATCCCCGCTCTATGTCAGACTTCAAACGGGAGGGTTTGCACTTTTTGGAGCCCTTGCCCGTACCAGCGTAGATGCCTATGTACCTGAAGAAGAGAGGGCCGGTAGCTACACCTCGCTCTCGAGGCAAATTGAGTGGATTAAACAGATGGAGGGTAGCCTTATTGACCGCGGTATTTTGCCTTCAACGCTTCAACGCCTCACAACGGTGTCTCAAGATCAGTGGCAATTGACCCCAGACAGCTTTGAGTTACCGAAGGTGTCGCGCACCTTTGATCCCGCCGCCTATTTGGCTCTGAATCCCGACGTAAGGGATGCCTTTCAACAGGACGCGTTCTCGGTGGCTCTTGAGAAGGCGCGAACCCATCACGATACGCGAGCAGCATTAGAAGGGCGTCGCACGTTTCTTAGCCAAGCCGTAGGAGCGGCAGCCTTTGATCCCATGGTGTATTTGGCGTTGAACTATGATCTGCAAGATGTTTTTGGCAAGGGAACCCTTGCCCAGGCGCTGGCGCAAGCCACCCACCATCATCAAACATGTGGTCTTCGCGAAGGCCGTCCCTATAACCTTGTGAATGTGCGTCACGACAAAACAAAGCTGACGCTCCCAGAAAACTTTATCCCTAAAACTTATCTGCACCTGAATCCAGATGTGGAAACAGAAGCAAACCGTCTTGGCGTTGATCCCCATGCCTTTGCCATAGAGCACTATACAAAATATGGATTTAAGGAAGGACGGTCTCTTTGGTTCGCACCAGAAGAAGTCTTTTGGGATAATATTTTCACCTATTTGTATTTAAATAAAGATCTTCAACAAGCCTTTGGGGACAACAAGCATCTAAACGCTGTTTACGACCTGGGTGATCACTACCAATTTCATGGGTTTATGGAGGGGCGTTCATATCTTTACAATGCCCTTGAAAAAAACGCCCTAGTGGATGGCCACTTCGTGATGCCAACTAATTTTGATCCAGCGCTTTATTTGGCGCTTCATTCAGATGTGCGCCTAGAATTGAGAGAGCAGAATGAGGACCTCACGCTCACTGATCTCTTGGCTCTTGCTGAAAACCACTTTCAAACAACTGGTGGTCCTGCGGGCCTTCGCTACCGCTGACCCATTTCTGCCAAAGACAATGTCTTATTCAAATGAAGACTTTGAGAGTCGCCCTGGCAGCGCAGTGATCACTAAGGCCAGTGTCTTGTGGACATCTGCGGCGCGATAGCCAGATGTTGTAAAGACCATTTATGACAAGTTCTTTGTGACTTGCTCTGTGTAGTTGTGGATCTAAAGTGCGGGTGACATGTAGTGGGATGTTGTCTTGATAGCGGGCCGCAAGTTCGTAAGAGATCTTTTCACAGCACGGCGCGTTATAGTCACTGCCTAAGCTAAGATAAAATTAGGAATCTCGGGCAAATGCGCGACGAGTCGTGGCAAATCTTCGAACTGTTGCGGGCTATCATCTCCACCGTGTGTCCAGGTAAAGTATGTGTTAACAAGATCATATGAGATTCTTTTAAAAGGGTCGTGTGTAAGAGGTGCCTTTCTGTTTGAATTGGAGTCCTTTCTCTATCTTCAGGAATCACCGTTTCACTTAGATAATAATAAGAGATACTGGTTGAAAGAAAGGGGTATTGAGATAAAACCGAAGGGCCGAATACGCGTGTCATAAACCAGCTTTTTCAGGGGAGTCATCGCAATATATCCTCGAAGCCCTTTCTCAAAAAAGGAAGAGTGTCCTGGAGTACCTCTTGTAACAAAACGATACCTGAGGCGATTTCTTTTAAATAAGCTAAATACACGGGAAATGTTTGTCTTTTTCAATATTGAGAGAGAAAAATTAGTGACATGAAATTATGAGAGAAAGCATCGTTACGTTAAAACCCTAACATGAAAAATAGAAAGGGGCTAATTGTGGTCATATGGCTTGAATATGTCCGTCACCTAATAATGACGCATTTCCTTATGTCCTTGTTGCCGAAAGTGTTCTTTTGCAAAGACTAAGGGATCTAACCCATGAGTTTGCGCATAAACAAGAATATCTTTGTTAAGGTCAAGGTATCTTTGAGGTGAAAAATGATTTGGATAACCAATGAAGCGATTTTCTTTTTGACCGTAATGACGGTAGTGCTCCCATGCAAACGTTAAGGGATCAAGTCCGTGGTTTTGTGCATAGGTAAGCACATCCTTATTATAGTCTAGGTATTCTTGAGGTGAGAAATGATCAGGATAATCAACAAAACGACCTTCTTTTTGTCCCCATTTTACATAGTGTTGTTGCGCAAAAGTAAGTTGTTTGCTGACGTTTTTTGTTTTAGAGGATTCTAAAACGTCTGCATTATGGTGGAGATATTTTTCAGGATCAAAATCATGTTTGATCTCTGGGTTTTTTTTCCCTCCTTTAACGAATTCGTGTAGAAGCTCTACACGTCTTAAATGATATGCTTCTACGTTTCGCCCATTTGCTTTTCCAGAATCTAGCATTTCTTGGCTATTGGGACGATGATCATCACTAAAGATGACAAGAGGGGGATTGATCCCGGACAATTTAAAAAAAGCTTCTGCATAGGCGCTCTTTTCTTGTCGATTTGTATAAATAACACCATTTCTATACCCCGCATTAGAGTTGTTAAGAAGTGTTTGACCGTTAAACTGAGAAAATTCATTTCTTGAAAGAGGGATTCCTTCTTTTTCAATCACAGTATCCGCTTCATCGGGTTTTCCATCTGGGTGAAAAAGAGGTCGTTTTGTCAAGCCCAGCACGATGACTTTGCTGGGATCATTATTGATAGAGTGTCTGATTTTATGAATTGTTTGAGCGACGTCGGCTTCAAGAAGGCGATATTCTTTCTGAGGATGAACAAGATATTTATGTGAATCTGGAAAATAACGCCTGACGGAAAGGAGATGGTCATCTACATCAAGAAAAACAACCATGCCAGCTTTTTTGTTGTGTAGCATGATTTCTTTCAAAGAGTAGATATCTGTTGGCGTGGCATGTAAAAGTGGCGCAGAAAACCACAACAGAAGAAAAAAGTTTAAAAGAACAAGGAGATGTTTCTTTTTAAAGGAGTTACACATTTTTGTCTTTCTTTTGAAGTAGCTTTCTTTCAATATTATCACATATAATAAAGAATAAAGAATAAAGAATAAAGAATAAAGAAATTTCTTGGAGACGTACAGCAGCTAAGAAATGCTGAAAGTTGGGTTAAAAAGATCTACTTCCTTTATAACCATTACGTTTGTAATGGTCCTGTGCAAATTTTGTGCGATCAAGATTGTGTGCGCGAGTGTACATAAGCAGATCTTGATTCTGATCCAGATAACTTTGTGGTAAGAAGTTTTATGGATCATCGGTAAAACGATTTTTTTTCTGCCGCCAAGTTAGATAAATGGTATTAAGCAAAGAAAAATCGCTTTAAAACGCTATTTTTTATCGGAAGCTTCTAACACATCAGGATTGTGCTGAAGGTATTTATTTGGATCAAAATCATACCTGATGTTTGGGTGGCTGTAACCACCTCAGATAAAGTGGTGCAGCAACATGACGCGTATGAAATGGTAAATTTCTGTAGGGATCGCTTTGCGTTGTCCATACTCAAGTAGATCTTGGGTATTAGGTTTGCGGTCGTCGCTGACACATATGGAAGTTGGAAACAAATTTGTGAGTACAAAAAAGGCATCAGCATAGAGGCTTTTACCACGACTATTTGTACAAATGACACCATTTCTATAACTTGCGTAGAGAATTATTAAGAAACGTTTGTCCATTGAATTGATCAAATTTATGTCGTGTAAGAGGGACCCTTTCTTATGTTAAAACCTGATCGGCATGATCTGGTTTACCGTCAGGATGAAAAAGGGGCCTTTTCATCGAACCTAATACAATGACACTGTCTGGATTATTATCAGCAGCGTGGCGCATTTTTGAATTGTTTGGGCGATATCTGCTTCAAGAAGGCGACATCTTTTAACGGGATGAACAAGATATTGAAGAGCAGGCTGAAAATAACGACGCTCTGGATAAAGATGATCATCAACATCAAGAAGAAATACCACCGCGCCAGGCTTTTTATTGTGCAGTGAGATTTCTTTTAAAGAGTGGATTTCTGTAGCAGAGGCTTGGGAGAGTGAAACGAACGCCCCTGGAAAAAGCCATATGTTAAGCAGTGTGATAATTTTTTTTGCTCGTAGTGTGGTTTTTAAGATAAACATTCTACTTACTTCAATATAATTCCTATATAGGTATGGTTTTTATAAGTGTAAATAGTGATTTTTATAATTCATGAAACCTATTCTTTCTTGCCAGTTCTTCTAAAGGGATCGGTTTTCTTTGTGGCCGTTACTTCTATAATGTTCTAATGCAAATATTAGTGGATCAAGATTATGGGTTTGAGCATGGGCTGCAATATCAGAATTGTGGGCGACATAACGATGAGGGGAGAAATTTTTAGGATAGGACACAAAACGCTGTTCTTGTTGTCCCCACGTTAAATAGTGATGTTGAGCAAAAGAAAATTGTTCTGAGACTCTTTTTGTGGCTACACATGCAAAAACATCCAGATTGTGGTGTAAGTACTGATCGGGATCAAAATCTTTTGGTAAATTATGTCTTTGCTTAATGCCTCTTACAAAAGTATCCAGCAAATGGACGCGTGTCATATGATAGGCTTCTATGGGGATATTTTTGGATTGAGCGTACCGAACCATGTCGTTTATATTTCCTATTAAATCATCACTAAAAATCATGAAAGTTGGGTTGATTTTAGCCAAGTTAAAAAAGGCTTCGGCATAAAGGTTTTTGGGTTGTCCCGCTGTGTAAATGATGCCGTTATTAAAACCTGCGTGTGGGTTGTGGCATAAAGTAGTGCCATTAAAGTGTTTAAACCGTACCCTTGAAAAGGGAATGCCTGCTTGCTCTGCATGTTCGTGGCCGTTATCAGGGGTCATGTGAGGTCCCCAGTATAAGCATCTTTTTGTCAAGCCAAACATAAATACTTTTCCAGAATCTCCATTTATACAATGTTTAATTCCTGTTGTCGTTTGAGCGATGTCTGGTTCAAGCATCCGATGTGACTGATGTGAGGGTGCCAAATATTTAAAAGTGCTGGGTGTATGGTGGATGTTCAAGAGAATGTTCTCATCAATATCAAATAAAACCACCATGCCAGCACGTTTGTTTTTAAGAGAAATTTCCTTCAGTGAGTGAATTTCTGTAATAGAAGCGTGAGTGGTAGTGAAGCAAGTAAAAAAAGCAGCTAAAAACAAAAAAGCTCGAGTAAAGGGTCCTTGGGTCATCTTGGGGTTCTCTTAAAGGTTTAAAATAAAACAAAATTATAATAACTTTACTACATAGTGTTACATTTTAAATGTAGTAGTAATTTCATGTAAGTTTTTTCATTTGTAGAGTCTGTTTTCTAACACAGAGCCGTTTGTTTCATAGTGTTCGCGGGCAAAGCGCTCGACATCAAGTTCTGGATGGTCTGCAAGATAAAGGCTGATATCCAAATGTATCTCAAGATAACGTTGAGGGTTAAAATCTTGGGGGAGTGCGGTTCTGCAACGACGATTTTCTTGAAGGCCACAGGTTGTGATATGCCACAAAGCAAAAGCGTTAGGATTTTGCTTTGTCCGCGCTACAGCTGCAACATCGGGGTTAAGCGCAAGATAGATCTCTGGATTAAAATCGTTAAATCTATCATCACGATAAGCGCGGTTTTCCCTAATACCACAAGACTTAAAGTGTTCCTTTGCAAATGCCAAGGGATCAGGTTTAGTTTGTGAAACCTTTGCGACATCTGGGTTCAAAACGAGATAAGAAACGGGATCAAAATCATCTGGAAACGTGAATCTACGTTCTTCGTGGCGACCAAATTTAGCAAAGTGATTTTTTAAGAAGAGTGTTTTTTCGTTTCCAGCCAGATTCTTAGAGGCATCTTCCAAATCGGGGTTATAAGCTAGATACGCCTCTGGCACAAAAAAAGAGGGAAGGCACCACTGACGTCTTTCCGTGCGACCGTAGTTCATAAAGTGATCACTTGCAAAAGAGAGGGCATTATGGTGACGTTGTGCCTCAATACGAATATCCTCATTCAAAGAGAGGTAAAGTTCCGGATCAAACTCGGGTGGCAGCGTAAGGCACTGGCCTTGAGGTACCCACTCGTCCTGATTAACGGTTTGAATTCGTGTCACAGTAGGAGCCAAAATGCCGCGATCGATAAGGTTTTGTTCTTTGGCTTGCAACCAACCGATATTACGTGCAAGAGACGTGTAGCACCCATGTCTGTATGCATCAGTGTCGTCAACACCAGACACGACCCCCCAGGTCGCGTGCCCACCGTTTTGGAGGGAGACATAAAGAGGAGAGCCACTGTCACCAACTACAGGCACCATCATATCTTTATCAAGGATCGTATTGGATAGTCTGACATCAAGACCGTCGGGTAGGGGAGCATCTGTATCGTTTCGCATGTTGCTGGCATAATTGACAAAAGTACGTCCATAAAGAACGCTGTGAGAGCGATTTTTATGAACGCCTTGGTTCTTGAGCTTGATATTAGGTG
Source organism: Alphaproteobacteria bacterium (assembly GCA_013911655.1). Taxonomy (GTDB): domain Bacteria; phylum Pseudomonadota; class Alphaproteobacteria; order Caedimonadales; family UBA1908; genus JACESU01. The sequence continues at coordinate 140,696 of JACESU010000002.1, forward strand.
AATGGCTTAGGGAATGGGCGATGACCCCTTCAGGGTATCCGTAGTTTGCATCAATGGGAACATTTTGAACGGCAACAGGAAGACAGGGAGCGTTGCCGTCTGGATGTACGACATCGCGGTCAAGCACGAAGAGACGCAAATCTCCTGATGCAACGTCTAAGCCAGGTCTGTCAATGCTATGGATGACGCGGTAGTTCTGACCGTAAAAGGAAATGCCCATGTTTTCTCCCTTGTCCCCAAAGGATTGATGATGGGCAGTGACAGCAAGACGTGGACTAATAAGCGCGGCTTGACAAGAGTCTGCAAGCCCCATAGAGGCAGATCTGTTAAGAGCAACACCATCACGAAGGTCATTTATGTCTGAAGTATTGTAGAAATGTCCAGCATTTACGGTGCCAACGCTCAGGATCAATACAAGTGACAAAGAAGAGTGTTTCATGAAAGTCTCTATAAAATTTCATCTTAAGAAATATATGGCACTTGATTTCTTTATTGTCAAATATTTTAAGGTAAAGGCCATTCTTTTATGGAAAAGGAGCATTGTGCTGTGAGCAAAGGAAATTTGTATATTTCTTGAAGGGGTAGCCCTCCCCGCCAAGAAATAAGGGAGTGTATTTTTTGAAAGTATATTTAGAAAATTTTTCTATCTATAAATTCTTCCTTCTAAAGCTGCTCCTCGTGTTTGATAATGTGTTTTTGCAAAAGTGATGGGATCAAGGTCTGGATTGCAAATTAAGTGCACGTCAATATCCCCATGAAGGGCACGATAACGCACGGGATCAAAATCTTGAGGTAAAGGGATTTTGCATGAGCGTCCTTCTTTTAAAGCAAAAAGAGAAAAATACCAGCGGGCAAAAGTGAGGGGATTGGGTTGGGTTCCGGCAATTTGTGCAACATCTGGATTCAAGGCAAGAAAAACTTCAGGATCAAAATCTTTGAATCTCTCGTCTATAAAGGCACGTTTTTCTCTGATGCCGCAAGAAATAAAGTGTGTCTTTGCAAAGGAAAAGGGATGAGGTGTTTGATAAGCTGCTTCGGCAACGTCTGGATTAAGAGTGAGATAGGTCAAGGGATCAAAGTCACTATCAGGAAAGGAAAAACTGCGTCCTTCGTGACGACCAAATCTAGCGAAGTGATGTGTGAGAAAGAGGCTTTTTTGTTCGTCCGATAAGTCTTTAAGAGGCTGGTCTAAGTCTGGGTTGTAGGCTAAGTAGGCAAAGGCATTGAATGAAGAGGGAAGGCGCCACATTCTTTTTTCCATGCGGCCATGATTCACATAATGTGTTGTCGCGAAAGCAGTCGCGGACGTATTGAGCATGTTTTGTGACGCTATTTGAATGTCTGGATGTAGGGCAAGATATAATTGAGGATCAAACTCGACAGGCAGCGTAAGGCACTGGCTTTGTATCTCCCATTCGTCTTGAGCGGCGGTTGTAATACGGACGACATTTTGGGGTAAGAGTCCTCGATTAATGAGAGCTTGCTCTTTGTTTTGAAGCCATCCAATATTCACGGAAAGGGAGGTGTACGCTGCGTAAGTGCCTTGTCCACTTGGATCTACACCGGACATGACACCCCATATGGCATTGCTGCCGTTTTTTAACGAGACATAAAGAGGAGAGCCGCTATCGCCGCCAATGGGCACCATCATGTCTTTGTCAGTGATGGTTTTTGACGTAAGGACATTTAGGCTGTCATGCATAGGAACGTCAGAATCATTACGCCCGGCGCTGGCAAAGCTTACATGAACGCGACCATAAAGAATGCTGTGATATCCATTACCCCTTGCGTTCTGATTTTTTAGTTTAACGTTAGGAGAGTGGCTTAAAGAATGAGTGATTACACCGTTTGGATACCCATCCATGGGGCCAATGAGGTGATTTTGAGTCGCCACAGGTAGGCAAGGGTTTTTTCCATCAGGGTGCACAACATCACGGTCAAGAACAAAAAGTCGTAAGTCACCTGACGTCACACGCAGGCCTGGCCGGTCGATGCTGTGAATCACTCGGTATTGTTGTCCGTAAAAAGACATGACCATGTTTTCAGGTCTATCACCAGCACTGGCGTGAGGTGCCGTGACAGCAAGGCGTGGGCTGACCAGTGTGGCTTGTTGGTCATCGGAAAATCCCATGGAGGTAGATCTATTAAGCGCTTTACCATCCCGCAAGTCGTTGGGATCTGAAGTATTATAAAAATGTCCGGCGTATAAAGAAGAGGCGCTGAGTAAAAAAAATAGAGCAAAGGAGGGGATTCTCATGATGATAGGATCGAGAAAATTTTTCCAACAAATACAATATTAGATGATTTTTTGTCAAGTGTTCTATTTTGTAAGCACTTGTTACGTAAAAGCCATATCTATCTAAGAGTGAGTTACCTTCAGGACGGTTTAGTAAGTCCTTCCTTCTAAAAGTGCCCCCCGCGTTTGATAGTGCTTTATGGCAAATCGTTGACGTTCTTCTCCAGGGTAAGAAGCAAGAAAAGCCGCAATATCTGGATTCTTTGCAAGATACCTCTCTACCGTAAAATCATGGGGTAGAGATTTTTTATAATCACGCCTTTCTAGAATGCCACGTCGTCTGTAGTGGTTCAAGGCGAAGGTCAAGGAATCAGACTCTCTTGCTGCTACGGGACGTAAATCAGGATTTAATGCAAGATAGCAAGCAGCGTCAAAATCTTCTGGTAACGCATAGGGTCGTCCTTCTTTGTATCCGTATTGGATGAAATGATTCAATAAATAACGCCCCCACTCAGAGGAAGATAGGTGCCTGGTTGCTTTTCTAAGATCTGGATTAAAGCCAAAATAACAACGAAGGTCAAACGTAGCGGGTATGCTGTGGGGTCTGCCTTCTTTTTGACCAAATCGTATGTAATGGAAAGTAAGGAAATGATCCTGATGTGATTTTTCCATTGTGCGTGTTGCATCTCTCAAGTCTTTGAAGAGCTCAGCATATTTTTGAGGTTGAAAGTCTGCTGAAAGACCATAAGTGCGACCTTCTTTATGCCCATTAAAGGCAAAGTGTTGTTTGGAAAAAGCCTTTTTGTCTTTGATAGAAAGGGATGTTGTGTGGGCGTCTAGATCTTCATTGAAGCCAAGATAGGCCGACCAGTTAAAGGGCGTGGGCAGAGCATAAGCACGCCCCTCGTATCGTCCAGTGCGCGCATAGTGTTTTTGTAAGACATCTTTTGTTTCCGTAGTTGGGACTGATTTTGCCAAAGGGACGAGGTCTTGATTAAGGGCAAGATAAGTAGCCCAACAGAAATTTTCTGGCATGGAAAAAAAGCGGCTTTCATTTTTTCCATACTGTATGTAGTGTAGCTTAAGAAGTTTTTCTCTTAGTTTTGATGGTGTAGAGGGGATCGCTTTCTCCAAGTCGGGATTGAAAGCAATGTAGTGCTTCTGTTTAAACGAGGTGGGGAGATCTGTGGCTCTATGCTCGCGTTTACCATGTCTTAAAAAGTGGTTTTTTACCTCTGTATCAAGATTATTTGTTTTATGAAAAGCGAGTGCAATATCAGGATTCAAAGCGAGGTAAAGGTCAGTATCAAAGTTGCGAGGCAAAGCAAGGCTATCTTTTCTTGTTAAATCCCAGTCTTGTTGGCTCACGGTTTTGATGCGTACGGTGGAAGCAGGTAAAACGCCTTGGTTAATCAAGTCCTGTTCTTTTCGTTGTAACCAAGAAATGTTGCACGCTAAAGATGTGTAGCAGCCAAATTTGTGCGCATTTGTTGCGTCCACACAAGAAAGAGCCCCCCACAAAGCGTATCCCCCATTTTTTAAAGGGACATAAAGAGGTGATCCACTATCCCCTTTGATGGGGGTCATCAGATCGCAGTCTTTGTCTGTACTCATATAAACGTCAATAGTGTCCTTAAAAGCAGTATCATGATGGGAAGACGCAAGAGGGGCTTTATTTACAAAGGTGCGGCCATAAAGAATGCTTTTGTTGCGAGAGGGGTCTTTTTGTCCTGCGAGTTTAAAGCAAGGAGAGTGACTGATGGCATGAGCGACAAAAGCATGACTGTCCCCAAAGCTTTTTCCCATGGAGCGCGTTTGTGTGGCGATAGGGCAAAAGGCTTCTCCGTCTGGCAAAACAATGTCTCGATCAAGGACATAGAGGGTCAAATCACCTAAGCCAATTTTCAAATCGGGGCGGTCAATGGTGCGAATGATTTTGCACTGCTGTCCATAAAAGGAAATAGATTTATTGACGGGGATATCCCCATATCCTTGATGGCGCGCCGTAACAGCAAGTCTAGGGCTAATAAGGGTTGCTTGTTCGGTGTCGGCAAGACCAAGGCGAAGAGCTTTATTAAGAACAGCGCCGTCTTGGAGCTCGTCAAGTGAGGTAGCATTATACAAGTTAAAAGCATTCGATGAGACGCTTATGCTCATAAAGAGAGAAAGTATAAGAATTTTTTTCATGAAGAGTGAAACTAGTAATGCATTTTTATCTTTTATACATACTTTCTTACCTTTTGTCAAAAAAAAGAGATGTCCCTAGATAGTAAAAGTGCCTGCGTTCCAAGGAAGTGTATTTCTAGGTGAGTCTTTTACTTTCTAAAACTTCCTTTGACGATAGCCCGACATTTTTTGTAAAGTGTCAGCGGTGTGAAAAGGTAAAAAAACATGAAATATCATAATCTTCATATCTTAGAGCATCCGCTCATTCAAAATAAGCTCGCGTGCATGCGCGATAAACAGACGAATAAACCAACATTTCGACGCCTATTAAAAGAGATTGCTCTTTTAATGGGGTATGAAGTGACTAGACATCTTAAGACCGTTGAGACAGTAGTCGAGACACCCGTATCCCAGGCAAAAGTGCGAAAAATGCAAGAGAACTGTTTAGCGGTTGTGCCCATTTTGCGGGCAGGCATTGGTATGGCGGAAGGCCTTTTAGAATTGTTTCCTTTGGCGCATGAGGGGCATATAGGTCTTTTTCGGGACCCTATTACAAAAACGCCTGTGGAATATCTTGTGAAACTGCCAACCGTTGAGGGAAAGATTTTTATTCTTGTCGATCCCATGGTGGCAACGGGACACTCTGCAGCTTACGCCGTTGATCTTTTGAAGGATCGCGGGGTCAGTGCTTCTCGTATTTTGTTTCTAGCCCTTGTTTCTGCACCTGAGGGATTAAAAGTCTTTTTTGAAAAACATCCTGATGTGGCCGTTTATACCGCGGCGGTTGATAGTCATCTAGATGAGCATGCTTATATCGTGCCAGGCCTTGGTGATGCGGGGGATCGCCTTTTTGGAACGTGGTAATAATTGTGGCATCACGCGCATTCGTTTAGGAATTGGTAAGGATTTGTTGATAGAAATGAATGGCCTTTTAAGCGAAAGAGGTTAAGAGAAGAAATCAATAAATCTTAACGTTTGCTTAACATCAAACAGTGTACTATAGTGTTTTGGTCATAGAAATAAATGGGAGGATCAACATGACTAAGAAGAACGGAAAATATCAACGAATTGGACTTTCTTGCCAAGGTGGTGGCTCACTAGGTGCTTACCACATCGGCGCTTATAAAGCGATGGCAGAGGCTGGGTATCATCCTGATATCGTTTCTGGTATTTCCATCGGCGCGTTTACGTCTGCAATTATTGCAGGTAACGAGCCAAATGACCGTGTGGCAAAGCTACAAGCATTCTGGGATACGATTTCATGGCCTGATGTGCCACAACTCCCTAATGCCAGCAACGAGATGAAAAAATATCACAATACGCTCACATCGCTTCAAGGTTTCATCTTTGGTCAACCAAACTTCTTCGTGCCAAGAGTCCCAGGCCCTAAATTGCAAAAGCGTGGAACCTTGGCTGCCACAAGCTATTATGACACAAGCAAATTGCATGACACGTTGAAGGATTTTGTTGATTTTGACCGCATCAATAACAACAAAACACGGCTTCTTTTAGGCGCCACACGTGTAAAAGACGGCGAGCTTGTCTTCTTTGATAGCGCGAAACAAAAAATTGGTCCAGAACATGTAATGGCAAGCGGATCTATGCCCCCAGGGTTTCCTGGTATGCGCATTGACGGTGACCTTTTTTGGGACGGTGGATGCGTTTCCAACACGCCTCTTGAAGGCATTTTCCAAGCTGAGCCAAAAGTTGACACCCTTTGCTTCATGGTTGACCTCTTTAATCCAGTGGGACAAGAGCCAGAGGACATGGATGATGTGGAAACACGCTCTAAGGATATCCTTTACACAAGCCGTACAGCGCACCACATTGGTCATGTAAATAACCGCCATAACCTTCAAAAGGCGTTGTCTCATGTTTTGTCCAAGTTGCCTGACAATTTGAAGAATGATGCTGTTGTGAAAGAACTTAAAAGCTTTGCGACAGACTCAAACTTTGACATTGTCCATATCGTGTACGATGCCCCTGCTTACGAAGTTAAATCAAAGGACTGCGAGTTTTCTAAAGCGTCCATTCGTGACCGTGCAGATCATGGATATGTTGATATGCAAAAAGCATTGGATAAAAGCCCATGGGCGCAAGAAATCCCATCTCATATTGGGTCTGTGGTCCACAAATTTATTAGCGGCACACATGTTTCGTCAAAGCACAAGTTTATCGAACCTGCTCACGAAACACCCAAGTAATAACCTATGTAAAAAAAAACGGGCCACTGGCCCGTTTTTTTTTGCTTAGAAAATCCGACATCACACAACTAAATTTTGAAAGAACTCTTATGAAAAAAATACTGACAGGGATTATTATCTTGTTCACGGCTACAAGCACACTAATGGCGTCATCTGTGCAAATTTATAACCAAGGAATTCCCAATAGAGACGTGCAAAACAAAAGTGTAAGACTTTATTTTCAAGCGTCTGGAACGAAGAATATTTTCAATCTTCCCTCTCAAGGAGGCAGTACAACCGTGAAGGTAGACTCAAAATCCTACAAACGTGTTTACATTTCTGTGCCTGACGACGAAATAGGAGATGTGACATGCCAGAACGTGCCAAGCAACTTTAGCAAATCAAAAAAATACAGTGTCGACGTTGGGTACCACAATAACAAATGGACGCAACCCTATTGTCGGTTTAGATAAAAAAACCTTTTTCTCAGACGACAGATTTCCCTTTTAATGTTTTGGAGTATGAGGGGCTATCATTGGACCCCTGTTAAACCCCCTGCGTACTATTTTTTCATAGTATAAGAAAATCTTATAAATAGATTTTTATCATTTAATTTTGTTAACCTTTTCTAAAGCGCTATACTAACTATGTAAACATCAATAAAAGGGAGGACAAAGAATGAGCATCGTGAACCTATTATTTGGACGTGAAGAGCGTTCTTATAAAAGACAGGGCGAGTCTGAGTTCGGTCTGCCCACCAACTTTATTTATGTCTTAGGGCTTGAAGGGGATGATGTGAATCCCAACCTTGAGAATTAAAGCGTTCTTTTCCCATCTTTAACAAAACGCGCCGCACGCGGGGGCAGGTACCCTCCTATGGGCGCGTTTTAAAGTCTCGGATCCCGCGGCTCTGAGTTGTGGAATCTGTCTAGAGCCTGCCAAAAAGCTTTTCAATATCTCTGACTTTTACTCAACATAAATGTAGTGGCCATGCCTGCATTGGGAATCGTGTATTTTTTTGGACAGAACATGTGTTGAGTCTCTGAGTAGCTGTTGTGTTTGTGAGATAAAAACTAGGGGTACGATATCACGATTCAAATACACAAAAAATTCCATCATGTAAATGTTGTTAGTAAAAAGTTAAACATATTCTTACAAAAATGGATTATTCATTAAAAATAGAAAGGATTGCTTATGAAAAAAATTATTCTCACTTTTTCTCTACTTTGTTTTGCTTCTTATCAACATGCTCAGGCAGAGCCTATTACACTCGCTGCGTTGGGGTTGGGCGGTTTAGTTCTTACAAAAGCCGCCATTAGCAAGGGTTTGCATTGCAACGCGGTGTGCAACAGGGTTACGTGTAGTACACCGGAATCTGATCTGTGGTCTGCACCAGAATTGCAGGGAATAAAGAGAAAGTTGGAGTCTCTCAGTGATAGAGAAATCTCTGGGAGGTTTGGCCTCGCACATTGGTGCGCCAAGACTTGTAATTCCGGTTCAGAAAGTATTGCTTTTTCTATTCCTTTAGATGGAGGAAAAACAAAGAATATACCTATAGCCGTGAAAAAGTTTTATAAAGATTCCAGAGGACTAAAGAATTGTGTGCGAGGATATAATGCAGAACAACCTAACGCAACGCGTGTTAACCCCAACAAAGAAGTTGCAGTGTATAACGATGCAGAGCTTCAGAAGATAAAAGATTTTGCGGCAGAAAATAATTATCAGGGCTATCTCAGCTACGTTACTGAAAATATTGATTTTCAACCACCCGTGCAGTGGGACGTCGCCAATTAAATAATTAAAGATGTCCCCGTCATATTTTTAATAAATATTGGCTGGGACATCATTAATATTTCTATAAGACAGTAAATAGCAGAAAATTTTCTGTATTTTCTAACGTCTGCCAAAAAGTTTTTCAATATCGCTGACTTTTAATTCAACATAGGTGGGGCGACCGTGGTTGCACTGGCCGGAATGCGGTGTTTCCTCCATTTGTCGCAGAAGCGTGTTCATTTCCTCTAGGCTCATATGCTTACCGGCACGCACGCTTCCGTGACAGGCCATGGTAGAGAGGGTTTCAAAAAGGCGCTCTTGCAGACTAAGGGCTTGGCCGTCATCTTCTAAGGACGCCGCAACATCTTGAAGAAGTCGTTTGCTATCAATGGGACCGAGAAGCGCCGGTGTTTCTCTCACAAGGAGGCAGTTACCGCCAAATCCCTCGACGCTGAGTCCCATTTTTTCAAGGGTTTCAGCGTGCTCAAGGACAAGCGCCGTCTGTGCCGTAGGCAGTTCAATAATATCCGGCACAAGAAGTCCTTGGCGGGCCACACCCTTTGCAAAAAAGTCTTCTTTAAGCCTTTCATAAACCAGACGCTCGTGGGCTGCGTGCTGATCAACCAGAATCAAACTATCATCAGCCTGGGCGACAATATAGGTGCGGTGCACTTGAGCCCGCGCGTGCCCGAGCGGAAACGATGGACTGTCATGGGGTGAGGACAGATTTTCTTGCAAAGAAGTGTTGTGATGAGGTGATTCATAGACCGCAAAAGAATCTTGATCATCTGAGGATGTATTAAAAGTGGATGTTGTCGCAAAGGAGGCAACAGGGGTGTTTGCACCTTTAATAGGGGCAAGGGTCGATTGGACGAAGGACGATGCTGTCCCTCCCATAGTGGTAAAGGGACGCGCTTGCCAGGAAGGCGTAGAGGTCGTGGCACTTTCAGGTCTTGCGGCCCCCAGCGCTGTATGAGAAAGGGTCGTCGAAACGCGGTGACCGGACGCTCGAAGGGCCTCTTTAATGGCGCCCACAAAAAGGCCACGCACGATCCCCGCGTCTTGAAACCGAACCTCAATTTTAGCGGGATGCACGTTCACGTCCACAAGAGTCGGATCAATCTCTAAATAAAGGGCGACGAGAGGATAGCGGCTTGGGGCTAAAAAGTCTTGGTAAGCCACCTTTAACGCGCTTTGAAGGACTTTGTCTTTGACGGGCCGACCGTTCACGAATAGATATTGAAGGGCCCCGTTAGAGCGGCTTAGGGTCGGGAGTCCCACAAAGCCAGTGAGGCGCATCTGGTCGCGCTCGGCCGTAAGGGGCAGCGCATTAGGCGGGAAATCAGCCCCCATAATCTTTGCAAGGCGCGCGAGGCGCGCTTCGTCAAGGGAGATGTTGTCTTGGGGGGGCGCGAGGTCAACAAGGGTTTTCTCGTCCTGGCGTAAACGAAATCCCACATGGGGATAGGCCATGGCAAGGCGGCTCACGCTTTCCACAATATAAGCCGTTTCCGTTGTAGGGGATTTCAAAAACTTGAGGCGCGCGGGTGTGGCGTAAAAAAGATCACGAACCTCGACCCGTGTGCCTTCGGGATGCGTGGCGGGTTTGGGCGCTTGATGGACGCCGCCCTCGATACTTACAGACCACGCGTCACGGGCGCCGTGGGCGCGCGAGGTGAGACAGACCCTGGCAACAGACGCAATGGAGGGAAGGGCCTCCCCCCGAAAGCCAAGGGTTTGGATGTGAAAAAGATCTTCTTCGGGAAGTTTAGACGTCGCGTGACGCTCAAGGGCTAAGGGAAGCTCATCAGCTGTCATACCTTTGCCGTTGTCGGTCACGCTTAAAAGCGCACGCCCTCCTTCGCGAATTTGAAGATCAATGAACGTCGCACCCGCATCCAGGGCATTTTCCACGAGCTCCTTAAGGGCGGACGCAGGCCTTTCGACTACTTCACCGGCAGCAATCTGATTAATTAAGTTTGTCGGAAGGCGCCGAATGGTCATGCTAGGCCATTTCATTCAAATAAGTGCGCGTCAGGATCTTGCCTTCTTCCACAGCGTCTTGGGAAAAAGGATCGATTTTCATGAGCTTTGCCGCAAGAATGGTCTCAAGCATCGCCTCTATCATCAGGGCTCCCATGACAAAGGGCGTGAGCGCGTCAAAGGAAAGCACCCGGACAGGAAGCTTTTTGTTGCGAAGGCATTGGAGCGTAGCGCGCTGCTCTGCGTCTATGAGATCTCCGATAGTGCGCCCTTCTAAATAAGAAAGACTTGAATCAGCGTCAAGGTCCTCGGCAGAAAAATCAGGTCCCTTAGTGGCCGCATTTGTAAAGAGAAGTGTATAAAATTTATCCTTGGGGCCTTCTAGGAAAAGCTGCAACTGACTGTGCTGATCGGTAGTCCCAATGGCAGGGACAGGCAAGGTGCCAAGGCCCTGCTTGCCAAGACTTTCAGCCCACAGTTGGCGCCACCAAAGGGTAAAGGTTGTGAGTTTATCACAGTACGGCATCGTCACATGGGCGTTGTAACCAGTCGTACTGTAGGCAGCAAAGGCAGCAGCACTTTGAGCCACAGCGCTTGCTTCTTTTTCTTGGATAAAGCGAGAAAGGGCTGCGCGCGCGCCTGCGCGGACTTCTTTGACATCAACGCCTATTAACAAAGCTGGGACAAGTCCGACACAGGAAAAAACCGAAAAACGCCCGCCAATGGCGGTGGGGTGATCAAGGGTTTTGAGTGCAAGGCGTGTGGCAAGACGCTTTAGGGGCGAGTCCGTTGGCTGGGTGATCACAAGGCAGCGTTCGCGGATTGAGGACGCGCCGACGGTGCTGCGTAGGTGCTTTAGGACACACAGAAACTGGGCCATGGTTTCGGCAGTGGTGCCCGATTTTGAAATGGCAAGGTAGCCTGTTTCTTGGGGAGGCAGATCTTTAAGAAGACCCTCCAAAGTGACAGGATCCACGTTTTCTACAAAGAACAACTGCTGCGTTGCGGGAAGGAAATTTGGTTTTGTAAGCTCATAAAGGCTTTTAGCACCAAGGCTCGAGCCGCCTGTTCCCAGTACCACCAAATAAGGGTACTTGCTTAAGAAGTTTGTCTCTTTTTCAAAACGAGCAAGATCGACTTCATCGTGCACAATGGAAAGGGGGGCAAGGTTTCCTTGGGCTTCCTCTTGGATGAGCGTGGCAACCACCTCTTCTAGGGAGTGAGCAGGAAACCGTACAGGTACGGCCAGGGTAGAAAGATCATGGAGGGGAAGGGTCATGGCTTTTCCTTCTTTTGAGGGGTAAGTTGATGTTTGCTCCCAGACACAGACGTGATCAGAAGGTCTGGCCTAATAAAATGCTCGGCAAACGCATTAATCTCGGCAAGGGTGACCCTATTGATGAGTCCCTCACGCTTTTGCAAATAATCTGGGGTGCGTCCTTGAACTTGGTAGGTATGCAGGACAGATGCGATATCACTGGAGCTTGTAAACTGTAGGGGAAAGCTCCCGATCAAATAGTTTTTTGCACGCTCAAGGTCTGCTTGGGTAATCCCTTTCTTGAGGCGTTCGAATTGGCCTTTGGTCACGGTGATCGCTTCATCCGCGGTTTTGCCATCACTTTGAAGGCTTGCCGAAAGCGTGGCACTATGAGCCATGACATGGAGACCCGCGTTTGCCCCGTATGCAAGGCCTCTTTTTTCCCGAACCTCTTGCATCAGATAAGATTCAAACCCGCCGCCCAGCGCATAGGAGAGCAGCACAAGCTTGATGTAGTCAGGATGATCGTATCTAAGGCCTGGATGGGAAAAAAGTACCACACTTTGAGGTTGTGTAGACAGCGTGAACAAGTCCTGACCCTTTGCGGGAAAAGAGACGTCTTCAACTTTTTTATAAGACCCTTTTTCAGGAAGGTCTTTTGTTAAGGTATCCACGAGTTGTAGCACCGCCTCTGGCGTCAGGTCACCACAAATGCCGATCTTAAGGTCGTCTTTTGCCATATGATCTTTCATGAAGTGTTTAACGTCACGGCTGTTCAAGGGCCGCAGTTCTTCTACTGAACGAATGCCCGCCGCATAAGGGTGCCCTTTGGGATAAAGGGCTGTACCAAGAGCGTCGGCCGCTTTCCAATCAGGGGTCTGAAGGATATTCTCGGTGGATTGAATAAGAGCTGCTTTGACGCGCTCAAAGGCATCTTCATCAAAGCGCGGCTGTGTCAGCACGAGATGAAGAAGTTTTGTTGCTTCACTAAGCTGAGTAAGGGGGGTACGCATGAGGATCGTGAGGCGGTCATCGTCGCTGCCGGCACTAATGGTAATGCCTAAGGTCTGCAAGCGCTCGTGAAAGGCTTTGGTATCAAGATCGCCCGCCCCCTCAAGGAGTATATCAGGAAGCATGGATGCGACGGCTACTTTTTCTGCAGGTGCCTCAGCAGATCCTGCGCGAAAGCTCATAACAAGGGAGAGAACCGGCACACTGTGGTCTTCGGCAAACCAAAAAGTGATTCCTGATCCAGAGGTCAGAGCGGCCACAGAGACTTGGGCCGCACTAGGGGTCGACCAGGCACAGCACGCCATCACCATGGCGGTCAAAAACTTTTTAAAAGTCATGAGGAAGCTCCTTTAGGCATGGGCGCTTTGGCCACAAGGCTACCTGTAAAACGCATTTTGGAGGACAGCACAAGGTGGGCGAGTTCCTTTACTTGGTCAAGGGTTACGGCCTTAATGTTGTCTTCCCAATTTTCGACATCGTCAAGGGAAAGCCCCATAATAAGGGAATACCCGACGTTATTGCCTGACAGCGCGCTATCCTTGGTAAAGATTAACGTTGAGATCATTCGTGCCTTGGCCCGGTCCAGATTCTGTTGCGTCATCCCTTTTTCCAAGAAAAGAGTTAGCGTCTTTTCAAGGGCGGCCTCCAGCTGCGGCAGGGGCGTTTTAGGTGTGGGTTGCAAAATAAAGCAAAGCTCTGTGGGCCCTATGGCCATGACGTCATAGTTTGCAGAGGCAAAAGTTGCGACTTTTTCCTTTTCCACAAGCTCTTGATAAAGAAAACCTGTGGGAGAGGACGAGAGCATAGTCTCAAAGACTTGGGCAGCGTACAAAAAGCGCCCCTTTTCCTCTTCATAAGAGGGCGCTCGGTATGAGCTGATGAAATAGGGCGCTTGGATATCTTCGGCCGGCATATCAAAGCGAATATGGCCGTCCACGTCAAAGGGCTCTTTGAGGCGGTTCCTTGTGGGAAGGGGGCGTGCCGGGACGGCGCCGTAGTGTTTTTTTGCAAGCTCTTTGGCTTTATCAAGGGTGATATCTCCCACCAAGACCAAAACCGCGTTTCCTGGCGCGTACCAAGTACGATAGAAAGCCCGTGCATCATCAAGGGTGAGCGCTTTAATTTCATGGGGCCAGCCAATCATAGGAAGACGCCTTGGCGCGGCCCGGTAATACAGACTATTCGCAACTTCACTATATCGTCCAAGGGGATCGTTATCGATGCGCATACGGCGCTCTTCTAAAATGACGTTGAGTTCGGTCTTTGCTTGTTCTGGCAGACACTGCAAATCACGCATCCGCTCGGCCTCAAGCTTCATGACAAGCTCAAGGTGTGGGGTTGCCACAATCTGATAATAGTTGGTGAAATCATGGGAGGTCGAGGCGTTTTGAAGGCCGCCAACTTCTTCGATCAAACGGGTGATTTCCGCGGACGCCGTACCCTTAGGGCCTTTAAAGCGCAGATGCTCCAAATAATGGGCAAGACCTGATTTACCGGTCGGATCGTCGTTTGCCCCGACCTTGAACCACAAAAATTGCCCCACCACGTTGGCGCGGTGATTTTCAATCACCACAACCTTTAGACCGTTTGCAAGGGTAAAGGTTTGCGGATTATAAAGGCCTGCCTCCAAGGGGGGCGTTCCCCCCCAAAGACAAAGGCCAAAGAGGACTGCTTTTAGTTTTTTTCCCCATAACGTCATGAAGTTCCTCCCAGAGTAACGCGTTATTTTGTTGTTTCAAGAGGACCTGTACTTGTCACATCCTTCAAACGCTTCTTTTCAGCTGCGGGATCAATAGCCTCTTTGGCAGCTTTTTCATCACCGTTAAACAAAGAAGGAGCGTCGTCTGTGCGGTCTTTGGTTGGCCCTTTTTCAATAGCCTCAAGCTTGGTTGTCTCGGCCTTACCGTGCGCTTGGGAGAGCAAGTCCTGCTCGGCTGCAGAGGCAGACGTGCCCCCTTTGTGAGAGGCAACGCCAAGATGCTCGCGCGCTTCGTGATCAGCGTCCTTGTCATGCAAAGGCTTGGCACCTGGTTTTGGCGGCGCAAGATTAATGCTGGGAGGGACCTTTAAAGACAAAGGTTGGCGTGATTCAATGGTGTACTCATCGGGTTCGTCCCGCTTTAGTCCCATGATTTCTTTAGTTTTGTCACATCCCGTCAGGAAAATGCTTGCCCCCAAACATAAAAGAGCAAAAGGTCGTACGAAGGTCATTCAGAAGATCTCCTTGATTCCAAAAAACTATCCAAAAGAATTAATCCAACACCGATTGTTATCGCACTATCGGCAATATTAAAAGCGGGAAAACCATACTGGTGCCAATGGAAAAATAAAAAGTCGATGACCGCCCCCAGTTGCAAGCGGTCAAGAAGGTTCCCAAGGGCCCCCCCCACCATCAGACCAAGACCAGTCGCTAGAAGCTTGGTTGGTGCCTTGAAAAGCCAGAACAGTAAAAGAAGGCAGATCGCTACACTTACGCCGCACAAAATCCACACCCCCATTTGGGTATCTTGGCGAAAGAGGCTAAAACTCACACCTCGGTTGAAGGCCAAGACCAGATCCCAAAAGGGCGCAAGGGTAATGGTGCGCGGCGGATCCATCACCACGTTCATAATCAGCCACTTGCTCAGTTGGTCGAGAAAAAACGCGCCTGTCATGGCAACGCATCCCCAAAAACTGGGTCTTGAAAAAGCGCCCCTCATGAGTGTGCTCCTTGTGTAACGGCGTCTGTGCAACGACGGCACAGGGTGGGGTGGCTGGCGTCACGCCCGACTTCCTCAAGGACTTGCCAGCAGCGCGCACACTTTTCGCCCTTTGCTTTTTCAACAACGGCGCCTATGGAAGGGACGTCTGCTAAGGTATAAGCATCCGCTGGCACGGCGTCCTTCTTGATCTCAAGGTCCGAGACAATGGCCAGCGTGTGCCAGGGCTGATTTGGGTCAAGTAGGCCTTCTGGGTCAAAGATCACGAGACGGGCCTGCAGGCTTGATCCCACAAGACCGGACGCGCGGGCTTGTTCAAGAGCACCCGTCAACAAACGTCTTTGTGTTCTGACAGTGTCAAAAGCGGTGCCAAGAGCAGCGTTTTGCCAGATAGCGGGAGGTGTTTCGAAGGTTTCCAAATGAACGCTGCCTGTGCGTCCCAAGGAAAGCCAGGCTTCTTCGGTGGTAAAGCACAGCACAGGCGCAAGCCAACGTAAGAGATATTCTAAAAGATGGCTCATGACCGTGCGTGCCGCGCGCCGTTGAAGGCTTGTGCGCGCGTCGCAGTACAGCACATCCTTGCGAATATCAAAATAAAGGGCCGATAAATCAACGGCACAAAACGTATGAAGAGTAGCAAACCAAGCTTGATAGGTATGATCGCTCGTTGCCTCGCTCATGCGCGTGTGGAGCTCGGTGATTCGGTGAAGGATATACTTTTCAAGATCAGGCAGGCCTTCATAGGAAAGCCCTTCTGTCTCGGCCTCAAATCCGTCAAGGGCGCCCAGCAAATAACGAAGCGTGTTGCGAAAACGTCGATAAAGATCTTCCTGGGATTTCAAAATCTCAGGGCCCACGCGGTAATCATCAGCATAATCGCAGTTCATGACCCACAGACGCAAAATCTCGGCCCCGCTTTTAGAGATGACGCTCTGGGGATCGACACCGTTGCCAAGGGACTTAGACATTTTTTGCCCTTTTTCATCGAGGGCAAATCCGTGGGTAATGACAGACCTAAAAGGCGCGCCTCCTCGGCTGGCACATCCTAAAAGGAGAGACGTTTGAAACCAGCCGCGATGTTGGTCAGAACCCTCAAGGTAAAGATCTGCAGGCCAAGACAACTCTTCGCGGGCCTCAAGGACAAAGGCCTGGGTTGCGGCTGAATCAAACCAAACGTCCAAAACGTCCTTGATTTGGGTGTAATCATCAGCCGCGTACGCGTCTTCTAAAAATCGGCTTGGATCGCTTTTAAACCACGCATCACAGCCCTCGGCGGCAATAGCGGCGACAATGCGGGCGTTCACGGCGTCATCCTTAAGAGGCTCGCCCGTTTGCTTGTGGAGGAAAAGAGGAAGCGGCACACCCCAGGCACGTTGGCGGGACAGACACCAGTCAGGGCGACCATCTACCATGCTACGAATGCGGTTGCGTGATTGGGCTGGGTACCAGTTGACGTCTTCAATGGCGCTTAGGGCTTTGTCGCGAAGGTGTCCCTTGTCCATGCTCAGGAACCATTGGGGTGTGGTGCGGTAAATGAGGGGCGCTTTGGACCGCCATGAATGGGGATAGCTGTGGGTCAAAGACGACACATGTAAGAGGCGGCCGTGTCGCGCCAGCGCCTCGATCATCACGGGGGCAATTTTGAAAATGTGCTGTCCTGCAAAGGCGGGGACAGCGTCTAGGTATACGCCGTCCTGGCCCACAGTTTGGGGAATCTCAAGGCCGTAAAGTTTTCCTAAGATAAAGTCTTCGGGTCCGTGGCCAGGGGCAGTATGCACAAGCCCCGTACCCGCATCGGTTGTGACGTGCTCGCCCGGCAAAAGGGGCACGTCAAACTCGTAACCGCTTTCCCACAAACAGTGGCGGCAAAAAGTATTTTCAAGTGCGCGGCCTTCGAACGTTTTCAGCACATGGATCTCACCAAGGCCGACCTGGGTTGCAACGCTCTCGATCAAGTCCTTGGCCACAATAAACCGCTCACCGGAAACGGCCATAGAATCTTTAAGGGGGGTGGCGACTTCTACAAGGGCGTAGGTAATCTCGGCGCCGTAGGCAACAGCGCGGTTGCCAGGCAATGTCCAGGGTGTTGTGGTCCAGATCAGGACACTTGCGTCCTCAAGATCTGTGTCCGCGCTTTTCGTTACAGGAAAGCGCACAAAAACGGATGTAGAAGTATGATCGTGATATTCTACTTCCGTGTCGGCAAGGGCGGTTTTTTCCACAACCGACCACATGACAGGACGCACACCCTGGTAAAGCTCACCTGACATCAGGAGCTTTAACAGTTCAGCGCTCGTAGTGGCCTCTGAGGCAAAGTCCATGGTATTGTAAGGGTGGTCCCAATCGGCCATCATGCCTAGGCGTTTGGATTCGTCGCGCTGGACGTCCATCCATTTTTTGGCAAACAGACGGCACTCTTGCCTAAATTCCAGCACATCGATTTCTTCTTTGCGTTTCCCTTTTTTGCGGTAGGCTTCTTCGATTTTCCACTCGATAGGAAGGCCGTGACTATCCCATCCAGGTACGTAGGGCGCATCAAACCCTTGCATTTGCTTATATCGCACCACCACGTCCTTAAAAATACCGGTAAAGGCGTGTCCAATATGCAGATGGCCGTTGGCATAAGGGGGGCCCGCGTGCAGGATGAAGGTGGGTCGTCCTTTGGACGTTTTACGCAGCTCCTGGTAAAGATTCAGCGTTTGCCAGTGCTCAAGGATACGCGGCTCCATCTGGGGTAAATTTCCCCGCATGGGAAAAGAAGTTTTCGGTAAAAAGACAGTATCTTTGTAGTCGGTCATGACCGGGGGACCATCCATATGTGTGATCAAAACATTAAAAAAGACTTTAGTCATCCTAGTCCCAGAAAGCAAGGAGATCCGTAGTTTTGGAGGCTAAGGTTCGCCATTGGCACGGGTAGGGGGGTATGATAAAAGAAAGGGCTTCATCACTGGGAGTCACTCATGCGCACCCTTATTAAAAGATCCTTATGTGGTATTATGGTTGTTGCCCTCTTTATAGGGCCGTTTTATGCGTTTAAATGCGAGGACAAGCCAGCGGTTTGCGCCCCCTTGCATGGCTCTATTTTGATAAAGCTTATTATCTTAAGACCTATCCAGAGGTTGTGAAAACAGGGATGGATCCCTTTGATCACTACATGAGCATTGGATGGCGCGAGGGGAAAAATCCAAGAGCGGACTTTGATACGCGCCTTTACCAACGTCTTTACTTTGGTTTGGGTCAAACAAAAATTGGCCTTTCTCCCCTACAATACCATATGCGTACCTTTTTACACTTTAAGACGGAGCCAACTTATGATGGGGACATAAAAAAGGCAGTTCCCTTAAAAAAGCCCAAATACTATTTGACCCTTGTGGCTGTTTTTCGGAATGAAGCACCGTATCTGAAGGAATGGATTGAATTTTATCGCCTTCAAGGGGTGGAGCATTTTTACCTTTATAATCATCTGAGCAAAGATTCCTACAAAGAAGTGCTTTCTCGTTATATGGAAGAAGGGATTGTTGAGCTTCACGAAGTAATCTCTGAGCCACAAACCCTTAAAGAATGGCACAACTTACAAATAAGTGTTTATGAAGAAACAGCAAAGAGAGCCGCTCAAGACATTGAATGGCTGATCGTCGTTGATACTGATGAATTTTTATACCCCACACAAGCGCTTTCCTTGAAAGCGGCACTATTGAACTATAATGACGTTGCGTGTTTGAGTGTGCCGTGGCAGATCTTTGGTAGCGGAAATACGCAGCGCCTTGAACAGGGCCACTTGTTGATTGAAGACTTGATCATGGCAAGTCCTAAAGAAGATACTTTTGTAAAAGGAATCGTAAAGCCAAGGTATGTATCGTCTTTCACAGACCCTCATTTTCCAGTGCTTAAGCAAGGATATGCGCAAGTGACAGAAGATAAAACGTACTTTCAAGGGACCCATGCGCCAAAAGTCACGCATAACTTTTTTAAACTTAACCATTACTGGGCAAGGGATTGGACCTTTTTCAAAGAAAGGAAACTTTCCCGAGTGCATATCGTGAAAAAGAATCTAACCGTTGAGGAGCAGCAAAAGGCCATTCATTCAAAAATAAATGAAAATGTTTCAAACTCCATCAAACCAGAAACAGATATCTTACGCTTTGTGCCAGAGCTCAAAAAACGCATGGGATTTACGCCATAGGCTCCTTGAAGGCGGGCGTTTATTAATCAGCGCCTTTTAAGGTGCGTTCTTTTTGACGCTGCCAGTCGCGCTCTTTCATGGTTTGGCGCTTGTCGGCCATCTTTTTACCTTTGGCGATGCCAAGCTTTAGCTTTACAAGGCCGCGCGCGTTAAAATAAAGGGCGATGGGAATCAGGGCGTATCCTTTGCGCTGCACAGCGCTGATGAGGCGCTTGATCTCACGGCGTCGAATCAATAGTTGACGAGGGCGCTTGGGCTCGTGGTTGAAGCGGTTAGCACCAAGGTATTCGGCAATATTGGCGTTAAAAAGATAGAAAATACCTTGTTTTTCAGCGGCATGCGCCTCGACGATGCTGGCCTTTCCTTCGCGCAGCGATTTGACTTCACTGCCCACCAACATCAGGCCAACCTCAAGGGTTTCTTCGATAAAATAATCGAAAGTGCCCCGTCGGTTTTCTGCAACAGTATCGCCGTTCTTACGTAACATTTTGTCCTTCTTATGCGTCCAAAAGCTCTGCTGTGATGAGAGCGTCTTTAATAAGGCGTGCCTCTTCGGCGCTTGGTGACACAAGGGGCAGGCGCATCTCGTCTCTACAATGCCCTAAAAGGGATACTGCATATTTAACAGGAATAGGATTTGTTGTACAGAAAAGCGCTTTTGTCAGGGGAAAAAGACGATCACGGATGCGCGCAACCGTGGGAAGGTCTTGTGCCTCCCACGCGTCGTGGAGCTCTGCGTAAAGTTTGGGGGCAACGTTGGCGGTCACAGACACGGTCCCGTCTCCCCCTTGGGCGAGAAACGCCACAAAAGTGGGATCTTCTCCTGAAAGAAGCGTAAAACGGTCCCCAAAACGTAACCGCAGAGAAAGGGGCCACGACAGCGTATCCGTCGAATCCTTAAGGGCGACGACTCGAGGCAAGTCAGTAAGACGGGCAAGGGTCTCATCATGAAGAGCTGCACCCGTGCGTCCGGGATTATGATAAATCATTAAGGGTAGGCGGGTGGCTTCATGGACGGCCTTGAGGTGCAAAAAGAGGCCTTCTTGATTAGGTTTCAGGCAGGGCGGGGTTAGAACCATCAAACCGCTTGCGCCTTCCTTTTCTGCTTGGCGTGCCAAGAAAACCGCCTCGCGGGTGGTAAAAGTGCTGGCAGAGGCAATAATCGGCATTCTTTCTTGAGACGCGTTGAGGGCGCGTGCGACTAAAAGGCGTTGTTCGTCAGAAGAAAGACTGGGGCCTTCGCCGGTGCACCCTCCCACCACAAGAGCCGTTGTGCCTTGGGTCAAATGCCAGGCGACAAGCGCCTCAACTGCACCTTCATCTATTTGATCTTTAAGAAAAGGTGTAATAAGTGCCACAATTGATTTTTTGAACATGGAAATCTGAACCCAGAACGGCTAAAATCACTCCACCATAGCGTTGTAAGGGATAGGCAGCAAGGTGTTTATAAGCCAAGTAACCAAGTGTTTGGTCGTGGTGTTGGGTGTGGTGTGTCTGATCACAGGAGGTGATGCAAGGGCACAAGGATGCTCTGAAAAACTAAGAGAGGCTTTTGAACATAAAAATCTGCGTTCGGCGTTGAGCCTTTTTGAGGGTGGTCGGTGTCCTTTGGAAAAACAGGTTATTCGCTGGCATTACATGAAGGACGGATCAAGCGAGCTCTCGTTTTCTGACTACTCACAGTTCATTAAAACCCATGCCAATTGGCCCTGGATCTTTAAGATTAAAAGGGGTGCCGAGTCTCGGATTAAAGACGGCCATGAGTCGCAGGAGCTTCTGGCATGGTTTGAGGAGCATTCGGTCAGGACATTCCAAGGGGCTGAGGCGTATCTAAAAGGAATCAAAGCCCATCACCCTGAGAAATTCAAAGAAAAAGTACTGCAGTTGTGGAAGGAGATTTCCCTAACCCGCGAGGAAACTGCCGATTTTATCCGCCAGTATGGAAAGTACTTAACGCCGAAGGATTACGTCGCGCGCGCGCGCGCCTTTTTGGCGAAGTCGGACGTGGCCCCTGCAACAATCTTGAGCCAGTATGTAGAGGGTAAAGAACGTCTTTTGTTGCAAACGTGTGCGGCCCTTCAACAAGGTGATAAAAACGGCGAGAAACTTTACCGAAAAGCCAAGGTTTCCTACAAAGACGACTTTGATTTGCGGCTTTCTTTTCTCACGTGGCTTCGTAAAACAAAAGAACTTGACGGCGCAAAATATTTGCTGCGCCACCCAAGGCTTACAGCCTATGCGCCGGCCTATGTGTGGAAAGAAGCACACATTCTGTTAAGGCGCGCCCTTGAAAAGGGAAATAAAGACCTGGCCCAGCGTCTATCCCATATGGGAGAGAGTACGTCAGGAGAAGACTACGCGCAGGCGCAATGGCTGAAAGGGTACTTCCTTTTAAAAGCCAATCCGGGAGCTGCGTACGAAGTCTTTGAAAAAACCCACCGCACAGTCGTGAGTCCCATTAGCCGGGCGCGCTTTGCCTATTGGTCCGCGGTTGCCATGGATAAGAAAGATCCTGCAAAGGCAGAGCTTTGGTTCAAGCGCGCCATGCGGTATCCGTCAACCTTCTACGGGCAACTTGCTGCGGCCAAGCTTAAAGAAGATTTGCCCCTGCCTGTGGGCATGAAGGTCGACCAGACCCTTTTGAAGAAACTCAAGCAGGACGAACGTTATCAAGCGGCGAAGTCACTGTTTGCTGCGGGTCGCAACCGAGACGGCAGCGAATTTTTATTCATGATGATTAAAACAGCTGAATCTGCCGATGAACGTTTGGCAATCTTAAAGCTTGCCTCTCAAATTTCTACCACAGAGGTTGTGGGTCTTGCCAAAGAAGCGTCCTTGAAGGGAGAGGTGTATTACCAGGAAGCCTACCCTTGCCTATCCACAAGCCACGATAAGGCACTTGCGTCTGTGTGTCCTGCGCTTTTGCACGCGGTGATTCGTAAGGAAAGCAATTTTAACAGCAATACCACAAGTTCGGCGGGTGCCATGGGGCTTACCCAAATGCTTCCGTCAACAGCCAAGGCGGTCGCAAAAGATTTAAACATGCCCTATAGCCACGATCGTCTGTTAAGCGATGATGTCTTCAATGTACAGGTGGGGGCGGTTTATCTTAAGTCCCGGCTTGACGAGTTTCAAGGCGATGAAGTCCTTGCCCTTGTGTCTTATAACGCTGGTATCAAGTACGCTCTTGAATGGATCAAAATGTTTGGAGACCCCCGCACTGAGGTCGATCCCATCGAGTGGATCGAGATGATTCCCTTTGGTGAAACAAGGAATTACATACACCGTGTTTTAGAAGGCAAGTATGTCTATCAAAAACTATTGGAGACAAGTCCTGATTTGCTTATGGCGGTACGCCAAGATGAGGTCAAACAAGAAAAAGTGCGGTTAAGGAAAATCAGCAAAATGCAGAAAAAATCTCCAAAAAACAGTGAGTGGGAAAGTGAAGAGGTCCTAGACGAAATTCCTGAAGAAATGCCGGAGATTGAAAAGGCGCAAAAGTTAAAGTCTGTCAAAGCCAAGGGACAGGCGAAGACGACGGCTAAAAAACTTTCCCATAACAAGGAGCAGCGTCGTTCAAAAAAAGCACAAGCCCTTAAAGCTGCTTAAAGATACTTTTTAAGTTACGGGAAACGAACGCCATACACGATGTGCAAGAGGCGCTTTTAAAGCTTTGTAGGGAGGCTGTTTCAACTATATGTTTAGCTGCTGCACAACTTTTCAGCGCCAAGGTGATTAGTGTTCAAGGCCTGGATGTATGTCATCCCCTTCTAGGCCTAAAGCATAGATAAAACCAGCCTGCATTTCTTGATCTTGGGCTGTCGACGAAGGTGCAGGGCCTTCGCTAAAAAGATCTCTAATAAAATCGAGCACTGTTACATTCCCTGTTTGTTGTTATAGCTACCTTCAGTGTAACGCGTCCTAAGGGTTAAGGAAAAATTAATTAATGGGAAAAATATTATAAGGAGGCCTTATAATAGAATGTTGTTAATGCCAAACCGAGAAAGAGGGGCGTCTGATAAGAGGGTCAGTCATTTAAAAAAACACTTGGGCAAATTACTTGATTTCCCGCTGGGTTGGAATCTGAGTATCGGTATTGTTGGTTATATAATTTAAATAGCCGTGATAGTCATAGGCTCTCGAAAAGGGTTTAACCTTTTCAAGCTGTTGCTCACTATAAAGAGAAATTTCTTTGCTGGGGGTTACGCGACTACTGTTTTTAGTGGCATCGTTATAGGCCCTTACACAGTTTCGAACGCTGCGATTGCCCTTGTAGAGTTTTTTACGGAACTAGAAAAAGATCCTTTTTGACGAAAATCGAAAAGGAAGCCTTGCATCAGGGGGCAAAATATGGTTAATGTATTTTTGATTTTTGGGGCGTCGCCAAGCGGTAAGGCACCGGTTTTTGGTACCGGCATGCGCAGGTTCGAATCCTGCCGCCCCAGCCATTTTCTTTTATCCCTTATTCAAACGCGGCTTGCCAAACAGATATCCTTGACCATAGTCGAACTGATAATCAAGAATTTCAAGAAGATCCTTTTCTTCTTCAACTTTTGTCACGATCACGTCCATTTTATGGTGGGTCGCGCGTTCTTGGAAAGCGCGCAGCGTCAAAGGAGGATTTTCCTCGTTTAGGGCCTCGATCATTAAGTGGATATCGACTTTTAGGAACTGGACTGCGTACCGCTTAAGTTTATTAAAATCAACACCTGCCAGGGTGGGGACGTGGTCGGCTGAAAAGTGGCATCCTTTTTCGGCAAGCTTTGAAAGAGCAGCGAGCGTTGGGGGATCGTCCTTCACAAGATCTTCGTATTCGACCTCAAAGATTAAGTTAGGGGCAAGTGTCGCGTTGGATGCTAAAAACTCGATGAAGCTCTCCAGGAACATTTTGTCGCGTAAGGTCGCTAACGAAAGATTGCAAAAGAACTTAACTGAAAGGTCCTTCTTCAGCGCTTTACGCACCAATTGGACACAGCGAAAAAGAAGGGTGTTATCGATAATGCGCATGAAATCTCGTTCTTCTGCGATATTGATATAATGGTCTGGTACCACGACGTCACCGTTTGCATCGCGAAGCCTTGAATAGCACTCGAACCCGCGCATTTTTCTTTGAGGGAGGCTGACAATGGGCTGCATAAGCATGTCGATGCGATCTTCGCTGAGGGCGTCTTTAATAATGGTGAGAAGCTGTTCTGGTGTATATTTGCGGGCATCTAATTCTTTATCGCTATGACGGGACGTGCGGGCCGGGGGTTCTGTCACATAGGCCGTGTCGTTGGTTGATTCTGGCTCGATGATTATGGGGGCTTGGAACACAGAAGCGGGCGTTGAGGCAAAAGCTTGTTTGTGTTCTTCTTCTACCATGTGATGGATTAAGGTTTGAAGAAGTTTGATTTCGCTAATGACCTCTTCAGAGCCGTGCTCTACTTGATGTTGGTCAATGGTATTAAGTTTTTGGACGATGCTTGTTTGCAGCTCATAAAACTGATGGAGTGCCTTTGAAAGGTGCTCTTGCTGCAAAGAACGCAGATATGAATCCAACAGAAAAATTACCAAGATCATACAAATGGCCCCAACGGTAAAGGATTCAACGTTGGTAAAATGGGCAAAGACCGAGGCGCCTACCGCTAGCAGACCTGAAATAAAGGCACATCCCCCCAAGAGAGGTAAACTTAATGAACGCATGAATTCCCTGACGTTTCTTATATGCCTTTATTCATTGTTCAGGATTAAGGGCGTGACTTCAAGCCAATTTTAAGAATATATCTCATGATTTTTGCTACAGCTTCGTAATATTCCATGGGAATTTCAGCGCCTTCTTTCACGCTGGCATAAAGAGACCTGGCAAGGGGGACATCTTCCACCAAAGGGATACCCGCGTCTTGTGCCAGTTTTTTAATATGCTGGGCACGGTGATCGATGCCTTTGGTAACTAAAATCGGCGCGTTCATTTTGGAAATCTCATACCGCAAAGCCACAGCGTAATGGGTGGGGTTGGTCACAATCACCGTGGATGATGCAACGTCTTTGGCAAGATTTTTTTGCGCTTGGGCATGGCGTAGTTGTCGCAGACGCTGCTTGATATGGGGATCGCCTTCTGATTCTTTCATTTCGTCTTTAATTTCTTGACGTGACATCTTCATCTTTTGAAAGAATTGATACTTTTGATAGGCATAGTCTAAAATAGTGAACCCTGCCGTCATGCAGGCAACGGACAGAAAAAGCGTGTAGGTCAGATGGTGTAGATGTTCCATCTGGGCGGGAATAGATAGATCTAGTAAACGGTCCATCTTGTCGTATTCGCTCTGTAGGCTTACGTGGGTGATGATGCACACGAGAGAGAATTTAAGGGCCGTTTTTAGAAATTCCACAAGACCCTGTAGGCCAAAGAGGCGTTTAATACCCTTGAAAGGCGAAAGTTTGTCGAGCTTTGGCTTCAAAGATTCGGTCGAGATGAGCAGCTTTGATTGGGCAAGACCGCCTGCGATACTGACGGACATCATAATGATGCCTGGAATGCCGACAAACCACATAATATCCAAGAGGACATCTTTGAGGACCTCCATCAAAGCCTGTGCGTCAGCAAAAGCAAGGCTCGATCTTTCAAAGTACTTTCCAAGGGTTACGGCAAGATTCTTACTAAAATCTGGAAGGCCACTTGCGATTAAAAAGGTAGCGGTCGCAAGGATCAAGCAGTTTCCCCACTCTTTGGATAGAGCGACTTGTCCTTTTTCTCGCGCTTTTTCAAGCCGTTGATGTGTGGGGTCTTCGGTTTTCTGCGACGGGTCTTCTTGTTCGTCACTCATGACCCCTCCTTAAGGTATAGGAAAGAACTCCGTCGTTTTTCCCGAGAGGTAATCACGAGCAAGCCCCGCCCATTCGCGCGCGGCTCTTGACCAAGTTTGAAAGTTCTTGTTGATGTTTAAATTAACAGAGATAGGAACTGTTTTTGGGGCAAGATAATCAACGGGGTAGGGAACTACCTGCCACCCAGCCGCTCTGAAATCGGTGACAGCGCGCGGCATGTGGGCGGCAGAAGTGATCAGAAGCCATTTATCTTGCGGGGCGGGGTTCATAAGCGTGTAAGAAAAGGATGCATTTTCCCGGGTATTGGTGGATTTGTCCTCAATGATAAAGCGCTTGGTATCGATGCCAAGATCGCGGGCCACATCAAGGGCCATTTTGGCCTCGGTCTCGGCATTAGCGAGGACTACACCCCCACCCGAGAACAGGATTGGCAGGTGTGGGTTTTTACTCACAAGCCGGTATGCCTCGATTAGGCGTCCACCGGCTGAGTTGTAGCACGTTGTATCACGTTCCACGGAAAGAGTACGATTGAAGCTGCCCCCTAGAATGATCATCCCCTTAAGATCAAGAGGGATCTGATGTGGTTGATCAAAGCGGTTTTCAAGGGTTGAAAGCATCCACGGGGCAAGGGTTGTCAGGCCCGCCAGAATGAAAAAGACAAGCCCGATCATGAGTGTAATGCGTGCTGCTTTTTTACGTTTGGTAAACATAAGAAGGGCCGCGATCACAAGAAGCGTACAAATCACAAACTCTGCTTCGATGAGAAAACCAAAAACTGTGTGATAAATCCGCTCAAGCATTAAACGTTACTTCTTTCCTTTTGTGAGTGACGAGGTTTGATCCTCATCATCTTTTTTCTTCTCAAGGGTTAATTCTTGCCCGCCAAGGCCTTGCTCGAGAGCAATGGCAGCGGGGGGAGCAGGGCGCGCCAGAGGATCAGATTTCTTTTTCCTGGGGTCTTTAGCGCGGAACACTTTTCCTTCACCAGGAGACGCGAGGTGCTGGGTGGCACCTGTGAAAGACTGGGCTGACGAGGATGATCCTTCATAGATGGAATAAGTTATGGGACCTTGGGCACCATCGCCTTCTTGATCACTGTCGACAGGGGCAAGAAGTTCTTCGGGGGGCTTGACTTGTTGGACGGCTGGAAGCGCTTGGGAGTGGGAGGTGGAAACACTATAGGCTTGTCCGTCAAGGGCGTCATCCAAAGGAAGCGGATCAGCGGGGGCGGATGAAGGCGCGTCACCGCTTGGGCCTTCATCAAACACCTCAGCGCCTCCAGCTTCTTGGGCGCGCGCGTCGCCCGTAAAAGTGCTTGAAAGCGCCATGATCATCAAAAAAGAAAAAAGGTATCTCATTATTAGGTCCCATATGTTCTTTGGGCAGTGTAGCCTGGAAAATCATAAAGTGCATCAAAAAATTCACAAGAAAGACCTGTGTAAAATAAAAGAACAGCTACGCGTTTTGAATTCTAGTACTAGTATCAATTTTCGCCTTAAAACGTCTTGCCTTGTGACTTGTTATAAAGAAACCCTGTGACACCGTCTCTAGCGCGGTGGCGCGCAACAAAATAACAACAAAAAAAAGTGAATGTTTTATCTCGCAGCACCGCTTGACAAGATGGAAAAAACAATTGAGGCTCCATTGTTGTAAATAAGTAAAGGAGATGTATAGGATGCTAAAAAAACTAGTGGTTTGGATGTCTGTTGTGATCGCTCCAAATGTGCTTGCGACAACCGAGGGAGAAAAAGACGAAAGAGCGACACACTCCTCTGCGCCAGCTGTGGCTCAAGAAAAATCACCCATCACGTTGAGTCTTCATTTGATTAACCGAAATCTTGGGGAAGAATCACCCCATAACGATTTTTGGCAGTGCCAACAAACCGCAATAAACGCGTTTCAGCCTGAACATACTTTTGACGCAACCGAGTATTTTACCTTTAAAGTAAACGCAGAAGATCACTTTGTTAGGAGTGATTTCAAGGAATATGGTTATTACCGGTATAATGAACTCAAGCTTCTCTTTGATGTGGAATTTGATACTCAAGGACAGCCCTCTCAAAGGAAAGGTATTTCACTTTTCTATAATCCAAAAAATTTCATCGGAAAGTTCTTTGATATTTCAGTCCAGATGACCCCTAAAGAGTTTGCAAAGTTCTCGCGCTACGACGTTAGTCTTTCCGCAAGAAGTTTACGTTTTCCAGAACGATTCACCTCGTCCAGGCCAAAGGTGTTAGGGGCTACGTACGGATCGGGTGATTTTCGAGATCTCTATCAAGACACAGCTGGTGATTTTCATGTATTTCATACTCTTAGGTTTTCCCCGCGTCACCCTGATGAATTAATTAGCGTAACGGCCTATGCCGGTGGGTTTGTAGAAGAGTATACAAAGCAAACAGGCATTTCCCTGACACAATACAAAAAGAATCGCTAGTTCTGATAAAAGACACCTCTTTTCTAAAAAGAAAGGAGGTGTCTTTTATAAAATCGGTTGAAAGAAAGATAAAAGATCTCCTGCGGCTTGTTTATAACCCAAGGAGCGTTGGCCTCAGACCTTGCCAAGGACGAGACCGTGACGCTCACGCTCCATCTTCTAAATAGCGGCATCTCTCCCTTTGATGTGGACAGTCCTTTTTACGCTCGTCAAGAAATGGCAAAGGAAGAATTTCAAGATAGAGAGCCTTTTGAGGGCGATCATTTTTTCACCTTCAAAAGACTGCCAACGCAACACTTTTACCAAGGAGTACTTCAGCCCTATGGGTATTACGCCTATGAAGACGTAAAGGTATCCTTTAGCGTTTTGGGTCAAAGCGTCGAACAAGAGGTAGAGACGTCAAAGGTGACCGTGAAGCCTTACAATCTCAAAGAGAATGCAGGCCAGTTCTTTGACGTGTCCTTGACCTTAACCCAAGAGGAATGGGCGAAAAAAAATGCTTACATGGTGGCCGTTTTGGGTGTTGATTCCAGACAACCTCAACAGGGTATTCTTGTCAACTCCGCAAAGCCGATTGTCTTTATGCTGACTATTATCAGGACGTACATGGAAACTTTCATGTGTTCCACAAGCTAACCTGTTATGAGGACTATGACCTGCCGACACTTGCGCCGACACACTGGGCAGAACCCCTTGTCGAGTTTTTTGAGGGTGAGCGAAAGGGTGTTAAGTTGACTCGTCTTAGGCAAGACTAACCGAAGGATCCCCTCTCTCAACCGGATAAAAGGTTGGGAGAGGGGGCGCACTTTACTCTGTCTGCCTTTGTTCAAAACGCTCTTTTATCGCTTCATTGGCCCGAAACATGGCCTCGATTTCTTTTTTTTGTTGATATAATAGCTGGGCAAGCTCTTTCTTTTGTGGATCCTCCTCGGGTGGCCCTTGTGTATTTTTAGGCAGCGTGTTTTCTAAGGACTCTAAGGGCGTCTCATTTGACGCCAAAAGAATCGACGGTGAAACACTGACGAGCCCTAGCAAACAATAAGCAAAAGGTTTCATGGTTTTTCCTTTCCAAAAAAAGAACATGATTCTGTTGTAATTGATCATTGTTGAGTAAAGGGGAGCGGAAAAATCTCGAACAAAATTTCTTGACGCACAAAGGTGACCTCATCATCTGCTGCCCACAAAAGATGAATTCTCGGGAGTTTTTCTTCTCCATCAAAAACAAATCGCAAAAGGTCGGGGTCATAATGCACCATCAGAGCATTGTCTTTTTCATAAGAGCTTTGATCTTCGCGCAGAATCTGTTGTGCGTCCTGGCACGCGATGGAAAAGGCCCAAGTGTTTTCCCTTTGCGGTTCCCACGTAAAGGTCAAAGAGGCTTTTTGATGATCTGGTTTTTTGATCACAACGTGCTGCTCGCGCCCCGTTTGTGTGCTAACCCCAAAACCCACTTTGATGAGTTCCGTTTGTTGTTGAGGGGTGCCCACCATCGAGTAAGTGGGTATAGTATCTTCTAGTCCTTTGTCTTCGACGTAAATACCGTCATAAGGAAGAAGAGATGGATGTTGAGGCCAGTGGGCGAAAATATCGTTGAGACCACCCTCTTGGGAAGCGAGATCTTCGTCGTCGGAAAAAGGGTTACCTTCTTCGTCTGAGGATCCGTACCACGTGGCGCGTTTGGGTCCTGGATCTGTGCCTTGCGCGTCAAATTCAAGATCCGATAGGTCATCGCTGTTTGTGGTGTGTTGAGTGCGTTGTTCATTAAATTTAAAATCGTCAAAACCATCACCACTTGAGGCGTAAAGGGGGGAGCATAGCATGATTGCTAGAATGAATGATAATTTCGTCATGAGTGACCTTCCTGTTTTTTTATGGTTGCCATGCTCATGGTATCATGAATGAGAAGAGGCATCATGAAAAAGCTGAGACTCCAGATAGGAGCCTGGATATAAAATCACCTTAGGGCCATCACATCCTTGAACCCCGGTTTTTTCCTATGTAGAGAACCAGTACAGGTGTTTAGGACGTAATGAGGTTCCGAGCCATATTGTGTATACTCCCACTCAACGCATATGACAGTGTGGCTGCGCGGCGAAGGAGCAGAAATGGCACGAGGCGTGCTCGTATCTTGATGCAAGGACGCCCTAAGGGACTCGTCGAGCGGCTTTTCGATCACAGGTAATGCCGCAGGAGTCGTTTTTTTTATCTCATCTTCGTTTGAAAAAACCTGATTTGATCCAAAGGCTGCATATGAAAATGTTAACGATAGAAAGATAGTTAAAGAAGGATATACTTTATACGTCATACGTGCTTCCTTTTTCCTAAATTGTTTTGTATAGGAGAATGTTTTTACAGTATATTTGATGTTATCAAAAAAATATAAAAAAGGGTGAGGAATCTTAAAAGCCCTCACCCTAAACAGTTTTATTTAATGGCCATGAGGGCGGCAAACATGTCTTTTTTAGTCGCAATGGACTTGGTGTTCGAGACATAGTGATTTTGAAGCTCTATAAGGTCCGTCATTTTTTCAGCGATATCCACCGTAGATTTTTCAAGGGAGTAGGATTGGATTTTCCCCATACCGCCCGAAGTTGGGAGCCCTAAAACATACGTGCCCGATTCGTCTGTTTGAATCCACGAGTTCCCAGAAAGGGATTCAAGACGATCGGGGGCCGCAAAGTTGGCGACGGCCACTTGGGCAATTTTCAGCTCTTGTCCGTTGCTGTAGATAGCGGACACAAGGCCTTGTTCGTTGACGCTTACACTTCTAAAGGTACCGAATTCACGGCCGTCTTGCTGGATGGTGGGGGCTGAGTATTCGCCGGCACGGCTCGTCACGCCGTCGGCGTCACCAATGGTACCAAGGTTGAGGGTGATGTTTTGGTTCGCGGCGTTGGTCAGGGCGTTATTCCATGTGATTTGAACACCTGGGACGGCGGCGGCTCCATCAAAGGTCTGTGGTTTTCCGTATCCGTCAAAAACCACAGTCAAAGGTGTTCCGCCATTATAAGGGTTACCATCTGTGCTTTTGGTGATGGCGGCGGCGTCAGGACATGTGATGGCGGCGGTCCAAGTACAAGGGGCGACGACTGTTTTTGTCCAAGTGACGGTGAGTGTATGGCGGGCGCCCAAGCTGTCATAAATAGGAATATTTGTTTGCCTTGTATCGTTGATGGCGTCTGTTGAGGGCAAGTTTGCCTGAAGCTTAATGGTGGACGTTGGGTTTGAAAGGCCGCTCACCTTACTCACATTAATGGTCTCAAGAGAACTGATGTCGCTGGTCGTCGTCCCGGCGGGAATATTACCTGTTTCGTCTGTGGCCCATCCTTGTAAGAAAAGACCGTTGACGTTTTGTAGATTTCCTGTTTTGTCAGGAAAGAAGTGACCTGCACGCGTATACTGAATATCTTTAATAGTAGAATTAGTGCTGCCCACGAAAAAGCCGTTTCCGGCAATGGCAAGGTGGGTGGCTGAGTTGGACGTTTCAAGAACACCTTGGGCCGAGACGTTTTGCACAATTTTGGACAAGACGCCGCCTGCAGCAAAGCTGTCGGACGTGCCGGTTACAAGGGTAGAAAAGTACCCGTTGTTTTCTTTGTACCCATGGGTCTGGGCGTTGGCGATACCGTCGGATACTGCGCCCGTTGCCTGAGAGTTTGCTTGAAGAGCTGAAACGCTGTCTGAAAAGGTTAAGCCTGGCATAATAAATCTCCTTAATTACATAATATGATTGTTAATGGGTGTGGTGACTTGACTGTCTGGGTTCGAAACAGAGACAGAGACAGAGTCACCGGACGGCACAGAAACAGGTTGGGATAGCACCTCTTGAGAATCACCACCTTGATGGGACGCAATCTCGCTTTTAAGCTGTGACACAAGATTTTGCGGCAGGGCTGAGGGGCCCAAGGGCTGTACATCATTTTTTGCACTTTGAATGCTGATGAGATTTGTTAAAGGGTAATCACGTCCACTGATACGCATATGAGGTTCTTTGTTTCGAAAGGACCCGCCCGAGACCCGTCCCATAAAGCTTGTTTCCACCTGAATGGGATGGTCTTTACGGTCGCGCATCATCTCGCCTTTCTCATCTAGGGGGGAAACGCGGAATTTATAAAGGCCTGCTTTCACGGGGTCACCGTTAGAGTCTTTTCCATCCCAGGGGATCACTTGATGGCCGTCTTCAGTTTTTTCAATTTTGTGATCAAGGGCTTTTACAAGACGGTCTTTCTCATCGGTGATCACGATGGCGGCAGATTTAGCGTCAGCAGGAGGAATGTACCCAAGTTCACACTTATCACCAGGTACATAGTTAAAAGAGTCAGCTTTGACTTTGACAAAGCTATCGAGCTGTGCGGCCGCCTGCAAAAGACGTCCCGTATCAAGTCCCCCCGCCATTTGTGAGAGAATATTTTTTAGCTCTGACATTCCCATAAGCTGGGCAAACATGGAAAATTGCTCGGTCATTTGGTTGGCGTCCATGGGTTTATCAGGATTTTGGTGTTTAAAAGAGGCCACCATGAGGCGCGCCATATCTTCAAACTTCCCAAGAATCATCTCGCTGGAAAGACCTTGCTTGCCCCCACCGGCACTTTGACGTTTATCGCGCTGTGACTCGAGGTGATCAAGGGCTTTTTGCACTTGAGGGCTTTCGTACTGGCCGTTTGGACCAAGAGCAACGTTATTAGACATGTTGTTTTCTCCTTTACGCAAGCTGATCCAGAGCGCGGGACTGATCAAGTGTCGGCGCTCCGTATGGGGGTGATTGAGGGGACGGCGCTTCTGGATGAGCAGAGAGCTTGTTGGCAGGGCTTCCATCAAAACGGCCCTCTTCGCGAGTTTGGCTTTGCTCGCCCCCTGTCAGGTTAAAATCCATGGACGCACTTTCTTGGCCAAAGGCATCGGCTATAAGGCGTTGAAGCTCAGCTGCGTCTTGCCGGAAAAGTTCAAGGGCGTGGTTTTTTTCCACGTGTACCACCGCGTCAAGGCGACCGTCTTGAGTCAGATGAACGCGCACGTCGACCTTGCCTAGATGTTCAGGCTCAAGTTTCAGGTGCAAAGATCCGGCTCGCTCCTTTGTGGGCGGCGTAATCTCTAGGGTGAGTGCTCGCATCTGAACGTCTTGGGCCTGGATCGAGGGAAGGGGTTGTTGCGGTGACGGCGCACTTACTTTTTCACTAAGCGCCTGAGGAGCGATCATTTGCAGAGGCGAAAAGGTTATTGGTTCGCTTTCCTTTTGATCTGGACCTATTTCAAGGAAAGACTTTTGAATCAGAGGCGAAGACGCGGGTGTTTCCGGCTCAAGAGAGAAAGGGCGCATAGCCGCCTGCTTTGTGTCAGCCTCAAAAGAGTCAGAATTCATGCTTGAAAGATCTTCCCTAAAGCCCTTTTCAAAGGGGGGTGTTATGCCCAAGGTATCGAGTTTTTCAGGATTTTGGGACAAAAGAGGAGAGGGCGTGTTCGCACGTGTGAGGACAAGTTCTTCTTTTTCTTGTTTTCTCAGGGCAGTCTCAAAAGACACCGATGATTTTTCGGAAGGATTGGCACTTTTTTCCTCTCTATAAGAATCCGTAAGGGGCAGGTTTTCTTGTGATAATTTGGCTTCTTTAGGTGTGAGATCAGGTAGTTGTTCTGGGGTGGGCGCCGTACGGTCAAGAGGGATATTTTTGTCTAGAAAAGGATTAGGGGTCTGTATTTCTTCATGAGAAAGAGAAGTAAGGAGACTTTTTGGCGTCTCAAGAAGCGGCGCAAATGATGTCTCCTCCACCACAGCGGGGGAAGACTCTTTCACATCAAGGAGATCCTGGGACACTGCCTGCTTTAAAAAGGCGTGGGGGTCATCGAAGGTGCTCTCTTGGGCAGGCATCGCCACCCGCGGACTTTCGACGGTGATGGTTTCCTTTTGCCATTCTTCAGGAAAGCTTAGTCTCATAAACATGACAAACGCATCTTCATCACTGAGCTCATCTGCTGCCTTCTTACTCTGTGGCTGAAGATCTTGCGGTAGCGGATTAGTTTCATGAGCGACAATTTCTTTTTGAAGAACATTGTGAGACGGGTTCATTTGAACTTCTTCAAGCGTGCCGTTTGATTCTTCGTCAAGAAAACGGGCAAACGTTTCATCTATTTCCTGATCGGGCTTAAAAGAATCGATCTTTTTAGGAATCGGCATATCGGGCAAATCCATTAGCAAAGCAGTCAAGGCAGCCATGGGTATTTCCTTTCTCATATAAGTCTACTGTGATCTATGCAAAAGGAATGCCAAGTGAGGCGTATAGAGTTAATTAGGCAGGGATGTGATTGATGTGGACGGCCTTATCCCAGATCAAATGGGCATAGGTGCATGCATGCGCGGCGTCAAGGTGATCCTCAAGACACCAAATCCACGACAAAATTGCGTCCACAAACAACCAGGCAAGCAGGCGATTGGGATCAAGTGCCAACGTCCGTGTGAGATGCTCGAAACGTCGCTCGATAATGGCAAGGGGGGAAGGGGACAAAAAAAGTTCTGGAAAAGGGTTGCGCATAAAGGGGGCGATGTCATAAAGGGGGTCCCCCTGAACGCCCTTGGGATCAATCATCATCCAAGTGTTGCTATGTTCAAGGATATTATCATGATGCAAATCCCCATGTAGTAGCGTGGGTGTTTTGGTGGTTTCAAGAAGGCGTTGACTGAGGACGCGGGCTTTTTCCAAAAGGCTATGTGGAATAGCGGGATAAGCTTTCGAGAGCGCACCAAGCCACCCGTCAAGAGGTGGAAAAGTACCTGTGGGGGGAGGTATGGTCCCATGAAGTGTCCGGTACACCTGACAAAAGTGATCTGTTGCGACCATGTCATCATAGGGAAAAAGGGCGCGCAAAGACGTCCCAGGGCAAGCGCGTTCCATAAAAAAGGCGTGGGGTATCGCATCGTAAACAAGAGGCGCACCTTTATCTGCAAATGCTTTGAGAGCGGTTATTTCTTGCATCAGGTGCGCAAATCCTATTTTTAAGACGATGGGACGCTGGTCTTTGAAGCCCGTCAGGACACAGTGATAGGTCATGTTAGAAACAGGTGCCAGATCATGCAAACGCCACCGTTGGCTTAGGGCCTGAATTTGAGAAGGAAGAGCGTCCAGCCACTTTTGGCCCTCATCGCCGTGAAGGGCTGTGATGTGGTGAAAAAGAGGCGCCCTTTCATTCAAGAAAGTAGCGTTCATGGACAGAATTCCACAAATTCATGAGGCAGAAGGCGCATGATAAGGGGTTGATCATGGGGAGGGTCGACATGGGCAAACGCGACCCAAGAAGAAGGTCCCGCGTTTGTATCTTTGAGCTTTGTACAAAAAAGAGCCTGGTAAAGATCTTGAAGAGGGGTGTTTTTTGGACCAAAAAGGCCCGCCATATAAGAGGTGCCATCAAGAATGGATGGCGGTGCCTCGACCCATGAAACAGGATTTAACGTACAAAGAGGACCCTTATCATCTGGATGAACGCGAAGATGAATCCAGGGTTGATAATCATGGGTCGATTGCTCGTAAAGCTCAAGAAGGCGAAGGCGACCAAGATCTTCAAAGCGTTTTATGTTGACGTCTTGCATGCGTTTGATGGCAGGTTCAAAAAGTCCTGCTGTAGGTTTTGCCATCTCTTCTTTGATATCAACATTCCAGGTGTTTTGGCGTGCGACCAGTTCCTGGCCTTTAGGACTAAGGAAAAACGCTTCACAAAAGGCTTCTTTTAAAACCGCAAAATCGGTGGTGAAAAGGGGAGGAAAAGAAAAGCGTCCCGCACGAACCCAGTCGGTGACCGTTTCCCATACAAGTTGTGGATTTTTGATATCAAAGACGTTTGAATTTCTGTGGGGTGCAAAAAATGACTTAGAAACTTTTACGGTATTGCCTGAATCAGGCAATACCAAAGGCAAAGCATTCTCGGTGTTATCCATTGAGCATGATAATGGCAGCTGTTTCTTCGATAATAGCGCCTGCTTCCATGGTAATGGCGGCACCCGATTCAACGGAAACATCAACACCAGCCGTAAGATTCACATCAACGCCAGCTTCTGCGGTGACGTCAACGCCTGCGGTAAAGGCAATATCAACACCCGCATCGCCGTTAATATTCACGCCTGCATTCATGGAGATATCGACGCCTGCCATCTCGCTGATATCGACCCCTGCATCAACGTTAATACTCATGCCAGCCTCGAGGGAGATATTCTCTCCAGCTGCCAGGGTGATGTTTTGTGGTGAAAAAAGAGAGATTCCTTGCATTCCTACCAAAGAAATGAGGCCGTCCACACAAACCGTTAAATTGCCAGTGACGTTTAAGGTATAGTTTCCTGTGACGTCTTGGTCGAAATTCCCGTTGTTGAAATAATATTCATTGCCCGCAAACAGCTCTTTAGTCCTGTTGCCACAGAAGAGCTGAATGTTTTGATCTCCTTGATAGATTTTCCATACATTATTACCTTGGCCAATGGTCGAGTATTTATCACCCTGCCACACCACTTCAAAGTCGCCTCCTTGATCCACGATCTTGATGCGTTCCCCTTGGTTGATGTTAGTGTATTGATTGCCTTCATTGATGTACATAGACTGATTCCCGTTGGCGATCTGCAGGCTGTCATTTCCTTTTTGGATATATTTGCTGCGCCATCCTTCTAGAATCGTGAGGGATTTATCTCCTTTGAGCATACACTGGTCGTACCCGCCGTCATCCATTTGATGGAAAAACGTCCCTTTTCCTTGCAAGCTAAAACGGCTTCCCATGCTGATTTTGTAGTTGTAATCACCGTTCACAATATAGTGATTATGGGCGATAGGCCCATGACTTGAAAGCATGGAAACGTTTAGGTTTCCTCCTGTAATTTCAAGGTTGTCATCGCCGTCACCGGCCGGAAGGTCCTGTCCTAGGGGCGTGGTTTTAGGCTTGGCGCCGTCCTTGCGCAGGACGGCCGTATCGCGGTTACCTCGATCAATCCACCACCACTGGCTGCCATATTCGATGTGCTCTGTGACATTCTGCTTAATATAAAGGTCGTGGTCTTTTTCAGCTTGAAAGTAGACTTGTTCGGATTCTTTTAAGTCCTCGTATCGGAATTCGTTATAATTATCGGGTCCGCCCATTTTGGTTGAATGGCTTTTGATGGTACTTTTGGTAGGAACCTGGGGAAGATATGGGGGCATGTGCCCTGGATTATTCCACACACATCCCACGACCAAAGGGCGATCGGGATTGCCGTCTAAAAAGCTGACAATGGCCTCCATGCCAATGCGTGGGGTGAAAAGAATCCCCCAGCTGTCACCCGCCCATCCTTCACGGACCCGAACCCAACACGAGCTTTTATCGTCGCTGGGGCCGGCATGAGGTCCAGATTCATCCCAGTGAAATTTCAGTTTAATGCGGCCATATTCATCGGTCCAAATTTCTTCTGAGGGGGGGCCTGTAACGCGCGCTGTTTGTGTGCTGTAGATCTTAGGCTTTGGTGTGAGTTCTGTAGGTCTAAAAACCGTGGCAAAGGGAAAGGCCAAGAAATCATTTTCGTAAATAGCATGCTCTTGATACAAATAGGTGCTTGCCGTGATGTGGTGGCGCACACGGTACAGAACGTAGGCTCCATCTGCCCCTGGTTTATCGTAGCCTACCAAATTAAATTGATGGCCCGATGTGAAAAAGGGCACGGTTGATTTTCCTTCAAGGGCTTTTTGAGGCCACAAAGCAGCGTCATGGCGGTTACCTGTATAATAACTGACTTTTGTTTGGTTGGGGCAATCTTCATGATCGGTTTCGGTCGCGTACTGATAAATGAGACCCCCCTTGGCAACGCCTGGTACGCTTGCATAAAGAGGGGTTGTTGCAGTTGTGAAGTTATAGTCAGCCAAGGCTTGGGATGAGGGGGTAAAGCGTTCGAGTGATTTGCAGTAACTAATAATATTTTCATAATAATCTGAAGTTTGAGATTTCATGAATTGCCCGGTTGAAACAATGGGGCAGGGGTCATGGCCGCCTGGCATATCAGCAAGCACCATGGTGTGGTCACCGTCTTGATGCTGAAAATAGTAATAGATACCTTCTTCTTCCATGAGACGCGAGACAAAATCAAAGCATGTTTCGTTGTACTGCACACAGTACTCGCGGGGCTGTTGGCCGTGAGTTGTCGTCCGGTTACTGATGCTGGACACGCCGTTTTCATTTAGGACTGTCGTGATGATCTCCAGGGTTGATTGATTTTGAAAAATCCGGCAGTCACTCACAAATTTGAGTGTCCAAAATTTTGGATAAATCTTTGCCTCGTAAAGGGTTGTATCATCGGCAACGTTATCTTGAAGGGTTTGCTGTTGGGACATTTCGCCAATGATACCGTTGAAATAACGTGTACCCTCTTGGGCATCAAACACAACGGTGGCGGATTGACCAATAAAGCCGTCAAGATCAAGACTTTTTGTGTCAGAGGTCATAAGAAGTTTAAATTCGAAAGGGGTAGACAGGGCTTCATCGCCTGTGAACTCGCGCATATCGAGGAGGCCCGTTGTAAGGGCGCCGGACCCAAGTTTCAAAGACTGTGATGTTTCAACCAGTGTTGTGGTGGCCATGGTTTCTTGCTTTATGCTCCCTGTGTTCTAAATGGTAGGATAATTAAGCGCTTCTCGCAAGGGTTGGCCGTACCTACTTTCTTTTATTGATTAAAGAACGCGCTGTTGGAAAAGTTTGAAATAGCGGGTCCCATGATAATAATCATAAGAGACGGTAGGCTGAAAAGTAGAATAGGTACTGTAAGCAGCACAGGCAAACGCGCTGCTTTTGTTTCAATTTCAATGAGCTTTCTTTTGGTGAATTCTTGTGAAATGACATGAAGACTCTGGCCGACTGACACACCCTGATCTTCGGCCTGAATCAGCGTCACGCACAGCGTATGCATCAAAGGAACGGCCACGCGTCTCATGAGGTTATTATAGGCAACGCGGCGGTCAGGCAAAAGCGAAAGTTCCGCCGAGGTAATGGCAAATTCTTTAGCAAGGTCGGGTGTATCAAAGGCGATCTCTTTGGCGAGACGCTCGAAACTCTTTTCAATATTTAGACCTCCTTTGGCGCATGAAACCAAAAGATCAATCGAGTTAGGAATAAAAATCTGTATCTTCGAATATCTACTCTTTTTAATAAAATCAAGCCCATAATCAAGGCTTCGATAGCCAATAAAAACAAAAAGTGCAAAAACCGCATACCGTACAATAGGGAGTTGTCCTGCCAAAGCTGGAATCGAAAATGTGGCAATGAAATAAGCAGCGACCGCGCCAAGGGTCAACATGGTCCTGAACAACGGAATCACAATGGGTGCCGTCTGGGGTGAAAAACCACATTGTTCAAAAGAGGTGCGCATGCCGTCTCCGATATTCTTATTGAGATCAAAGATCTTGCCTCCGATCTTCGCGCCCAATTGTATCAAAAGGCTGCCATCTTCGGCTGCTTTCGCCATATCGTGAGGTGAAATGTAAGAGTTATCATGGCCTTTTTTCAGGCGGTGCGTACGACGTTCGATATAGTTTTTTACAATGACGCGTTCAGCCAAAAAGAAGAGCGCGACCAGAATGATAAAGATTAGGGCAGAATTAATAAAAACGGGATCTGATAGCACGTTCATTTAATCCACCTTAATGTTGACAAGCCACCGGACAGTCAGGACTTGAGCCACGATGAGTCCCACGGCGATATAAAAGGGTTTACGCCCTTCTGGCTGTGAAAAGAATTCGAGATATTCTGGCTTGAAAAGCACCATCGCAAACCAGAAAAGAACGGGAAGAGCCCCCAAGATCATTCCCGTTAAACGGCCTTCTGCGGACAAAGCAAGCGCTTTGGCGCGAATCTCTCCGCGCTTGTGGAGCACAAAAATAATGGTTTCCAGAATTTCAGAAAGGCTGCCACCCGTCTGGCGTTGAATAATAAGCGCGGAAACAAAAAAGTGAAAGTCACGCAAATCCACACGCATGGCGGCATTGCGAAAAGCGTCTTCAAAGGTCACACCGACACTAAGCTGTTCTGTAATAGTACGAAATTCACGCCCCACGGGATCGGGAACCTCTTTGGCAACCATGGGTAGGGTACGTTCGAGGGGGTGACCTGCTCGAATTGAACGCATGATAATATCAAGGGCAAGGGGCAAATACTCGATAAATTTTTGATGCCGCTTTGTTGTGAGAAAATTGATGACAAAACTTGTGAGGAAGAAAGCCATGCCAATAGCCATCCCGAAAGAAAGCAGTAAAGGAAAGTTCAGTCTTGAAAAAAAGACCAGCGTGAGAAAAGCGATCAAAGCGATTTGAGCCAAGAAAAGTTGAGTCATGGTGAGGTCAAGGCCGCTTTGGTATAGCCTTAATTGAAACCAGTTATGACTTTTAAGAGAACCTAAGTATTTTTGAAGGGCTTTTTCGACCCCTTTTTGTTTATTAGATAAGAACGATTGCGGATCCGATGTGATATCAAGATCGTTTCCCCCAAAGGCATTAAGGCGCTCAAGAGCACGATCATTGTCTTTGCTTGAGTCCCAGTAGCGCGTGACGAGAAGAAAAACACCTAAGAAAGCTAGAAAGCAAAAAAGACCAATCACAAGGCTGAAAGTTGCGCTCATCCCTTTTCACTCCTTAGGCTGTTTAAAAGCTCTTGTTCTAGATTAAATTCTTTGGCGCGTTTCAAAAGATGAGGGGTAGACGTGCGACAAGTAAAAGTCCCTGAAATATTTTCATGATCTTCTTCATCCCCATATTCAAATGAGAATACGTCTTGATGTTGAATCTCTCCGTTTTCAAGGCCACAAAGTTCGGTAATTTGTGTCACGCGCCGTTTTCCGTCCCGCATGCGCGAGGTGTGTACGATCACATTGACGGCGTCAGCAATATAACTTCTGATGACAGAGGTTGGCAGGGCGTGCCCTGTCATGAGGATCATATTTTCCATACGGTGGAGTGCTTCGGCTGTATTGTTGGCGTGGATTGTCGACATAGATCCATCATGGCCTGTATTCATGGCTTGGAGCATATCAAAGGCTTCAGAGCCGCGGCACTCACCCACGACAATGCGATCAGGGCGCATACGAAGAGCGTTGCGCACAAGATCCCGGATGGTGATTTCCCCGATTCCTTCGATGTTGGCTGTGCGTGATTCAAGGCGT
The DNA here is from genome assembly GCA_013911655.1 of Alphaproteobacteria bacterium. Lineage (GTDB taxonomy): Bacteria > Pseudomonadota > Alphaproteobacteria > Caedimonadales > UBA1908 > JACESU01. Next base: position 182,570 of record JACESU010000002.1, read on the forward strand.
ACCACGTGGGGTTGGGCAAGCTTTAATTCGGCAGAGTCTTCGATGGTCACAATACGCTCTCTTGAGTCGATGAGCTGAGACATAGCGTTTAAAAGCGTGGTTTTACCGGAGCCAGTTCCCCCCGAAATAATCACATTCAAGCGGCATTTCGCCACGACTTTTAGGAAGTCTCTCATGCCTGAGGAAAGATTTCCTTGGTGGGACATCTTTTCAAGATCAATGAGGCTTTTAGAGAATTTACGAATGGAAATGGAAACGCCATTCAAGGCAATGGGCGGAATAATAACGTTTACACGGCTGCCGTCTTTAAGTCTGGCATCCACCATGGGGCTTGTTTCATCCACACGTCTGCCAATAAAGTTGGCAATACGCTGGGCCACTTGCAAAACGTGACGGTCGCTTCGAAACCGTACATTGGTCAGGTTAAGTTTCCCTCTGTATTCCACATATACCTGATCATAGGCATTAATAAGAATATCCGTAACGTTGGGGTCGTTGATAAGGACTTCTAGGGGGCCAAGACCGACCATGTCATTTACGATGTCTTCACAAACGCTTTGTTGTTCGGGATGGGACAATCTTGTTTGAGTTTCTTGGGCGTAATCTAGGGTAAAGCGCTCAACCTGTGCGCGCAGTTCTTGAGGGGTGAGGCGCGAAGCTGTGGCAAGATCGATTTGAGACACCATGCGCTCGAACAGACGGTCTCGAAACGCCGCCAGCGCAGGAGACATGTGAGATACTTTGACTTGGTAGAGAGACAAGCCATTTTCTTCTGTTAGCTTACCCACAGACGACGTTTTCGGCAACGAAGAGGGGTCTGCGATAGGATCATCAATATTCCCAAAACGTGCCATCTTTTTCCTGAGCCCTGTTATCTGTTTGTTGTTATTGTATTCTTAAAACGGTTGAGAGTTTATTACCAAAAAAGCCCCTTCTTTTTCTTAGGCGCTTCACGTCCCACAAGGGCTTGGGCAAAGGTGGTGACGCCTTTTGTAAAGAGCCCCCCTCCTGACGAGGCCGCCACAACACCCTTATTTAAGGCCTCTAGAGGTGCGACAGGATCAAAGGATACAAGGGCGTCCACGGAATGATGGATCACGTCCTCAAAGGTTTTTAAGGCAAATTCCCCTTTTTTATATTCACCCACACGGTTGGCCACAACCATAATACGTTGCTGGCTGTGGGCGACACTTCTTGCAAGTTCAATGTAACGTACGGTGTCTCTGACCGAAAAGAAGGTCAAGTCACAGACAATGACCACCACGTGGGATTCGCCAAGCACATATCTCATCAGATCTGGATCATAGTTGCGTGGAAAATCGATCATGGCATAGTGAGATTTTTGACAAAGAATGTCGAATGTCTGTTTAAGTGTTTGGATGTTTGGCAAAAATTCTTCCTGGAATCCAAGTTGTGCTGTTGTGACGGTAAGACGCTCTGCATAATTCACAAAGGCTTTGTCGACAACACTGACATCCACAGGGTCCGTTGTAGAAAGAAGCTCAATAAGACCATGTGTAGGGGCAAGATCAAAGAAGTAACAAAGTGATCCCGCGTAAAAGTTCATATCAATCAGGTGGACACGCTTGTGAAAAGTCTCGGACAAAAGCCAGGCGCAATTGGCCACAAGACTTGATGTCCCTACGCCGCCTCTTGCCCCTAAAAAGGTCACAAGGTTGCCCGAGTTCATAAAGTTTGTGGTTTTTTGCGTCTCACTTCCAGAAATGATCATATTGATGTTGCGGATCACGAGGCCTTCTGAGAGGGGCTTGACGATGTAATCACGTACGCCAAGTCCAATAAGACCGCGGAAAACGGCCACGTCATTGCTTTGGCCAATGGTGATGACTTCAACGCCAGGCTCACAGACTTCTGCAAGCTTTGACACATCTGATACGGGCAATTGTGATTTGCTTAAATCCACAAGCAAAATGCGCGGTGATCGATTTTGTTGAAGATATTGATAGGCAGCCTCAGCGTCTCCTCGCATGATAACGGGTTGCAAATCGTACTCGCCGTAAGGAAGAGACGCTAAAACTTTTTCAGATTCTGGATCACTGACAAAGGCAAGAAATACCTTTGATTCTGGTCCTGTTCTTTTATCGGCCACGTGCCCTCCTTAGTATGCTGTGCCCGATGCTTGAGATGACGTGCCAGCACTATTGCCCCCTCCGCCAGCAGAGGCGGACGATAGACTTGTGGACTCAGATTTGACTTGTCGTGTGTCGCCTTTTCTGTAGAGTCCAATTTGAGCAGCTTCCCTGGCGCCATCCGACGCATCTTTTTGGTGTGCCTCGTAGGCATCTCTTGGTTCTGCTATCATGCTAACCATGTTCCTAACGTTTGTACAGCCAAAATGGGCTTCTCCTTCAGTGGGATCGCTCCATCCGTCCATGTATTCGCGCCATCCAGGACAAGTGGGCGGAATCAGCTCATACTGATCAAGGGTGACAGTGACAAGCTTGTGTTGGCTTGGTGATTGGGCTGCCGCAGACGCAGGATCCAAGTACTGCACATCAATGCGGTGGGCAGCAATTCCAAACTTTTTCAATTCGCGTTCGATGTGCGTCACATGTTTGGTGGCGCCCTTAGTGCCTTCCGGCTCATTTAGCAAGATGCGTGCATAAATAGGCGTTTTAAGGTTTGCTTTGGCCACAAGGCTTCGCAATTTTTTCATATCCACGCCTTTGGCGTTCAAGTGAAAAGTCTCAAAATGCGCATGCTTTTTGGCCTGCATCTTCCAAGGACCCCTTGGAATTTCGTGGTGCATTTCATCGTTGCATCCCGTAAGGCTAAGCCCCAAAAGAAGCGCAAGAGCAAGAGAGGTTGATTTTTTTTTCATGAGCTTACTCCACATTAAAGCCAGCGGCTGTTTCAAGGGTGCCACCAGTCGGGGGTTCAAAATTAGGGGCCTCGCGACCTTCCACGCGGTTCAGGCGCTTCATGATCAGCATGTCAAGGGTAGATCCATATTTAAGACCTTCAGTGGGAAGAGAAAGATTTTTCTCAGCCGCTGGATTGACAAGGTAGGGTGTTACGATAATCACAAGCTCGGTCTGGTTCTTTTGAAAGTTCGTAGACCGGAACAAGGATCCCAAAATCGGAATGTTCGCAAGACCTGGAAGATCTTGAATCTGGCTTGTGATCGAGTTGGACAAAAGTCCTGCAATGGCAAAACTTTGACCACTGGCAAGCTCTACAGACGTTTCAGCCTTACGTGTTTTAAGAGAGGGAATGGTCTCGACCGTGCCTGAAACGTTATAAGAGATAGCGTTTGTATAGTCGAGCTCGCTGACTTCTGGACGGACACGCAGGTTGATCAGATTGGGGTTGAGTACTGTCGGTGTGAAAGACAGGCCAATACCAAACGATTTGAATTCGATGCTGAGGCTGTTGTTACCTTGAGGAACGGGGTAAGGGAACTCACCACCGGCAAGAAAGCTTGCGGTTTCTCCAGAAAGGGCTACAAGATTTGGTTCAGCAAGAATCGAACCAAGCCCTTCTTGTTCGAGAACGTCCAAGAGAGATTGGAGATCTGACGTACCATCATTAAACCGTAAGCCGTAACTGCCAAAGGGAACAGAGCTTCCTGTTGTTTGTCTTGCAAAGGCACCGGCGGCATCAAGAGGCGCGCGCCCTGTCAGGATTCCGTAGGTAATATTGTTGTTGCCGCTTGCTCCTAAAACACCAAAGTTAGGACTAAAACGATTCAAAACGTTGCGTTGTACTTCGGCAAACCGTACCTTGAGATACACCTGAGTTGGTGTTGAAACGGTCAGATTATTTACGACTTTATCGTCTTTTGTGAGATACTGTTTGGCGATGTTCTCAGCGTCCTTAGAGGTTTTTGCGGACGTGACACTGCCTGAGAGCACAATCCCTGCAGGAGAGGAGGTGACCGTAATCTGCTCTTTGGGATAGACAAGCTTAAAGGTATTCATAAGCGGCGTTAGACTGTGTGTAACGATCACAGAAATGGGCTCTGCTTTGCCTTTGTGCCCACCTAAGAAAATGGTCGTGACACCTGCCTTCTTTCCGTAGACATAAGCAGTATCTGGCCCATTGCTTTGAACGTCTGCAATTTCTGGGTTGGAGACAAAAACCTCGGTGACTTTACCATCCAAAGGAAGGGCTTTGGCCGTATCCTTTTCAAGGCGGATCGTTGTCCCAGCAAGGACGTTTGCTGTCATCAAGAGACTTGTTCCTATGATCAGAATCCAACTCTTTATCTGTTTTTGATAATGTCCCATGTTCGTAACCTCAATCTGTTAATCGATGTTTATTTTTCATTGCCGCGAAGGATTTTAATTTTTTCACGCTCTTGTTCTGGTTCGCTTTCATCTTTAGCAGGTTCCTTATGCAAAACCGTTTGTACAGGGACTTGATCCGCTGATTGTGTGGGAGGGGCAAAAGCACTGTATTGGCTAATGGCAACGTTCCCTTCTCTTATGGCAGAGGCAAGTTCTTCAGCTTGTGGAGGGGTGAGCTCAACCGTAATGTTTTTAGGTTGCTTGGTTTCATCAGTGCTGCGTTGTCCTTGGGGAGAGACCAGGTGATCATCCACAGCAATGACGCGAACGCCGCGAATGATAGACTCTGTATCTCCTTCAGTCCCACGTCCCCGTTTTGTGAAAATGATGTCAACATAGTCGCCGGGTGAATAGTGGATGCTGGGGTTAGAGACGCGTGTAAGCGGAATGGAGGCGGCGCGTAGTCCTGGCCGCACAAAGGCTGTAACCGCGCTTTTATCACCAATGGTGACAAGATCTGCTTTTTTTACGGGCTCTCCTTTGAGGATAATGCCGCGCAAAATGGCGCCGTCAATAGACTTGATATCTTCGGGCTTATCCTTGCGAATATAGTCGCTTTGGACGGCTTTGGTGGGCCACTGTGTCCATTCAAACTTGTTTCTATCAACACGCTCGCCTGGGTTGAGAGTCACCGTTGAGACAAGAATAGCGGTTGTGTCCACTTTTTCTTCAGCACTTTTAGTATTACTTTTTTGGAAAAAGTATACAAAAAAGGCCACCAGCAAAGCCAGGCACAGGGCGGCAAAAAGTCCAATCGCGTTTTTCATCATACAATGCCTTTCACAGTTGTATCATCATGGTGGCCAGCGACCCTAGAAAAATGGCGATGCCATAAGGGACGACGATTTTAACTTGGGTGTCTTTTTCGTAGAGACGCTCATTCACTTCGATCATAAGGGATTCAAAAAGTTTGGTATTTTCAAGCTTGCTCAAGAGCAGCACACGGACCGCTGTGAGGTGAGGGGAGAAAAAGTAAAAGAGCGCACTCAGGATGCCTCCCGCAATAGCCATCATAAAAAGGAAAGAAAAATAATTGACTTGTGCGGTCCATAAAGAGACCGCTGCGATGAGCTTCACGTCCCCTGCGCCCACAAAACGGAAAAAATATAAGGCGTACCCTACAACGAGAGAGCCTCCAAAATAAAAGAAAGGACGATAATCGTGTGGAGATGGTTCAAATAGAATGAATTTCACAAGAAAAAGGCAAATAATAAAAATGACGATTTCATTAGGGATTTTAAAGAAAAGAAAATCCCAGCAGGCGCCAATTAAACAGGCGATGAGAAATGAAATCTGAAAAATGCCCAATAAAATCTCCCTAATTTTTATTCAATTTTTAGATTATATATTCCATAAACCTAAAAAAAAAGTTAACGTATTAATAATAAATTACTTTTTTGCAGAGAGGGCGTATGGACAGGAAAACCCGTTTATCCAGTGGAATCAAAGCGGTAATGACGGTGTCGTGTATAATTTTGGGGGGGTGTGATAAAACAACATCACCCGATGCAAAAGACGACTTGGGGCTGTTACGTGTGGCGGAGCGGTTTAAGGAATCAGGGGACTACGCGTCGGCGGCGGCTTTTTATAAGCAGTCCGTTGACAAGGATCCTGAACGGGTGGAGCTCTTGCTTTTTTTGGCTGAGGCCGAGTGGCATACAATGGAATATGCTCAGGCCATGATTCATATTTCAACCTATCTGCAAAAACATCCGACCTCAGAAGAAGCACTGAAACTAAAAGGAAAGATCCTCCTTGCCCAGGGTGCCACAGACGAAGCGCTGGGACTGTTTCAAAAACTTTCAACCGAGCATCCTAAAGAGGCATCCTATTTGAATTATGTTGGTGTGTGTTATGACGCCAAATCAGAGCATAAAAAAGCGCAGGGTTATTATGAAAAGGCCCTGACGATTTCAGGGGATAATGTTGGTATTCTGTCCAATTTAGGTCTTTCTCTTGTTCTGGAAGGGCAATACAAGCGGGCAAAAGAAGTGCTAGAAAAGGCGCTCACTCTGCCGGGAGTGACAGTACGCGAGCGCCATAACTTAGCCCTTGCGTATGGGATGTCTGGGGATTTAGAGCGCGCTGAGCATATTTTTAGGATCGACCTTGATGAAGCGACGACCCGGCGCAACATTGACCGCCTTTCCAGCATGACAGGAAAAACGCCAGCAGTGCCTCTTGCCCACGTAGATGCGCCTGTATCCTTAGACGGGACGGAAGACGAAGAGTTAGTCCTACAAGATGTGCCCTTGCCGCGTCCCGCATCCTCTTTAGGCGGAACGAAAAAATCTCTAGGGAAAAAAACAGAAAACAAAAAGATATTATCAAAAGGTGAAGCTCATGAAGGTAACAGTTCTTCCAAAGAAAAAGTTAACTCTTTGCCGAAAGATCTAAAACCTTCTTTTCAAGATGTGACGTCCGATGAAGTGATTGTCCAAGAAGAATTGGTGCCTGAAGAGAAAAAGAAACCCAGTTTCCACAAGCCACCTAAGGTAAATTAGAATAGATAAATAAAATGAGGGCGTTATGTGGGGGCAGGTAAAGGAGTAGAAATCACACGTTAACTTATTTTGGAATAAGAGAAAGCTATTGACCTTCATTTGCGGCGGCGTTATGATTAAGGATCATAGATAAGATCAATACATTTTTAAGGGAGGTGTGCAAATGGTTGCGAAGACTTTTGGGAAGGCGGAGCAAGCTTCTGCTTTTGGTGGGTTTAAAATGCCCCGTGTAGATTTTGAAAGCGTCATGAATTCTCACAAGAAAAATATGGAAGCCTTTTCCAAGGCTCAACGTTCTGCCTTTGATACGGTTAAAACGTTGACACAAGCTCATCAGGCTTACTTGAAGGAAACTTTTGGCGATATGCGTAATCATCTTAAAGAGGTGACACAAGCCAAGACCCTTGAGGAAAAGGTAGAAGCGCAGACAAAGCAAATGAAGAATTCTTTTGAGAAAGCTATGAGTCACGGTAAGAATATGGCCAGTGTATGCCAAAAGGCTCATAAAGAACATGAAGCACTGTGGCATGGTCGCCTGACTGAGGGAACTGCTGAGGCCAAGGAAATGGCACGCAAGGCACAAGACGCGATGAAAAAGCATTAGAGCGTTCAAGGATGTAAAAAGCCCGCATTTGCGGGCTTTTTTTATACCTTTTTGCAGAATATTTGCGAAAAATAATGCGCCCCATTGAAGGGCGCATGTTTAACAAGTGTCTTAGAAGTTATTTTTTGCGAAAGGCATCAAGTGTTACAACTTTGGCTGATGAAGATGTGTCCGACGCGGCGTCCTTTTTGTTATCGGGTTTGGGACCTTGATCACCGTTGTTTTCTGGGTCTGCTGCTTCAAACTGTAGTCCAAATTTGACCGATGGATCGAGGAAGTTCACAATGGCTACATAAGGGATCCAAATTTTCTCGTGCTTATCATCAAAGCTGAGGGTCACACCAAAACCGGTCTCACTTACCTCAAGATCCCAAAACTGATGCTGAAGGACGATGGTCATCTCTTCTGGATACTTTTCTCGCAGTTTGTCGGCCAGTTGGACATCTGATCTGTTGGTTTGAAAGGTGAGGTAGAAATGATGTGATCCCACAAGGCCATTTTTTGCTGTAAGATCAAGAGTTTCTCGCACAACCTGCAAAAGAGCTTTTTGAACCATGCGGTCGTAATTAAATTCCAGAGCCATGTTTACATCCTTCTAGGGTTTGTTTAAGTCACATCATTGAGAGAATCTTTCTGGCACTTTACTCAAAACTGCATCAACTACCAAGAAGATTATGGGAAGTTCAAGGAATATAAGCCTTAGGACGTCCCTTTTTGCCAGGACGTCCTAAGCTTGATGATTTATTTATGCTGATTGTTCATCTTAGAAGGATCGCGTTGATTTCCATTGACAAATCGACCACCGTGATCGAACTCATATCCCCGCATAAATTGATTCTGGTCCGCATTGCCGCCGCGCCCTTGTGCTTCAAAAGCCTTGGCCATGTCACGGACAAGTGAAGGCTTAGGGGCATGTGCATCGTCATTGGCATTTAAAAGACGAAAGAGTGTTTGTTCATCATTGGCTTCCATGGCGCGTTGGATTTTGGCCTCAAGACTGTCGTCTTGGATGGGAGGCATAACCTCAGGCAACAGCGCTTTAGGTTTGGGTGATGATCTCATCTCAAACTCAGCCATTTCCCTGGTTAGTTGAAGGACAAGAGCCTCATTCCCTTGGTCCAGGGCCGCATTGAGTTCGGCTTCTAGATTACGGGTCTTCATTGGGGAGGGCACAGGCACTTGAGGTGCTGGCATGAAAGGATTGAGTTCGTGGGGTGGCGAGCCTTCAGCTTTGTAGGGGTTCAATGGAAAAAACGGCATAAGTGGCTGATAGGTAATGGTAAAAGAATTTTGCATAGGCCCGCTAGGTCCTTGATAGACGGGATGAGGGATTGGCATCCCTGCGAAAGGTACGGAGGGGGATGTCGACGGCACAGAAGATGATTGCTGTTGATTACGGGAATAAGGAATGTACACAGGCGAAAGGTCCGAAGACGGTAAAATGGGCTTGGGATGTGAAATAAAGGATATTGGTTGGCTTTTCCTGAAGACTTGATCAGACTCCTCTTGCTCCCTTCGCATTTGCTGAAGGTTTTCTTCTAAAGAGGATACTTGTGAGGTATGAAGAGACAATGGACTCTTATCAGAAGAAAGAGTGTACGAACGGTTTTCCTTGCGGCCATTTGTGAGGTAGTGCTCTTTAGCAAAATCAAGGGGGTTAAATCCACTTTTTACAGCATGTTCTAGGACATCGTTATTAAGAATCAGGTAAATTTGTGGGTCGAAGTCATCGGGAAGAGAAACAATAGATTGAGACGGTGCGTCATGTGTTGTGATTTTATAAGCGCGCCCTTCTTTCTTTCCCTCTGATAAGAAATGAGAAATAGCGAAATGAATTGGATTAAGGCCTTGAGCGCTGACGTGCGTCGCGATATCGGGATGAAGAATAAGGTAGTCGTCTTCTTTGAAATCAGCAGGAAGACCAAGGCTTATACAGCTTCTTGCCTCCCGTCCTTCGTGACGGCCACTCATCAGAAAGTGATTTTTTGCAAAGGTAAAAAGGTCTGTGTCGTGCTGTTTGTTGTAGGCTGCAGAGAGATCATGATAACGACCCACATATGCTGTGGCATCAAAACCTTCTGGAAGTTCGTCTTGTGAGGAGGCGTGTGTGGTTCCACAAAAGCCTGTCATGGTAAGGGATGTGGCGATAAGTAAATTTTTTAAAGTTAGTATTTGTTTTTGTGATTTTGTGTGCATTGGTAGAGTCTCTCTTTTTGTATCTGTCAAAAATATATATGGTGATCATAAAACAAAAGTCAATAATCCTATTTCATCTCCTTTTGATTTTCATGAAAATGTCCGAATAAAAACTAGAGAAATTTGAGATAAAGAGCTTGCCATTATTAGCGATCTCTATATGCTGCCTTCTGATTTTTGATACGCACTGAGGGAGTATAACTGATGAAAAACAAAACAATTTTTGTAACAAGCCTCATACTGAGTATCAGTGCGACATCATTTTCTATGGCAAGTTGCCAGGAGGAAGAAGAGGTGGGGGCGCGCTTCTCCATAATGACTCCTGTCCAGGCACTAGAAGAGATCGTTGAACAAGCGGTCGGTGTTGCGAGTCTTGTGGTTTTTTATGACCGAGTCGCAAAAGAGGAAACGTCTTCTTGTTTTGGACGAGTTCAAGAGTTTTTTGAAGCATTAAGCCGCCCAGAAAACCAAAATTGGAAAGAAAAAGCAGCAGCCTATTTGGGTTTGGGGTTGATGTGTCACAAGGGTCATTATGTACCCGCTTTGGTTGAATTGTTCGAAGATCATGACACAAAAAGGCGCGCGGATCTAAAGCGTGCCTGGCACTATGCTAAAAAAGCACGCAAAACCTTTAGGGCATCACCTGGGACACAACAAAGTGCCAAAAGACTTATGATTGCTCTTTTGTGTGATCCGTTGTTTGAGTTAGAAGGCCCTGTCACAGATTTGGATCGTTATGACGCGCTGGGGCGTCTTAAAAGCGTGCTGGAACCAGATGAAGTCCTACATATAAATTGTCGTGACGAGCGCCTGCGCCTTGCAAAATCCATGGCGTTAAGGGGACCGAGAAGATTAAGATTGGTGGCATACGAACATATCCTGCAAGACCAAAAGAGTACGCCAAGTTTAAAAGAAAGTGCCCGACATCGACGCCGAAAGTTACTTCAAAAAACAGTATCCGAAAACAGAACATGCGCCCGCACAAGAGCCTATGTCGAGAGTCTTTCATAAGAGCCTTTGACTTGAGGAGTTTTTACGTATACATCAATAGTCAGGCACCCGTAGCTCAGCTGGATAGAGCGTTGCCCTCCGGAGGCAAAGGTCAGAGGTTCGAATCCCCTCGGGTGCGCCATCTTCAAAGCCTGATTGCATAGAAAAAAAGAAAAAGGGAAAGCGTCATGGAACAACTCATTCGACGTGCCGGGTCACAGCCCTCTATAAAAGGCTCAGAGGATTATTTCACCGGTACTGTGCGCCTTGATCCTCTTTTTCCTGCCGTCCCACCAAGTCGTGTTGCCGCGACCCTTGTTACCTTTGAGCCAGGAGCAAGAACCGCTTGGCATACCCATCCCCTAGGGCAAAATTTGGTCATTATTTCAGGTCTAGGCTGGACCCAGTGTGAGGATAGTCCGAAAAAGGAAATTCGTCCGGGAGATGTTGTGTCCTGTCCGTGTGGTAAAAAGCATTGGCACGGGGCAACAGATAAAACAGCCATGAGCCATATCGCCATTCAAGAAGCCTTGGATGAGGCGTTTGTGCATTGGCTTGATAAAGTGAGTGATGATACTTATTTAGCCCCCTTTGAGGCAGATTGAGGTCCCGGTGCCCCACATAACGATAAAACTTTGGCCTGGTGTAACAGACGAAAAAAAGCACGAGCTTGCAAATGCCATCGTCGATCAAGGAATGAAAATTCTAGGGCACGGGGAAGAAGCGTTTTCCGTAGCGTTTGAAGAAATTTCCCAAGAGAGGTGGAAAGAAGAGGTCTATGAAAAGAAATTATGACCTCAAAGGGAAAACTCTACAAAAAGCCTGGCTACGAGATGTAGGCAATGGAGCGTCGTTCGAGCGCTTTGGCAGCGATTGAGACGAGCATAACGTAAGAGGTATCGTTGCTGGAAAAAATTCTTCCCCTTTCAATTTTTGTGATGCGTTGTACGGCGTCTGCCATGGTCGCTTACGCGCTAGCGGCGGCGTTGCGCTTAGAGTACCACCCTATCTGGGCCTTGGTATCAGCGATTGTCGTTGCCCAAGAAGTTTTGGCAGAAACGTGGACCATTGTCTTTCGGCGCATTTGGCGAACAGCCCTTGGAGTCGCGGTAGCAGTGGGTTTGCACAGTCTTGTACATCCTTTGGGGATGACCTTTGCCACAGAAGCAGGCCTTTGTATTGCCCTTTGTACCGGCTTATCGTACGGCCGTCCCGCTCTTCGGGCCAGTATGTGGACGGGGGCCATTGTGCTTTTAACAGCTGATCCCCATGAACCCCTTTACGTGACGGGTATCAGCAGAGGCGCTGAGGTGATGATGGGGGGATTGATAGGGGGACTTTTTCACTTTTTCATAGAAAAAGGATTTGCCTTTACGAAGAGGCCAAGCCAGGAGTAACTTTCTTTCGATCCTGCCGGCGTTCTTGCCATAACAGATAAAAGTTTGCTCCCAAAATAAGAAGGGCGCCGCCGATTAAATAAGAGCTTGGTTTGTGGTGCCAAAGGGCAAAGTCGAATCCAATACCCCATAAAAGGGCGACGTAATCAAAAGGGGCAAGAAAGGTCAAAGAGGCCCGTCTAAAGGCATGGGTCATGAGCCACTGAGCGATTCCGCCCAAAACGCCGATACCCACAAATAAGGTCATCTCTTGGGTTGTATAATCCCACGAGTGTTGAAACATGACGGGCGCGCACAAAAAGAGACTGGTTCCCAAAAGAACGGCGACAATCATGCTGGTGCTATCTTCTTGATTAAGCGATCGGAGCGTGAGTTGCGACAGGCCGTGAAAAAGACCACCCGCCAACGGAATAAGATAAAGATGCGGCTGATCCAAAGAAGGCTCGCAAATCACCCAAACACCAATAAACCCGATAAAAACAGCGTGCCATCTATGTTTGGGTGGGTTTTCTCTTAAAAAATAGGCCCCCAAAAGAGCCATAAAAAGGGGCGCTGAAAAGGTAAGGGCGTAGGCATCACCCAAGGGCATTTGCCTAAAAGAGGTTATGAAAAACAAGGTCGCAAGTGAAGCAAATAAAGCGCGTATCAGATGATGTAGAGGTTTTTTTGTATGCCAGGGGCGGGGATGAGATTCTGTTTTAACAAAAAGAATCACCATAGGGATCGCAAAGACGCTGCGCCAAAACAAGATCTCGACAACGTGAATAGACGGGGGTAGGCTTTTTACGCAAACGTCTTGTAGGGCGTAAAAACCGATGGCAACCATCATCAATAAGACCGCTTGGGTAGGAAGATGGCTAATTATTCTTTGCAGTGCTGGCAATCTCGTGCGCGCTCCTGTAGGTTGGGTGTCAACGATACCTCCACGCGACACCATACGGGAAAAGACTATGTTAACACAACACGCCCTTGTTGCCCATGATCCCATGACCCATGAGCCGCCTTTGCCAGAATACTTAAGGGACTTAAACGAGCCGCAGCGCCAGGCGGTCGAGGCTGTGGACGGTCCTGTCTTGATTTTGGCGGGCGCTGGTACGGGTAAAACACGTGTCCTAACAACAAGGGTTGCTCATATGCTGACCCTTTCTAAGGCCTATCCCAGTCAAATTTTGGCAGTCACTTTTACTAACAAAGCCGCCAACGAAATGAAAGAGCGTCTAGAAAAACTTTTGGGACGCGACGTTGAGGGGCTTTGGCTTGGGACCTTTCACTCTCTTTGTGTGCGGATCCTGCGGCGTCACGCAGAGCTGGCAGGGCTACATCCCAGCTTTACCATTCTTGATATGGACGATCAGTTGCGCCTGATCAAGCAGCTTATGCGTGCCGAGGAAATTGATGAGAAAAAATGGCCGCCCCGGGTGATTGCCTCTGCCATCAGTCGATGGAAAGACCGGGCACTGACGCCTGATAAAGTGTCGGCCGCGGATTTGAAGGTGCCCGATGATCCAAGTTTGCTCCTTTACGGTGAATATGACGCGCGCCTTCGTACCCTAAACGCCGTCGATTTTGGAGATTTGATCCTTAAGGTGCTGCAAATCTTTAAAGAGGCGCCCGATGTTTTAAAAGAATACCAACAGAAATTTCGCTACATTCTCGTGGACGAGTACCAAGATACCAACGTTTCCCAGTATTTGTGGTTGCGTCTTCTCGCTATGGGACATCAAAACATTTGCTGTGTGGGGGACGATGATCAGTCCATTTACGGTTGGCGAGGGGCGGAGGTTTCTAACATCCTACGCTTTGAAAAGGATTTTCCTGGTGCTTTTGTGGTGCGTCTTGAAGAAAATTACCGCTCGACCCCCCATATCTTAGGGGCGGCGTCCGACTTGATCGCGCATAATGCCTCTCGCTTGGGAAAAACTCTCTGGACCCAAGTGGATCAAGGGGAAAAGGTCCGCGTGCAGGGGGTGTGGGACTCGGAAGAAGAGGCCCGCTTTGTGGGTAATCAAATCGAAACACTCCTTCGAAGCGGATCGACGTTGTCGTCTATGGCGATTTTGGTGCGGGCAAGCTTTCAAACCCGTGAGTTTGAAGATCGGCTTATGACCTTAGGTCTTGCCTACCGGGTGGTGGGTGGCCCTCGGTTTTACGAACGTCAAGAAATCAGAGACGCACTTGCCTATTTGCGCGTGGTTTCCCAAGGCGATGACGGGGTTGCGTTCGAGCGTATTTTGAATACCCCTAGGCGCGGCATTGGTGCGACGACGGTACAACTTTTACACCACTATGCACGGGTGCAAAATGTGTCCCTGGTGGCGGCGTGCTATACCCTTTTGGAAACCGATGAAATTCGCGGTAAGGCGCGCACAAGTCTCGAGCAGCTTATGCGTGCGTTCGAGCGTTGGCGCACCCTTTCCAAAACACTTCCCCCCTTTGAGCTTGCTCAGATTGTTCTTGATGAATCAGGGTATACGGCCATGTGGCAAGAAGATAAATCTGCCGACGCACCAGCGCGCCTTGAAAACCTCAAAGAACTTGTACGTGCCATGGCAGATTTTCCAACCCTTGGTGCCTTTTTAGATCACATCAGTCTTGTCATGGACGTGAACACCCAAGATGAAGCAGACCGGGTGAGTCTTATGACCATGCACAGTGCCAAAGGGCTCGAGTTCGATACGGTTTTCTTGGCAGGGTGGGAGGAAGAGATTTTCCCCAGCGCCAGATCCCTTAAAGAAACAGGCAGCAAGGGCCTAGAGGAAGAGCGCCGCCTTGCCTATGTGGGGCTGACGCGCGCACGTAAACGGGCGCTAATTACCTACGCCGCAAATAGACGCATTCATGGGCGTTGGCAATCGGGTCAGCCCTCCCGCTTTATTGATGAGCTTCCTAAAGAACACGTGATGATCGCGCGCCCTTTGCAACAACAAGTGCGCACTCAATCCTCATGGACGTTAGGAGCTAGTTTTTCAAAAGAAGAAGCGCCTGAATTTGTTGCGCCTAACCCTAGCGCCTTCAAAATCGGAGAGCGCGTGTTTCATATCAAGTTTGGTTATGGGAAGATTCTCTCCATTCAAGGAGATAAGCTCGACATTCAATTTGAGAAAGCGGGCCTTAAAAAGGTTGTGGCATCCTTTGTGGAAAAACCTTGAAACTAAGACGTTGTTACTTTTTTTCTTGGGTGTAAATAATTCAAATGCAGGCAAGGGTGTCATTTCTTGGGTAGACAAGATATGAGATCTGTTGAGTTGGCGCGTGAGTTTTGGTAGGACTAAAGCATCGATTTAACGTCTGGGAAGATGAAATGTTAGGAAAAGTTGCAGGAATACTTTTGGTGGGAACAGCCATGGTCCTTTGTGGATGTCAATCACGCATTGATGTCAGGGGAAAAACCATTGATCCCAAGGTGATGGCGCAGCTTAAGCCTGGTGTGTCTACGCAGATGGATGTCATGCGCCTTGCTGGAAGCCCTTCCTCGACCCTCGCCTTTGATGAGAAAGTGTGGGTTTACGCGGCAAAAAGGACGGAGACTACTGCCTTTTTTGAACCAAAAGTTTTAGAGACGTCTTTGATTACCATTAAATTCAGTGAGGGTGGCATGATTGAAGAGATTGCTCATACGGATCAAGAAGGACATGACCTAGAGCCCGTGAAAAGAGCAACTAAAACCGCCATGGGTGAGGCGTCCTGGCCAAAACAGATCTTTAGTAACTTTGGTCGTCAACGCAAGAAAAAAGACTAATCTTTTAAGTTATGCTGTCAGCCTGAAGCCTTCGGCCCCTTTATCAGGGGCGGAAGGTGCGCGGGGTTTTTTTCTTCGTCATAAATATTTCCTAGAAATTAGCAAAGAAACTAATCTTGTAAGCAATCCGTCTCTTATAACTCAAGAGGCCTCGCAAAAAAAACCTAGGTGCTTTGACCCGTTGAGTCTAGGACCCAACCCTAAGCAATAGCCGCTTGCTTACCAAAACGCACTTCCAGATACCGTTCAATAGACTGCTTTTGTCGTTCATCGCCTTTGAACACAACGCGCACGACTTGCCCC
Organism: Alphaproteobacteria bacterium; assembly: GCA_013911655.1. Classification (GTDB taxonomy): domain Bacteria; phylum Pseudomonadota; class Alphaproteobacteria; order Caedimonadales; family UBA1908; genus JACESU01. Next base: position 198,613 of record JACESU010000002.1, read on the forward strand.
CCTGCAATTCCCACAATGTGACCAGACAGATTTTGCATATACCCAGAAAGTTCGATGGTGATAAGGTCGCCTTCTTTAGAGCTTTGTGCAAGATCGTTAGAGGAGACAGCAAGACCTTCACATGAAATATCTTTCACGTCACAAGGATAGTTTTTGCCATCTTTTACAAGGGATGCCACATAATTTTCCGTTTTGTATCGTGGGTTTTGACGTCGATTTCCTGCATAGGAATCGCGAAGAATGACAACCATGCGATTTTTAAGATCTTGAATCAAATCCATTACACTATCTGTTGTCTCTTTAACCTTTGTGGACAACATGCTGGTGGTTTGAAATTCTGCATTTACACTCGAGATTTTTTCAGAAACCTCCCTTGTACCAAAGGCGGCTTGTTGGGTATTGGCACTGATTTCGTTGGTGGCAGCGCCCTGTTCTTCCACCGCGGCCGCAATGGAGGATGAAATATTATCAATTTCTTGAATGGTTCTAACAATATCTTCGATGGCATTCACAGCGTTGTCAGTCGCATTTTGAATGGCGGTGATTTGCTGTGTAATCCCGTCTGTGGCCTTAGTGGTTTGGTTGGCCAAATTTTTAACTTCTGCGGCAACGACCGCAAAACCCTTACCAGACTCGCCAGCCCGCGCCGCTTCAATGGTGGCATTCAAAGCCAACAGGTTAGTTTGCTCGGCAATGCTTGAGATCAGCAGCACCACATCACCGACACTTCGCACGGCGTCCGCAAGTTCTTGAACGGTGAGGTTGGTCGAGTGTGCCGTTGTGACAGCAGTCTGCGCTGTTTGCGCAGCATGTGTGACTTGTTGGCTGATTTCATTGACCGAGATCGAAAGCTCTTCTGTCGCGGCGGCCACACTCTCAACGTTCATCTGCGCGCGTTCAGTTGCTTGGGAAACAGCCATAGAATCAAGGGCAACGCGTGTTGCAGATGCTGTCATATCTTTAGAGATTTTCAAAACACCTTGGGCATTTTCAAGCACGCCTGCGATGGTTTCTTGCATTTCCTTTTCAATTTCATCGGTAAGAAGAAGCATTTTCTGTTTCAGTTCATATTCTGCCCGTTCTGTTTGAAATTTTTGTTCAGAGGCCAGTTGTTCTGCTTTTACAACAACCTGTTTGAAAAAGTTACAAGATTGCGCCATTTCGCCGAACTCGGTTTTATTGTCTTGATAAGGAATTTCAAGATCTTTATGACCACTTGCGACGCGCCTCATGATATCTGCAAGAGTTGAAATGGGGGCCGAGAACCGATCTCCTAAAAAAATACCCCAACCTAGAATGACAAGAAGAGTCACACCAATAGCAATCATCATGCCCTTATTCGTGCGTGTGACGGCGGCATAAAGGTCGCTTGCTTCTGAGCGGACCATGATGCTCCAGTCAAGGCCTTGAAAGTCGTCATAACCTTTAGCGTGCGCCACACCGCCAATTTGAACCACTTTTTTTCGACCATTGTAGGCAGGAAGAACGTCATTTTTTCCAGAAACGGCGGCCTTGGCAAGCTCTGAACCTGTTTGGACAAGATTGCGTTTGCCGTAAACAGAAAAGTCCCTTGCAAGATTCTGTTGATCATTTTTATCAGAGTCGTGCTCGAGAATAATAAAGCCGTCCTTATCCAAAAGGGTATAGTCTGTTTGATCTTGCCCAACCTCTTTTGCCATATGATGGAACTTTGCAAGGATACGGCTGAGGAAAGAGGTGTCAGCCACATTAACCCAAAAACCAACGGTTTGGTGCTGTGCGTCCACAATGGGCGCTGCAAAAATCATGACATAAGAATCGGGTTTGGCACGCTGATTATTGAGCATGGGAAAGGGGATTGGTCCCACCAAAAGCTTGTTAAGGGATTTTCCGTCCTTGTCTTTTAGGTATTGTCCTGCTGCGAGCTGTTTGAACCAGTCTTCTTGGGCAAAAGATTGACCCACAAGGGAAGGACCTTTGACGGGTTTTCTATTTGTATCAAGGGTGTTTGTCATGCGCACACGGCCCGTCATATCCACAATCATTATAAGATCATAAAAGGCATAAATATCCATATAGTCATTGAGGGTATCTTGGACATAAGCAGAAGAGGGTCCTTGCCAATCATTGGGATTTTTGACAACGGTGTTAAGAGAAAATGTCTCTACATCGCCAAGGCGTTCGTAAAGCGTGCGATCAATGGCCTCGATGACGGTTTTAGATTGAGAGCGAAGGGGTTCATCAAAGCTCTTTTTAATAGTCTGGGCTTGCACATAAAAAAGCGTATAAAGCGTCAGAGCAGGTAAAAGACCAAACGCCAACAGACAGGCAACAACGCGCTTTTTTAAGCCCCAATTTTGAAAAAATGACATGGCTGCTCCACCTAAATTCAAGAATATCACTAAAGGATGCTAGGGGAAGAACTTTAAAAATAAGTTAAAGGATAGATATTCAAAAAAGAGTCCCCCAGCATCAACCGATCTGATGCTGGGGGGGGTAACATGTTAAGCGATTTGACGTTCTTGACCAAAACGACTTTTGATAAAACGCTCCATAGAGCTTTTTTGCCTTGTATCACCGTAATAACAAACACGCACGATCTCGCCCGCCGCACACCCCACAATATGGCCGTTGACGACACTGGGGTATCCAGAAAGATCAAAGGTAATAGAATCATCTTTAAGGGCGTCTGCGGCAATTTCCTTACTGAAAATGGCGATACCATCTGATGAGATATCTTTCACAGAACAAGGATACGCCTTTCCTTTAAAGGTAACGTTAGCGGTATAGCCGCTGGCGTCATACCGTGTATCGGTACGTCTATTTCCTGCATATGAATCGCGCAGAATAGCAATCATACGGTTGCGAAGACCCTGGACCATATTCATCACATCATCGGTCATCATCTGAACTTTTGCAGATAATTCATTGGTGTGTTGAAACTCTGTATTCACGCCTACAATCTTATCAGATACCTCGCGCGTCCCTTGGGCTGCTTGTTGGGTATTCGAGCTTATTTCGTTGGTGGCAGCGCCCTGTTCTTCGACGGCGGCCGCAATGGACGACGAGATATTATCAATCTCTTGGATGGTTTTCACAATTTCTTCGATGGCAGTTACGGAATTTTCTGTGGCATTTTGAATGGCCGTAATTTGCTGGGTAATCCCATCTGTAGCCTTGGTGGTTTGGTTGGCAAGATTTTTCACCTCGGCGGCTACGACTGCGAACCCTTTACCAGCCTCACCAGCGCGCGCAGCTTCGATGGTGGCATTAAGCGCCAGCAGGTTCGTTTGTTCAGCAATGTCAGAGATCATAAGAACGACATCTCCTACACTGCGTACGGCATCGGCAAGTTTTTGAACGGTTATATTGGTTGTGTTAGCAGATGTCACGGCCGACTGCGCTGTACGCGCCGCATGGGACACTTGCTGACTGATCTCGTTCACAGAAATGGAAAGCTCCTCCGTGGCGGCCGCGACACTGTCAACGTTCATTTGTGCACGTTCTGTCGCCTGTGACACCGCGTGGGATTCGATGGAAACTCTGTTGGCAGATTGACTCATCTCCTTAGAAATGGTGACCACCGTATCAGCATTTTCAAGCACATGGGTGATGGTTTGCTTCATCTCCTGTTCAATTTCATCCGTGAGCAGTAGCATCTTGTGCTTGAGATCTTGACGAGATGTTTCGGCTGCAATTTTCTGGTCTTCAGTCAGTTTTTCGGCTTTGGTCACGACGTCTTTAAAGAACTGGCAAGCTTTTGCCATCTGTCCAATTTCTGTTTTGTTGTCTTGATAGGGCACAACAAGGTTCTTGTCGCCTCCTGCAATTCTACGCATGACGTCCGCCAGGGTGCCAATGGGCGTTGCAAAATAACGACCAAGGAAAAAGCCTATCACAACGATGATGGCCATGGTGACCGAAATGGCAATGAGCATGCTGTAATCCATCACCTTCACAGGCTTATAAATTTCGCTAGGAAGCCCTCTTGTTAAAATGGACCAGCCAAGACCTTTGAAGTCTTCGTAGCCTCTGGTATGCGCAAAGCCAGCAACCATCTCCATTTTCTTGCGGGCATGAAAAGAGTTATTGATGACGCCGGCCTTGCCAGAAATAGCCTCGGCAGCAGCCTTCACGCCGCGCTCCACAAGATTGAATTTACCAAGTACCTTGAAATCTCTGTTTTTGTTCTGAATGTCTGTTTTTTCGGGATTGTATTCGGAAATCACGTATCCCTTGCTGTCTAAAAGGGTGACTTCGGTGTGGTTTTGGCCTGCAATTTGATTCTTTTTGTGGAGTTCCGCAAAGATATTTTCGATAAAACCAAAATCAGCAAAATTGACCCAGATGCCAATGGTGCGTCCTTGAAAATCCTTGATGGGGGAGGTAAAAATAAGGCCGTAGCTATCTTCTACACGGTACAAAGAGTTCGCAATGGGAAAAGCGTAAGGTCCCTCGACATGTACTGTTGTGGGATTGCCTTTTGTGTCTTTGATAAAGTCACCGGCCATGGTTTTTTGAAACCAAGGTTCCTTGGCAAAGGTTTGTCCCACAAGGGTCGCACCTTTAAGGGGTTTACCACTTTGGTCGAAGGTGTTCATGGCATGGACGACACCGTTTGTGTCAAGAACCATCATGATTCTATAAAGGCCATAAAGTTTCATATATTCGTTGATAGTACCTGTAAGAGCGGCTTGATTGGGGCCCTGCCAATTGTTGGGGTCACGAAAGGCGCTGTTCATGGCAAAGGCCTGGACGTCGCCTACACGTTCGTAAAGGGTGCGGTCCACCACATCGAGGGTGTATTCAGCTTGCTGCAAGAAGGGGGCTTCGAAACCTTTGCGGATGGCTTCTGCCTGCCAATAGAAAATGCCATACAGCGCCACGGCAGGTAAAAGACCAAAAAGCACTAAGCCGGCCACAACCCTTTTTTGAAGACCCCATGCCTTAAAGATGGACATTTTCTATTCCTTTTTATACGCGACAACTATAGTTAGGGTGAAGGATAAAACAAGGAATTTAAGAAAGGGTTAAAAGAAAAGGAAAGAGAGCTGTGTCTTTGATATAAAAAAAGCGCCAAGAGTGGCGCTTTTTTTCTTTTATAAAAAGTTACTTAATTTTCGCTTCTTTAAACTCAACGTGTTTTCTTGCAACGGGGTCGTACTTTCTTTTGACCATTTTTTCAGTCATGGTACGGGGGTTTTTTTTGGTGACGTAAAAGAAACCCGTGTCGGCTGTGCTGACGAGGCGAATCTTAATGGTGTTTGCTTTAGCCATAATGACTCCATGAGTTACAAAAGTATGAACGGGATCCTGTCAGATTGGGCGCCGTCTGTCAAGACTTGTCTGAAAGGAGTGGCGTATTTTTGATCACTTTCTTGGTGAGGGTTGGGAGCGCCAGTTGAGGAATCGTGCTTTGACAGGCCCAAAACCCTTCGATGGGAAGCGAGGACTCATCAATGGTGATGGTCCAAAGCTGCACATGAAGATCAAAGTGTGTGAACACATGCTTGATCAAAGAGGGTGCTTTGGTCCAGGCGCCGCTGATGGGCGGTGTTTGAACGAGCAGCGTCTCATCCTCTAGCCAATCGGACATGGGTACTTCTATAAGGCCTGCCAAAAGACCTGTGTCGGGGCGTTTGCGCATCCAAAGCTGTCCTGAGGGCGTTTGGATAAGATAGGCATGGGCGAATTTAAGAGGCTTTTTCTTTTTTGTCGCAGGAATAGGATATTGACGGGTTGTGTTGTTTTTAGAGCTGCTGCAATCAGAATTCCAAGGACATATATTACAAGAAGGCGACGTTGGCGTGCAGACCGTTGCGCCTAAGTCCATGAGCGCCTGGGCCATATCGCCGTGATGTCTGGCATGCCCCACAAAAGTCTTAATTTCTTTACGGACCTCAGATAATAGAGCTGGAAGCGGCGTTTCAATCGCGCGCATGCGGGAAATAACACGGGCAATGTTGCCATCCACAGGAAGGCAAGGGGTATCAAAAGCGATGGCGGCAACGGCGGCCGCTGTATAGGGGCCGATCCCCGGAAGGGTTTGGAGGATGGCCGGATCAGATGGAAAAATACCTTGAAACCGGTGAACAAGCTCTTGGGCTGCTTTGTGTAAATTGCGGGCGCGGCTATAGTAACCAAGGCCTTGCCAAATAACGAGAACGTCTTCAAGGGGCGCTTTTGCGAGGTCAAAAACTGTAGGAAAAACATTCATAAAGCGAATAAAATAATCCTTGACTGTGGCGACTGTTGTTTGTTGTAACATGATCTCACTCACCCACACAGCATAAGGGTCATGATGATTTCCCCCTTTTACGCGCCAAGGCAGGTCCCTTGCTTGGGCGTCGTACCAGGTCAGAAGAAGATCAATCATATACTTGGGTGGTGGAGAAAACGAAGCCATCCTTGCGCCTTATGAAAAGTAGGGTAAAATCCAGACCTACCATAGGCAAAGAGAGATTTTTTGAAAAGAATAAAAATGAAAAATAAAAAAGAACCCGTTATCCTTGCTGGCTTTTTGCCTGAAATTTTAAAAGAAGCCTTTAACCAAAGAGGTGTGCCGGACGCTGGTCTTTTTTTGGAGTGGGAAAAAATTGTTGGCTCTGAGATTGCGGCATTTTGCGCGCCCGAGAAAATCACTTATGACGGGACGCAGGCCCAAAGAACGACCCTAAGTATTCGAGTGGCGCCAGCCGCTATTCTTTATGTGTCGTCTTTTCAAACTCAGATTTTGGCGCATCTTCATCGCTATTACGGGTATCCTAAAGTTCAGGAGCTACGTTTTTTTCAAGCCCCTTTGCCGCGTATGACAAAGAACGTGCGCCCGGTTATTGAAAAAGGCGTTTTACCGGACCACGAAAGACGCGCTATTGAAAAAATACAAAATGTAGCGCTTCAAAAAGCCCTTCTGGATCTAGGAAGTGTCCTCTACAGTGCTAAAAAATAAGGCTTTTTCTTTAGTGCTACGCAGCCGGAGCTGCGGCAGGTGACTCAGGTGGTGCCTTAGGCTTAGACGTCGTTGGATTTGGACGTGCTGGCAGCGTTTGCTCTTGAGGAGGGGTAAAAGGCGGCAGTTCGCTTGGTGGAATGGCTGCAGAGGGAGGCGCAGATGCAGGTCCCACAGGCATCTTAGTTTGAGGGGCCGCAGGCGCTGACGGTTGAGGGGCCATGCTTTGTGGAGAAGGTGGATTTCCTGCAGGTGTGGTGCTAGGAGACAAAGAAGGGGTTGATGAGGGAATCGGAACACTTTGTGGGATGCCTTTGGCGTCTCCTCCCTCTTTTAAAAGATGACGGCGTTTACCAAGTTCTGACATCAAGTATCCTGCTTTTTTCGGATCCATGTTGCTTAAGATCAAGGATGCTTTAGAGGGTTTTATTTTCTCCATCAAATCTAGTAAAACTTCAAAATCAAGAGCTTCAAGAACTTGTGCTGCTTCTTTAGGTTTCATGCCTTCCGTCGTTTTGACAAGGCGCTCGAGATTACCATTTTCTTTTTCTTGAATCGAGTTCAAGAGCTTGGATAAAGATTCTTCCGTCTTTTTAAGGGACTGGGTGCGTTCGGCAATTTTACCCTCGAGAAGGTTGAGGGTCGCTTTTTCTTGAGGAAGTTGCTCTTCTGTTTTTTCTTTTAATTCTTCGCGCCTGTTGGAAAGCTGTAAAAGTGTTTTGAACTGGGCGCTTGTGAGCGGCATTTCCGAGGATGCATCAACAGTGGCGGTTGGCACTTTAGGCTTTACGGGGTCTGCTTTGGCGTTTGTGGCCGGTGTAGCAGCAGGCGTCGCAGGGGCAGGTGTTGGCGCACTTTCGGCAAAGACGGACCTGACCTCAAAAACGGAGCCTCCAGTTTGAAGTGTGTGCCACAAATTATTGACTTTAAAAGATAGTAAAAGTGCTGACCAAAAAATAACAATGGGCAGAAGTTTGACGCGCAGAAACAAAAACCTTTTTAAAAGGGTCTTTGCGTTATGGTATTGGTTTGTGACATGGACCAAAGAAAAAACACTCATCGCACATTCCTCAAGCTTTTCAAAAGTTCTGACTCGAGTGATTCTTCCTCTTTATTGGTTGCAGCCAGTGGTTTTTTTGACTTGGACTCTTTGGGTGACGGATCTTTTTGAAGGGCTCTTCCCTCGCGCACGAGTTCTTCAAGTTTTTGAGCAACCGTCTCACTACGTTCCACAAGAAATCCTAAATCTTCTTTGAGGTTATTACCCGACGCGATGCCGTCTTGGAGCCCTGAAAAAGTCTGCTCGCCGGACGCTTTCAGTTTTTCCATGCTGGCTTCTGCGCGTCCGAGAGACTTGGTGAAGCTCTCGATAAAGGTTTGGAGGTCTCCTCGACTTTGATAAAGGCGTGCGAGCTTTTTGTTCAAGGAAACCGCATAGCCCAGGGTGCCAATCAGAAAAAAAATCACAACAAAATCAAGAATAATGGTCAAACTCATGAGGCTTCCTTTTCTTCATGTTCGACGTAACTTTCGTCCACTTGGATGGCAATATTGCGGTTGCGTTGACCTGTTTTTCCACGAAGGACAAGTTTATCGCCCGAATACAAGTAAACAGATGACTCAGGCTTTGCGCGTAGGTCAATGTATGATCCTTTTTTCCAAGATAAGACGTCCCCAAGGGACATGGTGATTCGGTCAAGGACGGCCTCTAAGGTTACTCTTGATTGCCACACCTCTTGGCCAAAGTGATTTTCCCAAATATCGTCTTGACCTGTTTTCTCACCCATGAACATCTGCAAAAGCTTTTCGCGCACGGCCTCTAGGGAAGAGTAAGGGATAAGAAATTCAATATATCCGCCGCGGCTTTCTATTTCTAAATGAATTCGCGCCACAATGGCCGCATTCACAGGGCGGACAATGGTGGCAAAGCGCGGGTTTGTTTCCATGCGCTCGATGGAAAAGGTTACGGGTTCAACGGGGGCAAAAGAGGTGGAAAAGTCCGCGAGCACAACAGACAAAAGGCGCTCTACAAGTTTTTGCTCAATGGTGGTAAAGGGGCGTCCTTCAATTTTTGAAGTGCCCGCGGACTTACGCCCCCCAAGAAGTGAGTCGACAATGGTGTAAGTCAAGGCCGTATCAAGGGTAAGAAGCCCCCAAGTGCCCCATCTATCTGATTGAAAAACACCGATAAGGGCAGGAAGGGCGATCATATCAAGATAGTCACCAAACCTGGCAGAGGTCATGCTGGAAAGGCTGACTTCGACGTTTTCAGAGGTAAAGTTACGAAGGCTTGTGGAGAGGAGGCGAATGAGACGATCAAAAACCACCTCGAGCATGGGCAGGCGTTCATAGGAAATTTGCCTTGAATCCACAAGGACTTTCCAGCCGCTAGGACGCTTGTCATCATCGCTGCCAAAGCCAAGGAGGCTGTCGATTTCGTCTTGATTTAGGATGCGTTCTTGGGTTTGATGGGCGCTGTCATCGCTCTCCTCATCGGCCATGGACTCCCATTCGGCCATCATTTCTTCTTCGGTTTTGCCTCCTTCTTCCTCACTCAAGGGGGTGCCTCCTTTTACTGAACCAGCATCTGATCAAAAAGAATATTGGTGACTTTCGTGGGTTTGAGCGCTTCGTTAGCACGTTTTAAAAGCTCTTCACGAAGGCGTTGCAGACCCGCTCCCCCTTCTAGATCTTCGGGGCGTAACTGACGCAAATAAACTTGGAAGCTGTCAATTACCCGGGGACGCAACGCCTCAGCTGTTTTAGACGCTTCGGCGTTGGGAAGCTCTAGTTTGATGGAAAGGCGTAGGAAGGACACGGCCTTGGATTTTTTAGAGCTTTTGGTCAGATTGACAAGAAAATCTTTGATTTCAAGGTAAGACACATCGGTGGGCGGCGGTGTTGCTTCGTCAGCTGCTTTTTCCTTGTGTTCGCCGTGGGAAAAAATCTTGGCACCAAGGCCACTAAAATAAAGGCCAGCAAACACAATAGCTGTCAAAATGATCGGTCCCAAAATTAAAACGAGGATGTTCATCATGCCAGATTTTTTGGCGGGTGCCCCTTCTGGTGCGCCTTCTTCTCCCCCGGTTGCCGCAGCTGCCTCGGACATTTACGCTCTCCCTTGCGTCTTTATCATTAGATTATTTTTTCCAAACTATAGCATAAGATAAGGAGAGAGAGGAGAGGCTTTTAAGTGTGGATTTTTTCTTAAAAGTAAGTGTGGCAAATATCTTTCTCCTATGCCCTGGCTCTTCTTAGGAGTACCATGAAAAGGAAAAATCATCAGAATTTTACATGAGGGAGAAAGACAATGGATTATATCAAAGGGTTAGAAGTATTTTTAGCGCAAACTTACGGCCTTTCCCTTAAAGCGCAAGTCTATCACTGGAACGCGGTGGGGTCCCATTTTCTAGAGGATCACCGGTTTTATGAAGAGCAATACGAGAACTTAAGCGAGGCTGTGGACGGCATTGCTGAGCGGCTTCGGATGCTGGGAAAGACGGTGCCAGTTACTTTAAAAAGTCTCGCGTCCGCCAATACCCTGGGGGATCCGTTGACGGATTATGGTCGGCGTGGCCTTTTGTCAGATCTGCTCAAAGACCATCAACTTCTTGTAAAAGAAGTGAATGCGTTGATTAAGGCTGCTGATGATAAATCTGACGAGGTAACCGTTGATTTTCTCATTGATCGGCTTGCTTTTCATGAAAAATCAGTGTGGATGATTGGGGTCACTCTGGACTAAGGGTATCAAAAAGGAACAACCATGACGCTTACTCAAGAACAAGTCCTAGATCTTGCCTTCAAACAAGCAAGAACCCACCACGTATGGCAAAAAAAAGCTGTCGAGGATGATCTTTTGCATCGTCTTTATGACGTCTTTAAGATGGGGCCCACCAGCGTAAATTCATGTCCTGGTCGTTTTGTTTTTTTGAAAAGCCTTGAGGAAAAAGAAAAACTAAAGCCTGCCTTATCTCCCGGTAACGTGGAGCAAACCATGACAGCGCCCGTGACGATGATCATGGCTTATGACACGCGGTTTTATGAACACTTGGATCGGCTGTATCCCGCTTTTCCGGCCAAGACCTTTTTTGAGGGGCCAGAAAAAGAGGCGCACGCTGAAAAATCAGCCTTTCAAAATGCGACCCTTCAGCATGCGTACCTGATTATAGCCGCACGCCTTTTGGGATTGGACGCAGGTCCCATGGCAGGGTTTGATGGGGGGATGGTGGACGCGATCTTCTTCAATGGGGACACCTGGAAGACCGCTTTGCTGTGTAATCTTGGCTATGGGGACGCGTCAAAACTTTATCCAAGGGGGCCACGCTCTGCGTTTCAGGAGGTCTGCAAGATCCTTTAAAGAAGCCAGTAAGGTTAATTCTTGCCAGGGGGCGACTGTACAGTTGCCCCCGTTCACGTTAGAGTGTCCCGCAGAGTCAAAAGAGGATAGTCGGTAATGACGTCGGGTGCTTCCCCCCACTTATTTCTTGTGGACGGTTCAGGGTTTATTTTTAGGGCGTTTCATGCGTTGCCAGCGCTGACAAGATCCGACGGCACGCCTGTTAACGCGGTGCTTGGTTTTTCCAACATGCTTCTTAAACTTTTGACAGATCAAGAAGTTGATCACTTGGTTGTCGTTTTTGACCATAGCCGGGCCAGCTTCCGTCATGACCTTTATCCCGACTACAAAGCCAACAGAAATGCGACCCCTGAAGAGCTTATTCCCCAGTTTTCATTAATCAGAGAGGCCTGCACGGCCTTTAACGTGCCCAGCATCGAAAAAGAAGGATTTGAGGCCGATGATTTGATCGCAACCCTTGCAAAACAGGCGTGCGCAGAAGGCTTTGAGGTGACTCTTGTGTCGTCGGACAAGGACTTGATGCAGCTTATCTCTGCCCGCGTTAACATGTGGGATCCGATCAAAAACCGACTGCTGGGCGAAGACGCCGTCCGGGAAAAGTTCGGGGTGGGGCCCGCGCAAGTTGTGGACGTGCAAGCCCTTGTGGGGGATTCGTCAGACAATATTCCAGGCGTACCTGGTATTGGTATTAAAACCGCAAGCCAATTGATTCAAGAATTTGGTCACCTGGACGCCCTTTTGGAAAGGGTTGCCGAAATTCCCCAACCCAAAAGACGTCAGTCTTTGATCGACCACCGGGAAGACGCTCTTTTATCCCGAAAGCTTGCGACGCTTGAACAAGAGGTGCCTTTGGATGCGTCATTGTCGGATTACAAAAGGAGGCCCTTTCCAGCGCCCGATCTTGAAGCTTTTATTTTGAAAAATGAATTTAAAACGCTTTTTGCACGCCTTCGAAGTGTTGGGGCTTTGGCTGAGGGAGAGGTAAAGGGCTCATTTTCCGGTGGTGTGCAAAAGCTCGAGACAAAGCACCAAGAAATCACAACCCTTGAGGCGTTAGAAAAGTGGCTTAAAGACGTAAGGCGTGCAGGAAGTCTCGCGCTTTTTATGGATCACCTGATCCAAAAAGATTTTTTTAGTTTCGAGCTGCAGGGACTTAGTCTTGCATGCGGCGACGCGCAAAGTGCCTATATCCCGTTTAAGGGCACGAGCCCCAAAGTAACTCTTTTTGAAGCAGCGCCGTCTGACGAAAAAGGTTTAAGTATGGGGGACGTCCTAACGTACTTGAAGCCCCTTCTTGAAGAGGCATCCCTTTTAAAAATAGCCCACGACGCCAAACTCTTTTTACAGTACGCCCATACCCAGGGGGTTGACCCCGTGTGGGTCGAGGATACCCTTGTGATGTCGTACTGCTTGGATGGGGCAAAGCATGACCATACCCTGGAAGCACTGAGCGTCATTCATCTGGGGCAAGAGCTTGAAAAGAACGCTCCCACGACCGCTCACACGGTCATGCGTCTTTACGCGCACTTGTCGCTGCGGCTTTTTGAGGAAAAATCCCTGACCCTGTATAAAAGTATGGACCACCCGCTGGTCGCAATATTGGCTGCCATGGAAGAGGCCGGGGTGCGTCTTGATGTTTCCCAAATGCAAGCGCTCTCAACCGACTTTGCGGTGCGCCTTGAAGTCCTTGAAAAGGAAATCCACGACCTTGCGGGAAAAACATTTAATGTCGCGTCTTCGCAGCAACTAGCCGAAGTTCTTTTCAAGGAGCACGGCCTTGCGACAGGTAAAAAAGGAAAGACAGGCGCTTTTAGTACAAGCGCGGATGAGCTTGAGCGCCTCTCGTCAGAAGGGAGCGTGCTTGCCGAAAAAGTGCTTGTGTGGCGCCAACTTGCCAAGCTTAAAAGCACCTATACGGACGCGCTAATAGGGCAAGTACATCCAAAATCAGGGCGCATTCACTCGCGCTTCTCCATGACGTCCACCAGTACCGGCCGCCTTGCCTCCAGTCAGCCAAACCTTCAAAATATTCCCATACGCACCCAGGAAGGGCGCAAAATCAGGCAAGCCTTTATTCCCGAAGAAGGCTACACTTTGGTTTGTCTGGATTATTCGCAAATTGAGTTACGTCTTTTGGCCCACATGGCAGAGATACCGTCCTTACGTGACGCCTTTTTGCGCGGCGAAGACATCCATGCCCGTACGGCCAGTGACGTCTTTCATGTCCCCTTGGATCAAATGACCTCAGAGATCAGAAGGCGCGCCAAGGCCATTAACTTTGGAATCATCTACGGTATTAGCGCCTTTGGCCTTTCGCGCCAGCTGGGGATTCCTCAATCAGAAGCAAGTGCCTACATCAAAGCGTATTATAAAAAATACCCGGGGATCATTGCCTTTATGGAGCGGATTAAAGAGGAGGCCCGCGTGCACGGCTTTGTGAAAACCCTAATGGGAAGAAAGTGTTTTATTACAGGCATTAAGGATGCCAATCCTACACGACGCGCCTTTGCCGAGCGTCAGGCCATTAATGCGCCGTTGCAAGGGAGTGCGGCGGATCTCATTAAAAAAGCCATGATCAAAGCGCACGCCGCTCTGCCAGAGTTATGCGCCGATGCAAAGCTCATCCTGCAGGTTCACGACGAACTTGTTTTTGAGGTGCCTAAAGATGAAGCGCACCGTGTAGGAACGGCCTTAAAAGAAGTGATGGAAAAGGTAAGCGTGCTTGCGGTTCCCCTTGTTGTGGACCTTGGCATGGGTCAAACTTGGGATGATGCCCACGGCTAAAAAAGCAAGCATTCTATTTTGGGGGAGCGCTAGGTTCGCTCTCTAAAGATTCATACTTTAGGGGGTTGATTGACGAGCTCAAGCCATGTAAATTTTGCCCTGTGCCCGCTTGGTGGAATGGTAGACACAACAGACTTAAAATCTGTCGATCTTTGATCGTGCCAGTTCGAGTCTGGCAGCGGGCACCACCCTCCTTTTTTAGATGCGTTCTCCTATTTCCTAGCAATTAGGGGTGCTTGTCTAATGGTAGGGGACATGCTTTCTTGTTCTTCGGGAGGCTCTAAGATGGATTCTTGAGAAACGCAGGCGCTGAACGAGATCAAGGCTTTCAGGCTCCAAGTGACAGGGCCGCGTAATATTCTTGGAAAAAGCGATGTCCCGCAAGGAAAGGCGGTTTGAGGTGTTCTGACCACGCGCAAGGGCGTAGATGTCCCCGATAACAGCGCGATCTTTAAAACTGGTTTTCAACTCAAGCCGTCCTCCCAAAGCGGGTCGATCACATTTTAACTATGCGATAATTGCAGGGCGATGATACTAAGGCCCTCACTTGGTCCATCTTGCAAGTTTCTATATGCATGTTTTGAGTCTCCTGCGAAATAAAGCACATCGCCTTTCTCCACAATGAACTCTTCCCCCTCAACACTGACAAGGATTTTACCCAAAGTTGTTGTAAAGGACTCTCTTGTGCCTTTGGTGTGCGGCGTGCCCACGTGCCACCCGCCTGCTTCAAATTCGAGACGTTGAACCTGTAGGCCTGGAATGTGTTTGGGGAGGAGCTCAACTTTGATCGCTGTTTCCATGGACCCGACGCTTCGCGTTAAGTCTTCAGATTTTGTGAGAAGACACGGCGGTCTTGCTGTGAGCAGGAGCTCTTCATAAGAAACACCAAGGGCAAAGGCGAGTTTACTTAAGGTCTTTAAAGACGGATTGGCGTCTCCCGATTCAATATGGGAAAGGGTTGTGCGGGGAAGTCCCGCCACTTGTGCCAGTTGATCCTGACTCAGTCCCCTAATTTTACGTAAGTAACTTAAATTACGAGCAAGATTTTTGCTCATTTCGCACATCATATGGGAATTCCTACAATATATTGTCCATTTAGACATTATATGGGGTTCTTTCTGCTTAAGATAGGGGCAAGTCCATCATTCAAGGAGAAAAGAATGAAAAAACAACTTTCGATTGTGAAATCTCCCCTTGTCTTTAAAGGAGGAGATGTGAAAAAAACGCCACCTGCTTTTAAAGGCGTGAGTGTTCGCAGCTATCTTCATCCTCAAGGGGCCTTCAATGACGGGTTTGATGCGGCATTAAGGGGGACTCCCCATGTAGGGTATAGCTTTGCTCACTTTACCATTGAACCGGGGCACGTTTGGCCCAAAACAAGGTTCAATGCGGTTGAGGTGAATTACATCTTACAAGGAAAAGCAGAAGTAGGTATTCATGACGAAACCTTCTATCTTGAAGCAGGCGACGTGATCTATATTCCTGCCAATACCACAAGAAGTATTCACGTTCTTGGAGAAGAACCCCTTGAATTTTTATCCATCATGGATCCTGCGTGGCGTCCCGAGTATGAAGAGGTGGTCGCATAAGAACGTTGACGCGTGAAAAAACCTTTTCCCAAATAAAGGGTGGGGAGGTGCCTTTGCAAGATAGCGCGCCCTTTCTTTATCCTTTGTTTAGGACGACAGATCTGGTAAAAATAATCATAAAGTTCAGATATAACAGGGGTTGATGATGGCAGTGGTAATGTTTGAGGGCGTCAGCTTAAAATATGACAGGCAAGCACCTGTTCTAAAAGGCATTTCCTTTGCGCTTCCTGCAGGCTCGTTTCATTATTTAATGGGGGCGAGCGGGTCAGGGAAAACGTCTCTTATTCGCTTGATTTATGGTGGAAATTTCGCGTACGAGGGCACGATCTCTGTTTTTGGTAGGAATCTTGCCTATCTAAAGGCCGAAGAGCTCCCCATGATGCGTCAGCAAATGGGTGTGATTTTTCAAGACTTTTACCTATTGGATCATTTGACGGCCGTTGATAATGTGGCCCTTCCCTTGCGCATTCAAGGGCAAAGCTGGTCAAGTGCTAGGAAAATGGCCGCAGAGGTCATGGACTGGATCGGCCTTTCTGACTGCCTAGACGCTTTTCCAACGACCCTGTCGGGCGGGCAGCGTCAGCGTATCGTGACGGCAAGAGCCATTATCAACCGACCTCGCATTCTGATTGCCGACGAGCCTACAGGAAATCTTGATGACGATAATGCTTTGAAACTTTTATATTTATTTGAAGAGCTTAATAAGCAAGGCACCACTGTGTTGTTTGCAACCCACAGCCGCGAGCTTGTGAAAGCCTTTCCCCACGATGTCCTCAATTTAAAAAATGGTGAGATTTCACTGCAGCAAGAATCTACGATTTTTGCAGACGTCAAGGTTGCGCGTCATGCATAACTTGGCAAAACATATTGAAGAAGTACCTTTTGGAAAGGTTTCCTCGACCAAAATTGTCCCGTGGATTGTGGCGGCTATGGTGTACTTGATTATCTTAGCGTTAGGCGCATCGGCGTATCTAGGTGTCTTTATTGACCGCTTTCAAAAAGGCTTAGATCAAGGGCTTACGGTAGAAATTCTTGCTGGGGATCCGGGACTTGGGCAACGTGACGTTGCCCAAAAAACCATGGTAGAGCGCCAGAAAAAAGTGCTGGAGGCATTGCCACGCTTTGCAGGCGTTAAGGCTGCTGAGCCCTTAGGGGCGACCTATCTTGAAAGTCTCGTGTCGCCGTGGGCGGAGCGCATGCGTGACCCGCTTTTTGTGAAGCCTCAGATGGTTCATGTGGCGACGGTGCCGGGTAAGAAAATCGATGTCAAAGCGCTTCAAAAGTACTTACACCAGGTGGCATCGGGTGTCGTTGTCTATGAAACTCACCCATGGAAAGAAAAGCTTTTGCAAATGGCGTGGAGCCTTTTTTTCATGACTATGGCCTTTGGAGGGTTGATTTGCGTGGCGGCCATGGGGACCATCGCTTTTGTGACCCACTCGGGCCTTGTAATTCACGAGCGTATTATTCATATTTTGCGCTTGATTGGCGCAACCAATCGGTATATTTCAAAACGTTTTGAGGTGTACGCGCTTTCCTTGTCGCTGTGGGGCAGTTTGTGGGGAACCCTTCTTGCCGCTCTCACATTTTGGGCGGTGTTAGGACCTCCGACAAGTGCGCACTTAGGGGATACTCTCAATGTGTGGGGCGTGTTATTGTTGTCTCCCTTGGTCATGTCCTTGCTCACGTTGGCCTGCGCCAGGGTGTCGGTAACGTGGACATTATCAAAAGGAGCCCTTTAAAGAGTCATGCCTTTAATTTTGTTAGATCGTGACGGTGTCATTAATGTGGACCGTCCTGAAAGTGTGCGCAGCCTTCAAACCTTTAAGTTTCTTCCCCGCGTTTTAGACGCCCTTCGTTTGCTAAACCAAACGGGCTGGCCCATTGTGGTTGTGACAAACCAGGCCGTGGTGGGAAGAGGCGGGCTAAGCGCAGCAGGTCTTCAAGAAATTCACGATTTCCTTTTGACAGAGGTCCGAGCGTCTGGGGGACGTATCGACGAGATTTTGGTATGTACAGATACTTACATCGAACCCCATGGCAGGCGCAAGCCAGCGCCCGGCATGCTTCTTGAGGCTATGGAAAAATACCGCACGCCCTGCCACGAGACCGTGATGGTCGGGGACGCTGCCAGAGACATCGAAGCTGCCTACAGAGCCCATGTTCATGCCATCGTCGTCCGTACAGGCAAAGGCGAGGAGACGCTTAGCGCTTGGGAGGACCATTGGGGAGACGCTAACATTTGTGAGGATCTGTTTGACGCCGCCGTGACGCTGACCCAAGAAGACTTTTTTCTTAATCAAAACGTTTGTCTCCAATGAGTTACTTTCGTTTTCTGATCGCTATGTTGATGGGGCTGGCCCTTACCTGGGGGGTGGGGTTTGCCCTTTTTAGCTATGACGCCCTGAAAATGACGCCAAAACTACCCGTCCAGGGGACGGCGGATGCCATTGTTGTGCTAACAGGAGGGGCTCAGCGTGTGTCCACAGGGCTTAACCTCCTTGCCCAAGGAAAAGGCAAGCGTCTTTTGATCAGTGGAGTGCATAAAGATGTCAAACCTCGCGAACTGCTGCCCGAGCCCTCTCTTCCCGTGGACTTAGGATACGCGGCTCATAACACCATTCAAAACGCTCAAGAGACAAGGGCGTGGGTTTTGTCTCATCAGTATACAAGTCTTGTGCTTGTGACGTCCCGGTATCATATGCGGCGCGCGCTTTTAGAGTTTGCCCAGCGTCTGCCAAATATTGAGCTTTTCGCTTATCCCGTGAGTGGTGCGCCCTATCCGCAGCAAGAAGAACTCTTGCTCAGGCTCTTGTGGAGAGAATATAACAAATATATCCTGGCACTGGTACGCGCAGTGGTGCGCTATGGTGCCCTTCAACTAAGGCTAACATAACATGCTGATTTTAAGATCTCTGGTTTTTAACGTCTTCTTTTTCATCTGGACAGGGCTTGTGGTGACCTGCGCAGTTCCGGGACTTTTGATTGGACAGCGATATATAATTTGCTGTGCGTATTTTTGGGGGCTTGGGACACACGCCCTTCTGAAGTCCATCGTGGGTGTTGAGTACGAAATCAGAGGGCAAGAGCACTGGCAGGGCGAGGCCGCTCTTTTTGCGTGCAAGCATCAATCGGCCCTTGAAACCGCGATGATTCAAGTGCTGGCGTATGACAGCGCCATTATTCTAAAGCGTGAACTCACATGGATTCCTGTTTTTGGCCAAGTGGTCCTACGGGCAGGGGTCATTGCCATTGACCGCTCTAAGGGGCGCGGCGTGATGGCACAGCTCATTGAAGGCGCTAAAAAATTTATTGCCGAAGGGCGACCCATCTTTATTTTTCCCGAGGGCACACGCAAACCCCTTGAGGCCCCTACAGAACTTAAGGCCGGTATTGGTGCCCTTTACGAGGCGCTTGGGGTCCCCGTTTATCCCATTGCCATTAACACGGGGGCGGTATGGGCAAGGCGCGGCTTCATTAAAAAGCCAGGCAAGGTGATTTACGAGATTTTACCAGCCATAGCGCCGAACTTACCTAAAGATAAGCTTTTGGAATTACTAGGTCGCACCTTAGAAGAGCGGACAAGGGCGCTTTGCGCCGAAACAAAGGACTGGAAACCCACTCAGGTGTCTTTTTTTAAAAAGAACGCGCTCCTTTTAAGCTTGGCCGGGATAGGCCTGGCTCTAGGACTTTACACCATGGTGTGGCAGATGGGGGCCATGCGCCTGGAAACTCTTGTGCGCACTTTTAAAGAGAAATCACAAGAAAAAGGGATCACCTTTGCCTACGAGTCCTTTGCGGTACATGGATACCCCTTTCACCTACGGGGGACGCTGTCGCGACCACGTTTAGAAAGCGCCAAATGGGGAGTTCTCAGCTTTAATGAAGAGGTGGAAACAGAGCTTGCCCTTTTCTCGCCTAAAAAAGTACGTGTTTTCACAAAGGGTAATGTCTCGTTAGACGGAGCCCTTTTAAAAGCAGGATTAGAAGGACGCGTTCTTGAGGGAGATGTCTCGCTTCTTGAACCGCTTATTGTGCAAGGGACCTTAAAGGATCTGAAGTTTCGTGGGATGTTAGAAGGTGCGCACGCCAAAGATCTTCAAGTCACACTCACGTACCCTCAAGAAACCCAAAAAACACAAGAACGACATGTCACACTACGTCTTCAGGGTGTTGGGGCCCCCTTTCTGCCCGTAGAACAGGTGGACGAGATGTCTCTTAAGGCGAGTCTTACCGAGCCTTTAAGCGCGCTCACAAAAGAAGGGGCCTCTACCTGGGCCAAAAAAGGGGGTACCCTTGAAATTGAAACGTTTTCATTGAAAGCGCCGCCTTTGGATGTGGAAGCCAACGCAACCTTGAGTCTGACAGAAGGTGGAAACCCAGAGGGCGCGGCTTCGCTTTATGTGACCGGTGTGAATCCGTTCTTGAACACCCTAGTGCAGAAAAGAAAGCTATCGCCAGGTGAAGCGCAAACCTACAAGCTTGCC
This sequence comes from Alphaproteobacteria bacterium, assembly GCA_013911655.1. Taxonomy (GTDB): domain Bacteria; phylum Pseudomonadota; class Alphaproteobacteria; order Caedimonadales; family UBA1908; genus JACESU01. The sequence goes on from JACESU010000002.1 coordinate 218,758, forward strand.
TTTCAACTGGCGGGCTTTTTTGCAAGCTCCAGGGGGGTACAGCCCAAGGACGGTCAAATGGCCATTAGCCTCACCTTACAAGACGGTGAGATTTCTCTTGGGGGGATGCCTGTCATGAAGGTGCCGCTGAACGCAAAAGAGCTTTTGGATGAAACCCCGCCTGTGAAGTAGGGGAAAGGTATGACAGAAGGATTCATGCGCATAAGGTCTTTAAATATCATTGATATTCTTCTGCTAGAAGCAGGATTTAAGGCTCAAGGATGGCACAAGCCAACCTCTTTGTTTGAGGCGTACGCTCAAGAAAATGCAGCAGGCACAAGAACGGTCCTTGTTGCCTTTTGGGGGACGTTGTTGCGGGGTATGTGACCATAAAATGGCACTCAACCAACGCTTCGTTTCAAAAAAAGCGAATCCCTGAAATCTCAGATTTAAATGTCTTGAAAGCCTATCAAAGGAAAGGCGTTGCCAGTACCTTGATGAAGGCGGCTGAAACACTGGTATTTCAGGCTCACTCGTGCGTGGGGTTGGGGTAGGGCTTTTGAGTGATTATGGGCCGGCGCAGCGCCTTTACGTTAAACGGGGGTATAAACCCGATGGCAACGGGCTCACTTATCATGAAGGCCTTTGTAGGCACAGCGACCAGGTTACGGCAGATGATGATGTTCTGTTGTGGTTGGTGAAAGAAAAGTGAGCGTCAGCCCCCTCAAAGAATAGTTGAAGGGGCTTTGTGACAGTTATCTGTGACGCTCTCGGAACTCGCGGCGTGCTTCTGCGCGGTCGCGCTCGAATTCGCGGTGAAGCTCATGGTGAACGGCGCGCTCTTCACGGTGAAGTTCACGGTTCACAACACGTGCATCGTGGTGCGGGTCGCGGCCCAATACTCGCTCTTCACGGCGAATCTCGTGTCCTGGATGCCAGCGAAGGCGCTCTTCTTCCCAGTGGTGGCGACGACGCTCCCAATCCCATCCGATGATATGGCGCACATCATTTACAAGCCAGTCATGATAACGATGGCGTCCGCCTTCATAAAGCACATAATCTTCTTCGGGGAACATGGTAAACCAACGAACATAGGGGTATTCATCTATTTTAACGGGATAGGCGCAATAGAAAATGTCATCGAGGGGTCTGAAAATAGGATCACCAATCCGACGTCCACCAAATCCTGGCGCTGAAAAAACATCTTTTACCAAAAATTCGTCTTCGACAATGCGCCAATGACGGTCATGGAACCAAAGGGGATGTCGGTGATGCCCCCTGTTGATAAAGCCATCCACAACAATGCGGTCTGTGTCTGTGATGACGGGGCAAGAAGCATTTGCTTGCGGTGCAGAAAAAGTACTCCATGCAAGAAGACCTAGTGCTAGACTTTTAACAAAATAGTTCCTCATATTTCCTCCCTTATGATTGAATTCTTTTATCATAGGACTGAAGTCTTTGAGACGTCAAAAGAAAAGATTAAGGTAATGATTATATCTAGATAGTAAAAATTTCACGAAATATGATTATCAAATTAAGCGCTTGATAAAAAAGAAACCTATTTTGTAGGTGTTATGTGTCGAGATATCGCAAATCTTATAAATTACTACTTTGAGGCATCGAACCCTTTGCCAACATTCACGAAAATGCCGTTTAGTGTGCTACCGATGGACGTAACGGCAACGACTATCACAACAGCAATGAGCGATCCTAAGATGGCATATTCTATGGCCGTCGCCCCATCCTCATCCTGTAGAAAATCCATGCCTGTTTTTCTCTCATTTCATCAAACCATAGGCAAGAAAAATGCGAACCTTGCCTATGGCTATTAAGAAAGAAAACGTTACGACGTTGCCAACGATCCACCGATTTTGGTGAACACAGCTGTTAGGTTTTGACCTACCGTTGTGACAGCCAAGATAATCACAACAGAAATGAGGGCCGCAATCAGACCATACTCAATCGCTGTTGCACCATCTTCATCGCGTAGAAAAGAAAGAAATGAGTTTTTCATTTTAAGTTCCTCCTGTTATATCTTTTTATCAACTTAATTATATCCTATCATTGTTTTTATTAACAGTCTCTAAATATGATAAGGGTTTTTTTTAACATATTGAATAAGTAGGATTCTTTTTTTAGTTTTTCATTTTACGAACGCATGCGCTCTACTGACTGAACGAAAACGCTTGCCCGCAAAGAGGCCAGAATATTGCTGAGGTGATCTGAACTTCCCACTTCGATATCTAAAATCATCTCATAAAATTCTTCTGTACGGCTGTGAAAGCGTAGATTGACAATATTAGCCTTGTGAGCGCTGATCAAAGTGGTGACTTGGGCAAGGGCACCCGTTTTATTAGCAAGGAGAATAAAGAGCCTCCCAATATGTGCGTGGCTTGCTTCCTCCTCGTCCCAGGACACGTCGATCCAGCGATCAGGTTCGTGGGCATAGTTTTGCAGGTTAGGGCAGTCAAAAGTGTGAATGGTCACCCCCCTGCCTGTCATGACAATACCCACGATTTTGTCTCCAGGCAAAGGGTGGCAACAGCCCGCATAGTGAACCGCCATGCCAGGAATGAGCCCCTTGATGGGAAGAGCTGTTTCTTTAGGAGAGCGTTCTCTGTGGGGCTTTTTGGTGGGAATAATAAGCGTGTCGGGTGAAAGTTCCTCATGAGAAGAGGCTTCTGGCATGACGGCACGTACAACAGCGCCGGTTGTGATTAAGTTCTCTCCCACATGGGCATATAGATCCTCAAGGGTCTCAAGGTTAAAAGGAGGTAAGATGGCTGTCAGTGCCTTGTCCGAGAAGTCGGCGTGAGCTGCGTGGAAAGCCTTTTGCAGCATAGAACGTCCCAAGGTCACGTACTGTGTGCGTTGCTGGGTGCGCACAAACCGCCGGATGTGGGCACGCGCTTTACCGGTTTGGACGATGCGTTCCCACGAAGGCGAGGGAACTTGGCTTTTAGAGGTGCGAATTTCTACTTGGTCGCCGTTTTGAAGAATGGTACGAAGGGGCACCATTCGCCCATTAATTATGGCGCCTGTGCAGTGGTTCCCGACCTCAGAGTGAATGGCGTAGGCAAAATCAAGGGGCGTTGCGTCGCGAGGCAAGGAAATCAAATCACCCTGGGGGGTAAAGGCAAAAACCTGATCTTGGAAAATCTCAAGCTTTGTGTGTTCGAGGAATTCTTCGGGATTTTCGGCGTGCTCGATAATTTCCAAAAGGCTTCGAAGCCACTTGTAGTCATCGCTTCCTTTTTGAGGCGCGCCTTGCTTGTATTGCCAGTGAGCTGCCACGCCAAGCTCTGCAATTTCATGCATGCCGTAGGTGCGAATTTGAATTTCAATCTTTTTATTCTCTGGCCCCAAGACAGTCGTATGAAGTGATTGATAGCGATTCACCTTGGGCGTACTGATAAAATCTTTAAAACGTCCTGGCATAACGTGATAGTGGCTGTGGAGAATACCAAGAACTTGATAACACTCCCCCACCGAATTTACGAGAACACGAAAGGCCATAATGTCAGAGAGCTGATCAATGGAAATGTTCTGATCGCGCATCTTGCGCCAAATAGAGTATGGTTTTTTCAGGCGTCCAAAGATTTTTGCCTCAACCCCTTCAACCGCTAAAAGATCATTAAGTGATTGGACAATGCGTTCCACAAGAGCTTTTCCGCCTTCTTGTTCAAGAAAGCTAAGGCGGTTGAGAATGCATTGTCTTGCGTCTGGATTAAGGATTTCAAAAGAGAGATCTTCAAGCTCATCTTTTAGGTGATGAATACCTATACGTTCAGCAAGGGGCGCGTAAATTTCGAGGGTTTCACGGGCAATGCGGCGTTTCTTTTCTTCGGACCCCACGAAATGAAGGGTGCGCATATTATGTAGGCGGTCTGCAAGCTTAACAAGAAGCACCCGGATATCATTGGACATGGCAAGCACGAGCTTGCGCAGATTTTCGGCTTGCTTGGTGTTGGCGGACTGAAGTTCAATTTTGGTGAGTTTCGTGACCCCGTCCACAAGAACAGCGATCTCTTTACCAAAAAGGGACTCAATCTCTTCTAAGGTCGCGTGGGTATCTTCAACGGTGTCATGAAGGAGGGCTGTAATGATGGTGGACCCATCCAGGTGCATGTCACTTAGAATGCCCGCAACTTCAAGGGGATGGGAAAAATAGGGATCGCCAGAGGCGCGTTTTTGCGTGCCGTGTGCCTTCATGGCAAAAACATAGGCTTTGTTGAGTAAATCCTCGTCAAGCTTTGGATCGTAAGCTTTAACTTTTTCAATGAGTTCAAATTGACGAATCATGCCCCAAAACCATGGGGATCAAAAACTCCCCTTACTTAGTCTTCACTTTCTTCAATTGTATCAGCATCCTCATAGAGGGGGGAAGCAAGATCTGCAATTTCTGCTTCTTCGTCTTCGGTAAGGTCTGATTCTTCCTCTTGAAAGCCAGCACCCGCCATTAAAAGGGCTTCGGATGATTCGGTCATCATCAGAGCGCTTTCTAGTTCTTGCTCAAGAAGATTTTCAAGCTCTTCCTCGTGCGGCTCACTGGGGGCGTATTGACGGTAAGAAGAGATAAGACCCTCTTCAAGAGCTGCGACCTCTACGGCGTCTGCCGCAATTTCACGGAGTGCCAGCACGGAATTCTTGTCATTTTCGCGCTCTACAAAGGGCGTGGCCCCAGAGGTAATCTGACGTGCGCGCCTTGCGGCTAATACAACAAGCTCAAACCTGCTGGGAACCTTACGGACGCAATCTTCTACGGTAACTCGAGCCATGTGACGCCCCTATATGAAATTAGCCTTGACGTGCCTTAAAGCGTGGATTTGTCTTGTTGATCACGTAAACACGACCACGACGACGAATAACACGGCAATCTTTGTGGCGTGTTTTCATGGACTTAAGGGAGTTAACGACCTTCATTTGATGATCTCCTTATAAAAAATAGATAGGGTGCTTTTAGCTCTTTTCCCCCCCCTTGTCAAGGGAATGCTTAAGGAAAAGGGAGTAATTTCTTCATCACCACGGTTAGGCCAGTATAGATTTTTTTCAAGGGCGCGTCATAAAAAACTTGTGCCTTACGGGGGCTTGTCTTATGTATGCCAGCATGATGAGTGTGGTGGGTCCAGGAAGGAAACCACAGTGTTAGTGATCCAGAAATTTGGCGGCACATCCGTTGCAACGCCTGATATGATCCATAAAAGTGCGGCCCACGTGGCAGATGCGTACCGACAAGGCCATCAAGTGGTCGTCGTCGTGTCCGCCATGGCGGGGATGACCGATCAACTGGACCGTTATGTGTATGATGTGTCTCTTGCCCCTGATCTGCGAGAGTATGACGTGGTGGTGTCATCGGGCGAGCAAGTGACGTGCGGCCTAATGGCTCTTGCCCTTAAAAGTATGGGATTGCCAGCATCGTCCTGGTTGTCGTGGCAGGTGCCCGTGCGCGCGTCCGCGGATTTCAGCCAAAGTCGTGTCAAAGAAATCGACCCCGTGCGCCTACAAGAAGCCCTATCGCGCGGTATGATTCCCGTTGTGGCAGGCTTTCAAGGCGTTACTGATACTCAGGATTTGACGACCTTTGGTCGAGGTGGATCAGATATTACAGCCGTGGCACTTGCGGTGAGTTTGAAGGCCGATCGCTGCGACCTTTATAAAGACGTGCCAGGCGTGCTGACGGCAGATCCGCGCATTGTGAGCCACGCTCGCTTGATCCCTTTTATGACAGGTCAAGAGATGCTCGAGCTTGCGTCCTTGGGTGCGAAGGTTTTACAGCCACGCGCAGCCGAACTCGCCCTGTCACAAGGTGTCAGTCTTCGTCTTCTTTCGACCTTTGAGCCCGGTGACGGGACCCATATTTTGCTACAGGAGAATGCCGTGGAACAGCCCCTTGTTAGGAGCCTTGTCTGCCAAAAATATCAAGCGCAGCTAAGTCTTGAGTATCAGGATGATTTTTCTTTGTTATTAAAAGAGCTTGAGCGCGCCCACGTGAGTCTTGATATGATGTCCTTTTTGAATGGACGTATGTCTTTTTCTTTGCCCCAAGACAAAGCCGATCAAACAAAATCGTTGATCCAGCACATCCAAGGAAAAGACAAAGACGTCACCATCCAAAGGGATCTTGCTAAAATTTCCCTTGTTGGTGTGGGTCTTCGAGGTCATCCACGAATTTTGCGTGCCCTTTTTGATGTGCTCTCAGAAAAGAAAATCACCCTTGAGGGGTCGTCTTTATCTGAAACACGCATGAGTATTTTAGTAGCCGAAGAATACGCCGAGCTTGTCGTGCGTCTTCTTCACAAAGTCTATGATTTAGGAGGAGATCAATCCCATGACCAAGAGCTTAGATCAGCTTAATCGCCTGTGGGCGCGCGGCTGCGACTTTTTAGGACGACCCACAGCCATTATGGGCGGGGCCATGAGCTGGGTGTCTGACGCGTCCCTTGTGGCAGCGATTTCCAACGCTGGCGGCTTTGGGGTGCTCGCGTGCGGCTCCATGGGGCCAGAGCTGTTGGAAAAAGAGATTGGTGAAACCCAGGAAAAAACATCCCATCCGTTTGGGGTGAATCTGATCACCTTGCACCCAGAGTTAGAGGCGCTCGCGAGTGTATGCGTCAAAAAGGGCGTATCCCATGTGGTGCTGGCAGGAGGCTTGCCGCCACGCTTTGCCATTGACCTTCTTAAAGGGGCTGGCATTAAAGTCATGTGTTTTGCCCCAACGGTGGCGCTGGCCAAGCGGTTGGTGCGTGCTGGCGTTGACGCGCTTATTATCGAAGGACACGAGGCTGGCGGGCACATTGGTCCTGTGGCAACGGGAGTTCTTGCCCAAGAAATGCTGCCCGAGATCACGGACGTGCCTGTCTTTGTGGCGGGGGGCATTGGTCGGGGCGAAAGCATCCTTGCTTATCTTGAGATGGGTGCGTCTGGATGTCAGCTTGGAACACGTTTTGTGTGCGCCCACGAGTCACGCGCGCATCCCAACTTTAAACAATCTTTTATGAGGGCGGCTGCCAGGGACGCTGTGGTGTCTGTACAGCTCGATAATCGCTTTCCGGTGATTCCCGTGAGGGCGCTGGCCAACGAAGGGATGCAGGCGTTTCTAGAAGCCCAGCGCTCCCTTATTGCCAAGGTTGATCAAGGTGAGATGCCCCTTAAAGACGCGCAGCTTGAGATCGAGCATTTTTGGGCGGGAGCCCTTAGGCGCGCAGTTGTGGAAGGCGACGTTGTACACGGTTCTGTCATGGCGGGGCAAAGTGTGGGGATGGTGACCAAAGAAGAGTCTTTGCAAGAAATTATCGACGGTCTTGTGGCGCAAGCGTGCAGTGCTCTTGAAAAACGAGCCCTTGAAATGGCCGAGTTTGCTGCGTAGACTGCCCCTTAAGAACACGCCAAAAAAAGGCGACGAAGTTAAGGGGAGAAGCCGTGTCTGCAGTGAACGCCATCAGTATATCGCATCATCTGCTCAGGCGCCTGCGCGAGATCGTCTCGGGCTCAACCATGTCAGCTCAGGAAAAGCTTGACCGGATTGTCCAGCTGATTGCCCAAGACTTCGAAGCCGACATGTGCTCGGTTTATATTTTGAGAGGAGGTGCCGCCCTCGAGCTTTTTGCAACTTACGGTCTTAATGTTCAAGCGGTGCACCGTTCTTTTATTAAGGTCGGACAAGGGGTCGTTGGGGATGTTGTGGAAAACGGCCGCCCCCTTGTTTTATCAGACATCAAAGCCCATCCTCGCTTTTATTTAGACCCCCAGATTGGCGAAGAAGAGCTGTGCTCGTTTCTGGGAACGCCGCTTTCCAGGGGCGGGCGCGTTCTTGGGGCGCTTGTGGTGCAAGACAAGAAAAAGCGCCTGTATCACCACGATGCTGTGGAGACACTTCAAACCGTTGCCATGGTCCTAAGCGAGATGATCGTGGCAGGCGAGCTTGTTAAGCCTGAAGAGCTTGCGAACAATCAGGGCGCTGACCCCTTAACGACGTCATTTAAGGGGATCTCTTTGAATGGGGGACTTGCCTTGGGGCGCGCGGTGCTTCATCACCCCTATGTTCCCATTAAACGACTTGTGAGTGATGATAGCGAACGTGAGTTGCACCGGCTTTATGAGGCCGTGGCTAAGATGCGCGCCTCCCTTAAGATCATGTTTTCCCAAAGTGATCTGTCCGATCATGAAGAGTCCAGAGAAGTCCTTGAGACTTATCAAATGTTTGCCCAGGACCGAGGATGGTTGACGCGCATTCAAAAGGCCATCGAAGGCGGACTTACGGCCGAGGCTGCGGCCCAAAAAACCTTGACGGATCTGCGTTTTCGCATTTCACAATCTAAGGATAATTACTTTAAAGAGCGTCTTTGGGATTTTGAAGATCTCACCAACAGGCTTTTGCAGCTTCTCGTTGGTAATGACAACAGTCACATTCCCAAAACCCAAGAAGGGGTTATTGTGGTCGCGCGCAATTTGGGGCCTGCTGAACTTTTGGATTATGAAAAATACCATATCAACGGGCTGATCCTTGAAGAGGGAGTTCATAATGCCCACGTCTCTATTGTGGCGCGCGCCCTTCGCATTCCTGTCATTAGCCGGGTTGTGGATGCCCTTGCCAAGGTCGAGCAGGGGGATTTAATCCTTCTTGACGGGGCAAAGGCTGAGGCCGTCGTATTTCCTAGCGAAGAGCAGGTAGAGGCTTTTTTCGTTAAACAAAAAAAACATGCCGCGCGCCGCTTAGAAGCACGCGCCCAAGCAGATCTGCCAAGCCAAACCCAGGACGGCCTAGATATCAAACTGAGTGTGAACGCCGGCACTCTTTTAGACGTGCAAAGTCTTAAGGACGAACGCCTTGATAGTATTGGTCTTTACCGCACGGAAATCCCTTTTATGATGGAGTCATCGCTTCCCGATATCAAAGCGCAAGAACGGCTTTATCATGAGATTTTTCAGGCGGCAGGGGACGCGCTTATTACCTTTCGAACCCTTGATATTGGGGGCGATAAAGTGCTGCCTTATTGGCGTGCTCCTGAAGATACGAACCCTTTGTTAGGGTGGCGGGCCATTCGCATTGGTCTTGATCGTCCTATGCTGCTGCGGGGGCAAATTCGGGCCATGCTCCATGCCTCTCAAGGGCGCCCCTTTAGGTTAATGTTTCCTATGCTGGCCAGCATGGAAGAGTTTGTGCAAGCAAAAGAGATTTTTCTTGCTGAAAAAGAAAAAGCTGGGACCCAAGGATACGCGTTATCTGATCAAATAGAGGTGGGAGCGATGGTTGAAGTCCCTTCTTTCGCGTGGGATTTAGAGATGGTGCTTCCTCATCTTGATTTCGTTTCCATTGGCAGTAATGATTTGTTTCAATTCTTTTTCGCGGCTGATCGAACAAACCCTTATATGGTGGGAAGATATGACAATATGTCACGTTCTTTTGTGACGGTATTAAAAAGAATTTTCGAGCAATGTCAAAAGGCTAAGGTACCTTTTTCTGTCTGCGGCGAGATGGCCGCAAAGCCCCTTGAGGCGCTTTTACTTGTGGCATTGGGGCTTCGTCATTTATCGATTTCCCCCCACGCAATTTCCCTTGTAAAAAGAGCCGTGCGAAGTGTTCATTTAGGAGAGTTTTGCCAGTTTGTAGAATATCTTTTGGATCACAAGGTTTCTAATTTGAGGTTTTCTTTAAATGGCTATATGCGTGATCATAGTATATTACTTGAGGATTATTAAGAATTCTGCTACGGTTCTTGGAAATGAGCAAAATGAAAGGGATTATTAAGAATGGGTGCCAAGCCTGAGCGCGTAGATGAGTCGTTTGAATCAGAGGCTTTTTCCCAAGAAGAAACAACAACAGCAGCGCCTCTTGACATTGGAAGCTTGCTGAAACAGGAAAGAATAAAGCAAAATAAAAAAATACCAGCGATTTCTAGAGAACTCCGAATTTCAGAACATTACATTCTTGCGTTGGAAGACGGGAATATTGCGGCCCTTCCTGAGCGTGTCTATACCCTCGGTTTTGTGCGCACCTACGCGCTTTATTTGGGCCTTGATGCAAGTTTTGTTGTCGACCGATTTAAAAAAGAATCTTTGGGTCTTGAGTCTTCTTCAAAGACTTACGTATTACCAGAGGCTTATCTCCCGCAAAAAGGTCCATCAAGGCGTGTCCTTCGCCTAAGCTTTTTGTTTGGTCTTCTCTTGATTGGGGGATGGCTTTTCTATCAATTTCAGTCCTCAAAAGAGATGGATGGGGTAGGCGAGAACGAAATCGAAACGCCTCCTGTGATGGCAGCGCCAACACCACAAGATTCTGCTTTGCAAACAGAAATCGCGTCAACACAGACTGCTGTTGCTGAAAAAGAGCATCCAGATTACTCGCAAGAAGCAGAAGATTTCGCCCTTGGTTTACTTCAAAGTCCTGAACCGGGTGTGAACGTGGTTCCCCCACAAACCGATCTACCGTCTACGCCTGTGCCTGAAAAACGTCCAGAAACCCCACAGCAGCCCCAAATCCCTCAAGAGCCGACGTCGATCCCTCAAGAACCCGTGACCCAGACGGCGCCCTCTGATGCCGTGCAAACACTGAGTGAAAAACCTAATCTTGTTTTTACGGAGCCTAGCTGGATCCAAGTGTTAGACGCCAATGGACATGTGCACATGGAAAAGCTATTCAAGCCTGGCGAGCGTTATGTGATTCCCCAAGGCGCACGTTTTGCCATGCGCGTGGGTAACGGGGGCGGGGTCTTCATTGCTAAGGGTGATAAAAAATCTTCTCCCCTTGGTCAAAAAGGCCAAGTGCTCTCCCATGTTTTGCTAGACCAAAAGAGCGTAGAAGAGTATCTTAACCGTCAATAACGCTCATCACAGAACATAGGAGAATCGCTCGTGTTGCAGCCTGTACGCGGGACCCATGACTTGTTGCCTGCAGAGATGCGTCGTCACCGCTTTGTGTGTGAGACGGCAAGACGGCTTGCAAGCCTTTATAATTTTGAAGAGATGTCGACCCCTATTTTTGAATTTTCTCAAGTTTTTCATAGACTTGGAGAATCATCAGACGTCATTGCCAAGGAAACCTACAGTTTTACAGACCGAGGCGGAGAAGGCCTGACCCTGCGCCCCGAAGGAACCGCGTCTGTTATGCGCGCCATTGTGTCCAACGGCCTCACCCAAAGTCTTCCTTTGAAGTTCCTCTATATGGGCCCTATGTTTCGCTATGACCGCCCGCAAAAAGGACGTTACCGCCAGTTTGATCAGGTGGGTATTGAGTGTGTGGGACCCTTTTCTCCTCAGGCCGATGTGGAAGTACTAGCCCTCGCCCATCATTTGCTGGAAGAACTGCAAATCAATGATCAGGTAGTCTTGCGCCTGAATACGCTGGGAGACCAAGAAAGCCGCGCCCAGTATCGTCAAGCCCTTGTTGATTACTTTACCCCGTATGCATCGGACTTATCCGAGGATAGTAAACGCCGCCTTGCGCAAAATCCCTTACGTATTTTGGATTCAAAAGAAGCGTGCGACAAACGCCTTGTGGCAGACGCACCGTCTTATGGGACATACCTTAATAAAGAGTCCGAAGCGTTCTTTGAGGGGGTTTGCAAAGGTCTTGAAGAGTTGGACATTCCTTATTTGGTTGATCGGGCGCTGGTGCGGGGTCTTGATTATTACTGCCACACGGCGTTTGAGTTTGTGTGCGACACCTTGGGTGCACAAGGAACAGTCCTTGCCGGCGGTCGTTATGAGGGACTTACTGCCGCCATGGGCGGGGTTGATCTGCCGGGCGTGGGTTGGGCCGCTGGTGTTGAGCGTTTATGGGATCTTAGTCCCTTGGCGACCCCTAAACAAACGCTTTTTTACCTGATTCCCATGGATGACCAAGCAAGCGGCAAAGCTCTTTCTTTGTGCAATCTTCTGCGACGTCAGGGTGTGTGTGTCGATACGGACCAAGGTGGCGGAAATCTTGCCAAAAAACTCAAGCGCGCCGATAAAAAGGGCGCCAGAGCCGCTTTGATTTTAGGCGAAGATGAGCTACAAAAAGGTCAGATTATCGTCAAAGACTTAGTGGCAGGCACGCAAACAAGTCTTGAACAGGAACGCCTTCCCGCGTATCTAAAAGAGACATTTTAACGACGTAAGGAGCTCTCGTGAGTTTTAGTGAAACACTGGACCGTGTCATCACGCGGTATGAAGAAGTCCACGGACTTTTATCCCAAGAGGGGGCCGTAGATCCCAAAGTCTTTGCCAAGCTATCCAAAGAGTATTCGGATATGGCAGATGTGGTAGAGGCCATCAAAGAGCTAAAGTCAGCGTCCCAGGAACTCAAAGACCTTGAAGAGATGCTATCTGACGACGGGCTTGACCGTGATCTTAAAGAAATGGCCGAGGGGGATTTTCTTTCCTTAAAAAAACGCTTGCCGGATCTTGAGCATCAAGTAAAAGTACTGCTGTTGCCCAAGGACGCCGACGACGAGCGTAACGCGATTTTGGAAATTCGTGCGGGAACAGGGGGGGATGAGGCTGCCCTTTTTGCCAGAGACCTCTTGCGCATGTACCAACGTTACGCCGAAGTCAAAGGATGGCGCACCGAGGTCATGGGACTGAGCGAAAACGAGCTTGGCGGTGTGAAAGATGTGTCCTTAACTATGTCCGGGCGCGGCGTGTTCTCGCGTCTTAAGTTCGAGTCCGGCGTTCACCGCGTTCAGCGCGTTCCCGCCACCGAGGGAAGCGGACGTATTCACACATCAGCCGCCACTGTGGCCGTCCTTCCCGAAGCTGAAGAGGTAGATATCGAAGTCAACGAAAACGATCTTCGTATTGACGTCTTTCGGTCAAGCGGTCCTGGCGGTCAGTCCGTCAACACGACCGACAGCGCCGTGCGTATCACCCACATCCCCACAGGCCTTGTGGTTCAACAGCAAGACGAGAAGTCTCAGCACAAAAACAAGGCCAAAGCCTTGAAGATTTTGCGCGCACGACTTTATGACCTTGAGCGCCAAAAGAAAGACGCCGAGCGTGCGGCCGCAAGAAAAGGCCAAATTGGGTCCGGTGACCGGTCCGAGCGCATTCGCACCTATAATTATCCTCAGGGACGTGTGAGCGATCACCGCATTGGGCTGACCCTTTATAAACTTGATCAGATTATGGACGGGATTGCCCTTGAAGAAATCATCGAGGCCCTGATCACCGAAGATCAAGCTCAAAGGTTAAGCGCCGTTGAATCCTAAGACGACGTCAGAAGAAGACGCTCTTTTATGGGGAGCGCGCGCGCTCAAAGAAATTGCGGGTGCTCGTGCCCGACACGAGGCGCGCCTTCTTTTGGGGGGTGTGTTAAACAAAGAGCCAAGTGTCCTTGGGTTTGGGGACGAAGCCCCTTTGACAGTGCGCCAGTGGCAGACGTACCAAGCCCATGTTCAAAGACGCCAGCAGTATGAGCCCATCTCGCGCATTTTAGGGCGTCGGGAATTCTGGAGCCTTTCGTTCGAAATCTCACCTGATACCCTTGATCCCAGGCCTGACAGTGAAATTCTTATTGAAACCGTTCTTTCCTTTATCAAAGCTAACCCCCAGGGCCCTTGGGGAGAAACCGACGCGCCGTGTGTTTTAGATTTTGGAACGGGGTCTGGTTGTCTTCTTGTGGCGTTACTCACAGAACTTTCTAACTTTTGGGGGGTAGGCATCGATAAAAGTATCGACGCCCTTCAAATTGCTAAAAAAAACGCAGCGCGCCACAACTTAGAGACGCGCGCCTCTTTTGTGGCTAGTAACTGGGGGGAGTCGTTGATGGGCTTTGTGGACGTGCTGATTAGTAATCCGCCCTATATCCCCGCACGAGAAGTGGACGCGCTCGAGTGGGACGTGCGAGATTATGATCCGCGTTCAGCCCTGACACCTGGCGCCACAGGCCTTGAGGCTTACGAAATTCTCGCGCGTCAAAGTACCTCCCTTCTTAAGGCTGGAGGTATTTGCGCCTTGGAAATTGGTTTCGGGCAAGAAGAAGACGTCAGAGCGCTTTTTGAAAACGCCGGTCTTCGCTTTATCTCGCAGCACAAAGATCTGCAAGGTCATGTGCGCTGCCTTTTTTTTCAAAGGTAGGGTCAGATAATAATCTGATGTTTTTATAAGAAGAAACATCGCTAAAAGTAAAAAAACAAATTATTAGATATTTCTAAATTAAAGATGCTGGTTTTCTTTCGATAAAGTGCTTTTAATGCTGACCATTAGTCATTACTATCGCTTGGGTTTGACATATAGGAATAGTATAATCATGAAAAATTGTACAAAAGTACCCAAAATTCTTCTCATAGCGGGCGCACTTCTGTTGATCGCGCAGGCACAGGCAAGTTCTGTTGATGATCAAAGCTTAAAATAAGAAAGGCTCTCTTTAAACACCTGTACAAGAGAGTGCAGGTGTTTGTGCCAACAATTATAGGCATACCTAAATTCTCACATTTTTCATCAAAAGGTTGCAAAAATGCAAAAGCTTACGTAGAAAAAGCATTAAAAAAACAAAAATCAGTGTGCTCTTGCAGAAAAAGTTCTGACGTATCTTCCTACTGGCAAATCCCCAATTTGTGACGATCAACAATGGCAGGCTGAAGACTACTTAGGAAAAGTAGGGCCAGAGGTCGGCTATAGTTTCCCCCCAATTGCCAGCCTCCAGGGCCCTTTTTTGTTTTTTTGTGGCCAGGAATCAGTCCAGTGCGTTCTGAATATCGGCCAAGGCATGGGATCGGATAGTCTTCTGGCGGCCGCTCTGGGGAAAAAAGTCACTGCCGTTGATATCTATAAAAAACAACTGGAATTTCTTAAGGCAGAAGCAGAAAGAGTTAGTGCCTGTCTTTGATGATTTCTCGCAGAAAAGGGGACCTATCGAGTCCGGGACTTGAGCTACCAAAGAAGTGGTGTTCCTATTTTGATGTGGTGAACATCAATAAGGTGCTCCATTTTCTGAATGAGACGCAAACAGTAACCCTAACAAAGAATGTGAGAATTCTGTGCAAACCAGGTGCCTATGTTTGTGTAAGTGTATTGACTCCCACTAAAGGCGAGCCAGAGTGGGATGAGTTTCTTGCGCGATTAGAAAAAAATGGCCGCGCACCTGATTCCCGTTATTATGATTTGGTGACGGATATAACGACGTTTCCTCCTTCTTTTTTAGGAATCTCCTTTGTGAGTGTAGAAGAGCGCACGCGACAAACACCAAATCTTACACACCCGGGCCAAAAAACAACGTTTTTCACGCCAGAGGGTTTGTATATGGCGCGCCAAGGACAGCATTATCATACGTTTATTACGCTGATGAGTTACTTTCAAGAGGGTTTTGAACTGGTGGATAATCACATCACAAAAGATGATCCCACTTCATGGTATTTATCGGTCTTGCTGCGTCGTAGTTCCCTTTGATAAAGAAAAGTAAGGATTATCACATCCTTCTTAAAAAAACCACGACAGCCTTTAGAGCTGTCGTGGTTTTGATGGTGATCAGTCTTTTTAGTGTATAGGTTATTTATAAAGACGGTTTTCTCTTTTGCCATGACGCAGGTAGTGTTTTTGGGCAAATTCTTCGATGGCCTCAGGTGTATTGCCTTCGTTCAAAGCCTGAGCAAAAACATCCTTGTTGCGCTCAAAGTAATGTAAGGCTTTAAAATCATTTGGTAAAATACCTAAGTAAGAAAGGCCTAGGGTGCGACCCACGCGGTAGTAATGATCATATCCGAAAGACTTGAGTTGACCTGTCGACTGACATCGCATGTTGGCAAGTCTTAAAACGTCGGGATTAGAGTCAAGATAAAGCAAAGGATCAAAATCTTGAGGGAGGTCAACGTGATAAGCGCGTCCCTCATCACGACCACAGCTTGTATAATGATTAAAGGCAAAGGAGCGCATTCTTCCTTGTGTTATATCCCCATTTTGAGTTGCTGCTTGAACCACATCTGCATTTAGGTGAAGGTAGTTCGCTGCCACAAACCCTAGAGGTAGGGTTGTAAGGTAAGGCCGTCCTTCATCACGACCGTTTTGATAATAGTGGTTGTGAGCATGGGATCGCTTCTGACCGATTGTTATAAGCCCTTGCGTTAAAGCTTGTTGTGCGACGTCGGGGTTAAGGGTCAAGTAATCATCAGGATTAAACTCTTTGGGAGCAGGCGCCAGATAGGGACGTCCTTCCGTGCGCCCATGACGATCGTAATGGTCATAGGCATAAGATCGTAGTTTTTCTTCTGTAGAGCATGTATTTTGTGCCACTCTCAGGACGTCAGGGTTAGCATTAAGGTACGTGAGGGGATTAAACCCTTGAGGAAGGTTAACGAGATAGGGACGGCCTTCATCATAACCTCTTGTATAATAGTGATTATACCCAAAGGAATGCATTTTTCCTTGGGTGTTATCACCGTTATTGACTGCGGCCTGGATAAGATCCCTATTCAGATGAAGATAATTGGCGACGGAAAACCCAGAAGGCAGGCGTGTGAGATAAGAGCGACCTTCATTGCGACCATTGAGGTAATAGTGAGCGTGAGCATACGCTCTTTGTTGACCGAGAGTCCCACACCCTTGTCTTAACGCTTGTTGTTGTACATCAGGGTTAAGGGTTAAATAGTCGTCAGGACTAAAGCCTTTTGGGGCAGGGGCAAGATAAGGCCGTCCTTCCTCGAAGCCAAGGGAATTATAATGATCATAGCCATAAGAACGTAAGAGGCCTTGAGTGTTACAATTTCTTTTTGCAACGCTTAAGACGTCAGGATTTACGTTCAAATATGTGAGCGGGTCAAATCCGTCAGGGAGTGTTGTAAGGTAAGGACGTCCTTCGTAGCGTCCGTGAAACCAGTAGTGATCATATGCGAAAGAGTGCAACAGTCCTTGAGAGTGACATCCTTGTTGGTGAGCAACACTGACTAGCTCTTTATTTAGGTGTAAATAATCGGCAGGTTTAAAGCCGTTTGGTAGTCCTTCAAAATAAGAACGTCCTTCATTTTTACCGTTATGGTGATAGTGCCCAATAAGCCATAGATTCTGATGGGCCTTAGAAACGAGGTATTTAACAGAATGAATAAGGTCTGGATTCGCTTTTAGATAGGCTTCAGGGATAAATCCTCGAGGCGTGACAAGGTACTGACGCCCTTCTGATCTTCCACAGTCTCGGAAATGACGGGTTGCCCATGCTTGTCGTTGCGCAAGGTCTTTCCCACTCACTTCAGGCATATCTGAAAACCGTTGAACAGCAATATATTTTTCTGCATCAAATCCGTTTGGCAGCACAGGATATTGAGGAGGAATTATGAAGGACTGAAAAGCACTATTAATTATAGGATGAAAGGTACGATAAGCGGAGATATCTCCTCCAAAGACATATTTGTTTTTGTTGGCTTCATTGTAACTTTTGTCACTTAAATAGAAATCTTTGATGGTCTGTCTTTTATCGTAAGTATGGCCAGCAAAATAACCCAAAAAAATGTTATATATCAAAGACTCCATTCTCTGTTTTTTGAGATGAGTTGGCAAAACGTTATAGCTCGTAAAACTAGGCAGAAAAGCCTGCATTTTCATCAAAAAATAAATCATATCGACGGAAATAGGTTTGCGAGTGCTGTAGTAACGTCCATCGACTACATCTGCACAATCAATAAGGGCGACAGCGCCGGGGGTGCCGTTCTCTGGTCTCGACATGATGAAGATGTTGCGTAAGTTCAAATCAATGTGTGCTGCCCCGCAATAACAATAGTCACCATCGATCCATGTCTTTGTCAGGTCTTTCGCTTGAAACTCGGCAAGCCGAAAGCCGAAGGAATATCCCAAATCCAGATCATCTTGTGAACCAGTTGTGAGAGCGTCACGGGCGACTGATTCCATATCTTTAACTGGTCGTAAACGTTCAGAGATATAAACGTGTTGTGTTTTAGTACTTACTTTATAATAAAACCCTGTTTCATAAGAGGGTTTATACATGATTTTCGGTAAGGTAAGATAAAATCCACTCAAAGGGTAAGTTCTTTGAGACCATTTCAGATTATCTAAGCTGGTTGTTTCTGCACTATAATTACTGCTGAGGGTGATTTTAATGGCATAGCTTTTTGTAAAGTGAACTTCTCCATACCCGCCCACCTTAGGAGCTGTCAGCTCAAGGGGTTCAGTAATATTTGCCGCATCAAGGATTTCCCGAATACCTGCGCGGTTAGGGACGTGTAAAGACCCAAAGGGGTTTCGGGTGTCAACGCTTGTACGTTTGAGCACGATCTCTTTGGGAGTATACTCCTCAGGAATACTTGACAAGCTTGCTTGTACCCAAAGGAGAGACACAAAAGTAAAAAGCGGTAAAAACCGAAAGGTCATGATGTAATCCATGTTATTTTTGAAAATGAATAGCATAGTCCATAAAGCGTATCCTTTTTTTAAGATTTTCTTTACGTTTTGTCAAGATAAACATAGGTGGCAACTTTAAAGATGATTTTCGATTAAGTCCTTGCAGAGGATAGAGTCTTCTTTGAGAAAGGGAACATTTTTTTGTATTTTAGGGTATTTAAAAAAAGAGCACACTGATGGTCTTTGTCAATAAGGTATAAATTGAGGAAAAATGATAAGAGATTTGAGAAGGCTTTTTTTTGTGGCCACGAGTGTGGGGTTGTTGAGCTCGATTTATAGTGAAAGTCATGCAACAGAGCAGCAAAAAATTTTTGAGGAGCAGGTCCAATCTTTAGGTGTTAGGTTTTCCCACTTTCAAACACGGTCATGTTACGAAGCAGTAAAACAAGCAGCCACAGATCCTGATACGCAAAGCAAAGTGACACAAGTCTTGAAACTGATGCCAAAAACGGCTCAGGCCATCTTTGAAGATGATGGAGGGGGTGAAGACATGACAACTTTTTGGAAAGTTAAAAGTGAGGCGGGTTATAGTTTTCCTCCTCTCTCGACAATCCTTGGTCCTTATATGCTTTTGTGTGGCCAGCCAGAAGTCGATCACATTTTGGATATTGGGCCAGGAATGGGCGCGGACAGTCTTGTGGCAGCAGCCCTTGGTAAACAAGTGACAACCATTGATATTCATACAAAGCAAATTAAGGCGTTACAAGAAGAGGTCAAGCGTGTCACTAGGTTAGTCGGCATCAAGTCAAAAATTTCTTATAAAAAAGGAAAATTGGGGTATGCGAGAATGGTGCTTCCTGTGGAATGGCATGGCCATTTTGCGCATGTGAATGCCAACAAAGTGTTTCACTTTTTGGACGGCGAGGAAACGCAGACTATGGCTAATAATATAGCACGTTGCACAAAGGAGGGGGGGTACGTTACCTTGACGTTCCTAACCCCTACGCAAGGTCAGCCAGAGTGGGAAGCGTTTCGTCAAAGGGTAGAAGAGAAAGTACAAACACCAGGGGTTATCTTCTATGATACAAAGACGGATTTTAGTCGAGGGATTGCAATCCATCTAAGTGTTTCTATTGTTTCCGATAAGGTCCGCGTGGACGAAACACCGGCGCTCTTAAAGCCATCACAAAAGGTAGAGTTTCTTGCAGGGGCAGGCGTGCATGTGATGCGCCAAGGACGCCACTACCATACCCTTGAAACCTTTATGCCGTATGTTCAGGAATCCTTCACCCTGGTTGATCATGCCGTGATCAAAGAGGATTCCACCATGTGGTATTTGTCAGTGATTTTGCGCAAAAAATAAGGACACATCAAAGGCCACCGCTCTTTGTCCGCAAGGATGAAGAGCGGTGCGCACACAGATATTTATCCATAAAATGAAAAGGTGGTGCCGCAGAAGGGATTCGAACCCCCGACCTACGCATTACGAATGCGTTGCTCTACCAGCTGAGCTACTGCGGCAACTGATCAAATCAGACGATGACCGCACTCTAACGCGGTAGTTTTTTAAGGTCAAGGCCGCTTGTGGATGCACGAATCTTTCGTTAGGGTGAAAGAAAATCAAAGAAAGGAAACAAGATGGAATTTTTTATTGATAGCGCGAATGTATTCGAGGTCGAGCAGTGGGCCAGTACCGGCATGATCATGGGGGTGACGACAAACCCCACGCTGATCGCGCAAAGTGGCCGGGCTATTAAGGACGTGCTGGCCCAAATCTGTTCACTCGTTGAGGGGCCCATCAGCGCCGAAGTAACCCTACCTGATGTCAGTGGCATGCTGGCCGAAGCCGAAGTGCTGAGCGCCATTGCCGACAACATTATTATTAAGGTGCCGCTAACCAAAGACGGCCTTAAGGCTTGTGACCGTTTAACCAAGCAAGGTATTGGGGTGAATGTAACCCTTTGTTTTTCAGCCGCTCAGGCGCTTCTCGCGGCAAACTCTGGCGCGACCTTTATCTCGCCCTTCATGGGAAGACTTGATGATATTGGGGAAAGCGGTGTGGGGCTGATTGCGGACATCCGTGAAATCTATGAAAAGGGTGGGTACGAAACCGCCATTTTGGCGGCGTCTGTACGGAACGCCGATCACGTGGTGGCAGCCGCAAAGGCAGGTGCCCACGTTGCGACCTTGCCACCCAAGGTGCTAGAAGGACTTTATGCCCATCCTTTGACCACGAAGGGCCTCGAGCTTTTTGAAAAGGACTGGCAAGCAACGGGTCAAACCATCTTGGATAACTAGGTGGTAGACCTAACCTTTTTGGGGGACGCGCTTTTTCACGTCATTGAGACATGGCAAAAGAGCCTTGTGGTGGAAAAAGACGCAAGCCCCCATACGGTTTTGAATTATGGCCATGACTTACAAGATTTTCTTACTTTCTTGCAAGACTTTCGGGGAGAAGGAATCCTTTCCCCGACGGCTCTTGGGAACCTGACGCCCCAAGAGGTGCGCAGTTTTCTTGCCACACGCCTCACACGCGGGGTGGGGGCGCGCTCGAACGCACGTGCCTTGTCAGCACTTCGCATGTTTTATCGTTTTTTGCACCAGCGTTATGGGATTGAAAACAGCGCTTTGGACGCCTTGAAATCACCAAGACTTTCGACCATTTTACCCCGCCCCTTGAGCGAAGAGGACGCGAGCGCCCTCACCACCAGTGCGCCCCAAGAAAACGCCGAAGTGTGGATGGACAGGCGGGATCGGTGTCTTTTGACCCTCCTTTACGGCGCAGGTCTACGTCTTAGTGAGGCACTTTTTCTAAACCTTGAAGACGTCGTGCCTGTTCGTGCGCAGCTGCGTCTTATGGGAAAGGGGCGCAAAGAACGTCTGGTTCCGCTTTTGCCCGAAGTCCAAAAAGCCATTGAAGACTGGGCGCACCTGCACCCCCAAAAAGAAAATCCCAAAGCGCCCCTTTTCCTAGGGGCCCGAGGCGCCCGGTTAGCGCCTGGCGTTGCCCAGCGCCAAGTGCGCCGCCTGCGGGCGCAGCTTTGTTTGCCGGATCATACAACACCCCACAGCCTGCGCCATAGTTATGCGACACACTTGCTGGCATCTGGCGGAGAGCTTCGCACCATTCAAGAACTTTTGGGGCACGCAAGCGTGTCAACGACCCAGCGCTATACCGAGGTCGAAACAAGCCAGCTTAAAGCTGTTTACGAAAAAGCGCACCCAAGTGCCCTTGCAAAAAAGAAAGTATCACTGTGATCGAACTTCCTGTCCCTTTATATCAGCGTTTGTATAAGCTCTGTAATGATGTGTCCGTAACGGATTTACAAAAAGAGCGCGCCGCCTTAACGGCCCAGTATCATGGGCATGGGGAAGTGCGCATGCACACACGTGCCCAACGTCTGTCGTATCTTGCAACGCGCATGCCCAGTACCTACGCTGCCCTCTGTGCGGTGCTGAGCTTTGTACCAGATCTTGATCAGATGACAAGTCTTTTGGATTTGGGGTCGGGTCCCGGTACGGTGTTGTGGGCCCTTAAAGGCAAAGCTCCCCTTCAAAAGGCTACCCTGGTCGAGCAAGATTCAGATCTTTTGTCCCTTTCGAAAGACCTGTGGGAGGAAGACGCCGCGCTTTCTGTGACCCATCAAAAGGAAAATCTTCTTTCGTACCAAAGCACCGAGCCGGCGGACCTTGTGACTATAAGCTATGTGTGGGGGGAGCTTGATCCAACGCGCCGCTTTGAGTTTCTTGAAAAAGTCTATGAGAACACCTTACAGTATTTGGTGTTGGTTGAGCCTGGAACGCCTCACCACTACCAAGGTCTTTTAGAGGCGCGCGCGTTTTTGTTGGAAAAAGGGGCTCAGATGGTGGCACCTTGCCCACACGCGGGCATGTGTCCCTTAAAAGCGCCTGACTGGTGCCACTTTAGCGTCGCGGTGAAACGAGAAGCACTCCACCGCCAGGTTAAAGAAGCCCATCATCCCTTTGAACTTGAAAAATACAGTTATCTTATTGTATCAAAACAAAACAGAGACCTTCCCCAGGGAAGGCTTGTGCGCCCCCCGCTTAAACGCTCGGGGCATGTGATTCTGGATGTGTGTGACGCGTCGGGGGCCCTTATAAGAAAAACCGTCACAAAAAAAGACAAACACCTTTATCAAGCGTTCAAGAAAAAAGAATGGGGCGACGCGCTTTAGAACACTCAAAAAGGAGGCATTATAATGCAAAAAACGATTTTCTGAATGCTGGGGATGCTTTTGGCGGCGACGGCCCACGCGGGTGACCGGCTAAAGGATAAGGTGGTTCTCATTACGGGTGGAAGCCAGGGCATTGGGCGTGGTATTGCCGAGGTCTTTGTGGCTGAGGGTGCGCGCGTGATGATCATCAGCCGAACCGAGGCAAACCTTAAAAAGGTCCAGGACGATATAAGAACTCAAGGAGGCGCCCTTGAGTGCCGCGTTGCCGATATTACCAAAGAAGAAGATATGACGCGCGTCGTAAGCGATATGATTAAAACCCATGGTCGCCTTGATGTTTTGATCCATAACGCGGCCGGCCTTTACCCATTTACAAAGGCCGAGGAGATGAGTTATGGCCAGTGGCGCGCGGCGCTTGAGACCAATCTGGACGGCGTGTTCCTTGTCACAAAGGCCGTCCTTTCCCAGATGAAAAAACAAAAATATGGCCGTATTGTTTATACGTCATCGATTTCAGGGCCAAGGGTAGGGCTTCCTGGCCATTCACATTATACAGCTGCCAAGGGCGGCCTCACGGGCTTTATGAAAACCATCGCGGTCGAGCTTGCTAGGGACGGAATTACCGTCAACGCCGTGGAGCCCGGCAACGTCGAGACTGAAGGGTTTCTTGATAAAAATACACCCGAAGCAATCAAAGAGCGCATTGCTCCCATTCCCATGGGACGCTTTGGTACAACCCATGAAATCGCATATGCCCATTTATTTTTGGCCAGTGACGAGGCGCGCTATATCACGGGACAGTCTATTATTGTAGACGGCGGTCAGACCCTTCCCGAAACCCAGTTCGGGTATTAAGGAGGGGCCTGCTAAGATAAAAAAATCTCCCAAGGTCAAACGTTCGTCTAACGCCTTGGGAGAAAGGTTTTTTTACTTGTAAGGCCTACCGTCACGTTTTCCACTGTATAAATAATGCGTGATGGCAGAAAGACGGGGGTGTTCGGTTAAGGCGCAGGCCTGCTGGATATCCGGATTCAAGACCCAATAGCGGTCAACATTAAACTCTTCGGGAAAAAGGCCTGCTTGGATCAAGCTATTTATGCGTCTTGATTCTACTTTTTGATAAAAGGTTTGCATTATTTTTCTTGAAGCCTCATCAAGCGCGTTCACATCAGACATAAACCTGTGCCCAAGGTGTGTGAGAACTTCAAGCCCTCTTGGATTAAAGGAGGTGAGGGCACTACAGCGAATGGAAAAGTTTCCATGTATTTGGCCGACAGCTC
Organism: Alphaproteobacteria bacterium; assembly: GCA_013911655.1. Classification (GTDB taxonomy): domain Bacteria; phylum Pseudomonadota; class Alphaproteobacteria; order Caedimonadales; family UBA1908; genus JACESU01. The sequence continues at coordinate 242,474 of JACESU010000002.1, forward strand.
TACAAGTCTTTATATCAAGAGATAAAAGATCTTCTGCGCACATCAAAAAATTTGGGCCAAGACTTTTAGCTGCAGCATCGGGATCTGACAGCGTGAGGTATCTCACCTTTGGCAACGACGTGCCAAAAAGAGAATAGGCACCTGTTTGGTCGCAGGAATCTTTTTCGATAACAAGGTGAATGTGTTGATCGGGGTGGTTTTTGAAAAAGGGATGCAAGATGTCTTGATTTTGGTCAAGCTCGACAGACGTTAAAACAAGGGTTTTAGGTTCCTGGGTTGATTGTTTTGTTACATAACTCGTTGAAAAGCGGGCGAGTGTGTGGTTTTTCTCAAGAGTCAAAAGCGCGTTCAAAGCATTTTGTTTAGTAGCTTCATTTCCTTTGATAATGCCAACACGAGACCAGGGCATAACAGCCTTAAGGCATAAAACGTCTTGTGAGGTAAAAAGCTCTTTTTTTTCTCCAAACGCCTTTTCGTAAAGTTGAGATAAGTAAGGAGTGATATCGTGATTTGAAAGGGATCTTGCGTTTTCTAAAGGTCTATTTTGACCAAAGGGGACAAAAACAAAACCGTCTTCCTCCAATGCAAGGGTAAATCTTTTCTGAAGTGTGATGAAAGAAAATCCCTCCAGCCGTGAAGGGCGATCCTGGAGCATAAAATCGCGCTCAAAGCGTAAGGGCGCCATTAGATGTTTTTTCCTTGCTTGATGGAGTTGCTTGCAGGCAGACGCGACATATCCTACTTCTTTAGGTGCAAGGGTATCAAAAATGTGCTCTTGAAGATGGTAGGGAAGGCGAGTGAGGGAAGCAGGGGGGGCTTCTTCGATGAGGTGCTGGCCTGAGGACCAACAAGAGAGGGAACCAAAGCTAGATACCGTAAGAACGGCGCGAAAAAACGAAAAGATCTTTTTCATAATAATTCTCCTGAATCGTATAATTTTTTATGTTTAAAATCATTTTTTATGTCAATTTTATTAGTTTTGTATTCCTCGTTAATCCGAAGGAAAATGAGCCTTTTCGTAAAGTGAAGTCAGTTCCTTGGCTTTGCATTCACAAGAGGCGCCCTTGACGCAGGGTCGGAAAATCCTATGATGACTTTTTAAACGCCATTTGGGGATAAGAGATTATGTGTGGGATTACAGGATTGGTGGTCTTTAAGCCAGAGTCGCTTGCAGATCCACAAGCGCTTGTGCGGACCATGGTCGAGAGTCTTTCCCACCGGGGGCCCGACGATGTGGGGGTTTTTCGGGACGGCCATGTGTACTTTGGGCACGCGCGTTTGTCCATCATTGATGTGGAAGGCGGTCATCAACCCATTTTTTCGGACCAAGGAGACGCGATCATTGGCAACGGCGAGATCTACAACTATGTCGAACTCAAAGAAGCGTTGCCGCCTCATCCTTACCACTCAGATTCAGATTTCGAACCAGCCCTTTATGCGTTTCTAGAAAAAGGGATGACCGCGTGGCGCGGCATGTACGCGGCGGCCGTTTGGGAAAAGAAAACGGACACCATCTCTGTGATGCGGGATCCATTTGGGATTAAACCCCTTTATTATGTGTCAACACCAGATTATCTGGCTTTTGCCTCTGAACCGCGCGCCTTAATAAAGGCTGGATTTTCTAAGGGAGAGCTTTCAACGCAAAATGTGCTCAGCACCATGAATTTGAATTACTTGCCCTTTGACGATACTCTTTATAAAGACATAAAACGTTATATGCCGGGACAACATCAGACCTTGGATCAAAAGACAAGCACAGTCAAACAAAGCGCAGCGCCCCTTTCCTTCACCCAAAAAAGATTTGATTATCACACCCCCCTTGAGACGTTTGATCAGATTTTCGAAGATAGCATCAAAGTACATCAACGAAGCGATGTGCCTTACGGCCTGTTTTTGTCAGGCGGAATTGATTCCACCAGTATTTTGACGATGATGGCACGCTTGAATGATAAGCCCATCAAGACCTATACGTGCGGCTTTGATTCGAACGCGGTGCATGACGAGCGCGAAGGGGCAGCCGCGGCGGCGCGCTATTTTAAGACAGATCATCACGAAACAATCTTTACCTATGAGGACTTTGTGACGCTTCTTCCCCAAATCATGTGGGCCTTTGACGATTTGACCTTTGATGCAGCGATTCTGCCGACCTATAAGCTTGCCGCTATGGCCAAAAAAGATGTCAAAGTGGTGCTATCGGGCGAGGGCGGGGATGAGGTATTGGCGGGCTATGGTCGCTACCGCAAATTTTGCCGTCCAAGGCTTTTGGGCGGGGGACGTTTTTCGACCAATCGGTGCCTTTCGTCCGTTGCCCTAAAAGAAAAATGGCAAGATCCGTTATTATCCTATCAAGATGAACTGTTAAGAGACCAGACACTCACGACCCTACAAAAAGCACAAGTAGCTGACATCAAGGGGTGGCTCGCGCCTGATTTGCTCTTAAAACTGGACCGGTGCCTCATGGCCCACAGTTTAGAAGGTCGGACGCCTTTTTTAGATAAAGAGGTTTTTGATTTTGGGTTTCATCTGCCACAAAAATATAAGATCAAAAACCGCAAGGGTAAGTGGCTTTTGCGAGAGTGGCTTGCAAAGCATTGTCCTGTAGCAGAGCCTTTTGCCCGCAAAAAAGGCTTTTCCGTCCCTGTGGCGGCATGGCTTGAAAAAGATAAAGCAACATTTGTTTCCCTCCTTCAAAAAAACGAAGGGCTTTTGCGTCTGATGGACAAAGGTCAAATCGCTTTGGGGTTGGAAGACGCGCGCGCCGCGTGGCCTCTTTTAGTTTACGCTGTTTGGTATCAGGTGCACATCCAAGGAAAAGATCCGTCTCAGGATGTCTTTAGCATTCTGGGATAGAAAGGCTCTAAGGTGAGGATAATGGAAGTATTAAAAAACACGTTCTGGTGTCCTCAAAGATCGGACGCCAGAAACGTGTAAGGGATAAGACGCTTCTTAGTTGTAGCGTCTGCCTTCCCTTTTTCCTAAGAGGACGTAGTGATCTGCGGCCATATAGCGACCCAAACCTGGGGTTATTTCCAGATACTCTTTAATATCAGGATTGAGCGCAAGATAGCCGTCCACCGAGAAGCCGTGGGGGAGTGTTTCTTCTGCGATTAAGGTTTTTACTCTTTGATTTCCCACACGTTTGTAGAAGATCTCAAGCTTTCTTTTTGAAGGCTCGTCAAGCGCGTTTGTATTTTCTAGAAAGCGGCTTCCTAACTTTTCGGCATACTTAAATCCACTCGGATCAAAAGATACAAGGGACGGGTAGTTTGCAAGGAAGCCCTCGCCTATGTCAGAAGCAAAATGCAAGTACTTTACGTCAAGGGACAAAAGATCTACGGCGTCTGCCAAAAAATTGGGGCTAAGATCAGTGACATCTCTATTAGGATCAGAAAGCGTCAAGTGGCGCACCTTTGGCAAGGACGCTGCAGGCAAATTAAAAGTGCTTTCTCGTGATCCCACAACGAGATGCACACGCTGGTCAGGGTGGGCTGAAAAAAGGTCCTTGAGGCTTTCTTGATGCTCTGCCAGCTCCACGTCCGTGAGGGTGAGGATGTGCGGCTTTTGTTTAAGTTTCTCAAGGGACAGGCCTTGTGAAAAACGGACAGGGCTTTTATTGGCCTTAAGGTTCAGAAGACAATCCAAGGCTTTTGTTTTAGCATCGTGCTTGATTGGGGAGTAAGCCATACGTGACCAAGGCATGACAGCCTCAAGGCATAAAACGTCTTGGACTGAGAAGGTTTGTTTTTCTTCGCCAAAAGCATTTTTATAAAGCTTTGGTAGAAGATCCTTGACGTATTCGTTATGAACCCGATGGAAAATTTGGGGAAAAGGATTATGTCCATAAGGATTATATCCAAGGGGCATAAAGGCAAAGCCGTCCCGTTCAAAAGTGAGATACATGCTTTTTTGCTTGGCTGCTGGTGACCAGTTTCTAAACCGTGTGGGGATGTCTTCAAGTATATGGTCTCGCTCAAAAAGCAAGGGCGCCATGAGATTTTTGTGAAAAGCTTGATACCAGCGTTTGCACACAGTGGCGAGGCGCCCTTGTGCTTCGGGAGTGAGGGTTTCTAAAAGTAGCAATTGCGCGTCAGGAGAAAAGCGGCTGAGGGAGGCCGTATCTACGCCGTTTTCATCTGTGGGGTGAGAAGCCTGACACACAGGGCCCACAGCAAGACTTGCACCGACTAAGAGGAGGTTGAAAAGAGAGCGAAATATTTTCATGAGGTGTACTTTATTTGTTCATGTAGCATGCATGTAATATGGAATTTTAAATTATCAATAGGTCCAATAAAAAAAATTAAAAACTAAAATTCAGCTGTTATTTCTAAAGAAATTAATGACAAAAAAAGATCCCTCACAAGAGATTTTTAGGATCCTGGGATATAAATGTTCTAAGGTAAGGATGATGGAAGTATTTTAAAGCATGTTCTGGCGTCCTAAAGAATAGGGCGCCAGAAAGTCTCTGCAAAAGAGGGCTTCTCTTATTTGTAGGGTTTTCCGTCAATTTGATCATGGTCTTGGTAATGCGTCACGGCCTCATAACGAGGAAACCAAGTGCCAAGCAAAGATCTCCTAATCTCATGATTGCGCCCAAAGTACCCGTCAACAGAGAAGTCTTCAGGGACGTTGAAGAGTCTTTTTGCTGTGGTGTCAGATCTGTCGGTAAAAAAGACCCCTTTTGCCCGAGAGAGTTCATCCATAGTAGATCTGGCGGAGCAAAAGTCACGACCAAGCTTCAAGACACAGTTAAAGCCCCTCGGATCAAAAGAGCCAAGAGATGTACAGCCCGTTGCGAAATCAGGTCCTATTTCGTTGACGGCGCTAAGATCTTTGATATCAAGAGATAAAAGTTCCGTGGCATTTTTCATAAAATCCTCGGGAATATGGGTGATGGTACGTGTGGGATCTGACAGTGTGAGATGACGCACCTTTAGAAGGGGCGCTGTGGGCAACGAAAGGACATTGAGGTAACGGTCCGCCACAACATGTACCTGTTGATCGGGGTGGGCTTGGAAAAAACCTGGGAGGACTTTTTGATGGTGGGCCGCGTCTGTGGTCGTTAGCACCAACATGTGCGGCTTTTCTTGCAGCGTCTTCAGAGGCAGACTGGGTGAGAAACGGATGAGCTTTTCATTGTACTCGAGCACTAAAAGACTATTCAAAGCCTTTTCTTTGGCAGACGCATTGCCTTGGGCCACAAATAAACGTGACCAGGGCATGACAGCTTTCAAGCATAAAACGTCGTCTTGTGTGAGAGTTTGTTTTCCTTCGCCAAAGGCCTTTGTATAAAGCCTTGGCAAAAAAGGTTTTACGTCTTGATCAGACAGGGCGACGCCCATTTATGGAAAGGTGTGGTGCGCAAGGGGCCCAAAGACAAAACCGTCACGTTCGAAAGTAAGGTCGATGCTTTTTTGAAAAGCCTTAAGGGGAAAATGGGAAGTAAAACCGTCAAGGGATAAGTTGGGCGTAAAACGCTTTAAAGACGTATCGTGCGAGAAGGCGAAAAGACTGACTAAGGCTTTTTGTTTACCAAGGTCGTTTGTTACGGGCAAATATGCCATGCGTGACCAGGGGATGACGGCTTTGATATTTGAAACATCTTCTTGTGTGAGGGATTCTTTTTCCTTTCCGAAAGCTTTTGCATAAAGCTTTGTAGAAATTGATGCTACATCCTGATCAGTGAGTGCTGCACTGCCTTGTGGGAAAACATAGCCGAGGGGAACAAAAACAATCCCGTTATCGCCGAAGAAAATGTCAATACGGTTTTGAAGGACGGCGTGTGTCCAATCATGGAACTGTGTTGGCCGGTCACAAAGCATCTGGTTGTGTTCGGCGTGAAGAGGCGTCATCAGATGATCCTCATAGCATCCTTGCCAGAGTTTATTCACGGTGGCAAGGCGTCCTTGTTCTTCAATTGAAAAGAGTTCCAAGGATTGCTGATTGCAGGTCGTAAGACAAGCAGCTTAGGGAAGAGGGGGGCTTTTCTTCTTGTTTGTGAGGAGAAGACGCGCCACAAGAAGAGACCAAGGCAAGGTTGCCTCCAACCAAAAGGAGGTGAAAAAGTGAGGAAAATGACGCCATAAGAAGTCCTCTATATATTGTCGTTTGTGCATGATGTCTAGTTAAAATGTAAGTTTTATATGGTGATTCAAAATAAGAATGTCAAATGTTTAATTATTTGTCGGGAGGGTGAAATTAAAAAAGCAAGTTTTCGCTTTTTTTGTAAAAAACCCATTACAAGTCGTAAATGCAGAGCAAAGAAAAGGTGACGTGCTGGTATCAGGTGCGGATCCAGTTAAAGGATTGATTCAAGAATGTTTCTAAAACGTAACTGTCATAAAAATAAAAGAGCGAGATCTGCCGTCGGTTTTTCCATGAAGATCTCTTGATGTGTAAAAAAGTCTTTTCTCATCACCCGTATCGAGAGACCAGAAAGGACTTTGTAAAAAGGGGTATAACCCTCATTTAGATGTATTACTTTTTAAAAGCCGCCAGCTAATAAATAAGCTGTGGGACTAAAACTAGGTGGCGCATTCACCGATTGATGATCCATACCCTCACGAGCCTTTTGAGCTCTTTTTCCTACTTCTTTTGTAAAGTCCTCAAACTTTTTCTTTGATTTTTCACAAAGGGAAGGTGTGTTGTGCAGAGCGTCTCCTTGAATGAAGTTAACAGCGTTAAAATCTTTTAAATCAAGAGAGAAAAGATTTGTTACAGGATTTATTAGAAGTATTATTGATAATAAAAGACGGGCGATCCCTCTCAGAATCGCCCGCGTGCATAGGGTAAACGAGCTGCTACTTATGCTCAATGAGGCCTGTTTTAAGGGCAGCTTTAGCTGTTTCAATCATCACTTGCCGGGGCTTAAGCGCTTCGGGAATCTCACGCTCTAGCAGAATGCGTAAGATGCCATCTTCTAGGCTTGCGCGGCCGACCTTGATAAAATCCGCCAGTTGAAAGTGACGCTCGAACGCGCGTCCTGCAATGCCGCGGTAAAGGTACTCGATACCTTCTTCCTCGGGGCGCGCGCGCCCTGAGACGCTTAAGGTGCTGTCCTGCACCGTGATGCTCAGATCATGTTCTTTAAAGCCAGCGACTGCCATAGTTAATCGGTAGGTCTGTTCATCTAGCCGTTCAATATTATAGGGGGGGTAGCCGCCTCCACCCACGCCTTCTTCGGCGCGAAGGGCAGAGTCCACCAAACGGGACAAACGGTCAAAACCGATACTGGAACGAAATAGGGGTGTTAAGTCAAGTGCTCTCATCATCATATCCTCCTTTGAGCGATACACGTCTTAATCTCGGGGCCTATAAAGCACCCCAAGTATTATTATAATAATCGATTGCTTTCTTATTTTCAAGGGGGAAGAGGCTGTGGTTTTGAAAGGTGAGCAAGGTGTGGGCTTCTTTGGTTTCGTAAGCACTATGTGTTGTGAACAAAAGGGTGCGACCCTGGGTGCAAAGATCTCTTATAACAATAAGTACCTTATCCACACTGGCAGGATCCAATCCTGTGGTGGGTTCGTCAAGGAAATAGACTTCTTTTTCAGCTGTAAGTGAAACGCTCAAGAGAATTTTTTGATAACTTCCCTTAGAAAGATCCTTTAAGGGTTTGCCATAAAGCTCACTTCTAAACGCTGTCATTTTTAAAAAATCGTCGGCCCGCGCCCGGTGGTCAGGGCTTGTGGTCAGGGTCCGTAAAAGATCTTGTGCTGTAAGAGAGGGGAAAAAAAAGAGTTTCTCGGGTAGGTAGCTGACGCGAGAGCGCGCCTGTGCGGGCGCACCTCCCAAGAGGGTGCAAAACCCTTTTTGAGGTGTCACAAGTCCAAGGGCTAAGTGCAGCAATGATGATTTACCGCTCCCGTTTGGTCCCATGAGGGCGTAACATTTTCCAGGGTCAAATGTATGAGAAAAATCTTCAAAAACAAGGCTTTGCTTGCGGTAAAGCTGGACGTTCTTAAAAGAAAGGGCCGGATCAATCATGGGGTGCCTTTTTATCAGGATAGCTGTGGGAGGGCGCCAGGGTAAAGGTGCGGGTACCGCCACGTTCTTCCCACGAAAAGGTCGCGTGTGTTGCGGTGACGCGCACAACGCTCAGGTTTGGAAACGCCTTTTTGTCATAAGGTTTGCCGTTAATCCACAGACGCCAAGACGTGGGACCAAGGTACATAAGACCGTCCAGACGAATGCGGGTAAGAGAAGGAACGTGCGGGGTTTTTTCAGATGCGCGGGGTAGACGTTTACGTTGATTTTTTATGTCTTCAAGGTACTCAGGCGTATGAAAGAGGGATAAAGGAGATGCGTCCTGCGCCCGCGCGTTTACCAGTATGATGACCGCCAATAAAAAAGAAAGAAGCTTATGAGGCATGGTTCGTCAACGCTCCGTGCACTTCGCCCTGAAGACGCCCGTCGGGGGTTTGAAAAAGCGACAAGAAAGTCCACTTGGTAGCCGCCGGAAGACGCGCGTCAAGGCGTGTGAGAAACGTATAAAGATCCGTATCAAGGGCCGTTTGAAAATAAAGGACTATGGGACGGTGATGCAAGGTATCGAGGCGTCTTGACGGTTCAGTTTCCAAGCGAATTTTTTCAAGAGCACACGCTTTTGCCATGTGCAAAATAAGGCCTTTAAGTTCAGGGTAGGAGGGCGGCACGTCGCACACAAATTTTTGTGCCGTCATCTGTTTCAAGAGCGCTTTTCTGGTCGTGAAAAAGGCGCGATCTTTTGTGAAAGCGTCTTGTCGAGCCATAAGCCTACTCACGCTTTGATGTGTTTTTTCATAAGTTTTCTCTCTCTCTTGCTGATACCAGAAAAGAGCGCTGCAGACAAAGACAAGGAAAAGACACCCTGCCCAAAGGCTACGCACGTGGTTAAGAAGAGGCGTCATGGACGCCCCCTTCGCGTATGCAGCACAATACAAGGGTGACTGGGTGGGGGGGCGTCCTCAAGGTGAATCACGGGGGTTACTTCTTCGGCAAGGGCAAGGGACATGGTGACGGGTAGCTTTTTTTGCTGGGTGATCACAAGCGTTTCAAACTCATGATGGGAGATGGGCGTGCGCGCGCAAACTTGCACTTCTAGAACCGCGCCGTTTTTTTCGTCCTGTTTCCAAGAAAGGGCCTGAAGTCCCATGGTCGGCGTGTTGAGGGGGGCAAGCTGCCTTAGATCACGCAGGGGGTGGGGGGCGGCTTTTAAACGCTCAAAGGCCAGAAGAGGGGCTTGTGCGGGAAGGGACGCGTGGTCTGCCTTTTTTTGCGCTGCTTCAAGGAACTGTTTTTCAGTCTCAAGTTGCCTGATGTCGTCACGCCTTAAAAAAAGATCGGTGCCTTGATAGGCGGCAACGCTGATCAACATAAGGTTTGCGGCAAGGGCGGCAAAGGCGCTGGCGCGTTTTCTTGAAAGGCGCGTGCAGGTCTTTTGGAGGGGATGGGCAAACGCAAGGGCGGCAGGCGATTTCTTTTGAAGAAAAAGCATCAGGTCCGACATGTCCCAAAAGACCGTAGTGACGGTGTCTTGAGGCGTTTGAAAGGCCCGCTCGATATGATAAAGGGTCGCGTCAAGGGCCTCATTTTGATCTTGGGCCTCAAGGTTGAGCGTCCTGCTAAAAAGGGGGGCGCCGTTTTTAAAGAAATAAAGACGCCGGCGGCCAAAGGGCAGGCTAAGGAAAAGCAGAGTGGGGGCTTGAAAGGCTGTACCCATCCGCCAAGCAAGAAGGGTCACGCCCTTCAAAAAGTCTTGCGCAGGTAAGGTAGGGGCATCCACCTCAAAAGTTGTACTGGCGCCTTGAAGCGTTTGCGGGTGGGCGCGCACAAGATGCACATTTGATGTGTTGTGTATCTTTAATAAGCGGTTTTTGGCATAAGATTTTTTCTCATACCAGGAAAGAGCCGGCCACGTTTCTTGCAAAAAAGCCTCATCGAACCCATCAAGGATCAGAGTGTACGAAGAAGGCGCGCGGCCATGATGGGGCAAGGGGTGGTCAAGGCGCCCGTTCATGATCCAGGCACTGCCATGGGGCGTGTGAAGAAAAAACGTTTGGATCATGACGCGCGCTCCAACACGCTGATATGCTCGTAAAGGGGTACAAAAACCGACGAAACAATCCAGGCCAAGAGTGCGCCCACAAAAACAAGACTGCAGGGCTCAAGCAGGACTAGAAATTTTTGTGTTTTGTGCTGAAAACGCTGGCTCATGAGGGTGGAGGCGCGGCTTAAATAGCGCTCAAGAGATCCTGTTTTTTCGCCAAGGGCGCAAAGGCGCACGACTTCTGGGGGAAAAAGATGAGAGCGCTCCATGGCAACGGCAAGCACTGTCCCATGGGATACCTCATGAATCAGACGTTCCATGTCCTGTTGAAAAGCACTTTTTTGAGAGGTCGTGGCCTCCTTAAGGGCGTCCAGTAAGGGCACGCCCGCACGCAGCATCAAGCAAAGACTATGTAAAAAAATGCACACTTGGTTTTCGTGCCAAAGGGCGCCTATAAAGGGGAGGTGTCTTGCGGCGCGCTCGGTCCTGAGTAGAAGTGCAGGAAAGGCCCTAAGCCCCAGCGCCAGCAGCACTCCTTTCACACAAAGGACGCCCAAAAACACGGCGCCGTATTCCTGAACAAACATGCAAATTTCTTTTAGAATTTTGGCGGACAAAGTGGGCGTACTGCCAGAAAGGGCAAGAAAATTCTCCATTTGAGGGACGACCTGGGTCATAAGAAAACCGACCAAAAAGATGATAACGCTTAAGAGGGAAAGAGGATAAATCAAAGCCTTTGTGATGTCTTGCTTTGCGCGCGTGCGCCACGCGAAATGCTCGGCTAAATGGGTGAAAGCACCCGCCAGATGCGCTTGGGTCTGAGCAGCACCCAACACACAAAAACAGGTGCGCTCAAAGACATCTGGAAAAGGAATTAGGGCGGCGATGAGGGTTTTTCCTTGGCGAAGGGATCTCGCGATCTCTCGGCACAGCCACGTGAGATAGGCAGGTCCCTGGTAATGCTCAAAGGCTTCTTCTAAGGGAAAGCCCGCTTCTTGAAGGGCTGCCAGATGCGCAAAAAGCTCTTGGCGGTCTTTATCCTTAACGTGCCTTGCCCGGCACCACTGGGGCAGGGCGTGCCAATGACGAATGAGTGTCAGATCTTGGTCTGAGAGCGCGCCCCGTAAAGACGCCGCATCCGATACTACGGCCCACCCTTTTTGTTTGAGTCCTTCTTTAGATAGCGCGTAATAACCGTAATTAGGCATGATGTTCCCTCAAGGAAAACAGAGGATGGCTATGCTTCCACACGTCGAAGCCCTTTTCCTTTCTCCTGCAAAGCGTCGGGTTCCTTTTCCCAACAGTGGCGCCTGACTACACGGCAAAGCTCCTCATAACTGGTGACGCCGCTTTTGACATGCTCAAGACCTCGCTCCCATAGGGTTTCAAATCCGTGGGCGTGGAGATCTTGAAGAAGGCCGCTTTTAGCGTGTCCTTGCACCATTTTATGTTCCAGATCTAGAGTCAGGGGGAGGACCTCTGCAATGGCAAAGCGTCCCTTATAGCCGCTCCAATGGCACGTAGCGCACCCTTGAGGAGTCTTGGATTGGGGACCGTTTTCCCTGCACGAGGGGCAAAGACGGCGCAAAAGGCGCTGCGCCACAAGGCAGAGAAGGTTTCCTTCAATAAGGTGGGCTGGTACCCCCAGATCTTTGAGGCGTTGCACCACTGACAGGGTATCGTTGGTGTGAAGGGTCGAGAGGACAAGATGGCCTGTCATGGCGGCGCGCAGGGCCATGGACGCCGTTTCTTCGTCCCGGATCTCACCAATAAAAATCACATCGGGGTCTTGACGCAAAAGCGAGCGCACCCCCTCGCCAAAGCGTAGCCCGCCCGGGTCCTTAACCTCGCTTTGGCGTAGCCCTTTAAGACTATACTCAATTGGCTCTTCCAGGGTCATAATGTTGCGTGCCTGCGCGTCGAGGTGCGCTAGCATAGAATAAAGAGTGGTCGTCTTGCCTGCCCCCGTGGGTCCAGTCAGCAGCACAAGACCGTCAGAGCTTTTTAAGACATTCTTTAGGGTGCCCACTTGGCGTTCACAAAAGCCTAGATCCTTGAGAGGCATCAGGCCGTAGAGACGGTCCAGAAGACGCAGCACAATGTTCTCGCCGTGCTGGGTCGGATGAGTTGACACGCGAAAGTCGATGGGCCTGCCGCCCACAGCATGGTGAAAGCGTCCGCCTTGGGGCTGCCTTGTATCGGCAATATTTAGGCCTGCCATGATTTTCAGGCACACACAAATAGCCGACCAATGATCCTTGTGAAAGGTCACTGTTTGGCGAAGGACCCCGTCCACGCGGTTTCGCACCCGCACAAAAAACTGATCAGGCTCCAAATGGATGTCGGATGCTTTTTCCCGAACGGCGCGCAGTAACAGGGCGTCTAAAAAACGCTGCGCCCCACTTTTAGCGTGGGAGGAATCATGGCTGAGGCTTTCAAGAAAAGACGATAAATCCACCCGTTGATCGTAAAGATGATCAAGTTTTTCTTGAAAAGCTTCGGGACGAATGAGGTAGGTCTTTAGGTGCTGGCATTGAGGAAAAGCTTTTTTCAAGGCGTCTTGGGCCAGCACGTCGTGAACATCCACAAAGGCGCCGTGAAGGGTATCATCCTCTTGAAAGAGCGGAAGCACTTTATGGCGGAGAGCGTCGTCGTAATCAAAGGCTTCGATGAGGCGCGGATCCACATGATGGATTTCGGCGTCATATAGACGGACCTTGTTTTGATCCTCAAGAAAGGTATGCAGGACCTGGGTTTCTAAAAAGCCAAAGGATACAATAAGGGTTTCAAGGGGTGTGCCGGTCGCGCGTTGTTCTTGCAATAAAATAACGGCTTGGTCGGTACCGATAAGGCCCGCCGCGACAAGTTCTCCTGCAAGGCCTGGAAGGGCAGGCGCCATGTGATTCTTCCCTGTTTTTGCCGTATTTTAACATGGAATCGCGTCGTGTCTAGAGAGAGGATGTCAGAGCAGGACCAAACGAGAGGAATTATTATGCATCAAACTGATAAGTAACAATGTTCTCACCTGCATGTGTTAACAAGTGAGAACATGTGCTGGTTTTGACCTAAAAGACTTTTGACGTTTGGCAAAAGGTTTCCCAAGTTTGGTTCCAGAAAGCGTTTGAAGGCTGTTGCCAAAGATCAACGGATTTGTCCTTCCAAAGGAAGCCCCAGTCACACGCTTGTGAGTCATCTTCGTTCTCAAGAGGTGCCGATGTTGAAGGCCGGGGGTCAGTTTCTTTTAAAACAGATTTTTCTGTTGCCGCTGGTTTGCTGGGAAATAAACTTGAGGCCAGGTGCTGATTGAAAGACGCCCAGTGTTTGTTGAAAGACTCGCGCGAGATAGGGGCTTCTGGTGATTTCGGTCTTGGTTCATTGCCAGATAAAGCATTCCCTTCGTGTGTGTAGTAAGAAGGAAAAGCTGGAATGTGCGGCGAGCGGATCGCTGGAGGGGTGAAGTTGGCGTGACTCCCGGGGCCGGCCGGTTCAGGCAAAAGTTTGTCGTAGTGGCCAAGGGTAGAGGAAAGCCTGATGAGTTGTGAATATCCCGGCTTATCGGAGAAAGTGATACCGTTTTTTTTGTTTTGTTCAACAGTCTTTTGAGGGTGTTGGATTGTGTCGGCTAATCCCATTTCATGAGATGTCTTTTCAATATAAGGGGTGGAAAAGCCGACTGCTGCCTTTACGCCCCTTGGATCGAAGAAGCGAAGACGAGGACAAGTGTCCTTAAAGGCCCACCCCGCAGTCTTTACAGACGAAAGGTCTTTAAAGTCAAGAGAGGTTAAAGAAGTACATGGATGAAGAAAGGTCAAAGAAAGCGGTTTGTTAAGTCCACTAGGTGCCGATACAACAAGGTGGCGCATTGATGAAAAAATAGGTGACTCAAGGTATATTAGATCTTCAGGGGCATTTAGGTTTTCTTCGAGCACTAAATGAACGCGCAGATCATGACTCTGTTTTAAATGAAGGGAGATAGCATGCAAGAAACCCCTCGCTGTCGTTAAATCGTTTGTAGGAATGAAAATGGTTCCTTTTTTTTGCATTGCGAACGCAAGAGTTTTTTCTGAATTGTAGAGTGCAAGATCTGGATTGGGAGTCAGCGCCTCAAGGCACATAAGTGCGCTGTTTTTGCGGTGGGGTTATCTTTTTGTACAAACACCCGCTTACAAGGAAGGGCTGCTTTCAAACAGAGAAGGTCTTGGGGTGTGAGGGGATCTTTTATGTCACCAAAAGTTTTGGCATAAAGATACAGGGCAAGGGGGCCGATATCCTCATCAGACAAAGGAACCCCCGTATCAGGAAAATCCTCGTGTCCAAAGGGGACAAACACAAACCCGTCTTCTTGAAAAATTTGTGCAAGGATTGTTTTAAGGGCGGATGTTGATAGGGCAGAGGACCAAGCATGTTCGTCTTGAAGCATCAGGTCAAGCTCGCCTCTTAGGCGTGACATCATATGGGTTTGATAGGCTTGATGCCACGCTTTGCAAACAAGGGCGGCAGACTCGGCGTCCTTCGCCTCTAGGGGTTCTAAAAACATTAAATCAATTTCACGTGGCACAAGGGGCAGAACTGTTTGCTCGTCCTCGGGTGTGAAAGACGTATTGTGGGACGCCTGACAGGTCACAGCCGTACTTATCGCCAATAGAAGGGCAAAACGGGAAAGGGGGGGCTTCAAGGGAATCTCCATAAGGTGCTATGTTTTGATGTATATGGTTTTTGACATGACAATTGTTAACTATTATTTAAGTGGTCGAGAGAATCTGTTAAGAGCACTTGTTTAAGTTCAAAAGAACACGTCCTGCCACAGCCTTTGGACAAAAGCTGTGGCAGAGTGTCTGGCAGGCCGGCGTCCTGATGAAGGGCTCTATTGTATACTTCTATTGTAAAGTTCCCCGTAGAACCTTGGATCGATGGATGCTAGTTTTTTTCCAATTCTTTTTTCGAGCGTGTTGTAAAGTGTTTGAAAGCGTGCTGGTTCTGCTTTAAAGGGAGTTTTCTCAAGAAAAGCCAGTGGATCCACCTCGTTTAAGCGGCTTGTCCCCCGCATCTCAAAAAAGGTAAGGGACGGGCAGTTGGCGCAAAATGAGAGTAATATTTTTTCTAAGAATTCAAAATTTCTTAGGGTGAGGGATGTCAGGCTTTTTGCGTCGTTAAGAAACGTTGGATTTGTATAAGTGACGGCCCCTTGAGGATCAGACAGGATAAGATGACGAACGCCTTGAAAGGATTCTGTCACTAAATGTGTGACACCATGTTTTACAGAGGATTCCTTTTCGACGATCACGTGAATGAGATGATCTGATTGACTTGCAAGAAAATCGTCGGCGTCCTTAGCCAGAAGTTCATCGGATGATAGGACAATGGTTTTTTGCGTGTCCGCAAGGGTTTCTGGCACAAGGGTGTTTGAAAAACGAACGAGATCTGGATTTGGGCAAACGCGCCCAAGGCTTTCAAGGGCTTTGACCTTGGCGGTTGCATTGTTTGATGAAACAAACATACGCTGCCAGGGAAGCACTGCCTTTAGGCACAGCTTGTCCTGGGGGGTAAGTTCTTCCTTTGTTTCTTGAAAAGCCTTTGTGTAAAGGGAAAGGGCAAGAGGCGCGACGTCCGCATCAGACAAAGGGGCGCTGTTGTCAGGAAAACGCCCATGACCAAAGGGCACAAACACAAAGTCGTCTTCTTTAAAAATTTGGGCAAAGAGTGGTTGAGCCGCACCCGAGGATAAAGTCGCCGACCAATGATGAAGGTCGTGAAGCATAAAATGTCGCTCGTCCCGCAGGCGAGAGGGCATGAGCTTTTGGTAAGCGCCGTACCAGGATTTACACACAAGGGCTGCGGATTCTAGATCGTTGCTAGGAACGGCCGAAAGGCAAATGGTTGAGGTGTTCACTTTAAGAATCTCTTGCGTGTCTTCAAAGTGAGAGGCGTGACAAGAAAGAAAGGGCGCGGCGCTGAGGGCAAGGGCCAAAAAGGTTGCGCGTGAGGAAAAAGGTTTCAAAGGAATCTCCTTAAGGGGGTTTATTTCTATGTAGGATTGATCGGTAAATTGTCAAGTCGTATTTATGATTTTTTGACAATAGATTTATGTTTTAATGATTTTCTTTATTTATATAGATGGTTATGGAGAAGCACCTGCCGACGGTCAGGCCATATTCTGCTCAAAATAAACCTCTATTCTTGAATGACGCGCCTAACCCTGCTAACGCTATGTCCATCATAAAGAATCAAGGAGACACCATGGACGCCTTTGTTTTTCCCGGCCAGGGATCACAATTTATAGGAATGGGGAAGGACCTTTACGGCGCTTTTGGCGCTGCGCGCGAGGTTTTTCAAGAAGTCGATGACGCGCTGTCCCAAAAGCTCAGTCACTTAATGTTTGAGGGTGATGAAAAAGAGCTGATGCTGACCCAAAACACCCAGCCGGCTTTGATGACTGTCAGTGCGGCCGTGATTCGTATCTTAGAAAAAGAAGGAGGGGTGGCTATTGCCCCGCCACGAGTCGCTTGTGTCGCTGGTCACTCTTTGGGTGAGTATACAGCCCTTGTGGCGGCAGGCGTTCTGTCCTTGCGAGACGCGGCCAAGGTGCTACGTGTTCGTGGTCTTGCCATGCAGGACGCGGTTCCCGTGGGCGTGGGCGCTATGGCGGCGCTTTTAGGTGTTGATCTTGAGACAACCGAGGCAATTATCACAGCCGCTGCTAAGGGGCAAGTATGCGACATTGCCAATGATAATGGGGGTGGGCAAATCGTGATCAGCGGACATGCAGACGCGATCGAGCGCGCCCTAGAAGAAGCTAAAACAAGGGGCGTCAAGCGCGCCGTAAAGCTGTCCGTCAGTGCGCCTTTTCACTCGTCGTTGATGGCGCCGGCCGCGGGCGTTATGGCGGACGCCCTGTCCAAGATTAGCCTTTCACCCTTAAATCTGCCTTTGATTGCCAACGTGACGGCGACGAACGCGGCGCTCGGTGAGGTCAAGAACCTTCTTGTGACTCAGGTGACGGGACGCGTGCGTTGGCGCGAAAGCGTGGATAGCTTTGAGGGGCGCGGCGTGACACGCGTTGTGGAAGTGGGTGCTGGCAAGGTATTGACGGGTCTGACAAAACGCATTGCGCCCGCTTTAGAAACACTGACATTGGGCACACCAGCAGAAATCGACGCGTATTTAGCATAAGGAGACGCAGTATGTTTTCATTAGAAGGAAAAAAAGTTTTACTTACGGGCGCTGCGGGCGGTCTTGGGATCGAGATTGCGCGCGCGCTGTCAGCGCAGGGCGCAACGCTGGTCCTGAGCGGCACCCGCAAAGAAGCGCTAGAGGCTTTGGCCAAGGAGCTTCCTCGGGCGCACGTTGCCGTGTGCCGCCTGGATCAACCAGATGAGGTGAATGCTCTTGTGGCAACAGCTGAAGGGCTTGTGGGCGAGATTGATATTCTTGTCAACAATGCGGGCATCACCCGGGATGGTCTTGCCCTTCGCATGAAAGATGAAGATTTTCAAACGGTCTTGGATGTGAACCTCAAGGCCGCGTTTATGTTAATTCGCGCGTCCCTAAAGGGGATGATGAAGCGCCGTTGGGGACGCATCATCAATGTCTCGTCCGTCGTGGGCGTGACTGGAAACCCAGGACAAGCCAATTACTGCGCGGCCAAAGCCGGCTTGATTGGCATGAGCAAATCCTTGGCCCAAGAAGTTGCTACACGCGGGATTACAGTCAATTGTGTGGCGCCTGGATTTATGACCTCTGCCATGACAGAAGTTTTGCCCGACGCCCAAAAAGAAGTGCTCTTAAAATCGATCCCCATGGGCGCCATGGGAAGCGGTCAAGATATTGGGGCGGCTGTTTGTTTTCTTGCCAGTCAAGAGGCCGGTTATATCACCGGGCAAACGCTTCATGTCAATGGTGGACTTGCTATGATTTAAAAAAGCTATTTTCCCCTTCCGATCCGATCAAAAGCACGCTAAGATCGGGCCCAGGTTGCCCCCCCTGGGTCTGGAGGGGGTTTGAAAAGGGTAAAGCCCTCTATTTTAGTAACAGACATATAAATAAGGATAGAATTCATGAGTGACATTTTTGCACGGGTTAAGAAGATCGTCGTAGAACACCTCGGCGTAGACGAATCCAAGGTGACAGAAGCGGCAAGCTTTGTAGATGATCTTGGTGCAGATAGCTTGGGAACCGTTGAGCTGATCATGGCCTTTGAAGAAGAGTTTGGTGTAGAAATTCCCGACGAAGCAGCTGAGAAAATTCTAACAGTCCAAGCTGCCATCGACTACATCCAAGAGCAACAAGCGCTTTCTAACTAAGAACCGCGAGGATTAGCGTATGCGCCGAGTCGTTGTGACGGGAATTGGTCTTGTAACCCCCTTAGGAGGGGACGCTAAGACCACGTGGGCCAATCTTTTGGCCGGTCGTTCTGGGATTGGGCGCATTACGCGCTTTGATACGAAAGATATTCCCGTTAATATCGGGGGTCTTGTGCCTGAGGAAGAAGGTGTGGAAGGGGCGTTTAACGCGGACCTTTATATGCCCCCTCAAGAGCAGCGCAAAGTTGACCGATTCATCGTATACGGGGTAGGGGCTGCAAGCCAAGCCATCGAAGATTCCGGATGGGCGCCCCAAACCGATGAAGAGCGTTTTCGTACAGGTGTGATGATTGGTGCCGGTATTGGGGGCCTTCCTCGGATCGAAGAAACGGTCCTGACCCTTCATCAAAAAGGATTCCGCCGGGTATCCCCTTTCTTTATCCCAGCCTCACTCATTAACCTTGTGTCCGGACATGTGTCCATCAAGTACGGTCTAAAGGGGCCGAATCACGCTTGTGTGACGGCGTGTGCCACAGGAAATCATGCCATCGGAGACGCCGCGCGTATGATCCAATACGGCGACGCTGACGTCATGGTGGCAGGGGGCGCAGAGGCTGCCATTTGTCCCGTCGGCATGGCAGGATTTGCTGCTGCGCGCGCCTTGTCCACACGCATTGACGAACCTGAAAAGGCGTCCCGCCCGTGGGACCGCGACCGTGACGGATTTGTCATGGGAGAAGGAGCCGGCGTTGTGGTGCTTGAAGAATACGAGCACGCGAAAAAACGCGGCGCCCATATTTATGCAGAGTTTCTTGGGTACGGCATGTCAGGAGATGCTTATCACGTGACAGCCCCCACACCTGACGGTGCGGGCGCGTTTCGTGCCATGGAAGGGGCGTTTAGGACTGCTAAGATTTCTCCAGAAGAAATTGACTATGTCAACGCCCACGGTACCTCGACCCCCCTGGGGGATGAGATCGAATTTGGCGCCGTAAAACGTCTTTTTGGGTCTGCGTGCGAAAATCTTTCCATGTCCTCGACAAAGTCCGCCATCGGTCACCTTTTAGGGGCAGCTGGCGGTGTGGAAGCAATCTTTTCTATTTTGGCCATTCGTGACGGCATCATGCCGCCAACCCTTAATCTTGAGAATCCTTCAGAAAGTTGCCAAGGCATTGATCTTATCCCCCTGAAGGCAAAGGAAAAGAAGGTGCGCCGTGCCCTTTCCAATGCGTTTGGATTTGGTGGCACCAATGCGTCTCTTATTTTTGGTCATCTTGATTAAACGAGGGATCCGTCCTTTTATCGAGCTCATCTCTGTCTTTTTGATGGAGGTGAGCCTTTTTTTTGCTATTTTTTTCTTTAAAACCTATGAATCTTTTCGCCAAGTCATCATCCTACCGCACGAGAAAGTTATTTTTTTTGAACGAGGAGCCTCGTTAAAAAAAATCAGCGACGCACTTTTTCAAGAAGGCCTTATTCCCTCCTCCTTGAAATTTCGAGTGGGCGTGCGTCTTTTTCACCAAGGTGTCGTCCTTCAGGCTGGCGAATACGCGTTTCAAGGGCAAGTGACACCAGGTTACGTCATGGATCAGCTACATCTGGGGCGCGTCCTTCGTCACAAAATAACCTTGCCAGAAGGATGGGAAACGCCTCTCCTTGTCAAAGTGCTAGAGAGCAAAAAGGCCCTTTTTTCCAAAGATTCTATCCCCCCTATTGCAGAAGGGTCATTGCTACCTGAAACCTATGATTTTGTGCGCGGAGAAAGCATAGAAGCCCTTATTACGCGTATGAAAAAAGCACAAGAAAAATGGCTTATGCCCCTGTGGGAAGCGCGTGCACCTTCTTTGCCGCTCGGGTCACCTAAAGACGCCCTTATCCTTGCCTCCCTCGTTGAAAAAGAAACGGCCGTGGCAAGGGAGCGTCCGTACGTCGCGGCAGTCTTTTTAAACCGACTGCGCAAAGGGATGCCTCTTCAGTGCGACGCAACGGTCAGGTATGGTCTGTGGCTTAAAAGAGGAGCGCCTCTTAGTGGCGCCCTTTCAAAAGAGGATCTAAAGGAAGAAACGCCGTTCAATACTTACGTGCATGCGGGTCTTCCCCCGACCGCTATTTGCCACCCAGGGCGTGCCGCTCTTCAAGCGGTTATGACGCCTGCCAAGACAGAGGACCTTTACTTTGTCGCGGATGGAAAAGGCGGACATATCTTTTCAACGACTTACGATCAGCATAAAAAACACCACGGCGCGTGGCGTAAAATCTATCAATCACAAAAAAAGGCAAGAGAGGCACTTCCTAAACCACCACAGTCCCATGAAAGGAATTAACTCGTGCGTATCCACGTGACTCTTTATAGCCTCATGGCTCTTTTTTTTATCGCATCTTTTTGCCAGGCAGACGAAGAAGTGTCGGAATGTGGGTTTCCCCATCCCCATGCCGCCGCTATACAAGAGCAGGAGCTTGACCTTCTTGATGAGGCGGACGTAAGGCACCAATACCTTGATCAAGTAGACGATGCACTCACTTTGTGGATGCACCGACTTTCTCACCTTGCCAGAATGTGTGATGGCCTTCGAACAGAGCTTAGGTGGGACCACACGCATCCTTTGATGCGTTTTGTCAGAGATCCCTTACTCAAGAAAGAGCAATCACTGTTTTATTTGCGGGAAGATCTTCGTTACGTACATCCGTCTCAAACAAAATCACGGGTAGAGATCCTTATAGATTCTCAAAAAATGGATCCCTTTATGATTACAGAAGTCTTATTTGGTGATGCTTTTCTATCGCTAGAGACGTCCGCCTCATTTTCAAAGCAGGATCTTGATACAAGGATTTCAAAGTGGATCGATACTCTAGAAGAAAAAAACAGACAGGTTCGCTTAAACCTTTCAAGCGGCGCGTTAAGCTATACTAAAAAAGATCGGCTCATGTTGGTCGAAATTCTACAAGGGTTATGGTTTTTTAGGGATGACGTACGTTTCGCGGGTCCTAAATTTCCCTTTCCCTTTCTAAGTGAACAAAATTAAAAAATAACCGCTCCTAAAGCAAAAGAACCGCAGACCCGCTTTGGCGGGTCTGCGAGCGTCCTTTATTCAACAGTGACGGACTTCGCAAGGTTGCGTGGTTGATCAACGTCTGCGCCCAAATGAAGGCCCGCTTCATAGGCAAAAAGCTGCAAGGGCAGGGCGTAAAGGAGAGGGGCTGTCAGGTACGTCGTGCGCGGTACCTCAAAAACCGACAAGCGCTCGGCTTCTGGCGCCCGGCCCCCCAGGCGCGCCTTGGTCACACCTCCCGCATCGGACAAAAGAATAAGACGCGCGCCTCTGGCCAAGGCTTCTTGCATGTTGGAATAGGTCTTATCAAAAAGCTCGTCCTGGGGCGCCAGGGTCACAACGGGCACGTTATCGGCAAGAAGGGCAATGGGGCCGTGTTTTAGCTCGCCGGCCGCGTACCCTTCGGCGTGAAGATAGGAAATTTCTTTAAGTTTCAAGGCACCTTCCAAAGCTAGGGCATAGGATCCCCCTCGCCCCAAATACAAAACGTCCCGGGAGGTTGTCAGGATCTCGGCAAGGGCGCGAAGCTCAGCCCTATGGGTCAGCACTTCTTCCATTAGGACCGGCAGACGCCTTAGATCTTCTAGATGTGTGTCACACTCCTCTGGTGTTAGGCGTCCTTTTTCCTTGGCGATACGCAAAAGCAAAAGGGCGAGGACTGCCACCATGGCTGTGAACGCCTTGGTTGAGGCCACGCCGATTTCGGGCCCCGCCCTTAAGGGAAGGACCTGGTGGGCGGCGCGCGCCATAGAACTGCTTTCCACATTTAACAATGCGATACAGTGTTGGCCTTGAGCCTTAGCGTATTCAAGGGCTGCGAGTGTATCGGCCGTCTCGCCGGACTGCGAGATAAAAAGTGCCACACCCTTTTCAGGCAGGGGCGGCTGGCGGTACCGGAATTCTGACGCAATATCAATATCAACCGTAATACCGCCAAAACGCTCAAACCAGTATTTGGCCACCATCCCGGCGTAATAAGCAGTTCCGCACGCAACAATGGTCAGGCGCGGTACGTCCTGCCAAGAAAAGGGGAAACTCAGCGCGTCTGTGGACTCGGTGTAGTGCTGTAAAAGGTGGCGCAGCACGTCGGGCTGCTCGTAAATTTCCTTCAGCATAAAATGAGGGTATCCGCCTTTACTAATGAGATCAGGTGTCAAAGTTGTCTTGATAATCTCGCGGGCGACAGGCGTTAAGGTATCATCATACAGGGTGATGCCCGCTTGGGTGAGGACCGCAATGTCTCCTTCTTCAAGGAAGGTAAACGTTTGGGTGAGGGCCGCAAGAGAAAGCGCGTCAGAACCTAAAAAGTACTCGTCCGCGCCGTATCCCACAGCCAAAGGAGAGGCGCGCCTGACACCAATCAAGGTATCGGGATCTTGGGATGAAAGGACGACCAAGGAAAAGGCGCCTTTGAGGCGGTGGGACGCCTCGTGAACGGCCGTGAGAAGGCTGCCGGTTCGTGCGCGCAGTTGCTCGATCAAATGAACAGCGACTTCGGTATCGGTCTCGCTTGCAAAGGTAAAACCGTCACGGATCAGTGCTTCGCGCAGCTCTGCGTGGTTTTCAATAACGCCGTTATGGACCAAGGTAATGGTCTGGCTTTGGTGGGGATGTGCGTTTGTTTGCGTGGGCGCTCCGTGGGTTGCCCATCTTGTGTGGGCGATGCCAAGGGTGCCAGCCTCAAGGCACGGGTCACCTGCGCGAAGACGTTCAAGCTCGGCGATTTTTCCAGACGCACGAAGACGCTGAATTTGAGTTCCTTCTAGGACCGCAATCCCTGCGGAGTCGTATCCACGATACTCGAGGCGCCTAAGCCCTTCAATCAGGCGTTGGACAACGGGACGGGTGCTAAGAATGCCAAGAATGCCGCACATGGATTAAGAGGACTCCTTTTTTAAAGATAAACGGGCTTTAAGACGAAGGGCGGCCCCAGGGATTTCTTTTTGGGGCACGCGGGAAAGGGCAAGGGCGCCTGGCGCAACATTTTGGGTGAGGATGCTGCCAGCCCCCACATAGGCACCGCGCCCCAGATGCAAAGGCGCAATCAGCGTGCTATTGGATCCCACAAAGACATCGTCCTCGATATGGGTTTTATGCTTGGTCTGCCCGTCATAATTGCAGGTAATGGTGCCAGCGCCAATATTACAGTTGCCTCCGACGGTACTGTCACCCAGGTACGTTAGGTGATTCACCTTGGAGTTCGCGCCAAGGGTCGTGGCTTTGAGTTCAACAAAGTTGCCCACGCGTGCCCCGTCCTTAAGATGTGTGCCAGGGCGAAGACGCGCATAGGGGCCCACACTCACGCCTTTTTCCAGGGTTGCGCCTTCTAGATGTGAAAAACTGTGAACCTGAGTTTCGTCCCCTAGTGTAACGCCTCGTCCAAAATAGACGTGCGGATAAAGGGTTACGTCCGCCCCAAAGGTCGTATCAAGGGACAAGTATGTCGTCGTAGGGTCGACCATCATGACGCCTTGATCCAAAGCTTTCTCGCGCAGGCGCGCTTGCATAATGATCTCGGCAGTCGCCAGTTCTTTTCGTGTATTGATGCCCATGGCATCGGTAAAGTCGGCCTTTTCCCATCCGACTGAAAGGCCGGCCTTTCTTGCGAGGGCCACAATGTCCGTTAAATACAGTTCCTTGGTCAGGGTGTTTGGCGTTACTGGAGAGAGTAACTCGAAAAGATGTTCGCACCTGACGGCCATCAGGCCTGCATTACAAAGAGAGAGGGCTTCTTCCTCTGGCGTTGCATTCTTGACCTCTACAATGCGGGCAACACGCTCGGGGTGCTCGGGTTCTAGGATAACGCGGCCATAATGGGGATGATTCGGGGCCTCTAGGGCAAGGACTGTGAGGGCACGCTTAGGGTCTGCCAGAAGCGTTGACACAAGGGCGCTGAGGACCTGAGGTCGCACAAGAGGCGTGTCGGCAAAAAGAATAAGGACAACCCCTTGGGCATGGGACAAGATGTCCTTGGTTGCGAGGACCGCACCAGCGGTACCGTTGGCCTCTTGCTGCACCGCAAGGTTAAGGGCTCTATCTTTTTCCTGCAGGGGCGCCACACTGGATAAAAGGGTCGGGGAGACAACCAAAGTTGTGCTAGTGGCCTTTAGGTTTTTTGCGGCGAGAAGGGCGTGTTCGACTAAGGGAAAGCCTGCAAGGGTGTGCATGACTTTGGGCGTTTTTGAACGCATTCTCGTGCCGTGTCCTGCGGCCAGTACAATCACATGAAGGGAAACGTTGTGACCCATAATCAGTAAAAATCCTTGGTGTTCGTTGTCTTAAAGTGCCATAGGGGGGGGCAAGTGCCAATATGCTTTTTATAACTAAAAATTACAGCCCTTGCCTTGCTGAAAGGGCAAGACCCGTATATAACAAAAAGGGGATTTAACACCGTGAGCTCAAGTGTTCACAAATGAAAGGACGCGCTGTGGCCAAGAAAAAACAACCAGAAACCTTAGGACAACAAATCGTGTCGCTTTTTTGGGCGCTCTTGCTTGTGCTGGGGATCCATACCTTTCTTTTTAAACCTTACGTGATTCCCTCTGACTCCATGAAGCCAGGACTCCTTATTGGAGACTTCCTATTTGTTTCAAAATATCAGTACGGCTACAGCAAATACTCGATTCCCTTTGCCCCTCCCTTGTTTTCAGGACGTATTACAGGCTTTTTTAGCAGCGAACCCAAACGCGGTGAGGTCGTGGTGTTTACCCCGCCCCATCAACAGGATGAAGTCTGGATCAAGCGTCTTATTGGGCTTCCTGGCGACCGGATCCAGATGAAAGAGGGCGTCTTGTACATCAACGGACAAGCCTGCCCCCTTACGCGCGAAGAGGACTTTGTGGATCATCTCAAACTTGTCGGATCCTCCCGTCAGGAAAACCGCGTTTACAGCGAGGAAGGCGAAAAGGTGCCCCGGTATGTGGAAACCCTTCCAGGCGATTTAAAACACACCATGCTAAAAGACGATCCTTTTGGTCAGGGTCGCCTTGATAACACAAGGGAATTTCTAGTACCAGAAGGGCACTATTTTATGATGGGGGATAACCGGGATCATTCGGGTGACAGCCGCCTGGAAGAAACTGTGGGCTTTATCCCGGCTGAAAATTTAGTGGGACGTGCTGAGCTTATTTTCTTTTCCACCACAGCTAGATGGTGGGAAGTATGGAAGTGGCCCACAGCCATCCGCTACAAGCGCCTCTTTAAGCTGATTAAATAAGAAAAAGCCCGGTTTAAAAAACCGGGCTTTTTTAGTTTGAAGTCCTTTTATGTTTTTAGTTTGTGAGAGGATCACTGACCCGGTAATCCTCAATCACCCCTTGGGTCCTGGCCCTGTCAACAGCGTCCTCAGGACTCGGCACGGCTGGTGCGTCATTTTTCTGTAAAGACAGAGGGGGGCACGGAACCTTTTTTGTATTCCAAGCCATGTTAGCGGCACACGCCCCCTTATTAGCGGCCATGGGCGGACGCGTCACACGTTGCGTAGTGGGATGAGACTGGGTCTGAGGATGTGTGAGGAGATCTCTTCCTTCTCCTAAATCCCAAGGTGTCGGATCTGACGCGCTCAGTGAAGATGTCAGCGTCACCGCAAAAGCGCTTAAAAAAAGAAATGATAGATGGCGCATGGAAAACCCCGTTACCTGTTAGATTCAAGGTTATTATGGCGCTTCTTTCTTTATAAAGGATTAATTTTAAGCATAAAAAAACCCGGCAACGTGCCGGGTTTTTTTATGGTGGTATTCTTAAACCTGCTTTGGCAAAACAGTTTTCATATATATCTTCGTGTACTCTTCAAGATCATAACCATTTTTGATCGTTTCAAAGATAATCTCAGGATGGTCTAGCAGATACATTCTTAAATCTTCCGGAAGTTTATCAAGTGTGATCATTGATGTCCTAACATTAGATAAGTCCGCTGCTATTTCTGTCGAGGTGCTCTCATCATCTTTGTTGTCAGTAGGTTTCGTGCAAGAGCTAGCAGCAATGCTGTGATGTTCTTGTGCAAAGAGTCTTGCATGCTCTTCATCCATGTTTTGTTCTTCAGTGTATTGTTTTACGTGTTTATTTTCCTCTAGGTACGCATCCGCGTCAAAGTCTGGAGTTGTGAGAGACTGCATTTGGAGAGCAGCGTGTAACTGTTGTTTTAAGAGGTGGATTTCTTGTAGGTAGGTGACCTCTTTTTCTACGTAAGCCCGCTTTAAGAGGGAAACTTCTTTTTTATGTTCTTCTTCTAGGGCGCTAATTTGAGTTGTTGTTTTTTTATACTTTTCTTGTAATTCATCAAAATTATCTTGTTTGGAAAAAACGGAAGGAGTTTGATGCCACTCACTTTCTACATCACCGTAATAAACCCTTGTGCTCTTTTGCAATTTTCGTAAGGACTTTCTTAGGTTTCTTTGAGCTTCTTCGGAAAAAAGAGATTCTGCATCAAGGTTAATAGAAACAGGGTCAGTAAGGGAAACAGATGCGCGTGTTTGCGGCACTTGCTCTAGAAAGAACTTTGTGTGCCATGTAAAGTCCTTGTTAATTTCTCTCAAAAGATGAGGGGAGATATTTCTTCTGTCATAATTACTTGTGAGTCCCAAAAGATATAGGGTAGGCCATTGGGTACGGGCTTGAACACCGTCTGTTAGATGAGAAGACCTAGTGGCGGCAGCACAAGATTTCTTAATGAGGCTAGAAAACCCACTTAGGACAGATGAAAATGCATCACTCAAAGCGGAACTAAAAGAAGCTGTATAAGAAGGGGCGCGAGGGGTGAAATCAAGATCATGATCATGGTTGCTTCCATGACAAGAAGTTGTCGAAATGGCAATAAAAACGACACACGACAAAAGCCGTGTACGATGATGCTTCATTGGCTTAAACTCCAGATAAGAAAGCTAATCTCAGGGATTAGAACAAGCGAATTATATGAAAATAAAGACTTATTGTCAATATTAAGTCAAAAATATATCGATTTTTAAAAGTGTTACATTAGTCTTCATTTTCAAAGTGTTATAGTTCTCTTCCTGAGAGATTTTTCGAATGATCGAAGAGTGTCATCAAAGAAAACGATATTGATGAAAGGGAAATTAAATTATGCCAGTTTAATCACACGATTATGAAGCGTAATGAAAAAAATATTTTGGAGATTTTCTATTTGTACCGCCTATGTTTGTACGCTGAATTCAGGTAGTACCAGTGGCCAAAAGCTTTGCGGTCTTTTTCCCTTTTTTGAAGCAAACGTAACGCCAGGTGAAAGCAAGATAGTGGTATGGATCAAACTCTTTGAGCAAAGACGGAGTGCGTTTTCGATTTTCCTTCTTTCTAAATTTGACAGGATGCTAAGAAGCAAAACTATGCGGGTCAAGATTGGTCACTTTTTATGTACTGTGCCTTATCGAAGTCATGATGAAGATAATCATGCAGCGAAAATAGCCAGGAGACGATCGAGGGAAATTTTTCGGGGGCATCTGAAAAGCGTCATGACCATCTTCTATAAGAAGTAGTTTTATTTGGATGACAGGGTTTAAAAGCGTTACAAGTAAAGGATTTCTCAGCTATATTCCTATTTTGCTAAGTTTTTAAGAATTAGAAATGACGATTTTTGCGCGCGCTTCATGGGTTTTTGGATCCTGTTCTTTTTCGGTAATAATACGAGTAATCTCAAGCTGGCTTTTTTTAGTAAAGGTGGATTAAGAGAGCAATAAAAAAAGATATTGTGAAGATTTTTATTAAGCGGAATTAGTGTAATCAATTTTTTACAAAACTAAGAAAACGTCAAAATGTGACGCGGGCTTGATGCAAGGGAAAAGCTCGTAAGACCGTAGGAGAAGAGATAAAGAAACCAGCTGCCCTCCAGTTTGAGAGCAGCTGGTTCTGATGAGATAGTTAATGTTACTTGTAACGCCTTTGTTCACGCTGTCCGTTGGCTGCATAGTGAAGCTTGGCATGTGCCATTTGCTCAAAGTAGGGGAGGCTAATCAGGGCAGCGTTTACATCTGCGTTGTACTTAAGATAGTAGTAGGGATCAAAATCTGCTGGAACTGCAATTTTGAAAGATCTTTTTTCCAGGAAACCGCTGTTTCGATAATGGTTTTCAGCGAATGTGCGTCTCGCATAAGAAGGCTCTTTAGAGGCCGCAGTTGCTACATCAGGGTTTAAGGCTAAATATTCTTCCACGTCGAAGTCATTAGGAAGTGCAATAGTAAAAGCGCGTCTTTCAGCTTCGCCGTATTCCACAAAATGTTTGATGGCTGCGTAATTTGGATCGCTTTGGCTATAAGCCATCGCGGCAATATCAGGGTTTAGTTGAAGATACCGGGTTGCATTAAAGTCAGCAGGAAGCTTATGTTTGCGGTTTTCATCAAAGCCATACTCTACAAAGTGTTTGATCAGGAAAGTATCAATTGGTCCTAATGAGTCATTATGAACACTTCTCACATCTGGATTATAAAGCGCGTAGAGCATGGGATTAAAATCTTCATTAAACGCAACAGAAGATGAGGGTGCTTGATCGAATTGTGCAATATACGGTGAGATGTCCTCGTTAAAAACGCTTTTTAGAAAAGGCACTAGTAATGGCACGACTGAGCGCGAGACAGTCAACGTGAGCCCGTACGCCGTATCGGTGTAGGTGATAAGGTTGGTAGCGGTCAAAGGACGCAGCATGTGGGTCGTTTCGGGGTCGTATAGCTCGCTTCTGATTTCTTGCAAATCTTCGGGATCGGTAAAAATAGCCTTGATACGAACAGCCCTTGAATTTGGATCTTGCTCTTTAGTAAGGTGCACACCGTCTAAGATCATAGAAGAGGCAGATGCGGTATGAGGGGTTGCGACCACTAAGGCTGCGCCAAGTAGTAGAACAGATAAGTTTTTCTTAATCATGGTATCCTCCATAAATTGCATAGTATTTTCTATATGGATACTATTTCATTATATGTCAAGTTCAAAAAATGAACAATAGGTAGATCTTTTTGCTAGTGACGAGAGTGAACGGTAAGCTCGTCTCGAGGGGATGATAACACTCTTTGTCGTAAGGCAAAAGGGGGAGGGAGGTCAAAGGTTAGGGACTGAAACGTAAGAAAAATAGGATAAAATAAAAGAAGGGCCCCATGGGCCCCCCTTTATTAAAGTAACTTCTTTAAAGAAGTTATTGGTATTTACGACCTTCGTTTCTGCCGTGAACACTATAGTGATGCATAGCATAGAATTCTGCTGGCACATCAGAAGGAGCAGAAGATGCCACATCTTGGTTAAGCTGAAGATACTTTACTGCATCGAAATCTTCAGGAAGCAAATTATCATAGCTACGTGACTCATTTTTTCCTGAAGTCTGATAGTGGATCGCAGCAAAGTCTTCAGGAGCTTCTCCCAGAGACACCGCATATCTGTAAATGTCAATGTTATTGATCAGGTAAGACTTAACATTGAAGGGCTTGCTGCTAGAGGTTTGTGTTGACGGCTGAGAGGAAGTCTGGGTGACAACTGGTTCTCTCTCGTAAACGTCTACTCGTACCTGAAGCTGAGCAACGCTTTGCTTTAGGGCACGAATCTCTTCTTCGTGGCGACGCTGCATCTCTTCAATTTGGCGTTGCGCGTTTTGAAGAGCCGACTCTTTTTCCTGAACGACAGAGCGCATCTGGGACTTTTCGCTTTCTTTTTGTGCAGCTTCCTCGATCAGAAGGCGAACTTGCTCTGCAAAAGATGTCGCTTTGGTGCGTTGCTCTTCTGCGTCACGCTTCGCGTTCTCAAGTGCACTTTCAAGGCTTGCGACGTTTTGCGTTGCAAGGTTGTATTTACCCTCTAGCTCGCTGTGAGTCTGCTTAAGGCCTTCCAGCTCTTGGGTTGTCAGATGGTGGCTCTGCGTAGCCTGGGTCAACTTTTCTTCACGGTCGCGAAGGGCGTTTTGTGCTTCACCTAAGAGGCGTGCAGTTTCCGCGTGCTCTTCAGTCTTGAGCCTAAGCGCTTCCTTTTCCTGGTCTAAGGCAAGTTGAAGATTGTCAGCGACTGATTTGTCAACAGATGAAGAAATCGTTGATTCATGACCGGCAATGATGCGGTCTAGTTCTTCGATGCGGTCTACGTGTCGTTGTACAGCTAAAAGAGCTTGCTTGTTTACTTCTTTCAAGCGCACGACTTCTTGTTGAGCGTTGGTGGCTTCTTCTTCAGCATCGTGCAATGAACTTGAAAGGCGACGCTCTTCTTCACCTGCTTCTTGCAGTAATTGTTTTGCTTCTTCAGCTTTTTGTAGAAGGTCTGCTTCCACAAGCTTCAAATTTTGAAGCTCTTCTTGAGCAACCCGTGCGAGTTCGGCCTGGCGGTTTTTCTCTTCTTCAAGAAGTTGTGCCGATTGAAGAGCCTTAGTTGTTTTTCTCTGCTCCATAAGCATGGAGGTTGAGTGTAGCCCTTCTTTTTGCGAGAGGGTTTGTTGTGCCTCTTCCGCTTGCTTTTGGGCCAGCTTCAGTTGAGCCATAAGTTGTGAAGTCTGAAGCTGTTCTGCTTCGAGAAGTCTCTGTACCTCACCTGCGTTTACGCCAGAAGAAGAGGGTGCCGAGGAAACTTTTGAAAGCGCTTCTTGTGCTTGACGCAGCTCTTCATTCTTGGCGGCTTCGAGCAAGCGCAGTTCTTCGTTCTTGGCTTCTGAGAGCAAGCGCAGTGCTTCGTCTTTTGCAACAGCGTCTTCAGCCAGTTTCTGCCTCAGTTGTGCAATGGCACCCTCACGGTCACTGATCTCTTGAAACATTCCTTTGTAGCCTGTGAAGAAAGGGCTAGTTGGTTTAGGTAGCTGGTAGCCTTTGTCTTCTATAAAGGCGTCAAAAGGATCTTTTTTACTTGCAAAAACGGGGCTTGCAAGGCTGGAAATGGCTGTTGCCACCAGAAGAGAACGTAGGAAAGTCTTTTGCATTTACTGCTCCTTGAGGTTGGTTTGCAAAATGAATCTGGCCCTGGTTCATTACCATTTGGCACAGATTAGTGACGATGAAACATGACCTATTGACACTTGTCAAGGAAAAACCTTTTTGGAATTAAATGTTTTTTTTGAATGACTAAAGAAATACTATTTTCTACTAGATTGAAAATAGTGACTGTTTGAAATAAAGGAGTGATGAGAATATTGACTAATTGAGTGAAATTTTATACCGGCAAGAGAGGAGGTCTCCTCCCCGGCCGGCATAAATAGGCTTACTTGTACGCACGTCCCTCTTGTTGCGCATAGGTCAGGAAGTGGAAGGTCAAAAAGGTGTTAGGATCTTGATTTCCCTGCCGTGCAGCTTCTAGGACGTCGGGATTAAGAAAGCCGTAAAGGGCGCTGCTGAAATCCTCAGGTGCTTGAAGCGTGTGTTGTAGAGGAACTGGCAAGGTGCTGACAAAGGAGGGCGCCGGATCTTTCTCATCATCCTTCTTTTCTTTGAAAAAGTTTTTGACGTCGCGGGCGATACGCCCTGCCTCTTTGCCGGCACGGTCAAGCTCGTTACTTGGTTTTTCAGAAGGGCCGCCGACGGATCCATGGGAGGACATTTCTTTCACTTGTGCACGAAGGGTTGCAACCTCTTCCAAAAAGGCACCCTTTTCTGCCTCTTTACGTGTAAGCAAATGCTTTACAAAGTCTTGATATTCAGGAGTAAGTCCGGAAACGGTCAAGACAGGGGTCGAAGGAGCTGCGACATGATATTGCGCTAACGCTTCTTCAATATGATCGGAGGCAAAGGACAAGGTGCTAAAGCTCAGGGTGGCAGCTGTCAAAAGAGCAGTTTTGATAAAGACGGATTTCATAGCTTGTTCCTTTCATCAAACAAGTTAGTTCACGATGAGAAAAGTAAAAGAACTTCTCTTACAAGATCAGCCTAGAAAATGAAGGGAAGTCTGTCAAACATCAGAAGGTTGAAATAAAAGGATGTTTTTAAGCTTTTTGGTGTAATAGGCAGTTCCCCTCGAAGGTTAACCTCGAGGGGTAGGAGAATAGTTAGAACTTATTTATAGAATCGTCCCTCTGAGATTCCATAGATGGCATAGTGGATCAGGGCGAACTTCTCGGGGCTCACCTCCGTTTGTTTTTGTGAGGCTTGTGAGACATCGGGATACAGTGCAAGATATCTGTAAACCTGAAAATCACGTGGTACCGTAAGAAAGGCGCGTAAATAATCTGGAAGATGGCTGATGGGTTGCGAAGAAAAAGCTCTAATACTATCACGTTCGCTCAGCGCTTGTCCGATACCACCAAGCACTTTACTCCAACGTCCCACTTCGGCACCCAAACGTCCCACTTCATTACTGGTTTTTTTGCTGGGAGCAGGGATCAGTGTCGCAAGTTCTGCAAAGCATTGTTGACGAAAGACAAGCTCTTTTGTCATTGTTTCTTGGAGTGCGGCCAGTTTTCCCCCATGGCTCTCTTGTGCGTCTAAGAGCTCAGCTGTGCGTAGAGCTAGTTGTCTCTCATATTCTTCCTTAGTTTCAGAAAGCTTGGTAACGCCTAAGGCGATTTCTTTCTCATGCTCTTCGTTGATTGTGGCGAGTTCATGGGCGCGCAGCGCAAGCTGGCGCTCATGGTCTTCTTGTGCTTGTTGGAATTGCGCTTGGAGGGCACTTAGATTTTGAGAAAGTAGTTTCTTTTGATTTTCACTTTCTTCAAGCTGTTTTGAAAGCTCTTGCATGCTCTCCTGACAGCCGCATTCTAAATCGCTGTCGTCGGACATATCGGAAAGGAACGTAGGGGCGGGCACAGGGGTGGACACAGGGATCCCTGTGATTGTCACATCCTCAAGCTGTAGGCGAAGTACTTCTTTTTCGCTGGCAAGCTCTTGATTTTGAGTAAACAGAACTGACCGCTCTTTTTTTTCAGATTCAAGTGTTTCTAAAATCTCTTTGTTAAGATCCACCAGATTACTTTTTTGTGAAAGAAGTGCGAGCACAAAGCCTTTGAGCTTTTCAGAAATATCTTCAGCGTCTAAGGGTTTACCAGAGCTTGTTTTGTTGTAAGCAGTAAGGGCTTCATCAAGAAGATCAGACGACGCGAGGGCGTGTGGGGCTAAACCCAACAGGGTCCCAGCTAAAAGCAAGAATTTAAAAGTATGACGTGACATAGACTTTTCCTTTCTGTCAGAGGGCGTTAAGGAGAATATTTGAACACGGGTAACGCAAAAATTCTAGAAATGATCACGATAATTGTCAAGGAGGATAAAATAAACGGATCTTATTTCTTTACGTCTTTTGGACTCCTTGACATGTCACGCAGCCTCACCTTATGGTGACATTTTAAAATTAAGGATATCCTTTACGTGGCGACCCCAAAAGAGCTTGGCTTTGTTCATGCAACGTCCCTTGTCATCGGTAATATGGTGGGGGCTGGTATCTTTCTCCTACCGTCCACGGTCGCAGTCTACGGATCCATTGGTCTTGTGGGATGGGCGCTCACAACGCTGGGCGCGCTTTGCCTGTCCATGGTTTTTGCAAAACTGAGCCAGCGCTATCCTAAAACAGGAGGTCCCTACGTTTACAGCCGCAAAGCCTTTGGTGACTTTGTGGGTTTTCAAGTGGCGTGGAGTTATTGGATCTCCATTTGGGTCAGCAACAGCGCCGTCGTTATTGCGCTTGTCGGGTTTTTAACGGCGCTTTTCCCGGCTCTTGGGGCACATCCGCTTTACTCCCTTGGCACAGCGCTGGCATTTATTTGGGGACTCACCTTCGTGAACATGCGCAGTATCCGCACCGTGGGTG
The DNA here is from genome assembly GCA_013911655.1 of Alphaproteobacteria bacterium. GTDB lineage: Bacteria > Pseudomonadota > Alphaproteobacteria > Caedimonadales > UBA1908 > JACESU01. Next base: position 276,544 of record JACESU010000002.1, read on the forward strand.
ACGTGCAGATTCTGACAACTTTCCTCAAAGTCCTTCCTCTTATTGTGATGTGTGCCGTGGGCTTTTTCCATGTAAAGTTTGAGAACTTTTCACCGCTTCTAACGCCAGGAACGAATTTTTTTCAAGGTCTTTCTGGGGCGGCGGCTGTGACTCTTTTTACTTTTATGGGACTAGAATCCGCCACGATTCCGGCTGAAAACATCAAGGCCGCCTCAAAAACTATTCCGCGTGCCACCATGCTTGGGACCTTTATCACAGCCCTTCTTTATATTGGCTCGTCGGCCGCTGTCATGGGAATTTTGGGCATCACAAGGACGGCCGCTGATCCCGCCGCCTTTGCCAGTGCAAGCGGCATTGCATTGGGCCCTTGGGCGCTTACAGCAGTTGCCGTGTGCGGTGCCATTGCAAGTTTCGGGGGGCTTAATGGGTGGATTCTTCTGCTGGGGCAAATTCCCTTGGCGGCGGCGCGCGATCATCTCTTTCCCGAGATCTTTGCCAAAGTCTCAAAGCGGGGGCTGCCCGTGGTAGGATTATTTATTTCCTCATCTTTGGTGTCGATCTTGCTTTTCTTGAATTACGAGGCAGGCCTCTCGGAACAGTTGCGCTTTCTTGTGACCCTTACGACCTTTGCAGTCCTCTTACCTTATTTCTACTCCAGTGCGGCCGAGCTCTTTTTCTTGCTGCGTGATTACCACCGCGGGACAGCGCCTTTGGTCCTAAAGCATTTAATTGTCACCTGTCTTGCACTTCTTTATTCCTTTGGCACTATTGCGGGGGCGGGCGAAGAGATTGTGTTTTTTGGCTTGTTCCTTGTTATGGGAGGAATCCCCGTTTATGTCTGGATGAAAAGCCGGAAACACCCTTCCCACGTTTCTGCAAGCGATCACGAGTAAAAATGAAAAGAGCGCTTTGAGGTGCCTCAAAGCGCTCTTTTCAAGGTCACTTAAGAAGGTTCTTGTTACGAGAGGTGAATCTCCCATTTTGTTTCAGATGCCTGAATCCCAAGGGCTGTTTTAAGGGCTTCAGTATCAGCAGGATTTGCTACTCCCAAGCTCGCCGCGATGGTCGCAGGAAAATACACGCTTATGTTTCGTCCAAACAAAGCACCCTCTGGATTTCCTTCCTGAGCAAAGCGCTTAAACGTTTGTAAGAAGGCAGAATCGTCGATGTTGCCTTGAGTAAAATGAAGCTCGAACCCTGCAAACTTATGAACTTCGGCTTTGTAGCTGTCAAACTCAGCCATAAAAATCCAACCGTTTGGAAATTTTGCAACGACGCTAGTCCTGGTAAAGGGAACAGCTGCAAGGTCGGCAGGGGTGCTGATGGTATAAGTTTTACTCGCAGCGTCATAAGGAGGGAGGACTTTTTTTACAACGGGTCCTGAATAACGCTCGCGGTTAGAGGGGCGTGGTGTTGTGTCTTGTGAAGCAAAAGCTGGAAGGGTAAGCGCAAGGCTCAGAAGAGTGAAGACGATTTTTTTCATGGAAGTCCTTTTCATTTTTTATGAGATATCAAGAGCATACTGTTTGAATGGTCAAAAAACTTTTAAGAAATGGTTAAGGATCTATTAATGAACAGGCGATTGGAAAAGGTTTCTTTAACGTGCAAGAAAATACTGTGTGAGAATGGCGGTATAGAGAGTCGTTAAATCGTCCACATCTTTTAGGGGAACTCGTTCGTCCACTTGGTGCATGGTATGGTTTTGAAGACCCAGTTCGATGACGGGGGCGACGTGCCGGATAAACCGCGCATCAGAAGTTGCCCCTTTTGTGGAAAGGCAGGGACGCACGCCCACACTTTGCTCGATGGTGTTTTGAAGAAAATCCGTAAGGGGGCCTGGGGCCAAACTTTCTGCAATACCACTAAGAGACAGAGCAAGGTCATGAGATCCCGCAAACTGCAGGCAAGTTTGTCGCAGCCACGTTTCCAAAGTTTCTGGGGTTTGTGCATCACTAAAACGAATATTAAAGCGCGCAGTGGCCGTGGCAGGAATAAGGTTCACCGTGGGGTTGCCCACATCCACAGAAGTAAGCTCAAGGCGCGTTGGTTCAAAAAGAGCGCTTGGTGTTTCGCGTGGCCCTGAGCCGAGCTCAAAAAGGGTTTTAATTAGGCGAGGAAGCGGATTATCAGCCTTCTCAGGAAAGGCCACATGTCCTTGGATCCCTTGCACAGTCAAGACACAGTTAAGACTGCCGCGCCGGCCAATTTTCAACGTGTCACCCACATGGTCACAAGAGGTCGGCTCGCCCACGAGGCAAAAGTCGATGGTCTCACGGCGCGCCTTCAACCATTCAAGGATCTTGGGTGTGCCGTTAATGCCGGTTCCTTCTTCATCTCCTGTGATCATAAGACTCAAAGAGCCATGAAAGGGGTTTTTTAGAAATGCTTTAAGGGCACACAAAAAGGCTGCAAGGGCGCCTTTCATATCAACGGCGCCTCTTCCCCAAAGATAAGTCCCATCTGAAATGCCGGCAAAGGGAGGATGCGACCACGCCTCTTCGGGGCCCGAAGGGACGACGTCCGTATGACCGGCAAAAGAAAAATGGGGGGTGCCTGTGCCAAACTTGGCAAATAAGTTCCGTGTGCGGGGACCGCCGTCCCCCTCAAAGGTCAGATCGTGAATCTCAAAGCCAAGATTTGTTAAAGCCGCAGCCACCACATCAAGGGCACCGGCATCGTGAGGGGTGATACTAGGACAGCGAATAAGCGCCGACGTGAGGGCAATAGGATCCCACACATCGGCGTCAAAAGGAAAGGTCATGGAAGGCCTAAGAGACCTTTCCATGACAATGCTTATAACGAAGGCCAGACCCACAGGGGCAAAGGGCGTTACGGCTGGCAGGAGGCGCTACTGAGCTTACCTTGACAGAGAAATGCTCTTTGGCCGTGTGATCCGCCTTTGAAGAAGGTGCGTCTTGGGGCGCAAAGGCTGCTGCGTCAAGAAGCGGCGTGTCGGTATGAAGCATATCCTGAGCACTTGCCGCGTGGGCGGACAAGTGCAAGGGGGTCGCACTGGTGGGGGCTAGGTCCTCGAAGGTGTCTTCGTAAACGCCGTCCTGGAAGCTTTCCTCAAATTGAAGGTGCGTGAGGGCGCTGACAACCATTTCGCGCACACGCCCCAGCATCTCTTGGAATTGCAAGAACGCTTCGTGTTTGTACTCGTTCAACGGATCGCGCTGGGCATAGGCGCGCAGGTTAATGCCCTGGCGCAGGTGATCTAGAGACAAAAGATGCTCTTTCCAGACCTGATCAAGTACGCGAAGCAAAATGCTTTTTTCAGCGGCGCGCATGACGGGAGCGCTATAGTTCCGTTCTTTGCCTTCCATTTTTTTGTGAAGGGCGGCCATAAGGCGTTCTTGAATTTCACCTTCGGCAATGCCTTCTTCCTGGGCCCAAGTGGCGATGGGAAGATCAAGGTTCAAGACGCGAAGACATTCTTCGTGGAGCGTGCCGGTATCCCACTGCTCGGCGTAGGTGCCCTCAGGGATGCACCGCGCTACAAGGTTCTCAACGACCTCTTCCATCATGTCTTGGATCATTTCGCTCGCGTCATCATTATCCATCAGTTCGCGGCGTTGACCATAAATGACTTTACGTTGATCATTCATCACGTCGTCATACTTCAAGAGATGCTTACGCACCTCATAGTTACGGGCTTCGACCTTCTTTTGGGCGCGCTCAAGGGCCTTGTTAATCCACGAATGCACAATCGCTTCGCCTTCTTCAAGGCCAAGTTTTTGCAGCATGCTGTCAAGGCGGTCAGAGCCAAAAATGCGCATGAGGTCATCTTCTAAGGACAAGAAAAAGCGGGATTGACCAGGGTCACCTTGACGGCCCGAGCGTCCACGCAGCTGATTATCAATACGCCTGCTTTCGTGGCGTTCGGTTCCTAATACAAAAAGGCCACCTGCGGCTTTGACTTGGGCCTCGGCGTCTTTGACTTTTGCGCGAATCTGAACTTCGATCTCTTGACGTATGGCGGGATCATCAACACCGGCAAAGGCTTCTTCCAACAGAGCGTCCACGTTACCACCAAGCTTAATGTCGGTCCCGCGTCCTGCCATGTTGGTGGCAACGGTGACCGCACCTGGCGCGCCTGCTTGGGCAATGATGCCGGCTTCTTGCTCGTGGTATCTCGCGTTCAGTACTTGGTGAGGGATTTTAGCTTTATTCAAAAGGCTTGCCACCAGCTCTGACTTTTCAATGCTGGTTGTGCCCACCAGAACTGGTTGATTACGCGCGCGACATTCTTCAATCAACTTAATGATCGCCTCGTACTTTTCCCGCGCCGTGCGGTAAACTTCGTCGTCTTCATCTTTACGGGCAAGTGGCAAGTTTGTGGGAATATGGACGACCTCTAGCTTGTAAATATCGCCAAGCTCGGCGGCTTCCGTCATGGCCGTTCCCGTCATGCCCGAAAGCTTTTCGTACAACCGGAAATAGTTTTGGAAGGTAATGGACGCGAGCGTCTGGTTTTCCATTTGGATTTCCACATGCTCTTTGGCCTCCAACGCCTGGTGAAGACCTTCGGAATAGCGGCGCCCGTCCATCATACGACCGGTGAATTCGTCAATGATGATGACTTTGTTATCCTTGACGATATAGTCAACGTCGCGGGTAAAAAGCGTATGAGCCTTGAGCGCTTGGTTTACATGGTGGACTAGGGACACGTTTTGAGGCTCGTAAAGGGATTTACCTTTGACAAGGCCCATGTCGGCAAGAACCCCTTCGATTTTTTCGGCGCCAGCCTCCGTCAAAGTCACAGAGCGCGCCTTTTCATCCTTTTCATAATGCTCTGGCGCGAGCTGAGGGATCACCGTATTGATGACGCGGTAAAGCTCGGACGAATCCTCGGCAGGGCCCGAGATAATCAAAGGGGTACGCGCCTCGTCAATCAGAATGCTGTCAACTTCGTCGACCACAGCATAGAAAAAGTCACGCTGTACCATGTCAGAACGGCGGAATTTCATGTTGTCGCGCAGATAGTCAAAGCCAAGTTCGTTGTTGGTCCCATAAGTGATGTCGCAGCCGTAAGCATTTCTGCGCTCGTTATCATTGAGGTCATGGACAATACAGCCTACGGACAGACCCATAAAACTGTGAATTTTGCCCATGGACAGGGCGTCACGCTTAGCCAAGTAGTCGTTAACGGTCACGATATGCACGCCCCGCCCCGTGAGCGCGTTGAGGTAAGACGGCAAAGTTGCGACCAGGGTTTTACCTTCACCGGTCATCATTTCGGCGGCCATGCCTTTGTGAAGGATAATACCCCCCATCATCTGAACGTCAAAGTGTCGCATGCCAAGAACGCGTTTAGACGCCTCACGCACAACCGCAAAGGCTTCGGGCAAGATATCATCAAGGGACGCACCTTGGGAAAGGCGCTCTTTAAAATAGGGCGTTTTTGCTTGAAGGTCTTCGTCGCTTAAAGCCTCGAGGGTTTTTTCGTACCCATTAATCTCTTTGACCAGGGGATGAAGCTTTTTAATGGCGCGATCATTGGCGCTGCCAAACAACTTCTTCATAAAATCTTGAAACATTAGTTACCCTCTAACACATTACAAAGGACAGAATTCTAAGCGCTACTTTATCATAAATCTTAACGCGATGCTGCAACACTTTTAAGGCATTTAGACAAAAATGCAAGCCGTGTGTTGTGGCAAGCGCCTTTGAGAGAAGGGAATCAGGGACGCTTTGGTTGCGCCTGGCGACGCCTGTGTAAAAACCACAATACACCTGTGCCTAGGAACAAAAAAGGCGCTCCCCAAAGGAAAAGAGTATGGGCAGACAAGGGGGGATCAAAGAGAACGCTCGGACCAAAATGCGCCGCCAGGGCGTCTAAGATTTCTTGATCACTGGCGCCCTCGGTGAGGCGCGTTCGTACAAAAAGGCGCAGGTCTTGAGCCATGGCGGCATTAGAATCCGCGATGCATTGTCCTTGGCAGGTGGGGCATTTGACCATGAGGCTAAGCGCCGTTGCGCGCGCTTCAAGGGCGGGATCGGACAGGGCGCCAAGTGCCGTAAAACTGGCTGTTGCCTTGTAAGAAAAGCTCATACAGATAAGGAGGGCCTTGAAAAGAATGTCAAGGCGCATGGGAAGGGGGCGGTAAAAGGGGAAGAACGTCACGCTCGAGCCGCTCGCGCGTTAAAGAGCCGCTGACCTGATAAATGATGGTTCCGTGAGGGTCCACAATGAACAGATGCGGCGTACCAATGACACCCCATAGGTGGGCGCCCGCAGCCTTAGGGTCAAAGCCAAGCTTCTCATAGGGGTTTCCCACCTCATCAAACCATTTGGTCACGGCCTCTTTAGTGTCGTGGACATTCACACCCCATAAGCGAAAATGTCTTTCTTCTTGGAGGGCACCAAGTTCTTTGAGGGTTTCATGCTCACGCCGGCAATACTTACACCAGCTTGCGAAAAAGTTGATGACGGTATAGTGCCCCTTAAGATCTGTGGATGAAATTTGTGTGATACCGCTGGGTGTTGGCATGACAAGGGGGAGGTTAAAAGGGGGGGCCGGTTTTCCTACCTGATGTCCGGCTTGAGGAAAGGGATCCTTGTGCAAATCAAGCAGCACAAGCCCGAGTACAATGGCGACGACGAGGACTGGAAAAAGGTAAAGATAGCGTTTGTTTTGGGGAAGGTTCTCAGGCGTTGTCACACGCTACTCCTTTTTCGTATAAGCTCTGAGGCACAGGAGGCCTCCCACAGCCGCTAGTATAGCACCAAGCCAGATCCAAATCACCTGGGGATGATGGTAAAGGCGCAGGGCCCACCTGTTATCTGGTAAAAGCCCCCCAAGAGCAGTATAAAAAAGGGACATGCCGTCGCGCGTGAGGGCTGTTTCCGAAGTTAAAACCTCACGCGAGGGGTAAAAGCGTTTTTCAGGTTTTGACAAGATCCCTCCAGGATTGATCACAAGGAGTGCTTGATCACCCGTATAGGTGGGGCCGCCGTAGCGCACAACGTCTTTAAGCGTTACGGCATGTCCTTCAAAGGTCGTGCTCTCGCCGATTCTAAGGGCGACCAGGGCCTCTTTTTTAGCGTAGCTTTGCAAGGACATCCCCATAACAAGAAACGCGACTCCTAAATGCGCGAGCGCCATGCCGTGTTGGCGCATACTTTGCTGTGTGAGTGCTTGCGCTAAAGAATTTTTTGCGTTTTTCTTCCCCAAAAAAAGCCATTTTTTAAGGGTGGTTACGCCCAGCCAAAAGGCAAGACATAGGCCGCAAAATGTCCGCCAGGCATAAGGATCCCAAAGGTACAAGAGGCATGTGCCTAGTAAGGCTGTGAGCCAAAAAGGGGTTGCAAGGCGCTTTTTAAGGGATTCCCATGGAAGAGACGTATAAGGCACGAGGGGCGTGGCACCCATGAGAAGAAGACCTATAAACGCCAAAGGCACAAAGGTTTTCTCGAAATAAGGAGCCCCGATGGTCAGCTTTATTTCCCAGATGCTTTCGCTTGCAAGGGGATACAGGGTTGCCAAAACCACAATGAAAAGAAGTCCCATCATTAAAAAGGTTTGGCCCTTTAAAAGGGTTGCTCTGTTAAGTTCCCAAGATTGGGGCGCGTGGGGCGCGGGCGCGCCGCCTTTGGCAAGGTGAAAACCTCCCCACAAGGCAAGGGCAAGGGTCATAACCGTGAGATAGGTGCCGCGCAGGGGATCACTTGCAAAGGCATGAACCGTTGATAAAACGCCAGACCTCACAAGGCAAAGTCCTAAAAGGGCAAATCCGAAGGTCATGACACACAAAAGGGGCACGATTTTAATAGGGGGCACGTTGCTTTGCTGACTCGGCCACAGATGTAAAAGGGCGGTTGCCACAAGCCATGGCATAAGAGAGGCGTTTTCAACGGGGTCCCAAAACCACCATCCTCCCCAGCCAAGCTCATAATAAGCCCACCAACTACCAAGGGTGATGCCAAGGGTTAAAAAGGCCCATGCCCACAAAGTCCAGCGCCTTGCTGTCCGATGCCATGAAGGGTCTTCTTTTGCCGCCAGGGCGCATGAAAAGACAAGAGAAAATCCTACATAGCCCGTATACAAGGTGGGGGGATGAACGCCAAGGGCGACGTCTTGTAAAAGGGGGTTGAGCTCGAGGCCTTGGGAAAGAGATCCGCCAAGAGCTTCAAAAGGAGACGAAAAAAAAACCACGTACCCTAGGGTCAGAGCCAAGATCACACTTTGGTGCCACAGAACGGCCGTGCGAAAAAGAGCACCGTTTGCAGGCGGTTTGAACCAAGAAAACATCAAACAGTAGGTGACAAGAAGCCACGTCCATAAAAGAATCGACCCTTCATGGTTTCCCCAAACCCCGGTGATTTTATAGAGAAGGGGGGCGTTCGTATGGCTGTTTTCAAAAACGTTTTTAAGGCTGAAATCCCCTAACACATAAGCATAGACTAGGATGGCAAAAGCAAGAGAAATAAGACTCCAGGAAAAAAGCAGGGAAAAGCGCCAAAGGACGAGGGCTTCCCCTTTAAAGTGTCGACGGGTGAATGGTCCCGAAAGACTTTGCAAGAGTGTAATGATAAAGGTGCAAAGAAGGGCGCTTTGCCCAAGGGTTGCAAGAGACACGGGCAGGCCAAAGATCATAGGGTCCCCCGCGCAAGACTTTTACCCAAACGGTCCGCATCAAGGGAGGTTCCCCCTTTTGGTGGACGGTAAGTTTCATCGTGTTTGGCAAGGACGACACTTGCACGAAAAAGGCGCGCGCGCTCTGCCTCAAAGTGTCCCTCTACGACGGCACCTTGTCCTGCGCGAAAAAGATCCGGTAAAATCCCTTCATAGACAACGGTGATAGTATGAGCGCCGTCCCCAAGATCAAAGGTCACTTGCGGGGTGGTGCCGTTTGTTTGGTGGATGATGCTACCTACTTGTACAAGGCCCCCTACACGTAAGATCTCGCCCGCTTTGGCTTTCGTCATGCATTCGCTTGGCGTGTAAAAAAAGACAATATGATCACGAAAGACCAACGTTAAGACAAGGGTCGCCGCTGCAAGACAAGTGAACATCCCTCCCATAAACCACAGGCGTTGACGTCGGCGCTTGGTCATGGGGCGTCTTGGTCCAGCTGACGTTTAAGGGATAGAAGGCGCGCGCGTCTTTGACGATGCTGTCGCACACACAAAAACCCAAGAAGGCTGAGGCATATAAATGACAACCCATAAGATCCTACAATATAAGGAAGATAAGAGCTCATGCAGCCTCCTTTAAGGCAGGTAACTCACCCATAAGGGGCTCGAGGGTATGAAGCTTTCGTCCCATCAAGACGGCTTCCATGCGCAAAAGAAGTAAAGTCATGAAAATAAACGCGTACGCTCCTGCCATCATAAAAAGGGGAATCAGCATGCTGGGGTCAATGCTGGGGCCCGCAAGACGCAGGACACTGGCCGGCTGGTGGAGTGTTTGCCACCATTCCACAGAAAACTTGATGATGGGGATGTTCACAAACCCTGCCATGATCAAAAGCCCGCCAAGGCGCCCCCCTTTAGTAGGGTCGTCGTGAGCACGCAGAAGAGCCACATAACCTAGATACAAAAGGAACAAGACAAACATGGATGTAAGCCTTGCATCCCACACCCACCAGGTGCCCCACATGGGCTTTCCCCAAAGAGACCCCGTGACAAGGCTCATGAACGTGAAAGTAAGTCCTAGGGGAGCGGCCGCACGCGTGGCGATCTCACCAAGAGGTGCCCTGAACACAAAGCCCATAAAGCTACACAGGGTCATGAAGGTATAAACGCCAAGGCTCAGCCATGAAGCAGGCACATGAACGTACATAATGCGCACGGCTTCGCCATGTTGATAGTCTTGAGGAGACGCCCATAAAGAAAACCAAAGTCCTAGACCCAAAAATAGAAGAGAAAGCGCGACGGAGACAGGCTTTAATATTTTGGAATAACGCCAAAAAGTGGACAAGGACAAGACCATGGCAGCCCCCCTCCTTTGGGCGTTGTAAGATCAATGACAGCTCACTCTAACTCAAACTTCTTTAAACCGCAAACCCAAGAAAAGAGAAGAACTCATCTCTCTTCATAAGGATTAACAAAAAAATTAATAAAATTTTTGATTGAGATGTACCTCTTTGCGGATAAAAAGGATATAATGTGGCCAAAGAGGCTTAACTTTTTCGGGGACCGTATCTTATGTATCGTTGGCTTATGATCCTGATGGGACTAGGGGTGGGGGCAGGCAGAGTGTGTGCTGACGTGCCGCATCCGTGGCAGCTGCACTTCCAAGAAGCTGTGACGCCTGTAATGGAAAAGATCGTTCATTTTCATGATATTCTCATGATCATTATTGTGTGTATTGGCGTTTTTGTTTTTGCGCTTATGGGGTACGTGTTGTACCGATTTAGCGCTAAACGCAATCCTGTTCCTGCCAAGTTCAGTCATAATACGGCCCTTGAAATTGTCTGGACTGGTATCCCCGTCTTAATCCTTCTGGCCCTTGTGTGGCCGTCCATGCACCTCCTTTACTTCATGGACAAAGCCAACAACGCTGAAATGACCATCAAAGTTGCGGGTCGTCAATGGTATTGGCATTACAATTATGAAGGTCAACACATTGAATTTGATAGCGTGATGATTCCAGAAAAAGATCTTGCCCCTGGCCAATATCGCCTTTTAGAGGTTGATCACCCTGTTGTGATCCCTGTTGATACAACGGTCAGGCTTTTGTTTACAGCTGATGATGTGTTGCATTCGTGGACTGTCCCTGCCTTTGGGGTAAAACAAGATACGGTGCCGGGTCGTCAAGCAGAGGCGTGGGTGCGCGTGACCAAAGAGGGCACCTATTACGGCCAATGTTCCGAACTATGCGGGCAAGGCCACGCCTTTATGCCTATTTGTGTTAAGGTCGTCTCTAAAGAAGCTTACGCCCAGTGGCTTGGGCACGCAAAGCAGCAATTTGTTGCCTTTGATGATAAGGCTCAGACGCTTCTTGCCCACCTTAAACAAGATACAACTTCGCGAAAGGGATAATATCCATGACCAGCGCAACTTTAGCCGTTCACGACCATCACATGGATCACGCCACCACGGGATGGCGTCGGTGGGTACTCTCGACCAACCATAAAGATATCGGCACCATGTATATTATTTTTGCCATCGTCGCGGCCTTAGTGGGAGGCGGCCTATCCATGGTCATGCGCGCACACCTCATGACGCCGGGTGCCGGCATTTTGGCTGAACACCATCAGCTTTTTAACGTCATCATCACAGGGCACGGCCTCATCATGGTGTTCTTTGTGGTCATGCCAGCCCTGATTGGCGGTTTTGGAAACTGGTTTGTTCCTCTTATGGTAGGCGCGCCCGACATGGCATTTCCGCGCCTCAATAACATTAGCTTTTGGCTCATGATTCCAGCCATTATTTTGGCAAGTCTGGCTCTTTTGACGGGCTCGGGTGCGGGGACAGGGTGGACGATCTATCCGCCCCTAAGCAGCCTTGCAGGCCACCCTGATGCGTGTGTGGACTTTGCAATTCTTGCCTTGCACGTTGCAGGTGTGTCGTCTATTTTAGGGGCCATTAACTTTATCGTGACCATCTTTAACATGCGCGCCCCTGGCATGACCCTTCACAAAATGCCCCTTTTCGTGTGGTCTATGTTGGTGACTGCGTTTCTTTTGGTTTTAACCCTTCCTGTGTTGGCGGGGGCGATTACCATGCTTTTGACAGACCGTAACTTTGGGACGACTTTCTTTGACCCTGCCGGCGGCGGAGATCCCGTTCTTTTTCAACATCTTTTCTGGTTCTTTGGCCACCCAGAGGTGTATATTATGGTCCTGCCTGCCTTTGGCATTGTCAGCCAAGTGATCTCCACCTTTTCAAGAAAACCCGTTTTTGGGTATCTAGGGATGGTGTATGCCATTATTTCCATTGGTTTTGTGGGCCTTGTCGTGTGGGCACACCATATGTTCACGGTGGGGCTTGATGTGGATGCGCGCGCTTATTTTACCTTGGCGACCATGGTGATTGCGGTCCCCACAGGTATCAAGATTTTTAGCTGGATCGCGACCATGTGGGGTGGATCCCTCACGTTCCGCACGCCTATGCTTTTTGCCGTTGGTTTCCTGTTTGTGTTCACGCTTGGGGGGCTGACCGGCATTATCCTTGCCAACGGCGGCGTTGATATTGCCCTTCATGATACCTATTACGTCGTGGGACACTTTCACTATACCTTGTCCTTGGGCGCCCTTTTCGGGATGTTTTCAGGCTTTTACTATTGGATGCCCAAAATGTGCGGTAAAATGTACCCCGAATCTTTGGGGCGCATCCACTTTTGGTTGACCTTTATCGGGGTAAACTTGACCTTCTTCCCCATGCACTTCTTAGGCCTTGCAGGGATGCCAAGGCGCTATGTCGACTATCCGGATGCCTTTGCGGGGTGGAATATGGTCTCAAGCATCGGGGCCTTTATTGCAGGATTTGCGGCTCTTTTCTTTATCTATCTTATCTTCAAAACGTTAAGAAGCGGCGCGCCTGCTGGGAATAATCCTTGGGGGGACGGTGCCGATACGCTCGAGTGGACCATATCCTCGCCGCCGCCTTTCCACACCTTCGAGGAACAGCCACAGGTACGTTAATGATGACACCGACCTCTTCTTCTGCGACAGTCCAAAACTCTTATGCTCAGGATTGCCGTGATGCAAGCGTTGGGGACTTTGTGACCTTGCTAAAGCCAGGTGTGTTATCGCTTGTTGTGTTTACGGCGTTTATCGGGGCACTTTTGGCACCAGGTCATGTTCACCCGTATGTGCTGTTTATCTCCCTTTTGTCCATCGCGCTTGGGGCAGGGGGGGCGGCGGCCTTTAACATGTGGTATGACCGCGATATTGACCTGATTATGACGCGCACCCAAAAAAGACCCATACCTGCCGGGCGTATTGCGCCCCAAGACGGCCTTTGTTTTTCGGTTTTACTTTGCGTAACGTCCCTGACGCTTATGGCCCTTGCCACAAATTTTTTGGCGGCCGCTCTTTTGTGTATTTCGATTCTTTATTATACCTTTTTCTACACCGCTTACCTTAAAAGACGCACGGCTCAGAACATCGTTATTGGTGGCGGGGCAGGTGCCTTTCCCCCTCTTATTGGCTGGGTCAGTGTGACGGGTGATGTCGGCATTCTTCCTCTTCTTTTGTTCTGGATCATTTTCATTTGGACACCGTCTCATTTCTGGGCCCTTTCCCTTTATAGGTGCCAAGATTATACCTTAGCGGGTGTGCCCATGCTGCCTGTGACGCGCGGCATCAAAGTCACAAAACAACACATTGTGGTGTACTCCCTTGCCTTGGTGATAAGCGCCTTGTTGCCGTGGGGACTTGGGTATCTAGGTCCCCTTTACGGCGCTGTGTCCTTAGTGCTTGGTGCTGTTTACCTGGAGCTGTCTCGGCGCGTCATTAAGGGCGGCGAAAAAGAAGCGATTCGCCTGTTTCTTTTTTCCATTGCGTATTTGTTCGTTTTGTTTTTGAGTATGATTGTTGATTATCTCGTGAGAACCTACGCATGAAAAAAGACCTGCCCGCTACCCTTCGCACCCGTAATGCCGCTCTTGGAGTTGTTTTGTGCGTTCTTGTGATTCTGTTTTATGGTCTTGCCCTTGTGCGTGTGGGCGGATGAGTACCCCTGAGTTAAAAGCCAAAAACCGCCGGGTTGCCATTGTTGTGGGGACCCTTTTCTTTGCCATGATTGTCTTGTCCTTTGCCTCCGTCCCCCTTTACCGTATTTTCTGTCAAAAGACGGGCTATGGGGGAACTCCGAAAATTGTGGCCGAGGGCGCTACACACATTGTGGACCGGGTTTTCAAGGTCCGGTTTAGTGCCAATACCCACCGTGACCTTCCTTGGCATTTTAGGCCGCTTCAGCATGAAATCGAGGTGCGCGCCGGCGAATCGGCTCTTGCTTTTTATCAGGTGAAAAACAAATCTTCTCAGCCTCTTGTGGGTATAGCGACCTATAACGTCACGCCGGAAAAAGCCGGTAAGTACTTTAACAAAATCGATTGCTTTTGCTTTGAAGAGCAGATGCTGCCACCAGGGCAAGTCATCGATATGCCTGTTCAGTTTTTTGTGGATCCCGAAATTGTGAATGATCCGCGGATGTCAGAAATTGTGACGCTTACCTTGTCCTATACGTTTTTCCACGCGAAGGATCCCAATATTCCAGAGATTCTAGGCTTGCCGACCTTGCGTCGCCCCCATTAAGTGTTGCTTTTAAGCTGTCATTTAGCGTAGAAAGAAAGGGCGTTTTATCCCCTTTGTGTGAGAAGCTTCATGTCTGAACTTTCCCCTGTAAGCTCATTTTCGGGTGCACCGAGCATTGTTGTGGCGGCCCTTTATCAATTTGTGCGTCTTGAAGACTATGAAACCTTGCAGCCCAAACTTTTGGACCTGTTGCGCGATCATCAGGTGAAAGGCACTTTGCTTCTGGCCAAAGAAGGCATTAACGGCACCGTTGCCGGACAGCGCACTGGGATTGATGCCCTTAAAGCCTTCCTTGAGGCGGATGGACGCTTTACGGGCCTTGAATATAAAGAGTCCTTTTCAAAGGACCAGCCGTTTCTGCGGACCAAAGTTCGCCTGAAGAAAGAGATCGTAACCCTAGGGGTCGAGGGTATTGATCCCAACAAAGCCAAAGGTGCGTATGTGGACAGCCGTGAATGGGACGCCCTGATTCAAGATCCTGAGGTCGTGGTGATTGATGTGCGCAATGATTACGAAGTGCGCCTTGGAACGTTTAAAAACGCAAAAAACCCTCATACCGAGACGTTCAGAGCTTTTCCGGACTACGTGAAAGAAACCCTGGATCCCACAAAGCATAAGAAAATTGCCATGTGTTGTACGGGCGGTATTCGCTGTGAAAAGGCGTCTGCCTACATGATCCAGCAAGGCTTTGAAGAGGTTTATCACATCAAGGGTGGTATTCTAAAGTATATCGAGGATACAAAGCCTGAGGAAAGCCTTTGGGAAGGGGAGTGCTTTGTTTTTGATGGTCGTGTAAGCGTGGATCAGGCCCTTTCGCCTGGAAAGTACGAGCTGTGTCATGGGTGCCGTTTTCCCATTTCAGAAGAAGACCGGACGTCTTCTCGGTTCATTGAAGGGGTCAGCTGCCCTAAGTGCTATGACACAAGGGACGAGAAGAAACGCGCCCGTGCGTCCGAGCGTCAACGTCAAATCTCCCTTGCCAAGGCGCGTGGTATCTCGCACCTTGGTGAAGATACAAGACCTGCTCGTTCATAACGTCTTCATACTCAGGGCCCTCTTGGCGGAGGGCCCTGATAAGTCTTAGAAATCATTGTTTTTGTTTGAACCGACCGTGATGTCATGGACGGGTCGTCTCTGAAAATGTACGGAAAAACTTCCAGGTGTGCCAAGAAGAGCAGGGCTACCTTTTGTCACTTCAACCTGGTGAGGATCAGGAGTGCTGGAACAAGGAAGACTAAGAGCACTGGCTTGTCCATGTAAAGCGGGGCTTCCGACGGTCATGGCAACGGGCTTTTTAGTCGTCTTTTTTTTAAGATGTTCCCCAGAGGAGATCACAGATCCGCTTTGACTGCCAAGTTTAGGAGAGCGCTCTTCCTTAAATTTTTCCTGCATCGCTTTGATGTCATCGACCTGAAAGGTAGGCGTATTATCCCTAGATCCATTAATGGCAATGGGCTGGCTAGGTGTGTAACCTGAGCGCGCAATCGTGACGGCAGCACAAGGTTTGGAGGGGGCAGATGAAGAAAGAGATCCCTCGTTTGGACTGGTTTTAAGGCCGCGTTCAGGCTTCATCATCAAGGCAAGAGGGCTTGGGGTGACGACGCTCGAGGATAGCATAGGAGATGAACCGCGCGGAGCCGTAACCTTTCGGCCCTCAGATCTTATTTTCTTGAGTTGCGTAGGGGATGATTCTTTTTGCGAGTCGTGGGAGATGTTCAAAGCCTCTTCATCAAACATAAAAAATTCTTCTGCCAAAGGATCACGGGATGAGGGACGGTTGATTTCATCCGCAAGACCTTCAAGATAGTAGATCGCATCATCTAGGGATGCCAGTGCTTCTTTGGGCAGGTGCGCAAAGGGTGAAGAGCTTTTTGATTTGGGTGTCACTTTTACTTTCTCAGAAGATAAAGCAAAAGGCATCGCGCTGCCTTGCCCATCAGATCCATCGTCTGTTACCTGTGTTGGCAACATTGACAGCGGAGTGTCATCTTCCTCAAAAAGAAAAAAATCTTGCGATGCGTCTTCTGTTGTCGCAGTAGAAGGTGAAAACAGGTTCTTTTTTTGCGATGGCTTGGCCACTGGGATTGCTTTTCCTTTCTTTGAACCAAAAGATGAGTCTTCAAAAAAAGAACGGTCACAGTAAGTTGTGGCATAAGTTACCTGAAAGGCAAGAGCAAGTCCTGTCAGTGTCGAGATCATAAAAAGGGGTTTCATCAGCGTTTCTCCTTACTCTTTAGAAGGCCAGCGGTTGTGCACCCAAAGCCACTGCTCGGGGCGCTCGCGAATCCACGTCTCAAGCGTGGCATTCACGGTTTTCATAATCGCGTAGACTTTTTCTTGGGCTGTTCCTTCTTGGGGAAGCACCAAAGGGGGATAGTAGGTGACGCGACAATGAATATCATGGAGTCGTTCGACCCTGACAGGGATGATGGGGCAGTCAAACTTCAAGGCAAGATTCGCGATGGCTTGGGGCGTTTTGGCAGGTCTTCCAAAGAAGGGCACGAGGATCCCCTCGCGTAGTTTTTGGTCAACGAGCATGGAAAGGTTTCCGCCCTTTTTCATAAGCCCCAGCATTTTACGCGCGCCTTGGGGGCCTTTTGTCACAACGTCCGCTGCAATGCTACCGTGAACTTTTTCGATGAACCAGGCGATGAGGGGATTGTTGAGGGGACGAAAGACTTGAGAAATGGGCAGCCCTAATTGCAGGGCGGGTAAGGTTGCATATTCCCAATTGGCAAGATGTCCCAAAAAAAGAAGGGCGGGCTTGCCGTCTGTCTTAAGCCCCTCAATGATGTCTTGCCCAACGACTTCTACGGGAGAAGTTGGTGAAAAGAGGGAAAGCTTGCGAAGAGAGGGGTATTCTCCAATGGTTCGACCGAGATTTTCCCACATACCCCCAACAGTTTTCTCGATTTGCTCCGGCGACCAATCGGGGAAAACGTTCGCAAGATTGCGTCTAGCGGTGCGAGAAACCCCAAGAAGGGGGCCAATGGCCCGTGTCAGACGTCCCCCGACCAAGGATGCAAAGCGTAAGGGTAAAAGGAAAAAGAGTGTGGTCATGAGGGCTGCGCCCACAAATTGAAGAGGGTAGAACACGCCGTACTTAATGGCTTTTTTTAAAGACATGGAATGTGTGCCTTGTGAAAAAGATCCTTGAAAAACTGTTTGTCCGTGGACAGGGTCATATGCACGACTTGCACATGTTCTTTAAACCTCTGGGGCAGGCGGACAAAGTCCTTTTGGGTGGTGACAAGCTGCCCATGAAAATGCTGAGCTTCTTTCAGGAGCTTTTTAAGGTCATTGTCGCTGTAAGGATGGTGGTCGGGGAACCCAAGATACTTGCGTACCTGAATACCTTCCCGGTCGAGCATGTTAAAAAACTTTTGGGGTCTGGCAAGGCCCGCGAAGGCAATGGTGGTCTTGTTTTGAAGCGCCATGATGTCTTGTGTACGGGGCATGACGTGGGCCATGGTGACAGGCAGATAAGGAGAAAACCGTTTCATAAGCCCGTGATTGTCCTTGCCGATGAGGACCAGCGCATGCGCTTTGGACAAGCCTTCCTCCAAGGATTCGCGCAAGGGGCCTGCGGGGAAGGTATGTTCGTTCCCAAGGCCGCTATAGGCATCAATGACCACGAGGCTCAGGTCCTTATGGAGAGAAGGATTTTGAAGCCCGTCATCTAAAAGAAGCACTTTGGCGCCGGCGGCAGCGGCCTTTTGAGCAAGAGTAGGCCTGTCAGGTCCGACCCATGTAGGCGCGTACTGGGCTAGCAGAAGAGGTTCATCACCGACGTCTAGGAAAGAGTGTTTGTGAGGGTCGACCAAAAGAGAGGATTTCTCAGCGCGTCCATACCCACGACTGATAATATGTGCGTCTGGTAAAAGAGGAGCTAGAATCTGTGTGAGCGGCGTCTTGCCAGCACCCCCCACGACGAAATTCCCAATGCACACCACAGGGACACTTGCGCGCTGAGGTGTAATTTTATCGCGGTGCTTTTTGGCAAAGTACGAATAAACTTTGGCGGCAGGAGCTAAAGTGGAAGTTTGCCAACCTGGTTCTTCATACCAAAAGGCGGGAGTGCGAATCATGAAAACCTCCTTAAATAAGGACTGATCTTTTGCCATGTAAGCTCAAAAGATTCTTTTTGTTCTTGTGCCACATTTTTTGCTTTTTCTATAGCAGCATGGGTTTGTTTATAAGAAGTTAACAACGTTATGATTGTTTCAGCAAGTTCTGTCGGTGATGTGACCATGTGGGACGCCCTTGCGGCCTCAAAATGACGGGTTAATTCCTCTTGTTTAAACATATAAGGGCCGTGAATCAGGGCGCATCCAATCTGAGCAGGCTCGATGAGGTTATGTCCACCAATAGGCACAAGGGATCCCCCTAAGAAAACATGGGGAGATAGTCTGAAAAAAAGACCCAGCTCGCCAAGGGTATCCCCAAGATAAAAATCGGTCGTGGGCGATGGGTCTTCTTGAAGGGAGCGTCTTGCCACAGTCCCATAAGATGAAAGCATCTGACAAAGGTCGTGGGCGCGGTTGGGATGGCGCGGAATAATGACGCAGAGCGCGCTTGGGACTTTTTCTTTGATGAGAAGGTGAGCCTTTGCCACAAGGTTTTCTTCACCTTCATGGGTGCTGGCCGCAACCCAAAGAGGGCGACCTGCCAGTACTTTTTCAAGGCGTTCTTTTTCGAGGGCATCATACGGCAAGGGCGCACTTGCAAACTTGATGTTGCCCGTGGTCCAAACGTTTGTCATCCCTTGTGTTTTAAAAAAGTTTTCTTGATCTTTGGTTTGGGTCAGGATCATGTCAAAGCAAGAAAGAATTTCTTGAAACGTCCCTGATACATGTTGCCACCTTTTTTGAGAAGTCTTCGAGACCCGTGCATTCATCAACACCAGGGGGATGTTGTGTTTTTTCGCGGCGAGTAGCGTATTCGGCCACACTTCCGATTCCATCCAAAGGCCGAGTTCTGGTTTCCAGTAACTAAGAAACTTCTCAATCCATGACGGGACGTCTAAGGGCAAGAATTGATGGACCGCGCGTGCTGGCAGACGCTGAGCCATAAGACGCGCTGATGTCACAGTTCCCGACGTTGAAAGAATCCAAAGGGTTGGGTCTGCTTCTAAAAGACGCTCGATGAGGGGAAGACTTGCAAGGCTTTCTCCGACACTGGCGCCGTGAATCCACACAATGCGGGCACCTTCTGGGCGTGGGATCGTGGGGGCTCCATACCGCTCGGACAGGCGCTCTGGCATTTCTTTGCCGCGTCTGAGGCGGCTTCTGAAATAGGGGCCGATGCCAAGAGGAACAAGAGTTTCACACGCAAAAGAGTAAGCGTTTAAAAGCAAAGACACAAACAACCAGTAAACATTAGGACACAGCTTTAGGAGTATCTGCATCCTTGGCGGAGGTCAAGAAAACTTTGTTGGGGTCCCCGCAACTGCCGCCACTGGGAATGTCGCCACAAGACTTGCACGCACATCCTGCAAGAAAACATAGGGAGAGTAGCGCCAAAACACGTTCTTTCATCATGCCTCCGTCTTTATTTTTTGATGGGTTCAACACCACACTCAGTATCGCCATAGTCACTAAGCGCTGTCAAACGTTCTTGTAAAAGGGTTTGAAATTTCTCTTTGGCATCTGGGGCTTGCCAGTCAGAAAAGCGGATGGGTGCTCCCCAGGCGAGGACCCCCTTAGAAAAGGGAAGTGCCAGCACAAAGCGGTCCCACGAGCCTAAAATCTTGCGGCGAGACGTGGCAAAGGTGACGGGAAGCACGTCAAGTCCCGAGAGCTTTGCAATGGTCATGGTGCCTTCGCTGACACTAAAACGGGGGCCTCTGGGGCCGTCAGGGGTGATGCCGACCACGCCGCCCTTTTTAAGGGTTTTCATAATGATGCGCAGGGCCGCAGTACCCCCCTTGGAGGTGGAGCCGGGAATTGTAAAAATGCCGTAGTGCCCCACGGTCTTGGCAATGAGCTGGCCGTCACCGTGGGCGGAGATCAGCATATGAAAGGGCATGGGCCCTTGCCACGCAAAACAGGTCATGAGAAGCCTATTATGCCAAAAGCACACAATAAAAGGCTTTTTTTCACGCCAGTAAGCTTCAGGATAGTGCCAATCAATTTTACGCCAGCGGGACGTGCGGTAAACAAATCCGATGTAGGCGGCCGCAAGGCATGCACCCAAAGTCGTCACCCAAGGTTTTTTAAGGAGCGCTTTAAAGGACAGGCTCATGATCATCGTCCAACGAGTCAGAGGCTTGCTCTGCGCTGAGTTGCGAGGCGCACAGGTGTTTGTAAAGGGGGCTGGTGGTCAAAAGCTCTTCGTGGGTGCCAGACGCCACAATGCGCCCATGATCCATGACAAAAATCGTATGAGCGTCTTTGACGGTTGCCAAGCGGTGAGCGATGACGAGTGTCGTGCGCGCATGCATCAGCTCGTCGAGGGCTTTTTGGACGAGGCGTTCAGACTGAGAATCAAGGGCGGAGGTGGGCTCGTCAAGAAGCAAGACTGGCGCGTTTTTCAAAAGGGCGCGCGCGATGGACAGACGCTGGCGCTGACCACCGGAAAGTTTGACGCCTTGTTCGCCTACAAGGGTATCGTATCCTTGGGGTAGGGCCATAATAAAGTCGTGGGCGGCAGCCCCCATGGCGGCTTTTTGGATTTCGTCAAAAGTTGCCTCCTCTGATCCATAGGCAATGTTTGCCCGGATGGTGTCATCAAAGAGGGTGACTTCTTGGGAAACAAGAGCGATTTGAGTCCGCAGGTCATGCAAGGAAAAATCACGAACGTCTAGATCATCGATCAAAACCCGCCCTTTTAAGACGTCATAAAAGCGTGGAATGAGGTTGAGAAGAGTTGATTTTCCAGCCCCGCTCGAGCCCACAAAGGCAACTTTTTGGCCGGGACTGACTTGCAGTGTGATGTCCGACAAAGTCTCGCTGCGCCCATCATAGGCAAAGCTGACTTGGTCAAAGGTGAGATGCCCTTTAAGGGCGCTGTGGGTAAGGGGCGTCTTAGGAGAGGTGATAGAAGGTGCGTAGTCAAGGACGGCAAAAACCCTGCTGGCGGCACCTAGCTGCTCTTGCAGGTTGCCGTTTAAGGCTGCAAGACGCTTAAGAGGTTCGTAGACCAGTAAGAGCGCGGCAATAAAGGAAAAGAACGCCCCAGGCGTTTGGGTGCCCTCGATGACTTGCTTGCCGCCATAAAAAATAATGATGGCGGTCGCAAGACCTCCGAGAAACTCCATAATAGGGTGGGTGGCGGAGCGGATGCGTGAGGCCTTATAAACCTTTTTGAAAATGGCTTCCACAATGCTTTGGATGCGGGTTGCCTCATAGGCTTCCATACAATAGGACTTGATGAGACGGATGCCTTGAAAGGCTTGGGTCAAAAGGATTACAAGGCTCGCGGTTTCTTCTTGGATGTTGGTCGAGGTTTTTCGGATGCGCTTGCCAATACGTGCCACGGGCAAAATCGCCGCTGGCAGGACAAAGAACGCAATCATGGCCAGGGTGAAGTCTTGATAAAACATCAAAATCACAAAGAAAATAAAGGTGAGCGTATCTTTGAAAACACTAGAAAGTGTGCCCGTCACGGCGTACCGTAGTTTGTCCACGTCGTTGGTAAAGCGCGACACAAGCTCGCCCGAGGGCACGTTATGGAAAAAGCTAAGGTCAGCTTTAATCAGCGCCTTAAAGAGATCATGTTGGATGTTGGCAACGATGCGCTGCCCGACATAGTCAAGGCACACGCTGGAAACATAATGTGCGCCTCCTTTTAAGAAAAAAGCCAGCACAATCAAAATCGTCACAGGAAGGAGCATGGTCGCGTCCTTAGCGATAAAGATATCGTTGACGACGTTTTCAATGAGCTTTGCAGGTCCCACAGAGGCCAGGGACAAGACCAGCATCGCCGCAAAGGCCACAAGCAGCCGTTTGATGTGGGGTTTTGCATAAACGGTTAGGATACGTTTGACATGGCGCTTAGTGCCGGCATCATTCAAAAGATGAGAAGAATACAATGGGCTAAAACATCAGAAAGAGACTGATTTTTACATACACGATTTTAGAGGGAAATACAAAGAACTCTTCTAAGTTATAAAAGCTATGCAATGGGAACAGGCACTTTTTTCCTGGTGAGGAGGCGTTTCCTTAGACGTTCAAAGCCACGCACCACGCCCGAGAATTTTAAATAAATAACGGGCGTGGTGTAAAGGGTCAGCATCTGACTTAAGATAAGGCCGCCAATGATGGTAATGCCTAAAGGCGCCTGAATTCCGATCCCTCACCAAAACCTACGGCCAAGGGAACGGCGCTCAAGAGTGCGGCCATAGTCGTCATCATGATGGGACGGAACCGAAGAAGACATGCCTCATAAATGGCATTTCTAGGTGATTTATGGTGGGTGCGTTCGGCCTCGAGGGCGAAGTCGATCATCATGATGGCATTCTTTTTCACGATGCCGACCAAAAGTAAAATACCAATAAGCGCAATGATGCTAAGCTCTGTTTGGGTGACATAGAGGGCGAGAAGCGCGCCCACACCTGCAGATGGCAGGGTCGAGAGAATGGTGATGGGATGAATCGTACTTTCATAAAGCATCCCAAGGACCACGTAAACTGCAACAAGGGCTGCTAAAATCAAATAAGGTTGCGAGGAAAGAGATGCTTGAAACGCTTGGGCAGTCCCTTGGAACGAGGCCGTGAGAACGGACACGGGAATATTCAGTTTTTTCATTTCTTCGCTGATTTTATCGACGGCCTGACCTAAGGAGAAGTTAGGCAGAAGATTAAAGGACAATGTCGCTGCAGGGAGCTGACTTTGGTGAGAAACCGTCAAAAGGGCATTCTTATTCTCAAAGGTCGCGATGGTCGCCAAAGGAACTTGCGTGTTTGTCGAGGACGGCAGATACAAGTCATGCAGATTGTGGGGGCGCTGCCAATAAGGGGGCGCTGCTTCCATGACCACATGGTATTGGTTTTGGGTTGTATACATCGTTGAAACTTGGCGTTGTCCAAAGGCGTCGTAAAGCCCGTTGTCGACACTGCTGGCAGAAAGCCCAAAACGCGCGGCGTTTTCGCGGTCCAGGGTCACATAGGCTTGAAGCCCTTTATCCAGCTGATTACTGTTCATATCGGCAATACCGGGTATTTTTTTTAATTGCTCGAGCACACGCGGCGTATATTTTTGCAAGTCCCGCAGATGATAAGCAGATAGTGTATATTGATACTGGGCGTTACCTTGACGACCTCCCACCATAATGTCTTGGGCGGCGCGCAAGTAAAGGGTTGCGCCTGGTACCACCGCTAATTGGGGGCGCAGTCGGTTAATAATGTCGTCGACACTAGCTTTTCGTTTTTTAAGGGGGCGAAGCATAATAAAAAGCGAACCAGAGTTGCCGGTGCCGCGTCCACCCACATAGCCTGCCACGTGGGCCACGGCCGGATCTTTTCGCACAATATCTTCAAAAAGAGAAAGTTTTTTTTCCATGGCTTGGAACGAGATGTTTTGCTGTGCCTGGATCGTTGCGATAATACGGCCTGTGTCTTGTTGGGGAAAAAACCCTTTAGGCACCAGAATGAATAAGACAACACTCAAGGCAAGAGTCCCCCCCATCAGTGAGAGCATCGTCTTTTGGTGCGCCAATGCCCACAAAAGGCTTCTTTTATAGAAATGCGTGAGCCTGGCCATAACGTGCGGTGAATGAGAGGTCTTTGGCGTTTGTTTGTTGCGTAAAATAACGGCGCCCATCATGGGGGTGACCGTCAAGGACACGACCATGGACACCAGAACCGCCGAGGAGAGCGTCACGGCAAATTCACGGAAAAGGCGCCCGACAATGCCCCCCATCAAAAGAATAGGAATAAAAACGGCGACCAAAGACAGGCTCATCGAGACAACGGTAAAACCAACTTCTTTGGCACCCAGCAAGGCTGCCGCAAGGGGCGTCATGCCTTTTTCAATATGTCGTTCGATATTCTCAAGGACAACGACCGCATCGTCCACGACGAACCCCGTCGCGATGGTCAGTGCCATCAAAGAAAGGTTATTCAAACTGTATCCCAGAAAATACATGATGCCAAAAGTCCCAAGCAAAGAAAGGGGCACTGTGACGGCGGGAATCAAGGTTGCACGGGCGTTTCCTAAAAAGGCATAGATCACAAGCACCACAAGAATAATGGCAATGATCAGAGTTACCTCTACATCGTGGAGAGAAGCACGAATGGTCGTCGTGCGGTCCATCAGAATGCCCACATTAATGGCAGCCGGCGTGATGGCGCTAAGCTGGGGCAGGATTTTGTGGACATTGGTGACGGTTTCAAGGATGTTTGCGCTTGGTTCTTTGAAAATGATCAAAAGAATAGAGGGCTTGCCATCAGAAAGGCCGGCATTACGAAGATCTTCGACGGCGTCTTTAACCTCGGCGACGTCCTGCAATTTAATGGCATTCCCATGATGATAACCAATAAGAAGAGGGGCGTATTCCTTGGCGTTAAACAGTTGATCGCTGCTGGTGATATCGTAAGTAAGGTCATTATGCGTAATGAATCCTTTGGGTTTGTTGGCGTTTGCCGTCGCAAGGACCGTGCGTACTTGTTCAAAAGAGATCCCATATTTGGCAAGCGCGTCGGGGTTCAGCTCGACCCGCACGGCAGGAAGAGATCCGCCTCCCACCACCACTTGTCCCACACCGTCTACTTGGGAAAGCTTTTGTTGTAAAACTGTGGACGCAAGGTCAAACATTTGTCCTTTGGTATAAACATCAGAGGTAAGGGAAACAATCATGACCGGTGCGTCGGCAGGATTGATTTTGCGGTAGGTAGGGTTAGAGGGCAAATCCGCTGGAAGCTGACTTCGGGCGGCGGCAATGGCGGCTTGGACATCCCGGGCCGCCCCGTCAATGTTCCGATTCAAATCAAACTGTAGGGTAATAGAGGCTGATCCCAAGTTGCTGGAGGACGTCATTTCTGTGATCCCTGCGATGCGGCTGAGTTGACGCTCGAGGGGGGTTGCCACAGACGTTGCCATGATCTCGGGGCTGGCGCCCGGCAGACTTGCTTGGACTGAAATAGTGGGAAAATCAACTTGAGGGAGAGGCGCCACCGGTAAGACGTTAAACGCAAGAATACCTGCAAGGGCAAGCCCTATGGCCAAAAGCGTTGTGCCGATGGGGCGGTCAATGAAGGGTTTTGACAGGCTCATGGATGTTTGCCTGGGGCAAGCAGCGGGGCGGCAGCGGGGCGGGACGTCAGCTTTCGCGCTAAGCGGTCAAAAGTCAGATAAATCACGGGAGTTGTGTAAAGGGTCAATAGTTGACTTGTCACAAGGCCTCCGATAATGGCAATGCCAAGGGGTGAGCGAAGTTCTGCGCCCATACCACTTCCAACAGCCAAGGGGACAGCACCAAAAAGAGCAGCCAAGGTTGTCATTAAGATTGGGCGAAAGCGCAGCAGACACGCCTCGTAAATAGCGTCATAAGGGGCCTTGCCCTCTTTACGTTCAAGGTCGAGCGCAAAATCAATCATCATAATAGCGTTTTTCATCACGATACCGATGAGAAGAATGATCCCAATAAGGGCAACAACGCTAAGATCCCGCCCTGTGATGTAAAGAGAAAGAAGCGCCCCCATACCGGCCGAAGGAAGGGTCGATAGAATGGTGACCGGATGAATGAAGCTTTCATACAAAACGCCCAGCACAATATAGACCACAAGAACGGCCGCCAACACCAAAAAGCCTTGATTGGCAAGAGAGCTTTCAAAAATCTTGGCCGTCCCCTCTAGGCTTGTTTGGATTTTAGCCGGAATTTGAAGGGTATTTTTCGTTTCCTCAAGTTTCGTGACAGCAACCCCCAAAGAGGCCCCTTCCCCAAGGTTAAAGGACACAACCGCCACGGGAAATTGTCCTTGGCGGTTGATAGAGAGCAAGTTTTTCTTTTCAGAAACACTGGCAAAAACGCCCAAGGGGATCGCTTTTTTAGCGCTTGATTGAAGGTACAAGTGATCAAGCGCCTTAAGGCCTTGCTGAAAAGCTGGTAGCACTTCAAGGATCACATAATACTGATTGAACTGGGTGTAAAGGGTCAGAATTTGACGCTGTCCAAAAGCATTGTACAGCATATTATCAACGTCTGCGGCAGTAATGCCAAGGCGCGCAGCGCTGTCCCTATCGAGGGTAAGATGGGCCGCAAGCCCGTTTTCTTGGATGTCTGTGTTGACGTCTTGAAAGGTTTTGTCGCGTGAAAGGGCCTCGACTAGGCGTTTGCTCCAGACGCTGACATCATCCTGTGCAGGAGAGGTAAGGCTGTATTGATACTGGGTGCGACTGACGCGGTCATCAAGGGTGATGTCTTGAAGAGATTGAAGATAAACTGTTAAGGGTGTCGCCTTTTCAAATTTTTGACGAAGGCGGGCGACCACGTCTTGGGCGGTGCTGGTGCGTGCGTTGGCGGGCTTTAGGGTGATCAGAAATCTTCCGCTGTTGAGGGTCGTGTTGTTGCTGTCAATGCCCACAAAAGATGACACATTTTGAATGTCTGGGTCCTGCAAAAGGTCTTTCACAAGGCGTTCTTGCGCGCGCGCCATGGCAGGAAAAGAAATGCCTTCGGGGCCTTGGCTGACTCCTTGGATGATGCCTGTGTCTTGCTGGGGGAAAAATCCCTTAGGAATCGTGATCACCAAAAAAGCACTAAGACACACAGTCCCCAACGCACACAAAAGGATGAGTGGCTGGCGCGTCAGGACCCACGTCAACGTGCGCCCGTAAAAGGCAATGAGACGATCGATGCCCTTTGTTGTCATCTCTTGAAAACGCGAGATGGTTTTGTGCGCGTCTTCCTTAAGAATGCGCGCGCACATCATAGGGGTAAGGCTAAGAGAGACAACGGCCGAGATAAGAATGGTGACGGACAATGTCAGGGCAAATTCACGGAAAAGGCGCCCGACGACATCTCCCATAAAAAGAAGAGGAATTAAAACGCCAATAAGAGAAACCGTGAGGGATAAAATAGTAAATCCGATTTGAGAGGCCCCTTTGAGGGCTGCGGTTAAGGGACTTTCCCCTTGCTCCAGGTATCTTGAGATATTTTCAATCATGACAATGGCATCGTCCACGACAAAGCCCGTCGCGATGGTCAGCGCCATTAAGGTTAGATTGTTAACGCTAAAGCCCAACAGATACATGGCCCCAAAAGTCCCGATAAGGGACAGCGGGACTGCCACACTGGGGATGAGGGTGGCGCGTGCACTACCCAAAAAGACATAAATGACGGCCACCACCAATACAACCGCCAGCATCAAATCAAACTCAGCGTCCTTGGCAGATTCGCGAATGGTTTGGGTGCGGTCAGACACAAGGGTAACCTTGATGCTGGCAGGAAGAGACGCCTGCAGTTTTGGAAGAAGGGTTTTAATGTTATCGGCCACTTCTAGCACGTTGCTGCCGGGTTGACGTTGGATATTCAAAATCACCGCCGGTGTTTCGTTAAACCAGGCAGCTTGGCGCGTGTCCTCCACGCCGTCAACAACGGTTGCGACGTCCTTTAAACGAAGGGGGGCCTTATTCACATACGCAATCACAAGATTTTCATATTCTTTGGCCGACAGTAGCTGATCATTGGCATTGATCGTATAGGACAGCTGGGGGCCATCAAAATTACCCTTGGGTTGGTTTGTGCTGGCGCTGATAAGCGTTGCGCGCACAGCGTCTAAGGTGAGTCCGTAACTTGCAAGGGCTGTGGGGTTTAATTGGATGCGCACCGCCGGGCGCTGTCCGCCGCTGATGCTGACAAGGCCCACGCCGCTTACCTGGGAAATTTTCTGGGCAAAACGCGTTTCGGCGTAATCACCCACCTGGGTCAAGGGAAGCGTGTCAGATGTCAGGGCAAGGGTCATGATGGGCGCGTCCGCGGGATTGACTTTGCTGTAGACCGGCGGGTTAGAAAGATCTGACGGCAAATATGTCTCGGCCGCGTTGATAGCGGCTTGGACTTGTTGTTCGGCCACGTCAAGGCTAAGGTTCAAGGAAAACTGAAGCGTAATAAGGCTTGCCCCAGACGAGCTCGATGAGGTCATCTGAGCAAGACCGGGCATTTGACCAAACTGTTTTTCCAAGGGGGCGGTGATGAGGGAGGTCATGACCTCGGGACTGGCGCCTGGGTAAAACGTCGCGACCCGGATGATGGGATAGTCCACTTGGGGTAGGGAGGAAACCGGAAGGAGCCGGTAGGCAAGCCCCCCCACAAACAAGACCGCCAGCATGAGAAGCGTGGTCGCAATGGGCCGCAGGATGAACAGGCGGGACAAATTCATCAGGCAGCCTTTGGGGTGGGGGTGGCTGGTGCACTGACCCGTACGGACGCGCCGTCGGTGAGCCTGTCTGTGCCTTCAATGATGACCCTGTCGTGAGGCGCAATCCCCTTTGTGATGACCGTGTCATCTTTCCAAGTGGGACCAAGAGTCACGTTTTGAAGGCGGACTTTTTTCTGATCGGGGCTTAGGACATAAATGTAAGACCCCTGGGCGCCGCGTTGGACTGCCGCCGTGGGTACAATGGTCGCCCCTTTTAGGGTTTCTACATGGAGGCGAATATTCACAAACTGATTGGGGAAAAGGGTTTCAGGCTCGTTGGTGAATGTTGCCTTGAGTTTGACGGTTCCCGTCGTGAGGTCGATCTGGTTATCAACGTTGGTAAGGGTGCCATCGGCAAGCTTTTTATTTTGTCCCCGGTCATAGGCTTCAACACCGAGAGTTTCTTTGGCTTTTACCTTTTGAAGGACTGTGGGCAGGGTGTCTTCGGGGATGGAAAAGACAACGGTGATGGGTTGAATCGTATTAACAATGGCAAGAGGTGTCGTATCAGAAGGCTGCACCACGTTGCCAAGGTCCACTTGATTAAAGCCAATGCGTCCGTCTACGGGGGCAAGGATTTTGCAGTAAGACAGATTAACCTTGGCATTATCGACAAGTCCTTGGTCGGCTTTGACGGCGCCTTCGTATTGGTGGACAAGCCACACCTGGGTGTCCAGGGTTTGGCCTGAGGCAAAACCCTTGGCATTCAAGGTACTATCGCGCTTTAGATCAAGCTTAGCGTTTTCAAGAAGTGCTTGATCCTTGGCAAGTTGCCCTTCGTATTGCAGTAGCTGCGCCTCATAGGGGCGGGGGTCAATCTCAGCCAAGAGATCACCTGTTTTAATAAGCTGTCCTTCTTCAAAATGAATCTGGAGAAGAGTGCCTGTGACCTGAGCCTTAAGGTTGACGGTTTTTTCCGGCGTCACTGACCCAAGTGCTTCTAGCATCACAGGGATATCCTGAGACACCGCAGACGCGACGCGCACGGTTGTGATTTGTTCTTTATCAGGACCTTTTTTGTGTCCATGCCCCTTGCTCCACTGCCATACTCCCACCCCTCCTAAAAGAAGGAGCAAACCCAAAAGAAGGGGTTTTTTCAAAGATGACGCGGGCGTATGTATATTTTTCATGTGATCAAAGCGTCCCTGTAAGACTATTTTTATGCCATTGTACCTGAGGGATAGAGGTGCAGCAATCGCTAGAATGCATCACAAAACTTGAGATTTCGCGCGTGTCAGGGTAAGGTGTGGCTGCCTGGAGATCGGATGGTCGCTTGAAGCCTGCTTCAAGAGGAAAGTCCGGGCTCCTTGGAAGAAGGGTGCTGGATAACGTCCAGCGGGAGTAATCCTAGGGAAAGTGCCACAGAAAGTAAACCGCCGGCGAAAGCCGGTAAGGGTGAAAGGGTGCGGTAAGAGCGCACCGCGCTTCCCGTGAGGGAAGTGGCAGGGTAAACCCCACCCGGAGCAAGACCAAGTAGAAACAGCCGTTGCTTTGGGCAACAGACGGTCTTTCACGTTGCTGTTTGGGTCGGTCGCATGAGGGTCTTGGCAACAAGGCCCCTAGATGAATGGCCATCCCCAAGTAATTGGGACAGAACCCGGCTTATAGATCTCCAGGCAAATAAGTTATTAACCGAAAAGGATGATGAGGACATGACAGCGCAGCCCCACCCACGCCCCCAAACAGATCACGGCGCGCATCCTTTTGTCAAAATGCACGGACTTGGGAACGATTTCATCATTTTGGATGGGAGGCAACGTCCGTTTGTTCCCACACGTGATCAGATCATTCGTCTCAGTGACAGGCGGGCAGGCATTGGCTGTGACCAGCTAATTGTCTTGGCCTATGATCCTGACCACGACGCTTTTATGCGAATTTTTAATGCTGATGGCGGCGAAGTTGAGGCATGCGGCAACGCCACACGCTGTGTGGGGGCCTATCTTGCCAAGGACTCAGGAAACGCGCGCCAGATTTTGCGCACGGTTGCAGGGTTATTGGAAACACAGACCCAGAATAATGAGACGACCGTCAATATGGGAGCGCCTCGTCTGACGCCAGAGGCCATCGGCCTTGCAAAAGAAGTCGACCCTTTGTACTTGCCCTTGGGTATTCCTCATCTGCCAGCGCCAGCGGCCATCAGTATGGGTAATCCTCACATGGTCTTTTTTATGGATAGCCTTGAGGGTCTTGCCCTTGAACGTCTGGGTAAAGAGCTTGCCCATCACGCCTTATACCCTCAAGGCACAAACGTTGAATTCGCCCAGCTCATTTCTCGTCAAAAGGTCCGCATGCGCGTGTGGGAGCGGGGTGCTGGCGTGACGCCTGCGTGCGCGACGGGGGCGTGTGCGACGGTCGTGGCGGGCGTTCTGCGTGGCCTTCTAGAGTCTGGACAAGAATGCGAAGTCGTCATGGACGGCGGCACCCTTCTTGTGACCTATGACGGCGAAAAAGTCCTCATGCGTGGGGTCGTCAAGCATGTGTTTCAAGGAACCTTTCACCATGACCTCTTTGACTAAAGAAACGCCTTCTCCATCTGATGACATCAAAGTCGTAACGTTGGGGTGCCGCTTGAATACCTATGAATCCGAGGTGATGAAAGGTCTTGCAAAAGATGCCGGTATGTCCCAAGTCGTCATCATTAATACCTGCGCCGTGACCGGTAATGCCGAGCGTCAATCAAGGCAGGCCGTCAGGCGCGCGAAAAAAGAAAATCCGGACGCGGCCATTTTTGTCACGGGATGCAGTGTGCAGCTAAATCCCGAGGTTTATGAAAAAATGCCCGGCGTCACGCGGGTCCTTGGGAACCATGATAAATTGCAAGCCGCAAGCTTTGCGACGGATCAAACCGAAAAGGTGTTGGTCACCGACATTGCACAGGTCACAGAGACCGCGCACCACCTGATTCAGGGATTCGATCACCATGCGCGCGCGTTTTTGCAAATTCAAAATGGCTGTAATCATCGGTGTACGTTTTGCACGATCCCCCATGCGCGGGGTCCTAACCGAAGTGTGCCGGTAGCTGAAATTGTGCGTCAAATTCAAACACTTGTGGATCAAGGATGCCAAGAAGTTGTCTTTACGGGCGTTGATATCACCGATTATGGCGGGGATTTGCCGGGGGCGCCGCGCCTTGGTAGTCTTGTCAGGCGCGTTTTAAATAATGTGCCGGGACTTGCGCGTCTGCGTCTTTCTTCTTTGGATCCAAGTGAAGTGGATGAAGAGCTTTTTGAGCTTTTTTCCCACCCACGCTTGATGCCCCACCTTCATATCAGCCTGCAAGCCGGTGATGACATGATTTTGAAGCGCATGAAGCGCCGCCATTTGCGGGGTGACGCCATTGCTTTTTGTGCGCGCGCCAAAAAAATCAGACCAGATGTGGTGTTTGGCGCGGACCTAATTGCAGGTTTTCCCACAGAAACAGAAGAGATGTTTCAAAATACCCTTGCGTGTATCGAGGCGTGTGATCTCACTTATCTTCACATTTTTCCGTTTTCCCCGCGTCCTGGTACGCCGGCCGCGCGCATGCCGCAGCTTCCCAAAAATGTAATTCAAGAGCGCGCAAAAATCATGCGAGAGGTGGGTGAAGCATGGCTTGCGGCCTTTTTAAAGACCCAAGGGGGGCGTTTTTGCAAAGTTCTGGTAGAAGAAGGGGCGCGCGGGCACACCGAGCATTATGCCCCCGTCTTTTTTGCCCGTCCCGAAGATGTCCAGGATATGCTGGGAAAAATCGTTGACGTCCAAGTCGTGAAAAGCCATGAGAAAACCCTAGAAGTCGTAAAGGTAGCCTGAGTATGACCCAAGATACGCCCCAAGAAGAGCCTAAAAAGGGTTGGTTTAAAAGACTGACGGAAGGGCTTAAAAAAACCTCGACAAAGCTTGGAGACGGGATTGCGAATCTCATTCGCAAAAGGCGTTTGGATCAAGAGTTACTGGACGAGCTGGAAGAGCTTTTAATTCAGGCGGATATGGGCGTCGAGGCTGCCGAAGGTGCGGTCAAGGCGCTGGCCAAAGACCGTTTTGACAAAGACGTCAGCGAAGAAGAAGTCAAAGAATTCCTGGCAAATCACTTGGCCGAAGTTTTGTCAGCTGTTTCGTTACCCTTAAAAATTGATTCTGCCCACAGGCCCCATGTGGTGTTAGTGGTCGGCGTTAATGGCAGTGGCAAAACCACAACCATCGGTAAGATTGCGGCTCATTGGGCGGCGAAAGGGCTTCGGGTTCGCATCGCGGCCGGCGACACATTTCGCGCCGCTGCCGTGGAACAGCTTCAAACCTGGGCTGTGCGGGCAGGGGTCCCCCTTGTGACCCCAAAAACCCAAGGCGCAGATCCTGCAGGTCTTGTGTACGAGGCTTATGAAACGTCGCGTCAAGCTCAGGATGATGTGTTGATCGTTGATACGGCAGGACGCCTTCAAAACAAGGTTGATCTCATGACTGAGCTTGAGAAAATCCGCCGCGTCTTAAAGAAAATTGACGACACAGCGCCCCATACGTGTCTTCTTGTGCTGGATGCAACGGTCGGACAAAATGCCCACTCTCAGGTGGAGCTTTTTCAAAAGACCGCCGGGGTGACGGGCCTCGTTGTCACAAAACTTGACGGTACAGCCAAGGGCGGTGTGGTCGTGGCGCTTACCCAAAAGTTTGGATTGCCCCTGCATCTAATCGGCGTCGGGGAAAAGCTTGAAGACCTGCAGCCCTTTGACGCCAAGAGCTTTTCCAGAAGTTTAATGGGCATTGGATCCCATGAAAGCACGGAGTCCTAAAGGAAAAAGATCAATCTCGTAGACGATCGCCCTCTTTTCATAGACCTCTTTTTAGGGATACACTGGGGGACATAAAAACAAGAAGAGGTGCAAGGTTGAGTTATCCCGTTCCCGATTTTTCCATCAAGGTAAGGCACCTTAATATTTATTCTGACGTTGACGAGGCCCTTTCGGCCCTGAAGGTCATCTACGAAAAAAACAAGCATCAGTTACAAGAGGCAGTCGCGCGGTTTGTGGCGGGGGACCGCACGGAAAGCCATCCCTTGTCGGCAACCTATCCTTTTCTTGGATGTCAACTCCTTAATGCCCAAACCACGCAGGCGGACGCGCGTGATGCCTACGGCATTGTGGATCAAAACGGTCTTTATGAAATGACCGTGACCGACCCCAGTCTTTTTGAAGACTATCTGCACGAGCAAATGAGCCTTTTGAAAAAGAACTATAACGTGCCTTTTTATGTGGGGGAAAGCGATTCGCCGATTCCTGTATCTTTTGTGCTCGACGGCGGCGCCCTTAATATGTCAGAAGGGACAGAGCGCCTGCTCAAGGCCAATTTCATTTACCCCGATCTGCAACGCATTGATGACAGGATCGTCAATCATACGTATCAGTTTTCGCCTCAAGGTCCCCAGGTGATGCCCCTTTCCCTTTTTACGGCTGAGCGTGTCGATTTTTCCTTGCACCGTCTCAAGCACTACACGGGAACACCGGCTAAGGTCTTTCAAAATTTTATTCTTTTGACTAACTATCAACGCTATGTCAGAGAATTTATCGCCTACGGTCTTGAGCAAGTCACCCATGATTCAGAGCTGACCTTCGCCATGCCGGGGGGCGCTGTTTATGCTCAAAAAAACGTCGAAAGTATGGATGAGGTGCGTCTGGATCATACAAGCTTGTTCCAAATGCCGGCGTACCATTTAACGCGCCCTGACGGGAACGGCGTGACGCTGATTAATATCGGCGTGGGCCCGACTAACGCCAAAACCATCACCGATCACTTGGCGGTTTTAAGGCCTCACTGTTGGATTATGCTAGGACACTGTGCGGGGCTGAGGAATACCCAGCGCCTGGGTGACTATGTCTTGGCACACGGGTATGTCCGTGAAGACCGGGTTCTTGATCAAGATCTGCCTTTGTGGGTGCCGATTCCGCCTGTGGCTGAAATTCAAGTTGCCCTTCAAGAGGCGGTCGCCGAGGTGACAGGCCTTCAAGGCGCGCAGCTAAAAACAAGACTGCGCACTGGAACCGTCTTTACCACAGATAACCGAAACTGGGAGCTGCGCGCGCGCGAGCTGTTTGAGCAATTAAATCAAAGTCGCAGTATTGCTGTTGACCTTGAGTCCGCCACCATCGCGGCCAACGGTCTTCGGCTTCGCGTGCCGTACGGAACCCTTTTGTGCGTTTCGGACAAGCCGATCCACGGGGATATCAAACTTCCAGGGATGGCCAACGCCTTTTATGAAAGCCAAGTCGCGCAACACTTGAAGGTAGGTCTTATTACCCTCGAGCGCATCAGACAAAACGGCGTTCATAATTTACACTCAAGAAAACTACGCGGGTTCAATGAACCACCCTTTAGATAGTGTTCACAAAAAAGAGATTTCTTCTTGGGCGTTGTCGATATTCTTTTGGGTATAAACAGCGCCCCCCGGCATGGCGAAGGTCAGCTCTGAATCATGGGTGACTTGCTCAAGGCCATAGGCGATTGCTTGTGCATTTTTGTCAGTGCGTTATGATAGAGGCAGATCGTTTCAGGAGAAATAATGATGGATGTTCTTTCAAAGCGTGAGCCCTCGCTGTTTACCCCAGACCTTATTTTGCCAGACGGGGCGGACACAACGGTGTCAGTGAACCCTTATACCCAGGAAACAGGGCCTGTTAGGAAAGGGACGGTTGCGGCAACTCTGAGTAATATTGCCGTTCTTAACAGACTTTTTTCATCTCCAGATTCTCAAAAAGAATCCCTTGTAATCGAAATTACCGAAGCGGTTCAAAGACTGCTCCCGTCTCTGCGGGTGATTGGGGTGTTTGACCTTTTTAGCATTGAAGAGTGGCTTGGGGCCCATACACAGCAAGGCCGCCTTTATGTGACAGCCCTTTATCTGCAGCGCTATCCTGAGGAAATCAATGAAAAGATTGTAGGTCAACTTGTCGAATTGAAGGGCCTAGATCTGGCGGCCACGGTGAAAGAAGCCATAAACGAGGCGCTTGAAAAGAAAGTCTAAGCGTGACAACCAAGACCGCATCTTAAGGATGTGCTTCATTTCCTTTAAAATCATTGGGAAGCGTGGGGAAAACACGTCCTGCGGGCAAGGGGGCTGCGTCAAAGTGTTTTTCCTTGAATGAAACGCCTACTAAGTCTTGGCCGGCGCTGAAACGCTCGAAATCTTCCCAAAACTGCCTCATATAGACAGGTGATTCTGAAAGAAGTTGATGCCTTGCGCCTTCGTAAACTTTGTAAGTACACCGAGGTAACCAGGATAAAAGGGTGGGGGCGTTAACGTTGCTGACCACACTTTCCTCACCGGCAAGGAGAACGTAAACGGGTATATCAATTTTCCCCAAACGCTCTGGCGTATTGAGGTACGCCATGGATTCAAAAGTTGCGTGCGCCCAGCTGAAGGTTACACCGCCTACGCTGAGGAGCGGATTTTTACGTTGTAAGTCTCTGTGCTCGATGAAGGATTTACGGTCATGGGTTAAGAGGTTTCCTTCAAAGGGTTCCTTAGCAGGATCATACCCACTATGGCCTGGAACAAAGGAGGCGCTAAAGCCAAGTTTGCAGGCTGTCTTGACAAAAATTTTTGCAATACTGGGCGCGTACCCCCCTGTGTTTAACTCGAGCATGGGGGCTGTTAAGAAAGCGCTATCAAAAATGCCGGGGTGACGCTCTAGAAAACGAAGGGCGATATGGCATCCCATGGACTGACCCAGGATCATCAAGGGACCACGGACTTTGGGCAAGATCACGCTTTCAAGGAGAAGCTTAAAATCGCCAAGATAGGTCTCGTAACTGTCGATATATCCCTTGCGTGTGTCTTTGATAAGCCGTGAGGAAAGGCCTTGTCCGCGCCAGTCAAAGCTCCAAACATGATAGCCACTATTTTGAAGTTGGTGGATTACGGTGCTGAATTTTTCCATGAATGAGGCGCGTCCTTGCATCAGGATCACCGTTTTAGGGGTTCGCGAGACGGTACTTATGGCCCCTGGCCAGAACTTATACCGCATTCGGCCTCCATCAGGAGTCGGCATATATTCGAAGGGTTCTGATAGCATGGTGACCCTCTTTGTTCTGTGTCATTGTTCTTTAATAATAAAAGAAATACCTTAGGAAACCGTAAAAATGAATTTCTTTTTTTGACGAAAACGAAAAAAATTAAAGACACTCTTCCTTGGGCCTAAACGCCTGTAAATTTCATTCAATCTACTTCTGACTGTTTGCCCCCAATCAAAATAAGTTATGATTAAAAGCCTGGCACGCCGCTTGTGGTGGAATGTTCGAAGTGAAGGGCTTTATCCGGATAAACAAAGCCGTATGCTGCGTGAGCGGCCTGTGCGACTTCGGCAAAGCCTGTCATAATGAGTTTGAGTTTATGGGGGTACGAGGCAACGTCTCCTACGGCAAAAATGCCAGGAATATTGGTAGCGCCCGTCGTGGGATCAATGGAAAGGGTTTGTTTTGCGCCGTTAAGACCCCACTGGGAAAGGGCGCCAAGGTTGGAAGAAAGACCAAAAAAGGCCAAAAGGGCGTCGGCTTCCAACAGGCGTTTTTCGCCGTCTAGGGTCTCGATCCCGACCCCTGACAGGATACCGTTTTCTCCTTCTAAGAAGGAAAGCTGATAGGGAATAACAAGTTCAAGGCGACCGTCTTTTGCCAGTGCATGGAGCTTCTCAACGGAATCAGGCGCTCCTCTGAACTGGGGGCGACGATGGACGACATACACTTTCGACGCAAGATCTGCCAAAATAATGGCCCAATCGATGGCAGAATCGCCGCCTCCTGCAATCACAATCTTCTTGTCTTTGAAAAGGATTTTATTGGTAACATAGTAGAAAACACCTGAACCTTCGTACAATTCAAGGTCCTTAAGAGGCGGTTTTTTAGGACCAAAAGCCCCAGATCCGGCTGCAATAATAATCGCTTTAACATGAAAACGCGTGCCTTTGGACGTTGTAATCTCAAAAGTGCCATCGTCATTTTTGTGAAGTGTTTCAACTTGTTGCCCTAGATGAAAGACGGGATTAAAGGGAGAAATTTGTCTTTGCAACTGATCAATAAGGTCTTGACCTGTCAAAGACGGATGAGCCGGGATATCATAGATTGGCTTTTCAGGATAAAGAGCGGCGCATTGCCCCCCCACCATGTCAAGCGCATCCACTACATGGCAGCGCATTTTCAGCATGCCGCATTGGAAAACAGCAAAAAGCCCCACGGGGCCTGCTCCCACAATCAGAACATCGGTTGTGACTGTGTGTGCTTTTTCGGCGATAATCATGAAGGATCTCCTTAGTGGCGAACAGGGCCTGCGCGCCGGGCGGAACGAATGAGCGGTAGGCACAAAAAGGCAAGAAACGCAAAAATTGAACTAATGACAAACAAGGTTTGAGGCCCTGTAAAAAGGGAAAAAACTTCTTTTAGATCAAAGAGTTTTCCGGCTAGAAAGTTCGTGGCAAATAGGCTCCCGGCAATGGTCAGATAATAGATACCAAAGGCTGTGCCGCGTACCCGGGGGACGGTTGCATCTGCAATCTTCGCAACAAGCAAGCTTTGGGTAATACCAAGTTGCGCCCCCCACAAAAGCGCGCCAATCAAAACCGTTGTTTGATCGGTTGCCCATCCTAAAAAGAGGTTCGAGACAATGGTCAAAAGAAACCCTGCAGCCAAAAGCTTGCGTCGA
This sequence comes from Alphaproteobacteria bacterium, assembly GCA_013911655.1. GTDB lineage: Bacteria > Pseudomonadota > Alphaproteobacteria > Caedimonadales > UBA1908 > JACESU01. The sequence continues at coordinate 314,775 of JACESU010000002.1, forward strand.
TCAATGCGGTCCGAAAGACGCCCAATAGGGTAGGCGGCACACATGGAGGCCAGGTTTTGAAACACCATGGTCAAGGGCGCAATATGAATGTGATCGGCCACCGCATGGGCTTGCAAGATCATGAAAGCGCCTGAGTAATTCGAGAGCATAAAAAGAGACGCCACGAACACAACGCGCCAATAAGGTCCACCTAAGAGCCTAAAATCTTTAAAAGAAAATCGGTCTTCTAAGGCCGAAAGGGGGTTTGAAAGGGGTTTTTCTTTCACTTCTTTCACAAAGAAAAAGAGAATAATGAGGCCAATGATGGGGGGTACCGCTGCGCCCCAGAAGATCGATTGATAGGCACTTACATCCATGTCCTTGCCGGTCCAGAGGATGATAATGAGCGCGCCAATAAGGGATCCCGTGACCCCTAAAGTTTGGCGAAGGCCGTAACACGCTCCTTTGGATTGGGGCGGAGCCACGTCTCCTACAAGGGCTTCTCGGGGGGTTGCTTGAAGACCGTTGCCAAGGCGATCAAGGGATCTTGCAAAGAAAATCCATCCAAAGCTCGGGGCCAAGGCAAAAATGGGTCGTGAAAGGGCCGTTAAGGAAGAGGCAAACAACAGGAGAGGTTTTCTTTTGCGCAAATAATCACTGATCACACCTGAAAAAATACGTGTTGACCAGGCAAGGGCTTCCACCACACCTTCATAAATACCAAGACTTAGAGTGCTGACACCCAGAACTGCCGTAAGATAAAGGGGGGATAGCGAAAAGATCACAATAGTCGACAGGTTCATCAAAAGTGTGACGATGCCAATGGCCCATACAGTACGAGGAAGGGAAAAGACAGAAAAAGAAGAAACGGTCGGTGCACTCAAAACACGCCTCGATACAGTCTAAGATAAAACAGAAGAATCTCCCTTCTATCACTTATAAAGTCTGTTTGCCACATTTTTTATTTATCTCGAGACGGGAAAACCATGTAATGGCAGAGACATTTTTTAGTGGATACCTCTGCGTGAGTGCTTATGCCTCATATATCAAAGCGTTATTTGCAGAATAGAGGGGGAATGTGGACTTTTTTTGATCTGAGAGATGACAGAATAGAAAATGCTAGAATTATTCATGAAATTATAGAAAAAAAAACGTAAAGCACGATCAAAAGTCCTAAGAGACGGACTTGGTCAGATCTTTTGATCGTGCTCTTGTTAAAGGTTATATGGCCCCCTCTGCATGGAGGTTGGTTCTAATTTCCTTATCGGCAGGGACAACACGCATGGCAATAAAAGCAAGTCTAAGATCTTTTATTTGTTCAGGCTTAAGATAACTCTTGCTAGTCAGAATGACCATCTGATCTCCAATATTGCTTCCAAATGTTTGTGATTTTAGAGTCACTTTTTGGTGAGATATACCATTAGATTTTTCAAAAGGCTGTTCAAGAACTTCAAAAAAACTGTCAATTTCTGTCGCTGAAATTTTGACGTTACTGTCTGAACGCACATTGTTTTTATATTTATCAAAAAGTTTGTAAAAAGTTTCAATGGCATTTTTGTTGGGTGTGATTTCTTCAATGCTAATCAGAGAAGAGGGAGGTGCGGGTGCTTTGATTTCTTTCTCTTGTAAAACTTTTTGAGGATTGCCTGTCCCTTTGGTTTTCTTTTTTTCGCGCACGACAGGGGGTGTGTATTTTTCTGGTTGAGAGGGTGGAATATATTCTTGAGAGGTATCAGGTGCGGTTTGACTGATTGACTTAGGTTTATGTTCACGTGTTGTGTCGGCTTTTTGCGCTGCAAGTGCTTGTTGCTCGGCTTGATAGGCTTGTTGTGCAGCCCTCACACGCGCGGCAAGCTTTTCGTTTACAAGAAGAGCTTTCTTTCTTTTCTCCTCCATGGCTTTTGAAAATTCCTCATCTTTTCCTGTTCTTTGTAACGCCGTCAGATAAACGGTGTGCATGCGCTTCATATTAACAGGATGGGCTTTGTGCATCTCGTCAGGCAAAGCGATAAGCCGATAATAAGCTATTAATGCTTCTTCGTGGTTTTGCAGGTACATGTTTATGAGAATGTATGTTTCTAAAATGTTAGGACTATAGGAATACCCAGTGGTAAGTGCCTTGTCTAAGGAATCTAATGATTTTTGAAGGAATGTAAGCGTGTGTTCCTCGTAATTAAAATATTCATAATTTCCTTTTTTGTGCGCGCATAAGCCAGAATTATAATAACACACAAGGGAAAAATTTAAATAATTTCGCGCGCTTTGATGGAGGGTTGTCTGCCTCAAGCTCTGTACCTAAGACCTCTTCATAAAGGGGCAATGCGTCTTTGAAAAAACCACGCGTGCACAAACAGTGATAAGCATAGTATAGTTTTGTGAGGGGAGTTGCAGTGCTAGGCAATTGTTTATAAAGTGATGTGACCAAATAACGAAGGGCAGGGTACATACCTTAAGATTCCATTTTTCCAACGATCGTTGTCAAAAGGGCGTCGTGGGGTGCTAAGTCAGTCCAGGTGCGTAGCGTTGCAAACAGGGGTAAGGCGTGCTCTGCAACGCTGAGGTCTGTTAAAGCAGAGCTAGTTCTGCCCTTTTTCTTTGGAGGGCTAGGGTTATCATATTGCCAAATCCGGCCGCAAGAGAAATCAAAAACATTGGTGATGTGTTTTTGAAAGGCGTGATTTTGTTCTTCCTTTGCCTGAGTACAAAGCACCTGGATAAAATTTAAGGTATCTCTTTCACCTACGCCGCTTAGGATATAGTGTGCGAACTGATTTGCGGCTCTTTTAAAATAGCCACAGTTTTCTAGAATATGACCATAATAGCGATTGAGCCGTTCATCATAGGGAAACGCCTCGATTAACCTATCAAGTTTAGCAGTAATGTTGGCATAATCCTCTGGTGAGCTTACATGACACACAACCATACCATTGCCAGAGTGAGGGAAAGCTGTGCGAAGGAGTTCGTCTCTTTCTCGCACATCCTGGATGCCATGAAAACATGCGTCGGCTAAAGGTGATAAAGACAAAGAAGCGGTCAGAAAAAAGAAAGTAATTTGTTTAAAAGGTTTTTTCATAGGAAGTTAATATGTAAAAAATTGACTGAAAAACTTATAATAAAATAAGATCTTTGGGTCAATAAAAATATGATTTACTAAGATTAAACAATAGAAAATATTTGTGATACATTTTTACAGAGAAAAAGCTAACTCTTGTTTGTTTTTTCTTGCAGCGGAAGGGTAATTAAAGTGCTCTAACGGAGGGCAGGCGCGTATCGTAAGTTGATTTTCTAGAGCTTAGTCGTCTTTTTGAATATTCTTAGTTGACAGCATAAAAAATATTTTGCCAATGTGGCATTCTTTTAGGGATGAAAACGGTAAGATCAGTGTCAATTTTTTCTGAAAAACGAAGTAAACTCACCAATGTTATTTTGATTTTGTTTCTTTCTATGGGAAAGTACTCTGAGCGCTGAGCAAGTCAAGGAGGCCAGAGCCCAAGCGAGGGTCCCTCATAAAATGGAGATGCTTTGTCAGGAGGTCGAAAGACCCTCTGCCATGTCTGGATACCTTTGCCTTGAAGAATTTACTTTTACTTATAAAGGAGCTCCTCAAACTTTTTGGATGGCTAACAGTTGGTCTTATCAAAGCGGATGGGGAGAGATTGCTCTTCCTGCTTGCGGTATGAATACCCTCTGAATCAGACATCAAAAAAGCCCTTTATGATACTGGAGCAGATGGATACCTACAGGCAACACCAAGGAAGGGGTTATGCTCAGGCATGTCTTGCCTATTTTTTGGAAAAGGTAGTTCTTGAAAAACACATTGTCGCTTGGTCATCTCGGACGCAGGCACCGATGCAACAAAGCACTATTTACCAAAATACGGCTTTGTGTCACAAGAAGTACCAGATATTATGCCCCCTCGCCCCCTAACTTTTCCTGTTTGCTGGTCCGTCCAAGAGAACAGGCTTTTATAAAAATACATAATATTATTTCAGTTAATTAGATAAAAAGGAGCACTCTATGAAAAAACTTATTCAAATATTTTCCTTGATGATTGTCGCATCGGTAGGTGGCGCCCACGCGACCCTGTTCACAGAAGAGCAATTAGAGATTCTTGAGGGAACGCGTCCTTCTCCTGCGACTCTGGAGTCAGCCATTGACGAGGCGTCTCAAGGATTGGAAAAGGGTCATTATCTAAGAGGTTTTATGGCAGAGCACCATTATAAAGGCGTGCACATGACGAATCTCCTTGTGATGATAAGCTTTGGTGGGAAAGAAAAAAAAGGTGAGCTTGCGCTCTACCCTGGGCATACATCGTTTTCAAGCGTCGCTCTACAGCGCGTCGATTATTTTAGTGATACACATCTGACTGCCGCAAAGCCATTGACGACCCTCGGCTTTAAATATGTGCCGACGGCTGATGATCATGAAGCCTATTTGATTGTCGAACGGGTGGATACCTTTCGCCAATACCAGGGGCGCGGATTTGCGCAGCAAGCGGTGTCGTCATTTCTGGGGCTGGTCAAAACCCGCTCGGTCGTGAACCTGGTGGTGGCCGATTGCCGGGCACGGGAAAGTCGTCATTTGTTTGCTAAGCTTGGTTTTTCTGAAGGAGCTGACGCCTTTGTACAAGATAAAGAGCATTTCTTGTTGCCTTACGCGTGGCGCGCTCCTGTTCTTGAAAGAAATATAGATTAAAGTTTTTACATGAAGATCCTGATTTATCTTTTTTGTCAAAAAAAGATAAATCAGGTAAGAAAGTATACTGGATTTATAGGAGGTGTGATAAATTGATTTTTCACAAAAGATGATGGTTTTTTTCCTTACCTCAAGCACCCCATCGTTGATGGTCATAAAGAAAGTTGATACGCTTGAGAACCACCAAAATCGCGGATATGGTGAGTTCTATGCGGCCTACTTCATAAATTTTACTAAACAGTACGCTTTGCAAGACGGTAGCGGCCCATTGTAGAGGGGATCATATGCAACGTATTGTCCGTAAACATAGTTTTACCTATCAGGTTGTTGAGAGTTTTAAGACGCAAGGCGCAGGATAACACCCGGCAGGGTCATGATTTTCTCTTTCACATTAGGGGTCAACGAGAATTCATTTCCGGCGTTCAGGCACAGCTCGCCGCCTGACTCGGGTCTTAAAATCAGACGCAACTGACATCGCCCACGGGGAAGGGACGTCAGGATCTCCTTAAGATGGGGCAGAGCGCTTGGGTCCGACAGCTCAAGCTCCCATCTGGTCACGGCTTGCCCGAGAACCTGGTCGAGAGGGCGTGCATCTTGGACGGTGAGGCGCAGCGCCCCTTCTTCAAAACGACCTTGGATTTGAAGATAAAAAAGGGCGCCAGGCTCGAGTTTTTCGCGCAGTGATGCGTATAGCTCTGAGAAAAAGGTGACCTCATAGGTGCCCGACGTATCCGAAAGCTGCACAAACGCATAGCGAGAACCTTTTTTGCTGAGGCGCTCTTTTTTTGCCAGCACAACGCCCGCCATTTTAAGGCCAAGGCTTTCACTTTGGGGCTCTTTTTCCGAAAGCTCGCGTGAGGGTGTGAGGTTCAGGTGTTGCAAGTTTTCGACGTAGGCGTCCAAGGGGTGATCGGATAGATAAAATCCGATGGCGTCAAACTCTTGAGAGAGCTTTTCAAAACGGTCCCAGGGTAGGACAGTGGGCAGGGTCGGTGTTGAAAAAGACGCCTCACCGCCAAAAAGACTCGACTGCGAGCTTGTGCGTTTGTTTTTATCTTCACCCGCAAGGCGCGTAATGAGCTCGACCGACGCCATAAGCTGGGCGCGGTTGTCATGGAGACTGTCAAAGGCGCCGGCTGCAATAAGTTTTTCCAAAAAGCGCTTGTTAATGATTTTCGTATCAAGGCGCCGCGCAAAATCAAAGACGTCTGTGAAGGGGCCTCGTGCCTCGCGTTCGGCGACAACCTCGGCCATGGCAGCTTCGCCCACACTTTTGATGGCGCCCAGCGCGTAACGCACGCCCTTGGTACCGTCGTCCGCCGTTTCCACCCGAAAGTCGGCGTAGGATTTATTGATGTCGGGGGCAAAAACCGTCAGGCGTTTTCGTGCCATATCCGCCCGGAACAGCATCAACCGGTCCGTGTTGTGCATGTCATAGGTCATGGAGGCCGCCATGAACGCCAGCGGATAATTAGCCTTAAGATAAGCCGTTTGATAAGCAATGAGGGCATAAGGCGTTGCGTGACATTTGTTAAAGCCGTAACCCGCGAACTTGGCGGCTTGCTCGAAAATGCCTTCGGCCACAGGCGCGCTGATGTTGTTCTTTTTAGCGCCTTTGAGGAAGATATCTTTTTGCTGATCCATCTCGCTTTTGATCTTTTTACCCATGGCGCGTCGCAGCATGTCGGCTTCCCCTAGGGTGTAGCCAGAAAGGACCTGGGCGATTTGCATGACTTGCTCTTGATACACCATGACCCCGTAGGTTTCTTTTAGAATACCTTCTAAAAGGGGATGGGCATAACGCACCTCTTCTTGGCCGTGCTTACAGGCAAGATAGCGCGGGATGTCGTCCATGGGCCCTGGGCGGTAAAGGGAAATCAGGGCAATGATCTCTTCAAAGTTGGTGGGATGAAGGCGCTTGAGGACGTCGCGCATGCCCGCCCCTTCAAGCTGAAACACCCCGACCGTATCCACGTCTTGCAGAAGGGTAAAAGTCTTTTCATCCTCGAGAGAGATTGTCGTAATATTAAGGGGTACGCCCTCGTGACCCACAAAGGTCGCAGCTTTTTGAATGACGGATAAGGTTTTCAAACCCAAAAAGTCGAACTTTACAAGGCCAGCCATTTCCACGTGTTTCATATGAAACTGGGTTGCGGGCAGAATGCCCTTTTGATCGTGGTAAAGGGGGACGATGTTATCAATGGGCTCGCCGCCGATGACCACACCGGCCGCGTGGGTGGAGGCGTGACGGTAAAGCCCTTCAAGTTTCATACCAATATCTAGAAGCCGCTCGACCGCGGGGTCTTCTTTGGCGGCGCGCGCGAGATCTGGCTCTTGCAAAAGCGCTTCTTCTAGGGTTACAGGGTTCGCAGGGTTGCTGGGGATCATTTTCGATAGGCGGTCGACCTGCCCGTAGGGCATTCCCAGAACGCGCCCCACGTCGCGCACCACCGCGCGCGCTTGCAGCTTTCCAAAGGTGATAATGTGGGCCACGTGATCTTCGCCGTACCGGCGCCTGACGTAGGCGATGACCTCATCGCGCCTCTCTTGACAAAAGTCCACGTCAAAGTCAGGCATAGAGATACGTTCAGGGTTCAAGAAGCGCTCGAAAATAAGGGCAAAGCGTATGGGGTCGACATCCGTGATAGTAAGCGCCCACGCGACAAGCGACCCGGCGCCCGAGCCGCGACCAGGCCCTACCGGAATATCTTGGGATTTCGCCCACTGAATAAAGTCACCAACAATCAGGAAGTATCCTGAAAAGCCCATCTGATCGATAACGCCAAGCTCGAAGGTGAGGCGCTCGAAATACGTCTTTCTGGTTTCGTCGTGAAGGCTGGGATCTAGGCGCGGCAAGACTTCTTCGTCGAGGCGTTTTTCAAGGCCCGCGACCGCTTGATCTTTAATTTCTTGGGATTCCCCTTTGGCCGTGGGAAAGGGGGGAAGCATGGGATCTTTGGGCTCGACCATGAAGGCGCAGCGCCTCGCGATTTCACGAGTGTTGGTGATGGCTTCCGGCACATCCTCAAAAAGCGTGATCATTTCTTGGGGCGACTTAAAGCGGTGGTGAAGGGTCACGCGCCGCCGGTCGTCCTGGGTGACATAAGCGCCTTCTGCAATGCACAGAAGCGCGTCGTGGGCCTCGTACAGCGATTCGTCCTTAAAAAAGACTTCGTTGGTTGCGACCAGCGGCAGGTTGAGCGCGTCGGCAAGCTCAAAGAGAAGGGGCTCGGTTTTGGCTTCGTGGGGAAGATCTTGACGGCTAAGCTCAAGGTAGAAGCGCCCCTTAAAAAGGGTGCTGAGCGCGCGCGCCGTCTCATGGGCGGCCTCTTTATGATCCTTTTCAAGAAGCGAGAGAATGGCGCCCTTAGGGCCCCCAGAGAGGGCAATAAGCCCCTCATGATAAGTCTCTAAAAGGCTGTAACTGATCTGGGGCAGATGGCCCGCTTTGTCGTCACTCCCGATATAAAGGCGACTCACAAGCTTGAGAAGGTTCTTATATCCCGTTTCGTTTTGAACAAGAAGAATCAGCTCATCTAGAAGCTCGTCCCCCACGCGGCGTTTTTCTTGAAGGCGCGGGTCACCCGCGCGAGGGGTCAAGGAAACGAGGCACCCTATGATGGGCTGGATGCCAGCTTTGGCGGCCGCCAGGGAAAATTCCATGGCGCCAAAAAGGTTGTTGGTGTCGGTTAGGGCCACCGCCGGGATTTGATGTTTCTTGCAAAGCTCCACCAACGTATTGATCTTTAAGGCGCCTTCAGCCAAAGAAAACGCCGAGTGCACACGAAGGGGGATAAAAGGGGACAAACTCACGGCGACGCTCCAAAAACTCTTGTGGTTTGGTTATAGAAGATTTCACGGATTCTGCCAACCGACCTTTGGGGGAAAGGAGTGTGGCACGAAGCAGGCATGATTCCATAAAAATGGCGTAGTTCTTGAAAATGTCGCATAAAAAGCAAGATCTGTCGTATGATTCATCTTGAGTTTTACAAGGCTCGACCGTATGGTTCCTTTGGAAAGAAAAACGGTCGCGTTTACACCAGACCAAGCCCTGAAAGCATAGGATAAAAGATGTCGATACTGGCCAGATACCGCGGATTATTAATTCTCATAGGCGCCCTTTTGGGGGTGATGGCGGGACTTCATGAAAATGCCCTTTGGCAAGAAAGCGCGACTGTGATCTCGGAGCTTTTTGTTAACTTTTTAAAGCTTGTGAGCTTGCCAGTCATTTTCCTTTCGATTATGTCGAGCCTTGGAAATCTGGGGACGTTTTCCTCGGTCAAGAAAATGGCGGGACGCGTTGTTTTTTATACAGTTTTGACGACCACTTTGGCCGCTCTTGTGGCGCTTTTTGTTTTTATGGTTGTCAAGCCTGTGCCCGATCTGACGAAGGCAACCCTTGCCAAAGCCTGTGAGATTACCGCTCCTACCTTCAGGCCTCTTGATTGCTTCAAGCAATTTGTGCCGTCCAATATCTTCCAAGCTTTTCTGGATAATAACGTGATCGGTATTGTCGTGCTGTCCTTTGCCCTTGGCTTTGCCATGCTCTCGCTGGAAGAAAAACAGCGCGTCACCTTGCATCAGTTTTTCGCGGCCCTATTTGCAGCCCTTCTCAAAATGGTCGAGGCCGTTTTATATATTATGCCCTTGGCGGTGTGGGCCTTTGCTGTCCTTTTTGTGAAGGAATGGCAAAAGGATGAATTCGGGCTTGAGCAGATAGGTCTTTATGTTCTTTGTATTTTGCTTGCTAACTTCATACAAGGGCTTGTGATTCTCCCGATTTTTGCAAAACTCAAAGGGCTTTCGCCTTTGCGTCTTTTTAGGGGCGTGACGCCGGCCTTAACCCTTGCGTTTCTCTCAAAATCATCCAGTGCGACTTTGCCCACTACGCTTCGCTGTGTTCAAGAACGTCTCGGGTTTTCTAAAAAACTCTCATCCTTCACACTACCCCTTTGCACGACCATTAATATGAATGGGTGTGCGGCGTTTATTTTGGGGACGCTGCTTTTTGTGATCCAAAGCCAAGGCGTGTCTTTAAGCGCCTTGGATTTAGTCGGTATGACGGTGCTTGCTGTTATCGGCGCCTTTGGGAATGCGGCTGTGCCTATGGGATGCTTTTTTGTGGCAAGTGCCTTTTTGGCGGTTCTCGGGATGCCTCTTCACCTGATGGGGCTTATTTTGCCGGCTTACGCTCTTATTGACATGGTTGAGACAGCTCTTAATGTGTGGTCCGATGTCTGCGTGGCGGCTGTGATGCAAAAGGATTATGGCGACATTGATGTCGAGGTCGCCGTTTAATTAGGTTGATTTATGTCGATAGGCGTTTTCGGCCTGCACAAGACGAATGACGGCGGGCTCGGCCCGTTCGTCCATGGGGGTTTCAAACCACGCGTCTAAAATTTCGGTAGCCAGATCTTGGGTCAAAAGGCGCTGGGACAAGGCCAGCACATTAGCATGGTTCCAAACGCGCGCCGCCTCGGCAGTTCTGGCATCGGTGCAAAGGGCCGCGCGCACATCAGTCACCTTGTTGGCGGCCATGGAGATCCCCGTACCACTCCAGCAAATAAAAATGCCCTCATCACAGATGCCGTCATAAATGGCATTGGCAGCCTCAAGGCCTACTTCAGCCTAACACTCATCTTTTTGGGAACTAAAGGCGCCAAACTTTTTAAGGTAATGTCCTTGTTCCGAAAGATACGCTTCTATAAATGCGTTGATGGGATAGTCGCTATCGGCGCATAGGGCAATAATCATAATTAAATGTGTGGGAGAGGCCTAAGAACACCGTAGCGTCTTTGTTTTTTGTCTGCAAGGATATTCAGAAGAATCCTTGTTTTGTTAAGCTTTTAGGGTTACGCTTGCCACCAAACAAAGACAAAAAATGAGGGTGAAATGAAAGTTATTGCAGGCAATAGTAATAAGCCCCTAGCACAAGCTGTTTCAGATGTCCTCAATGTCCCTCTCATCGAAGCGCTCATTAAGACTTATTCGGATCACGAAATTTTTGTTGAAATTCAAGAAAATGTTCGTGGTGATGACGTCTTTGTGATTCAACCAACCTCTTATCCTGCCAACGATCACGTGATGGAGCTACTTTTAACTATCGATGCCCTGAGGCGAAGTTCCGCCAGGCGCATCACAGCCGTTATCCCCTATTATGGTTATTCAAGGCAAGACCGTAAAACAGCGCCCAGGTCTGCCATTGCGGCAAAGCTCGTGGCGAATCTCATCACCCGGGCGGGAGCTGACCGCGTGTTGACCTTTGATTTGCATGCGACCCAAATCCAAGGCTTTTTTGATATTCCCGTTGATAATCTTTTGGCGACACCTGTACTCTGCCGTGATCTTGAGCAACATGCTAAAGACTGTTTGATTGTGTCACCTGATATTGGTGGCGTGGTACGCGCACGTGCCATGGCCAAGCGCATTGGGGCAGAGATCGCCATTGTGGACAAACGCCGTGAAAGGGCCGGTGTGTCAGAAGTCATGCACATTGTAGGAAATGTAGAGGGTCGTCACTGTGTCTTGGTTGACGATATTGTGGACACGGCTGGAACCCTTTGCAATGCGGCAAAGGCCCTGATGAAGGCGGGTGCCCTTTCGGTAAAGGCCTATGTGGTACACGGCGTTCTTTCGGGCCGGGCTATCGAAACCATTATGAACTCTTGTTTGGACGAACTTGTGATTACTAATAGTATCGCGCCAAGACCTGACATTCTTTCGTGTCCGAAAATTAGAATTATTTCTGTGGCAGAGTATTTAGCCAATGCCATTGCTAGAGTCAGTGAAGAAAAATCAGTTTCTTCTCTCTTTATGGATAACGGACATCTTGTTGGATAAGGAAGTTTTATACGTCCTCTTGACAGAGCACAGTGCCAGGCCCACAATCAGGGCATGATTTTAAGAGATGTTCGACGTCGGGCTAAGCTGTTTTTGGGGCCAAGCATTGCGCTTTGTCTTGTGCTCTATTTTGCCTACCATTTGATTGAGGGGGGCAGAGGCATCAGAGCCTGGCGCACCCTTGAAGAAGATGTGGACAGGGTGACCAAAGAACATATGATGCTCAAACAGGAAAATGAGGCCCTACAAAAAAAAGTCTCTCTTTTAAAAAATGATATTTGTCCTCATCTCTTAGAAGAAGAAGCGCGCAAGCTTGGCTATGTCAAAGAAGAAGAAGTCGTCGTCCTTCCGTGAAGGGATCTAGACGGTCGTAGGAGAGAGAGTATGAATAAACTATGGATGGCGGCGTTTATTCTGATGGGGATTTCTCTTGGCGTTCTTGTTTATAAAGGAAAGACGACCCTTGATTTGCCAGTGACCTTTAATCCAGAGCCAACATCCGACCTAAAAACGGATGTTTGTGTTCCCAAAAATAAAGCAACAAAACCCCATAGACCTCATTTTTAAAAGCAAACCAAAGGCGATCTTTGTCATTCTGGAAAGGTGTTTTTTCTTCTTGCAAAAAAGCTTGACCTCAAATGGGCATGGGGTTAATAATTTTAGCACTCCCTTCTGATGAGTGCTAATTGTCAGGCTCTTGGAGCAGGGAGCGTTCTTTGATTAGTCTAGAAAATGGAGAATGATCATGAAATTTCGACCTTTACACGACCGTGTACTTGTAAAACGCATTGAGCAAGAAGCAAAAACAGCTGGTGGTATTATCATCCCAGACTCTGCCCAAGAAAAGCCTATCCAAGGGGAAGTGCTTTCCGTGGGTGAAGGGGTTCGCGATGAAAAGGGGGCGCTTCGTCCTTTGGATGTCAAAGCTGGCGACCGTATTATTTTTGGTAAATGGTCTGGCACAGAAGTCAAGATTGACGGCCAAGACCTGTTGATCATGAAAGAATCCGATATTTTTGGTATCGTTGAAGCCGCTTAACGCCCTTTTAACCTAACGTAAGGAGTCACGATTATGGCTGCAAAAGAAGTAAAGTTTTCATCTGACGCCCGCGCACGCATGCTGCGCGGTGTTGATATTTTGGCCAACGCGGTCAAGGTAACCCTCGGTCCTAAGGGCCGTAACGTTGTGCTTGCCAAAAGCTTTGGCGCGCCGCGTATTACTAAGGACGGTGTTTCCGTTGCCAAGGACATCGAGCTTGAAGATAAGTTCGAAAACATGGGCGCGCAGCTTGTTCGTGAAGTTGCGAGCAAGACTAACGATATCGCTGGTGACGGTACAACAACGGCGACTGTATTGGCTCAAGCCATCGTGCGTGAAGGCGCTAAGGCTGTGGCTGCTGGCATGAACCCCATGGATCTAAAGCGCGGGATTGACATTGCAGTTCAAGCTGTTGTGGCGCATCTCAAGAGCACGTCCAAAAAAGTTTCCACAAGCGCAGAAATCGCGCAGGTTGCGACCATTTCTGCTAACGGTGAAAAAGAAATTGGCGACATCATTGCCCAGGCTATGGACAAGGTTGGTAAAGAAGGCGTGATCACCGTTGAAGAAGCCAAGTCCTTTGCAACTGAACTTGAAGTTGTTGAAGGGATGGAATTTGACCGTGGATACTTGTCTCCTTACTTTGTGACCAACTCTGAAAAAATGGTGGCAGAGCTTGAGAATCCTGTGATCCTCATTCACGAAAAGAAGCTTTCTGGCCTGCAAGCGATGCTTCCTGTGCTCGAGCAAGTCGTTCAAAGCGGTCGTCCGCTTTTGATCATTGCCGAGGACGTTGAAGGCGAAGCGCTTGCAACCCTCGTCGTGAACAAGCTTCGTGGCGGTCTAAAGGTCGCAGCTGTTAAGGCTCCTGGCTTTGGTGATCGTCGTAAGGCGATGCTTGAAGACATTGCGATCCTCACAAACGCACAGCTTATCTCCGAAGATCTTGGTATTAAGCTTGAGAACGTCACTGTTGACATGCTGGGCCGCGCCAAGCGCGTCTTGATCTCTAAAGAGAACACAACCATTGTGAGTGGCGCGGGTGAGACTGCTGCCATCGAAGCGCGTTGCCAACAGATCCGTCATCAAATCGACGAGACAACCTCTGATTATGACAAGGAAAAATTGCAAGAGCGCTTGGCCAAGCTATCTGGCGGCGTGGCCGTGATTCACGTAGGCGGATCCACAGAAATCGAGGTCAAAGAGCGTAAAGACCGCGTTGAAGACGCCATGAACGCGACACGCGCCGCCGTCGAGGAAGGTGTTGTTGTGGGCGGCGGTACAGCGCTTTTGTACGCCTCCAAGCTTCTTGATAAACTTTCTTTCCAGAACGACGAGCAGCGCATCGGTATTGATATCGTGCGCCGCGCGCTGCAGGCACCTGTGCGCCAGATTGCTGAAAACGCAGGTGAAGACGGTTCTGTGATTGCGGGCAAACTTATGGAAAAAAGCCAAGACACTCTTGGATATGACGCCCAAAACCATGAATATGTTGACATGTTCAAGGCGGGTATCATTGATCCCGCTAAGGTTGTCAGAACAGCCCTTCAAGACGCCGCGTCAGTGGCGGGTCTTATCATCACGACCGAAGCTATGGTTGCGGACATTCCTGAAAAGGAAGGTAAATCAGCAGCCATGCCCGATATGGGTGGCATGGGTGGTATGGGCGGCATGGGCTTCTAAGAAGCTCACGTGTTCAAACACTAAAAAGGGCAGCTTTGGCTGCCCTTTTTGTATGTTGAAAAAATTGAACTTGGGATTGTAGTGGTTGCAACAAAAATTATCGCGGTTACCAAGCTCTGAGACTATTGACAGTCAAAATAGGGGGTGCCTGGTATCGCGTGGCAGTCCTTTACGGCGCCTGCGTCACTTGTCGTCAGGGCGAGTCCATCACCTTGATAAAGACAGGCAAGCTGGTTGCCAAATGCTTCTGCCTCGGCAGGGTCTTGAGGTTGCCGTAAGGGGGAAGTGTCTCGGTCGTCCATATTCGTAAAGATTATTTGGCGTGCGCCTGTTGATGTTCCTGCATACTTATGTACTTGGTATCCATGTTGTCCTGCTACAATGGAATGCTGAATTGTGTTGGCATCTGGACATTTCGCTCTTGCTGCATAAGACAATTGAATGCACCCCACAAACGTCAAAGCATACATAAAAAGAATTTTCCTCATAATTTTTCCTACGTAAAACATTTGAGTTTTTATATATGTCCCATAAATAATTTAAAAAAAGATTAATTTTTTTTGAGTTTAAGACTTTTTTTACCTTTTTTCTCTCTAATAACTGTCTGCGATGGAAAAAGGAATTAAAGATGAAAAAAGAGCTTCTTCTAGGGATTTTATTAGGGATCTCTCCTGTGTTGGCAGAGTGCGAATTTTCCTATCTTGAAAAAAGCACGGGATCTCAATTCAAGTGCAAAGTGGACGAACAAGATGCCTCGTCCCTTTGTCATGGGCCTGATGAAGAAAGCACGCCTGTGAACTGCAAAACCCTTGATGGCAAGTCGGTAGGCCTTCACATTGCGATCAAAGACCTACAAGAGGCTGTTAAAGGAAGTTGCCCAGCATTCTGTGCTGTTAAGCGCTAACATCATGGATACTATAAAAACCAATAAAAAGGGAGATTAAAAATGAAAAAAACGATGCTTTTTGGGCTTTTGCTGATATCAGCTCCTGTTATGGCAGACTGCGAATTCTCTTATACAGAACCACGAACAGGACAGCGTTTTATCTGCGAAGCCGATGAGCAAGATCTGGATTATTTATGTGCATCACCTGAGAACCGTGTGGATAATTATTATTGTAAAAACGAAAATGATGGGAAATAATACGGTCTCCAAATTGATACAAGAACAGTCCGTGCAGCAGTGAGAAAATCATGCCCTGGATCTTGTCGCACAGGTAGATAAGGCAGTTATAGGAATTAATATCTAAGATAAAAAAGGGAAGCTCTTAGGCACTTCCCTTTTTTATTTCTTTAATACGCCATACGCAAATCTCGACGAAGTCTTATTGCTCTGTTACAAAAAGATGCGAATCGATTTGTGAGAGAGCATTAGATGAAAATTTGGACGATAGATGCGTTTACGAAGGACGCTTACCAAGGAAATCCGGCGGCGGTGATGGTGGTCGATGACTTTCCAAAGCACGCCCAAGCCATTGCGGCCGAGATGAATCTGTCGGAAACCGTTTTCTTGAAGCGCCTTCGTGGTAATCAGTACCACATTAGATGGTTTACCCCGGACGTCGAGGTGGACCTTTGTGGGCACGCAACCCTTGCCGGGTGTCATGTGCTTTTTCATCATTTGAGAATTCCTTTTGAAGAAGTGCGTCTTCAATCGCTGTCGGGTGATCTTCTTGTGCAAAAAGAAGGCGCGGCGTTTTATACTTTGAATTTCCCCCGTCAAGATGTAAGTGATCTTCTTGATCCAACGCCTTTTAACGCGGTCTTTCCAAACGCCCGGCTTGAAGAAGTGCGCAAAGCTCATGACGACATCATCGTGTTGTGCGCCCACGAGGATGAGGTGCGCGGGGCCCTTCCTGATTTTGTCGCCCTACATCACATCGAGGCGCGCGGTGTGATCCTGACAGCGCCTGGGGAACACTACGATTTTGTCTCGCGGTTTTTTGCGCCCAAGGTCGGCGTGCCAGAAGATCCTGTGACGGGCTCTGCCCACTGTAAGCTTGTGCCGTATTGGGCGGCGCGCCTTGGCAAAAACACCCTAACGGCCTATCAGGCAAGCAAACGAGGCGGGGTGCTAAGCCTGCGTCTTGAAGGAGACCGGGTCTTTATCACGGGAAGCGCCGTAACCGTCATGGAAGGCACGTGGCTTGCCCCTCTTTGATAAAAGGATCAACATATGGACATCATTGGGCACCGGGGTGCGCGTCACCTTTTTATGGAAAACACCTTAGACGGCCTCACGCGCGCCCTTGATCTTGGCGTGGATGGTCTTGAGATGGATCTTCACGGGACCAAAGACGGTGTGCTCGTTTTGCACCATGATTTTCACTTACGTAAAGACGCGACGTGGACCCGAGACGGTCGACCCTTAGAAGGGGGGCTTCCCCTTGTTTGTGAGCTAACGTGGGAAGAGCTTGGAGCTTACCGCGTGGGGAAAAGCCCTGAGCACCTTCATCCTATTCCAAGCTTGACTCAGGTGCTGGCGATGCTTCAAGGGCGCCCTAAAAAATGTGCCCCCTTGTGTTTAGAGCTTAAAACAAATCCCTTGGCCCCCCACTATTCCCTTGTTCATTCACGTATTGTGGATCGCCTCTTTGAGGATTTGGCCCTTTATGGGGCCTTTGAAGACGTGACCATTATGGCGTTCGAATGGCGTCTGTTTGAGTTAATCCGGCGTCAAAGCAAAGAAATCAGCGTGTGTTGTTCGACCCATGTGAATACGACTTTTGGTAAGGACCAAGAGCTGTGGCTTGGAAAAAGGGTGGAACATCTTGACTTTGTGAAGACCCTGCATGAGGTCTCGGGGACCAGGTGGGCGCCGTTTTACGGAGACCTAACCGAGGATCTTGTGGCGGAGGCAAAAGATCACGGCCTGAAGGTCACGCCCTGGACCGTCAACGATGAGGCTGACATGAAAAGGATGCACGCTTGGGCGGTAGACGGTCTTATCACCGACAGGCCTGACGTGGCACTGCGTCTTTTTGGCCGTTAGCCGATAAGCAGCACCACGAGATAAAGCCATCCAAAAATCTGACTTTCTTTGAAGGTCCTGAGACAATCCGCGGGATCGTCAAGGTTGACCCGGTTTAAAGCGCGCATAAGAAGGGCCACTCCCACCAAAAGACCCGCATAATAAAGAGGGCCCCTTGGTGATAGCGTGCCAAGATAAACGCCAATCATCGCCATCAGGACAAGGGTCCCATGAAGGACAGGTTTTGTGTTTGTCCCAAGCTTTAAGGCACTTGATTTAACCCCCACCATCAAGTCGTCTCGTTTGTCTTGATGGGCATAAACAGTATCATAAAAGAAGGTCCAACAAATACCAAGCGCCCACAAAAGAAGTGCCGAAGGCTCGAGGGTTTGGCTGAGTGCTGCCATTGCCATCAAGCATCCCCAATTCATGAGGAGGCCTAAGAAAAGTTGCGGCCAATAGGTAATGCGCTTCATCCAAGGATAGATGGCCACCAGGACAGCCGCCGTGATGCCGAGCACCCAACAAAAAGAATTTAAGAAAAGAAGCAAACAAAGCGACGCACTGAGGAGCACACAAAGGCACATCAGCGCGTGGAGAGGGCTGAGGGTTTTTGCCGCAAGAGGGCGACCCTTTGTGCGAGAGACGGCAGCGTCAATGTCTCGGTCGGCAAGGTCATTGAGGACGCATCCAGCGCTTCGCATCAAAAAGGCACCAGCCATGAAAATAAGCCAGTAGACAGGGGGCACGTCATGGGCGCGTGCGCCGTAAGCTAGCCCCCAAAGGGCTGGCAGCATAATGAGAAGCGTCCCGATGGGTCGATCAAGGCGCATGAGGAGCAAATAAGGGCGAAAAGCAGTTGGAAAAAATGTGAGGAAACGAGAATTTTCTTGAATGTCTGTTGCCATTGGGTTGAATTCTTTTAACATGACGTGATCCCATCATACCGAGGAATAAGATGAGTCGTAAAGAGCCCCGTTTGTACTTTCCCCACGATCTAAAACAAGGGGTCTCGCTCGCTCTTTCCCATGACCAGACGCATTATCTCATGAACGTTATGCGCCTTGGGTCTGGTGATCATGTGCGCCTTTTTTGCGACGAGCATGGCGAGTGGCGCGCGAAGCTTGACGTTCAGGGAAAAAAGAAAGCAGGCGTTGTCGTGCTTGATCACTTAAGAGCCCCCCAAACACGGCCCTTTTTGGGACTTGCCTTTACGCCCTTGCGACCTCATCGTCTCTCCTTTTTGGTGGAGAAGGCGGTAGAGCTTGGGGTGAGTGATCTTTTTCCTGTTTTGACAAAATATACAGCTGTGCGACACGTAAACGAAGACAAGCTGCGTGCTGCCGCCATCGAGGCAGCTGAGCAGTGTGAACGTTTGGATGTGCCTACCCTCCATCCTTTACAAGACTTAGGACAGTTTTGTGGCAATCTGACACCTTCCCAACATCTTTATTTTTGTCACGAGCGGCAAGAAGGAGGGCTTCTTTGGGATCATGCAGGAAGCCCGCCAAAGTTTCCTCTGATTCTTGTGGGGCCCGAAGGCGGCTTTGACGCGCAAGAGGTGACGTTCTTAAAGGGACTGCCTGGGGTGACGTCTGTCAGCTTGGGTCAAGGCATCTTGCGCGCTGAAACGGCGGCCCTGGCCGCGCTCAGCCTTTTTCACGGGGCGCCCCGCGCGTAATCTTTTTCCTTTGCAGTAAGGATTTGTTTGTATCTGCCAGGTAGTGTATGAACAATCTTCTAACCATTTTAAATTTTGACCATGACAAGGAACGCCTCCGTGATATCCCGCATCCCTTCAACAAGCAACCCCTTTACCTGGGCTGTGGTGGGGGCGGGCCCTGCAGGCCTTGCTGTTGTGGGAAAGCTTTTGGACGGGGGCGCTGACCCCTTATCCATTTTGTGGATTGATCCTGCTTTTCAGGTTGGCGACCTTGGGACCAAGTGGCGCGTCGTTTCAGGCAACACCAAAGTGGGACTTTTTATAAAATTCCTTTATGCGTGTCGCAGTTTTGAGTACAAAACGTGTCCAAAGTCTTTTCTCATCAATCATTTGCCGGCAGACGGAACGTGTCTTTTGAAAGAAATTGCTGATCCCTTGCAGTGGATTAGCAATCATCTATGCCAAAAGGTTGCTGTGTGCCAAGGGACGGTGCGCGTGCTCACGCGGCAAGACGCGGGATGGCAGCTCACGACAGACGCGGGCGTGTTTATGGCCAAAAAAGTGATCCTTGCCACAGGAGCCGATCCCCGCGTGCCTGAGGGCGCACGAACGCCGCTGATGCCCTTGGAGGTCGCCATGGATTTTGAGCGGTTGAAAGAGGCTTGCAGCGCCTCTGACCGGATTGCTGTTTTTGGAAGCTCTCACTCAGCCATTGTCGCTCTTTACAACCTGGCGGCCCTCGGCATCGAAACCGTCAACGTTTACCGGTCCCCTTTAAAGTACGCGTCCTATTATGAAGACTGGATTTTGTATGATAACACGGGGCTTAAGGGATATTCGGCCACCTGGGCTAAAGAGCACATGGAAGACGCCCCCCTAAAGACCCTGATGCGCGTGCATCAAGACGATCCTGCGTGCGAGAAAATCCTGAGTGCTTGCACAAAGTACGTTTATGCCACCGGCTTTGAAAAACGGGTGATTTTTGAAACAAGTGCGCCGTTACCCTTGACCTATAACGATCAAACAGGCGAGATTGCGCCGCATCTTTATGGTTTGGGGATCGCCTTTCCCGAAGGAAAAACCGACAAGCTTGGGAACTTTGAGTACAGTGTGGGTCTTTGGAAATTCATGGCGTATTTAGAGCGTATCTTGCCGTTGTGGTTTGCCGCATAAAAAATCCCTTTGCTTGGAGCGTTGGATTTTCTAAAGTGAAGGCGTTCGTTTCGAAGAGTGCCACACATGTCGCTTGGATCCCTTTTTAAGCCTACAGACGCACCGTCAACGCTGTCCCTTCCCGTGGTGCTAAGCCCTGTTAAGGCAGGCTTTCCCTCTATGGTCGAAGGCGAGCTTGAAGGGACGCTTGATCTACATGAGCTTTTAATCACCCATCCGGCTGCGACCTTTTATGTGCGCGTGGAGGGGGACTCTATGGTCGGAGGAGGGATTTTTCCGGGTGATATGGTGATTGTGAACCGCGCCCTCGAGGCAAGAAATGGAGACCTGATTATCGCTGTCTTGGACGGAGAGCTTACCTTAAAAAGATTCATCAAACAGCAAAATCAGGTCTGTCTTCGGGCAGAAAATCCCGATTACCCCGACATTCAAGTGACCCCTGGCAAAGACTTTATGATTTGGGGTGTGGTGTCGGGGTGCGTTAAAAAATTCAGGTAGACGTCCATGGAAATGGTGGCGCTTGTGGATTGTAATGCTTTTTTTTGTTCGTGCGAAAGGGTCTTTAAGCCTCATTTGTGGAATAAACCTGTGGTGGTGCTCTCTAGTAATGATGGCTGCCTCATTGCACTGAGCGCCGAGGCCAAGGCTCTAGGCCTTAAAATGGCAGTGCCCTATTTCAAAGTAAAACATCTCATTGACAAACATAAGGTGCACGTCTTTTCCACCAATTATATGCTTTATGCCCATATGTCTGGGCGCGTGATGGCAACCCTCGAGACGCTTGTGCCGGCCCTTGAGGTCTATAGCATAGATGAAGCGTTTTTGGACTTTTCCCACGTGCCAGAAAGTAACCGCACAAAGGAAGCTAGACGCATCCAAGATATTGTGCTGCAGCACACCGGCATTCCTGTATCCATTGGCGTTGCCCCCACGAAGACTTTGGCCAAAGTCGCCAATAAGCTTGCTAAAACTCATCCCCAATGGAACGGGGTCTTGGATTTATCACGTCCCCAGGATATAGAGCGGTTTTTGCCCTTTGTCTGGTGTGAGGACGTTTGGGGGATTGGGCGTGCGTCCGCGCCAAAGCTTTCAAAATATGGGATAAGAACAGCGGCAGACTTGGTGCAAGCTGACCCTTTTATGATCAAAAAGTTAATGGGGACTGTAGGGACACGTCTTGTCAATGAGTTAAAAGGAGAAAAGTCTTTTCCTCTCGAATTGGCGCCGCCTCCTGCCAAAAGTATCATTTGCTCTCGTTCCTTTGGGAGGCTGTTGTCCCAAAAGGAAGAAGTTAAACGTGCGCTTTTTTACCATGTAGCGAGGGGAGGTGCTAAGCTTCGGCGTAAGAAAAGACAGGCACGTCACTTGACCATTTATCTGCGAGGAAATCGTTTTTCACAAAAAGAGACTTATGTCAGCCGTAGGGCTGCTGTGCAATTGCCCCTTGCCACACACTATACGCCGACGCTTCTCGCGGCGGCTGATCATCTTTTTGAAAAAGTATGGCAAGAAGGCGCCCTTTATGCCAAAGCTGGTATGATGCTAACGGACCTCATACCAGAGGCGGCGCACCCCACAACACTTTTTGATCGTCGGCCCCATCAAAAAGAAAAGGCGTTGATGACAACCCTGGATACCCTTAATAAACGGTACGGGACGGGGACGCTGGGGTTTGCAAGCCAGCTTCAAAAAGAAAACTTGTGGCGCGCGAAAGAGGCGCTAAAAAGTCCTAATTATCTCACGCGCTGGGACGAGATTTTAACCGTTAGCTAGACGTCCCCATGGAATTTCTGCCATGGGGATAGGACTAGTTCCCGGCAAGCTCTTTGGCCTGTTGATTGTATCCTTTGATCAGAACGTCCACCACCGACGGATCGGCGAGGGTTGAGATGTCTCCAAGGGTATCTGTTTCCTCGCACGCAATTTTACGCAAAATGCGCCGCATGATTTTGCCAGACCTTGTTTTGGGAAGCCCCACCGCCCACTGAATGCGATCGGGCTTGGCAAAGGGACCTATTTTTGTGCGCACGATTTCTTCTAGTTCTTTGGTCAGAAGTACTGTGGGCGTGATCCCTTCGTGAAGGGTCACAAAAGCGTAAATGCCTTGCCCTTTGATCTCGTGGGGAAAACCCACAACCGCGCTTTCAGAAATGTCAGGGTGGGAATTGAGAGCCGTTTCGATCTCTGCAGTCCCTAGACGGTGCCCCGAGACATTAATCACATCATCAATACGTCCCGTAACCCAAATATCGCCGTCCGTGTCACGTCTGGCTCCGTCTCCGGTGGTGTAATAGCCTGGAAAAGTTTGAAAGTACGTTTTTAAAAACCTGACATGATCACCGTAAATGGTGCGCCCTTGGCCTGGCCAAGAGTCGGCAATCACAAGGCTTCCCTCTCCGGCGCCTTGGATTTCGTGACCATCCCTGTCCATAAGCGTGGGCCTCACGCCAAAGAACGGTTTTGTGGCAGATCCTGGTTTAAGGGGCGCGCACCCCGGCAAAGGCGTGATCAAAATGCCGCCCGTTTCTGTTTGCCACCAAGTGTCCATGATTTGGCAACGCTTGTCGCCCACGACGTCATAATACCAAAGCCACGCTTGTTCGTTAATGGGCTCTCCCACAGAACCTAAAAGACGCAAAGACGTGCGTTTGGTTTTCTTCACAAACTCGTCTCCTTCGCGCATCAGGGCGCGAAGGGCGGTGGGGGCGGTGTAAAAAGTGGTGACATGGTGTTTATCCACCACCTGCCACATGCGGGAGTAGTCGGGATAGTGGGGTACCCCTTCAAACATCAGGGTGGTGGTGCCATTACAAAGGGGGCCGTAGACCACATAAGAATGCCCCGTGACCCATCCAACGTCGGCCGTGCACCAATAGACGTCACCGGGTCTTGCATCAAAAATTAAATCATGGGTCATGGCGGCATACACAAGATAGCCGCCCGTGGTATGGAGCATTCCCTTGGGCTTTCCTGTTGAACCCGAGGTATAAAGAATAAACAGAGGATCCTCGGCATTCATGGAAACAGGCGCACATGTGGGGGAGGCCAGATCACGCATGGGTCTATAGTGTTTGTCCCGGGGCTCGAACATGGGAATGTCTTTTCCTGTGCGCGAGACGACTAGGACGTGTTCCACAGGGTTTTGATCAAGAAGACTAATCGCGGCGTCCACATTGGCCTTTAAAGGGATGGGCTTGCCGCCACGCACACTTTCATCAGCTGTGACCACAAGACGTGAGGTGCAGTCTTCAATACGCCCTGCCAGGGCTTCGGCTGAAAAACCGCCAAACACCACGGAATGGATAAGGCCCAGCCTGGTGCAAGCCAGCATAAAAATAGCGGTTTCGGGAATCATGGGAAGATAAAGGGTGACGCGGTCTCCTTTTTCAAGTCCCAGGCGCTTCATGACGTTCGCGCACCGGCATACCTCTTCGTAAAGCTCAGCATAAGTCAGCGTGCGGCTTTCCTCGGGGTTATCACCTTCCCACAAAATGGCGACTTGATCTGCGCATGTTTTCAGGTGGCGGTCCACACAGTTGACGCTGACGTTTAAATGGCCGTCCTCAAACCACTTAATGGTGTGATCCTCTAGAGAGTAGGAGGTGTTTTTGACCTTGGTGAAGGGCTTATCCCACGTGACATACTCGTGGGCACGTTTGGCCCAAAAACCGTTGGGATCAGCAAGGGATTCTTTATACCACTCGGCGTAGGTTGTGTCTGAAATTTTGGCAGCCTCTTTTTGAGCTTGTGACGGCGGGAAAAGGGTCGGGGATGATGCCATGAATGAGCCTCCTTATTTTTTAGCTTTTTTCGATGCTAGCACGTCTTGTTTAAAAAACGGTAGAGGGAGTTTTGTCGCATGTGATCCAGTCTAGTTTTTTGAAAAACCGTATTATTTTTTTATTAGACAAAGCAAAGTAAAGTATTTCTTTTTTATTGTCAGTATTTTCTTGACTTTTTTATGTTTGATCTGTAAGTCAATTGCCAGTGAATCCTTACAAAAGCTCAAAGGATTTCTTTGTTACAAGTTGGTTACAAGAGAGTGCGTCTTGAAAGGCGCGAGTTAAGATGAGAGGAGGGCCCCAACGGGGCTGATAAAAAGAAGAAATGTCTTCTGTAAATTTTTCAACCAGAATCCTCGATAAGCATGTTTCACAGTCTGTGCTTGCTTGCGGTAAGGCGTCATTTTTACTGTTTCAAGAAAATCTTGCGGAGCCTTTTTGTAAGGTTTCAAGGTTAATTTTTCTTTATGTCCCGCGTCCTTTTCTATGGGAACGCTTCTGTCTTTTGCGTATCAGTGCGTGGTATGTGCAAAAAATCTTTTTAAAAAGAGACACAGTCTTTTTTCCAAAAAAAATCTTTTTATAAAGGCCTTCTGTCAGGAAATGAGCGTCCTTTTTTGCGGCGCTCAGAGCATAAATGATTTTTTAAGTATATGGAAAAAGGGAAAGATAATGAGGAAGATAAGTCTTTTTTTGGGGGTATTGCTGTCCGCTAGTCAGTGTTCGATTTTTTTGGCAAGCCAGACATGGGGGTCATTGGGTGTTGCCCATGAAGATGAGAATGGATTAAAAAAGCAAAAAATTTTAAAGGTTATTCTACTAGAAACATTCGAAGGTCAACAGGCCATAGACACGCCGTTGTTAACACCACTGGCGCAAAACCTCCTGACCCATTTTAAGTTAGACGGTACACATACAACAAAGCCTCTTACAACGATGAAAGAGCTTACTGTTTATAGAAGGATGTTCAGAAATCTCTTGAGGGGAAATGAAGAATGTCTTCATTTTGTTCAAACGTATTATCATTTTCTTGAAAAGGCAGGAAAGTTAGAAGAAAAACTCTACAGGGAAAAAAATCAATCCCTCAAAAATGCGCTGTCTCATGCGCTGTCTCAAGAACAAATCCACAAGGATGCCTTTTGTCTGTGTCTGGAGCAGATGCAAAGCACGGAACCGCTCCAGACTGAACCCGACTCTCCTATGAATTTAGGTAAGTATGAACGTGCTGATTTTCATGAGAATATGAGAAGAATTCTGCGTGAGAAGGGAATTTTAAAAGAAGGCGTGATCTACCAAGAGGGGGATCAAAAGGAAACTGGCGTTAAGAGTGAAGCTTCTCATGTTGCCTATCAACAACAAGATTTTAGCGAAATGGAAGCACGTGCCAGGTCCGAGGCTGCTAAATCCTTTGGTAACCGAATAAGAGAGCACTTCGCGTCCGAAAGCATGATCGCGTTTCCCGTTGATTTCAATTCAAAGCTAACAGCTTATCTACAAAAACATATCGAAGTGAGCCAGCTGACGGAAGAAGAGATCTTGATGCGGACGGCTTATCAAAATGAGCAGCAAGAAAAAATCATGGAGATCCTTTATATAGGGGCTCTTTTTCTAGAGGTGATGCCCACTGTTGTTTCTGAACGATATGATGTGCAGGCAATACTTGGCATGTTTTTGAGTGAAAAGTTTCCAGAATTGCATGAAGAAATGAGACAAAGCGCCCTTCGAAACTTTATGGGTTTTTCTCAAGAGTATATACAGGGGATCATTAATATTTATGACGCTTTTTTGAAAGATGATGTGTCTATTTATTTTGCTCCTCCTAAAGAAGTTCGTAGTATTATTGCTGATATGTTTTTAAGTACTGCGTGCCGTGAGCATCCCGAGATGCGTAGAGGATTTGTAGAAGCCCTTACCAACTATTACTCTGCCTATCAAACGCCTGGTATGTTAGAGCAGCACGCGATTGTTTTGTACGAAGCACGTGAAAATAGCCTTGCGATCAAAGCCTATGAACGTGCCCTTAGGATGCGTGCATATAACAGAAATGCCACTTTTGAACCACAAAAACATCTAACACTCGCCTATATCCTGCCAGAATTGCGAGATACACACCAAGTTGCGTCTTTGGCGTATTGTACGTTGGGGGAATATGATAAAGCGTTGTCGGCCAGCATGAAGGTCCTTTTATCAGGGGGGTGTGATCCTTCGTACAGTGCGTATGCTTTTGCTACTATTTTCTTAAGGCAAAAGCAATACGAGAAGGCAAAGCGGCTTAGCGAAACCTGGATGGCATTTCCTAAAGGGGCCCTTCACAAAAATATACACAGATGGATGAAGGCTGTTTACCGACAAGCCTTGCAGGGGCTTGCACAAAACGAGCGTGAGAAAACGGCACCTTCAGGGCAAAAGCTTTTAGAGGTATTAAAAGCGCGGCAAGAAAAAGTGCTGAATCATTTTCCCTTACAGCGCAAGGCCGCCAAAAAGAATAAGCGTTCTGGTTCCCCCCCCTCAAAGGGATCACAACAGACGTTTGATGCCACAACCACCAAAGCAGGATCTGATTGTGTTGCTGCACCTGTGTCCTCACCTGTGTTGTCTCAACCATCTTCAAGCATAAAAGAAAATATGCCGGTCGATGAGCCTCCCATGCCGACTGCCAAAGGGCCCAAAATCAAAACAAAAGGAACGGCAGACCCCGCCAGGGCGCGTGCCATTCAAGTGCAAGCTCCCCCCCAAAGAGAAGTGGAGGCAAAACCTCTTGCGATTGAAGAAATTCTAAAGGGGGGACCCCTTGATATCTTTAACAAGCTGTTTTTGTCGTTGGATGGCAAGATCAGATCCTCAGCTGTGCAGATCTCATTGGATGAGATAGAGACATTGATGAAAGCCCTGAAGCAATCGTACAAAAAGGATAAAGGAAAAGGATCCCATGCGGTCGCCGAGATTGAGATGGGCGATATGCACCGAGACGTCATCACCCTTGCAAAACATGCCTATCTAAAGCCGTACCAATGGAAAAGTCTACGTGATGCGTTTGTGGCGCGCGGTCTGTACCCCCGTGAGAGTAAAGAGCTTTTGTTGAAAAAACACCTTTTATAAAAAGAGTGTGCTTAGGGGTTTTCTGTGATGACAAAAATCATAAAAGGGAAAAGAGTTTTTCATAAGGTGGAACGGATTTTTATGTGAAGGATGAAAGGTGTATGAAATACTTTATCAGTCCATAGTTTGTTTTATTGTATTTGTGTTGTCAATTTGATAATAATCGTAATCTTTAAATATGAAATCGTCGGTTATGCGTCCCAACGAGACTGATGGCGTCAAGGTATGCGTTTGAGAGAAGTGGTAGTGAAAGCATGCACGCTTTCTAAAAAAGGAACAAAGATGAAAAAATTGTTATTAAGTGTGGCGGCTCTTGTGGTGTGCCAACCTGTGTTAGCATCAAAACAAGACCACGAAATTGTTGAAACGCCAAAGGCGCTTGTGAAGCGCGCCCAGGAATCCTCCCCACTTTTTAATCACGCGTCTGGCCTTAAAATGCCGTCTGGGCTTCCTCAGTTTACTTTTGATCAGGATGGTCTTTTGTGTCAAAAACCGTTGCTTGCCAATACGCAGGGGTATTTAAACGAGTACGAAGCGGACGGCACCCCAAAAGCGACGGCACCTGCGCGTCCTAATATGTTACGAGCGATCTTGTTTAAGGGGCACATTAAACAAAACCTTCAAAGCGATGAGTTAAGAAATGGGTATTTGCGGTTTGTAACCCACCATGTCCAGGATCCTGCCATGTTTTGGAGCGCCCTGGATGCGTATGCCATGGTGATTCTTGGGACAACGCGTGCCTATCTTCGAGATGAGCGCACAGCGTTGCGGCAAGGACTTTGTAGCCTTTTAAGAAATGGGGTGACAGACCCCCTGCTTTCTCTTATGTCCCCCATGAATGAGATAGAGTTAGATTTTCACTTAGAGAGACTCGCACAGGAAATGATCGCCTATACGGATGTCATTCACGCTCTTAAGCCTCAGGGTGTTTTTGCATCTGAGGAAGAAATCTATAAAAAGAGCATTCTTGATGCCTTTCTTTTTTCTATCATGATGTCGGTTTCTGATGTGTGTCGCCCTGCGCTCATGACAAAGTTCGTTTCCCTTTATAACAAGCAAGGTCACCGCATCAATACCCCCCACGGGGTTTGCTTTGCCGCGCGCGCGCTTATGGATACGCCGAATCAAAATATTGCCAAGGACTGGCTCACAACAAACCTCGGGGTTCACGGAAAAGCCGCACGCGAGGACGAAGGATCAATGCACAAAAAAGCCTATCAAGACAATATGCATACCTGTATGACGCTGAAAAGTTTGGCGATTCACTTTTCTTATTTAACAGAAATCTATGTATCAGAACAAGATCAGCAGCGCGCCCGTGACGCCGTCGAGATGGATCTGGCCCTTAGACCTACGAATGCTAATTCTGTTGTGAATGCAACCGAAATTTATATTCTACTCGACAAATACAAAGAAGCCAAAGATATGATCACATGTTACAACAGCCTTAATCCGCGCGTGAAATATATCAGAAACAATCATGACGAATTCATGGAACGTCTTGAGCGGTACATTAACCATAAACGAGGAGAAGAAGAAGCCGCCTTTGAGATTTTGCACAATCGCCAAAAAGAAATTGTTGCCAAAACTAAGCAAGGAAGACACGCCAAATATAAACGTCAAAGAGCACTCCAAGAAAACTTATTTTTTAGCCCTTCTGTTCAAGAGGTATTGCCACCCCTACCTCAACCAGAAGTCAAAGAGGTGTCTTTAAGTGGTGTGGCCCCCCAGCCACAAAACGAAATACGCTTGCAAACCGTCTCTACAACGACGCCAGAGGTAAAGGACGCGTTCTTGCCTCCTAAGTCTGTGGTGAGTGCAACCAAGCCAACGACACCAGGGGACATCAAGGATGATACTCAAGATCCTCAGGGGGTGAGGAAGAAAGAAAAAGTAAAAACACGAAAAGTTGCGGACCTTAGCCGGGCAACAAAACCCGTCGTCCAAGATAAGCAGCTGAGCGACTCTGATGAGGAAGAGTTCGAACATATTCCGCTGGAAAAGATTCTGACGGGAGGAGCTTATAAAATTGTAGAAAAATTCTTTGTCGCCCTGTGGGGAAATGTACGTGAAGACGCCGTACACATTACCCACACCGAAGTTGAAACGGTGATGGAGGCCATTGAGGCGTACTTTAAGGCACAAGAGATGTCAGAAACCTTGGTCATTGCTAACTATGATGCGTCAGGCGGAAAAGGCGGGCACGCCAAAGTAACCCTACGCAATGAAGGCATGGAAAGAGAAATGGTGACGCTGGCAAGTCGCGCTTATTTGATCGACTATCAAATCGAGCAGATGCGTCGTCTCTTCCTTAAAGGCGGATATTATCCTTCTTACGCGCTGGATATCCTCAAAGAAAAAGGATATTTGGACAGGAGCGGGCGTTATATTCCCACAGTGAAAGAAGAAAAAAAGAAAGAAGCCATTGAAAATAGGGTATCTTCTTCCAAGAAGAAAGAAGCAAAAAGTAAGACAGATTCTGGTCGCAGGGATCATAAATAAAAAACACGGGGCTTCCCTTTTTAAGGGGAGCCCCCGGGTCTGAGTGGGAAGATGTCAAAGATTTTCAGACATGGGGATTTTCATGCTCTTTTCTCTCTTGAGGTTAAGTAATGACGTTTTCTGTTCTGTCTTTTATTATATTGACAAAAATATTTGTTTGTGCCAATAAAAAACATCTTTAAAAGTTAAGGTGTTCGTATGATCTTTTTTAATTATCCCTCTTTTGTGTCCCGTTTGCGTTTGGCGTGTGTGAGCGTTTGTTTATCCCTGACGGCCGTGCAAGCCTGCGAACTTCCTATGGCGGAGATTGATCCGGCTAAAGCGCGCCGCGCCGTTCAAAAGGCCAAAGCCATTTTGCAAACCATCCAAGCAAGAGAAAAGGACTCAGGGGCAGTTTTTGAAATTTTCGCAGAAAAATTCAAAAACCCGGACACTTGCCCTAAGGACGCTTTTGAGCTTGTAGGTCCTGTTTGGACGTCTCTTTACGAAAAACAGTTATCTGAAAACAAAGTAAAGGCCCAAAGCGCACAACAAAATATTACTGCAAATTTTTCTGGTAATAACCCTAGGAATAACCAGCGCGCTGCACAGAAGAGCACGTTAGCAGTAAGAAGAAACCTCTTGGGGCAAGATTTGATTGCAAAAAAAACAACCATGATAGTTGCTTATCAAAAGTTCAGCAAAGAAGTACAACGCTCTAAAAATGTTGTCACAGGTTTTGGAGAGCTTATTAAAGAGTGTGATCTCTATCTTGCCACCAAAGAAGGAGAGGTGGACGTAAAGCAGCTTCAACGTATCACCAACAGTTTTCTAGGGTCCCACTTGTTTGGTGTGCGATGTCTTGTGGATAGGTATCTTGTTAAAACTCAATGTTTAGACACAGTGCTGAGCTTGAAGCGGGATGAGATTAATCAATACTATACCCAAGATCAACGTATTCCTGCCCTATCGGAACTGCATTATATCGAGGATTATGTTCGGCTTATCGGCACGATGATGAAAGTTGGGCTTGCTAAAGAAGATAAGGATTGGGCCTTTGCTGAAAAAGTACAGCTGTACCTTGAAAGAAATTAACCCTTGATGATCCAAGTGCGTTTTTACAAGACGGTTATCTTTATCTTAAAGGGAGGGAAAAAAGTGAAACGGCAGACCCTTATGCCGAGCTCCTAGGCGCATTGATAGAGCATACGGATATGTCGGCGGCGGTTAGTAGTAGTATGGGCGAGGCGCTCCCCCTTACACAAAAAGAAAAGAAACAGGCGCGCGCAGAGTTTTCAGGGCTTTTCCAGGCGCATCAAAAGCGCGTGAAAGATTATATTCAAGCCTTGAGTGTCCAGGAACGGCAAAATATTGAAAAATCAAAGCTTTTTCTCTATGAGTCATTGGGAGAAGGCACAGTCTTCTCGCCAGTCTCCTTGAGCGTTCAAGAAACTAACGCCCTTGAGAAAGAGCTTATTAATCCGGGCTCTAAGAGGAAAAAAGGCGGGAAGAAGAACAATCATAATGTAAAGAACACGGCAACGGTTTCTCCAAGTATTCAAAAGCCTGTGCTCGGAGCACCCGAGAGAGATCCGCCAAAATTGTCCGACGAAACAACAACGACGACACCGATGGCGTCTTTAAGTCTTTCAAATGCACTGCCCGTGCAAGAACAACATGTTGCGATCCCTGAGAAGACCGAGCCCTTACCGGAGCCCGAAAAAACCCTTGTGATAGCGCAAGCTGAGACCTCTCGTTTCGTACCTCAAAAAAGCGTAAAAACGCATCAAGTGGCAAAGTCGACTCGTAGTAAGGGCGTTGTGTATCCCGTCTTCAAAGAGAAAGATGAAGTGAGAGCAAGAACAACCATGAACACGGCAAGCGCCAAGGTGCTCCAATCTCTTTTGGATCCCACCACAAGTCCTTTTACCATCGGGTATAAAGAGGCGCTTATAGCCATGAGCAAGATTGGGATTGCAGAGCTTCAATCTAAAAGAAAAGGCGACTTTCGTAAGCTTGTGCGCGTGAGTGCGGATGGGGTGGTCATTGGGCGCGTCTTTGCGTACTGTCCTGCGACCTCTACGTTGGGGTACGAGCTTATGCGAACCTACCGGGATTTTATCAAGGATCAGCTGAATGATCGTCCCGAGCTTGAGGCTTTGTTTTAAAGTCGTCTTACTTTAAAACGCCCCCGCAACGCTGCGGGGGCATCACGCGCTACTCGCATAGACTTTCTAGTTTTTCAACGCGTCTTGAGTGACGCCCCCCTTCAAACGACGTTTCAAAGAACAAAGTGACGCTGGCAGAGGCAAGCTCAAGGGTAGACAATCTGCTCCCAAGGCACAGGACATTGGCGTCATTGTGCTGACGCGCCAGGCGCGCCGTAAAGCCGCCATCATGGCAGAGCGCAGCCCTGATGCCATTAAATCGGTTCGCAGCAATGCTCATCCCGACGCCAGTCCCGCAAATGAGAACGCCACAGGCATTTTCGTGTCCCTGCACGCCTTCACACACAAGTCTTGCAAAGTCTGGGTAATCAACACTTTCGTTAGAGTGCGTGCCTACATCCACCACTCGTCCGTAAGGCGCAAGAAGAGGTAGTAAAAGCTGTTTCAACTCAAATCCGGCGTGATCAGCGCCTACATAAATATCCATAAAGTCGTCTCCATTGGTTATTCTTCATAGGGTAAAAGAGGACGTAAAAAAACGCAAGTTATGTATAGGGATGAAAATTTTGATCTTATGGTTTAGTGCGGTAGTAATTCTGCCTTATTGGGGTGATAGATGATTAAAAAAAGTAGAGTAAATAGAAATAATTTTAAGTTTGTGTCCTTCAATTTGATAGTCTCTTGAGCTGGAGATCAAAAATCTCAATAGATGCGTAAATGATGAAGAGGTGTGCCACAAGATGTACGTCGCCAAATACTACAAAAAAACCTCTCCATGACCGAGGTAAGAAGAGACATCTTTCAAGAAAAACGTGTCATCCAGTGAGACATCAAAGCCATACTTGTCCTACCAAATGTTTAAAATGAATTATTGAGCAACAGCGTTATCTTCTTGAAAAGCTGGAAGAATATGCATGGCCGGGGACATATGGGGCAAGGTCTTCAAAAAATAAATTCTAGAAGGTCTGTTTTTCTTTGTCTATAAAAAAGGAAGTAAAGGTGGACATAGGAGAGGCTCAGACGGTAGACTGACGTATAACATCAAAAGCTAGCTGCAGGGAGTCATGCAATGATGCTACCTCTTCGGTTTGCGCAGATGCTGGCCTCGCGTCTGTGTCATGATTTGATTGCGCCGGTTGGAGCGATCAACAGCGGTCTAGAGCTCTTATTAGAAGAGACTGGAACGGAAAGTGCCGAGCTTCTACAGGTAGTGCGCACAAGCTCACAGACGGTTGCAAAGCGTCTTGTTTTTTACCGGGCGGTCTTTGGATATTCGTCAGCAGTGCAGTTCAAAGGTCTTTTGGATGTCGAGCGTTTTCTAAAGGATTATCTGACGACAACTAAGGTGACTCTCAACTGGAATTTGCGCCAAGAACCCTCTTCTGTGGATACCCATGATGTGACCATTGATTATCCCAATTGGGGACGCGTTCTTGCAAATCTTGTTCTTTTGCTTTGTGAGACAGCCCCAAGAGGGGGAACCCTTACGATTAATTTTTCTTCCCAAGAGCCAACAAAACTCCCAAATCTTTCTATTGAGGGGAGTCTTGTCCCCCTGAAGGTGGGGATTGAACGAACGCTGTGGGGGCTTGTTCCTGATGAAGAAATTACCCCTCATGAAGTTCAGGCATACCTAACAGGACTTTTGTTAGAGGAAATGGGGGCTGAGCTTGAGCGGTTAGAGGTTTCAAGTGAGAGGATTCTGCTTTATCTAAAAAGAAGAGAGAGGAGTGTTTATCCTCTTTTTGGTGAAAGAAACGCCGCTTTAAAAAGTGCGACGCCTCATCAAGATTAATCTACGAAAGTATAGGAACGTCTAAAGAAAAGCTTTATCTTCTTGCGGTTATTGCAAGCGGTTTAATAAGAATTATTCATATAGATGGTGTGAGAGACAAGCGCTTTGACACATGTGTCAAAGCGCTTTATTTACATTATTGAACAGGGTAGAGGACAAAGACCATTGTCGTTTGGCGTCCGACATCTTTTTTGTTTGAGACGATATACTTGCAGCCTGTGAAAGCTTTACCATCTGTGCGTGTGGTAGATGCGCTTACAATGGCAGGTTTCTTCGTAGAGAAATACGGCCGTTTAGGGGCTTTTTTATCAAGAAGAGTGGCTGCTTCTGTGGCACTTTGATCAATGACATACCACATGTTTTTCTGGTCATCTGTCCAAGAGGGACCTGTGGGTTCATAAGAAGTTTTCGCGCCTTCTCCTTTGACGCGCTTTAGAAAACCTGGCCTTCTCTTAAAAGTAGGGCACGCAGCCATGTTAGCTGGTGCACTTGCCGCGTCTTTGACGGTTGCACTCTTTAATTTATCATGGGTTTCTTGGGAGAAAACAGCGGGTTTCGTTTTGCTGTCCGCGGTGGTCTCTTTAGCGGCAGGAGGTGTTACAACTTTTGCAGCATTAGCTGGTGCTGCAGAAGGAGCTCCTGGTGTTGCTTGAGCACTGCTTGCAGAATTATGGGGCGTTGGCGTCGCAATGGCAGGGGGTGTGGCAGCAGGCGTTACGATTTTTGCAGCGTTAGCTGGTGCCATAGAAGGAGTTGCTTGTCCTGGCGTGACAATTTTGGCAGTTCCTGGGGATGTAGTTGGGGGCGTCCCTGGTTTTGTCGGTGCCTGAGCTGCAGGAGCCCCTGTTGTTTGCTTCATTTTATCTTGGGGTGCGGTGGTTGCCCATAAAAGGGTTGGGACTGCCATCAAGGAAAGGGTTAAAAGGGGGATATATCCTTTTTTCATAAGAAACTCCTCTGTTATTATTCTTTTTATTTCCTACTTATTAGATCAAAGAAGAAACGAAGGGTCAATCCCCATAAGAAAAAAGGGGCAAAGACCCTTGCCCCCTTTTAAAGGTTATGAGATTTTTCTATAAATGGTATAGGTTTCATAAGTATTTTTACTGACTGACGAAGGACTTTTGGCAGCGTACTGGTGCCCGATATAAAGGCGATCTTTAAAGGCGCTATTCTTTACAACATCCACATATCCAAAGGAAATCTTAGGCGTTGCTTCTCCTTCTACGGCAGGAGGGGCACTCCAGTTGGTCGTTGCAACGCGCCTTAAGGCAAAGGGATCTTCTGGATTCTGTTCATCGACCACATACCATTCTTGGCCAGCGTCGTCCCTCCAGATGGGCGCGATAGGGGCAAGAAGGCTTAAGACCTCAGGTTCTGCCTCTTTAAAGGCACCTCGCACGTTACCTTTAGGTGGCGTATCAATATCTGCTTGTCTTGCTTCGTGCGGGGGCATGTGTGCTCTTAAGAAGGCATGACTGTTTATAGATGGCATCATCGAGACTGTCGCTTGCGTGGACGTCAGGGGTCAGACACATAAGAGAGAAAAGCACGGCCGTCAAAGAAAGCTTCATCGGGATTCTCCTGAATTAAGGTGTTGGTTCCATTAACCAAAAGGGATGCTCGCAGTAATGCATAGAGTCGTCAAGAGGGAACAGTTCCTGATCTAAAGGAGAGGTAAATAAGAGAATACCCCTTTGAGGACTCAAAGGAGATCTTCAAGGTGACTGAGTTGAAAGAGCGAGGGGTAGGATCACGTACCCCTCGAAAAGAAATTAGCGTGTGACTGGATAGAGCGTGAAAAGCTCATAAGCGTTTTTGTAAGAAGCGCTTCCTTCGAAGCGTGCCATATACTGATGTCCAAAGTAGGGCGCTGCGTCAAAATCGTTGTTTTTGACGGGACCTGCATATTTAAACTTGATGATGCTGGCGTCTGCGGACGATCCACCGGATTGATTGAGGGGGGCTGTGCGTCGAAGGGCTGAAGGGATCAAGGGTACTTGTTCGTCAATGATATACCACTTATGTTCGAGGAGGTCTGTCCAGACGGGGTTCAGGAGCAAAAGAAGCCTGGGGTTCTGTTGTCCTTGTGCTTCTTGAAACGCGGTCTCTAGATTGCCTTGGGGGGGATTGTCATGCTCGCAAGAATTTGTTCTTGTGCATCCATACTTGACCGTTGTAGGGGTGCGCCAGAGCGCAGTTTCGTGTATGTGGGATCATCCATGTTTGTATGACTGGCGTGAGCCAGAGAAGCAAAAAAGAAGAAAGATAGCATCATGCGAGGCAAGAAAAAGTGCATCTAGATTCTCCGTAAGTTATCAGATGAATGGACCGTGAGGGAGATAATGCCAAAGAAATTAAAAAAATGTCAATAAGGTAAAGTCCTTGCCACGTATTCAGTGGCAAGGATTAGGAGTGTTATTTGATAATAAGGCCTTGGTCGCCCGCGTCCACCTGGATTTCGGTGCCAACGTTCCCTTCCAGGATAAGGGATGATAAGGGGTTTTGTAGGTGACGCTGTATCACACGCTTCAACGGCCTTGCCCCGTAAACGGGATCGTAGCCTTCGTGCCCTAGCCACGTTTTCGCGTCATCGCTAACCGACAGGTTGATTTGCTTTGCCTCAAGGAGGTTTCGCAGGTGCTCCAGTTGAATATCGACGATATGTGTCATATCTTGGGGTTGCAAGCGGTTAAAGAGCAAGATTTCGTCAATACGGTTAATGAATTCAGGCCGGAACGCTTGACGCACAAGGGCCATGACCCCCTCCCTTGCGGTTTCAGCACTTTCACCCACAGGAAGTTCGGACAAAAGGGTGCCACCAATGTTGGAGGTCATGATAATGAGAGTGTTAGAAAAGTTCACTGTACGCCCCTGACCGTCCGTGAGTCGTCCATCATCAAGCACCTGCAGCAGCACATTGAAAACGTCAGGGTGCGCCTTTTCAATTTCGTCAAAAAGAACCACTTGATAGGGGCGACGTCTGACTGCCTCGGTCAGGGCCCCACCTTCCTCGTATCCCACATATCCAGGAGGGGCCCCAATGAGGCGCGAGACCGTATGCTTTTCCATATATTCCGACATATCGAGGCGCACCATGGCGTGATCATCGCTGAAAAGGAACTCGGCAAGGGCCTTGGTGAGCTCTGTCTTGCCCACACCCGTGGGGCCTAAGAACAAAAACGAACCCAAGGGGCGTCTTGGATCTTGAAGACCGGCGCGTGCGCGCCTCACGGCTTGGGAGATCGCCTCGATGGCAAGGCGTTGCCCCACAACGCGCTTTTCAAGGTAATCCTCCATATGAAGGAGCTTTTCACGCTCACCTTCCAGCATTTTGTCAACGGGCACACCGGTCCACCGGGACACAATGGCCGCGACGTCTGCGTCTGTGACTTCTTCTTGCACAAGGCGCGATCCGCTTCCTTCTTCTTGTTTTTTAAGCTTTTCCTGAAGCGACGGAATGACGCCATACAAAAGCTCGCCCGCCCGGGCAAGGTGTCCTTCGCGCTGGGCAATCTCAAGCTCGTTACGGGCTTGGTCTAGTTGTTCTTTCAGACGTTGGGCACCCGATAGGGTTTCTTTTTCGGCAAGCCACGCAGCTGTCAGGCCCTTGGCTTTTTCTTCAAGCTCTTCAAGTTCTTCCTCTAGGTCTTCTAGGCGCCGCTTCGAGTCAGGATCATTTTCTTTTTTAAGGGCCTCTTTTTCGATCTTGAGCTGAATAATGCGCCGGTCAAGCTCGTCAATATCTTCGGGTTTAGAGTCCACCTGCATGCGAAGGCGGCTTGCGGCCTCGTCAATAAGATCAATGGCTTTGTCTGGTAAAAAGCGGTCGGTGATATAGCGCTGGGATAGCGTTGCCGCTGCTACAATGGCCCCGTCCGTGATGCGAATGCCGTGGTGGAGCTCGTACTTTTCTTTCAGGCCACGCAGGATCGAAATGGTGTCGGGAAGCGTAGGTTCTGCTACAAAAACAGGCTGGAAGCGTCTGGCAAGGGCGGCATCTTTTTCAATATATTGACGGTATTCGTCAAGGGTTGTGGCGCCGACACAGTGAAGCTCACCGCGGGCAAGGGCAGGCTTGAGCATGTTCGAGGCGTCCATGGCACCGTCGGCCTTTCCAGCCCCCACCAAGGTATGGAGCTCGTCAATAAAAAGGATAATGGTCCCTGCTGCACTCGATATTTCTTGAAGCACGGCCTTGAGGCGTTCTTCAAACTCGCCCCGGTATTTAGCGCCCGCAATCAGCGCCCCAAGGTCAAGAGCCATCAGCTCTGTTCCCCGCAGGGATTCAGGCACGTCTTCTTTGATGATACGCGTTGCAAGCCCCTCAAGGATGGCAGTCTTTCCAACACCTGGCTCGCCAATGAGGACAGGGTTATTTTTTGTGCGGCGCGATAAAACCTGGATAGTTCGTCTTATTTCTTCGTCCCGGCCAATAACGGGATCAAGCTTTCCTTCGCGCGCCAGCGCCGTCAAGTTCCTGGCATATTTTTCAAGGGCTTGATAGTTGTCTTCGGCGCCGGCCGAATCAGCCTTTCGGCCTTTTCGGACTTGATCAATGGCGGCTTGAAGTTTTGACGCGCTCACACCTACTTTGCTGAGTGCGTCCGCAGCCGGGGTGCCGGTGGTCAAGACTAAGCCTTGGAGCAGACGCTCGAGGGTCACAAACTGATCCCCGTTATCGCTTGCCAATTTTTCGGCACGCTCGAGCACTTTATGAATATGGGGATCAAGATAAAGCTGACCTGCGCCAGCGCCTTCTACCTTTGGCAGCTTATCAAGGGCCTCTGCCACCAGGCGTGCAAGGGTGGGGATGTCCGCCTGCATGAGGCGAAGAAGGCCGCTGACTGGGCTCTGGGTGTCCTCAAGAAGGGCGGCTAGCAAATGCTCGGGCGTCAGGCGCTGATGCGTGTGTCTTGTGGTCAGCGTTTGGGCATTTTGCAAGATTTCTTTCGTTTTGTCGGAATAACGAGACAGATCCATTTTTTCCCCTCCAAAGTAGAACAAGCTCTCTTGTTATGGTATACCAAAGAGGATTTCAAAGAGGCAATAAGTTTTGATAAAGAAAGACCAAGAAAGGAAACGCATGGCGGGTAAATGGGTCGGTGGACGCGCTTTTGAAAAGGGGCTTTGGGTATGTCTTGTGATGGTCTTTGTCATGATTATCCTGGGCGGGGTGACGCGTCTGACGGGCTCGGGCCTTTCCATTGTTGAATGGAAATTGGTGACGGGGGTACTGCCACCCTTGAGTGATACCGATTGGCGACTTTTGTTTGATGAATATAAAACATCCCCTCAATTCCAAAAGATCAACTACGCCATGAACCTTGATGCCTTTAAGGGCATCTTTTGGCTTGAGTTCATTCACCGGTTTTGGGGGAGATTGTTGGGGCTTATGTTTTTGTGGCCGCTTTCCTTGTGTTTCATTCACAGTACACTTCTTCCCTACAAAACCCGACTTGTGACAACCTTTGTGCTGGGTGGCCTTCAGGGCGTTCTTGGATGGTATATGGTCAAAAGCGGCCTTGTGGATCATCCCGAAGTCAGCCACTACCGTCTTGCCGCTCATTTTCTGATAGGGGTTTTAACGTACGGCCTTATTTTATGGACGCTCGTGGAGGTCAAGCTTTTGCGAGGTGATTTTTCGGCGTTTGCTTTTCCCCGTATTCCCTTATGGGGGCTTTTGGGTATTTTGGGCGTGACGTTTTGTTACGGCGCTTTGACCGCCGGCCTTAAGGGGGGGCTTGCCTATGACACGTTTCCCCTGGTGGCGGGTGCTTGGCTTCCCACGGAGTTTAACCAAACCCCCTTTAACATGCTTACCCTTTTGGACGCCCCGGGGGCTGTTCAGTGGATTCACCGAACCTTAGGGGTGCTGACTGTTGGGGGACTTGCTTGGCTTCTTGGTTACGCAAAAAATATGACAAAAGGGCGGCGTATGCTGATCTATACCCTGTTTGGATTAGGGCTTTTGCAAATGATGCTAGGGATTGCAACGATTGTGAGCCACGTGAACATCACGCTAGCAGCCCTTCATCAGGGGATTGCGCTTTTAATTTTAAGCGGCGTTATCACCCTTTTGGTCCTGACAAAACCTCATAAGATCTAAAAAAGAGGGAGGGGTTCCCTCCCGTCAATTAGGCTTTGAGGGCGGCAACCCCTGGCAGGGTTTTACCCTCTAGGTATTCAAGGAAAGCCCCTCCCGCCAAAGACAGATAGCTAAATAGGGGGGCCGCCCCGGCCGATGTAATCGCGGCAACGGTTTCACCGCCCCCTGCAATGGAAAAGACTTGTCCTTTTTGTGTAAGGCTTCCCACGTGCTGGGCAAGCTTTGCGGTCCCCTCGTGAAAAGGCGCGACCTCAAAAACGCCCATGGGGCCGTTCCACACGATAGTCTGGCAGGTATCAAGAATCTCTTGAATCAAGGTGACGGTTTGAGGGCCAATATCAAAAATCTTTTCCGCCGGCGTGATGGGGTCTAGGGTCGTTGTATGGGGATTTCCGCCGTCCAAGGTTTTAGCGACCACCGCGTCCCGCGGCAAGACGATACGACAATCTTGCAAGGGAGCTTTTTCAAGGATTTGCTGGGCTGTGTGAATCATGTCTTCTTCCACAAGAGAGCTTCCGATGGGATAGCCCTGAGCGCGCAGGAACGTGTTAGCAATACCGCCCCCCAAAATTAAAAAGTCGACCTTAGGCAGCAAGTTTTCAAGAAGGGCAAGCTTTGTCGAGATCTTCGAACCTGCCACGAGGGCCGCCACAGGAAGCTTTGGGTGGGTGAGGGCTTTGGCAACGGCCTCGACCTCTTGTAAAAGGCAAGCACCTGCCGCACTGGGAAGGTGTTTGGTGATGCCTTGCACGGATGCGTGGGCACGGTGGGAAATGGAAAAGCTGTCGTTAATGTAAACGTCCCCTAAAAGCGCAAGTTCTTTGGCAAAGGCTGGATCATTTTTTTCCTCACCTGCATGGAAGCGAAGGTTTTCCACGAGCAGGATTTCGCCGTCCTGCAGATGCTGGGTCGTGGCCACGCTGGAGGGCGAAACCCCGTCGGGCGCAAAAAGCACAGAGCCTTCGAAAATCTCCTCCAAAGTTGGCTGTAAAAAGGCGGTCGAAAAAAGGGGGTCACGTCCCTTGGGTCGGCCAAAGTGGGTAAGAAGAATCACCTTACCGCCGCGCGCTTGGACGTCCCTCACGGTGGGTAGTGCGGCGCGAAGGCGCGTATCGTCCAGGATCTTGCCGTCTTTGACGGGCACATTGAAGTCGACTCTGATTAAAACTCTTTTGCCTTGAACGTCGAGGGTGTGGTAGCTCTTAAGGGTCATGATGTGCCTCTTGTCTGCGGATATGATCCTAGGTTGCAGGAGAAAGATGCGTTCTTTTTAACACGGGATTTACCCCATGCCCACACTCCATTTAGGATTTGGTCTAGAATTTCAGGATCTTTATGATCCCAAAGGTGTCGCGCGCGTTGACGAGATTTTTGGGGCGTGGCTGCAAGATAAGGGCGCCGCTCTTTACGGGGATCTTATGCAAGGACGCCGCGACCCTTTAAGTCTTTCCCCCAAGGCCTACAGCGATTTTCTGGTAAGGGCCGCCCCCCATGTGGCTCGCTTTGTGGGCGAGCTTTTTGGCGTACAAGGGGCATGCAATACCGATCATGCCGATCACGCCAAGCACGCGGCCCTAGGCGAGTTTCG
Organism: Alphaproteobacteria bacterium; assembly: GCA_013911655.1. GTDB lineage: Bacteria > Pseudomonadota > Alphaproteobacteria > Caedimonadales > UBA1908 > JACESU01. The sequence goes on from JACESU010000002.1 coordinate 355,840, forward strand.
GCGTCTTTTTTTGCAGAAATATGTGGCCCCGCGCCTGAGCGGGGCAGAAATAACGCCGCGCCTCGATGAGGAACTTGACCGCCTGGAGGACACCCAGCTTGCAGCGCGCTGCCTGGAGGCCTTGAAAACCCAGGACGCGCTAGCGTTGGCACGACTTGCCGCCCACGGCGCCGCCCGTCTTTTAACGGCAGAAGATCGCCGTGACCGCCTTTTTATGCTGGCGCGCCCCCAAGATTTTGCGCGTCTTCTAAAGACTAACCAACACAAGAATACCCTTTACGTAGAGGACGCACGCCTTCACCCTCGTGACGGGTTTTCTTATGCCCACAAAGGATTTGGGACAACAGATGCGTTCTTGGAGGCGTCGTATTGCCTACACTGTCACGCGCGGGAAAAAGATTCGTGCTCGAAAGGGATGCAAGGAGCCCAGGGAGAGACGCTAAAAAATCCCTTGGGTGTTTCCTTATCAGGATGCCCTTTGGGCCAAAAGATTTCTGAAATGGCGTGGCTTCGGGCGCGTGGTGAGACGCTTGGCGCCCTTATTGTTGCATGTCTGGATAACCCTCTATTGGCGGCAACGGGTGATCGGATTTGTCAGGACTGTGTTCAAGCATGCCTTTTTCAAAAGCAAACGCCTGTCCAAATCCCTGCCCTTGAAAGCGCTATTTTAGATGACGTTTTGAATGGTGAGTGGGGTTTTGAGATTTATAGCCTTCTGACCAGATGGTCACCCCTTTCCCGGTTTTCGTGGGTGCCAAAGGCGGCGTCGGGGCGCAGCGTGCTTATTGCTGGGATGGGGCCTGCGGGGTTTACCCTTGCTCACCATTTGCTGCGCATGGGACACCACGTGGTGGGCGCAGAGGGGTTAAAAGTCAGCGTGCTTCCGTCGTCATTAACGGGTAAAGGAACGGACAGGACGCACGCGCCTTTCGCGCCTATTTACCGGGTAAAAGACGCGCTTTATGAAGACATGGACACCAGAGCCCCCCAAGGTTTTGGCGGCGTGTGTGAATACGGCATTACGGCGCGGTGGGACAAAAACCGCTTGACCCTGATCAGGCTCTTACTCGAGCGGCAAGAGCGCTTTATGCTTGTGTCTTCGTTCCGGGTGGGAAGCCAGATGTCGGTTGAAGACGCCCTTCAGATGGGTTTTGATCATGTGGCCCTGTGTGCGGGGGCCGGTGCCCCCCACAGCCCAGACGTGCCAGGGGTGGGCCTTGGCGGGGTGCGCACGGCCGCTGATTTTCTCATGACCCTTCAGATGGGAGGGACTTTTTCTAAAAAAAGCCTCAGTGCCTTTCAAGTGACATTGCCACTATACGTGGTGGGCGGGGGCCTGACTGCCCTAGACGCTGCAACCGAGGCGCTGGCCTATTATCCCCGCCAGGTGGAAAAGATCGCTTTGTGGTACAAGGATCTTTGCAAAGAAAAAGGGCAAGAAGCCGTTCATGCCTCTTTTAGCGTAAAAGATCTTGCCAGCCTTAAAACCTTCCTCATGCACGCCAGCGACATAGAGGACGCGCGCCGTGCGGCGGCACATACGGGGTGTCTCCCGTCCTTCGCCCCTCTTATCAGGAAATGGGGCGGGGTGCATGTGCTGTACCGCAAAGACCATCAAGCCTCTCCCTCGTACCGCATAAGTGCCCCTGAGATGCAGGCAGCCATGGAGGAAGGGGTCATCTTTCACGAAAACGTGTCAGTGTTAGCATTCCAAGGGGACGCAGAAAATCAAGTGACAGGCATTCTTGTGCAGGATCACCTAGGCAAGCGCACCCTTTTGGCCAAAAGCGTTCTCTATGCCCTTGGCACGGGACGTGCAGAAGTTGAAGGGGTGGGGGCTGAGTCTTCGCAGGTGACAAGATACGGTGACATGGATTCCCAGTTTGCGGGGAGTGTTGTCAAAGCGATGGCCAGTGCGACCTTGGGGGCTGGACGATTGGATCAGATGCTAGCGCGCATTCCGCCCCGTGATCTGGGGGCAACGTTGTTCAAGGAAATCAGGGCGGCTTCAAAGACGACGGTGACGGCGCATAAGGTGCTGGCTCCCGGTATTGTGTCCCTAAGCGTGCACGCCCCGGCCGCCGCGCGGGCCTTTGAACCTGGTCAGTTTTATAGGCTTCAAACTGGAGACGGGACGCAGGCGCCCTGTGAAGCTGTGGCCCTCACAGGGGCAAAAGTCGATAAAGACGCTGGGATTCTCGAGCTGATTATTCTCGAAAGTGGCGTGTCTTCACGCCTGTGTACCCGTCTTAAGGTCGGGGACTCAGTGTCCCTCATGGGGCCAAGCGGCGCGCCCACCTGGATCCCGTCTCAAAAGAAAGCTCTTCTCGTGGGGGGCGGACTTGGTAATGCCGTTTTATTTAGTATTGGCAAGGCGCTTCGCCGTCAGGGGTGCGAAGTTGTTTACTGTGCGGGCTACCGGACAAGGGACGCTCTTTTTTATCAAGAAGAAATTGAAGAAGGCGCAAGCCGTGTCCTCTGGACGGTAGACGCGGGGCCACTCATCGAGGCACGCAGGCCCCAGGATAGCACGGACAACGGATCGGTCATTGACGCGCTTTACCGTCTTCAAGATGAGAAGACCTTTGTGCCAGATTTTTTGCTGACCATTGGATCTGCGGCCATGATGGCGGCTGTCCAAGAGGCCACACGTACAAGTTTTTTTAAAGAAACGCGCCAAATAGCCAGTGTGAACGCGCCTATGAACTGTATGATGAAGGGCATTTGCGCGCAGTGCGTGCAGGTTGGCCGTGATCCAGTGACCGGCAAGGAGTACACCTTTCTTGCTTGCGTTGATCAAGATCATCCTTTACAACAAGTTGATTTTGACTTGTTAAAAGCACGGCTTCAACAAAATCATATGCAAGAAACATTAACCGATCTTTGGTTGCAAGGGTGTACAGCCACCCCTTGTCAGGAGTTATAAAAATTATGTTGCTAGAACTGATGGATTTGTTCAAAGAATCCCTATCCTTATTCCTTACGGTGCCCGCCATTGTGATTGCGGGTTTTTATTTTTCATGGCGTCTGCGCTGGGTGCAGTTTAGTCATTTAAAAAGCGCACTATCGCTCATTACGCCCAAGAAAAAAGAAGGGGGTATTTCTTCCTTTGGGGCAGTTGCAGCGGTGCTGGGGGGGAATCTTGGAACTGGAAACGTGGCGGGCGTGGCTGTTGCTCTGACCATGGGAGGTCCAGGCGCCTTATTTTGGATGTGGGTGATGGCGTTTTTGACCGCGTCCTTGAAGTTTGCCGAATGCTTTTTAGGGGTGAGTTACCGTACTAAAAACAGCAAGGGTGAATATGTAGGCGGGCCTATGTATTACCTGGCCCAGGGCATCAACAAGCCTTTTATTGCCAAAGCCTTTGCCCTTTTTACCATCTTTGCGGCCCTGACAGGAGGGACCCTTGTACAGGTGAACTCCATGTCCCTTCCCTTAAAAGAGGCGGGCTATAACCCCCTTATTATGGGCGGTGTCATGGCGGTCATTGTGGCGGCAACGGTTCTGGGTGGCATGAAGCGCTTTGTGTTGGTGGTGACGTCCATTGTGCCCGTTATGGCGGTCGCCTATATTGGCGCGTGCCTTTATGTAATCGTTAGTCACGCGTCCCAAGTGCCGGATGCTTTTGGGCTTATTGTCCGATCAGCCTTTGGGCTAGAGCCTGTGGTGGGTGGTTTTGCTGGATGCGCGGCATTCCAAGCCATGCGCACAGGCTTTGATCGTGCCCTATTCGCAACGGAGTCCGGGCTTGGCCTTGCTTCTATTTTACACGCCCCCGTAACAAGCCCCACGAGAGAGTTTCCCAATCCCATCGCCCAGGGCATCATCAGTATTTTCTCGCCCATGATCGTGGTGGTGGTGACGTCCCTCACGGGTCTTGTGCTCCTTGTCACTAATGTGTGGCAAGACACGAACCTTCTTAGCACCAACCAATGTACTGAAGCTTTTTGTGTGGGGCTGAATTGGGGGGATGCTAGCTACTTCTTGATGACAACGCTTTTCTTTTTTGCGTTCACAACGACTATTGCGTGGGCTTTTTGTGCAGACCGCGCCGTTGAGTTTCTTTTTGGCGAAAAGGGTGTCCGCCCTTTTCAATGGCTTCTTATTGCCGTGGTGCCTTTTGGGGCGATTCTGTCGGTCAGTTTTGTGTGGTGGCTTATGGACGTGTGCTTGAACATCATGTTGCTTTTGAATCTTGTGGGGCTTTTTATGATGAGGACACAAATCCTTGAGGCTGCACGTGCAAGCCTTTGGACTTTTAAAAAGAAATAAGAGAAGGGAGAGAAAATTAAATGGTGCGGTCGAGAAGACTCGAACTTCCACGGATAAAATCCACAGCGACCTCAACGCTGCGCGTCTACCAATTCCGCCACGACCGCACTCGGTATGCCTCCTTATTTGGCGAAAAAGCGCTCTAAATGCAAGAAAAAAATGAAGGGGCCATAAAAGATTTTTTTTGCGCCCCCCTTAAAAGGCGTCTTGACACCGAAAAACCCCAGTGGTTGATGGCGGCGAGTCCCATTTCTTATCCAGACGCGCTTTCGGTCATGGATCAGCGCGTGGAAGAGATTGTAACAGGCGCGGCCCCAGAACTTGTCTGGTCGCTCGAGCATCCCCACGTCTATACCCTTGGCACAAGCGGACAGTCATCAGAGGTGCTGCGTCTTGATGTGCCTTTTTTTGAAACGGGGCGGGGCGGTAAAGCAACCTATCATGGTCCTGGACAGCGCGTGGTGTATGTGATGCTTGATCTACGTGCCCGTACCCAAGACCTGCGGGCATACGTGTGGCACCTTGAAGAGTGGCTTATTAAGACGCTCTGTCTTTTTGACATAGAGACCGAGCGGCGTGAGGGACGCGTGGGGCTTTGGGTCACGGATAGGGGGCACGAAAAAAAAATTGCCGCCATTGGCGTCAGAGTCCGCAAGTGGATCACCTTTCATGGTATCGCCCTTAATGTGGCGCCTGATATTTCCTATTTCCAAGGGATTATCCCGTGCGGCCTTTCGCAGTACGGGGTAACCTCTATTGCCGATCTTCGCCCTCATGTGACAGCCGATCAAGTAGACGCAGCACTTTATAAGACTTTTTTCCAAGTTTTTTAACTTATTTTGTGTCATAAAGGGGATGAGATAGCAGACTGTTATGAAAAAAGGGCGGTTTTCTGCCCCGATGCAGTGCGATTAAAAGGCTTTATTAAGAAAACGGCGAGTTTAGACATATGACAGATATTAGAAATGTGGCCATTATTGCCCACGTTGACCATGGTAAGACGACCCTTGTGGACGTCATGTTCCAACAAGGCGGGGCGTTTCGTAGTCACCAAACCGTTGCCAAGCGCGCCATGGACTCCAACGACTTGGAAAAAGAGCGCGGGATCACCATTTTGGCTAAGTGCACCTCCATCGAGTGGAGCGGACACCGCTTAAACATCGTGGACACCCCAGGACACGCGGACTTTGGTGGAGAGGTCGAGCGAATCCTGAGTATGGTGGACGGTGTGATCCTTCTTGTGGACGCGGCTGAAGGCCCTATGCCCCAGACAAAGTTCGTATTGATGAAGGCGTTGGCGCTCGGCCTTCGTCCTATTTTGGTGGTGAACAAGGCCGATCGTCCCGATTCCAGAGCCGATGAAGTTGTCAACGAAGTCTTTGACCTATTCGTGTCCTTGGACGCCACAGAAGAGCAATTAGAGTTCCCCATTTTGTACGCTTCTGCCAAGGAAGGCTGGGCTGTACACAAGCTGACAGAGCCGCGCACGGACATTAAGCCTTTGCTTGATACGGTGCTTTCCCACGTACCAAAACCCCAAGTGGACATAGATGCACCTTTCAAGATGCTTGTGACCATGCTTGATGTGGATCCTTATTTGGGACGCATCTTGACGGGCCGTGTTGAAAGCGGTATTGCCAAAACCCAAATGATGGCCAAAGCCTTGACGCATGATGGTCAGCACATTGAAGACACCCGTATTACCAAGATTTTTGCGTACCGGGGGTTGAAGCGTGAGCCCATTGAAACTGCTGAGGCTGGCGACATTATTGCCGTTGCCGGTTTTGAAAAGGCAACGGTTTCCCATACGCTTGGGACCTCTGACATGACAGAGCCGCTGCCAGCACAGCCCATCGACCCGCCCACCTTGTCCATGACCTTTACCATTAACGACTCGCCTTTGGCAGGCCGCGAAGGTAAAAGTGTGACCTCACGTCTGTTGCAAGAGCGTCTTTTCAGGGAAGCCGAAAGCAACATCGCCATTCAAGTGCGTCAAAGCGAAGAAAAGGACGCCTTTGAGGTCGCAGGACGTGGTGAGTTGCAACTGGGTGTTTTGATTGAAACCATGCGCCGTGAAGGATTTGAGCTTTCCGTTAGCAGGCCTCAAGTGGTTTACCGCAAGGATCCTGAAACGGGTAAGCGCCTTGAGCCCTTTGAAGACGTTCAGATTGACGTGGACGAGGAATTCTCGGGCGTTGTGATGGAAAAAATGGGTCTTCGCAAGGGTGAGCTTACCAATATGCGTCCCTCTGGTGGCGGTAAGATTCGCCTCAGCTTTGTGGTGCCCTCCAGGTCTCTCATTGGTTACTTGGGCGAGCTTTTGACGGACACCAAGGGAACCGCCATTATGAGCCGCCTTTTCCACGGCTACGGCCCTTATAAGGGCGCTCTTGAAGGTCGTCGTAACGGCGTTCTTATTGCCAACTCCACAGGAAAGGCGGTCGCGTATGCTCTCTTTAACCTTGAGGACCGCGGGGTTTTCTTCATCGAACCAGGTGAGGACGTGTACGAGGGCATGATCATCGGTGAAAACAATCGTAACAATGATCTTGAGGTAAACCCCTTGAAGGCCAAGCAGCTGAGCAACGTGCGCGCGTCTGGTAAGGATGACGCCGTCAGGCTCACCCCCCCGAAGCGTCTGCGCCTTGAAGAAGCCCTTTCTTATATCGAAGATGACGAACTTGTGGAGGTAACACCTTCATCCCTTCGTCTTCGCAAGCGTTTCCTTTTGGCACACGAACGCAAGCGCGCGTCTCGTTCATCAGACGACGCGTAAAACGCGTACTAAACAAAAAGCCCCCACACAGTTTGCTACTGTGTGGGGGCTTTTTGTTTAGAGTGTATGGTGCAAACGATCCCGTACTCTATATATGATTTCCCAAAAAGAGCTTGTATCTGTGATCGCGTTATAAGTTGTGGATGTGTAATATTTTGACAAAATCTTTTCTTGATCACCTTTTCCTAAAAATTTCTGTGCAATTAAAGGATTAGAATCTTTTATAACAACACGTTTGAGGTGCGGCAGTGAGCCACTTTCGTGTGCTTTTGGGATGTAACTTGCTAAGATCAGTTTCAGGGCAGAAGCAACCGTCACGGCGTAATCCTTTTGCTTGCGGGCGTCATGCTCTTCAAAGACAAGGAGTTCCAAGGTTTGATCATTTCCCAGGCGTACCGGGATTTTTGCGTAAATGTTTTGGGGCAAGGTTTCGGAAGAGAGCTCTTTATTCGAGGCTTGGCTAGGCGTTACCACAAACGACTGGACTGCAGCGTTAGAAGGCGAGTACCAGTAATAACTTTGATGCAAAATCGCCCGGGGGCTTAACATCTCCACAGTACCTAAAGACAGACTTGTAGATAGTGGATGGCTACGTCTCACCTGATTGGCAAACATCTCTTCAACTAAAATATAGCTTTCATTTTTAAAGACAGATCCTTTTTGAAGGCGCTCCTTTTGTTCAAGAGGCACGTCATAAGGATTGGTCGCACAAAGAGAGGTTGAGGTGAAATAAATTAAAAAAAAGATAAGACGATAACCCATGAAGCACTCCTTTTATTTTCTAGCTAACACTCTATTATGTCAATAAAAGGGGGAGTCAACGCAAGTATGTAATTTAATAAAAATGCCTTATTGGTAGAATTAAAAAAGAAGAGTTGCGAAGAAAAAAGTTTCCTATCCTAGAACAGACGACCTCTAGACAAAACGGATAAGAAAAGAGATTGGGTGACCTCGCCCACGGATGGGTGTGTGAGGCCACCCAAAGATGTTTGTTATGTCCTAGTAGCTTTAAAAGCGTAGGAGAGTGACCAATATGGTGCTCCCTCACAGGTAAAGTTTGGTAAGTCATATTGTGCTGACAGGGCGGTTCCAACAGGACTGTCTTCATGTCGAAGTATTTCTGCAAGCGACTGGCTTCTGTCACGAATGACGATGGTCTTCAAAGAAGAGACAGTGCCGTTATGGTAGGCTGCTGGGATGTATGAGCAAAGAATATACTCAAGGCCATGGGCGATGGTTTGGGCGTAGTCAGCGCGTGTTAGCGCATCTTTGACATCAAAAATTAAGATCTCGATTTCTGATGCGGTTGCGTTCAAAGGCACAGGAATTTTGGCATAAACCGTAGAAGAAACACGGTCTGTATTGGGCGCGTCGATACAAAGAGTATGAGTGTTAGGTGTGAGGTTAAAAGACTTAATGGCGTCCGTCGCGGATTTTTTAGTAAAATAGTTATTATGTACAATGACGTTTGGGTGCAAGAACTCGATGGAGGCAAGGCACAAAGTGCTGGAGGCAGGTCTATGCGTGATCCGCGCGTTTTCGCCTTCAAAGACTTCTTTGTAAAGGGTATAGCTTTGATTTTCAAAAACCGTGCCTTTTTTGCTGTATGGCATACGGGCAATGGGGCTTTCTTCTTGTTCATCGGACGCTTTTAAACAAGGGCAAAGCAAGAAGGCAAAGGCCATAAAATAGGCAAGTTTTGTCATAAAAATCTCCAGTTGTGTGAATTGATTGCGCGTAACCCTGACAAAAATAAGGCAAAAATGCAAGGTTCAATTTTCAGGAAGTGCTCCTTATCCTTCAAGCGCCTTGATAGAAGGATTTGAGATATGATACGCAAGAGAAAATAAACGTGATGACGATTGGTCCCATGCACAAGAACACGCTTTTTTATTGGAATGAAAATGCCGAGGTGTGGAGCGCGCATATGGGTGAAGGAAGCCCCTTTCAAAGGGCCCTTGTTGAGCCTAAGACGCTCGAATTTCTCGATGTATCACCAAAGCTTTCTGTTTTGGATTTAGCGTGCGGGAACGGTCAAATGTCACGGCGCCTTACGGGGCTTGGCGCGCGCGTTGTGGGGGTGGACGGATCTGAAAAAATGATCGCCGAGGCAAGAGCCTTTGAAGGGGAATCCGAACCTGACTATTACGTGGCGGATCTGACCAAAAAGGACGCGCTGTCCTTCATTGGGGATGAGACGTTCGAGCGCGTGCTGTGTAATATGGCCTTGATGGATATCGAAGAAATTGAGCCTGTTTTTTCGCTCGCACGCCGTGTGCTAAAACCTCAAGGCGTCTTTGTCTTTTCTATTACGCACCCGTGTTTTGACAAAGCCGTGGGGAATCACCTCACAGAACTTGAAGAAAAAGAAGGGACACTTCACATGCGCCGCTTTATTAAAATTGAGCGGTATCTTTCCTCTTCAACGCTGACAACCAAGGCTCTTCCGTCTTTGCCGTCATCTCACTTTTTCTTTCACCGATCACTCGAGACTTATTTAGGGGCGGCCTTTAAGGCAGGATTTGTTGTAAGTGACCTTGCCGAGCCAGCTTTTGGGCCAGATACGACGCTGACAGAGCACAAAGGGTGGCATCACCTTGCGGAAATTCCCGTAGTGCTTGTCGTCAAGCTTCAAAAGAAAGATCAAAGAAAATAGGAAAGGCCCCTGGCGCAAGGGCCTTTGTAATAAAGTGACCTTAACTTGTGTAAATCTCGACAAGCGCGTTCATAAGCTTCATGGCCTCTTCCTTTGATCGCTGGAAGGCGTTTCTGCCAATAATGGACCCGTGACCACCGCCTGCTTTGATGGCTTTGGCGTCATCAATGACACTTTCATCGCTTTTACTCGCCCCGCCTGAGAAAATCACAAGGCGCTTTCCTTTAAAGGTACAATCCATCACGTGACGCACGCGCTCTTCAAGCAAGGTGAAGTTCTTTTTGTAACTCTTGTAAATTTCTGGTGATTCAGAGTACTCGAGATGGGGGGCAGGCAGCTTCACCTTGACAATATGAGCGCCCAAAAGTGCTGCCATATGGGCGCTGTAGGAAATAACGTCAAGGGCGGTTTCTCCTGCCTTGGACATGTTTCCGCGAGGATAAGCCCAGATGACCACAAGAAGACCGAAATCTTTGGCACGTTGGGAAATCTCGCGAATCTCTTCAAACAGGCTGTAAGTGTTGTCAGAGCCTGGGTAGATGGTAAACCCAATCCCCACGCATCCAAGACGTAGCGCGTCATCAAGGTTGGAGGTTAGCGCTTGGTCCGCAAGAGAGCTTTCATGGGCAAAGCGCGTCATTTGGTTAGAGCTATTCATTTTCAGGATGAGGGGGATTTGCCCGGCAAAGGTGTCAGCGCCCGCTTCTAAAAGACCAAGGGGGGCTGCGTACGCCGAAAGTCCTGCATCAATGCCGAGCTTGAAAAGGTAGTGTGGGTCGAGCGCCTCTGGATTGGGGTAAAAACTGCGATCGGGGCCGTGCTCGAATCCTTGATCTACAGGCAGGATAATCAGGTTACCAGTACCGCCCAGACGGCCATGGTTCAAAAGACGGGCAAGGTTTGTTTTGACACCAGGTGTTTGACCTTCATACCAGGATAAGATTTCTTGAACGCGCGTCGTCATGGATATTTCCCTTTTCTGCTAATCTTCACCTTAACGCACTAGCTGACTTGGGAATGCATTTCAAGGGCCAAGGGTTTTATGTCATCATTTTGTTTATGACTGTGACACCTTGACAGATGACTATACGCCTGCCATGAAAGAGGAGAGAACAGGGAGTTGATGACGATTTAGAGCCAGGTGGACACACAACAAAAAAAATCAGGTCTTGCTTTGTGAGTGAGAGTGACCCAAAATCGGCTCTGCGTCATGTAAGACGGCACAATGTCTTTAGGAAAAAGAGCCTTTTCCTAAGAGGGGTGTTCCATGGATTGGGATAAGTTAAAAGTCTTTTATAGTGTGGCGCAAGTTGGGAGCTTTACGCGTGCTGCAGAACAACTGAATCTTAGCCAATCTGCCATCAGCCGGCAAATCAGCGGCCTTGAAGAGACCCTTGGTGCCCCCTTGTTTTATCGCCATGCACGCGGCCTTATTATGACGGAACAAGGTGACTTGCTTTATGATACCGTGCGTGACGTCTTTTTGCGTCTGGCGCTGACCGAGGCGATGATTAACGAAACAAAAGGTGCCCCCCAAGGACCTCTCAAGGTGACAACTTCTGTGGGGTTTGGCTCTTTGTGGCTGACGCCGCGGTTGGGTGATTTTTTAGAGACCTACCCCAATATCTCACTGAAGGTCATCCTAAGCGACGAGCCCCTTGATCTGCATAACCGTGAGGCAGACATCAGTCTGACCCAAGAGCCTCCCCATCAGCCAGGTCTTTTAACGGTGCCACTTCCCCCTTATCGCCTTCGCATCTATGGGAGCCGGGAATATTTTGAAAAGCACGGCGTGCCCACAAAGCCCGAGGACTTGGATCAACATCGTTTGATTGTTTACGGCGATGACAGCCGGCACATGAACACAAAAATCAACTGGATTTTACATGTAGGCGCCAAACGAGGGCATGTGCGTAAGCCTTACCTGATTGTAAACAACGTTCACGCCATTTGTCAGGCTGTGCGTGCCGGGATTGGCCTTGCAGCCCTTCACCGATATGTGGTGGGTGATGACGGGTCCTTGGTCGAGGTCCTGCCTGACTTACCTGGCGGCAACATGCAGCGCTATATCGTTTATCCTCAGCAGCTAAGCCACTCTAAGCGGGTGCGGGCCTTTCGGGAGTTTCTGGAAAAGAAAGCTCTTGAAGATCAGCACACCCTTTAACGCGTGTCCCGCGGTGCACTGGCACATGGAATGCACGGTGCTGGTCACTGCCAGAGCTTCCAAAGCTTTAATATGCTTCTTCCAAAAGCGCGTCCAAGGCGAGTAAGTCTTCAGGCATAGGGACCTTAAAGACAAGCATTTCGTCTGTTCTTGGGTGGCGCAGTTGTAATTCATACGCATGAAGGGCAGGCCTTTCGTCTTCGAGCAATAGCTCTTTTACGGCGTTCTTAAGGATCGGCGACACGCGGCGCGGCACACTGCCGTAAAGGGCGTCTCCTAAAAGGCCATGCCCCAAGGATGATAGGTGTACACGAATTTGATGAGTTCTGCCTGTTTTAAGATCACATTTGACAAGACTCGCGTTCAGGCCAAAGGTCTTTACAACAGTGTAAAGGGTTAAAGCGGCTTTGCCTCCATGGTGTTTGACGGCCATCTTTTGGCGGTGATGGGGGCTTCTCCCCAAAGGTTTATCGATACTACCTTGCAAGGGGTTGGGGAGTCCCCAGACATAAGCATAGTATCGTCTTGTGAGCGTTCGATCAGAAAACTGCGCCGTCAAAGATTGGTGAGACAAGTCATTCTTAGCCACAACCATAAGACCACTTGTCCCTTTATCAAGGCGGTGGACAATCCCAGGGCGTTCGATACCGCCAATGCCCGAAAGAGTACCCCCACAGTGGGCAAGGAGCGCGTTCACGAGAGTTTTGTCAGGATGACCGGGTGCTGGGTGCACCACAAGGCCTACAGGTTTGTTCAGGACAAGAATGTCATCATCTTCGAAGATGATGTCAAGATCCATGGACTGTGGGGTGAGTGTCATGGGTTTATTTTCTGGCACCGTTACATGGATTTTCATGCCGGCCTTGACCTTTAAGGACGCAGCAAGACACGGCGCGCCGTCCACAAGGACATGACCTTCTTCAATGAGGCTTTTTAAGCGGGTGCGGCTAAGATCGGGCACGTTACTTTGCAAAATTGCATCAAGGCGTACTTTTGCCGTACCTTCTTCAAGGGTGAACTCAAAGGAATGTGCCATGGGGGTCGTGACTTTCTGTTCAAACACAAAAGGGGCTATGCGCCCCTTTTGTGTGGTTACATTAAAACGCTCTTAGTTCTTAGCGTTTTTTTTGTCTTTTTTCTCCTGTTTTTTCTCGTCTTGCTTGTCATCCTTTTTCTCTTCTTCGAGAGAGAGGGCAAGATAACGAGGGCTGCCGCCCCGGTTTACAAGAAGAAGCAGTTGTTTTTTCTTATCTTTGCGAAGTTCTTCCACAAGCTTTTGCAGGTCATCACCTGTTTTTGGACGAAGCTTACGGCGCTCACTTGTGACTTCTACAATGAGATCACCAGGACGAAGTCCCTTTTCTGCGGCCTCTGAGCGTGGGTCAAGAGAAACAATCACCACGCCTGACGCTTTATCGTCTTCAATCCCAAAGCGTTTTCTTTGCTCAAGAGAAAGAGGCTTGATGGACATGCCAAGGACCATAGGTCCTTTGGAGGGGGTAGGTGTTTCTGCTTCTTCGTCTTCGTTGCCGATGAGGCCTTCGCTTTCAGCTTTTTCAAACTCACCCACGCTGATTTGCAAGGTGACTTCCTTGCCGTCACGCCATACAATGATGGGGACCGTTTTTCCAATATCAGTCTCACCCACAAGGCGTGGCAAGCTTCTTGATTCTTTGACCTCAACACCGTTGAATTTCAAGATCACGTCACCTGTTTGAACGCCTGCAAGGCCTGCAGGGCTTTTGGGAGACGTTTCACCGACAAGGGCTCCCCATGGCTTTGACAGGCCAAGGCTAGACGCAATTTCAGGGGTGATCCCTTGGATGCGCACACCGAGCCATCCGCGCTTTGTTTTACCAAACTCACGAAGCTGCCCAATAACTTGCTTGGCAAGGTCTGCGGGAATGCCAAACCCAATACCGATGTTTCCACCGTTAGGTGAGAAAATCGCGGTACTAATGGCAATCACCTGTCCATCAACATTAAACATAGGCCCACCAGAGTTCCCCATGTTGATGGAGGCGTCGGTTTGCATGTAGCCGTCTACATAGTCGGCAAAGCTACCATCGCGTCCTGCTCTGGCGGAAATATCGCGCCCTAGAGTTGAGATAATGCCCACAGTGACGGTGCTGCTAAGACCAAAGGGGTTTCCGATGGCAATGATCCATTGACCGACTTCGGCTTTCTTTGAGTCACCCCAGGGAGCCGTTGTCACTTTTTTCTCGCATTCAAACTTCAAAAGGGCAAGGTCTGTGCGCGGGTCGCGTCCCACGATGGTGGCCTTAAAATCATCACCGTCATGGAGGGTGACTTTAATTTCGTCAGCGTCAGCCACCACGTGGTTACAGGTGACAACGTAAACGGTCTTGTCCTCTTGAGAAATAATAAAACCGGAACCAAGGGAGGATGATTTGCGGGGCTTAGGGCCACCGCCTTGCTGCTCGTCGAGGAACTGCCGAAAGAGCTCTTCTAGCGGATTGCCAGCACCACCGCCCATGCCAGGGAAACGCTTATCCGCGGAGGCTTCTGAAGTTGTTGAAATATTGACCACAGCCGGCAAAAGAGGTTTTACAGCCGAGGAGAAATCCTGAGGTGCGGCCTGAAGCGCCGGCAGGGCCGCCACGAGGGCGACCACAAGGCAAAGGCGCTTTTGCCATTTTTGAAGTATGTTGAGGGACATAGGTTCTATCTCCTTAGTTACCTAAATGTTTAAAGAAAGCGCCGTCCTTGGTGATGACCATGGTCGTGTCTTCTGGACGAAGACTCTTACGGTAGGCCTCAAGGCTGCGATATAAATCATAGAATTCAAGATCTTGTTGATAGGCATCCGCGTAAATCTTATAGGCAGTTGCATCTCCCTCACCGCGAATGATCTCGGATTTCTTGTTGGCTTCTGCCAATATTTCAATCTTTTGACGATCGGCGTCTGCACGGGTCATCTGAGCTTGTTCGTCACCTTCTGCGCGATACTGTTTGGCTTCTTGGCGTCGCTGGGTTTCCATGCGGCGGAAAATGGCTTCACTGTTTTCACGAGGAAGATCCGCGCGAATAATGCGCACATCTGTCACCTCCACGCCGAACGTTTGCGCTGATGCGACGACTTCTTGCTGGATTTCACCCATGATCCGTGTACGGTTTTCCGACAAAAGCTTTGAAAGGGTTACGCGCCCGATCACGCGCCTCATGCTGGCGTCCACAATGGTACTAAGCCTGTTTTCTGCGTTGGGACGTGTTTGAACCTTTTTAAAGAACATCAGCGGATCTTTAATGCGGTAACGTGTATACATGTCGACGACCAACCGTTTTTGATCTCCGTCTGTCACTTCGATCACCGGGAGGTTGTAGTTTAAAAGGCGGGCGTCGTAAAAGATCACCGTCTGAATGAAGGGTATCTTCATTTTCAGGCCTGGCGTTTCATGGACCGCCACAAGCTCGCCAAATTGCAAGACGATAGCTTGCGCGCTTTGATGGACCGTAAAGAACACCTCGGACGCAAGAAACACGAGGCCCGCAAACAAGCCTGCGATGGGTAAAAGAAAACGTTGGGTCATGGCTTAACCCTTTCTGGTGCTTGAAGGACTTTGGCAAGGGGCGCTGCGGCGCTAAGCGCAGGCGTGGAATCTTCCACCGGCTTTGGCTCTGCAGGTTTGATGGCAGGCAGAGGCAGGTACGGGAGCACATTTTGGGCCCCAGCCGCCTTACCGTCCAAAAGCACCTTGTTCACACCCGTTAAAATGGTTTCCATATTCTCAAGGAGAAGGCGTTTTTTTGTGACGTCAGGTGCGCTTTTATACTTGGCAAGGACTGCAAGGAAACGGGATGTTTCGCCAGTCGCCTTATCTACAATTGCACGCTTATAAGCATCCGCCAGCTGCGTAATCTGAGAGGCCTCTCCTCGTGCAACAGGCACGACAGAATTTAGATAAGCTTTTGCCTCGTTCATTTTACTTTCTTTGTCAGCACTGGCGCGCTGAACGTCACGGAAGGCGTCTACAACCTGGGTAGGCGGGTCAACGCTTTTCAATTGGATGCGTTGAATTTGAATACCAGACCCGTAACTGTCGAGCATTTTTTGCAGGAGAATTTGTGCCTTATCTGTGATTTCTCCCCGTCCTTTTGTCAGGGCAAAGAGCAGTTTGTGCTGGGCAACAATTTCACGCACAGCGCTTTCAGCGGCGTCCTTAACAGCCAATTTAGGATCATCAATTTTAAAAAGATATCCTTCGAGATCCTTGATGAACCAGTGAACAGTAAATTCGATGGACACGATGTTTTCGTCTCCGGTCAGCATCAAATTTGCGCTGTTATCAGCCTTAAGAGCAACGTCAGACTTTACCTGAACGCCGCTATCCACCCGGTTGATTTGCTCAACTTTTTCAATAATAACAGATTCGATGGGATAGGGCAGGCGGTAGTTAATACCAGGCGTTGTGGTCTTGACCCACTTGCCAAAGCGAAGAACAGCTGCTTGCGCGCCTTCTTGAACCTGATAAAAACCAGAACCAAGCCAGAGGCCGCCCACGACAACGCCTAAGATGCCAAGGGCTTTTCCGCCACTTTGGCCCCCACCGCCCCCTCCACCAGATTTCGGGAAAATACGGCGAATGTTATCCTGGCCTTTTTTGAGGATATCCTCAAAGTCAGGCCCTCCGCCAGAGCCGTTACCGCCTCCCCCATAGTTACCACCATTTCCTTTGGGTTTCTGGCCCCAAGGTCCCCCATTTTGATCATTCCAGGACACGGTCTCTCCTTACCTGTAAGTACGTCATTAGCGCCTGCAGTTTATTTATTTATATGCTATACCCACTACAGGCGCAACGCGATTCATAGAAAAGCGAAGATCTTTTGTTGGATAAGGTGTTTCTTCCCCCCCAAGTACTGGACGCTTTGTCCTTGATTCAGGACCCCGTGCGCCGTGTGCCCCTGAAAGAATGCGGCCGGCAGATGGAGGGCCACACCCAAGAAGACACATTCCAGCTGTTTATCGAGATTGCGTTTGAGGAGCAAAAAGCCTTTGAAGAAATTAAAAAAACTCTAGAGATGATTCTTTCAAAAGCGCTTCCTGGCCAGCGGGTGCAGGTCGCGTGGACTGCAAAGCGCGCCGCGCCAGAAGCAAAGAAACCGCCTCCCTCTCCCTTATTTCCGTTACCCCATATGAAGCTGATTGTGGGCATCACGTCCGCTAAGGGCGGGGTGGGTAAATCAACCCTTAGTTTGAACTTGGCTGTTGCCCTTCGTATGCTGGGGATCAAGGTAGGGCTTTTGGACGCAGATCTTTATGGGCCCTCACTCCCCACCCTTTTGGGGACAAAGGGTCCCGCGTCCACAACTGCCTCGGGTAAAATCGATCCTGTTTGGGTCGGAGGTATGCCCACTATGTCCATGGGGTTTCTGATCCCAGAGGGCCAGCCCGTATTGTGGCGTGGTCCCATGGTACAGACCGCTTTGAAGCAGTTGCTTATTGATGTTGCGTGGCCCGCCCTTGAGGTGCTGCTCATTGATCTTCCCCCAGGCACCGGCGATCTTCATCTGACCCTTACCCAGCGTGTGCCCTTAGCCGGTGTGGTAGTGGTCTCAACACCTCAAGAGGTGGCCCTTCAAGACGTGCGGCGCGGCCTTGATTTGTTCGAACGCATGTCCGTGCCTTTTGTGGGACTGGTGGAAAATATGGCGACGTTTGTGTGCGCCCATTGCCACAAAGAAACACCAATCTTTGGGGAAAAAGGGGGCGAGACTTTGGCCCACGAAAAAAAGATTCCGTTTTTAGGAAGCCTCCCTCTTGATCCTGGGATTGCGCGCGCTTGCGACAAAGGGGTGCCGGCGTTTATTCAAGAGGGGCTTTTGCCGGCGACAAAGCATGCCTACCAAAGCGTGGCAGCGGCTGTTGCCATGTGGGTCAGAGCGCGCCTTGAGCGTCAAGAGAACATGTAAATCACACTTACGTTTCTTTACGTGCAAAAGGGGAAAGCTGTCTTGCGATGCTCTTTAGAGCACGCCATAAAGAAACTTCAATAATAAGAGATGGGGTAACCTATCTACAAAAGGAAGAGAGTGCCTATGTTAGGATATGAAATGCAAGGAGCAGGTCATGAGGCCGTTATCATGCTTCATGATTGGTTTTGTGATACAACAAGTTATGAGGTGATAAGGCCCTACCTTTGTCCTGATTTCACGTACTATTTTGTGGACGTGCGAGGATACGGCAAATCCAAAAATATCGAAGGACGCTTTAGCGTTGAAGAAATCTATAACGATCTGATGGCACTCATGGATCAGCTAGGCGTCAAACGCTTTCATTTGGTGACCCATTCCATGACGGGCCTTGTGGCGCAGTACGCTGCCGTGATGGCGCCCGACAGACTTTTAAGTCTTGTGGCGGTGACCCCGACCCCTGCGTGTGGATCGTCTGGAATGCTTGAGAATATGGCCTTTTTCGAGGGGGCAACCCAGCGGGATCTTGGGGCTGCAAGGCAAATTGTGACGTTTATGACAGGTGGCCGGTACCTGGGGCAATTCCTGGACTATAAGGTTGCCAGGTGGTGGCAGTGCTCTCTTGCCTCTGCCCGCCTTGGCTACTTGCATATGTATGTAAAGACAGATTTGTCCCAAAAAGTAGCAGGATGCAAAACGCCGCTTCTTGTGATGACGGGGGCCGACGACGTGCAGGGACACCGTGTGCAAGATATGAAGGATACCATTGGCATGTGGTTTGAAAATGCGTCCTTCGTAGATCTTCCAGGATCAGGGCACTACCCCATGCAAGAAGTACCCCCTCTTTTTGCGGATACTCTTGAAGCTTATCACAAAGCCAACAAAGCTTAAAAAAGACACGAGGCGCTTAAAAATCAAGCGCCTCGTGTCTTTGATCCTTAAGCGTCCTGTGCTTTATGCCCAGACGTGTCCACAGTCTTTTTAACTGCCTGTATGTTCACTCTTATGACTGATGCCCAAAAGCTGTAAAATTTGTCGGTAATCATTGGGGTCATGGACAATTTCTTGCATAAGATCGATGAGTGACATACTGCCCCAGGTAATGGCGCGCCGCACCAGATAAGGGGTCGGACTGTGGGGCTCGAGATGCGCGAGAAAATCAGCGGCCTCTGCTAGGCACTGATAAGCATCTTCTCTGCTTTTGATGGGGCCACTCATGCCACTTGTCCCTTTGCCTGTCATGGTTTTTCCTTTACTGTCCGAGGTGCTTTCTGTGGACGCGTCTGGAATCACTTCCCTGCGATCCTCAAGGCATCCATCGACGAATTTCAAAATTTCTTGCAAGGTTGTGCGAAGGCGTACTAAAAGTCCGTCATATCCCGTAAGTTTTGATCCCACAAGTTCTTCAAAAGAGCGGGCTTGCGTTAGACAGGTGCTGAGCTGCTCATGGAGTTTGCGGTAAAAAGAAGAAGGGGTGAGCGTTTGTGATCTTTTAAATTGTGCAAGGGTAAGCTCGCCCGTTTTTTCATGTTCTCTGGCAATTTTTGGATCGCGGCGGCCTAAGGTATCGTTTTGCTGAGCTTTAGCATAATCTGCAAAACTTAAGGATGTTTGGGCTATATCCGCGGGTTTTGTGATCGTGATAAAATAAAGGCGTTCCTCAAGCTTTTCATTGATCCAAATGAGAGGTGATAGGCGGTACTCTGCGTCATCGGGTCTAAGTTCTGGATAAACCGAATCCCAAAAGGTAAAGGCCAAAAGCCGGCAAAGTTCAAGACCTTTGGCAAATCCTTCTATGCCGTATAGAACAAGCCAAGCTTCCGTCAGCCAGGCTGCAATTTGCAGGTCTTTGGTCTTTTCTTGCAGTGCCTCAAGGCAAAGCGCTTCAACCTTTGACCAATCCGCCTTCTTCAGATCTCTTTGCCAAATACCCTGGGGAAGCGAATCATCTTCATGAAATCTTGCCTCTCGAATTTGATCATAAAGAGGTTCATATAAAAAGAACTTTCCTGACGGCTCCTTATCCGAAATAGGTCGCAGTAGGGCCTTCCAGACATTTTCACTTAGTTGAAACTGTTTCATGGCACTCTCCTAATCTTGTTTGCGGCGCTTTAAAGGCACAGGCTCTACCACTGGCGCTTCGTAAGGGAAGCGCGGCATGCCGATGCGTTTAAGCTCTGTCACCGTAAGGCCGTCTGGTCCCTCCAGCTGGGTTGTCACAGGAATGTGCATACTGAGTTGACAGAAGACACGTGTAGGCTCACTCTTTCGATCCATCTTGAGAGGGGGCTCGCCTTGGTAACACGCTTTGTTATAAGCTGTTGGCACTAAAAACTCTAAAGTCAGAGGAGCTGGGGCCAAAGATTGATCAAACTTACCTTCATCGGTTGCGTGCTCGCGCACAAGACGAATCAAAGCCCACCGCCCTTCGTACGAGAATATGGCATTGGGTCCGACCACATCTAGTGACGGGTTGCGAGGATCAGAAATCGGCACATTGTCAGAATCAAGCGCCCAGGTGAGATTTACATCTACAGGCGCACCCACGCGCCATTTGCCAGTCATCTCACTACCTCTAAAATCGATTTGCCCTGTGCCAAAATCCATGGACCAGTCGATGATCTTGTTACCACCGCGTTCTTCCTTGCGGTTTGTGCGGAAGGCAACATCAATCTTCACGTTCGGAATCTGCTTATCCGTTCCTTTATCAAGGGAGGCAAGCATCAAGGGTCTCACACTTTCGATCTTTGAGATAAAGGCAGCAAGAGAGTCCTTGGCCGCCGATGACCGTGAAAGCCTTTTGAGGATCTCGATGTCCTTGGTACTTAGACTGTCAAAGAGTTGGAAGAACGTGATCACGTCATCGGGATCAGCATCTGACTGTGCGTCTTGCTTGATGCGTTTTGTGAAAGGAAAGCGCCCAGCGAGGTTCACATTAAAGAACGTGGCTGCGCGGTTGTAGCGCTCAAGGGCTTTTCGACCCCGAAGCGTTTCGCAGCGATCCTGAAGAGAAGTCGCATAGCGATTGCGGATTTCAAGGAAGTAATCCCCGCCATCAAAATCATCAGCGTCAAGAGTACAGTTTTCCAAAGACAATTCGTTGATGTCATAAGTTAAGAATTGCTCAAGGATCTTGAGTGAATTCCCAGGCGATTGTTTCTCATAATCGCTTAGGATCGACGCGATATGACTCCATTTGGTTGCCAGGGGAAGATCGTAAGGCACATCTTCAAGGTAACCAAGACTAAGAAGCGTCAAGATGGGCTCTGCCATTTCTTTGGCCAAGAATGCAATTTGAAAACGTTGGGCGGTGAGGTACGTGCGCATATCCGAGATGGTATGCACCCCAAAGGCTTTGAGCCCTACAAGCGGAGACCCATCCCACCATTCAAACGCTTCTTCTTTTGCATTATAGAGGTTATCGCTCTCAAGAAGTTTTTCAATACGCTCTAGAATGTCATAATTTTGTTTCACAAGGAGTTCTCGCAGGACAACACCGTTGTTCACAAAGCCGCCGTTGTCATACATACCAAGGAGCTTTGTAAAATGGGGCACGGCTGCTGCCACATTTTGCACTTGAGCATGAAGGATTTCCTGTGCGCCAAATCCAAGAGAATTCAAAGGATTATCTTGGAATGTTTGGGCGTTGGCGATAAGAGCTGTCACAATGTCCTTGGTACTGTTAAGACCCACAATTTTAAAGAGATCTTGAAGATCAGCAAGAGCTGTCGGCAGGTGCTTTTGCAAATAGGATTGATAGGCATCAGCGTACTCTTCTGCTTTTTGAAGCGTATCCTCGTCCCAAAACAAAAGTCGCGCCCCGTCAAGCTTAGTAGACAAGGATTTTTTTCCAATGGTGATCATGAACTTTTCATTGAGGTATTGGCTGAGAGCGTCAATAACGGCCACAAGACCCGGAGAAGGTTCACCCACAAGACGATTGTCAGCAATATTAAAGAAGGTGCCTGTCAGCTTTGTTTTCAGATCAGACAAGTGAAGCTTAAACGTTAAGAACTCACGGTCGGCAATGCGTGTGAGCTCAGCTGTCAAATCTGGGCCTAAAAGGTGAGAAGCCGAGATATCATTCTTCATCTGAACATAGCTTGGACTTGGTTCGAAAATTGTATTGTCAATCCAGGCAAGGTCTCCGCTGGCAATAATGTCAGCAACCGTGATGGCGCGTTCAGTTGTCTTACGCAAATCACCGGCATGGAGATGATGCAAGATTTTGGTGTCTTCCCAATTGGTGATGTCCCGCTTTAGTTTTTCAAAAAGTGGGAAGTTGCGCTGCACATCAAAGGACGTTGCAATAAAGTTCTTGAACAAAATTCCAAGCTTTTGACCGGCGGCCACTCTGAAGTGCGTTAGATCAATGTTGCGATCAATAATGCGACTTAGCGCCCGTTTATAGTATTCTGTGTGGTTAAAAAAGTTCTTAGGAAGATCACGATTAAAAAGATAACGGACCAAAATACCTAGATTTTCGACACTGCTCGTGACGTCAAGCTCATTGAAGTTTGAAACTTGCTTTTCGAGTTGTACGACGTCACCAACATAGCCATCTAACGCTTTGAAGGCAGGAGAATAAGCAGGGTTCACGAAGGGGGTGCGCAGATCATTTTTATAATCAATATGGCCAATGGAGACGACTTCTTCTGCTTTTTTCAAAAGAGCTGAATACAGTGAAGGTAAAATTATGTGGTCATACCCGATGGTAAAGGCATCTTGGATATGATCATCAATGTTGCTGAACCAAGATGTCGGCATAAAAAACGCAAAACTGCTGACAGGAGCAAGGTCAGAAAATCCTTCTAGAACAGAGTTTGCTTGTTGGTTGAGGTATTCTCGAAAGCGAGGGGTGTCTTGGTAGCCACCCAGTTGATCGATGCCTTGCAGGGCGCTATCGATGCGTTTAAGACTCGGCATCAGGGTTTGGTTTCCAGATTCGATGTACCTGTAATTCTGCATGACACCAACAATCCACCCTACGGCCACAACGACACTGGCAATTTTTGTAAAATTTAGAAGCCTGTTAGTGGAAAGAAGAATGCGACGCACGGGCCTTGCAAGAGAAGACTCAGAGAAAATTTTCTTTTCAAAAAGGTCTCGCAGGAAAATTGCTTTTTCGCGCCTCTCTTGTTGAGGATCCAATTTTTGAGTGCGCACGGCCGTATCCTCAAGGACACTGCGCTGAGAAAAGACAGGAGACCCTTGAACTGTTGCCTTTCCAGAAAAGTAAACACCCCTTAAAAAGAAGCTTTCATGATAAGAACTGTCTTTGAAAATACCATTAAGGTATGCGCCGATTCCCTCTTTTAAAGAAAAAAACTCTAATGGAAAAAGAAGGGTGCCGTCGCGTTCGCTACGGACTTGCCCTTCGGCAAAGACTTCAGATCGCAACCTGTTGAGAGAGCGATGCAAGTGATCGAAAATATCGTCAACCCAGTCAGGACCGTAAGTCGCATCAATGGCGTAGGGAGAGGACCAACCAAACATTTCGTTGTAAGCTGTGGCTGGAAGTTCCGTTGCAAAGCTTTTAAAACCTGGCACCAGATCACACTTGGTAATGACCATATATACGGGTAGGCGCATTCCTGTGACGGATTGAAGACTCCAAAGTTTGGTATAAATATGTTTGGCGCGCTCAAGGAGCTCTATTTGTTCAAGTCGCGTTGGGCCATAAATTTCTGAGGCAGGGATTGTGATCACAAGGCCGTCTAAAGGGCGTCTTGCGCGGTAGCGATTTAAAAGCCTTAGAAGACGAGTCCATACTTCGTTATTCGAGGTAATTTCTTTATCCCGAAGGAAGCAATCGCCGTTCACCTCGAGGACAACACCTCGGTCATAAAAGGACCATTGTACGCCCGTAATTTGTGTGTCAACGCTATAGGTGGGTTTCCCAATGGGAAGCTCTAAATCTAGATCATTCAAGATTTCTGATTTTCCTGACTGATCAGAGCCTACGACCATATACCAAGGAAGCGTGTACTCGGGATGACGATCAGGGAGGTATTCCTTTAAGATTTTAAGAGTTTGCTTAAAGGAAAGCGCTTGATCATCATTGGGTTCCCACCGCCAACGGCCCCACAGCCTTTGGAACCATCCCTTAATGCCTTTAAGGTGCTCTTGCGTATGCTCTAGGCGCTCGGAAAAAGTTGGTTTAGCGCCTGCGGGTCTTGCCAGTGCTTGACGTTTTCTTGATTGGGCAAGGGCTTTTTTACCTACAACCACAAGAAGAATCACGATAAGGACGGCAAGAACAAGGGCGCCGATGAGGATAAGAGGAAGATATGTCTGATATCCTTGAAGAAGTTGTGCCAACACAGATCCCTCCTATTTCTTCGTTAAGTTGAGGATGCGTGTGCTCACAGTCGACACGTCCTCGATGGCACGTTCCCACACCAAATGTGAGAAAAGAAAAATGACAAAAAACACAGACGCAATGCTTGTGTACCAAAGGCGCCTGTCCTGCATTTGCTCTTTATCACCGGTTGCCAGTGTATGGGCGTAGCTGTCTGGGAAAAGGCGTTCTTTTCCCGCCAAAAGAGCAGGCGTTCGGTGATTAATAAACACGTAAAGTTGTCGTCGCCACTCGGCTAGGCGCCCATCGTCATTGATATTTCTAAATTTTCCTTGGAACCCCAGACCAAGGGCAAGCAAGTACACCTCTGCCAAATCTTTTCGCAGAATATCTCGTTCAGCTAGAAATTGATCAAGTCTTCTAAAAAAGAGATCACCCGCATCGTGCGTGCCAAAAAGGCGTGACTCTAACAGATGGTCTTCCCAATACTGACGCCCCTCCCAAGAAAGGTTGAGAAAAACCTCATCGGCAAGGGCAGCCATGACAAATTGCGCCTCTTGATAGTAGGTGCTGCCAAACTCGCCGCCCATGCGGGTGGCTTGGATCGCTTGTCGGTCGAGCATTTGATATAGTTTATCTGTAATAGCCTGAGCGCTGGTCGCAACGTCCATCTCAGCTGCACCTGGCGCATCGGAAAACGCATCGGGTCGTTTCCATTGGCCCGAACGGATACGATCTTTTTGGCGCGAGACTTCAGTGTAAAACTCTTCAAAATATCTTAAGACAAACGAGCCATCTCTGTCTCCCACCCGCCTAAGCTGTAGCGTTTGCGCCATCTTTTGCTCCCTTGTTTTCCCCCGTTAAGGTGGAATTTTATTAAAAAGTAACTTAAACAGTAGCTAAATTGTGTTAATTTTTTCTAAAAATACGTATCCCTTGTTCTTTTGGGAACGTACATCACGATCTCAACAGGACGTGTGGCGTCGGTATCTGCCACGTTAAAGATCTGGAGTGTTTCGTTGGAATCGATAAAGCTGCGATCATAAAGAACCGAAAAGAGCACAACGCCTCTGGCAGGAAGCAGCCCCATATCTTCATTCGCCTCGATAAGCGTACGGGTGGCGCCAAGGATACGTTTGTCACGCACAGCTCCCACAAATCGGTCAGTGGCAATGACAGCCTGTGTCAACCACTCGGCGACTTCTTTTTCACTCATGCCCGGCGCTGCCTTGACACCGAAAATAAGATGATCTTGCATCCACGCCTGTCGGAGGGGGAGTTTGAAAATCCGTTGGTCAAGGGTAAGGGCAATGACGTTATAGCCCTCTTGAATGCGGTCCAACATAGCATTGGTAAACCCTAAAGCTTCTTGAAAGGTTGGCATCATATCATCGTGACGATAGGTTGAAAAACTTGGTGGCATTTGTCCTGGATGAAGGGCTGTCATATCCCCTGCAAGGGAGCAAAGCTCAAGATACAAGTCATAAGGATGCGCGGCACCTGCCCGCAGCATGGCTTCAAAAGGCAGGAGACCTCTGGAAAGAGCGCGCACCGCGTCCTCGGCTTCAGCAGACATAATATCGTCAGTTTGAGAGTTGAGTTTGTCGGCAAGGAATGAGATCTTTTGTCGCATGCGCTGGGCAAGATCGAGGCTAAGGGCGCCGATGGGGTGATCGGGGGTAATGGAAAGAAAAGGAGGGCAGTAATCTCCAGAAATGGAGTAACTATTCGAAACATAAGCTATTTTTAACACGGGAAAGCTAATATATTGCCCTGAAGAAACGTCTCCTGTTAACAAAAGAAGGTTAGGCTTAAGGGTTGGGAAGCGAAGCTGCCCTTCACCGGTATTCTCGTCAACAACAACATCGCTTTCCTGGGAAAGGTAGCGCGGTAAGTCATTATTGACGTTCGCGGCATTGGGTCTGTAGATGGGAACAGCCAAGTGAAGCATGAGCGTCTTATCGGCTTGCTTTAGAATCAGATCGTTAATGTCGATTTCTAAAGGGCGCCCTTCTTCTTCACGCACACTGACGATGGTGCCATCGGGCATGACGGCTTGCAGAGCTGTGAAGCTCACAACACCTGTGACTAGTTTAGCCGAATCGATTTTGCACGATACAATTCCCCAATAAAAAGGCGATGCATTGGACATATGAAAATGAAAGAGCTGATCAAGACGTCGATCGTTTTGCTGAAAGTGCTCAGGCATAAGCAGCATGCCTTCATGCCATTGCAGTGCAGGAGCGATGGGGTAAGTCGTTGCCATAATGTTATCTAACCTCCCTGGTCATTTATTTAAGCATTTTTTGAAGTTGTGAAACCTCACCTTTAAGTTGTTTCGCCGTCGACATGCCTTGTTTGAGGGCATCTTTTCCCTTGGAAAGGTTGCCAGCCATGGCGCCCGCACTTGGATCTTCTGGGGCGTCCCGTGACGCAATGGCTTGATGTCTTGGGTCGGCACTACATCCTTGTTCAAGGACACAGAAATCGAATTTCTTCATGCGGACGTGGGCATGCGCTTGCTGTGCAAGACGAATGCGGTGATCGCCCTTTGCAAGATAATCTCCAAAAAGCACAGCGCCTACAGGCTCGTCTGAGCGTTGTTGAATAGGATAGTCCCTGACGACCTGACCGGGAGTGAGCTCCCAATGCCAAATATCCACCATATCGGGATAATCCCTTTTGACTTGCATATGTGACTCAAAATAATCTTTGGATTTCATCTTCATAAGGGTTTTCATAAGCTCTTCGTTGTAGACAACCAGAAGATCAATGGCCACGGCAGAGTTTTGATTGGCATCAGAATCAAGAGAGATATCAATGGCTGTGATACAAGGCGTATGAGCCTCTTCCTTTTTTTGAAAAACGCTCATATTTTGACATCCTGTAAGCAAAAGACCCAAGGCGGCTCCTGCGATTTTTGTCTTCCGATTCGATCTCGTTTGCATCATGGGTTTCGTGTCCTTTTACATAGAGGGGCCAAACAGGATGACACGTGCAGGAAGCTGCCACTGTTTCCCTAAAAGGGCGGCGGCGTCCCGGGCATCCTGATAATTGGAGAACTGACCAACTTTAACAACATATTTGACCTGACCATCGGAGGTTTGCTCTTTGACCATATAAGCGCCAAATCCTTGATCGCGAAGTTGTTGGGCAAAAGAAAGGGCTTCGTCACTGAATAAAGATTCTTGAGCAAGAATGGTATAGGTTGCTTGACGTTGCATGGTATCTGAGGGTTTAAGCGTTGCACCAGCAGGGCCGTTTTCAGCCGCATTTGGGGTATTTGCGCCTGCACCGGTGCTGCCTCCTTGTGAGGAGGTCTGCGCCTGCGAACCTGTTCTTCGAACTGATAGAGGATCATTGGCAAAGGTTTGGTTGGTGGCTGACTGGGCAAGGCCTGTCGTGATGGGAGCGACGGCCGCGCCTAAATAGGGGCCGAGCGCCGAGCGAATTTCTGTATTTACTTTACTAAGCGCCCGCGTAATGAAATTTCTTGCCTGACTTTTAGACTCGCGTACTGTGCGCATTTCAGCGTCTGCCAAAAGATCTCGAGGCGCGTTAGACCGGATAAAGGCTTGTCTGTTGGCATAGGACGTGGTGACAGGCGCGCTGATGGGCGGGGCTTGGGCGATGTCTTGAGAGGCCCGTGAGGCGCCGTAGGGCCCCATGTACTCTTTGGAAAGATCACTGACAGGTCGGGGCGGAAAGGTCGTGTAACAGGTCAAAAACCCAACAGCGAAAATGAGAACACTCGCCAACAAAAACAAAAGAAACACAAAGAAACTTCTAAGCTTTCCCATGAAAAGGCGTCCTTTTGCTGGTGGTGGTTCTAAATGCTGAGCTGTTTTCGCGGCCACTCGGTCGAGGTCTTGTTTGATCTTTTCTTGGGCACTGAGCGTGGGTGAAGATGGAGACCTGGGAGCGACCGGAGGAGTGCCAGCAAAAGTGAGATCTTGAGAGGTCTTGAGGCTGCGCATGAGGGCGCGCTGCCTGATGAAGCCTTGCAAGATGTCTGCTTTTGGGTTCACTCAACGTGCCCTCCCTTATATGTTTTCATAAAAGAGTAGCACGACAAAATGAGACTGCGCAATGGGTCTAATGACAGACAATTTCTTCAAAAGTATAAGGAAATTGGCAAAATAGGGACGCTAAAAAGTTAAAAAATAGTTAGCATTTCAAAAAAAACTTTAAAATTCAAAATAATGTTTAATCTGGTTTTAGCGATTTTTCTAGGAGCTTGTGACGCACAAGCAGCTCTGCGATTTGAACGGCGTTTAAAGCAGCGCCTTTGCGTAAGTTATCGCAAGTGAGCCAAAAAGTAAGCTCGGTCGGCGTCTTAGGGTCTTGCCGAAGCCTGCTGATATATACCGCGTCCTCACCCGCAATATCAAGGGGGGTCGCGTAAAGTTCCTTGCTGGCGCTGTCATAAAGTTGAATACTTTTTTCGGCTGAAAATCTTTCTCTTGCGGCGCTTAGCGGCAGGGGTTTTTCAAAGGTGGCATGGACTGAGGCAGCGTGCCCGTTAAACACAGGGACGCGCACACAGGTGGGGGTAACTTGCAGGCTTGGGTGAATGATTTTTTTAAGTTCACTCATGATTTTATGTTCTTCACCCGTAAAGCCGTCATGTTCAATGCGGTCAATTTGAGGGATCACATTAAAGGCGATGGGCTTGGAGAAAACCTCAGGTGTGAGGGCTTCTGCCACGTAGGTTGCTTTTGTTTGTAGATAAAGCTCGTCCATGGCTTCTTTGCCAGCGCCCGAAACGGACTGATAGGTTGAGACCACGACTTTTTTCAAGGAGTTACCTTGGGCAAGGGTTTGCAAAGACAAGGCAAGAGGCACCACCACGCAGTTGGGGTTAGCGATGAGGCGCTTTTTAGCAGCCCAAGAAAGGGTGCCCGCATTAATTTCTGGTACCATCAACGGTACGTGGGGATCCATCCTAAAGGCAGAAGATTTATCAATGATATACGCCTTAGAGGTTCCTTGAATGTGCGGAATATGTTTTTGGGCAAGGGCGTCCGAAGCGCAGAAAAAGA
Source organism: Alphaproteobacteria bacterium (assembly GCA_013911655.1). Classification (GTDB taxonomy): domain Bacteria; phylum Pseudomonadota; class Alphaproteobacteria; order Caedimonadales; family UBA1908; genus JACESU01. The sequence continues at coordinate 384,982 of JACESU010000002.1, forward strand.
CAAGATCAATTTGGGAAAAATCAAAGGTATCTAGGAATTCTAAAGGGACGGTTTCTTTTTCGCCAAAGGATACGCTTTTACCCACAGAGCGCTCGGAGCCCAAGGCATGAAGCTTTTCAACGGGAAAGTCACGTTCGCTTAAAATATCAAGAAGGACGCGTCCCACATTTCCCGTGGCCCCCACAACAGCAAGACGGTATGACATAAGGCGCTCCCTTAGGGTTAAGACGATCTTCAAGATATACGATGCTTATCAAAGCTGATGGAGGCACGCAAGGAGAAAGACGCAGGAGCCTTGTTAAAAAGCAGGGGCCGTTTTGCGTGTAAGCTGTGCACGAAGCGCCTCGTTCTTTGCCAAGTCCGCTTCATACCCTTGCTCAAGTTCTGCTTCCGTTGCGGTACTTTCAGCGTCAGGGGTAAAGGCCGGGCGGTCGGGCACGCTGTGAAGATCAGGATAATCGCCTTGGGGGGCGTCATCACCGTGGATGAGGGTAGATCCCACACACCCAGAGCACAGAAGAGCACCAAGACAAGAAAGCAAGGGAAGGGTACGTGTGTTCATTTTTTAAACCTCATTTAGCCACTGGGCCGCCTCAAGGGCGCTATAGGTAATAATAGCATCAGCGCCTGCGCGCTTAAAGCAAATCAATGTTTCAAGGAGCGTTCTTTTTTCATCAATGAAACCAGTGGCGGCAGCTGCCTTTAGCATCGCGTATTCGCCGCTTACGTGATAGGCAAAGGTTGGTACCTGGAACGTTTCTTTGACGCGGTGAATGATATCAAGATAAAGGGTGCCAGGCTTAACAATGATGCTATCAGCGCCTTCTTGAAGGTCCTGCGCGACTTCTCGGATCGCCTCAGCGCCGTTACGTGGGTCCATTTGATAGCTTTTTTTATGGCCGCCTTTTAAGAAGCCTTGAGAATCAAGAATCTCTCGAAAAGGACCATAAAGGGCCGAGCAGTATTTGGCCGCGTAGGAACAAATCCCCACTTGGTCATGGCCATTTTGATCAAGAATTTGGCGGATGGCCGCGACCCGTCCGTCCATCATGTCCGAGGGCGAAATGATGTCGGCGCCCGCCTGGGCCTGCATCAATGCAACCTTGGCGAGGAGCTCTGTTGTCGTATCATTGTGAACGTCGCCGTCTTTGATAAGGCCGTCATGGCCGTGACTCGTATAAGGATCAAGGGCAAGATCAGCCATGAGCCCCATGTCAGGGGCAAGCTCTTTGATGCGCGCGAGCGCTTTGAAGACAAGGGCGCTGTCCTTAAGGGACTCGGACCCCGCCTCATCGCGAAGCTCGGGGGGAATCACAGGAAAAAGAAGCACCGTACGAATGCCAAGGGCGCGCGCGCGCGCGAGCGCTTCGTCAAGTTCCTCAAGGGTATAGCGCCTAACGCCAGGCATGGACGAAACAGTTGGGGCCGCGTCCTTTTCCCGGACAAAAAGAGGCCACACGAGGTCCTTGTGGCTAAGGGATGTCTCTGCCACCAAATCACGAAGCCACTCAAACCGTCGGTTGCGTCTCAGTCTGGCGGTGGGATAGGGGGAGAGTGTCATGGTCATGGGGCGCTCCTAAAACAGTTATGGCACAACTTTAACATAAGGCGCGTGAAGGAAAAAGATGGATCGAAAGCCCTGAGGCCTTCCTCGAGGAAGGCCTCAGGAAAGGGTTACGAAGCCATTGATTTTTTAGCGTTTTTCAGGCCTTCGGTCAGCTCTGGCACGAGGGTAAAAAGATCCCCCACAAGGCCGTAATCGGCAATCTGAAAGATTGGTGCGTCGGGATCCTTGTTAATGGCCACAATCACTTTGCTGTCTTTCATGCCTGCCAGATGCTGAATGGCACCGGAAATGCCGATGGCCATATAAAGTTCGGGCGCGACCACTTTACCCGTTTGTCCCACTTGATAATCATTGGGCACATAGCCTGCATCCACGGCCGCGCGTGACGCCCCGATGGCGGCCCCCAAGGTGTCGGCAAGCGCTTCAATGAGGCAAAAGTTCTCTTTGCTTTGAAGGGCGCGCCCTCCTGAAACCACGATGCGGGCTGACGTCAGCTCTGGACGCTCGGACTTGCTTTCGACAACGCTGACGAAACGAGAAAAAGAGCCGCTTGGAAAATCGCAAGTCACACGCTCAAGAGACGCCTTTCCCCCGCGCTCGACTTGCTTATCAAAGGCTGTGGGTCGAAGGGTCAGGGCCACCGGTAGGCTGTTCACTTTAACTGTTTCAAGGGCATTGCCTGCATAAATGGGGTGTACGAAGGTGTCATTGTTTTCGATACTGATAACGTCAGAAACCTGGATGATCCCAAGGCGCGCGGCGATACGCGGGAGGATATTTTTGCCAAAGGTGGTGCCGGGTGCAAGGATATGTGTAAAGCCCGCGGATTTTGCTACAACGACGTCACTTAAAGGCTCGGCGATTCCGTCCTTGAGGCATGCATCTTCACACAAAAAGACTTTTGCAACACCGTTGAGGGTGGCGGCTTCTTCGGCAACGGACGCGCATCCGTCTCCTGCCACCAGAAGGGTCACGTCCCCATCCAGTTTCTTGGCAGCCGTCAGGCTGGCAAAGGTTGCAGGTGAAAGCGTGCGGTTATTATGTTCTGCAATGATAAGAATGCTCATGAAATCACCCGTGCTTCGTTGGTTAATTTTTGGATGAGGGTTGTTACACTATCCACCATGATACCGGCTTTACGCACGGGCGGCTCTGTGACCTTGAGGACTGTTGTTTTGGGTGTCAGATCAAGGCCAAAGCTTGCACTTTGGACAATATCTAAGGGTTTTTTCTTTGCTTGCATGATGCTGGGAAGCTTTGGATACCGCGGTTCATTCAAGCGAAGGTCCACACTGATGACGCAAGGAAACTGACAGCAAATGGTTTCAAGCCCGCCATCAACCTCTCTTGTGACGGTGACGTCGCGCGCGCCCACCTCAATTTTAGAGGCAAACGTGGCCTGGGGCCAGTTCAAAAATCCTGCGACAAACTGCGCCGTCTGGTTGGCGTCATCATCGATGGCTTGTTTGCCAAGAAGGCAGAGGTCAGGCTTTTCTTGTTCGACGATTTTTTGAAGCACTTTTGCGACCCCAAAGGAATCAAGGGGGGCATCGTGCTCGACTAGGATCGCCCGGTCAGCACCCAGCGCAAGGGCCGAGCGCAAGGTTTCTTGACAAGCGCTAACACCCAAGGATACCACGACAATTTCCGTTGCTTTGCCGGCTTCTTTCAGGCGCACAGCCTCTTCAACGGCAATTTCATCAAAGGGGTTCATGGACATTTTAACGTTACTAAGGTCAATGCCTGAGTGATCAGCCTTGACGCGGGCCTTCATGTTGTAGTCAAGTACGCGCTTGACGGCCACAAGAATTTTCATGGAGTGCCTTCCCTGTTTATGGTCTAAGGCTTTTATTGTAGGACAAAAAACATGACGGCTCAAGGCCAGGTTCAAGGTATAAAAAAAGAGGGGTCGCCCCCTCTTTCTTAAAGGTCTTCAATCAGATTAGAATTTCCACTGGATCTTCGCACCGATCAGGTTGACGTAAGCTTTTGAGGTTGCTGAAAAGTTACGTCCAGCCAAAGTTGCTTTTCCTTGGTTGCGAGAACCGTTTAGGTTGATCTCAGCACGCTTTACATGGATAAAGGTGTAATCCAACGATCCTGTAATGCTGTCGGTGAACTTTTGCTCAAGACCAGCCGAGAACCAAACGCGGTTGGCATCAGGAATACGGGGTGAACGGTAGTTGTTACGTGTCATTCCCATGTCATAGGCAACACCAAATTTGAGGAGGGTGTTTTCTGTCCATTGATAGCCCGTTCCAAGGGCAAAGAACCACGTATTGCGGTTCTTGTAAATTTCCTTGGATTGTGTCACAGCGCCTGCAGCTAGAAGGGGCGCTGATGGGTTCCAGTCATAGTTGATGTCGATCTCATTAAGGCGTGCCCAACGTGTGAACTGGATGTCGGCGCGTACGTTCCACTTGGCGTTAAGATCATGGTGCGCACTGAACGTCACAGTCTCTGGAAGCGTTACATCTGCACGCACCTTGGTCGCGTCAGGGGCTAGGAGCTGGCCAAGACGGTTGTTAGCACGATCAGAAACACGGAATTCACCAGACAGGCTGTGTTTGATTTGTGAGCGGTAAGCAAGGGCAAAGCGTGTGTGCTTCCAGGGTTGGAACAAAACGCCTGCGTTAAAGCCGTATCCCACATCGTTTCCATGAAGGGTGCCCTCAGAAGTGGGGCTGCCGGCATTAATTTTTTCAAAACCTTCACCGAGGACTGCCTTGATATACTCGACAGAGAAACCACCACCGATGGAAAGCATATCATTGATCTTAAAAGCCACGGCAGGGTTCACGTTCACGGTCTCAACACTTGAGCGTGTCGCAAAAAGCGTTCCAAGCCAATCCTTGTTATAGTCTGTCTTCAGGCCCCAAGGAGCAGTGATGCCAAGACCTAGTCGCACGGTTTGGTTTACATGCCAAGCAACATAAGCAGCAGGCAGGGCAGCAATCGTTCCGCCGTTATCACCATCATTGCCAGTCATGGCAGCGCCTGTGAGGCCTGTGGAGTTCTTGATGTCATACTTTACTTGGGGGAAGACGCCTACAAGAGAGCCACCCACGGCATTTTTATCAAGGGTCGTAAGCGTTGCGGGGTTGTCCCACTGGGCCGCAACATCACCTGTTTCGGTCGCGCTTCCTGCGTGTGCATAACCTAGCTTTTTTGAGTTTGTTTCACGTAGTTGGAAACCAGCCGCTTGTGTCTCACCTGTGCCAATGGCTACAAAGCCAATGGCTGCGAAAACTGACGCATATCGCCAATTAAAATGCCTCATTATGTTACTCCTTAACTATCTGTTTTAAAGTCGCTTCCTGCTCGTGCGAGATTGGAAGTAGGCTCTATCACGAACGAGTAAAGAAACAATTCAAGATAAAAGCAACTAAAATTCTTTTGGATTCACTTTTTTGTTGATACTCTGTGGATCGAGTGAGCAAATCGCTCTTAGAAGCGATCCTCAACTGTTGAGAAAAAAGACAGAACAAAGAAGGGTAAATTAATGAAAAATAATACTTTTTTAAGGGGTTTGGTTGCAGGGTTTGTTTTTTTCGGTGTGACATTTTCGCATGCCTCACTTGAGGGGGTCTGGCGTACACAAAAATCCGAAAAGAATGCAGATATCAAAATTGAAAAGTGTCAGGACAATCCTAATACATTCTGTGGAAAAATTGTCGCACTTCAAGAACCAACCTATCCAGATGGCACGCCTAAGGTTGATAAACACAATAAGGATGCCTCAAAGCAGTCTCGTCCTCTTTTAGGGCTTGAACTTATTTCAGGATTTAAGGCTGGCGGCGATAAAGAGTGGGATGATGGTAAGATCTACAACCCTGAAGACGGTGATGTGTATGATTGTACAATCAGAATGTACAATGAAGGAGGCGAGGACAAGCTAGAGGTCCGCGGGTATGTGGGCGTGCCGCTCTTTGGCAAAAGCCAAACATGGGTTAGAAAAAAGTCTCAGGATTAAGAGGCCGAGACCTCAATAAAAAAAGCCCCGTTCGGGGCTTTTTTTATACCCTCTATTATGATGTTATTGATGTATGGCCAGCCTTGTGAAGGGCGTCAAGAACGTCTTTTTCAGATAATAGTTCGGGCAACACAATGCCTTGGGGCACTTTGGGGCCGTAGACCACATTGAAAGGGATCCCTGCACGAGAAAAGCGCGCCAGATAATGGGTGATGGTGTTGTTGTGGGTTGTCCAATCGGCTTTGAGTGCAAGGATTTTCGGATCTTTAAGAAGTTTCTTCATTTTTTCTGTGTTGAGCACAAGAGCCTTATTCACCTGGCACGTGGTGCACCACGACGCTGTCACGTCCACAACTACAATTTTTCCGTCTTTAAGAGCAGTCTGAAGCCGTTCTTCATCAAAGGGTTGCCAAAGGGATGTGGATTCTTCTGTGAGGGCCTTGGTGAACGGGGTGGTGGAGAAGAGAACCGCTACAAACGCTCCTGCCACAAGCCCTTTGCCAAGATAGGACAAGCGTTTTTGTGGAGCGTAGGCAAGGATGCCCCCCCCTAAAAGAAGGGTGATCACAAGGCAGGCCATGAAGAAGGTTACATGGTGGGAGAAAACCCACAAGAGCCAAAGACTTGTGACAGCCATGATTACTGAAAAACACCGAGATAAAATCTCCATCCAAGGACCTTGCTTGGGCAGTGGGAGTTGACGTGGGGCCAGTGCATAAAGAAGCGCGTAGGGAAGGGCGAACCCAAACCCCATGGCTGTGAAGATCAGGAGAATATCAAAAGGGCCGCGGGAAAGGGCGTATCCAAGGGCTGTACCAAGAAAAGGGGCGGTGCAAGGGGTTGCCAGCATGGTTGCAAAGATGCCTGAAAAAAAATTCTCATAGAAAATCTGATAATGGGGATGTTTGGCACCTAAAAAGAGGTTCAAGCGATGCTGCAAGGTCGGGGGAAGTTGAAAACTGTCATCATTCCAAAGACCTTTTGCGAAAATCGCCATGAGAAGAGCCATCAGCAGTAAAAAGAAGGGAGATTGGAAGTGAAGGCCCCACCCGGCTGCTTGTCCCGCCTCTTTAAGGAAAATCGCAATAAACGCCAGCAGCGCGAACGAGACCATAATACCAAGCCAACTGAATAGAAGACTTTTTTTGTAAAGGCCCGGATCTTTTTTCAGTGTAATAAAGCTACGCACTTTTAAAGACAAGACGGGTAACACACAGGGCATGGCATTGAGAATAAGTCCGCCTACAAAGGCAAAAGCGACCATCAGCCAAAGGGAGGCAGAAGGGGGAGGGCTGCTGCTTTGGCCCGTGCGAAAGGCAAGGATTTGAGGAGCGTCCGGCGTGGGACTCGCAGCTCCTGCGGGCAGATCAAAGGAAAGCACTTTTGTGATGGGGACACACTGAAGCGAGCAGGCTAAAAACTCAACTTTTCCTCTTAAGTGCAAGGGTTGTCCTGGCATAATGGGGTCAATGGTCAGGGGTAAAATGACGTCTTTGTCATAGCCATGTAGCGTCTCGTCATTTTCATGGAATTCTTTGGAAGCCGGCCAACTCACAAGGGGCTGCTTGAAGTTTTCATCAAGGTGCCATTCAAATTGAGGATAGCGTTTAAAGAGATCATCACCGTGAGGGGGTGGTGCGTAGATTTTCCAACCTTTTTCAAGGGTAAACTTTACCCCCAGAAGAAGTGTTCCTTGGGATCCAGTTGCGCTGACACTGCTAATCACAGAAACGTGAACAGGGCTTTCTTCTATGGCGTATATCTTTGTAACTTGTGAACTAAGTATCAGAGCTGCTAGAGTAAAAACCATAAGACGTAAAAATAAGAACATAAAGCTGGCTCCTGTATGCCGTATAAGTGCTGAGTTTAGCTAGATTGTGAAAAAAAACCAAGGGGGAGGCGTAAAAGCGCGAATGTCGGACGGAACCTTAACGGGAAGCCTGCTCATTGCTATGCCCCATATGCAAGATACGCGCTTTGCCCAAAGTCTTGTGTATATCTGCGGTCATGATGAGATGGGGGCCATGGGGCTGATTATCAACAAGCCCATTGAAGGCCAAAATGTAGCGGATCTGATGATGCAGTTAGGACTTGAGAATAGTGATCAAGGACTCGTCTCAAAACCTATTCACCTTGGAGGCCCCATTGAAATGGGACGAGGATTCATTCTGCATTCGGATGATTATAAGCAGGATGGCACTTTGCAAATTGAGGATCGTTTATGCTTATCGGCAACCCTCGAAATTCTTATTTCCATGGGCCAACATAAGGGGCCGAGGCAAAGCATCTGTGCGTTGGGGTATGCTGGTTGGATGGCAGGGCAGCTTGAAGGGGAATTACAGCAGAACAGCTGGCTAGTGCTCACCCATCCCGACGCTGACCTTTTATTCTTTACGCCCGATCAAGATAAATGGAAGAAAGCCTTTGACAAGCTTGGAGTCCATCCAGAACTTTTATCCTTTGATGCTGGACACGCCTAGATATTATCCATTAACATAGTAAATCATAATAATAATGGGAGGTGAAGTGATGCCACGTGTCACCATTCGTGATTCTGAGTTTGCATATAAAGAATACGGCACAGGGTTTCCTGTGATTTTTGCCCATACTTTGTTTTGGTCTGGGGAAATGTGGGCGTCCCAGGTCGAGCATTTTTCTAAAAAGTATCGCTGCCTTATACCTGAAATATGGGCCCATGGGGACAGTGGCACCAGGCTTGAGACAGAAATTTCCATGGATCAATTGGCAAAAGATTTCTGGGCTTTTATGAAAGCCCTGGAAATCGAGAGCTGCTTTTTTGTCGGCCTGTCTACTGGCGGCATGATTGGGGCTCGGATCGCCCATGATCATCCTGAGGCGTTCAAAGGGCTTGTGGTGATGAGTTCGTACCTAGGGGCCGAGTCTGTGGCTAAGCAAAACGAATATCTACCCATGATGGACGCGGTCGCGCGGGCTGAATTTTTCGCCCCAGAACTCGTAGAGCTGATTGCACCGTATATTTTTGGTCCACACACCTATAATACAAATCCTGATCTGATCACACGGTTCAAGCGCTCACTCTCCTCGATCTCTTTTGCCAATGTGCCGACCATTACCGCGGTGGGTAAGGGTATGTATAACAGACCCACCTATTTACAGGAGTTGCGCTCTTTGTTAGTGCCAACTTTGTATATGGTGGGTGAGGACGACATGTTGCGTCCCTTGGAAGAAACGCGCCAGATGACAGAGCTCACACCTAAGGCGCGCTATTCGGTGATTCCAAGAGCCGGTCACGTACCATGTGTTGAGCAGCCAGAATCGGTCAATGAAGAGCTGGAGGCATTCTTTGAGGAGATTCTTGCCTCAGGTGATAAAAAAACAGGTTTGAACGTTGCATAAACGTCAGGGAAGAAAGATGAAAAGAAGAATACTATTGGGGATTGTGGGATTCTTTCTTTGTATAGGGAATCCTGCGCTGGCGTCGTCCCCTCAAAGCGAGACGGTTCACAAACAGGAAGAGGCTTTGACCTCTGCGTCAGGAGAAAGCGCCCAAGCCCTAAAGGCCAAAGAAAAACAAAAAGAAGTGACTGACGTGCCTCCCCCCCCACCTCTTTCGCCCATTGATGCGTATGTACGCAAAGTTACGGGCCCTTCAGGAAAGGCGCTGGCGAAGTTTGACATGAGTAAGGTTTTGCCGCCAGAACCACCCCACGGTGAACCTGCCGAAACTGAAGCCTGCAAACAACGGCTTCAGGCGCGGTACAAAGAGTGCCTTGCTGAAGCGGATGCCTACGATTTTAATGGTGAAAAAAAATGCGCAGCCTTTAAGAAGTGGTTCAAAGGGCGCTGCGTTTTATAGGGCTGTCTTACATGCGGAAATCTTCTTGGAAAAAAGACAGAGCAACATTTGTGACGTATGTTTTAGTGAGAACTTGTTGGCCTTTCAAGAACCGGTGTTTCTTGAAAGAAAGGCGTATGGGTCGCCCCTCTGATCCAAACACTGCGCGCACTATAATTTCGCCGCTTGTTGACGATGTGTTTCTGCTTCTTCTTCGGTGACGGGTGCACTTATGAGAGGGGGAGAGGGAGAAACCTCTTCATCTGAGAACACTGGTTTCTTTGTTTGTCCCAAAGAAGAAAGTCCTATAAAAAATCCAAGAAAATAAATACGTAATGTGCCTTATATCTCTTTCAAGGGGTTAGGTCTGTTCCCGCAAAGGACCAAGGGGACGCGTCCCCTTGGTCGCTATTCTTGCGAGATCTCTTTTTCCGTAAAATGACCCTGCAAAAATGCGCGGGTACGCTCGATCACAGGTTTTCTAAGACCCCAAAGGCCAATCATGTTCAAAAGGAGCATCAAATTTAAAAAGATATCGGCCAGTTGCCAGGCAAGGGACACCGAGAGCGCGCCGCCCACAGGGACAACACAAACAAAGAAAATCTGAAACCACTTATTGGCTTTTTCACCCAAAAGAAAGGCAACGGCCCGCCCCGCACAAAAAGCCCAGGTCAGGACCGTCGTAAAGGCAAAAAAGAACAGAGTCACGAGCACGATGAAGCCAGCGCTAGAGTGCCCGAGGCCAACGCAAAAAGCTTCCATACATTGGTTCGTGCTTTCAAGGCCTGGCATCTGCCACGCGTTGGTGACCATTAAGACAAGTCCCGTGAGCATACATACGCACATGACAATAAGGGGCGAGAGCACGCTCATGATCCCTTGGGCGATGGCGTTGGAGGGGATTTTTTCATTCTGGGTCGTGACGGGGGCGTGTAAAATGGCGGCAAGCCCAAGGCCAGAGTCTGTTGCAAAAAGTCCGCGGTCAAACCCAGACTGAAGGGCGACAAAGACGCCGTAACCGGCAGCGCCGCCCGCAACAGGTTTCAAATCAAAGGCCGAGGTGAAAATGACTTCAAGGGCTGGCATGATGTGCGCCGTGTGACCCGCCAGGATATACCCGCATGTGATAAGGTAGGCAAAGGCCATAAACGGGACAATAGCGGACACCACATGGGAAAAGCGCTGCATGCCGCCCAAGGTAGTGCCTGCAAGAAGAATGGCCATGAGCAGGCTGACATAGAGGGGCGAGTATCCGGCTTCGGTAAGAGGCAAGGTGAGGGAGTTAACTTGGACAATGTTGCCCGTTGTAATGGCTCCCAGAATCAGAAGGATACAATAAACATAGGCCATGACGGGCTTTTTAAGGCCTTTGCTTAAATAATACATGGGGCCGCCCACATACTGACCTTTGTCATTTTTTTCGCGGTAAGATACACCGAGGTACGAGCCTACATATTTCAAGATGCTGCCAAGAAAAGCCATGATCCACATCCAGAAAAGGGATCCAGGTCCGCCGGTTGTGAGGGCGACTGCAATCCCCGCAATGTTACCGGTGCCAAGGTTGCCTCCAAGGACAGCCGCAATGGCGCCAAAAGAGGAAATCCCAGCGTCACTTCCTTTAGGGCTGATAAGGCGCACCGCAAGGCCTAGTTTTCTAAACTGAATGCCATATAGCTTATAGGTGAAATAGCCGCCCACTAAGGTTACAAGGGGGACAACAACGGTGAAAGACAAAAAGTCTTTTAATGCGGTAAGAATGAAAATCAAAGCTCCTGAGGTGAACAAACACGGAATCATGCCAGACAAGGGTAAAAAGGTCAACGATAGGGTAAGGAAAAGAAGAGGAAGCTAAGAATAAAAAAAGGCCGGTGTTACCACCGGCCTTTTTTAAGGGAAATTAATCCCAAAAACCATCGTCTTCATCGTCACTTTCGTCAGTCATGGCAGTACGTCTTAGCGCCATATTAACCTTTATGTAATCTTCCTGATTTACGCTAGCACTGTTAGCGAGGTTGTGCACCTTTTCACGAAGCTGCTCCTTGGTTTCAGATTTGTCTGATAGCGCCTCTTTTTTTACAACTTTCTTAAGACCAAATCCTGCGGCAGAGCCGTCATCACGTTGACCAAGCTGGATCATCTGCAAAAGCCCACTCATTCCAGGAGCGCTTTTTGCATTCTCTATGGCAAGCTTTTGCTGCTGCGCCACACGTGCCTGAACTTGACGCGCTTCTTCTGCTTTACGTTCTTCTTCCAGACGTTCACGCTCACGCCTTGCTTGAAGCTCTAGTTCAATTTTGCGCATGGCGGCCTGTTGGTTCAGCGCATTTTCCTGCTCACGCAAAATCATTTCTTGTGCTTCTTTGCTGGCGACCGTATTCGTCTTTCTAAGACGCGCCATGTGGTTACCTGAAGTGATAGCATCCATGACGTCAGCCGAGGTATTATGGTGCGTCATACGGTTCTTGTTATCTTCGTTCCCAATGTCGGCACTCAAACTTACCAAAACAAAGCTCTTTTTATTAGTTTTTTGCTTGGGCGCAGAAGGCGTTGGACGACTTCCCATAAGCATCTTGGGCGGCGCCATTTTCGGCGGTGTTGGAATGGTTGACGCCTTAGGCAGACCTTGGGAAATGTGATCCCCTGGGCCTTGAGAAGGCGCAACGCTACCACCCACATTAACAGTTGATTTTAAAAGATCTTGAATGAGCGCGTCATCCCCTGAACTTTGAGACGGCGCATCGTTATCACCCATGTTCACAGAAGACTGTAAGGGGTCTTGCACGAGTGCGTCATTGCCTGGATTTGTTGGAGGGGTCACAGGGCCTGAAACGTGGGAAGGATCGACACTGTTGTTTTGTGGTTCCTCGCTAGCTTGTGAAGAAGATTGTTGAGGGGGCACATCGTCTCCCATATCTTTAGGACGTGCAAATGTCGGCCTCAAAAGGGATTTAAGATCAAATCCACCCTTTAAATCTGCAAAAACATTAACGGCCTTAAGGGCATGGCTTGCGCGGTCCTTGACGGCAGCTGAACCGCCATCATTGCGTTGTACAGCCGTTATATTTTCAGCCAGCGTTTGCCCTGCATTAGCGGCCTTCTTCTCGGCAACGTCTTTGGCAAATTTGTTTTGCTCGTCAGGGTTCACCTTGCGGAGTTGTGGACGTTGATACTTGACGTCTTGAAGAACCTTCTGGTTGGCCCTTGCGTGGTTGATAAGACCAGCTTTATTAATGGTGGCACTATCACCCACCATCACGCCAACAACAAGGTCTGCGTGGTCTTGTGGGTTCTCTTGAAGGTCGCGTTTAAATTTATTCTTGTCTTCTTCAGCAACTTTACGCAGTTGAGGCCGCTTAAACACAGCTTCTCTAATGGCGGCTTGAGGATCAACGTGGTCTCCATTGTTTCTGTTGGGCCCGAGTTGTCCAAAAGGGTTTTGTCCCGCTGAAACATTTTCGTCTTCAAAGACTTCGCCGTTCAAACGCTTGGCAAAACGATTTTTATCCTGAGTGCTCACCTTGCGTAGGTTAAAGCGGAATCCGACGGATTCAGGATCAGTGTTTACTTCGTCCTGTGCAACAGCACCGCGTGCGCCACTGCGTGGTTTGCGCGCGCCCATAAGCTCTTTAAGAAGCTCGTTTTGAAGACTACCTTGTGCACCTTGAGGTTTGTGATCTTCTGTCTTTTTCAGGTTCTTATTTTGAAGATCCTTCAAAAGATTGGGATTGCCAGCATTTCTACCTTTATTCAAAAGACGGCCTGCGGGAGGGGCAGGAGGAGCAGGAGGTGCTTTTGGTGTGGGCTTGACAGATTTGTGTACGTCAAGGTCAAGAAGGTTTTGCTGTGCCAAATCAAAGTCAGGCGTGATTTCGAGGCCAGGCACGATCGCCTGACCGTGAGCCACTTCCTTTTTAACAGGGATAAGTTCTTGCTCTGGTGTTGAGTCCTTGACAGTGGTGAGGTGTGTTTCAGGTTGTGAAGAAATTTCTTCTTTTTCAGAAACGCGGGGGGCTCTCACAATCGTAGGGACGACTTTTGTAGAGGGGGTCTGGTCCTCAACTTTTGTCTCAGGTGTAACAGGACCAACAGGCTTAACAACAGTTGGGGAAGTGTTTTCTTTGTCAGAAACATCCGTTGGCAAGTCTTCAGAAACTGCGTTTGAGTCTAGTTCTTCATGAACAGGATCCACGTTTACTAGAGAGGCTTTGGGCTCAGGGAAGTCTTTCTGAGTCTTTTTTGAGGCAAGATCAGACAGCTCCTTTAGTTTCTTAAGTTCAGCGATCTCTTGGCCGCTCAAGTTGCTCCCGTTGCTCGCCTCAAAACGGATGGGGCTTGGCGTAGAATGCGATGTGTACTGATTGATTTCGAATGTTTTTGCCAAAAGGGCGCGTGAAAGAATCTCGTGACTTTCAAAAAGGTTGCTATAAAGCTTTGAATCAATAGCTTTAAGTTGAAGCATCTTTAAAGGAGAGGCTCGGCGTGTTTGTTTTTGACTAGTATATTCTTCGGAAAAGGAACGTGTTTGCACAGTCCTCACTGCTGCATTTTTTGCGTCTACTTCGACGGCAATGACAGAGCTCCCGAGCAAAAGAGCGGCTAAAACGCTGAGTTTTCTATTTTGATGAGACATATTCTCTTTCCTCAAAAATGTGAGAAGTGTTCACATTTGAAACACTTTTCCTAAATGACACTTTGTATGTAGGATTTTTTGTACAGTTTGTCAAATTTATTGGATTGCTAAAATTGCATAATGCCTATGCGTGCAAGCACATGAAAAAAGAAGGTATGAGCTGGCGAATCTAGGCGGGGATGATGTGGGCTCTTTATACAGTGCAGAGGAAAGAAGGGATACCAGGTTGGGCGCGATTTAAAAAATCATAAAAAAAACAGAGATCGTGCAACAAGCCCTTGACACCTTCACGGATGTACGGTAATCAATGCCTATCTTCTGAAAAGGGGGTGTAGCTCAGTTGGTTAGAGCGCCGGCCTGTCACGCCGGAGGTCGCGGGTTCGAGTCCCGTCACTCCCGCCACTCCTTAAAAATCCAAAATTCTAATAGTCATAAGTTCATTCCTTTTGTATGGTTGACAAAAACCTCAAGGGAGAAGTGAAATGCGCTCTGTTTTTCTTGCAAGTGTTTTTGGGAGCCTGCTGTGCACTGCGTCGGTGAGCGCGAGTCACAGTGAGGGCGCTCATGCCACCATGGCCCACAAGGATCATGGCGTGGATCCTGCCACCATTGCTGCAAAGACTGAGCGGGTGAGTGGAACCTCACAAGTGCGTCTTACCCTTACAGACCTCAAGGACGCAAAGCCTGTTCTTTTGGACGACCTGAAAGAAGTGCATACCGAGAAAATTCATCTGCTGATCATTGATCCGTCTTTATCCGATTATACCCATATTCACCCTGTCCCCACCAAAACACCTGGTGTGTATACCTTTGAATGGAGTCCAAAATTAAAGGGCGCCTCTTACAAATTGTGGGCAGATGTGCATCCCCTTTCAACGGACCGGCAAGAGTACACCTCCACCATGTTGGAAGAAGGTCAGGCGTCTCAAAAAATTGAGGCGGATGATACACGCGAAGCCGTGGTTGACGGGTATCGCTTTAACCTGCAGTTCGAGGGGCCCCTTGAAAAGGGGCAGGCCGTTGGCGGAGTGGTGAAGATTACTGATGACAAGGGCCGTCCTGTGACAATTCTTGAGCCACTCATGGGGGCGTACGGGCATCTTGTGGGGTTTGGGGATGATTTTGAGACGCTTATTCACATCCATCCCATGGGTCCCGAACCCACAGAGGACAGCGCTCGAGGAGGGCCAGATCTTTCCTTTCACCTAGAGCCAGGTGAGGTTGATTTTATTAAGTTTTTTGTGCAGGTCAAAATAGACGGAAAAGAGCTTTACGCGCCCTTTGGGTTAAAGATTTCAGATAAAAAGAAAAGCTAGTCATTGATTTCTTGCAGGGGCACGCCGTGCGTTGCGCTTGTATCTTTATGGCCTTCGTGGGATGCCTATGTGCGCAACCCAAGCATGTGGGGGGGCTTTTCACGTCTATGTCTTTCCCTTCCAGATCTTGGGTCCCTTCTATTTTCTAAGAAATAGGGCCCGCTCTTCTGGCGTGAATCTTTCGATGGCATACCGAAGCATGGTGCGCGGCATATGTCCTTTATGGGCGTTCAAAAATGTACGCAGGACGTCTGCGTCCTTTTTTCCGACCTCTCGCAGCATCCAGCCGCAAGCCTTATGCATCAGATCCTCTTTATCATTCATAAGAATCTGGCAAAGGCGCAAGGTAGGCTGTAGATCACCTGCTCGAATAAAGGTTAAAGTTGACACGGCGGCGATACGTCTTTCCCACATAATTGCAGATTTGACAAAATGATCAAGAATTGAGCGGTCCCGTGCAAGAAGATGCACGCCCATAAGTTTAGGAGCGTAAAGGTCGACCAAGTTCCAATTATTAATGACGGGTATTTGGCTCAAAGAAAAAGCGTAGATCTCGTCTTGTTGGACAGGGGTCGCTTTTTCATATTGAAAGATAAGTAAAAAAATTCCTAAAAGACGCTCTTCATTAAAGGGAGAAGACAAGAAAGTGAGAACCTCCTCGCGTGTGAGGGGCTGCGCGTACTTTTTGGCAAGGGCGCGCACATTGGGCACGCTTAGGCCGTGAAACCTGTCATGGTGCGCGTATTCGCCTGGCCTTGTTTTGAAAAAACGAAGGGCCACTTCCGGCGAGGTGGCGCTAATTTGTGCATCAAGGGCGGCACGGACATCAGAAAAAGCGGACATAGATCCCTCATAGCTATTAACTATCGTGTTACCTCTAGCGCTTTGGCTCTGGGCCTGCAAGTCAGTATTGCCTTTAGGCAGACAGATACGCGCCTAGGCTTGAAGAAGCATGCAAAAAGAGGCACCCTGAATGAGAAATATAGAACAGGGAGTAACATCATGAGAGTCCTCTTGCCAAAAATCAGTGATGTGGGAAATTTTAAGGTGCACCGTGTACTGCCCACGGGTGGGCCGAACCGCATGATGGTAGGGCCCTTTATCTTTTGGGATCAAATAGGGCCTGGCGAGTTTGTGACAGATCAAGGCATTGACGTGAGACCTCATCCCCATATTGGACTTGAGACGGTGACATATCTTTTTGCAGGCGCCCTTGATCACCGAGATTCCGTGGGGTCTTTTCAAACCATTGTGCCAGGAGACGTGAACCTTATGACGGCTGGGCGCGGGATTGTGCACAGCGAGCGCACCCCTCGGGCAAGACGGGTGGCCGGTGAGTCCCTCTATGGCATTCAAAGTTGGCTTGTGCTGCCTCAAAAAGACGAAGGGTGTGCGCCCGCGTTTCATCATCATGCAGGTGCGTCTCTACCCACGTTTACACAAGAAGGCGTCACCGGACGTGTTATCATGGGAAATGCCTTTGGGCTTTCATCCCCTGTGCGCCCCCTAAGTGATACTCTTTATATGGAGGTGCGTCTTGCAAAGGGGCAGACTTTTTCGTTGCCACCTTTGGCAGAGGAGCAAGGCATCTACCTGATTTCTGGAGAGGTATCCATAGAAGGTACCCGCCATCCGCCCATGCGTCTTTTGCTTGCGGGTGAAAAGAAAGAGCTTATGCTTTACGCAGAAGAAGACGCTCATTTCATGGTATTGGGAGGGGCGGCCGTGGAAGGACCGCGGTATCTTTGGTGGAATTTTGTGGCCTCTGATCCTGGCAAATTTGAAGAGGCTGCCCATGACTGGCAAGAAGGGCGTTTCCCCACGGTGCCAGGAGACGCTGATGAATTTATTCCTTGTCCGCCGCGCTAAAAAACAGAATGCTTGTCAAAAGCCTCTTGGTCAGAGATGATGGCTCTTTTTTAGGAAGACGTGATGCGCGTAATCATTCGGGCCATTGGCAAGATAAAAGGGGATCCTTTGGAAGGGGCTCTTTTGACTTATCAAAAACGCCTGCGGTGGGAGGTAAGCATGCAAGAAGGAGAGATCAAACAAAGGCTTGCCCCGGCCGTTCTTCAGCAAGAAGAGGCAAAATGGCTTTTGGCTGGGTTGCCCACGGGTGCCTATGTCATCGCCCTTGACGAGCGTGGTAAAGGGCTATCAAGTCCTGCCTTTTCAGCGCATCTTTCCCAAAAACAATTAGAGGGTTTTTCCCAGTTTGTGTTTATTATTGGAGGAGCAGACGGCCTGACACCCGAGGTGCGGGGGCGCGCTGATCTTTTACTATCCTTGGGTGCCATGGTGTGGCCCCACAAGCTAGCGCGCGTGATGCTGATGGAGCAGCTTTATCGTGCTCAGCAAATTCAAGTGGGGCACCCCTATCACCGCGACTAGACGGTTTTTGCCTTAAGAGGAGGCATAGTGCCTGGTATCTTCTTGATCTAAATACTTCTTTTCAAAGCGGTGAGCGTTCACAGGGCTCATGCGAACCATCACACTGATGCCTGTTTCTGTTTCGTTTTGGGTTTGCATATCCCCATGGGCGTGAAGCCAAGCAAGGGCTTCTCCTGCCTCAAAAGGGAGCTCATACGCATAGATTTTCTCGGCCATGGCCAGGCGTTCGTCAATACGCAAAAGCAACTCGTCCACGCCTTTGCCTGTCAGGGCAGACACAAAGACGCGGTGACGGGGTGGGGCTGGCATATCATCCAAAGACGGCAGCAGATCTACCTTGTTCAAAACCTCGATCATACCCTCTTCCAGGGATGACGTCAGGCCCATTTCTTCTAGAACTTTGCGCACATCTTGATTTTGATTGTCACTTTGAGGGTGTGAGATATCGCGCACGTGAAGGATGAGATCAGCCTCTAGCACTTCTTCCAAAGTTGCGTGAAAAGCGGCAATAAGCTGGGTTGGGAGCTCGGAAATGAAACCGACCGTATCGGATAAAATAATTTCTCGGCCTGACGGGAGTTTAAGGCTTCTCATGGTGGGATCAAGGGTCGCAAAAAGGAGATCCTTGGCAAAAACCTCCGCCTTGGTCAGTCGGTTAAAAAGCGTTGATTTACCAGCGTTGGTATAGCCTACGAGGGCCACAATGGGGTAGGGAACACGGCGTCTGGCACGCCGGTGAAGGGCTCTGGTGCGTTTGACTTGGGCGAGTTCTCTTTTAATTTTGACGATGCGCTCGGTAATGAGGCGTCGATCCATTTCAAGCTGTGTTTCACCAGGTCCGCCAATAAAGCCAAGGCCGCCCCTTTGACGTTCCAGGTGTGTCCACGACCGTACAAGACGGCTTTTTTGATACATAAGGGCGGCAAGTTCTACCTGCAGGCTTCCCTCTGAGGTGCGGGCCCGTGCGCCAAAAATTTCTAGAATAAGCCCTGTTCGGTCAATGACCTTGCATTTCCACGCTTTCTCCAGGTTACGTTGTTGAATAGGAGTAAGGGCCGTGTCCATGACCACAAGCTCGGGCTTTTTGGCTTGAATCATGCTGGCAAGCGTTTCCACGGATCCTGAACCGATCAGGGTCGCAGGGCGCGGATTACGCAGGCGGATGACTTCGCTGTGGATGACATTAAGGTCGATGGCAAGGGCAAGTCCGCACGCCTCTTCAAGGCGCGCTTCCTCTGCAAAAGGATCAGATGCTTCTTTTGTAACAATCGCCGGATAAATGACGAACGCCGCTCGAGAAGATGAGGGAGAACCGTCCAGATCCTGAAAGTCTTGAGTCACGTTTCCCCTTCTATCTTGTCCTACACAGACGCCGTATCTGTTTCTGCCTCGTAAAGGGGAACAGCCCCCATGGGCATAATAGTCGAAATCGCATGTTTGTAAACTAGTTGTGATTGGGCGTCACGCCTGAGAAGAATCGAGAAGCTATCAAACCAGGTGATGATGCCTTGGAGTTTGACACCGTTGACTAAAAACACCGTGAGGGGCGCTTTATTCTTACGCATAGTATTCAAGAATACATCTTGCAGGCTTTGGCTTTTTTCCGTTGCCATAGTTTGTTACTCCGTTTCTAGGGTCACCTTGTGGGTGATATAAATTTATGTGCCGTGTTAGGGCATGCCACACATGGCCACCTGTTTTCTGTGGGCAATAAAATTGTCCTGCCAGCAGATCAAATCAAGACCATATTACCTTATTATATTGCCAAAAAGTCACTACATCAATAAAAAAGAAAACATTCTATCTTGGTTTTAATTTTAATAAAAAGCAACTCTTTTTCACTAATGACATCTTTGACATAAATGAGCGCTAAATTATTCTTATCGAAGCGGAAGTTAACTGAGAAACTAAATTCTATTCGTGCGCGCAGATCAAGGAAGGCTTTGGACTCAATGTCAAGAAGTGTCTGAAAAAAATAATCTTTTTTTCAGACGCTTCTTGACACTCTAGCACCGGACTTATTATCATTTTTTTAAACAATCAAAGAATGGAGTGCTTTATGTCGTCTTTGGCGCAGATCAATGCTGTCTGTTTGTCTACCCCTTCGTCTATCGGGCATTTGTGGGCTTATTTGACACATCTGGCTCATATTTCACGGTGGCCGCTTACGACGTGGGGGGATCTATCGTATCTCGAGACACGTATTCCTAATCCCTTGTTTAATTTATTTTATGGTAATGTTCACACTTTGACACTCACGCAAAAAAGTGAAGCAGCTGCCCTTGCAGGCCAAACACCGTCGCTCTGGATTCAAGGAGGGAATGCGAGCCCCATGGGAGCAAGTTTCTTTTCTGATTTCTTGCCCCTTAAAGATCCTATGCCACTGCAAGGCGTGACGTTTAATGTGTCCCATAAACGCACGGACTTAATGCCAGTATCCAGTTTTATTATTCAACGAATCTCTAGTTACGAAGAGCTCTCATCCTTTGATAAAATTTCAGCGGCCTGCTTTGACCACGAAGAAGGAATGGCCCTTGAGTTTATGCGTGGGCTTTGTCTCAAAGAGGATAAAAACCCTTTACAGCCGTATCTTGTCTACAACGAAGGGCTTCTCATAGGCGGTTTTCAACTTTTCTCACATCAGGGAACAAGGGGGCTATACTGGGGGTGCGTTTTGCCTGAATATCAGCAACAAGGAATAGGAAGTTCTGTTTTAGCTCAAGTTCTTAAGGAGTCTAAAGAGCTAGGATATGACCACCTTGTGTCATCTTTGATGCCTTCTTGCCTGGGTGTTTTAAAGAGGTTTACCCCTAGTGAGACAATTCCTTTTCGGCTTTATGCCGTCAGTCCAACGCCGACCATGTGGCACCAATGTCATTAGGGTATTAATAGAAAAGATACCCTTGAAGAGGTATCATGAAGAGATAAATTAAAAAGGGGACGCGCTATGTTAAAAGGGAAAAAAGCACTTGTGACGGGATCAACAAGTGGCATTGGTCTTTCTGTTGCAAAGAGTTTGGCCGAGCAAGGGTGTGACATCATCTTAAACGGCTTTGGTGACGCTGAGGTGATTGAAGCGCTTCGCACCCAGATGGCGACCGATTACAAGGTGGACGTTTCCTTTGAAGGCGTTGATTTGACGGATGTGTCCCAAATGGAAGCTATGGCTGCCCGTCTTCAAGCAAAGGGCGGCGTGGATATTCTTGTTAATAATGCGGGCGTTCAATTCGTGAATCCCATAGAAACCTTTCCTGTGGCTAAATGGGATTTGATCATTGCACTTAGCCTTTCGGCACCATTTCACCTGACAAGGCTCCTTCTACCTGTCATGCGTCAAAAGAAATGGGGACGTATTGTCAATATTGCGTCTGCTCACGCCCTTGTGGCCTCACCGTTCAAGTCGGCCTATGTGTCGGCCAAGCACGGCCTTGCGGGGCTTACAAAGGTTGTGGCCCTTGAGGCCGCCGAGGACGGCGTAACCTGCAATGCTATCTGTCCCGGTTATGTCCATACACCTCTTGTGGACGCGCAGATTGATGACACGGCTAAGGCGCGCGGGATTACACGGGAAGCTGTCATCCGTGACGTAATGCTGGGTCCACAAGCCACAAAAAAGTTTGTGCGCACAGATGAAATCGGCGGCTTTGTGGTCTTTCTATGTTCGGCGTCTGCCGACTCTATCACGGGCGCTGTCATGCCCATAGACGGTGCATGGACCGCACAATAATCACACGTCTATAGGGAAAAGAGGAATGTTGAGTGGATGAAGTCCTCCTTTTTTTAAAAAGAGTAAAAATATGGATTGAATGCATTTATTTTTACTCTTTTTAAAAAAAGATCATATGTGCTTTGTGTTGAAGTCAAAAGTATCAGTATTTTTCTTTTAAGGTGTGTATGTGTAGGCACAGGGGTATCAAGTCCTGCTATTCAACAAGATATCCATAATCTTAAAGACCTGAGATATACGGGTAAAGGCGTCAAGATAGGGGTTCTTGACTATTTTCAAGGCCCACAAAACCATGGGTCAATAGTCCTGCCCTTTATCAAAGAGGGGGCGCCTCAAGCTGAAAAATTACTGGGAAGATGTTTCTAATCTTAAGAAAGATGTCTTGGCAGAACATAAAACTGTGAAACAAATGTTCAATTCCATAAAACTAAAGGCAGAAAGGTGCGTAACAGTGCCAGCTCTAAAGGCAAGCACAGTTAATGTGTCGCAAGTGAAGTTTCTTGTTACACAAAATTATGCTCCAGCGTGTTACCCTCATCTTTTTGAAAATGTTGTTTTTTCGCAAAACGAGGAAGTGACAACAGTTCTTGCTATTGCAGATGTTGATGTATACAAGTTCTCAAAAAGTGGAAAGGAGTATTACCTTCCTTTCTCATCACTTGCAAACCATCCCTCCATTAGACGTATCAGTGGAAAGAAGTCAAAAAAGATTAATGATGTTGAGGAAAATATTGTCCCTGCTTTAAGAAGATTGCGTGATAAAGGATCTAAAATTATCACAGCGTCAATTCCCTTTGTATCAGGAAATCTCTTTGAAGCAGAACTAAAGACACTTTCAAATAACGGAGGTGTTTTTGTAAGCTCTGCAGGTAATGATCCGCTGCCCTTCGCAGAAAAAGAGATAAAACTTTCAAAAATAAAAATGTTAGATATTGATCGCTCAGTAGCTTTGTGGCACAGCCTGCAGTGGAGAGAGCTTTTAAAAGAAAACGACATCAAAAAGCTTGTTTAATTATGGGAGCTCTGCAAAACAAACAACAGGTTGCATCCTATAGCACGCTCTCAGGAGAATTTAAGAACAGATTTATCTCAGCCGTTGTGAAAGAATTATTGGGTAGTCCTAGAGGAAGCTCTATTTCTGCGCCCCAAGTGGCTAGCATAGAAGTGCTTTTGCAAGAGGCTTATCCCACGTGCCAACCTAAAATGCTTGCCAAGGCTATCTTAAAATCAGGAGCGAGGGTAGATACGGATCCTTTGGGAGTTCTCACGGGACGAGGTCGCGTAGACCCCTTGGCTGCCTTTAAAAAAGCTTATGAAATTTGTGGGGTCGCACCTCAAGGTCTTAAAGGACAAAAGTTCTTGCTTCCCTCAGACTTTAAAGGAGAGGTCTATCTTGCCCTCAATCCAGATTTGAGGGCGCATGCTGCTCAGATGAGTCCTTCTGAAAAAGAAGCCTTTGGTGTTTTTCACTATCTTCAGCAGGGTATCAAGGAAGGGCGGTTGTACAAAGGTGCAGGCTTACCCGGGGATTTTGACGGCGACGCCTATATCTATACTCATCCTGATCTTACGATCCATACAAAAACCATGACACTTGGGCAAAGACGTTCGTTTGCATACGCGCATTATCTGACTCAAGGAAAAGCGGAAGGAAGATCTCATCAACCAAGCGCAGCCCTGCAACCCTTTAACCCCGAGACATATTTATCCCTTCATGCAGACGTGAAAGCCGCTACTCAAGGGATGTCGCCCGAAGATACAAGATCGTTTGCCTATTGGCATTATGCTCATCACGGTCAGCAAGAAGGGCGTGCGCATGGACCTGAAGTGCTCCCCCAGGGATTTAATCCGCAGCGCTACTTGCAGCTTAATCTCGACGTCAAGGACCACACAAAAAGGATGCCGCTTCTGGAGGCGAATTCCTTCGCCACCTGGCATTACATTAATCACGGAAAAGCTGAAAAGAGACGGTATTAGTGTTTTGATATTTGTGTGTTAGAGCAACAAAAATCATATATACTTTTATCATAAAAGAGTGTTATGAGCGCAAAAATATAAGGGAGGATGTGCTTGAAAAAAGCAAAGAAGATCATCCTTACAGGTGTTTTTCTTTGGAGTGTTGAAATACATTCAACAGCCTTGATTATACAAGAGGATTTTTCAACACTGAACGAACTTGGCTATACGGGCAAGGGTGTCATTGTGGGGGTCATGGACAGATTCCTTATAAGAGAAAACCAAGAATGTCACGGCAATGAAGTCGTAAAGTTCATTCGGGCTGTTGCTCCTGATGTTGTAATCAAAACAGAATCTGTTTTAGA
>JACESU010000003.1 GCA_013911655.1 Alphaproteobacteria bacterium
TGTTAGGCGTGCCGCCAGCGTTCGTTCTGAGCCAGGATCAAACTCTCAAGTTTGACTTGGTACCTAAGTACCTAAAATTGATTAAAGGCTCTACACAAAACAACTTGTTATGTGTAAAGTCCAGTCGCCTGGACCACCCACATAACTCTTTCATTAAAAACACAATGTCTAAAAATCACGACCCGAAGGCCATCTTGCTAAGTCTGCCACAGCTTCCTTAACAATCTCCTAATTCTTTCGAACTAGGCTTGAGTCTTTTACAAAACTCGCTTGCCGCTGTCAACCACTTTCTTCGCTTTTTTTCGCCGCCTGAGTCAGTTTTAACACCGCCTCAACGCCGCTCCAACTTCGCTTTCCAGCTCGTCAACCGCGCCAACTCCCCCCTTATAAGCCCTCATCAACCACATGTCAACAAGTCATGTGAAAAAATGTTAACTTTTTTTAATAAGCTCTCTTACACGTTGAATCTAAAGTGAAAAACATCGCCGTCTTGCACAAGATATTCCTTACCTTCCAGGCGCACTTTTCCTGCCGCTTTGGCGGCTTGCTCGCTGCCACTGTCGAAGAAGTCAGCGCAAGCGATTGTCTCTGCACAGATAAAACCGCGCTCGAAATCCGAGTGAATAACGCCGGCCGCTTCCGGTGCCTTGGCCCCATTTCGCACTGTCCAAGCCCGCGCCTCTTTAGGACCTACGGTAAAGAAGGTCAAAAGCCCCAAAAGTTCATACCCTTGCCGGATGACTTGAGAAAGGCCCGTTTCAGAAAGCCCTAAGCTTGCCAGAAATTCGCTTTGATCCTCAGCGCTTGGCAGGGTTGCGATTTCTGATTCAATGGCAGCAGAAATCACAACGCACTTACTGCCTTCCGAGGTCGCATAGATTTTAACCTTTTCAACATGTGCATTGCCCGAGAGAACATCGCCTTCGGATACGTTGCAGACATAAAGAATAGGCTTGCTGGTTAGAAGCTGCAATTGTTTAAAAAGCGGTTGATCCATCAGATCCTTTTGAGAGCGCGCGGGCTTTCCTTCGTGAAGAACCGGCAAAAGACGCTCCACAAGGGCAAGCACTTCTTTGCTTTCCTTGTCGCCGCCTTTAGCTTTCTTGGAAAGCGCTGCCTGGCGACGTTCGAGACTTTCATAGTCAGCCAGCATTAATTCTGTCTCAATGATCTCTAGATCACGCAGCGGATCAACGGATCCCTCCACATGGGTGACGTCACCGTCCTCGAAACAGCGAAGCACATGAATTAGCGCGTCCACTTCCCGAATATTTCCTAAAAATTTATTCCCAAGCCCTTCGCCGCGGGAGGCCCCGCGCACGAGGCCCGCAATGTCTACGATATCGATTTGGGTGGCGAGCACCTTTTGAGAGGACGCCAACGTCGCTAGACGGTCGAGGCGCTCGTCCGGCACCGCCACACGCCCCACGTTAGGTTCGATGGTGCAAAAGGGATAGTTCGCGGCCTGCGCTGCTGCCGTTTGTGTCAACGCATTGAACAAAGTGGACTTTCCTACATTGGGAAGCCCTATAATACCACATTGAAATCCCATAATTATTTTTCCTTTTGTGTTCGCACTGCGCGTCTTGTTGCCATCTTTGACGCAAAAGCGCTTTTATCTTTTAAGAAAAGGCCCGTCACCTCTTGGGAAAAATCATCCAAAAGATCTCCCACCTCTTCTTGCTCAGTTTTTGTAAAATTCTGAAGTACATATCCTGCAACGCGGCTTTTGTCACCCGGATGACCAATCCCAATGCGGACCCGCCAGTAATTTTGCCCCAGACTGCTATCAAGGCTTTTAAGCCCATTATGCCCGCCAGAACCACCCCCTTGTTTGACGCGAATGCGCCCAAATTCTAAATCAAGCTCGTCATGAATAACGATCACATTGTCTAAGGGGATTTTATAAAAGGATGCAAGCTCCGCCACGGGAGGACCCGATAGATTCATATAGGAAAGGGTTTTCACAAGAAGCACCCGTGTGTCACCAATTTTGGCCTCACGCACGAGAGTCTTACCTTGTCTCTTTTCGGAAGATGCTTGAAAAGTATGAGCAAGATCATCAACAACCATGTAGCCGACGTTGTGACGATTGAGGGCATACTCAGGCCCAGGATTTCCAAGGCCTACGAGCAGTATAAACATAGGGACTGCTCGTAGGCGCATGGAAGATGGCTTTTAAAAAAAACCAACAGATTATTCGGACGCTGCTGCCGCACCTCTGCGAACCTTTGGTGGCATGATGTTAGCAACAGTATTACCCACCTGACGAGGATCCGCAAAACGAGTACCTTCAGGAAGATTAATGTCGTTCGTGGTCATACGCGCGTTCACTTCCTTACCAGAAAGATCTACCTCCAACCGGTGAGGGATCGCGTCAGATGTGCAGATTACATCAAGACCACGCATAGCAGGACTTAGGGTACCACCTTGCTTTAGACCTGGGCACTTGTCCTTGTTCTCAAAAGCAATCGGAATAAAAACTTTTACCTTTGAATTTTTACCCACGCGAAGAAAATCCACGTGCATTGGCGCATCGGTCACAGGATGAAATTGGATATCCTTTACAAGGGCGCGCTCTTTCTTTCCACCGACTTGAACGTCAAAAATAGTGGTAAAAAATCCTGGTGTATTGAGACCCTTTACAATGTCGCGAGGATCTACACTCACGGAGACATTCTGTGCATTCTCGCCATAAAGAACACCAGGGATCAGACCTTGACGACGAAGGGCGCGCGATTCACCGCCACCTGTGGTTTCACGGTCGCTTACGCGTACCTGCAATGATTCAGTCATTTTCAACTCCTTATAAGACACGGAAGGCGCACAGAGCTTGAGTGAACCGACTTTGCCCCACTTCCAACAACACAATTTTGCTTATCTCTTTAATCGCTTCACAATAAAAAATCAAGCCTCTTGCCAAAAAAACAACCCTTATCCTCGTGAATAATGCTCAAGATAAGCCTGACTTCTGTTGATTCGAATAAATAAGATAACTCTTTTCACGACGTTATCAAGCCGAAGAAACTTCCAGCTGTTCCCTAAAAAATTCTACTTGTTTTAGCCTTCCCTGACACGCGGACAGAGGGCTTTGCCCCTTCGGGCCTCCACCCTTAAACATCTCTAGGGCGTTCCAAACATTATTGCCATACAAATTGCCATACAAAAAGAATGATAATATGCTCACGACAATCACAAGTTGTTACGGCGCGCTCTTCACTGAATCGCACAAAACGTACTCTGTCCCAACCAGAACAGATACGCTGCCTTTCGAGAGAAATTTTCTAACAAAAACTGTTGCTATGCCTCAAAAAAGTAAGCCAGTTTTTTATCCAAAGAGACATTTTTCACACACTTCGCCCTTTCGTTTTTCCCCTCTTGCATTTTTATTAAAGCTCTTACATACTCCACGCTGAGTTCATAAAAGTAACTCATCCTATCGTGCCGGTGTGGCAGATATGGATTGGTAAAAATAGTTTTGGAGATAGACCCATGAAGAACATCGTTCTTGCACTCGCCGTTTTGGCAGCAGCACCAGCAGTACTTGCAACTGAAGTAGCGAAAGAAGAAGCTACAGTTGCAACTGATGCGACAAAAGAAGCAGCACCTGCAGAGCAAGCACCTGCTACTGACGCAGCAGAAGCTAAGAACTAGTTTTTACGGTTCTTATATATCTGTGAAAAAGGCCTCGCTTTGCGGGGCCTTTTTTTATCCTCACCCTTGTACATAAATGGGCAAATAGATCTAAGTAACCACAGAGTCACCTTTTAGCTTTGAGCGCTTTAATGTCTACGCCTTCCCTTTCATCAAAAAAGAAGATTTCCGCTAAAAAGCTTCCCGGGAAAGAAGAGGTCCTCGCCCTTCTTTCAAAACTAACTTACGGCGCCCTTGATGAGGGTAATTATTCGGTCGCCTTAAAAGGCATTGAACTTTTGGGAAAAGAACTCGGTCTTTTTACGGGGCACAAGGCCACCTCAACGCCAAAAACCTTGGAAGAGCTCTCAATGGCTGATCTTGAAGCGTTGCTAGAGATCACACCGACCGAACATCCAGCGTTACCATAATGACGCTTGGGTTGAGCCTTCTTGTTTTTTTTCTTTTCTCTTGGGCGCTTTTGCTCCCGCTATTACGGCTGCACGCGCCCCATCCTTGAAGATGATCTCCACGTTAAGACCAGGAACCACGTCCCGAGCAGACTTGAGATAGCCGCCGTCCACCTGTTGCACAAGGGTAAAGCCGCGCTCGAGGGTTGCCGTATACGAATAGCTTTTTAGCAAATCACCAAACCCTTTGAGGATCGTCTCTTTTCTATAAAAACACTGGGACCAAGCTCCCTCGCGCCTGGATAAAAGAGTCGAAAGTGCCAGCTGATGTTGATCAAGAAGTTGCCTTGGGTGGCGAAGGCGTTGAGACAAGAACGTTACCTCTTGGGACACACGGCCCAGTAATCTTGGCATACAGCCATGAAGGCGTTCGCTGCGGTCATCAAGGCGCTGCTGGGTTTCCTGGGTTTGGCGCCAAAGCGCTTGGGTGAGGCGGTTTTTTTGCCCGTCCAGAACCCTTAAAAGATCTCCACGCACAGGGACCGCGCGCTCTGCCGCCGCCGTTGGCGTGGGGGCCCGCCAGTCGGCCACGTAATCAATAAGAGTTACATCCGGCTCGTGCCCAACGCCTGCAATCACAGGGATCTGGGACGCTGCAACAGCACGCACCAACGCCTCATCATTAAAAGCCCATAAATCTTCAAGACTTCCCCCGCCGCGCGCCACAATCAACACATCGGGCCGGGAAAAGGGAAATGCAGGGTCATTAAAACCTTCGATAGCCTTGATAATTTGAGGGGCAGCGTTGTCGCCTTGGACCGTCACAGGCCAAAGGAGAACGTTTCTTGGGCACCGGTCATGGAGACGATGCAAAATATCTTGAATGACTGCCCCCGTGGGAGAGGTAATAATGCCAATACATCCTGGCAGCAAAGGAAGAGGCTTTTTGCGCGTATCATCAAAAAGTCCTTCTTCGGCCAAACGCCGGCGCCGCTCTTCCAGCAGCTTTAAAAGAGCCCCCTCGCCCGAGAGGGTCATGCTTTCAACCACCATTTGATATTTCGAGCGCCCGGGATAAGTCGTGAGTTTTCCCCGGCAAATGACTTCCATTCCGTCCTGGGGATTTGCCTCCAGGCGCGCGGCCGTACCGCGCCAACACACAGCGTCCAACACACTTTGGTCATCCTTCAGCGCGAAATACACATGGCCCGAGGTATGACGCTTAAGACCCGAGATCTCTCCTTTTACAAAAACGCTTGCAAACTGCCCCTCGACTAAGCTTTTCAGCTGATAAGAAAGGTCACTGACACTTAGGGGTTCAGGTGGCTGCAACAGAGGCTCGTTCATGTTTTAACGTCTTTCAAAAGTTTTTCACCCACGCGCCCCGATTAAATGGTATTTTGGGGTAAATGGCAACCCTAGACCCTATTTGACTTCATGGATTATCAGTCGTTTTTTGCTGCCCGTCTTGCTGACCTTAAGGAACAGGGACGGTACCGTGTCTTTGCGCCCATCGAGCGTTTAAGGGGGGACTTTCCTTACGGTGTGCTTCATAAAGACGGTGAAAAAGAACGCATCACCGTGTGGTGTGGTAATGATTATCTGGGGATGGGGCAACACCCCGACGTGCTAAACGCCATGGAAGAATGTCTACGACGCTCGGGTGCTGGGGCTGGTGGTACCCGCAATATTTCAGGGACGAACCCCCTTCATGAAGCGCTCGAAGCAGAGCTTGCAGATCTCCATGAAAAAGAGGCAGGTCTTCTGTTTACCTCGGGCTACGTCTCCAATGAGGCGACCTTGTCAACACTCGGCTCGATCCTGCCGAACTGCGTGATTTTTTCTGATGCCGACAATCACGCATCCATGATCCAAGGCATCCGCTATAGCAAGGCTGAAAAAGTCATCTTTCGTCACAATGACGTGGCCCACCTAAGGGCTTGTCTCAAAGCGGTGGACCCCACGCGCCCTAAGCTCATTGCCTTTGAATCCGTATACTCCATGAACGGCGATATCGGCCCTCTTGAAGATTTCTGTCAGATTGCCAAGGACTATAACGCGCTGACCTTTCTTGACGAAGTACACGGGGTCGGCATGTACGGACCCACCGGCGGCGGGGTTGCAGAAGAGCGCGGCATTGCCGCTCACATTGATATCATTCAAGGAACTTTAGGCAAGGCTTTTGGGCTTGTGGGGGGATATATCACAGGGACCAAGGACCTTGTGGATGTGGTGCGCAGCTTTGCTGCGGGCTTTATTTTTACAACGTCCCTACCCCCTTACATCGCGGCAGGCGCCCTTGCCAGCGTAAAGCACTTGAGAAAAAGCACTGAAGAGCGACGCCAACATCAAATGAACGCCTGGCATCTTAAAAGTGCCTTAAGCAAACGCCGCATTCCCACCCTAAAAAGCGATTCTCACATTGTGCCAGTCCCCGTGGGCAACGCTGCCCTTTGTAAAAAAATCACCGATTTACTTTTAAGCCATCACCATATTTACGTGCAGCCCATTAACTATCCCACGGTACCCGTGGGAACCGAGCGCCTGCGCCTGACGCCCTCGGCACTCCACACGCCCGCCATGGTAGAGGATCTCGCGAACGCCCTTGCCCATCTTTGGCAAGAGCTGGGCCTCGAACACGCTGAGGCGGCGTAAGGGAGCGCCCATGTCACCCTCTTTTCTCCAAGCACAAGTGCCCGCTTTAAGCGTTTTAGGGAAGACCTGGACCCAACGCACGGCTGCGACCCTACCAAGCCTTGCCCTGGCCCAACGGTTGAGTCTTGATCCGCTCGTGGCTTCGATTCTGACAAACAGGGGCATTGGCCCTGATGAGGCACCCGCCTTTCTTGAGCCTAAACTGCGTGACGCCATGCCTGATCCCTTTGTGTTGAAAGACATGGATGTGGTGGTCAAGCGCCTGAAACAAGCGCTCGACAGGGGTGAGCGCATCATGATTTTTGCCGATTATGACGTGGACGGCGCTACCTCATCAGCGCTTTTATCCCAGGTGTTAAAAAGTCTTGGCGCCAAGGTCGATGTGTATATCCCCGACCGCCTAAAGGAAGGGTACGGACCCAACGTGCCCGCCATGGAAGCCTTTCATACAAAGGGTGTGCAGCTAATCATCACGCTCGATTGTGGCACCAATGCTTTTGGCCCCCTTTTACGCGCAAAAGAACTCGGCATGGACGTCATTGTCATTGACCATCACGAGGCAGAACCCCTATTGCCCGAGGCCGTTGGCATCATTAACCCCAACCGTCTTGATATGGAAAAATCAGACCTTTGCCAGTTGGCAGCGGTGGGGGTGTGTTTCATAACGCTTGTCGCGTTCTTCTCACATTTAAGGACCGAAGGGTTTGCCAGACCCTTGCCGTCCCTTTTGAACTGGCTTGACCTTGTGGCCCTTGGCACCGTCTGTGATGTCATGCGTCTTCAAGGTCTTAACCGCGCCTTTGTCGCCCAAGGGCTCAAAGTCATGGCCGCGCGCCAAAATGTGGGTCTTTGCGCACTGATGGATGTGGGCGGTCTCAGAGAGAAACCATCGGCCTATCACCTAGGTTTTGTCTTGGGCCCCCGCATTAATGCAGGGGGACGTGTAGGAGAAGCATCCCTTGGCACAAGACTTTTAACAACTGAGGACCCCCTTGATGCCAAAAACTTAGCCATGCGTTTGGATCAGCTGAATAAGGAGCGCCAAGCCCTTGAAGAGGAAGCCCTTGCCGACGCGCTGACTCAAGCCTATAGCCAAAGCGATAAAAGATGCCTTGTCGTGGCATCCCCCCACTGGCATCCCGGTATTATTGGGATTGTGGCTGGCCGTCTGAAAGAGCAGTTTCATAAACCTGTCTTTGCCCTTAGTTTCTGGTCCTCCCCCGAGGATGGCAAAGGGTCGGGACGGTCTGTTCCTGGGATTTGCCTTGGCAGTCTTGTGCACGCGGCCAAACAAAAGGGACTGATCTTAGGGGGTGGAGGTCACGCGATGGCGGCAGGATTGTCCCTGACCGAGGCGCAGCTCGCCCCTTTTCAGGCCTTTCTCGAAGAACGTCTTGTCGCCCTTGGGGATGAACAAATTCCGACTTTGACCTATGACGGGTTTTTGCCCTTAGAGGGCGCGCATTTGTCCCTCCTTGAGACCCTCGCCCTTTTAGAGCCCTACGGTCAAGGAAACCCCTCCCCGCGCTTTGTTCTCACTGATATCTCGGTCAAAAAAGCTTTCCCCATGGGCCAGAACCATCTGAAATGCACCCTTGTCAACCAACACGGCAAAGAACTAGAAGGCGTTGCCTTTCGGTGCCTTGACACGGCCCTTGGCGTACAACTTTTAAAAGGAACTGAGCCCTATCATCTTTTAGGTTCTTTGAAAAAGAACACGTGGCAAGGGCAAGACAAACCCCAATTCGTTATTGAAGACGCCGTCAGTGCGCGCTACGGTAACTGGGTAAAAGAACCCCTTACACAGGATCTCGCGTCATGAATCTTCTAAAAGATATGAAACGCCTAGGGCGTCCTCTTTTAGATTTTGCGTTACCACCCCGGTGTCCCCTTTGTTTTAATGACACCCTTGATCCCCATAATCTATGTGGTCCTTGTTGGGCCGAAATTCAGTTCATCAGCGATCCTCAGTGTGCGTGCTGCGGCCTTCCTTTTGAATATGCTGTGGAGGAGAACACGCACTGTGGGGGGTGCCTGACGGCAAAACCATCCTTTAACCAACTGCGCGCCGTCTTTAAATACGATGACGCAAGTAAACCCCTTTTGATGCGTTTCAAGCATGGGGATGGTACCTATCTTGCGCCCATGCTTGCTAAATGGCTTGCCCTTATTGGGAAAGATTTTTTTAACGCAACAGATCTAATGATTCCCGTTCCCCTTCATTGGACGCGTCTTTTAAAAAGACGCTATAATCAAGCAGGGCTTCTGGCACGCGAGGTTTTTTTTCAAACGGGCGTTGCCTGGGACCCTAAAATTCTTAAACGCACGCGGCGCACACCAAGCCAAGGGACCAAGCCACGGCGCGAGCGCGTGGCAAATGTGGCAACAGCTTTTGAGGTTCCCCCCTCTCAAAAAACAGTCATCACGGGAAAAACCGTTCTTTTAATTGATGATGTGTACACAACGGGTGCCACGACCGAGGCGTGTACCAAAGCGCTTTTAAAGGCAGGGGCACGTGAGGTCAATGTGCTGGTGTTGGCGCGGGTTGTTTATCAGTAAGGGTAAACAAACGCCCCTTTTTTAAGGGGCGCTCTGTTATTTTAAGACTTATTGTTTGCAAGATCCGCCAAATATTTTTCAAGCCACCTAATGTCGTAATTGCCCGCGATGACATCGGGATGGTCACTAAGTGCCCGGTGGAGTGGGATTAAGCAATCAACGCCCGCGATGACGTATTCGTCCAAAGCGCGGCGCAGCCTCATAAGACACTCGTGCCGGTCACGCCCCCATACAATCAGCTTTGAGATCAAGCTGTCATAATAAGGCGGAATGGCATATCCCGTATAAAGAGCACTGTCCACACGTACGTGGGGCCCTCCAGGCGGATGATAGGTTGTAATTTTTCCAGGGCTCGGCAAGAACGTTTCGGGATGCTCGGCATTAATGCGGCACTCGATGGCGTGTCCCTTAAAGGTGATATCGTCCTGGTTAAAGCCTAAGGGCTCTCCTGACGCCACTCTGATTTGCTCGCGCACCAGATCAATGCCTGTAATCATTTCTGAAATGGGGTGTTCGACCTGAATACGTGTATTCATCTCGATAAAAAAGAACTGCCCGTTTTCATAAAGAAATTCAAAGGTTCCCGCACCGCGGTATCCCATGCGCCGGGTCGCTTCTGCCGCCTTGTTGCCAAGTTCCATCCGCTGGGCAAGGGAGATTGCCGGAGAGGGTGCTTCTTCCCAAATTTTTTGGTGACGTCGTTGAAGAGAGCAATCGCGTTCACCCAAGTGCACAACGTTCCCATGATGGTCCGCCAGCACTTGAATTTCAATGTGACGCGGCTGGGACAAGTAACGCTCCATAAAAACCGAGTCATTGCCAAAGTTTGCCTTTGCCTCGGCGCTTGCAATCTTAAGAGCCTCTTTCAGGCGCTCGGGCTCGTGCACAACTTGCATGCCTTTTCCGCCGCCGCCACCAGCCGCCTTGACCAAAATGGGAAAGCCAATTTCCTCGGCCAACTCCATGATATTTGTATCTTGAGGAGAAACGGGTTTTTGCGTGCCTGGCACCACAGGGATGCCAAGCTCTTCCACGGCTTGCTTGGCAAGGATTTTGTCGCCCATGATGCGAATATGCTCGGGGCTCGGACCAATGAACACAAAACCGTGATCATTCACCATCTGCGCGAATTCTGTGTTTTCGGACAAAAAGCCCACACCCGGATGAATGGCGTCCACCCCTGCAATGGTCGCGGCCGAAATAAGCGCTGGCATATTTAGATAGCTTTCGCGTGCATAGGGCCCGCCAATGCAAATGCTTTCATCTGCCAGGCGAATATGCATGGCGTCACTGTCGGCAGTTGAATGGACGCCCACCGTTTGAATGCCCATCTCACGGCACGCACGGTGGATACGAAGCGCAATTTCGCCGCGATTGGCGATGAGGACTTTTTTAAACATCAGCGTCTTCCTTCTCTTAGGCTTCTACTAAGATGAGAGGTTGCCCATATTCAATGGGATCTGTGTCTTTGACAAAAATTTGCTTCACGACACCCGCGCGGGGCGACTTGATTTGGTTCATCACTTTCATGGCTTCGATGATCAAAAGAGTTTGGCCTTCTTTCACAACGTCCCCTTCTTTCACAAAGGCAGGATCTCCTGGGGCAGAGGCCATGTAGGCTGTTCCCACCATGGGGGCCTTGAGAACATTGGGGTTGGCCGCTGGGTCAGCCGCAGGAGCAGGTGCTGGCGCAACCTCTGGGGCAGGCATGGCGGGCGCTGCCATGGCCGGCATGGGCATGCCAGGCGCGCCAGTTGGCACGGATACAGCCATAGAGACCTGACGCGCCACCCGGACACGGCATCCATCCACTTCGTATTCGATTTCTGTTAAATGTGTGTCGTTTAGAATTTCAGCTAGCTGACGAACCAAATCCCCTTTAAAGGATGCTTCATGGGTCATGAAAAAAATACTCCTATCGAAGTGTTTTCAGGTCTTAAAAAACTCACCCCCCTTATAGCACGAGAACCATAGAAGACAAACCTTTATCGCATCAACCCATCAATCCCTTTTTTAAATTGTGTCAAAAACCAATTGGTTACTAAAAAAAACAAAGAGATCTTTTTATATTTTATTTAGATACCTAAATTTTAACAGCCCCCTTTTTGACGTTTTTATCTAGTAACTTAAGAAACACATAAAAGGCCCCTCCTCCACCGTCACAAGGCCTTGCCGGCGCGTAGGAGGCGATAAACGGGCGCAGTAACGGATCCTCAAGCCATTCAGGAAGGGACCGCTTTAAAACGCCGCCGCCCTCACACATCGCTGACAAAGGCCCCTTTCCCGTAATTACCAAAAGAACGCGGCAGCGTCTGGCGATCCCCTTCATCACACTTTGGCACACCGCCTCAAAGGCCTCTTTTTTTGTAAGACCGTGCAAATCGACGCGCGCCTCGATGATAACTTTTTTAGTCAGTCTTTTTGGGGTGACAGGTGCCTGGATGAGGGAGGCATGCCATCCTTCCATGACCTGCCAACTCACGTCTTTGGCAAGAGGCGCTGCGACCTTGGGCAGCGTGACAACGGTTTTTTGGATGAAAGGGGTGATATCTTTTGTCCACTCATGCCACACGTGAAGATCATCTTGAAGGCTTCCTGGACGGTCATGGAGTCGAGGAGGCTTTTTCCTCCTATGCCCCATAGACATCACCTGAAAGCGCGCGCGGCCATAACAGATAAAGGGTGCCAGGATGTTTAAGACTTCCGGCCTTTAAAAAGGCCTCGTCTCCTTGACCACAATATAAGTCTGCGCGGATTTCTCCTTTGATGGCACTTCCCACATCGTGGGCAAACATCAGGCGTTGATAAGGCTCCTCTTGCCAAGGGACAGACGTGTCCACCCATACCGGCGCTCCCAGGGGAAGGGCGTACGGATCACACGCAAGGCTGCGCGTGCACGCCAAAGGAACCCCACACGCCCCCAAAGGTTTATGGGTTGCGGGTGAGGGTTCAAAGAAAATATAGGATTTATTCTCCCACATGAGGCGTCTTGCGGCGTCACCGTTTTTCTGTAGCCAGGCCTTGACCGCCATGGCTGAGGCGTCGTTTTGCGTAAACACACCCCGCTCGATCAGAAGACGCCCAAGGGACGTAAACGGATAACCGTTAGCACCGCCATAATGAAGGGTAAGGTAAGGGCTATCGTCAAACATGAGTGTGCCAGATCCCTGGATCATCATAAAAAAGGCGTCCGTGGGGTCCTTTACCCAAGCAATCTCAAGGCCGCGTCCAGCAAGAGCACCCTCTTCAATTTCTTGCCTTGTAAAGTACGGCACAAGGTTTCCGTTTTTTACCATACCCGCAAAGCGTTGTCCTTGGATTTTTGGCGAGAACAACCCGCCATCTTCGATGATCACAAGCTCGGGCGGGCGCCTATAAAGAGGAACCTCGTACCCTGGTTTTTGAATGCGCGAGGCCGCGACGTGGGGATGGTAATACCCTGTTAAAAGCCCTGGCTTTTGATCTGGTGTTTCTAGTCGGTAACACTGAAAGTGAGCTTCTAAATAACTCCTCAAGCCCAAAGGTGACGTCAAGTCATAGTTAGATTTTGCGTCAAAGACCTCTTGCCATCCCTTGAGCAATTCGCACGAAAGGGGCGCGGCTTTAGACCAGCTTTTTGCGCCCGTCTCAAAAAAATGGGCGCTCGACTCTAGACCCTCTTTTACACCGTCAAAGGGATCGGCTCCCCATCCTGGCAGCTCTTCAAAGGGGACAAGGAAAAAGCGCAATGTCTCTTTAAAATACTGCGAGAGGAACCTAAGAGTCTCTGACATAGACGTTAGTCCTCGATCGCAACCAGCATCCAGTTAGGGTTTGCCGCCCGCATGTGTCTTGCAAACGTCCAAACATCAATGATCTCTTCGACCTGTTGCGAGCTTCCTTCAATCACAACCCGTTTGCTGTTGCGCATCACATGGGTTTGCTCGGTCACATACCGCAATTGTACGGAAACCTCTGCGCCCTTGATCTCGATCTTTTCACACTCTAAAGCCGCAATACGGATCAGCGTTGTTTGAAGCGTTTTGCCTTCGGTCTCGCGCGCCCGAATGGCCTCTAAAAAATCTGTGTAAATCTCTTTGGATAAAAGATGGGCAAGGGTATCCGTATCACCCTTAGCAA
This sequence comes from Alphaproteobacteria bacterium, assembly GCA_013911655.1. Lineage (GTDB taxonomy): Bacteria > Pseudomonadota > Alphaproteobacteria > Caedimonadales > UBA1908 > JACESU01. Next base: position 13,377 of record JACESU010000003.1, read on the forward strand.
AGGCCTCGATCACCATTTCATAGGCAGAGGTCGCGCCTTCCATAAACTCTGTCCAGGAAAAATCTCGGTCAAGTTTTTTTAGCTGATCAATCTGTTGCCTAAAGGGTTCCGGTACTGCCTCAGCTTCTATCTCTTCAAGAGTCAGGATTGTTTCCCCTTGAGCGTCCTCGGCGGCGGCGTCGGGTTGATCAAAAATCGTTTTTGATCGAGGTTGCTCAAACCCAGAGCGCTGGCCCAAGGCGGACACAAGTCGGTAGATCAAAAAAGCCGCAATGGCCCCTAGAATAACAATTTCGAGAAAATCAGAATGAGAATCCATTTTGTAACACCGTTTGACACGTTTGCTGCCTAGTTTATACTACCGGAAGTTCGACGGCTAGAGCGTCATGAGGATTTCTCATCCCTAGCTGTCTTTCCCAGCCTTCTTAACCTTAAAGGAAATAAGAGATTATGAGTGACGAAAAAACAAACGGCGCCCAGCACACCCAAGAGCCTGCGCTGACCGTTAATGGCCAATACCTGAAGGACCTTTCCTTTGAGAACCCAAATCCACTAGAAAGCTTTCAAAACCTAGAAGGCGCCCCAGAGGTCAGCGTCGCTGTGGACATTCAAGCAACGCCCTTAGAAGAGAACATCTTTGAAGTCGCTTTGAAGATTAATGCCAACGCAACCCAAGGGGATAAGTCTCTTTACGTGGTAGAAGTCGATTATGCCGGAATCTTCACCCTGGCCAAGGACCTGCCCCAAGAAAACCACCATCCCATTTTGATGATTGAATGCCCACGGCTTCTCTTTCCCTTCGCAAGGGCCCTAATTGCTGATGTAACCCGCGAGGGCGGCTATCCACCCTTAAGCCTTGTACCCATTGATTTTGTGACGCTTTACCGTCAACAAATGGAACAGATGCAACAAGGCGGCGCCCCTGATGCTGCGCCCCATAAGCTTGACGCTTAGGCGGCTTTCCTCCCAGGGTCAAAGCTTCTTGATCCTGGGATTTTGTTTACGCTGACTTGTCTTTTCCCCACAACGGCTCTTTCACTTTTTCTAAAAAGGTAGTATGTCGCTCGACCTCTTCAGGTGAGGCGGGAAAAAAGCGCTCCGCCCTTGGTGTGCGACTAATGCGTATGGCAAGCGGCGCGTCCGCGGTCGTTTTGCTTGCACTGCCAAGAGAAATACTGGTTTGTCGCCCCCCCATGAGCTCCACATAGACCTCGGCCAAAAGCTCGGCGTCAAGAAGCGCTCCGTGTTTGAGGCGGCCCGAGTTGTCCACTTGAAACCGCTTACAAAGGGCGTCCAAATTAACAGGTGAGCCTGGAAATTTTTGCTTGGCAATCATAAGGGTATCGACAGCGCGCTCAAAGGGAATCAATGCCTTACCAAGGGTATCCAGTTCCGCGTTCAAAAACTTCATATCAAAGCGCGCGTTGTGAATGATCAGAGGGTCTTCACCGATAAACGTCAAAAAATCGTCCGCCACGTCTTTAAACAAAGGCTTATCAGCTAGAAATTCTTCGGAAAGGCCGTGAATGTTAAAGGCTTCCTGGGGCATCGAGCGCTCAGGATTCAGGTACACATGATAGATCTCTCCTGTGGGCACCCCGTGGTGCACTTCTACACAGCCAATTTCCACAAGTCGGTGCCCAGCCTTAGGATCAAGGCCAGTGGTTTCGGTATCAAGGACGACGGCGCGCATACGGTTCTATTTCCAAACAAACATGGTCTAGAATGTGTCTTAATTGACGAAAAGTATCAAGTCGCCCGTAGGTAGTGTCGACCAAAAAATCGGCACGCTTTTCTTTTTCTGTTGCAGGCATTTGGTTTTCTATAATTTTTTGAAATTTCTCCAGCACCATCCCAGGCCTTGCAAGAACACGCTCGCGCTGCAACGTTGGCTCGCACGTTGTCACAATAATTTTGTCGCAAAGGGGCGCGTAACCAGCCTCAAACAAAAGAGGAATATCCAGAACCGCAAGGGTGGTGCCAATTTTGGCATGCTTTTCGATAAACACTTCACACAGGTGCCTGACTCGGGGATGCAGGATTTCCTCTAGTTGTGACAAAGCCAGGCGGTCATGAAAGACACGAAGACCAAGCTTGATGCGGTTCAATTTTCCTTGTTCTAAGCATTCGGGAAAGAGCATCCCCATAATAGTAAGAACGTCTTTGTCATGTTCTAAGAGTTGATGCACTTCCGCGTCCGCGTCATGCACAGGGATTTTCAAGCGTGCAAACATCCTGGCCGTCGTACTTTTTCCCGTGCCAATGGAACCTGTTAACCCCAAAAGATACGGTTTAGTTTGCATCATCGAAGCGCCGCGATGTTGCCTGCATAGTCTGTCGACTTAAAGACGGCCGTGCCCGCAACCAACACATTAGCGCCGGCCGAACGCACCAGTTTCGCGCTCTCTGCTTGAATTCCGCCATCCACCTGCAGGTCGATGGGAAGGTCTCCAATAAGCTTTCTAATGGCTTCTATCTTTTTTAATTGAGACGATAAAAAGGCTTGCCCGCCAAATCCTGGGTTCACCGACATCACAAGAATAAGATCAAGATCCTCAAGAATCCACGGCAGAAAATCGGTCGCCGTACTGGGATTAAGGGCTACCCCTGCTTTTGCCCCCAGCTTTCGGATCTGCGCAAGGGTTCGTTGCAAATGAATCGTCGCCTCTGGATGTACCGTGACGATGTTGGCACCTGCCTCACAAAAGGCCTCAAGATGGGCGTCCACAGGGGCAATCATTAAATGGACATCAAACGGAAGGGCGGAATGAGGGCGAAGCGCTTTGATGAGACCAGGCCCAAAGGTGATATTGGGAACAAAATGACCGTCCATGATATCCAGGTGTAAATAGTCGGCTCCTGCCTTTGTCAGGGCTTCGACCTCTTGTCCTAAATTGGCAAAGTCAGCAGAAAGAAGTGAAGGGGATATTTTACAAGTAGATGTCATAATTCGTCATAAAAAAAGAGAATATCAGACCCTATCATATCTGTCTTACAATCAAAACAACTAAAGAGTGACTCAAAAAGTAAACTTTGACAAAAAAGCACTTTTTGAGACAAGTCCCATGAGAGGTACATAGGTAGCGCTTTATCATTCTCTCACAGAAACTTGATAAAGAATTTAGGAAAACTTTAATATAATTTTTAATTAGTTCTTAAGACTGTTAATCTCTTTGTTTTTGAGCCCTAATCATTCGAAAGAGCCATTCTTCATCCCTTTTTCTTAACAAAATCCTCTAAAAATGCATCTATCCACGGTTTTTGTGGATAACTTTGAGGATAAGAACTGGGCAAAACCTCTTTAGCGAGGAAATCATTGAGCTCTTGTGATTTTGATCACTTTTTGACCACTTTCATAACATATTGTTTTTTAATGGTTATTTACTTGTAAAGGGCCTGTTCGATATTTTTTTTCACCTACATACCCAAAAATCACTTGCCATGATCCGCCCAGGTACCACTGTGAATAAGTCACAAAAATTGACTTGGATCATTAAAGTCTAAAAAAGGCCATTTCCTTCCTGTGTTTAACGGCCTTTCCTTGGGTATTAGCTTTGACTTTTTGAGAACAAAAAAGTGCCTCTTTTCCAAATAAGCAAAATATTGGAAAGGCTCTCCTTTTTTTCTTTTATTCTTTACACCAAGTACAACCTCATACTACCCTCAAAGTAAGGAAACTTTTATTTATTTGAGCCGTAAAAATGGAAGTCACATTTTGGGGGGTCCGAGGATCTATCCCTTGTGCAGGCCCTGATTATCGCCGTTTTGGTGGGCACACAAGCTGTGTTTCGGCCTATTTTGACGATATACTCGTCATCTTTGATGCTGGCACCGGCATGCGTGACTTAGGGTTGTGGCTGAAAAATGAAAAACCTCAGGTAAAAGTCATCCATTTATTTCTGTCTCACGCCCATTACGATCATATCATTGGTTTTCCCTTCTTTGCGCCCATCTGGGATCCCACAATTCAATTAAACATATACGCCACCATCATGGAACCCGTTGGCGGGATCCATCATTTTTTTCAACATCACGTCTTTCAACCGCCCTTTTTTCCGGTTCAACTTTCCCAGCTTCAGGCTAATTTTACTTTTCATGATATTCATGATGGTGACCACTTAACCCTTTTGCCTCATGTCAGTGTGGACGTTTTCCCCCTCCATCATCCGGGTGGCGCCAGTGGTTTTCGTTTAAAAGTCGGGGATAAAATCATGTGTTATGTCAGCGATACCGAGCACGAACCTGCTAAAGGACCAAGTCAAATCATCCTTAAAGCCATTAAAGACGCTGATCTGATTGTGTACGATACAAGCTTTACAGACGAAGAATATCCCCACTATGAAGGATGGGGACACTCTACCTGGCAAGAAGGGGTGCGCCTTTGCACGCAGGCAGGCGTGAGGCACATGGCCCTCTATCACCACGACCCTTCCCATATCGACGCGATCATGGACGCCATTGAGCTTCAGGCAAAAGCAGTTTTTCCAGGAGCCTTTGTGGCGCGTCAAGGCATGACTGTCGTACTCTAGAGCATCTGACCATCACGCCTCATTTCTTATCTATAGAAAAAACATATTTTTGATCACAAAAAGGTGCGTAATCAATGTATCGATTCTTTGCCCATTTATAAGATTTTGATTGCGTTCAGACAAGGAATCGTTAGGATGTCGATGGTACGTGCCTTAAAGAACCTGAAAGGATAAAAAGTCATGGTTAAATCCTCTTTAAAAGGACTCGTCTTGGGAGGCCTTTTGGTGGCAAGCTCTTCTCTTGCACTTGCATCAGCAGATCCAAAAACAGTTGTGGCAAAAGTAAACGAAGAGCCGATTACAAATGCGGACGTCAGTGACGTTCAAAAAGCGTTACCTCCTCAAATCGTTCAACAAGCTAAAGATAAAAAGAAGCTTTTTGAAGGACTTCGTGATCAGCTCGTTATCGTGCGTCTTCTTGTACAAGAAGCTAATAAAGCGGGCATCGAAAAGGATCCAGACGTTCAAAAGCAATTGACCCGTTTGAAAGAAGGTCTTTTGTTCCAAGCATACCTTTCCAAGCAAATCGCCCCTCAAATCACCGAGGCGGCTTTGAAGGCTGCTTATGACAAGTACGTTAAAGACTTCCCTAAGGATCTTAAAGAGACACGCGCACGTCACATTCTTGTAAAGGATGAAGCGGCTGCTAAGGATCTGATTAAGCAACTTCAAGGCGGCGCTGATTTCTTAAAGCTCGCACGTGAAAACTCCATCGATCCAGGTTCTAAAAACGACGGCGGCGATCTTGGATTCTTTACGGCTGAAACCATGTTGCCTGCATTCTCAGAAGCGGCTGACAAACTTAAGCCCGGCGAGTTTTCTAAAGAGCCTGTGAAGACAGAGTTTGGTTTCCACATAATCCGTGTGGAAGACCGTCGTACACAGCGTCCTAAGAGCTTTGACGAAATGAAGCCAGAACTTGCTGCAAAATTGCAAGATGAAGCGGCCAAGGCACTCATTGATAAGTTGAAGGCGTCTGCAAAGATTGCGCTCTTTGACGAGCAAGGCAAGCCAGACACGGCAGCGCCTGCTGCAGCTGAAGCCCCTGCGGCGGCAACTCCTGCGGCACCAGCGCCTGCTGCTAAGTAAGGATTCTTCCTTGTCATACACAGGGGTCGCTCATTTGCGACCCCTGTGTATTTTTATTAATCTCTTATAAAGACCACGCTGTGTGACGCGCGCTCCTCTCCCCTAAAAGAAGTTCTGTCACGGCCCACACCAAAGCATCCAGACGGTCCGGCGAGGGATCTCCTTCCTGATACTCACAAAGTTGCCGCTCGAGTTGACCCAATCCTCGTCCTGTATGAAAGACACGTGCCTGTGTATAAAGATTGGCAACAGGCTCTGCTCTCGTCAATTTGCCGCGCGTTGCTCGTACTGCTTTATAGGGAATTGTCCGCTCCTGACTGCGCAGCATCTGCTCAACCAAGTCGCCTCCCTGGTTCACCTCTGCAATGATGCGATCTGCTTGGTAGTGATGAAAGGCCGCGATCGCTTTGGTAGCCCATTCTTGAGGGCGATACCGACCACTTAGATCATCCAAAATAAAGGCGCGTCCACCCGCATCTCTCCCCGCCACAATAATGCCTGTTTCATCACTGTTCTTGTGACTGGTGACCGCTGGATCCACAGCCACAACAACCCGCACAAGAGGAGGCGGTACCTCTTGGTAACACGCGCGAAGAATCGCCTGCGACCACAAACTATTATGAGTTTCTTCAATAAGCTCGCCATATAGCTCCTGGGCACCAAGGCGCGTGTGTGCATAGCGTTCTTGGATTTCTTGAAGAAAACTTTTAGCTAAGTTGGGAGCATTATCAAAGGTCGCGCCCCTTGTGACAAACACGTCTTGGCCTTGCCTTGCCAAGAGCTCTTTAAGAAGGGGAGACGGTCTTGGGGTTGTCGTCACAATCACTCTTGGATGGGTCCCTTTTCTTAAGGAAAACATAAGCTGATCCCAGATTTCTTGAGGTCTTGAGAATTTGGCAAGCTCATCCACCCAAGCAGCGTCAAATTGAGGACCCCGTAGTTGGTCAGGGCGCTCGGCAGTAAAGAGGCACGCTTTTGCACCATTTTGCCAGGAAATAAGCCCTTGTGACGCATAAAAGTGCGGTCTTCTATGGGGGGGATGAACACCTAAAAGACCACTTTCCCCTTCGACCATCACGCGTCTGGCGTCCCCGTGGGTATGTCCTATAAGCACCACGCGTCTGGCCGCCCCTGACATCACCCACGATCTGATGGTTTCTGCCCCCGTCCTTGTTTTGCCAAAACCGCGCCCTGCAAGAATAAGCCACACTTTCCACGGGCCTTCAGGAATTCTTTGGTTAGAGCGCGCAGTAAGGTGCCACGCGTATTGCTGCTGTTCGGCCTGGCGACGCAAATATTCTTGCCTGATAAATTCTTTGAGTTGTTTCTTTCGGATATCACAGTCCATCGTCATCCTCCCACTAGAGGATCACTATGATCAATTGCCCTTTTGTTTACTCGAGTTGACGAAGTGCTTGTTGTTCAATCTTGCCGTCAATGGGCACATAGCCTAGCTTCTTGGCTATGTCATCTCCCTGGACGAGCCCCCATCTGAAAAAATTAAATGTGTCTTTTAAGTGGGAATTCTTTTTATCGTAAAGTCCATAAAACACCATGATGATGGGCCATTTTGATTCGTGATGGTGTTCTGGGGTTTTCTGTGCTGAGGGAATCTGACAGATTAATGACCGAGCAAATAATTCAAGCGTCGGCGGAATAAACTCACCTTCTTTATTTTTTAACTTCACCATGATTAATGACGTTTTTTTAGCGCTCGCATAATCCACATATCCAATAGACCCTGGCGTGTGCGAAAGACGATCCGCCAACTGATTCTTCCCCTTTATCCCTTCACCCACGGGCCATTTGACAATCACTTCTGCGCCCACCGTTTGTTGCCAAAAAATGCTTACTTTTGATAAATATTCTGTAAAGAATTTCGTACTCCCTGCCGGATCTGCGCGGTGCATCACGGTGATCTGTAAATCAGGAAATGTCTCTTGGGGATTAAGTGCCTTAATCGCTGGATCGTTCCATTTTTTGATTTTGCCTAAAAAAATCTCAGCGATTATAGCTCCAGAAAGGTTAAGAGCCTTCACCTCTTTTAGATTCGCAACAACCATGATGCCTGTAAGCGCCACAGGAAACTGCACAAGCTTACTTTTTTGAACTTGGTTTGGAGATAAAGGTAAATCCGTCACAGCATAATCGAATTCCCCTTTTTGAAGCTGGATAATCCCGGATCCAGAACCAGACGGGTCATAGGTCACCTTAAAACCCGATGGTGCCTTATATTCCTTAAGCCATTCGTGCATCAAATTCTCAAAGACCCTTGATCCTCCCCCTTTGAGCGTCATGTTGTCTTCGCCGTGTGAGAAAGCACCTCCCACCATGCATAAGAAAAAGAAAACAAAACCCTGCCACATCTTTTTGTCCTTTTTATTTTTTTCTATTCTAGGGCATCAAAATAAAAAAATGAAGGGGAGAAAACCCCTCCATTTTTTAGGGTCACCTGTACAAAGAAAATCTTTTTGTTAAAAGGCTTACCTCGTCCCATGGCCCCAAAATTACGGCGCCGTAATAAACAAGATGACTTTCTTGGGTGTCTTTGGTGCGTGCAAGCTGATCAAGATATGTACCCCCTGTCATAGTTTCGACGAACACGCCGCACTGCATTTTTTGCGAGATCGCGCCACTGACAGCTTTTCGAATTTCATTGCTTTTTCCCCGTAAAATCATAAAGGGCATCTGCGAAATATTGGGAAAAAGGACGCCGTCTTGGGTCTCGTAGGTATCGAGCCGCAAAAGGGTTTTATCCACTTGACTTCCAAGGCCTAAGGTCATGTGGGCAAGGGCGTTCATGGCAACTCCTGTATCGATTTCCTTGTTCAGGATCGCAACAAGCTTATACGTAAATGACATCTTGGATCTCCGTTTGTGACTTCATCTTTTTCGCCTCTTGATAAGCCATAATGGCAAACCCCAGCACGCCCACCCCAAGGGTCACGGGGATCACGCCCACACCGTACAAAAAGGCCTTTTCTGACCCAACGCCGCCTAAGGTGTTCACAACCATGCCGATGACACTATGAAAGGCTGAACCAAATAACATAATAATCATATTGGCAACAGCCGTTGTCAGGCCCGCCGCACTTTCCGGCACGTAGGTCGATGCCTTATAAATCGCAATAATCTGATAAGCGCAGCACACACCCACCATGGTAAAGCTGATGGCCATAGTGCTGAGCTCCATGCGTCCCGACATCAAGAACGTAAACACGCCAAACATCGTAACGCCAGCGCCGCAAATCGCCGCCATATAGCGTCCTGATTTTTCTGCAATAAAGCTTAGGACAGGCGCACCAAAACACATCCCCACAAAAACAAGGGACGTCAGGTAACTTGCAATTATTGCTTCCATGTTATAGATTTTCTTCAAAAATTCAGCACCCCACACATCGGCAAAGCCCTCCAATGGCCCCAACATAAAGCCCGCGCACAAACAAACAGCCCACACTTTGCGGTTGGTTATGACCGTTTTAATTTGGTTGATCACAGGAGGCTGCACGGTCTTTGGTTGTTCTGGGACGACGAAATAGGTAATGGCGGCCAATACAATTCCCATAACGCTTAGGATTTCGATAACACTTTGATATCCCATGGTATCGCACAGACTTTTAACGGGACCACCCCCATAAATGGCGCCCATAAGCCCAATGGTCACAGAAAAGCTCAGCATTCTTGTGAAGTGTTTTTCTTGAAATACCATGCGGATAATCTTAAAGGTACCCAAGATTGCCGCTGACGAACCGATCCCAATCAAAAGCCTTCCCACAATAGGCACGGCCGCGTGCTCTGCCCACAGCAAGGGTGACATTCCCACCACGGTCAATAAAATGCATCCTGTCATCACTTTTCTTGGACCAACCCGGTCCAACATCAAGCCAATGGGCAGGTGAAGGAAGGCATATCCCATATAATAAAAACTTGCAAACTGCCCAAAAACAGCTGCGTCCATCTGAAACGCTTCCATGATGTCCGTTAACATAATATTGGGCATCACGCGTAAAACATATTGATAGGCATAGAAAATGGATGCTGTCATCCACATAATCCATGCCGCTAAACGTACTCTAGACATAGGTCACCTTATAAAAAAGATCATAAAAGTACCGCCCTTAATGGGAGGTTTCAAAAAAACAACAAAGGAAAAAATTAAGAACGCTCCGCCTTAGCGGAGGAGAAGGAGACCGCGAAGAGAAATCAGCAAGGAAACTTGATGGTGGTCCAAAATTCAAAAAAGTTATCGTTCACACACAAGAAAGGATATCATACGCGCACGCGCATTTGTCAAGTTTTTTGTCGTCAGGAGAGAGATGGGATTTGGTGCCCCCGGGGAGACTCGAACTCCCACAGTCAAAAACCAACAGATTTTGAGTCTGCCGCGTCTACCAATTCCGCCACAGGGGCATGTCCCTATTCATTAACCTTCCAGGGCGTCCCCGTCAATGTAAAAATCGCTTTTAGGTCTGTTTCACTCTGTTTTTAAGAGGCTCCTCACCCTTAAAAGATACCTTACACACGGTTCAGCGTTACACTTCTTTCACTTTCGGATTTTCTATTGGACTCCCCTCTTGAAAAAAGATAAAGTTTACGGGTTACTAGATTAGTTCCATATGGGAGGAATAAAAATGAACTATCGTGTACTTTTAACACTTCTTGGCGCAGGTATTTTTGCATCTGGCGTGAACGCTTCTTTGGACGGCGATGGTCGTCGCGGACATGACGAGCATACAGGCGAACTTTCTGGACAGTATGATCCAAAAGGTCCTTTCCCCACAGAAGACGGGATGGCCATTAATGAGACTCCAGATTCTGTCGAGCGTGGCCCCAATGAACATAAAGGCGTTGGCGGCGGTCATCATAAGATGAAGCATAAGAAAGCTGACGCAGAACACAAAACCGATGACAAGAAGGCTGAAGGCGATAAAGCTGACGAAAAGCACGCCGACGCCGAACCAAAGTCTGACGAAAAGAAAGACGAAGAGAAGAAATAAGTCTTCGACCAGACTAAGGAGGAACCTCTCCTTAGTCTGACTTCTTTCATATCTGACAAAAGTGCGCTGTCTCTTCTCGTGAGATTAGGCGATTTTTTTTACCTTTAAACTCTTCAAACAATGCATAGCGGTACGCTCTCGACGTGGATTCTTCGCGTGCTCCATCTGCAGCTGCCCACGCTTTGAGTTTTTCAAGAGCTTTCACTCTTTCATGCACATCATTCAAAACATCCTCAAACTGTGGTTCTCTTTTTGATAGATTCTCAAGACATTCCACATACGGTATATCAAGCCACACAAGATGGGTCGCGCGAGGGGTACACAGATCTGCCATCCACCCAAAGACGCCTTCCATCACCCAGTTATCCTCTTGAATTAATTGCATGCACGCAGCTGCTATGTCGTTTTTGTGCCGTTTTTGTGCAAAGTGTCCTGGCTGCCAAAACAGCTTGTCCATGGGATAGAAAGGGATCTGAACCGGGCGTGCAAGGGTTTTTGAAAGCCATGTTTTACCAGCGCCGCAATTACCAATGATAAGAAGTCGATGACTCACGGCGTGCACTTCCACACGATATCACGCTTCTTTCATACACCAAGCAAACGAAAAATAGCCCTTAAAAAGATTTGAGAAGTGTCCCAAAAGACTCTCTGTTCAGCACTCCAAGATGCAGCGTCTTTTCCGCCCGTTCGCCTTGCGAGAAGTGATAACTATGATCAAATTGCCATTTTTCTTGAAGACAAATTTTTTGATCACTTCCTTCTTCGCTGAGCGTCAAATAGACAGCAATATCAAAAAGCTCTGATGCTTTGGCAAGCTCATCCCGCAGTAAACCATAAAACCAATAATCGTTTTGTGGCGTGTGGTTGACTGACTTTTGATCTCGGCTCAGAAACACAAAGCTACATTCCCACACACTTTTGTCGTGGAATTTTGCACCGCGCTTTGTCAAAAGCTCTCCCGATTGAGTGGGTGTTGTGGTAGGACTCAGGCGCGCACTCCCAAGAAAACCACGACCCTTATCCTCATAAATCAGATAGACCGCATATTCATGATCAAACACGCTTTTTTGTCCATTGGTAAACAGTAGATCACGGCGTGCGAACATTTCGTCCAATAGCCTTTGATGGATTTTTCTATCTTGAGGAGTCACAACCGTAAACATAGCCACCTTGTTGAAAGTTATTTTTTATATATTATTTTTTTTAATACCTAAAGCAATAGCTTGTCAACAAAATAATGCCCATTAGTCCCTTTATGACTTTCTTATGTAACTTTTTGAATTAAATAATGATTATATTTTCCTTTTACGAATGCGCTCATAGAATCTATAATCAAGGATGTATTGGAACACTCAAAAACTGATGCACAACCTCTTTTTTATTCTTTTTGGACTCCTGGCTTGGGCACTCATGCCTGAACAAACATGGGCAACCTCTTATCCGGGACTCAGCCGCCCTTTTTGCGAGGCCTATCTTGAAAAACTTGATGCGACCGCTTCTGCTAATCTTTCTTCGTCCTTTGATCTAAACGGTGAAAGCGTTGCGCCTGCAGATCTACCAACTCAAGAAAAATCTGAGGCAGTAGACGCCGACGGCAATCCTCTTACGCCCGCAGATCTTCAAGACTCTTCTACCTTAAAACCACGTGACACCCTTTCTTTCCCCCTTTATTTCGATTTAAAAAAATACAGAAATTCAAATAATTCTTCCGAAAGCGGCTCAATGAACACCTCCAGGCCTCCTGTTTTCTTTGACAAAATGGCATTAGGACGTATAACCATAAACCCAGATGGAAAATTAACGTTTGAAGGCCAATCTCTCACTCCAGACGACGAACAGCTTTTTGAAAAAGAGTGTCGTCAACTTTTGGCTAAACACGCTCCCTAACATTGAGGACACCATGGATATTATTTCAGAAAAGATTTTTTTTCCCGGAAGCCTTGGACATCTTTTAGCCGCACGCCTTGACAGACCCGTTAAAAATCCTAGGTTTTTTGCGGTTTATGGTCCTTGCTTTACGTGCACTAAGGATATTCTGGTTGCCAAGCGTATCAGCGAAACCTTGGCAACCCTTGGGATTGGCGTCCTGCGCGTAGATTTTACAGGGCTTGGCGAAAGTGCAGGTTCTTTTGCGGAGGCAAACTTTTCTAGCAACGTCGAGGACTTGCTTGCAGCAACTGGTTATCTTAAAGCACACTTTGACGCGCCACAAATGATGATCGGTCACAGCCTTGGTGGCACGACATGCCTTGTCGCAACGTCCAAATCACCCGATATTAAGGCCGTTGTAACCATTAACTCTCCCTGCCATCCCAAGCACGTGGCAAGACACTTTCCCGGCCTCGAAGAAGAGCTTTCCTGGAAGGGCGAAGCAGACGTTAAGATCGAAGGACGTGACTTTCGGATTCAGAAACACTTTTTTGATGATCTGCAGGCCCACGATATGAATCAGATTCTTCCGCAGCTCGGCGCCGCCCTCTTAGTCTTACACTCCCCCACAGATACAAGCGTCAACATCAAAAATGCAAGTTACATTTTTTCGACGGCCGCGCATCCAAAAAGCTTTATCAGCCTTGATCAAATGGATCATCTTGTAACCAAAAAAGATGACGCTCTTTATATTGCAAAGCTCATTGAAGCTTGGGGGGAGCGTTATGTGACGCCTTCTCAAGGGTAACCTTTGAGGGGCTGCTTTTTTCTATACAAAGGAGCCCCCTTTAATTTTACCTCCTAATCTTTTCAATCCCTTTTTGAGTTTTTTTCAAGATTATGGCGCATTATTGATATCTTTTTAATCATTTTTAGATAAGATGAAAATAAGATCTCTATTAACTATAAGAAGGTGTTCCATGCACACGCCGTCCACCCTTTCTTCTCTTGAGAAATTTTTACACGGTAAAGTTATGCACGGCGTCATCATCGGCCTTGTGTTGCTTAATGGACTTTTGTTAGGCCTTCTCACAGATAGCGAGATCGCAGCCTCACACGGCATCCTTTTACAAAATATCGACAACGGCATCATCACAGTTTTTGTGATTGAGCTCCTTATACGATTTGCCGCCACAAAAGAGCGCTTTTTCAAGCGTGGCTGGAATATCTTTGACACGATTATTATTGGCACTTCTGTGGGCGCTCTTTGGCTGAATTTTCAATCCTTGGAAATCATCAGGGTCATGCTTTTATTTCGTATTGTTGAATTTAGCCCTGATATGCGCAGAGTCATCGACGCCATCAAGCGGGCCGCCCTTGGGATCGTAAATACGGGCCTACTCCTTGCCATCATTTTCTATATTTTCTCTGTATCAGCGACCTATCTTTATGGCAAAACAGCGCCAGATACTTTTGGGAACATTGGCACGTCCCTCTTTACGCTTTTCAGGCTCATGACCTTTGATAATTTGGGGGACATCATGAACCCGATTATGAAAGTATATCCATACTCAGGGCTTTTTTTCCTTGTCTTCTTGGCACTTACGGCCTTTTCTGTTTTGAACCTTTTGATTGGTGTGGTCGTCCAGGCCATGCAAGATGCAACCGACGCCGTTGAGAAAGCAGAAGAAAAAAAGAAAGAAACAAAATAGTTTTTGTCTTTACGCGCGAAATCATTCAAGGGTAACGGGAAAAAGCCCTTCCCGTTACATCAAAACAGTTGATTTTTTGACTAATTTTGATTACTATAATAGGTGGTGCTGCGGCATTACGTCAGGGTGATTTTCCCTGGGGCCGATACTCATCCTTAAGGGAGCTGTCCCTGCCATGACTTGCGGGTTTTGGCATATGGCGCCCACCTGCATTTGCGGGCCACGTGAGGATATAGTCATCCAACGATTGTTGCGGCCCACTTTTTTTGGAGCGATCTTTGACCAAAGAAGATTTACGGCGACGTACGCGTCAAGAGCGCACTCATTTTGTGAACACATGTACAACCGACGTGCTGACCTCCCTTTCCTTACAGCAAGCAGTCCTTTTTAAACGCGCCTTCCCCTTAGTGGATTCGTGTGTGATTGCAGGGTACTGGCCCTTTTCCCACGAATGCGACCCAACACCCTTGTTGCACGACCTTGCACATACCCATAAAAATATCACCCTTCCTCGCATTGAAGGGGATCGTCTTACTTTTGTGGCGTGGACACCAAGTGCGTGTCTTGAGTCTGGCCCCTTTGACACCACACAACCTCTGACCAAGGCACCAACTCTTTTGCCCAATTATGTGATTACGCCACTCGTAGCCTTTGACAAAAAGGGGACACGCCTAGGGCATGGTGGTGGCTTTTATGATCGCGCTTTCCAGCAATTTGCAAAGGAGGGCCATGTCTTCACCGTCATTGGCTATGCCTTTGACTGTCAGTACGTTGACTTTATCCCCCAAGACACGCAAGACTATCCTTTGGATTATGTCATTACCCCAACAACCCTTTACAATTTTAGAAACGGACAATAGATGCGCCTATTATATTGCGGAGATGTGGTCGGCAGACCTGGACGGGACGTCATTCAAAAGCTGATTCCTCTTCTGATTCAGCACTGGGCTCTTGACTGGGTCATTGTAAATGCCGAAAACGCCGCTGCCGGGTTTGGTGTCACCCCTCAAATATGTGAAGAATTTTTCTCCTTAGGCGTAGACGTCATCGTTTCCGGCAACCATACGTGGGATCAAAAGGATATCATCCCTTATATTGCCGCGCAGCCTCGTCTTATTCGCCCCCTGAATTATCCCACAGGCACGCCGGGAAACGGTCTTTGCGCCCTCTCCAAACCTACCTGCCGTGGGCAATTGGTTGTGGCACAAATCATGGGACGCTTGTTCATGGAACCCCTCGATGATCCTTTCACGGTCATCGAGCAAGCGCTCCAGCCATACCGACTCTCTCACCCTTCCATAGGCGCAATTTTAGTGGATGTGCATGGGGAAGCCACCAGTGAGAAAATGGCCCTCGGGCACGTTCTTGATGGCCGCGTGACAGCCGTCATTGGGACTCACACCCATGTCCCCACCGCCGACTGCCAACTGCTACCCAAAGGCACCGCTTATCAAAGCGATGCGGGGATGTGCGGGGATTATGATTCGGTCATAGGTATGGAAAAAGAAGCAGCAATCGCGCGCTTTAAAAAGAGAATTCCTGCCCCACGCCTTTCACCTGCCTTGGGAGACGCGTCCTTGTGTGGGACCTTTCTTGATGTGGATGAGGCAACAGGACTTGCCAGATCCATTCATCCTGTGCGTCTTTTAGGTCGTCTGACGCCGTCTACGCCACCTGGCCTCTCTAGTGATTTTCTTTCTTTAATCTAGGCATGGGCCTAGCTGTTTTGAGAATGGAGGGTTGGCAAAATTTCTATAATCATTCTAAAAAAATCTTCTTTCTTTGTCATAAAAAAAGAAATATCTTTTCTTATTCAATAAAAAGAAATCACGCAACACACCCGATTGTCACAAACTAAATAAGAATAACTAATTATAAAAGAATAATATACAAATGTTTTTTTATTGACACGACTCTTTATTTTTGGCTTGATCTTTCTTGTGAAAAGCAAAATAAAACAACAGGAGAGAGTGCATGACTAAGGTTTATCTTGAAAAAAGAATGCCAGGACAAGAACGTAGCGTCGCCATCACAGCGTAAGCGCTTTTATGTAAATCCTTATCTCTTCCTTCACAGTGTGGGGGAAGAGATTTGTGTGTGGGACTATCTTCATCATCAACAATTTATTCTTGATACACCTCATCTTGATCGCCTGATCGTTCACCTGACGGCGCCCCCCCTTTCATCTTCTCCTTTGGACAGTATTTTCTTAGAAGAGGGCATTCTTTCTGAAACGCCTTTTAAGGAACATACCTGGGGATGGGACCTTCTTGCACAAATCTATCACTTTGGGACAAGAGATCTTGATGAACCTGAAGAAAGATCCACCCTCGCGCGTGCCAATGATTTTCTTGCAGCGTGCGACGCCTTTGAGAAAAAGCATTTACAAACAACTATGCCAGATCCGTTTATGGGCCTTCCCCGCATTGATTTGCCAAATTGGCACGCAAGTTACTTTGATCTGAATCTTGGCAGCGCCCTTGAAGCGCGTATGACCAGTCGCGTCTTTAGTGGTGATAGCATCTCTCTTAGTGACTTAAGTGCTTGCCTTGGCATGACGTTTGGGAAAAAAGAAAATCCTTGGCCAGAAGCAGAGATCCACAATGTAACGTTTCTTGGCAAGCGCCGCACAAGTCCCTCTGCCGGGGGGCTTCATTCCGTGATTCCTTATATTGTGGCCTTTCACGTTGACGGCCTTGCGCCTGGTCTTTACGGCTATGATGATGCGTCGCACCAACTTGTTTTGATGGAGGCGTCTACAGCAGCTGAGCTTGACGCTCAGGTGACACGACTATGCGGCGACCAGTTTTTTGGAGAGAACGCTGCGTGCGGTATCTTTTTTGTGTCACGTCTCGATCAAGTATGGACCAAATATCCTCATTCTCGTGCCTACCGGGATGTGTTTCTTGATGGGGGGCACCTGTCGCAAACGCTCCTTCTTTTAGCTACATCCCTTGAGTGGAATACCTGGATCACTGCTTATTTTCGTGATACAGAACTACTATCTTTTTTGCACTTACGGCCCGACGCGGATTTACCTTTTTTGTACGTTGCTCTTGGCAAGGGTGACCGGCAAGCCCTTCATCCTACGGTCCTTGAGGCATTGCGTCTTCGTCAAAAGGAGTGTGGTTAGATGACTTCTCAAACCCGTGATTTCTGGTGGGCTTGCGTTTTAAACTTTTTAGAGCGTTTCTCTTTCTACGGCGTTGTCTCTATTTTAGTCCTCTCCATGGTGGATCACGGTCTTTCGGACTGGAAGTCCTATATGGTTTACGGTGTTTTTACGACCCTTTGCTATCTGATGCCCATGTTAGGGGGGGTGCTAAGCGACCACAAACTAGGTGAGCCCTGGACCATTCTATGGGGCTTTCTGTTACAGATCATCTCGTGTTTTCTTTTAACATTTTATACGGGTTGGGGAATGTGCCTGTGGACGGGTCTTGGGTTTATGGCGCTATCTGTGGGCCTCATCAAACCAAGCCTTGTCTCACTCGCTGGGCGCAGTTTTGATCACGCCCCGCACGAAAAAGAATCTGCCTATACTATTTATTATGTTTTTCAAAATATTGGCGCTCTTTTGGCACCCTTTTTGTGCGGCACTCTCGGTCAAATTTGGGGATGGCAACAAGGGTATATGACAGCAGGATTTCTTTCTGTTGCAGGATTTTTATGCTGTTTGTCTCGTTCTTTTTCAAAACGCTCCCTCTTTCAGCTTGCGTATACCCATACAAAACTCCTCATTAGCTGTGGCTACATGGTGATGGTGCTGCCTCTTTTATGGCTCATCAAGGAGTCCCTCTGGAGTCGCGATCTTTTGACGATTATATGCGTGGGCGTTCTCATCTGTTTTTTCACCTATTTGATGGTCCAGAAGCATTTTAGCCTTCAAACGCTCATTGTTCTTTTTGCAGGCACTTTGGCCATTGCCATCTCGGGCGCACTCATTGGACACGGCGCCGATGCTATCAGTCTTTTTGCTAAAAGAAATGTTCACCTTTTCCTTGGAAATTTTGAAATTCTTCCTGTGCACTTTCAGATGATTAATCCGGTTGTAATCATCATTTGTGGAGCTTTGATGTCTTATTTGTGGCGGGCGCTTTCAAAGGGTGGCCTCACGCTTAATGCCTTTATCAAGTATATTCTTGGCTTTGTGGTGATTGCAGGCGCTTTCTTTTTACTAAAACACGTGTGCGCCGACCACAAAGACGGCCTGGTTTCTCCCCTATGGGTGATGATTGCCCTTGGTATTTCGGCTTTTTCAGATTTGCTTATTTTTCCGGTTGCGCTGTCTGAATGCTCGCGCGTCACCCCCGAAAAATGGCGCGCACAAACCATGGGTCTTATGGTTTTTGCCATGGCCTTTTCCCAGCTTATTGGCAGTTATCTGGCGCAACTGGCAGCCTTGCCAGGCCCCCTCCCCCCCGTAGAGAGTCTGCCCATTTATGAGTGGTTTTTCACAAACCTTGGATGGTATGCTTTAGGTGTGATTCCTTTGTTTGTGCTGAGCCTAGGCGCTGTCAAATTCATCACAAAAGAAAAGCAGTTACACGACGAATAGGATTTTTACGATGGACTTAAGCAAATTAAGAGTTTTTTATCATGTGGCTAAGTGTCGCGGGGTGAGCGCTGCCGCCCGAGGCCTCGAGCTTAAGCAATCCGCCATCAGCCAAAGCATAAAAGCCCTTGAAGAAGATTTGGGATGCCGCCTTTTTCATCGTCATGCACGCGGGATGACCCTGACAGAAGAAGGAGATATTCTCTTCAAAGCCGCAAGGGATGCCTTTTCGCACATCGAAGTTGCCGAAAACATCATGCGAGAGCGAAGCGGTCTTTATCAAGAGAGTATTACCATTGGTACGACTGTGGGCCTTGCAGCCACCTATGTGCCGAGTCGCGTCGTGAGATATTGCGAAACCTATCCAGACGCACCTGTTCGTATTGTGGAAATGCACACCCATGATATCGATAATAGCGCAGCTGATGTCTTTGTTTGTCCGTATATCTTTGATAAGCCAGAACTTGTCCAGACCCCCATTGAACGCTTTCCTTTTAAGCTGTGTGCAGCCCCTTCCTACATAGAAAAACATGGACGACCTCAGACCTTTCAAGAACTGAGTCAGCACACACTTATTGCCTTTCCCGAAGACTCACATAACCCCTTTAACCGGGTGGATCGTCTTTTGTTTCAAGATGAAGACAGTTCCCAGCAACTACGCCGCCCCCTGATTGAGACGTTCACTTCCACAAGCCTCATGTATCTTGTGTCATCAGGTGTTGGCATTGGTGTTTTATCCACCAAGATGCCAGGCGCCGACGGCCTTATCGACCTATTTCCAGACCTGCCAGCCATGGAAATCGAAATATATTTTGTTGTGCCTAAACGTCTTGCCCATATTGAACGCTTTGAGCGTCTCAAGCAGGCTTTTCTCAAGTAAAACGTTGTCAATTGAGCTTTGAAATGAGAAACTAATGGTGTCTTGTTGGAGAAAAAACCTATGTCTTTTGATGTGCGCATTTATCAGCCTGCTAAAAATGCCATGCAATCAGGGCGTGGGAAAGCGTCTTTGTGGATTGTTGAATTTTTAAATTTATCCTCTACCACTGAAGACCCCTTAATGGGGTGGCAAAGTACGGCCGCGCCCTTTAAGACTAAAAAACTCACTTTTCATGACCGCGCCGCAGCACTTTCCTATGCTCAAGAAAAAGGTCTTCGTTACCAGTTAGAAGATCCTCACCGGGAAGCCATCACCCCGAAACAATATGGCCACCACTTTCGAGCGGGCAAACCCTTGTAAGTACAGGCGTGCTTAGGACGGCAGCACCTTGTTCCTTGACCAGGGCAAACCCAACACCATTGTCTTTTAATCTAAGTAAGGTCATTTTCTTAGCGATTCACCTTAGATATTCCAGCATATTTTGACAATTAGTCAATAAGTGTTTGTTTTATATATATTTTATTGACTTACACTCATAGGTCATCCAAAGAATACATGCCCTATTGTCGATTAAAGGAGTCTTCTATGCGTTGCTACCTAAAAAAAATAGTGCTTTTGCTAAGTCTTTTGTTCCTCTTTACGCCTTGTATTGCAAGCCATACCACGGAATTCAATGACTGTCCTGAGCCAAGAGAACGTGTCTCATATCCTGGATCCACTTCCCCCGGACAGGCCCCGCTTTCCGATGACCTACCTGTGCCGTTAGGGGGGATCGCACACGCTCAACGAACAAGCCCTAAGCCTTCTATGGGTCTGGTGGGTGGTGTAAAACTCTTTTTTACAAGCCTTTTTGAGCCCTTTATTGACGATAAGGCCCAGGCTTTTTATCAAACCCAAAAGGACGCCATCCAAAATCAAGGTGTTTTCGGATATGGCAAAGACTTTGTCATGACGCAAGCCCAATGGATAAGAAACAATCCCCTGGATGCAACTTTTGACACCATCAGCCTGTCAGGGATTTTCGTTTTTGGTCACACGAATATGGCGGAAACCTATCCTCAACTGCTCACGGCATATCAAGCTCTTGCAGTTGCAAGACCCGTTACCGCTGTACTAAAAGATATTTCGTCTCAAGATCTTGAAAAGTGGTTGCCGCGATTAATTGAAGCAAGCGCGTATTCAGCCACCCTCTATTTGGTTGCTCAATTCCCTGTAATAGCGGATGCGGCTTCTTTTAATAGTTACGCAGAGGCAAGGCGCGCTTACGGTGGATACGGATGTTCTATAGACCAGCAAATCCTCTCAGAAGCTTCGGAGGTCGCACACTGCTTGAAAGAGTCTGGCAGCACATTGGAAATTTGCCAAGCAAAGCTTCCAGACCATCCAGGCCTTACAAGAGATCTCTATGTCTTTACGCGCCACCCCAGTGTCACGCATCCCTCTCTTGATCCCATCACCGTGGAACGTATTGCTGTGAATCAAACCTGTATTCAGTCAGCTCTGAGCCCTGATAGCCCCGTCACTCAAATTTGCTATACGGGGCAGCTTTCCCCCACATCAACCTTCGAGATCACACGACTGGATGGTCTTAGCTTGAGACAAGGACACGAAGGACTGAACTCCGGTGAGAGTGCACGCCACGTTGGGATCCATCACGCCGGCAACTCGTGTGGCCTTTTTAATAAGGCACCCGCCAGTTACGACTTAGGGGATAAGCCTCTTTGCTTTAAAAGCGCCACCGAAAGTGGGGGGCCTGTGACCCAGCTTTGCGTGGATCCCACAAGACCAGAAGTGATGACTGTGAAGGAAGTCCCCACCGACTCCTCGATGGTCTTTCCCAAAGACGGGTCTCCTGCTTTTCAAGTGATTGATTCAGGCAAAACGCATACCCTTGATACAGCGCCCGACGATGGCAGGCCTCCCGTCATCAAGAGGTCTTTCTTTAATCCTCATACTCAGTGTGCATTGAATGAAACGGCTCCCCTTGAAGACTCTCTCGTCGAAGACGACGCACACGGCTTCAATCCGCTGACCCAGTGTGCATTAGATGACTCGACCTCCACCGAGCTCACAGTTCATGATCCCTCAAGCCAGGCGCCTGATTTTTCTGATTCATATTTTGAAGAAGAGGATGATTTGAATCTATGGCAAGAGTTCTCGTCCGTTGTGGCAGATACAACAAGTCGCTTATACGGCATCGCAACTAAATGGTGGGGGCGCAAGTGGTGGTTTCAACGAGGAACGTCCCTTCAAAAAGTAAATTAACCTCTGTTGTGTCTGAGGGGGTTCCCCTCAGACACAACCTTTTGATACAAAACAGAATAATCTTGTTGTTAAAAGAAATTCTCTCAATTGCCCCTGACAACAAAACTTATTTTTGACAAAAAGACATTGCATTTCCTGTCAAAAATACCTATATCCAAGAAGATATTTTGTGATCTCTTACGCTTTTTCTTTTAGAAAGAACCACGATGCAAACACGTAACACGTTGTTTAAATTTAATAATCTTTTTGTCGCCCTTTTTCTTTCCTGCCCCCTTGGCATCCTCGCCCATGCCTCGTCTTTCGAGCATGAAAAGGGCTTTTCGTTTGAAAAGCTTGCGACCACAACAAAACAGACGACTTCACAGGAAACCATTTTAATTTCGTTGCTTTCCTCAAGTGAAGACTCTTTTGGTGAAACAAGCCCTGTAAAAAAAAGATCCAAAAGACGACGTTATCACGCTCCTCCCGCTCTTAGCTGCGCGGCAGAATTTCCAAAAAGTGATGATGAAGATCCTGCATCTTTTGGATCCTCTATGGACGCAACTGCCAGTTCTTCATCCAGTGCAAATGATGAAAACGAGCCACGCGATCTCAATGCACTTCCGACACCTGTCTCTACTCCGTTGAAGACGAAGCATATACTCGCATTCAGTCCCTTTACGCCTCGCACACAACGTGACTTCAAAAGAAATCACGTGGATTCTGAGCAATACCAAGAAGTCGTTCTTGCGCTTTTTTGTTCTCCTCAGAAAAGAGAGCCATCTATTCCAAAGAATCTTCCCACCATACGGAGTGAAAAAGTGAGGGACGCGCTTTTACACAAGGAATATTTTTGTCAGCAAGCCCTCATAGAGGCAGGAGTAGGGGTTTCCTTACGAAGCAAAGTCCCTTCTTCTTTAAAAGTTCACGGAAAAAAAAGACCTGCTATTATGCTGACGCACAAAGTAGGAATCATCGAAGAGCCAAAAGAAACACGGGATGCACGCATCACGCGTGAGAAGCAGCAAATTAAACTTATGAAGAAGGCGCGTGAGCAGCAGTTCTCGCTCACAAAACCGGACGCCGCATCAAAAGAAGATGCACAGATTCGTCTCTATACAACCTACTTAACTTTACGAAAGAATAAAGTTGACCCTCACAATAAAAAAAGCACCCTCATCCGTAAAAAGGAATTGGAAGACGTTATTGACGCACTCTTCAAAACCGATGATGATTTAGACCTCGAAAACAATCACCCCACTTATTGGCGCTTTAAGATTTCAGGATATGTTGTGTTTGTGCCAACTTTTTTTGATTACACAACAACCGATGATTTTTCAGGCGAAAGTGGCTTGGACCGGTTAAGGCGCGGTCTTTCGGTCTTTGACCCCCATGGTGGCACAGCTAATGCGCACCACGGGACGCTTTATGACAATCGCACACATGATACTACTAGCTATCTGATTTTTATGAGTGAAACAGCTCATCAAACTTATCATGGGGCACTTCATTTTACAGATACTCACTACTGGATGCCCAAAGAACCCGTGGATAGAAATCTTTTCAACCATGGCAAAAAAGAAATCTATCCGGTTCTGGCAGATCTCATCGAAAAGCGTCTATCAAATCAGTAAGCGCCTCACTGGACGAAAAGCCTTAATTGATCTTTCAAAAAGTCAGTCAGCGTCACCCATGATGCTGACTGACCTGTTATGCCAGCCCTATGTATGGCTTGCACGCTTCCGGTTCTATTATCATAACAATAATGCGCAAGTGTGTCTGGCACTTCCATCAAGGGTGTCAGGTGTGAAAGGGTCTCTTTAGGATTCTCACAAGCAACGCTTGTCTGCCCTCTGTAGAATCCCTGCCATACAGCAGAATAGCGCCCCTTGGGATGTGTCAGCTCCACGATCTCCCAACGTAGGTGGGCGCACTCTTTAAAAAGATCCTTGACGACTAAGGGTAACGCACAGGAGAGCTTCTCTTCCAATTGCAACAGATCTTCGTCAGTTACTTTTGGTAGACCTTCAGGAAAGTTTGTAGTCCTGAGAGTCGGCACTTTATCCAAAAGTTCTGCAAGTTCTGAATCTGCCCGCAGTGCGTTCTTTCGTGATCCTTGCATCTCGTCTTCACAGCTTGCAAAAAGCGTATGTGCCCCTAAAAAGACCCCTACAACAATCAGTCGTTTTATCCATGTGTTTTGCATTTAATTAAAATTTAACTTAATTGACCCAACCCTGATATACCCAGAATGTGACTCTTATGCAACAAAAAAATTCCTTTTTGTCAGAAATGCGTTATTTCACTGGAAAAAAGAAGTGTGTTGCGGCAATCAAGAGGCATAATAGGTTAGTTATATCAAATTTATCGTATCAATTAAGGTTTCATAAGGAGTGAGAATGCTTGCCCTTCAGGCATGAAAACTAAGAAAATCTTATTCTTTAAGGGATTCTAAAGTCTACTTTATTTCAACAGCCCGTCCATAAAATTTTCCAATTCCTCTGGCAAAGGCTTCATAGATAAGAGGTAATTTCTTTTCTGTGTTCCCCGTCATATCTTTTCTCATGTAGACAAGAAACTGCTCTGTCGTCTGTATGGGAATCTTATAAGCCGGCGTCCCTGCAAGCACTTTGAGCGCCATCTCTCCTGCGACGTTTCCTTGTTCATAGGGAGAAGCCCCCACAGAAATGTAGGCACCGTCTTCCGTCACAAACCCATTCCCCCCCACAACAGGAATTTTTGAGTTTTTTACCGTCCACTCCATTACTTCTCGTGGCGGAATGAATCGCTCTTCTCCTTTTTTACGCACGAGCTGCCGATAGTTCGTGATAAAAAGTACATCAGCTCTTTTTTCGATTTCCTTTACAGCACTCTTCCAAGCCTGAAAGTCCTCGACAAGCACAGAGTCTATGAGATTGACAGGAGACCAGTTAAAATCGAGGAGTTGTTTTTCGTCCAGCCTTACAGTACTGGAGTTATCTCCCAAATTGATGAACTTGATTTCTTCTGACTTCTTTTTAGAACCCACAAGATAGATAAATGTATCTCGGACAGCAGCAAATGGAACGCGTTCTAAAATACCTGTCACATTTCTCGTATTAATGTAACCATAATCATTAAGTTCACCATTCACGCCACCGAAAATAACAGTAATCTTAGGATCATCCACATAGAATTTGGCAACAAACTCCTGCGCGTCATCGTCTATGGCAATAATAATAGAGGGTTGAAGTCTTGAAATGAGACGTCTTACGAGCACACCCATTTTTTGTTTATAGCTAACAGTTGGGTGATTTTTTGTATTCATATACTGCCAATGTGTCGAAAAATCCGTGCGATTACCAAAGGCTCTCGCAAGGCCATCGTTCACATTGGTCACCCACGTGTAATCGTTTGCATAGCTATGTAGGATAAGAACCCTAGGTTTCTGCGTATTAAAAAAAACAAAGTAAAAAATCACGCTCATCACGAACAAGAATTTTAACATGATGGAGCCGCGTGACGATACATTCATTAGACCAGCCCCATGCTTTTCCAATAAGGAATCGCCACAAAAACGGCGATCACCCGTGCCACATTCATCAAAAGATTAAATCTCATAAAAGACTCTTTATCGAACAAATCATCGGCACCGCAGTTGTCTATGAACGTTCCATAAGGAGGATATTGTCGAGGAAAAAACCACATTTTTCCCCAGAACAAGATAATGAAGCTTACAACCCATGAGTTTACTTCATATTGCTGCGCGATGGGCATAAAGAGTGTTGCAAGAATAATAACTGCCGGTCCATAAGGAACGATTAGACGTACGACTAGTACAAGAATTAAAAGCACAAACGCAAAGATACGAAAGTCTTGTTTCAAATATTGCCCTGCCCATTCAATGTGATTAAGAAGGAAGACACCAATTCCTAAATAATCGACGACAGCCATCACGCCGATAAGGCCCCCCAAAAGAATGAGAGAAGGCCAGTCAATGGTTTTTTGAAAATGCTCTCGGCTCAAAACATTAAAGCTTGTGAGGGCAAAAAGGACCATAAGACCAATGGACATGGGACTTAGGCGGTGGAAACTGGAAGTCATGACGCCCACCGTGAACATTAGATAGCAAATAAGGGCCATTTGTTCACGAATGCTCTTCTTGCCAAGCAGAACGGCTTGTTCTTGAATTCTATCGCGGTTAATGGAAATTTTCTCTGACACCCCGCCCCAAAAAAGGATGCAGAGTCCAAAAAAGAAAGTCATCACAAGTCCTGGCACGGCCGCTGCTTGAAGCCATCCGAGCCACTGAAAGCGTTCTTGATCCTGTGCCCATAGCAATCCTAAAATGATGAAGTTATGAAGAGAACTGCTGAGGAAAATGGCACTAAAAAGCATCGTGCCACTGTAAGCTGAAATCGCAAGACGTGTGGCGCCGTGACCTCCTGGCTTTAGTTTAGCATGAAACACAAAGTCACTGACGATGGAGCCCATGATGGAGGCTCTATGCACCGCCGCAGGCACAGTAGGAGTAAGAAAGACCCCCATCACAAAAGCTGTGATATTCAACCAAAATTGGTTTTCAGGAATGTATTTCAAGATCGACAAAAATGACCGGTAGATAATACCAGAGTGTAAAATCACGCTCCCAAGGCCGTAAATACTAAGCGCTGTAATAAATGTCTCTGAGGCAAATCCACCTAAGATTAATTTTGATGGCGCGATTCCAAGCGCAAGCACTGAAACAATAAGAAAAATACCGGGAATATACGCACTGACGGTTTCAAAAACCCACATACAAAGCGCAATGGAAAGAAGGGCCAGAAAGATGCGAGACGATTTATCAGGAAGGGCACTTTCCAAGAAAACCATAATGCAAAGAGGAACGATAATCGTATAAAGCCATCCCAGGACTTCTGAGAATGGAAGTGCCGCGCGTGCCCGTTCTTCATACGTCATACGACGAGGACGCGGCATAAGCTCTTTGCCAAAATACGTTTTGAAAAGACTGTTCACAAACAGATTTTCACACAGCATGTTATCCCTGAACATACCTTCCATGGCGTTATTGGGGATTTTGATCAGCGTCACAGGCTCTTTGACCACGGCGCGTGTGGCATAGGTGACAGCGTTCACCCCTGCTTCTTGACCGAAATAATGACCTTTTGTAACTAAAACAGGGAGTTGTCTATCCCTTGTATAAAGGTACACAGAGCCTTGAACAACATAGTACGAGTAACTCGCATCTGTGGACGGTTCAAAAACAAGAAGATCTGCGTCCAGCGTCACTACTTCTGCATGGGATAAAAGACGCGCACGGGCCTCTGGCGTTGCTTTTGCCACAACATCGTCGGTGCTCATATAAAAGCGCAGCGCTTGTGAATCGTTCATAAAACGTTTTTTTTCAATCCCTGTTAATTTAAACTTAATGTAAAGCGATGTTTAATACAAGAGACGAGTCGAAAAGATGTCCTTGAACATGCGTTGGTTATCAAGCCTTGATGAGACCATTGATCCCTATGAAATCTTCATCCTGGATATTTTTGGTCTTGTGCATAATGGTCTTACTTCATTTCCTGAAACAAAACCCTGGCTTGAGAAGCTTCGCGATCAAAAAAAGCGCGTACTGTTTGTTAGTAACTCTCCTCTTCTTCCTGAAAGTGTCGGAAAAACACTTTCCAAATACGGCGTTGATAGGAGTCTTTATCAAGATTTACTTACGGCTGGACAAGAGGCTTCTCGGCATCTTTATGAAGAGCCAGACGTTTGGCATGCACGCTTAGGCGCACATTGCTATTTCATAGGAGAAAGCAAAATGGCCGAGGGACTCCTGCGTGCTCCGTACAAAAAAGTCTCCTCTCTGCAAAATGCTGATTTTATTTTATTAGGCGCCCCCGATCAACCCGAAGACCATTTAGACGACTACCGGGATCTTTTTAAAGAGGCTGTCTCTCTCAAACTTCCCATGGTCTGCGCAAATCCTGACCTCTATGTTTTCGAAGGCACAGCGCAGCATCTTCGTGCCGGCAGTTATGCGCATTTTTATGAAGAACTTGGAGGTGACGTGCGTTATCACGGAAAACCATATCCCGACATTTACAAGTTTGCGCAAAAAAGGTGGCCAGAGTTACACACGAAAAAAGTACTCTGTGTCGGAGATGCTTTAGACACGGATATCAAGGGGGCGAGCTCTATGAATTATGATAGCCTGCTTTTGGTAGGCCCTTTGTGTCTTCATGAATTAGGCTTTGACGCACCACAGCCCATTCCAGCAAAATCCTTACAGGAAAAAATATCTACTCAAATAGCAAAAGGGCCTTATAATCCCACCTACGGCTTGTTGTTTGATGAGAGTGTGGCATGGACGTCTCCGCCCCGATGATTTTGTTCCTTTCCTTTTGTGTGATCGCACTCATTGGGTTATCAGCTTTTTTCTCTGCCTCAGAAACAGCATTTGTCGCAACTTCCAAGGCCAGGCTCATTGCTCAAATTCGCAAAGGAAACAAAAGGGCGGTCGCCATTAAAAAACTCGTAGATCGCCTCGAGACCCTCATTGGCACGATTCTGATCTGCAACACTCTTGTGAATACGCTGGCAGCAGCCCTTACGACCGCCCTTTTAACGGATCTGCTTGGCGAAGCAGGCGTCGTCTACGCCACCTTCGTTGTGACCATCCTCATTGTAATTTACGCCGAGGTGGTGCCAAAGCTCATTGCCATCAATAAAGGCGATCGCGTCACACGCTTTATGGAGCCCATGATCAGCCTCCTTGTTAAGGTCATCTCGCCCTTTACCCAAGCGATCGAATGGATCGCTAAACGAAGTCTTGCCCTGATCGGGGTGCGTATTGATCCTGATACCCATCTTTCCAGTCCTCTGGACGAGCTTCGCGGCGCCATTGATCTTCTGCCCGGAGGAGGCTCTAAAGCTGAGGAACGCGCGATGCTTCACAGTATCCTTGATTTAAGAGAAGTGGACGTGGACGAGATCATGATTCACCGCCAAAGTGTATCCATGTTGGATGCAAACTTGCCAGCAGCCGAGCTTCTGGCCAAGGTGGTGCAAAGCCCTTATACCCGTTTTCCTGTTTGGAAGGACAATCCCGATAACATCATCGGTGTTCTCCATACGAAGGATTTGCTGCGTGCCATCCACGCCCAGCCCACCTCTAAAAAGGCTTTTGATCTGACAAAGCTTCTGACAAAACCGTGGTTCATTCCCAATACCGCCCCTCTTCGCGAACAGTTGCAAGCCTTTCGTCGTAAAAAAGAGCATTTTGCCTTGGTCGTCGACGAATACGGCGCGTTCCTGGGCATTGTGACCCTTGAGGACGTCATGGAAGAAATCGTCGGTGAAATCATGGACGAGCACGACGAGCCCCTGGCCGGCATCGCAAGGAGCCCCAACGGCGATCTTCTCGTGAGTGGAAAAACAACGTTGCGCGATCTTAACCGGCAATTTTCTTGGGACTTTCCCGATGAGGACGCGGCCACCCTTGCAGGCCTTCTCATCCACGAATCGCGTACCATCCCCAAAGCTGGACAGGTCTTTTTGATCAGAGGGTTTCGGATTACGGTCGTCAAGCGTGTTAAAAATCAGCTTGTGCTGTTGCGTATTACCCCCCCAAAACAGGACAAATGATGGAAGAGCTTTTAAGAAAAGCGCTCATGGACGCGCTTGCCCCCCTTTACCTTGAGATTCAAAACGAGTCAGCGCTTCATCAAGGGCATACCTCCTCCCCGCAAACGGGATCCTCCCATTTTTTCGTCAGCCTTTACGCGCCAAGTCTTATAACCCTTTCACGGGTAGAGGCCCACCGGCGCGTCAATGACGCCGCGAAGGAGGCGTGGGGTCAGGGTCTTCACGCCCTGCGCATCCAAATCCTTAAAGAGATGCCTCAGCGCTAGCACGCACCCGCGCCTCGGCCCACCAGGCAAGAAGTGTCTTTGCGTCTTGTCCTTTAAAGCTCTGTGCACCGTTTTCGTCGGCAACGCGTCGCATAGCGTCCATGCGGGACGCAAACTTACGCGCCCCCTTAAGGACCACCTGGGATACCTCGTATCCTAGAAAATCACCAAGCGAAAAGGTTGAAAAAATCAAATCGCCCAGTTCAGCCTCAAGGGCCGCGATGTTATAAGGTGATTGGGCAAGCTCGAGGGCCACTTCATCTGTTTCTTCACGTACTTTTTCAAGGGCCATTTGCGGACCTTCCCACACAAAACCAAGGGCCCTTGCGGCGTGATCAAGATCCATGAGGCTTTCAAGAGGATGAAGACCTTTGAGAAAAAAAGAGGGTGCTACTTTCACAAAACCTTCCTTTTGATAAACTCCCTCAAACGGCGCCATATGCGCGCTTTCAATCTTTAAGAACTTTTTTTCATGAAGAAGCGCATGGAGGGCGGCGCGCTGCAACAAAAGACTAGCCCACGCTGTCTTGTCTGGTGTGTTAAGCAAGAGCATACCAATCTCTGCAATGTCAGGCTCGTCCAGGCGCAACACGATTTGACCAAGGACTTCCTCTTTTGTCTTTAAGATTAGGCGGATTTGTTTCCCGCCTCTCTCTTCTTGCTCATCAAAATAGTACATCATCAAGGGTCATTCCTTTGCTAGTTACTTAAGTCTCCCCTTCTTGCCACAAGTCTTTTTTTCATGCTAGAGACATCCAAGGATTTAAAGGATCGAATATGCGTCAGACACACCTGTAGACCCCACACGGCGCGTTACAGACGCGCTGGATCACCATCAAGTTTCTTATGATCTGCGCATCTTTTCTCAAATCACCCTACGGCGCAGGACGCGGCCGACGCCATCGGATGCACGCCGCGCCAAATCGTGAAGTCGCTTTTGTTTAAAACAAAGGAAACATAAGACGCTGTTCTGGTCTTGACCTCTGGCCCCAACTGGGTGGACGAGAAAAAAATCAGCGCGTATGTGGGTCAAAAAACGAAAAAGGCGGACGCCGTCTTTGTCAAAGACGCAACATGATTTAGCATTGGTGGCGTCAGTCCCGTCGGGCACCCGCGCGCGCTGCCCTTTATTCTTTTTGACGAAGATATCTTGATTCATGACCTTGTGTGGGCGGCGGCCGGCACCAACAACACGGTCTTTAGCATCCGACCACAAGCGCTCGTGCGCATCACTGGCGCCCACGTTCTTGATGTGAAAGAAGGATAGTTACGGGGCTTCGAATTTCTTGGAAAGCGCGCCTATCACCTCATCAAGGAGCCCTTTGTCATCAGCCTGGCCCATGATCCGCACAAGGGGCTCTGTGCCTGAAGGGCGCACCAACAGTTGCCCTTTTCCCTCAAGACGTGCCTCGGCGTCCTTGACCGCGTCCTTGATGCTTTGACGATCAAGAATTTGGCGGTCTAAAAGAGGAACGTTAC
This sequence comes from Alphaproteobacteria bacterium, assembly GCA_013911655.1. GTDB lineage: Bacteria > Pseudomonadota > Alphaproteobacteria > Caedimonadales > UBA1908 > JACESU01. The sequence continues at coordinate 44,617 of JACESU010000003.1, forward strand.
GCAGCACCTGGGGCACAGGGTCAAAGACATGGGCAACCTTGGACAGGGGAATTTTTGTGCGGCACAAAACCGCCAAAACCTGAAGCGCTGCAATAATGCCGTCGCCCGTATGGGCATAGTCACTTAAAATAATGTGCCCTGACTGCTCGCCCCCTAGATTTGCGCCGCGCTCTTCCATCCAGGCAGCTACATGTTTATCACCCACGGGCGCGCGAAGAAGGGAAAGCCCCTGCTTTTCAAGAAAGCGCTGCAGCCCCAGATTAGCCATGACCGTTCCCACGACCTTGGAACTTGTCAGGCGCCCTTCACGCTGCCAAGACGAGGCAATAAGCCCCAGCAGTTGATCGCCGTCAATAAGGTTTCCTTTTTCATCAGCCATCATGAGGCGGTCAGCGTCTCCGTCAAGAGAAATCCCAAGATCCGCGCGTGTTTGCACCACTGTGTCCTGCATGGTACGCGTAGCGGTCGCGCCCACATTTTCATTGATGTTAAAGCCGTTAGGGGTAATGCCCACAGGAATAACTTCAGCGCCAAGCTCCCAAAAAACGGCGGGCGCCACACGGTACGCAGCCCCGTTAGCACAGTCCACGACGATACGAAGGCCCTCAAGGCGCAAGTCATCGGGAAAAGTACGTTTAACGGCCTCGATATAGCGCCCCAGCGCATCATCAAGGCGTCTTGCCTTCCCCAGGTGACTTGCGTCCGGCAACGCGTCATGAAACGGCTCATCCATCAAGGATTCGATGGCGGATTCATCTTCAAGGGAAATTTTTTTGCCGGTCGCATCAAACATTTTAATGCCGTTATCGGCGTGGGGATTGTGGGACGCACTGATCATAACGCCAATATCAGCGCGAAGAGACGGTACCAGCATGGACACAGCTGGTGTGGGCACAGGCCCCAAAAGCATCACATCAAGCCCCATGGAAATAAACCCAGCCGTAAGTGCAGGCTCAATCATATAGCCCGAAAGTCTTGTGTCTTTGCCCATCACCACAAGATGCCTGTGGTCTTTGCGTTTTAGATGACGCGCCGTTGCGATGGCAAGTTTGGTCATCACATCGGGCGTCATGGGATAACAGTTCGCGCGCCCTCGTACTCCGTCCGTTCCAAAAAGTTTTGTCATAAAAAACGTTACTCTTTCGTCGTGTCAGAAGGAGGCGTTTCTTTTTTCACGGTCTTTTTAGGCGCTGGTTTTTTCTTGGGCGCGTCCTCATCCTTGGACGCACTAGACGCTGCTTCTTTTCCTTGGCCACGCTTGGGAAGGGTACCTTTACCTTTAAGGGGTGACACAGTCGTACGTACAGGAGGCTTGCCGGCCAAAAGATCTTGAATTTCAGTCCCCGTCAGCGTTTCATATTCCAAAAGGGCCAAGGCAAGAGTTTCTAAATCTTGGCGTTTATCCGTTAAAATTTGCTTGGCGCGCGCATAGGCTTCTTGCACGATACGCACGACTTCTGCGTCTACCTTTTGGGCTGTTGCCTCGGATAGGTTCTTTGTCTGCGTGACCGAGTGTCCTAAAAAGACCTCTTGCTGGCCAGAATCACCGTACATGACAGGTCCCAAAATGTCGCTAAGACCCCATCTTGTCACCATATTGCGGGCAAGCTCTGTGGCGTGCTGGATATCTGACGACGCACCGGTCGTCACACGGTCATACCCAAAAATCATCTCCTCGGCCACGCGTCCTCCCATGGCAACGGCGAGATCCGCATGAAGTTTTTTTCTTGAAACCGATACGCGGTCCCCTTCTGGAAGGCGTACCACCATGCCAAGGGCGCGCCCACGGGGGATAATAGTTGCCTTATGGATAGGATCGGACCCCTCGACGTTCAGGCCGACGATGGCGTGCCCGCCTTCATGGTAGGCCGTCAATCGCTTTTCTTCATCGCCCATGACCATGGAACGGCGCTCGGCCCCCATAATCACTTTATCTTTGGCGTTTTCAAAGTCCGCCATAGTCACCACGCGCTTGTTTTGGCGCGCCGCAATGAGGGCCGCCTCGTTCACAAGGTTCATAAGATCAGCACCTGAAAAACCAGGAGTCCCGCGGGCAAGAACGGCTGCGTCCACATCAGACCCCAAAGGCACGTGACGCATGTGTACTTGTAAAATTTGGGTACGTCCCCGCACATCGGGAAGAGGCACCACCACTTGACGGTCAAAGCGACCCGGACGAAGAAGGGCTGGGTCCAAAACGTCTGGCCTGTTGGTGGCGGCGACCAAAATCACGCCTTGGTTCGCCTCAAACCCGTCCATTTCCACAAGAAGTTGGTTCAGGGTTTGCTCGCGCTCATCATTACCGCCCCCAAGGCCGGCACCTCGGTGACGGCCGACAGCGTCAATTTCGTCGATGAAGATAATGCAAGGCGCGTTCTTTTTGCCTTGTTCGAAAAGATCCCGTACACGGCTTGCACCCACACCTACAAACATTTCCACAAAGTCAGAACCAGAGATGGAAAAGAAGGGAACGTTGGCCTCGCCCGCAATGGCACGCGCAAGCAAGGTTTTACCTGTACCAGGTTGTCCCAACATCAAAACACCTTTGGGAATCTTACCGCCAAGTTTTTGGAATTTTCGGGGATCCTTTAAGAATTCGACGATTTCTTCGACTTCTTGCTTAGCCTCTTCAACGCCGGCCACATCCGCAAAGGTGATTTTAGTCTGCTGCTCGTTCAAAAGGCGCGCGCGCGACTTTCCAAATCCCATGGCTTTGTTATTGCCCGACTGCATTTGGCGAATAAAGAAAATCCATACACCGGCAAGAAGGAGCATCGGCAGCCACGAGATCAAATGCTGCATAAACGAATTGCCGTCCTCTGGGGGTTGCACGGCGTAACGTACTTTATGAGCCTCGAGCTGCTCGATAATTTTAAAGTCTTGGATAGGAGCGTAGGTCACAAAGGGACGCCCACCCGCAAGCTTTCCTTGGATCGTTTGTCCGCGAATGAGGACTTCTTCCACTTGTCCTTCTCCCAGCTGAGATTTAAAGCTGGAGTAGGGAATGTCCTCGAAACGTGCCTGATCACGTCCCCCTTGAAAAAGATTAAACAAACCAAAGATGACAAGACCAATAATCACCCACAGAAGAATATTTCTATTGAAGCCGCTCACAGACGCTGCATCCTTTTCTTTTCATCAAGAAGATATGGCACCCTAAGACATATCAGATTATAGGGTTTAGCTCAATTATGCCGTGAGGGGCGGTGTTTGTTCAAGGACTTCTTTTAAAAGTTGGATGGTGGGGCGACGTTTTTCTTTGAGAGAGACCTGCCAAAAGCTTGTAATGACCTTATCAAGCGCCGCATATGAACGCGCGCTGTGGGTTAAAAGGTACGTGACAAGAAGGGGTGACGCCTTCATGGAAAAATCAGAAAATCTTTTATAAACAAAGGCAGACGCGCTGAGATCGTCGGGTGACTGAATCTCATAAGCTTCGAGTCCTCGAAGCCTTGAGCATAAATCAGGCAGCGTGAAAGGAAGATCACTTGGTGCATTCCTTGAAGTCAGAAGAAGGGATTTCCCTCCCTCTTTAACACTATTCAAAAGATGAAAAAGGGACGCCTCATTTTGAAGTGTCTCTATGTTTTCTAAGATAAACGCAGGATGGGCGGTCACCTTTTCCCAAAAGTCTTGTAGGACTATGTCTTTTGGTGAAAGAAAATGAGCGCCTGCGTGAAAAGAAAACATATGGGCAAGGTGTGTTTTACCACATGCCTTTTCTCCCCAAATATAAAGAGTTTTGACAGGATTATGGGTCACTTTTTGCAAAACATCATGGGCATTTCGATTGTGATCCGCCACAAAAAACGCTTCGGGAGCATAAGACGTTTCTGTTTCAAGGGGGAGAATAAGCTGCGCGCAGGTCATCAGCGGCTACGCTTTTTTATAAAGCGTGCTTTTTTTATAGGCCTCAACGCCAAAGCGCACAAAGACCCCCACAGCCGCTGACACGGGAAGCGCGAAAAGAAGCCCCACAAATCCAAAGAGGACACCGCCCGCTAAAAGAGCAAAGATAATCCACACAGGATGAAGGCCAATGCGATCCCCCACAAGACGTGGCACCAAAAAATAGGATTCGATAAGCTGCCCAATCCCAAAGACGACCGCAAGGCAGCCAGGCATCATCCACCCTGGATGTTGGGTCAGCGCAACACCAAAAGCCGCACACACAGCAACCAAGAAGCCAAAGTACGGCACAAAGGCAAAGAGACCCGCCACAAGACCAATGGTCAAAGAGTAATTCAATCCCACAAGGCTAAGCGCCACACAGTAATAAAGAGCAAGACTCAGACATACAAGGGTTTGCCCCCTGACGTACCCCGCCAGGACGGTGTTCACACGACTGAAAAGTGTCTTCACGGTGGAAGCTTTTGAGCGGGGCAAAAGATTCTCAAGGTGCTGGATCATTAAAGGCCAATCCCGTAACACATAAAAGGCAACAACAGGTGTTAATACCACAAGGGAGATCAAATTTGCCAGCGCCAGTGTGTTGGTCAAAAGGCCCACAATGACGCGAAGACTCCAGGTCGCAATGTTGCTGAGCTGTTCATGAAAGGATTCGTACAACGACGCAGCTGACCCGTCATTGGTCAAGGTTGCAATTTTATCGATCCAGGGCGCAAACGTCATGTACAGGGTGTTACCGTATCCTGGCAATGCGATGGCAAGACGTGTAAGTTCGCTTTTTAAAAATGGCAGAGTACTGAGAAAGCCACCCACAAAAAGTACAAAAAAACTTAAAATCAAAAGGCCTGACCCCAGTCCCCTTGAGATGTGTTTTTTCTCAAGGCGGGTCGCCAGCGGATTCAAAAAGTACGCCAGCATTAGACCAGCCACAAAAGGAAGAAGAATGCCTTTGACTTCGTACAGGAATGCCGCCATCGCCGCAAGAACCCCCACAAGGACCCATTGGTTTTTAGAGGCGCTCATGGGCATTTCCCCCCATCATCTGAAGCCAAAGCTTTACATACGACGCTCCTGAGAGAAGAGTCGTCACCCCAGCCAACCAAAAAAGCCCTTCACAGAAAAGAGGATAAGAGCGGTCAAGGGCGGCAAGCCCCAGAAGCACACACACAAGTAAAATCTGAACGGTTGTATTGATTTTACTGATAAAAAGGGGCTCAACACGCAGAGGCTTATCAAAAAGGATCATAAGAAGGGATCCTGCAATAATGAGAACGTCCCGGGAAACCACCATGATGACAAGCCAAAGCGGAATAAATCCCAGAACCCCAAGTGTCACAAAAGTCCCCACAAGAAGGGCCTTGTCAGCCAAAGGATCAAGGTAGGCGCCAAGCTCTGTGCGCTCTTTTAATAGACGTGCCAACAGGCCGTCAAGAAAGTCAGACGCCCCTGCCCCGCAAAACACCCAAAACGCCGCCACAAGATGCCGTGAGAGTAACAGCCAAATAAGCACAGGCACGCTGAGAAGGCGCGCCATACTAATCAAGTTGGGATAATTCATCAACCTCCCCTTGAGATGGCCCCTCTAAGGGTGCTGGGTTTGTCTCGGTCATTCTCAAGCTTACTTCCAAACTATTACCCGTTTGCGCATGGGTTACTTGAAATCCTTCTTGTTTCAACAGTTGTTTCACATCATCTTGCTTGCTAGCAGGACGCACACGCAGGGTTGCGGTGTACCTACCAAGTTGCTTTACAAGCACAAGCTTAAGAAGAGGCATATGCTCGAGACGTTTTTTAATTTCGTGCCATTCTTTCAGAGTCTCGAAATGCACCTTCAGATCTATGCCTGCTCCCATGACAGAGGGGGCATTTTCTTCTTTGTCACGCACTTGAGATGATGACACTGGTTCTTTAATAAAGACTTCTATCATTTGAAGGGCAGGCTTAAATGAACGGGTAGGATCAACCTGGGGAAGAAGAGGCTTTTCTTGACGCGCGAGCACCGACCCTTCTTTATTGTAAAGGATGAGTGCTAAACGGGGCTCACCCACTTTTTTCTCCTCAAGAGTTGCAACCACCAGTTGCGTGACCCCATAACGCTCCATGAGTTTTGCAAAGGACGCGGTGTCTTGGGCGAGAAGTTGTTTGGGGCTTACGTCCGCTACATCTTCAAGGTCGCCTGCTGGAATCACAAGAAGATCATCTCGATTTCCATCCGCCACAAAAGCAAACCAGGGGTTATTTTCTTCCCAAAGAGTAGGTGCTCCGTCCAAAAGATAGAGAGGCAGTACAAGGGTTTTCTTTGCAGGCAGGAGGGGCATTTTCTCTAAAGCGGCCCCACCCTCTTCTTGAATTTTTGCTTGAGGCAGCTCTGCACTTTGCAGATGTTGGGCAAGAAGATCTTTGACGGCGATGTCTTTAAATCTCACGGTAAAAGTTGCGATATAACGCACGGCTGAATTTTTTTCTTTCGTCACCTCGATGTCTTGGACAAGAGCCTCAATACGAGAAGGTTTTAAGGCAAGCCATGCACTGCGCTCGGATTCGGGGACGACGCGTTCGACGAGTTTTTGAAAAGCTTGCGTTTGTGCAGCGTCAAAGGCCTGCAACCGCGCTTCGCTGGCGGAAGCTGCCGTCACATCTACATCAACACCTTGAATCTCGAAATCATCGAGAAGCAAATCATCAAAGGACGCCCCCAGCGAAACGGCAAAGAAGAGAGCCAGACACGGCGCCCAGCGCTTAAAAAAAACGATGGCTTTCATACGGGCTCTCTCCTTTATGAGGTCCTCAACCTGTGATTTCTAGACCTGCAAAGAAAAAGGAAATTTCTTGTGCAGCATTTTCTAGTGAGTCTGATCCATGAACAGAGTTTCCTTCGATGGATTCAGCAAATTCTTTACGAATGGTGCCTTCTGCCGCGTTGGCAGGGTTTGTCGCGCCCATCACGTCACGGTAACGTACCACAGCGTCAACGCCTTCTAGGACTTGCGCCACGATAGGACCTGAAGACATGAAAGTGCACAGATCATCAAAAAACGCTCTTTCCTTGTGAACAGCGTAAAAAGCCTCTGCTTGTTCTTTGGACAAGGAAAGTCTTTTTTGCGCAATAATGCGCAGATCGGACGCTTCAATGCGGGCGTTAATAGCGCCTGTCAAATTACGACGTGTAGCATCGGGCTTGATTAAAGAAAGGGTACGTTGTGTTGACATTTAACTGTCTCCTTTAAAAGTTCTTACGTTGTTTGTGCACGGGCTTGGGGTGTTTCCCACTCGCCTTGTGCGTTTTGTTTCCAATAGGCAAGGTGATATCCGCGGTCACGGTATAGCCGCCACCGCGCGCGTGCCTTTTCAAGGGCACTATCGTGGCTTCCGTCAAAAATATCAAGACATCGTGTAAAAATACTCTCGTCTTGCACCTCATCAGCGTCCAAAATGACGACTAAATCTGCGCCGTTTGGATTTTCCCACTTGTCCGTCAAAAAAATGGGCTGATCCTTAGTGTAGCCGTCCTTTTCTGTGCCGTGGGGCAAAAATGCCGCCGATGAATAGGTCCACAGAACCGTATCAAGGTGGGCAAGACGTTCTTTATCGGCGCAATAAAGAACGGCGCGTTGCCCCGCTCCTAGAATGCGCTCGAGAAGCCTTGCGCATCCTTTTTCCAGAGACGTTTTCTCAAAGTGATAGAAGCGAACTTCCATGACTATCCTTCGTAATGATCTTTAACAAGTTGATCCAAAAGTCTGACACCAAAGCCCGTTGCCCCTTTCGCACACAAGGCCATATCCTTATGGGCCCAGGCCATACCTGCAATATCCAGATGAGCCCAGGGTGTGTCGTTCACAAAACGTTGCAAAAACTGAGCCGCCGTGATGCTCCCGGCCTTACGGCCCTCACTGATGTTTTGCATATCCGCAATGGGCGAGTTGATGTCTTTATCATAAGCCTCATCCAAAGGCAGGCGCCAAAGCTTTTCACCTGTCTTTTGACCAGCGCTTGTTAGGCGCGTGCAGAGCTCATCGTTGTTAGAGAAAAGCCCTGCGAATTGGTCCCCCAAAGCCACCACAATGGCCCCTGTCAAGGTTGCAAGATTCACCATAAATTGCGGCTTGAAGCGGTCTTGGGTATACCAAAGAGCATCGGCGAGAACAAGGCGCCCTTCGGCGTCTGTATTAAGCACCTCAACGGTTTGGCCTGACATAGTTGTCACAACATCGCCGGGGCGTTGAGCACTACCCGACGGCATGTTTTCTACAAGTCCAACCACACCCACAGCGTTCACAGGCGCCTTACGAAGGGCAAAAGACTTGAGCACGCCCACCACGGCCGCGGACCCTGCCATATCATACTTCATCTCGTCCATACTTGCAGCGGGTTTTAGACTGATGCCGCCCGTGTCAAAGGTAACGCCTTTACCCACGAAGGCAACGGGAGCCGTGTCTTTTTTACCACCTTGCCACTCCATGACGACAACACAGGAATCTTTTTCGCTTCCTTGACCCACACCAATCAAGGCGCCCATGCCAAGCTTTTTAAGCGCATCAAGAGAGAGAATTTCCACCTTGATCCCCAAGGGAGACAGGTCTTCTTGGATGCGCTTGGCGTAACTTTCAGGGTAAAGAATATTAGGGGGAAGGGTGACGACGTCGCGTGTAAAGAAAGCCCCTTTTGTCACGGCTTCTAGGGGTGCAAACGCACTTTGCGCAGCCGACGCGTCCGTCACACAAACGCACACGCTTTCAAGAGTTGGCTTTTCTTCTGGCTTTTGCTTGGTCTTAAATTGGTCACAGCGCCAAGAACGAAGAAGAACGCCTTGGGCCAGGGCAGCAGCCAGCATGCTTTCAGAAAGATCTTTAGTTTTTAGAGCATCGAGTTTGAGGCAAAAACCTTTTTCTGGGGTCGCAGCTAATGATGCGTAAGCGCTGCCTCCCGCTTTGGCAGCCTCATGAAGGGTCAATTTATCTTCAGCGCCAAGTCCCACCAACAGGACACGAGAGGCCTCAAATCCCACAGGCGCATTCAATTCAAGGACTTGACCTACTTTTCCCTTAAAACGGCTTTTTTCAAGAGCCTTGGTAAGGGCTCCTTGAAGTGCTTCATCTATTTCCTTTGCCGGCGCCGACAGCGTCTTTTCAAAAGAAAAGACCACCACAGGGTCGGTTGCACACGCTTTGGTTGATGAAAAAGAAACCTTCATAGTCCTCTCCTTAAGTGTTTAAATTTTTAAATTGATCCCTTTAGTTATCAGCCAAAAGGGCGCTTTTGTAAAGGTTCACGGCCCACACGATTTTTTTTGACAGGCATTGAAACCCTTTATCCCAATACCCTCAAAGGGATACCTTGCTTAAAAAAGTCGAAAGCCTGTTCCACTACAATCTTTGAGATCAGCCCCCTCAAAAGAAACATCTTTTTTTTCTTTTGTACGCTCAAAACTAACCCTAAACAGCTTGCCATCCTTAAAAAGAGTCTCCTTTAGGCTTGCGCCTGAGTAACTCAAAGACTCAAGGTCTGCTTTTTCAAAAGTTGTCCCTTGCAAATCAGCCCCCCTAAACGATCCATAGAGATATGTGACCCCTTTGAAATTAACTCCCTTTAAATTACAATCTTTAAAATTTACACTGGTAATGGTTGCATTTTCAAAAGTCGCACCCTCTAAGTCTACCTCCTCAAAAGTCATCTCCTTAAGAATCATGCCCGAAAAATTGGCTTTTTTCATATTAGCACCCTTGAAAATTCTCCCTTTGTCTCGAGGACGATCCAGGCTAAAGATGCGCATATCTGCACCTTGAAAATCCAAAGGTTGGCATTCCTCTTTTACCTCAAGAACGCCTGTCAGTTTTTTAAGATCGGACTCTTTTGCAGCCCTGGCTGATAAAGAAAAAAACACAAGCCCAACAACCCATAGACTTTTAACGTTCACCAAATTTCTCCTTTTGACTGTATCTTATAAATCACTATTAAAGAAATTTTCTTTTTTTACAATAACATCTCGACAAACTAAACAATTATGTCCACAGTATAACCTGGAACCAGCACAGGGGAGGATAGACTCGTGCTTAGCGTCACTTTTTTACCCTTACTGACCGATAACTATGCATACTTTCTAGAAACTGACGACGGGACGACAGCGATCATTGACCCATCCACAGCAGAACCCATTTTAGATTTTTTAGAGGCAAAAAATAAGCCATTACATTACATTTTAAATACCCACCACCATCATGATCATGTGGGTGGAAACCTTACTCTACACGAAAAAACAGGAGCAATAGTCGCGGGTTTCCAAGAAGATAAGGACCGAATTCCTGGACAATCCATATTTCTTCGCGACCAAGATCTATTTAAGCTTGGCAACACCTGGGCACAGATTATTCACATTCCAGGTCATACCTTAGGCCATATTGCCTATTACTTTGAGCAAGAAAAAATGCTTTTCACCGGAGATACACTTTTTTCCCTAGGGTGTGGCCGCCTTTTTGAAGGAACGCCAGATCAAATGTGGGCTTCTCTCGAACGTCTCATGACACTGCCTGATGATACAAACATATATTGTGGGCACGAATATACCCTTGCTAATCTTTCCTTTGCGTGTGCGCTTTCTCCCCACGACGCAGCCTTGAAAAACTTGGAAAGCACCCTCAAAGAAAAAAGGGCAAGGAATTTACCCACCTTACCCTCTACACTTGCTTTTGAAAGGACGTTCAATCCTTTCTTGACGTGTGCCCTTGATAGCGCTCCTGGCGACCTGTTTGCAAAGCGGCGCGCCATGAAGGATAGCTTTTAATTATTCATCGCTGTAGACGCGCTCATCTCTTTCGTGACGCTCTTGCGCTTCGATACTTAGGGTTGCAACAGGCCTTGCCATTAACCTTGTAAGGCCGATGGGCTCACCCGTTTCCTCACAGTAGCCATAGCTGCCATCCTCAATACGACGAAGCGCTTCATCAATTTTGTTGATCAACTTGCGTTCGCGGTCCCGCGTGCGAAGTTCAAGGGCGCGGTCCGTTTCTGTGGATGCCCGGTCAGCAATGTCCGCTTCGTTATGGGTTTGCTCTTGCATATGATGGATGGTTTCGACCGTGTCGCGTAAAAGCTCGCTGCGCCACTCTAAAAGCTTTTGTCGAAAATATGCCAAGTGCTGGAGCGACATATAGGGCTCGCCGTCCTTAGGGACGTACCCTTCTGGTAGGGTTTCGGCTTTGAGTCGCTCGGATAGTGAGAGTGTTTCTTGTGTTGCCATCGTCATCTTTATCCCCCTTATCATTTTACCATAGATTGTCAGATCCGTAGGTCATTTCTAATTTTGCAAGCTCAATATGAACGCGCTGCTCGATCTGTTCAAGTAGTTCTTGCAAATCAGGCTCAACATTTTCTTTTACCCTTGTTGATATTTTTTTTGCAATATCTTCAAGATCGTGCTTTGAAAAATGCCCAACTAAAAAGCTCGTGCGCATTTTTTCTAGAATCTCTAGCATGTCTTGTGCACGAGAAAAAGCCCGGCCTTTACTGGTCAAAGCGTCCGTTGCTTCTTGAAGGGCCATGAGTGAATGAAGGGATCCCACATCCGCACAAGCGGGCGCAGCACTTGATTCTTGAGTCGCGCTTGTCTCTTCTAAACTTTTTGTAAAGGCTCCCCCGCCCGTCGTCTTTTTGATCGTCTGAGAGCGTCGAAGAGGCGTGAACGGCGCCCCGTCACCTACCTTCATCTTCTATGACCTCCCTCCCTTTTTCGTGTTTTTTTTAATCCCACACGTCAGATGGCACACTTTTCGCATAGTGATGTAAGTATAGCACGCTTCGGCTAAAAGGCACGATAGGTTTTAAAGAGAGGATTCATGAAAAAAAGAGAAAGCTTAGATCTTTATATCTCTTTTAAAAAGAACATCTTCAAAGGCACGGTGCTTCTTTGCCTTAGTGTATCTTCTGATTTTGCAGCAGCACAAATGGCTGTACGCATCAAAGACATCGTAACTTTTGAGGGGATTCGTGAAAACCAATTGGTGGGTTATGGTCTTGTGGTGGGCCTTAAAGGCACAGGGGATACCCTCAAAGACTCTCCCTACGCCCTTGAAACCATGGTCAGTATGCTTGAGCGCCTTGGCGTAAACATCCGAGACAAAGCCACCGATATGAAATCAAAAAATGTGGCAGCTGTCATGGTGACAGCAAGCTTGCCTGCTTTTGCAAGACACGGCACACCCCTTGATGTGCGCGTCTCTGCCATAGGTACGGCCAAGGATTTGTTAGGCGGCACTCTTCTTGTAACCCCGCTTATGGGTGCGGACGGCGAAGTCTATGCCGTTGCCCAAGGGCCCCTTGTCACGGGCGGCTTTTCGGCCGAAGGACAATCTGGCTCCTCGGTCACCAAAGGTGTGCCCACCAGTGCGCGCATTGCCAACGGCGCCCTTGTGGAAAAAGAAATTCCCTTCGAACTTGATTCACTCAAAAGCATCCGACTTTCCCTACGTAACCCCGACATGACAACGGCCGGGCGCGTTGCCGCCGCCATTAACGCCCATACACCAGGGTCAAGCGCTTCTGCCCAGGATCCATCTACTGTCAACGTTGCGCTCCCCACAGCCAGCAAAAAAAGTGTGATGGATTTCCTCACCAGCATCGAACAACTTCGCGTTATTCCCGACCAAACGGCCAAAGTGATTATTGACGAACAAAACGGGGTCATCGTCATGGGAAAAAACGTCCGCATTTCCAGTGTCGCTGTTAGCCATGGTAATTTGACCATCCGTATCTCTGAGACACCGCAAGTCTCACAGCCTAATCCTTTTTCAACCACGGGCAGCACAGTCGTGGTGCCCCGCACAAGCATTAATGTAAACGAAGAAGGTAAAAAAATGACCGTTCTTGAAGAGGGTGTGACCCTGCAGGAGCTGGTGGATCATCTGAATGCCCTTGGCGTCTCACCGCGCGACATGATTACCATTCTTCGCACCATTAAGGCATCTGGTGCCCTTCAAGCAGAAATCGAGGTGATTTAAAATGTCAGAGATCCTTCTTTCTTCACAGTCATCACTTCACGAGAAAAAACTCATGGCAAATATGTCTGAAGCGACAAAAAAAGATGTGGCAGAGAACGCCAAAAAATATGTGTCGTTCTTAATGTCCACTTTTGCCCAAGTCATGCTTGATGCCAGGGGGCGTTCGGACGATCACGCCCAAGACATGGCCGAGAGCACATTCTTTGCTGACACCATGGGTGAGGCTCTTTGTGAGTCTGACATGGGACGGGATCTACAACAAACCTTACAAGCGTCTATGCTTGAAATGGCAGCGACAGGAGGTCGGCCATGAACGATCTTTTCCTATGTATCGAGGCGCTCTTAACCCTGCTTCAAGAAGAAAGCACGCTTCTTGATCAAAGAAAAATCAAAGAAGTACAGCTTCTTACACCAGAAAAAAGTCGCCTTTTAGGACAGTACTTTGGATTTTTAGAACAAAGCGCCCCTCATATCTCGGCACAGACAGAAATCAAAAACGTCTTTGTGGAAAAACTTACCGCCCTTCAACACGCCATAGAACAAAACCACGAGAAAATCAAACTTGCGGCCGAAGCCCATAGCAGGGTCACCAACACGATCAAACGGGCTCTTTTTGGTCAAAAGAGAAAACCTGTCACGCAGTATGGTGCCACGGGTACCCTTGTAAGACCGTCATATGGCATGGGTGCCGCGCGCATCAATCAACGGATGTAGGAGAAACCCATGGCTGACGCTTTTCAAATTGCACGTTCTGGAATGACAACCGCCAGTAAGATTATGGATGGTCACTTTACCAACATCACGAACGCGCAAACGCCTGGGTATTCTAAAAAGGTTTCCGAGGCCTCTACCATGATTCTTGATGGTGAGGCCGGCGGGGTGAAACCCAGCATCGCGCAAAGGCTTTTAGACCCTCTTTTAGCGGGAGAGCTTCGCGATGAATATTCTTTTGCAACCCACCTCACGACAAAAGCTGCGCTTATGAAGAAAATCGAACAGCAATTTGGCACCCCAGGCGATAAAAATTCTTTAGGCGAACAGATGCGCAGTATTTCCAACGCCTTTGATACGCTCGCCACCACCCCCACCAGTACGATAGCTAGGAAAGACGTGATCAACAAAATTAACAATTTTTCCTATGAAGTATCTCGACTTAGTCGTCAAATCCAAGGTATGCGTCAAGAAGTTGATAATAAAATTGCAACGGCAATTGCAGAAGTGAATACACAGCTAAGCAACGTCAAGTCCCTCAACGAGCAAATTGCTGCAAACTTCCACTCAGGAAGACCCACCGGAGACTTGGAAGATTCCCGGGACAAAGCCCTTAATATCATCGCAAAGCACATGGATATTCAGGTCACAAGCACCGAAGAAGGCATCATGTACATTCAAACAGGAGGGGGAAACGCCCTTCTTTTTCCAGATATTGTCCCTATTACCTATAACCCAACCGTCAACATTACCGCGACGTCTGTCTATGATCCTAACCCTGTCAACTCGACCATCAACCATATTACGGTCACAGACACTCTGGGCAATGTCATTAATCTAACTCCTGATTTTAGTGATGGCGATATCGCAGCTTACATAGAAATGCGTGATACAGTTTTGCCCAATCTTCAGCAGCAACTAGACCGTCTATGTACAGATTTTAGAGATGGTCTCAATGCCCTCCATAACACCGGGACAGGTTATCCGCCGCCAGACGTTCTAACAGGCACCAAGATCATGGCAAATCCCAATACCGATATGTTTCAAGGGGCTGGCACCGTTAGGTTCGCCATCATTGATAAAACCAATGGCCAAGTGGTGGGGGGCAATAGCTTTGATCTTGATCTGACCGCCATGGGAAACGTCTCAGTCACACAGCTTGCCGTGAATATACAGGGAGGTCTTGCGGGTCTTGTGGGAACGGCAACCGCCACATGTAATGCTGGCACCAATAATCAGCTTGTCCTTAACACGGGTAATGCGGCGTACGGCATTGGGATCGTGCCTTTAGCAGGCGGCGCCACAGAAACCGTCACCGGGCTTGGGTTTTCCCATTATTTTGGCCTGAATGACCTAATCACCACCCCAGGGTACGGCCTTCAAGGGCCGGCCCCCACCCCCGGCATCTGTCAAACCCTGGGCGTTCGCGCCGATATTGTGACCAACGACCAATATTTGGCACGAGGGGCTATTTCTTCAACAGCTCCCATTCCGCTACCGCCCTTAGGCGCCATCGCAACCGGTGACAGTTCTGTGACCAGGGCCATGGTGAACGAACTTGTCACACCGCGCGTTTTTACAGCTGCCGGGGGGATTACCAATATTTCGGTAAGTTATATCGATTATGGTTCAACTATTATTACCATGCATGCAGCTAGCACAAGCAACGTGAACACAAGAGCCCAGAGTGAGCTGACCCGCCAACAAGCCCTGGAATACGCCATCGGAGAACAGGTGGGTGTTGACGTCCAAGAAGAGTTTGCCGACGCCATTGCGTGGCAACAAGTTTTTATTGCCTCTTCCCAGGTAGTGGGACTTGTCAAAGAACGTAACCAAGCCGTTATGGCTATTATGAATAGATAAAGAAAGAGGGGAACAATGGTAGAGATCGCCACGCGTGCCGGAGACTATGCCAGATTTCAGCAGCAAAACATAAATCGGGTTAATACTGGTGAAGCCCTCGACGCTGTGCAAGGACAGCTGACCTCCGGTCAAAAGTCTCTCACCTACAGTGATGATCCCAACAATTTACCCGAGATTTTTAACATCAAAACCACCGAGGCGGCCATTACGCAGTATAAGGACAACATTAGTAAGGTCGACAGACGTCTTGGGATTGTAGAGGACTCCCTTAATACGATCCTTGATACCATGCAAGAATTTCGCACACGCCTTGTCTATATTTTGCAACCTGGAAACAAGGATGAAGCCTTTCAAGCCTTTTGTAATAACTCTCTGGAACGGATTGCCGCCGCGCTCAATGTCCAAGATTCCGAACGTAACAATGTCTTTGGTGGTACTATGTGGCAAGGAACAGTAGTGGACTTAAGTGCCCTTCCAGCCCCGGGACTTGGCTCAAATCCTTCAACCGCCTACTACAAAGGGGATCAGGGTCAAAATACGGTCCACATGAATGATAACAATAATACAGATTATACTTTCAGAGCCGATGATCCTGCCATTGCCGAGGTCTTTCATGCCCTTAAAATTGCCGCCACCACGTCGCCTGACTATGATGAAGCCGGCACCAATATGCAAAAACTGCGTCAAGCGCTTAATACCATTAACCAGGCAACGGACGACGTCCCTACCATGCTTGCCCGTGTAGGAAACTTGCGTAAAAACTTGTCCGTCGAGGTCACCACCCTCACAACCCTCGAGGATAACCTGAAAGTCCAAGACGTCACCTTGACAGAAGTGGATCCTGTGGAGGCTTGGATTCTTTTAATGAACCTTAAGGCCCAGCTCGAGATGAACGTGGCCGCCACCGCGCAGTCCGCAGAACTGACCAAAACAACCCTGAACGCCTTTATGAAATCATAGGAGGAAAAATACATGTGCCCTATCTCACCCCAAAAAGACCCATCCCTCAAGACCCCTTGTGAAAATACCCCTTTTACGCCCTTGTCGCCGACCTCACCCGCGACAACAGAGCTCTTTTTTCAAAAGGGGATTATTGGTTTTGGTGATCGCCAGCGCTATCTCCTTGCCCCCACCCCCAAAGCTGAATTGTGGCCCCTAAAAGTTCTTGTGCATCAACAAAATCCCTCTCTTTTCTTTCTTGTTATCGAAGATAAGGCTCTTGACGAGACCCATCACTTGACCCTTAACGCCAGTGTCTTCAAAACTTTTGGGTATGATGAAAAGCAAACAAAGATTTTCTTTATCGTGACGACAACCCTTTCAGAAGAGGCCGGTCAAAAAGTGCTTCTTATGTCTGTGAATAAAAAAGCGCCGCTTTTTATCGACTGTGCGGGTAAAAGGGCGGGGCAACATATTCTTGAAGATAAAACCTTGCCTTTGTCCTGCCCTTTACCGGCTTACTCTAAGTTACTTCAAGACAGACTCAACCTTAAATAATCACGTTTCTCTTGATCCGCCCATTATACCCATGGCATGGCGGGTCAAGAGTCTTTTGACAAAGGGCAGATGATTGGTGAGCTCCATCCCCACTCCCCTGAGATGGGAAAGGGTAGATGAGGGATGAGAAAACAGCTTCACAAGACCATGAGTCAACGCCGTCATACTCCACACATCAAAGCGACGATGGCGTGTATAGCGCTTTGTCAAAAGTGAGAGATCTGTAAACACGTGAGAGGGTTGTTGTAAAAACCACGCGACGTCCCGAAGCCCTAAGTTAAAGCCTTGCCCTGCTACCGGATGAATTCCGTGAGCCGCATCCCCCACAAGAAACGTCCGTCCTTTTGTGGGACTTGGCACAAAATGCCCCGAAAGAGGATAGGATTGGCGGGGACTTGTGATCGTCAGCGCCCCCAGATGAGGAAAAGATTCTTGCAAAAGGCTTTCAAACCCTTGTTCATCAAGCGCCATCAAATACGCAGCCGCGTCTTTTTCTTCTGTCCAAACAATCGCCGACTCGTATTCTTTCAAAGGCAGAAAGGCAAGAGGTCCTCTGGGTAAAAAATGCTCGAACGCCACCTGATTGTGGGGTTTTTCATGACGTACCGTTGTGACAATCCCTGTCTGATCATAGGGCCATTTTTTTGTGCGCATCCCCAGATGACTTCGAATCCAAGATTGCTTCCCGTCAGCCGCAAAGCAGAGTTTTGTGTGGATCGTGTGACCTGTGTCACTGGTCAAAGAAACGTGATGGTCATGATTCTCAAGAGCCTGCACCTTAAACGGTCTCGTAAGGGTCACGTTGGGCTCTTCCTGTATTTTATCTTCCAAAGCCTTTTGGAGATGCGTAAGCGGAATCAAATACCCCATAGGGTCTGGACCTACGTCCTTGCTTTTGTAGTGCACAAACCCTTTGCTTTTAGGCTGGGAAATTCTTATTTCCTCAATAGAATGAGCGTGATCTTTTAACGCGTCCCATAGGCCCAATTTCACCAAAATTTGCCGCGATCCCTGGGCCAGGGCAAGGGTCCGTCCATCAAGGGCTGTTGAGGCCGACTGAAGTCCCGCATCTACCAAACAAACCTTTGTCCCCTTTTGGGCCATGGCAAGGCCTAGGGACACCCCCACAAGGCCGCCTCCCACCACAACGCTATCAAATTCCATGATCTTGCCCTTTAAAAATCAGACCCGTTTTCATTGTAGTGTAACGCACTCGGGCATATACAAGAAAGGGTGTTCGCGCTAGGATGTGACAAGCATATAACAAGTCTGATGAGGGTGTTGGTTTGAAAAGAATTCTCTATGGGTTGACCGCCGCGACTGCGTGTCTTTTAGGCGCTCTTTTTATCGTTCCTCGTTTTATTTCTCTCGAGTCTTATAAACCTATTTTGTCGGCTCACTTGGAAAAGTCTCTTGGCCGGCGTCTGACCATTGATGGTGCCATTCATTTATCACTTTTGCCGTCACCCAGCGTTGTTGTTGAAAAGATCCGCTTGGAAAACGCGCCGGGCGCCAGCCACCCCCATATGATCGACCTTCCCAAAGCACGTCTTGAAATGGCTCTTTCCCCCCTTTTTCATAAGATAGTCAGATTAGATAAGGTGCAGTTTTTTCACCCCACCCTTTATCTTGAAACCTTGCCGCAAGGCAAAAGCAACTGGGAGTTTTCTCCCCAAGAAAGCCTCGAGGACGCAGCTGACGCCGCCACCAAAGAACTCAGCGCAAAAAAGGGGCTTGGCTTTGATCTTGCCTTTGACAAGGTTGAGGTCTTAAACGCAGAGCTTCATTATCTTGATGGTGCAAAAAAAGATTACAAGATCGAGGATTTGACAGCCAATGTCACTATGGAGAGCCTCCAAGGCCCTTTGTCGGCCACGGGTGTTTTCCAAGCCCTTGGTAAAAACGTTCAGTTTAATTTCAATCTCAAAGGCTTTAAAGAAAAAGCACCCTTGCGTCTTGTCATGACAACAAGGGGCGCCGAGATCACCATGAAGGGAGATCTTGTCTTTGACACGCAAACATTCCAAGGCGACATCCGGTTTGCCAGCGATATCGATGACCTTGAGGAAATCTTTACCCTTAAAACGGGAACACCCGACTTTTTGCGTGAAGCGTTTATCCTGACGGGCTACGCCGAGGTTTCACCTAAGGGGATGACTTTTCAGCACCTAGAGGTCACACAAGACAATACAAGCCTTGAGGGGAGTGCCGCCGTCGAGCTTTCCCCCCTTCGCTTTAGTGCTGATCTTCGGGGCCTTCCTGGGGGGATCCACCTCAAAACTAAAGCGACTCCCGACAAGAGTGGTCTTTCAGGACATCTTGATCTTTCCGTAAAATCTCCTCGCAAGCTTCTCAAGTGGGCCCGCATGGGAGAAGATCAATCTCTTCCCTCCCACCTTGTGGATAAATCGTGGAATCTTTCCTCAAACTTTTCGACTGAAAAAGATCATGTGCGGTTGTCTGCTTTTTCATTTAGCTGCGATCAAGTGACTTTTAAGGGGGACTTAGGTTGGGATCCCGTCAAAAAGGAGATGGCCTATGACGTGCATATGCTAGCCTCTCCCACTTTTCTGGCAGATTGGGACCTGCCTCAATGGGCTTTGCTCAAAGACATCTCTTTCAAAGGAAAAACCAAAATACAAAAACAAATTCCTTTAACTTTTGTGACGCACACGGACGTTTCCTTTCCTTCATTTTCTTTGGGCCTCAAAGGATCTATCAGCAGCCATGAAGAAGAGGGTCCCCTTGTAACTCTTGAAACAGCGGGAACCCTTTCAAAACCCTACGCGCTTTCTGAAAAAATGATCCTGTCCTCAGGGCATTTTTCCACAGACCTTCGCATAAACGGCAAAAAAACCATGCTGAACAATCTCAAAAGCACTTTTCATCTAGATGGTCATCCCTTGACCCTTGGCGGGCAGCTGACCCTTGAAAAGGATAAACACCTCCATATAGGAGGGACCCTTTCCCTTTCGCCCCTAACCTTCAAAGATGAGCCTGCACCTCATTCAACAAAAGACGACGGACGCGGCAAAGGAAAAGCGCCTCACAAAGCGCCCCCTTCAGCCGCGCCCAAGTGGTCAAAGGATCCTGTTGATCTGTCATTCTTAACAAACCTTAGAGGGTCTCTCATCTTGGGAATTCCTTCCCTTCAATGGTCGGATTTGCAGTTCAATGATGTGACAGTGATGCAGGAATTTGGCGAAAATGAGACGGATCTCTCTCTTGCCGGCAAACTTTGGGGGGGGACGTGTAAGGCTGCTCTTAAGATACTCCCTCAAATGGATAACAAGCTGACCTTGCGCCTTTCTTTAGAAAACGCGTCCCTCAAAGATTCCTTAGAAAAAATCGTCACGGGTCCCTTACATATTCTTGCCGGAGACCTTGACTTAACTGGTAATTTAACGACTCAAGGTCAGAGCATTCATGGATTCGTGAGCCATCTTGGCGGCATCCTTAATATTCATGCCAACAAAGGTGTCATTGGCGGCTTTGATCTCAAGGCGTTGTCTGCGGGACTTAATAACATTCGAGATCTCAAAGCGTTCGGAAATCTTCTCGCTGGTAACCTTTCCCAAGGAAAAACCACTTTTTCAACGTCCAAGCTTGTGCTTGATTTCAAGGACGGGGTAGGACGCGTGGGCGCCCTTGAGGTGGTGGCAGACGGCGCGACGCTCACAGGAACAGGCGTCATTGATCTCCTGCGTTATGTCATGGATCTTTCGTTAACTGCGACCCTCACAGACCATCCTCGTTTTCCACCTTTTCAAATTACCCTTAAAGGTTCCTTGAATGATCCCAAAAAGAGTTATGATGTCAGCGCTCTTCAAGGCTATTTGATCGAAAATATTTTCACGACGATTCTAAAATCACCAACGAAAATTTCGCCAAAAGCACTTCTTCAAGGATTGATTCCAGGAGCTGGAGATGACGGGACGTCTTCTGTACCTTCTGATCAAGATCAAAAGAAAAATCAAGACAGCCCTGCAAAAGAGCTTATCGAGGAGCCCGCCAAGGCCCTTGGTGGACTTTTGAAAGGGCTTTTTTAATGAAAACGCCTCTTTTGTTTTTGACACTCTTTGTTTTAGGGATTACACCTGCCTTCGCGGCGTCCGACCTTGCCTTACAGGCAGGGGGGCTTTCTCTTTTTTGGGTGATTCCCTTTGGGGGGGTTCTCCTTTGTTTGTCCTTGTGCCCGCTTTTTGTCCCAAGCCTCTGGCATCATCATTACGGCAAAATTGGGGCCGCATGGGCGCTCTTAACCCTTGGGGGGATGATCCAACACGCGGGCATCGAGACCGCGGCCTACGAGGTATGTCACACATATCTTGCCCATTATTTTCCTTTCATCATCTTGGTGGGGGCCCTTTTTACCATTAGTGGCGGCATTAAGGTCACCCTCCATGCCCCGGCAACGCCTTACTACAACACGCTCCTTCTTTTTGTAGGAAGTTTTGTGGCAAGTCTTATTGGCACAACGGGGGCGGCCATGCTTTTTATCAGACCTCTTCTGGCGATTAACAAAGAGCGTACCTTTAAAACCCATACCGTAATCTTTTTCATCGTGCTTGTGTGTAATGCTGGCGGGTCGCTTAGTGCCATCGGGGATCCGCCCCTGTTTTTAGGATTTTTAAGCGGTATCGATTTCTTTTGGCCTACAAAAAAGCTTTTTTGGCCAACGTTGATGGTTCTGATTCCTCTTCTCGTCCTTTACGCGGGGATTGACCATTGGTATCTTAAGAAAGAAACCCTTTCCCCCTACAAAGCGCCTCCGGGCCGGCGCCTAATCTTTGCCGGAAAGCGCAATATTCCCATGATGGTGGCCGCAATCGCGCTGGTGCTCATAAGTGGTTTTTGGCAATCATCCTTTTATCTGTCGTTAATGGACGTAAAACTTTATGCCCAGGACCTTGTGCGGGATCTAGGGCTTGTGGCGCTTACCTGGGCGTCTTGGCGCTATGGCCCGCGACATGCGCGTCGGGATAACGATTTCAGTTGGGAGCCTTTAATCGAGGTCGCGAAACTGTTTGCCGCCATTTTCATCACAGCCGCCCCCGTCATGACGATCCTCAAGGCGGGTCACAAAGGATCCATGGCGGCCCTTGTCTCCCTTGTGACCCAAGACGGTCAACCCGTAAACGCTGCTTACTTTTGGTTGTCGGGTATATTGTCGGCCTTTCTTGATAACGCGCCCACCTACTTGGTGTTTTTTAGTCTGTCAGGCGGCGACCCCAAAACCCTCATGGGTGCTTTGGACCACACTCTTATGGCCTTTTCCTTGGGATCTGTGTTCATGGGCGCCCTTACCTATATCGGGAACGCGCCTAATTTTATGGTCAAGTCCATCGCCGAAAGTCAAAACGTCGCGATGCCCAGTTTTTTTGGGTATATGGCATGGTCTTGTGGACTTTTGTTGCCACTTTTTCTATTACTGACCCTATTGCTATTTTAACGATCATAAAAGGACCTGCACGATGGATCAAACATCTCTCCCAGAAACGGATCTTTCCGGGGAAAAGGAAAATATTTTTAGAGCCTCACGCCTGGCAAAACTGGACGCCATCAAAGCCATGGGGATAAATCCCTACCCTTCGACTTTTGAACGTTCCCATAATCTAGAGACCCTTCAACACGATTTTTTTGAGCTTGAATCAGGTGCCGAGAGCGACACCGTCGCCCGCGTGGCCGGACGTATTCGCGCCATTCGCAACAGCGGGATGTTCATTGATCTTCACGACAGCACCGGCAAACTTCAGTTGTTTTGCCATAAAGACGTCCTTGGCGAAGAAGGGCTTACCTTCATCAAACAGTTAGACGTTGGAGACATTATTGGGGCCGAAGGCCTCATTCGCCGCACAACCAGGGGTGAGCTTACCCTGAATGTCAAAGCAATTTCTCTTTTGTCCAAGGCGCTTCTTCCCCTGCCTGAAAAATACCACGGCCTTAGTGACGTGGAGACACGCTATCGTCAACGCTATCTTGATCTCATCATGAATGAAGATAGCCGGTCGACTTTGCGTGCACGCAGCCAAATCGTTTCTGCCATGCGCCGTTATTTAACGGACGAAGGATTCCTTGAGGTCGAAACACCGATGCTGCAAACTATTGCGGGGGGTGCTGCCGCGAGACCCTTTATCACCCACCACAACGCTCTTGATCTTGATTTGTATCTGCGTATTGCCCCAGAGCTTTACCTCAAGCGACTCATTGTTGGCGGACTTTCTGATAAACTATTTGAAATTAATAGAAACTTCAGAAACGAAGGGGTGTCCACACGTCATAACCCTGAATTCACCATGATCGAGCTTTACCAAGCGTATGGCGATGCCAGCACCATGATTGAGCTTACCCAAACCATGATTTCCCATATCGCGACGACTTTGTTTGACACAACAAGCTTTGAGTATGCGGGCAAAACCCTTCACTTTGCAAAGCCTTGGCGGGCAGTTTCCATGTTAGACGCGGTGCGTGAGGTCACAGGCCTTGATCTTAGTCAAATGGACGCGCTTCAGGCCGCAGGCGCCGTGAAAACCCTTGGGATCACCGTTAAAAAAGACGCCTTATGGGGAGAAATTGTCGAAGCTACCTTTGCTGAAAAAGTCGAAGAAACCTTGATTCAACCAACTTTTGTGACCGAGTTTCCCTTGGATATTTCACCACTTGCCAAGCCTCATCCCACAAACCCACGTCTGACGGAACGTTTTGAGGTCTTTGTGAACGGGATCGAGCTTGCCAACGGCTTTTCGGAGCTGAGTGACCCCATCGATCAACGCGCAAGATTCGAAGCTCAAGTCGAGGCCAAGGACAAAGGAAACGATGAAGCTCACGCCATGGACGAAGATTTCATCACGGCCCTAGAGTATGCCATGCCCCCTACGGGCGGTCTTGGGATTGGGATTGATCGCTTGGTGATGTTCCTCACGGGCGCTCCCAGCATCCGGGACGTGATCGCCTTTCCAACGATGAAGCCAAGAGATTAAGGTATAAACAAAGAGAGCGGTATTAATGCCGCTCTTGTTGATCTGGAGATGAAGAAAAAAGAAAGTGGCGGATGGGGTGGGATTCGAACCCACGAAGGAGTCGCCCCCTTGCCGGTTTTCAAGACCGGTGCCTTCAACCGCTCGGCCACCCATCCAACACACCCTCATTGATATCCTGGGAACGAGCTTTCGTCAAGAAAACACGTGAAAGACGCTCAAAAAAACCTAAATTTCCTCTGTGAATTTGTTTTGCACAAGACAAACAAGGGCCCGAAGGGCCTCGTTGGCGCCAGTGCCCGTGCACATAATCTCGAGAAAAGTCCCTTGTCTTGCCCCTAAGAGCAAAAGCCCCATAAGAGACGTCCCTGGCACTGTCCGGTGAG
The DNA here is from genome assembly GCA_013911655.1 of Alphaproteobacteria bacterium. Taxonomy (GTDB): domain Bacteria; phylum Pseudomonadota; class Alphaproteobacteria; order Caedimonadales; family UBA1908; genus JACESU01. The sequence continues at coordinate 68,953 of JACESU010000003.1, forward strand.
CGTGACACACCTGAATATCAGCGTCAAAACTCTCGGCAAGCTTGACAAACCTTGCAGCAGCGCGCGCATGAAGACCCCGCACATTGATAACTTCAACAAGTTGACGTACGCACTGGATTTCTTCTTGTGGGGTCACGATCCCGTTCCCAAGAGGCGTGACGCGACGTTAATGTATGAGCGTGCGGCTTCCTGGGCAGCAAGGGACGCTTCTTCCAAGCTGTGGGTGCTTCTGACTTTGGCAAGCTTGACGAGCATGGGCATATTCACCCCCGCAATAACCTCGAGATTTTCGTAAGCCCCCAAAAAAGAGATCGCAAGGTTTGACGGCGTGCCTCCGAACATGTCCGTTAAAAGAAGCACCCCTGTGCCTGTATCTACCTCATCAATAAGCGCGGCAAGGCGTCCTCTTGTGTCGTCCATATCCTCTTCCCAATTAACACAGAGCGCTGCTAAATTTTCTTGCTTTCCCACTACACGCTCTAGGACGTTTAAGAATTCTTGCCCAAGAGATCCATGGGCGACGATAATCACGCCAATCATTTCATATGCTCCCTTTTGATTTTCCTTCATCATACGCGCGACTTGCCTTCTATACAAACAAGTCTTTTTCTATAAAGGAGGTTTTTAGCTAGTAAAGTGGTCAAGAGTTGACTTATGATATTTTGCTTCTGTGTCAACCTTATCAATGAGGAGTGTTATGTCTACGCCTTCCCCTGCCCATACGCATAAATGGGTTTTTATCACCGCTGGATTCGCCATGTTTTCCATGTTTTTTGGCTCTGGAAATTTGGTCTTTCCTTTGGTGGTGGGATACAAGACGCTAGACCAATTCTCTCACGCGGCCCTCGGCCTTTTGGTGACAGGAACGTTGGTTCCTTTTTTGGGGCTTTTGACCATGATTTTCATGAATGGGGATACAAAAAAGTTCTTCTCTAAGCTTGGGACAGTTCCGGGCTTTCTTTTGCCGTTTTTAATGCTGGCACTTCTCGGTCCTTTCGGCGTGTGTGCGCGTTGCATTTTGGTGTCTTATGGGAGTATTAACCTCGTGTGGCCCGAGCTTTCCTTTCCCATTTTCAGCGTCAGTTTTGCCCTCATTGCGGCCCTCATGACGCTGAATCGCAAACGCCTTGTGCGCCTTCTTGGTCGCTATTTGACACCGTGTTTGCTTTTGGGGATTACACTGATTCTGGTCGTGGGTATCTGGCAGGCCCCCCCTCCAAGCCATTCTGCCCTTGAGTCAACGGCGTCCTTTAATATCGGTCTTCATCAAGGGTATCAGTTGATGGATCTGTTGGCGGCTTTCTTTTTTTCCGCGACCATTGTTGAATATCTACATGCACACCTTGGCAAGGGTGCCACCGTCCCATACGTTGCCAAGGAAGCCGTTAAGGCAAGCGGGGTAGGTATCACCCTTCTTGCCATCGTGTATCTAGGCTTTGTGGGGCTCGGTGCGTCTTACGCTCCACATTTGCACGGGGCGTCTGCTGAAAAAATGCTGATCCTCATTGCCCAACAAACCTTAGGTGATATGGCCCTGCCCCTTTTGGCGCTGACCATTTGCCTTGCGTGCCTGACAACTTTGGTTGCCCTTGCTGGCCTTTTTGCGGATTTTTGTCAAAAAGAAATGTTCAAAGAAAAAATCGGTCGCACGCCTTGTGTGGTCGTCACTTACATCCTGTGTAGCGTGATTTCTTTTCTGGGCTTTGACGAGCTTGCCTCTTGGATTGGCGCCGTTATGGACTTTGTATACCCTGCCCTTATTGTGCTCTCGCTTGTATCCATTACGGACTATTTTATGAAAAGCAACTGGGCGCCAAAACTTTTTTATGTGGCCCTTGGCGTTTTAGGCATTGCAAAGGCTGCAAAGGCGGGGGGCTTTTTCTAACCCTCGCCCCCCCCTTCGAAAAGCGTACTTTGTAGACGCGGCGCTTGCAGGCCAAGATGCTTGTAAGCGGCCGCCGTCAGCATGCGACCCCTTGGTGTGCGCTGTAAAAAACCTTGTTGAATGAGATAAGGCTCGACGACTTCTTCAAGGGTATCACGCTGCTCGAAAAGGGCGGCCGCCAGGGTCTCGGCGCCCACAGGCCCTCCACCATACGATCTGGCAATAGCCAAAAGGTATCTAAGGTCCTGGCCATCAAGGCCAATTTGATCCACGCCCAAGCGGTTTAAGGCGGCATCCACTTGGACTCGGTCCATGGGCACATCACTCTCTGCCCCAAAATCCCGCACCCGGCGGAGAAGCCGTCCTGCAATGCGAGGAGTCCCACGGGCACGTCTTGCAATTTCTTGAACACCTTCTGGGGCTAGAGAAAAGTCCAAAAGACGCGCGCCGCGCGCCACTACCAGCTCAAGTTCTTGTGGTGTATAGAAATCAAGGCGCAAAGGAATCCCAAAGCGGTCACGAAGGGGCGCTGTCAGAAGCCCCGTGCGAGTCGTCGCTGCCACGAGCGTAAAGGGCGGTAAATCAATTTGAATAGACCTGGCAGACGGGCCTTCTCCTAATATAAGATCGAGTTTACAATCTTCCATGGCTGGATAAAGGATTTCCTCGATCACCGGATTCAGGCGGTGAATTTCATCAATAAATAGAACGTCACGTGGCTGCAGGTTCGTGAGAATGGCGGCCAAATCCCCGGCCTTTGAAATAATGGGGCCAGAGGTCGCCCGAAAGCCGACCCCCAATTCTTGGGCAATGATGTGGGCCAAGGTCGTTTTACCAAGCCCTGGGGGACCGTGAAAAAGCACATGATCCATGGCCTCGCCCCGAGCTTTGGCCGCGCCCACAAATACACGTAAGTTTGCGCAGACTTCTTTTTGTCCAATAAAGTCCGCAAGACTTTTAGGGCGTAAAGAGGGGCCCTCCCCTTCGGTCTCCTTTTCATAAGGATCTAAAAGGGGATTGGCTGAAGACCTAAGACTTTGAGAGCTGGGCAAGGGCAAGGCGGATGACCTCCTGAACGGTTAACTCGGGTGTGTTTTTTACAATATCCGTCACAACACTTGTGGCATCTATCAAGCGGTATCCAAGTCCTACAAGGGCTTGGGTTGCATCTTTCAAAAGACCTTGGGGACCTTGAAGTGTTAGCACTTTTACGTTCAAGGTCTGCACAGTCGTGATTCCTGTCTCAGAAAACGCTCCCATCTTATCTTTAAGCTCGTTGACAATCCGCGCGGCAAGCTTAGGCCCTACCCCGTCTGCTTTGGTCAAATAACTTTGATCTTGAAGAGACAGGGCGCGCAACATATCCTCAGCGGATCCAACACTAAGAAGCGCAAGACCCACACGTGTCCCGACCCCTTGAACTGAGGTCAACAGCTTGAAAAGGCGTCTTTCTTCGGGGCTATAAAAACCAATCAAGGAAATATCATCTTCTCTGACAAGCATCTGAGTCCACAAGGTCGTGGTCTTGCCTGCATGGGGAAGTTGTGACAGGGCGGCGGCCGAGCACGTTAAATGGTAGCCAACCCCTTGTACATCAAGGACGACGTAAGTGTCTCCTATTTCCTCTACAAGGCCTTTTAATTTTGAAATCAAGACGCTTTCTCCCACTGTGTTTGCGTTTGACGACACCACCCATGGCAAATGGCAACAGCAAGGGCGTCGGCCGCATCAGCCGTCGTCGCGCCAGCGGTAGGAAGAAGTCTTGCCACCATGGCGCTCACCTGCTCTTTCCCGGCATGACCCGCACCCACAACGGCTTTTTTGACTTGGTTCGCGGTGTATTCTCCTACATGAAGACCGTACCTTGCCGGCGTCAACAAGACAACACCCCTTGCCATTCCCAATTTTAACGTAGAGGCTGGATTCTTATTCACAAAGGTCTCTTCAACGGCCGCTTCTTCAGGGGCGTAAGTTTCCACAATATGGCAAAGATGCGCGTGTAAATAGGAAAGACGCTCGGACAACGACGCCTTGGTCGGGGACGCGATGACGCCATGGGCAATGTGGGAAAGTTTTCCCCCCTTAAAGGAAATCACCCCCCACCCCGTAAAGCGAAGTCCCGGATCAAGGCCCAGAATATGCACGCCTTACGCCTCTTCCAAGGCTTTTTGTGTCTCTTCATCCATATCCTCGTTGGAAAAGACATTCTGGACATCATCCAAATCCTCAAGGGCATCTAAAAGCTTCAAGAGAGATTTTGCGCCCTCCAAATCCACGGGTACCATGTTTTGTGCTTCCCAAGAAATTTTGGAAGACAAGGGGTCACCAAATTTTTTGGAAATAAGATCCTGAATTTCATGAAGACTTGTCATGTCGCAGTAAATGGTATGGACATCTTGATCGGACACCACATCATCAGCGCCCGCTTGAAGGGCTTCTTCAAACATGGCCTCTTCAGAAGCCGCCGCCTTTGAATAGACGATGACCCCTTGACGCTTGAATTGAAAACTCACACTATTTGTTTCGCCCAAGGATCCACCATACTTGTTAAAGGTGGACCGAACGTCCGCGGCACTCCGGTTACGGTTGTCAGTCAGACCTTCAACAATAATGGCAATCCCCCCTGGCCCGTACCCCTCGTAACGTACCTCTTGATAATCGGTATCATCCCCGCCACCCATGGCTTTTTTAAGAGCACGCTCGATATTGTCTCCTGGCATATTTTCTGCGCGTGCCGCCATAATCGCCGAGCGCAGGCGCGGATTGGATTCGGGCGCAATGCCGCCTTCTTTGGCCGATACGGTGATTTCACGAATCAGTTTTGTGAAAATTTTGGCGCGTTTTTTATCCTGCGCCCCTTTGCGGTACATAATATTTTTAAATTTGGAATGTCCTGCCATGATCAAAGCTCTTTATCATACATCTGATGAGAGATTACAGACCTTGCGGCGCGCGTCAAGGGGGCTGTGCGCCCCCCCCAAGCCGTCTTTAAGAAGGATGCTTGACGTTCCACCAGATGCGTCTTGTGAGAACACCCATCATAACGGTGAAAAGGCCTAAGAAAATAAGCACCACAACGCCCATGTGCTTACGTTTTTCCATTTCTGGTTCCGACGCCCATGCAAGGAACGTCACAACGTCGTGGGCCATTTGGTGAATAGTGGCCTTAGTGCCATCGGGATAGGTCACTTGACCGTCACTGATCAGGGGCGGTGCCATGGCAATTTGGTTCCCTGGAAAGTACTTGTTATAGTGCATACCAGAGGCCATATGCATACCCGCAGGCATCTGGGTATACCCCGTCAAAAGGCCGTATACATAATCAGGACCGTGCGGTCTTGCTTTAACGACCATGGACAAATCCACGGGAAAAGCGCCGTTGTTAGCCTCACGGGCGGCGGCTTCTGTGGGGAATGGATGAGCAAAAAAGTCCTTAGGTTCGGCTTTGCGCTTAGTTGGTTGACCATCATCGGCGACAGTCCCGGCCACCTCGTATTCTGCCGCAATCGCCTTGACGTCAGACTCGGTGAACCCAAGAGCTTTAAGCTTTTCATACCTCAAGTGATTCATGCCGTGGCACGCCGCACACACTTCGCGGTAAACTTGAAGACCGCGCCTGACAGAGGGGCGGTCATAAGTTCCAAAAGCCCCTGAAAAACTCCACTTTTGGGAGGGCGGCTTTGGGACTTCATTAGCCCACACACCCGACTGCCCCAGCATCAAAACACAAAGAAGGATCCACATATTCTTTTTCATAGGATTATCCTTTCTTTGACGAAGACGCACCCGGAAACGCGGCCTCGTAAATGCTGTCAGGAACAGGAAGTGTTCGCTCAATCCGTGGCAAAAGCGGGAGGATCACCAAAAAATAAACAAAGTAATAGAAAGTTGACAACCGGCTAATTAGGAGAGGAACCCCTTCTGGTTGTTGACCTCCCGCCCAGCCAAGGGTAAGACACGCCACCAACAAGAGAGCATAGAAAAGCTTGAAGAGGGGCCGGTACTTTCCACTTTTTACGGAAGACTTATCAAGCCAAGGTACCGCAAACAAAATACCCACTGCCGCAAACATCAAGAAGACACCGCCAAGCTTGTCGGGTACTGACCTTAAAATGGCGTAGAACGGTAAGAAGTACCACTCAGGTACGATGTGAGGAGGAGTCAGTAAGGGATTTGCCGGAATATAGTTATCAGGCTCGCCAAAAAAGTTGGGCGCAAAAAACACAAAGCCTGCCCAGATCAGTAAAAAGACGCCAAGACCAAACAGATCCTTTACGGTGTAATAAGGGTGAAAGGGAATGGTGTCCTTGGGATTTTTCTTTTCTACACCTGAGGGATTGTTGGATCCATTGGTGTGAAGCGCGACTAAATGCAAAACCACAATGCCAATCAGGAGCATGGGTAGTAAATAATGGAGCGAGAAAAAGCGGTTTAGGGTCGGGTTATCCACGGAAAATCCACCCCAAAGAAGGGTCACAATGGCATCCCCCACCACAGGAATCGCCGAGAAGAGATTCGTAATGACGGTCGCACCCCAATAGCTCATCTGTCCCCAAGGAAGGACGTACCCCATAAAGGCGGTCGCCATCATGAGAAGCAAAATAACCACACCCATAATCCACAAAAGCTCACGGGGGGCTTTATAGGACCCATAATAAAGGCCTCTAAAGATATGAATATAGACGGTAATAAAGAACATAGACGCGCCGTTCATATGAATATAACGGATCAGCCATCCATAATTGACTTCGCGCATGATACGCTCAACGCTGTCAAAAGCATGATCTACGTGGGGTGTATAGAACATGGCAAGGAAAATACCTGTCAGCACCATCACGACCAAGGTCACCCCGGCCAAAGACCCAAAGTTCCACAAATAGTTTAGATTCAAAGGTGTCTTATAGTTAATTAAATGATCTTTGGCGAAGGAGAAAAAGGGAATCCTTGCATCCACCCAGGCCATAAATCCCGTTTCGTTTTGTGGGGAGTTTTTTTGTTCTGACATCTTAAACCTCCTGACCCACACGAATCGTGGTATCACTTAGGAATGCATAGGGAGGAACGGGCAAATTGTGCGGGGCAGGACCTCGCCTTACACGACCTGATGCGTCATATTCCGAGCCGTGACAGGGACAGAACCACCCACCATATTCACCCTTATTATCACTCGGTTTTTGCCCTGACGGCACACACCCTAAGTGGGTGCAAACGCCAACTACAATCAGCCATTCTGCTTTTTTAACGCGCTTATCATCGGTCTCTGGGTCAATCAGTTTATCCATGGGCACGGCGCGCACTTGTTGAATTTCTTGGGGGGTGCGTCTTCTGATAAACAGGGGCTTACCACGCCACATCACCGTGATGGCCTGACCTACCGCAATGGACGATAAATCCACATCCACAGTTGCCCCCGCAAGAGTGTCGGACGCAGGGTTTAAGCTGTCCACAAAGGGCCAAATGAAGCTCGCGACACCTACACCGCCCATGGCAGCAGACGCCAAGATCAGAAAGTCACGCCGGGTCTTTTTTTCCTCTGCCGCAGGCGTGTCTTGGGTTGAATCGAGGGATGTCATGGAAAGTACACCTCTAAAAATTATCTAAAAACCTCCATCACAGTTGTATCATACCCACAAGAAAAGGGCCAGTCTCTTAGATAATCTTTCTCAGACTGTGACTTCTTAAGCGCCTCTCAAGATGATATCCCTCTTCTTGAGTCTGCCCTCTTGAACTCTTCCTTTATATTTTTCACAATAACTTACATACAACATTTCAACAGGGCTTAATGTGTCAGCGTCTTCCAAGGAAAAAATTCCTTTACTTGTCATGGGTGCCCTAGGCGTTGTCTACGGCGATATCGGCACAAGCCCCCTTTATGCCTTAAAAAGCTGTTTTTCTTTGGGAAATCTTGCTGCTATCCCTCCTCACATCCTAGGACTTACCAGTCTTTTTTTCTGGACTCTTGTCCTGGTTGTCTCTATCAAATATGTTCTTTTTGTCCTGCGTGTCGAGCAACACGGGGAAGGGGGTATCCTTGTGTTATCCTCCATTTGCAGCCAGATCAAAGAAAAGTGGGTCAAAGGTCTCCCTCTTCTTTTAGGTCTTTTGGGATCAGCGCTTCTTTTTGGAGACGGTGTGATCACCCCTGCTATTTCTGTCTTAAGCGCCCTAGAAGGACTCACCCTTCTTTCACCTGCGATCGCCCCAGAAGTCACAATTCTGTCCGTTATTTTGTTGATTCTTTTGTTTGTCGTACAAAAATATGGCAGCGGTAAACTTGGAGCTTATTTTGGACCCATTATGACCTTGTGGTTCTTTATTCTTGCGCTTTTGGGCACTCTCTCCATCATAAAAACGCCGTCAATTCTTTTAGCCCTTAGCCCCGTCCACGCCTTGTCTTTTCTTATCAAGGGAGGACTTCCTGCCCTGATCGCCATGGGAGGGACCATTATGGTCGTCACTGGCGCCGAAGCCCTTTACGCAGACCTTGGTCATTTTGGGGCAAAACCCATTCGTGTTTCTTGGCATAGTGTTGTTTTTCCAGCCCTTGCTCTTAATTACTTGGGGCAGGGGGCGCTACTTCTTCGGGATCCGAGCGCCCTTGTAAACCCTTTTTATCAATTGGCGCCTTCCTGGGGTCTTGTGCCCCTGGTGATTTTATCCACCCTTGCGACCCTGATTGCCTCTCAGTCGATCATCTCGGGTGTTTTTTCCCTCACTTGGCAGGCAATCATGCTGGGAGACCTCCCCAGGCTTCGCGTGGTTCACACCTCCCACGCTCAGCGTGGTCAGGTCTATGTCCCCGCCATCAACGTTCTTTTGTGTCTGATGACGATGAGTGCTGTTTTTCTTTTTCAAACATCCGAAGGCCTTGCAGCCGCGTACGGCTTTAGTGTCGCAGGCGCCATGCTTGCCACCATTTTAATGCTATGCCTTGTGGCGCACTTTAAGTGGCATTGGTCTCTTTTCAAGGTGCTAATCATTTTGGCGCCTCTGGCACTTTTGGATCTCTTCTTTTTCCTTCTTAATCTGTCCAAGTTCCTTCACGGAGCATGGTACGCGCTTTTGTTGTCAGTCATCGCCCTTGCCATCATGCGCGCTTGGCAAAAGGGAACAAAGTCTTTGGAGCGTCAACGTCCCTATGCCCATGAAGATCTAACCACCTTCCTAGAGGAGCACTTAGAAGATTTTCCCACACGCCTTCCAGGGACCGCAGTCTACATGACAAGAACGCCCGATCAAACCCCTTCTTCTCTACGCATCAATTTGAAGCACAATAAATTTCTTCATGAAAAGGTTTTATTTATTTCGATCATTACCACGCAAGAATCCCGTATTAGCCTGTCGGAAAAATTTACCGCACAAGAAATTTTCCCCAATATCTATACGGTTTCTGCGTTTTATGGTTTTAAAGAAATTCCCGATCTTCAAAAAATTCTTCAATGGTTGACTGAAAAAGAGTTATTAGAGTGCCATAAAGACGCCTCTTTCTTCCTGACCCGCGGTGTTCCTATTCTATCTCCTAGAAGTGCTTCTCATACTTTTATGAACAAGCTATATATGTTTTTATCAAGAAACGCCTTGCCGGCCCATGAGTTTTATAAAATTCCTTATCAACAACTTGTGGAAATTGGTATCCGATATCATCTCTAGAACTAGGCATTTTTTTCCTAGTTGCGACGCAAAAGGTCAGGCATTTTTTTCCTTTTCTTGCCTCTTTCATATCTTCACTTTTTATCAAATAAAAAAATAATATTTTTAAATCAATTAATTATGTTATTTAATCCAAATTTTTCAAACATGGCACACAGGTTGCATCAATAATTGTGGATCTTTAGTGATCCGTGGGGCGCCAGGAAGGTGCCAAATCAACCGCAGGAAGCGAAAGGAATAAAAAATGGTAGACGTAACAGGTCTTTCTAACTTATCAGCTCTTCAAACACAAAATAACATGAAGAAGCATACAACAAGTGCTGCAGACGCAATCGCGCAGCTCTCCAGTGGTACTAGGCTGATCAAAGCCTCTTCTGACTCATCCGCTGCCGCCATTTCAAAAGGCATGTCATCGGATATTTCAGTCTTGAATCAAACAAAAATTAACGCGTCCAACGCCTCAAGCCTCATTCAGGTGGCTGCCAGCGCCATGAACGACCAGCTCTCACTGCTCACATCGCTCAAGACCCTGGCCACAAAAGCGGCTGACGCTTCTCTTAGTCCCACCAACCGTGGGCTTGTGAACAACGAGTATCAACAAATTCTTCAGCAAACCGATGACGTTGCGAACCGTGCTCGTTGGAATGGTGTGTCTCTCATGACCGGTGGTGCGGGTACCGTGACCTTATCAGGCGTTGTTGCTCAAGCAACAGCAAGCGTTGTTGCGCCAACCCTTGCCAACTCTATGGCAGGTACCGTGAACGCTGCCACCACAGGCTTTATTGACGGCACGGCCACAGACGTGGTTGTGAATATCGCCAGCGCCACTTCTTATGATGTCTCCATCAAAGTGGGTGAGCAGTGGTTTACAGCAGAAGGCGCCGTTCCTACCGCTGGTGGTATTTTGACCCTTACCAGCACGTCAGATAGTGGAAGCCGTATCGCCCTTGACTACGCCGCCAACGTGGGTGGTATCGTGAGTGCGGCGACCTTCCAACAAGGTCTTGAAGAAACTCTCGGTATTCCTGCAGGTCTTTTGAATGCGACCTTCTTGTCCCAATCGACAGCCGCCAACAACGGCCTGACAGGGGTCACAGCCGCCTCGAGCGCGCCAACAGGAACGTATTCCGTTCGTTATGACGCTAACAGTGACGTGGTGACTTTGACAAACGGCGAGCAAAAGTGGACACAAAGTATCGCGACCACAGGTGCGGCGCAAACCATTTCGTTTGCCAACGGTATCTCGGCGACCTTTGACAACACTTTTGTTGTGGGAACATCTGTCACTCCTATGACCTTTGACGTTGCCAGAAGCGCTGCTAACGAAATTAGCCTAACCTTCCAGCTTGCTGAGAAGTCAACGGACACACTTACCGTGGATATCGCGGGTACAACGATTCAAGCCCTTGGCATTAACGGGACGTCCGTTGATACCATCACCAACGCGGACAACGCCTCAAACTTGCTTCAAGTGGCGATCGACCGTGTTAACGGTGCGTTCTCACAAATTGGTGCCCAGCAAAAGCGTCTTGAATCCACACAAAACAACCTTACGAACACAGTAACAAACCTGGAGTCCGCCAGAGCCAACGTTGCCGACGCAGACATTGCAGCGTCCATGACGAACTTTACGATCTCCAACACCATGGCACAGGTATCCAACGTTGCTTTGTCCCAAAGCTTAGGGCTCACGCAACAACTCCTGTCCATCGTAAGGACATAATAAGATGGGAGAAAGAGGATAATTTTCCTCTGTTAACCACATACGGCGGCGCTGCTTTTAAAGGCAGCGCCTTTTTACGGTTGTAAGATTGATGATGAAAAAGTGAAACAGAAGGAGGGCAAAAATGGCAACTGTTTCAGGTTTACCAGGAACACCGGCCCCTTATGTACCGGCTGGCGCAACAAAGGAACGTGTTCCTGAAGAAAAAAGGGTGATCCCAAGTCCCGAAAAGCAGGATCCTGATGTGAGACGCGCACCCAGTGCCCGCACAACAAAGGAAGGCATTCCTGTTTTCAACGTAGATACGGTAGAAAAAAAGAATCCAGATGGCGCAGATGGCATGAAAGATGCATCTCTAAAAAAAGAGACCAGAGCGTCTTCCTATGAAACAGGACTTGGTGGGATCGATGGAAGACTGGTGCAAGAGCTTCGTGACTCGTCCACCAATCAAGTGGTGGAACGCCATCCCAAAAAAGGATGTGACGAGTACGAACGAAATGCTCTTGTAGAAAAAACAAGCGATAGCGAGGGTGTGCAAATCGCCAGTTAGGATAGAGGAAAATGCCAGACATAGCGCCTACAACCACACGAGTTCATGAGGGCTTAAATCCTTTTAAAGGGCCTACCTTTAATGGAAAAGTGATGGGAAAAGATGTAGGTGAAATTCTGAAAGAGTATGAAAAAGCAGAAGAAACAAAGGTTAATTCTATCAAAGAGGATATTGATATTGTTAACAAGACAGCAGAAAAACTCTCAACCCTTCAAAGTAAAGTAACCGATATCAAAACGTCCCTCTCCCAACTTTTTGGAGAAGGGCTTGGCGCAAGCGCTTCTGGGGCCTTTGCCACAAGAGAAGCAGTCCTCGTTTCAGGTAGCACCAACGTTCTTGATGCGTACGTGTCCAATGATGCCAATGTGGGGGATATCTCAGTCCTTGTAAAACAGCTGGCCAGTAAAGACGCTATCAGTGCGGCCGGATATGTGGCAGACCTCAATCAAGCCCTTGGGTGGACAGGTTCCTTTGATGTGGGCACAACAGGACAAAATAGTGCAGGCCAAGCCATTCACAACACGACCACCGTTAATCTAAATGCTTCCATGAGTCTTAACGACATTATGGACGCCATCAACAATCAGGCCGGCACCAATCACCTAAGCGCAGAAGTCACAACCTTTCCTGGTCAGTATGTACTTTCTCTTCAAGGAAATAGTTACGCAGAAGCCATCACCATTGACACCTCTAACCTAAATGCCAATGGCGGGGACGCGACGATTTTACCGGCCTCCTCTCAAAAAACAGTTCAGGATCTGTCGGCCATTGTACAGTTCAGAGGCATAAACCGAGATATTCTTTACCCTTCTAATGTCATTCCCGCAGGCGCGCAAGTTGAAGGTGTGTCCTTTACCCTTCAGCAAGCCGATCCCAATACTCCTGTGACCATCCGTATTCAGAACTCACAAAACACTGCTGTCGCAGCCATTAACACCTTTGTGGAAAGCTATAACGCGCTTCAAGATTACCTAACCACCGATGACGCATATAAAGGCGATGCACGAAACGCCGTGAATCATTTGGGTCTGACCCTGTCAAATGTGGCGCAAGGGGTGACTCAGGGCACTCTTAATAACTTAAGATCACTGGGCATCAATCTTGGATCTAATGGAAAACTCACCATCGATACTCCTACCCTTGTGAATACACTCGATACGAAGTTTGATCAGGTGGCACAGGTTTTTGGATTCGAACAAACGTCCACCAACTCGTCTTTCATTATGATGAATCGACCGACCACTCTCAATCAAGATATGCTGACGACTGGGGTAAATATCACCCTTACCAAGGCCATGGATGGATCTCTTAGTGCGACCATGGCCCTTAATGGTCAAAACTATAACGCAGTTTTAGGGCAACCCAATCAAGGCACTGTCACCATTACCGCTGACCCTAACTCTCCTCTTGCAGGCATGAGTTTTCTATCTGTGGGTCTTGATAGCCTTGCTAATGGATCAGCAAAAGCCACGCACATTTCCATGAGTAGCGGTGTAGCGGATCAGCTTCTTACTTATCTTAACCCTCTTCTTGATGCAGACCCTAGAAAGGGACTTTTTGCCCTTGAACTACAAAATCTTGTTGGAAGCAAACTTGATGAAAATGTTGTAGGTGAGAAACAGCTCCTTGAAAAAAGGCTTTCAACGCAAAAAGAATCCTCGGCCGTCAATATTCAAAAACAAATGATGGCTTTTCAAAAATTACAAATTGTTAACCAAAGGCTTGAGATGCAAAAGAATGCCATCGACACCATGGTTAAATATACCGCCAAATCGTAACATAGGAGAGTTCCATGTCACCGACACAGCATCGTATTTATAAAAGAAACACAGCCAATGGTGGTGATGTCACCGAAAATATGGCCCTTCTTCTTGAGCAAGTAGCTGTTCACATGAAAGCCGCCCATCAAGCTATCATCTCCAAGGATGTGGAAAAGCGCTTTAAAGAAAGCGAGCGCGCCTCGTTTATCCTTGCAGGCCTTAAAGGCGCTCTTGTGCGTCTTGATACCGAACAAGCAAAGACAGCAGATGGACTTCAACGTTTTTATGACACCATGGAAACACTTATCATGCGTATGAATATTTTTAACAGCGCAGAGACCGCTAAAAGCCTGGAAGAGAATTTTCTTACCCTTGCTCAAAAATGGCGTCAAGTTGGTCAACAAAGCAACCAATCTGCCTTTTCTCCACCTCCCGCGGCGAAGCTTGATGAAAAAGTTTTTGCCAGTGTTTAAAGACTCTGTACAGAGCTCTTTTTTTAGCTCAACATCTCTTGGCATTAGCTTTTATGTGAGGAAAAAATGGAGTGTTCTAAGAGTCTAAGTTTACCCGCTCTCTTGCTGGGTGTGTGTGTTGCTTTAGGTCCTAGTATTGCAGGCTTTTTTATCTACAAAGGCATCGTTGATGCCAAGGATAGAGAGCGGTATGTGACAGTCAAAGGCCTTGTGGAGCGTCTTGTAAAGTCCGATACGGCGCAGTGGAACTTATCCTTTCAGATTACGGGTGATGATTTGAAGGTTCTTGAAACGTCTTATACCGACGCTGCCGACAAAGTAAAAACATTTCTTTTAAAACAGGGTTTTGTGGACGGAGACTTTACCCAATCTCCTTTAAGTATCGTTGATAATCATGCGCGCACTTGGGGAAATCAACTTCCCCCCACCAGGTACACCATCACAGGGGGATATTTTATTCAATCTTCAAAAGTTGAAAAAGTACAAGAAGCAGACCGCAATCTTGCCTCTCTTTTCAAAGAAGGCGTGATTTTACAAGACGCGCGCCCCACCTATTCTCTTAGTACCTTTAATACTCTGCGTTCTGAAATCTTGGCTGAAGCCACAAAGAATGCACGCACCATGGCCGAGCAGTTTGCAAAAGACTCAAGTAGCCAAGTAGGATCCATTAGAAGAGCCAATCAAGGAGTCATCTCGATCCTAGACCCTCAAGCGGGTCCCTCTGAAGAGTGGAACTCAGGTCAGGCGTCTCTTATTAAGAAAATTCGTGTGGTTTCCACTTTCGACTTTTTCTTACATTAAACATAAGACGAGGGCGTTCAAAGGCGCCCTCGTCTTAACCCCTAAGATGCTCAAGTAGCTGACTTTGATGTTGAAGGGGAATGTACTTCACCAAAAAATTTGTTGCATGTGCCACATCCAAGGCGGGAGAAAAAAGATAGCCCTGTGCATACGGACAAGAAAGCTGCTTAAGCCTTTCAAGTTGATCTTGACGCTCCACTCCTTCAGCAACCGTTTTAAGCCCTAAATCCTTTGCCATACCAATGATCGTTGACACAAGACGTTCTGCTTTTGCATCTATGATCATCCCCTCAATAAAGGCACGGTCAATTTTAAGAAAGTCAAAAGGAAAGCTGTGCAGATAACTTAATGATGAGTATCCTGTTCCAAAATCATCGATGGAAATACGCGTTCCCAGATTTTTGATGATCTCAAGCCGTGTAATAATCAAAGAAGGATCTCGAATAATCACACTTTCAGTGACCTCTAAAATCAAATAGCGTCTGTGTTCTCCGATGCTGTTCAAAAGAGCTACGATACGCTCAAAACAGTGATAATCTAAAAGCTGACGCACAGAAATATTCACGCTTATATGGGGACATTTCTCAAAACCAACAAGATCTATCCACGATCCTACTTGCTCTGCCGCCTTACGTAATACAAACTCTCCGATGCGTCCGATCAGTCCAATTTCTTCCGCGAGGGGAATAAACTCTACGGGTGAAATGAAACCTAACTGTTCATGATTCCATCTAATCAAGGCCTCAAAACCAAACAGATGCTTTGTCTTAATATCAACAACAGGTTGATAATAAATTAAAAATTCATCTTTTGTAAAAGCCTGTCTTATATCAGACTCCATCTGCATTTTTTGAATGAGTTTTTCATGTTGGTATTGATCAAACACCTCCAGGCGGGCCTTTCCGGTCATTTTGGCTTGATACATAGCAAGGTCTGCGTTGCGCAAAACACTTTGAGGGTCTGTAATGCTCTCGTCGATAAGGGTAAGACCCACACTACTTGAGATGTGAACGTCTTTTCCTAGAATTGTATACGGCTGATTGAGGTGCTCAAGAACACGTTGTGAAATAATTTTTGCCTCTTCTAAGGTCTCTACGGGCTCTAATAGAACAGTGAATTCATCTCCCCCAAGCCTTGCCACCGTATCATTGGGGCGCACAGCATTTTTCAGCACTTGCGCCACAATCTTAAGGACGCCGTCTCCCATTTCATGCCCCATGGTATCATTGATGTATTTGAACCGGTCTAGATCTAGAAAAATAACAGCTGCCTTTTTCTCTCCTGGTCTTTTAAGGCGTTGCAGTGTCTGATCTAATCTCTCAAGAAAAAGAGACCTATTGGAAAGACCTGTCAACTCATCATGAAAGGCGGCCCGGTAAAGGCAATATTCGTACTCTTTACGGTACGTAATATCTGTTTGAGATCCTGAAATATGAAGGGCTCTTCCCTTCTCATCTCGGGCTGCAAGACCTCTTGTGTGAACCCAGATATACTTTTCTGTGCTTGTTTCAATTCTGTACTCAATATCCACCCGCTCGCTGAGGCCTAGAAGGTGATTATGGAGGGCACTGCGTAGACTTACACGGTCATCGGGATGAACACGCTCAACCCAGTCAGAAAGCGTGTGGAGTGGCTCCTCATGGGTAAGACCAAGGATTTCCCGCCATCTTGGCGAGTACTCAATGTAGCCCGTCTCCATGTCCCAATCCCAAAAGCCGTCATTGGAGGCTTTAGCTGCGAGGGAGTAACGTTCTTGGCTCTTTTTCAGCTCTTTTGTTTGGTCCAAAAGATTTTTGTTAAGGGACATTAGCTCTTTAGACATAACAGTCATGGCATGTTCTATCAAATGCCTCTCTTTATCAGATTCCTGGTAAGCCCGGTCCACAAGTCCCACCAGTCTTTTAAGCATCTTTTCTAAGTTTTCTTCAAAAGCAGAGTCAAGCTGTCTTTTTAAAAGACTGTGCTCTATCTGTTTAAGAAGTGATGCTTTTTTCATACATATGCTCCAGACTTACTGACATGTTCGATCAAGGTTGTAATGGTCATAGACTGGTTATGGAGAACGGGTATTTTTGTGTGAGGGTGGGGGGCAATTTCGCCGTAAGAATAGAAGCCAATGGCTGAGTTTTTTTTGCCAAGAATATTTCTCACTGCCTCAACTTCTTCGATGGTTTTTTGCCCCATAATGATTTTTCTACCGATGCAGCTTACCAAGAAAGAAAGGCTATTTTTATCATCGAAAGTGCTTTGCATAGCAGCAGCCCTTGCCCCCTCTATCAAGTCATCAAACTTGGCCCACATAAGCTGCGCGTGCCAACCCTGTGGAACGCTCGCCGCAAACGTCATACTTTTTTCATTTTCACTCACACCAAGCACGGTACGAATAACTTTGCTAGATTCTCCATGCTCTTGAGACCAAATGGACAGTGGAAAGTGAAACGACGACATGGGAAGTTTTTTTGCTTCTTCCCCTAGATAGTTTTTGTAAAGGTCAAGGCACGCTGTTTGATCTAAAGTATACAGAACATTTTCTTGAGAGGACGTCACAAACCGGTGAGGTCCAAAACCACTCCAGCCTCCTCCTCTGCCCCATTTAAACTCTAAATCATCCCCATAAAATCCTATGCCGATGACGTTGTTTTCTTGGGGAGCAGCATTACATCCGACAAGCGTTTTTTGAAAGGCTTCACCGTCTGCGGCCCCTCCCCCCGTCAAAATTACTTTGTTGGTATTCAGAACATCACCTAGACCTCTCACAAGTTCACTTCCATTGGTGTGCATGCTGTCATAAAGCACAAAGACACCTTTTAGGGATTTCTTTTGACTTAAATCTTCAGCTAGCGCGTACCCAACATCATACGAGTTGGCGGTATTTTTCATTTCCTTTGATACACCGTGCACAAGGGAGGTTTTGAAGGTGACGGCGAGATAGACCCCCTGCCCTTCTTCAAGTACGTCGTCTAGTACGACGCCATAAGCGCTACAACCGGCAATAACAGCCTGTGGGTATTTCTTTTTGAGCGTTTCAAAGGGGGAGTTTCTTTCTATTTCATCTCTTGATGCAAAATATAGAACCACGTTTGCTTGAGAGGTTTTTTCACTCTTGTCAATATTTTTCAAAAGTCCTTTTTCGACACGCACGAGTGCTTCTCATAAGATGTAATGCTTGACTTAGTGTCTGATAAGAGAATTGCTAAAGAATTAATAGAGTCCTTTTAACGGAAAAAGAAGGATATAAAAAAGGCGCCATCTGGCGCCTTTTTTATGAGTAACCGCTTTCGCCTTAGCGAGGAACAGTAACCGCGCGACGGTTTTGAGCCCATGCAGCTGCATCGTGCCCAGGATTCTCTGGGTGCTCTTTACCATAGCTAACAGTCTCAACGCGCTTGGCGTCGATGCCTTCACGAACCAAAGCCTTCTTGGCATGGTGCGCACGCCTCTCACCAAGGGCCATGTTGTATTCGGTTGTCCCGCGCTCGTCAGCGTGGCCTTCTACAACAACTTCAGCAGATGGCCACTTCTTGAGCCATTCAGCTTGACCCTTAAGAGTGGCTTCAGCTTCAGCGTTGATGTTGGACTTGTTTGTGTCAAAGAACACACGGTCCTTTGCAGAGTGACGGAAATCTTCAGCAGAACCAGGAACAGGACCGCCCTTGGCTGCATCAGACGCAGGCCACTCGTGGTAACCACTGTCTTTGCATTCTGGTGTTGTTTCGCAACCAGCAAGGACGAACATGCATGCCGCCGCTGTCGCCATGAGATATTGACGCATATTAACTACTCCCTCTAACAAAAATAATCTAAAAGGGTTTTCCATAAGAACATACCCTAAACAGAAGCCGTAACTTCCCCACGATTGTATAGGGAAAAATTTAGGGAATCAAGGGGGACCATGTACCACCCGATGCATCTGTTGGTGTTTTTACTTCTCGCTCGTTGCGACCTGTCAAGTCAATAGAGTACAAACGAGATCTTCCTCTGGTTTCTTCCCTGGTAAAAAGAATTACACGGCCATTGGGTGCCCAGGATGGATCTTCAACAAGCCATCCTTTAGCGAGAAGGCGCTCACCCGAGCCGTCTGGCTTCATGACCCCGATATAAAAGTTTCCGTCTGTCCCCATCTTTGTAAAGGCAATGAGATCACCCCTGGGAGACCACACGGGTGTACGGTAGCTTCCCTCTCCAAAACTAATCCGTTCAGCCGCACCGCCATTTGCGTCCATGACGTAAATCTGTGTCTTACCCCCTCTATCAGAATTAAAGACAATCCGTGCACCGTCAGGAGAGTAGCAGGGTGATGTATCAATCACAGGGCCAGAGGTCGAGGTGAGTCTTTGGACCGCCTTGCTGGTTAAATCCATGCAAAAGAGAGCTGTATTGCCTTCTTTAGAATAGCTCATGACAATCTTTCGGCCATCGGGCGAAAACCTTGGTGCCAAGGTCATATTCTTAAAGTCACCCAAAATGTACTTTTGCCCTGTGGAAAGACGCATCAGATACACTTGAGCCTTACGCCTCTCGAAATCGAGATAGGTAATATCGTGAAGGGTTGGGGAAAAGCGCGGGGTCAACACCAAGCGCTTGCCATCGGTGAGGTAGCGGTGGTTTTCACCGTCCTGATCCATAATTGCGAGTCTTTTGATACGCTTGGTCGAGGGACCTGTTTGGGCGACATAAACGATTCTTGTATCAAAATACCCCTCTTCACCCGTCACACGCTTGTAAATGCTATCCGCAATCTTGTGGGCAATGCGGCGCCAGTTTTTTTCGGTCGTAAAAAAGGAAAGTCCTTCCATTTGGGTTTCGGTCACAACGTCATACAGGCGAAAGTTAAGGCGCATGCGCCCGTCACTCATTCTGGTAATCTCACCCTTCACCAAAAGCTGAGCGTTAATCACGCGCCACTCGCCAAACCTGGGCCCTTGCTTGAGAGACTCTCGGTCTTGGATAAACCCGGCGCTATCAAGGGCATCAAAAAGGCCCGAGCGCTCAAGATCCGCCGCCACCACCTGGGATATGTCACGTCCTTGGGTTGCAAGCTCAGGGGAGTCGCCGTAAAAATCTGTGACGGCAATAGGGGTAGGTGCCACCTGCCCCTGGGTCACATCAATGCGCATCTCCGCACGAAGAGGGACTAGCTGTGTTAGAAAAAGCACACTTAGTAAAAAAAGAAATCTAGACATTTACCCATCCAATCATGGTCTACAAAAGGTCCTTGGGGTTAAAGGCTACCACAAAGACTTTCCACTCGTTATATTTTTGTTTCGGAAGCGGAAGCGGCTGACACTTAGGGTCCTTGACCGCCCGCATAGCGGCCTCTGCCGCCGTACGATAAAACGGATTACGCGACGGCGAAGAAGGATCTAAGATTTTTGCTTGCTGCACAGTTCCGTCAGGATTCATCCAAAGACGAATCTCAACCACAAGCTCGTGCCCTTCCTTTGCACCCGCCGGAATATTCCAACACTGGGTGATTTTTTGGCGCACGGCGTCCATTTCGCTGATGGTAACCGTGTCAGACAAAGCTCCGACTTGATCAGAAACCGCCTCGCTTTTATCCTTATCATCTTTGTCCTCAGCCTCGTCCTGGTTTTTGGGTTCGGACAAGTCCTTTAAAACACTCTCGAAAAGATCATCCATGGTTTTCTTAGGCTTCTTTTTCTCAGGTTTTTTGTCAACCTTGGGTTTTTCCTTTTTAGGCTTGTCCTTCTTAGGCTCCGGTTTCTTTTCAGGCTTTTTCTCGGGCAGTGGCTCGGGTTTAGGCTCTGGCTTTTTGGGCTCGGGGACTGGTGTTGGCTCTGGCTTTGGTTCAGGAACCGGTTCCGGTTTAGGTTCCGGCACGGGCTCTGGCTCTGGTATTGGTTCGGGTTTAGGTTCCGGTTTGGGTTCGGGCTTTGGATCTGGTTTTTTTGGCGCAGGTTTAGGGTCTTTTTTTGGCGCAGGAACCGGCTTAGGAGCTTGTGTGATATCCGCAACAGGGGCAATTTGAACAGGAATGGGCTGACTTAGATCAAGGGGGGGCTTTCGAAGGGACGGTACGCCGAAATAGATCAAAAGTGCGACCAACAGGTGCAATATAAATGATAAAAGTGCCCCGCGCCCCATCATGATCTACTTCTTCTCCTGAAGGGGGTCAGCGCTCACAGCCTTTGGTAGCTCTGCCATCAAAGAGACCTTCGTGATACCGGCCGCATTCAAGGTCCCCATGACCTCAAGGACACGCCCATAAGGAACACTTTGATCTGCCCTGATATAAACTTGCGTTTCAGGCTTTCCCACCAAAATCGCTTGGAGCTTTGGTACAAGCCCCTCCAGCGGCATTTCGGTGTCCTGAATAAAGACGTGGCCTTCGTTTGTGACGGAGACCACCAAGGGCTCAATCTTTTCATTCAGGGCGCTGGCGTTGGTTTTGGGTAAATCTACTGGCACTCCCACAGTCATGAGGGGAGCCGTCACCATAAAAATCACAAGAAGAACAAGCATCACGTCCACAAAAGGGGTTACATTGATTTCACTCATAGGGGCGCCAAAACGGCGCTTCTTTTTTGATCCTGATGAAACGGCCATGCCCATGGTTATACACTCCCCTCAAGATGTCTTGAGATAATGGCAGAAAACTCCTGTGAAAAAGCCTCTAGCCTGTTGGCATAGCGATTAATTTCGCCCGAAAGTTTGTTATAGGCAAGAACAGCTGGAATTGCGGCGATCAGCCCAAGCGCCGTCGCAAGAAGCGCCTCAGCAATACCGGGGGCAACGACCGCAAGGTTCGTGCTTTGAGAGGCGGCAATGTTTTGAAAGCTGTTCATAATACCCCAAACGGTCCCAAAAAGCCCCACAAAGGGCGCCGTTGAGCCGACAGACGCGAGGAAGCCCATGTTTTTTTCAAGAAACTCGACTTCTCGGCTTGTCGTTGCTTGCATCACGCGCTCAATACGCTGCTGCAGTGAGATCTTTTTTTCCTGGGTTGGTGCTGTGGCAAGAGAGGCTGCACGCCTCCACTCTCTCATGGCAGAGGCAAAAACACTGGCAAGGGGCTCGTCCGGCTTGGAGCCCACTCGGTCATACAGCGCGTCCAGGGTGCCCCCGGACCAGAAAAGATCCTCAAAGGTGTCTGCTTGTTTACGAAGCCTCGTCAGCTTCATGGTTTTGGCAAAAATCAGGGTCCAACACCAAAAAGAGGCCGCCACCAAAAGAATCATCACAAGCTGAACGATCCAGTCTGCATGCCAAAACATTTCCCACATGGATAAAGTTGCGGCGGTTGTGGATTCTCCCACGGGCGCCGTTGCAATGTGTTCTGCTGTCATTTTTATATCCCTTTGCCTGCCACGCGCGTGGCCTGTTTACTGGTACACCTAGTAGCTTGTGACACAAATATTCATCGGTTGCAATTCTACAAAAAACCTAGAAGCTTTCTCAAGTCCCGGGGTCGTGAACTGGTTGTTTTTTTATCACCCCAGCTGATTATTTGGCACCACGTATAAGGTCTTGAAAGCGAGGAAGTTTGGCCCCTTTTTCGCGTCGCACCTCTTCATAAAGTTTTTCAATTTCTTTGATGTCTGGATTCAGCACTTTCACTCCCATACCTTTGTCAAAGCGTGCCACAAGCCGGGCCCCCTTAGCAAAATCATCACTCCAGTACATCAAAACATGATCTGCTTTGGCTAAATATACGGGCAAACGCTCAAAAAGGGCCTTGCCTTTTGTCGCCACATCCTCTGGGTCTGATTGAACAAATCCCTGATCTTTGGCGCGCCACTCAAGTGCCTTTTGACGATTTTCAAGGCTTGACGCGCAAACAAGGATGGTAATTTCATAACCGCGCCCCTTAAGCTTATCGTAAAGCTGGTCCACAGATCCACCCGTCGAGGTCGTTCCGTGCATAACAGAGTAGCCACCCAAGATCGCCTCATTCAAAAGAGTATTGGCGATATAGTTAGACCCCCCTCTCCATTTATCATATCCTTTGGCAAGCAAGTCTTGATACGATTTAGCCTTTGCTGCGGCATAGAGGGTTAAATCCAAATAGTAGGTATTGATCATAAAGCGCAGAGCCCGCTGATCAGGATCTACGTACGCGATATTCTCAATCTTATTGTCTTGAATGTAAGTCTCAAGAATCGTGGACTTTCCAGCCCCTGGCCCTCCGGCTGTTGCAATATACTGAGAGGGTCGCGGCTTTGTCAGGCCTCTAAAGGTCAAGGCTCTGATACCCTTTAAGTCTTCATCAATAAGCGCTCGCTCGTCTGGGGTGTAGTCTTTTAAAAAGCCTGTGACAATTTCCTGGGGAACAATGGACGTGGCCTTAATTTTTTCACAGCTTACCATGGTTAAAAGAACACAGGCCGCGACACAAACCCTTATATTATTTATTACTTTCAATTATTTACCACCTCTCTACTTAAAAACCTTCGTCCATAAACTTAAGCCCGCTCGGGTTGCCACCCCACCATCCTGATTACTTAGAAAAATAAGTGTCAGGTCGTTGCTTGGAATGTGGCCAATGAAGGTATTAACCCCCGCCACATATCCCGAATGAAATATAAGGACCGTTTCAGGCTTATCCTTCACCATGAACTTTCGCCACCCAAGACAGTACCATGATTTTACCTGCCCGAGAGGGGCAGGTAAGTCAATCCTTCCCCAACGCTCCAAGTCTCTATTTTCCAGAACAGGCGTGAAAAGCGCCTCTCTGTTCTTGGATGACAAAGTGTGCACTTCCCGTCCAAAGGTAAGTCGTGCAAAGGCTTTCATGTCATTAAGTGATGCAAAAAGACCTGCCGCTGCCGCAGCCGTCCTAAAGTAGGGTGAACTAAGGCTCAACCTTGTCAGCTTGTGTTTATCTTTTTTGTCCGTCTTGTGAGGAATCGCAACATTCTTAAGGCCTGTGACCTCCCCTACAAAGTATGGCCCCTTCGTTTTAAGAGCTTTCTTTAGATGTCCTATAACCCCCTCAAGGGTCAGCCCCTCCTTCAAGAAATAGTCTCCAGCGTACCCATAAAGGTAATTACTATAAAGGTAGCACCCACCAGGATGGCAGGCCGGTTTTTGCCTTGAGATGCTCTCATCTAAACGCGCACGTGTCCAGTTCGCCTCAATTTCTATGTCACCTCGAAATGTATACCCGGTTGTGTGACTTAGAATGTCACACAGACTCACTGGATATTTTAGGGAGGGTATTTTTTCCTTTCGTTCAAAGGAAAGCATTCCCTCACTAACCATCAACATCGTCCCAACAGAGACAAGCGGCTTGGATACCGAGGCAAGTGAAAAGATGGTGTCTGGTGTGATAGGGGCACCTCCCTCTTCTTGATATCCAAAACATGCTTCATAGACTGGCTCTCCCTTATAGAGCAAGCAAATGGCTGCCCCTTGGCACCTTTCTCCCGCCTCTTTAAGCTCTCTTGTGATGACACTCAACCTATTAATTTCGTTGGATTTTTGAGTGTGTGAATAGGAACTTTGAGAGCCCACAACAGAAATGAGCACAAGCGCCATACAAAGCATCGATCGACACTTTCGAGCGTTTTGTCTCCTGTGGATAACTTCTGAACAACCCCCGAACATTCTGTGTGCCTTTACCGACTTTCTCTGGCAATCTATGCGATTCTCATTTCTTTTACAAAATTACTCACAGCTTGTACCACGTGTCTAGGTTTTGTACAAATTGTGCATAAGATGTGAGCTTTTTTTCTGAGACCTCATTTTTCATTAACTTCGCTCTTTTTTTTATCAACAAGTCCCTTCATTTTTTCTCTTCGTAAAAGTGTTAAAAATTCCTTTCCACAGGTCCAAAAACATCATATAAATTTTATATCTTTTTTAATGAGTGATTAACTTTATGAAACTCATCGAGACAATTCAGGGAAACGCACAAAAAGTCCCTCCCCTTTGGATTATGCGTCAAGCCGGGCGATATCTTCCAGAATTCAGGGAGTTGCGCAAGAGAAGACCCGCCTTTATGGACTTTTGTGCCTCGCCAGAGCTTGCGGCAGAAGTTACCCTCCAACCCCTAAAACGTTTTAATTTAGACGCGGCTATTATTTTTTCAGACATTTTAATGGTCCCCCACGGTCTTGGTCAGCATGTTACTTTTCTTGCGGGTGAAGGTCCCGCCCTTGATAAAGTTGATTCTGTTAGTGAGCTCGAACGTCTCTCACCTGTGTTAATCAAAGAGAAAGTACTTCCAACGCTCCAAGCTATTAAAATGGTTAGGGAAAGCCTTGACCCTACTCTGCCGCTTATTGGATTTGCAGGGGCGCCGTGGACTGTTTTAACATATATGATCGAGGGGGGGGGGTCACGCGGCAAGGGACATTACACAACGCTTTCAAGACTTTTAGCGAACCCCTTGTTTCTAGAGCGTATTTTGAGACTTGTAATTGATGCGACGACTCAATACCTCCTGTGGCAGATTGAGGCTGGAGTTAACGTTATAAAGATTTTTGACAGCTGGGCATCGAGTTTGCCCGCGCATTTGCAAAAGCGTTTTACATGGGATCCTCTTTTGGAAATTGTAAAAAGGGTCAGGGAAAGTCATTTAGACTTTCCTGTAATACTTTTTCCAAAGGGGGTTAATCTTGCTTTGGGGCTCGCGTCTCACACGCTTCCTAAGGGAGTGGCTCTTGCCTGCGATGATTCTCATACACCGGAACAGTTAAAGACCCTCTTGGGCGAGAAGCACATAACGCTTCAATCTGGCATTAGTCCGGCCCTCTTAAGGGCAGGAAGGAGTTACTTCGACGATCAGGTTGATCAATATAAACAAGTATTTAACGGTAAGCCCTTTATTTTTAACTTGTCCCACGGCATCTTGCCAGACACACCGATTGATCATGTAAAAGCGTTTATTGACGCTGTGAAAGGCTAGCAGATTGACAGATTTTATTGATTTTATCTCTCGACACTACTTGGTCATTAAATCTACGCATATTGTTTTTGTTATTTGCTGGATGGCCGCCCTTTTTTATCTTCCAAGACTTTTTTGCTATCACGCTGATCAAGAGGTTGGCTCTAGCTCCTCGCAAATGCTAAAGGTCATGGAAAAAAAACTTACCCGCATCATCATGAATCCCGCGATGATAATGACATATGTCTTTGGAATCCTTCTCTTAATGATACCAGGAATGTTTTCTTCTCCTATGGGGTGGATCCATTTGAAGCTTCTTCTTGTCCTGATCATGTCTGGATTTCATGGGTACATGATGGTGTGCCTTAAGAGGTTTTCAAGAGATGAACGACCACATTCTTCGAAAGCATTCAGGATGTTAAATGAACTCCCACCCCTTTTGATGATTATCATCGTCTTTTTGGTTGTCATGAAGCCGTTCTAGGGGTATAGATAAAGGGTCCTCATATGAGGGTCCCTTTATTTTTTCAACACAGTGTGAGTCGAAGAGTTTTCATGAATATAAATGATCTAAAGGCCAAGGCCCCAGGTGAACTTCTTGCCCTTGCTGAAGAGCATGAGGTTGAGAACGCGAGTACCCTTAAGAAACAAGACCTTGTTTTTAGCATTCTTAAGAAACTAGCGGAAAAAGAGATTCCAATTTTTGGTGAAGGAACCGTAGAGGTTCTCCAAGATGGGTTTGCATTCCTCAGGTCACAACAAGCAAGCTACTTGCCCGGTCCAGACGATATCTATATCTCGCCAAGCCAGGTGCGTCGATTTAGTCTTCGTACTGGAGACACCGTAGCGGGTCAAATTAGATCGCCAAAAGATGGTGAGCGTTATTTTGCCCTTCTTAAGCTAAACACCATTAATTTTGAAGATCCTATTAAAGTAAAACAACGTATTAATTTTGATAACTTAACACCGCTTTATCCAGAGCAGCGGATTAAGTTAGAGCTAGATGACCCAACGCAAGAAGACAGTACACAGCGCGTTGTAGAGCTCATTAGCCCGATTGGAAAGGGGCAAAGAGCCCTTATTACCGCGCCACCGCGCTCTGGTAAAACAATTATGTTGCAGCAAATTGCCCACTCCATTGAGCAAAATCACCCTGAAATTTACCTTATTGTTCTTCTGATTGACGAAAGACCGGAAGAAGTCACTGATATGGCAAGGTGCGTAAAAGGCGAGGTTGTAAGTTCTACTTTTGACGAACCGGCAACAAGACATGTTCAAGTTGCTGAAATGGTTAGTGAGAAGGCAAAGAGGCTTGTAGAGCATGGGCGTGATGTGGTGATTCTACTCGACAATATCACACGCCTCGCGAGAGCCTATAACACGGTTGTTCCTTCATCAGGTAAGGTTTTGACGGGCGGTGTGGATGCTAATGCCCTTCAGAAGCCAAAAAGATTTTTTGGTGCGGCACGTAA
Organism: Alphaproteobacteria bacterium; assembly: GCA_013911655.1. GTDB lineage: Bacteria > Pseudomonadota > Alphaproteobacteria > Caedimonadales > UBA1908 > JACESU01. The sequence goes on from JACESU010000003.1 coordinate 96,116, forward strand.
TATCGAGAACGGAGGATCTCTTACCATTATTGCAACAGCTCTAGTCGAGACTGGCTCAAGAATGGATGAGGTTATCTTTGAAGAATTTAAGGGAACCGGTAACTGCGAAATTGTTCTTGATCGCAAGCTTTCTGATAAAAGAATTTTTCCTGCTATTGATGTCACAAAGTCTGGAACGAGAAAAGAAGATCTTCTTGTTGATAAGGGAACCCTCTCAAAGATGTGGGTTCTGAGAAGAATTCTTTCGCCAATGGGACCACAAGATGGAATGGATTTCTTGTTGGACAAAATTAAGAACACCAAATCAAATGACGACTTCTTTCAATCAATGAACTCCTAGGGGGTTTTGGTGGGTGTTTCACGTGAATCAGAGGAGCGCTTTCAGGTTTACTTAGAAAGGCTCGTTTTTTGGCAGAAAAGTATAAATCTTGTTTCACGTGAAACACTTTCAGATCTAGAAGGGCGCCACCTTCTGGACTCACAGCAGGTTGGGGTTTGGTTGAAAGAAATCCTTTGTGGTGAAAATAAGGACATTGCTGACCTTGGAAGTGGAGCCGGGTTTCCTGGTATGGTGCTTGCAATGATGGGGATTGGCCGTGTTGCGCTCATAGAAGCAAATGGCAAGAGGTGTGCCTTTCTTCGGGATGTGCGGCGTGCAACAAATACTTCTGTTGAAATCATACAGTTTCGAATTGAAGATATTCATAACAGAAAGTTTGATGTGGTTGTGTCAAGAGCTCTTGCTGATCTTAATCAGCTTCTGTCGTATGCACACTCACTCTTAAGACGTGGGGGTATTTGCTTGTTTCTTAAGGGAAAAGAGTCCGAGGACGAGGTTGTTCAAGCACAAATAAACTGGAATTTTTCAGTTGAAAGAAAAAGAAGTGTAACAAATGAAGATGGTGTTTTGCTGTTAATCTCTGATCTGGAGAAGAAAACATGAAAATCATATCCGTTGCGAATCAAAAGGGAGGGGTGGGTAAAACTACGACCGCTGTGAACTTGGCCACTGCGCTTGCGGCTGTTAGAAAGCGTGTCTTGCTTGTAGATCTTGATCCTCAAGGGAATGCGAGTACAGGGGTGGGCGTTTATGATCGCAGTAAAAGAAAAGGCTCCTATGAAGTTCTTTGTGGTATCCAGACTCTTTCAGATGTGACAGTTCGAACAAGAATTCCCTTTCTAGACCTTCTGATCGCCTCTCCTGATTTGGCTGGAGCAGAAATTGAACTTGTGCAGCAAGAGGAGAGGGAGTTTTTCTTCAAAAAGGCTCTCTCGAGCTCGGTGTCTGACTATGACTATGTTTTTATAGACTGCCCACCAACTTTGGGCCTTTTGACGCTTAATGCGTTCGTTGCCTCTGATAGTGTCTTGATTCCTCTGCAGTGCGAGTTCTACGCTCTAGACGGGCTAAGTCGCTTGGTTAAAACAATTCAATATGTCCGGTCTCGTCTTAATAAGACGTTGAAAGTTGAAGGAATTGTAATGACTATGTATGATAAGAGAAGTTCTCTTTCTGACCAGGTAGCTGAAGATGCCCGTAAGCACTTTGGCAATCTTGTTTTTGAAAATGTGATTCCAAGGAGTACCAAAATTTCAGAATCCCCCTCGTTTGGTCACCCTGTTCTAATTTACGATGTAAAGAATGCGGGATCATTAGCATATATGAAGCTTGCAGGTGAAATTCTTAGTCGAAATGGAGAAGTATAGTGAGCGCACAAACATCCCTTGGTCGTGGACTTTCAGCCTTACTGGATATCGAGGCGGTTTCTCTTGTGGAAGCTGAGAACTCTTCCATCCGCACAGTCAATATCCTTGATCTTTCTCCGGGAAAATATCAGCCACGACAACAGTTTAATGATGTTCTTTTGGAGGATTTGTCGCAGTCTATTCAGAAGCAAGGTATTCTTCAGCCACTTATTGTACGTCCTCTTAAGAATCATGTGACTCCTTACGAGATTGTCGCGGGGGAGCGCCGTTGGCAAGCTGCAAAGAGGGCGGGCTTAAAAGAGGTGCCAGTTCTTGTCAAAGATCTTTCAGATCGCCAGACACTAGAAGTGGCAATTACAGAGAATGTCCAAAGAAGCGACTTAAATCCAATTGAGGAAGCGGAAGGTTATAGGCGCCTTATGGAAGACTTTTCCTATACTCAGGAGGAAGTGTCTTCATCCGTTGGGAAAAGCAGAAGTCACATCGCAAACACAGTGAGGCTTTTGATGCTTCCAGATGAGGTAAAAGACTTTCTTCAAAAAGGGCAGTTAACGGCGGGTCATGCCAGAACCCTGATCGGACTTGAAAATAGCTCCGCTCTTGCACAAAAAATTGTTGAAAAGAAGCTATCTGTGCGTGATGCAGAGAAGCTGGCATCGGCTCGAAAACGCCCATCAAAGGCATTAAAATCACAAGTTCCTTCTGAGGATGTCCTTTATTTACAGCAAGTGCTTACTGGAATCCTGGGCACTCCTGTTGAAATCACGCTTGACGCTGATGCTGGTGAAATTCGCATTCCATTTTCCTCATTGGCAAAATTAGACAGACTTGTCAGTAAATTAACATCATCGGTGAGCGATCTAAACTAAACTTATCCTTTGAGGGGAGCGCTCAGCGGCTTTAATCTTTCGTTATTATACTTTTTACGACTCGCACACACTTCCTTCATAGATTTTCAATAGGACTACGAGACAATAATGGTATGTCCAATGAGAATATGAGGATGAGATGCGTAATTCCTATTTCCTGATTGCGGGCGCGATTATTCTCTATTTGCAAATGGGTACAATTGTCCAGGCAAAGAATTCTCAGCCCTTAAGCGTTACGCAGAAAGTTGTATCGCTAACATTCGATGATGGACCCTCTCCAAAAACAACGGGTATGATCCTGGATATCCTTAAAAAAGAGCAGGTAAAAGCAACTTTCTTTGTACTAGGTCAACATGCCAAAGACTATCCCGAACTCATTAGAAGGATCCATGATGAGGGTCATGAAATAGGAAATCATACGTATGACCATAAGAATCTTAGAGGAATGTCCATAGGGGGAATACGTCAAGAAATTAAGAAAACTCAGGATATACTGGAGGGAGCACAGCTAACCGTGAATTGGTTTAGACCTCCCTACGGCGCGGGAAGAGCAAAAGCTAGCCCTGTGGCAAGTGAGTTCAATCTTAAAACCGTTCTATGGACGGTAGATACAAGAGACTGGCAGAAAAGTAGCGCACAGAGTGTAGAGCAAAGTGTAGATCAAAATGTAAAAGATGGATCGATCGTTTTGATGCATGATACGAAAGCAGTGACAGTGAAGGCTTTGGAGAGCATCATTAACCAATTGAAAAGAAACAAATATAGTTTCTTAACCCTATCGGAAAGAGAGATGCACGACGCAGGTAAGCACACAGAGGAATTAAGAGTAGCAATGACGAAAGAAGATATTGATAAGAAGAGTGAACGATCAACCGGGTAAGGAGAGAAGAGATCTTAATCTTTGCAGCACATCATCCATTTCAAAAAGGGGAAGATGGCGGTCCTGGAGATCAATAAGACTTAGAAGGGGTTTTGTCAGACCTTGTTCCTCAAACGATCTATGAAAAGAAGCGAATTTTCTAGAACCACCTGGTAGATGATAGACGTAGACGGGTGCCCCCATAGCACAGGCTTCTGAGGTCATGGAAACAGAATCGGAAGTGACAACAATAGCGTCAGCAATCCCAAGCATAGCAAAGTAAGGGTTATCGCCGTCACCACTCCAAAGATAATGGGGAAGGCCCGTTAATGCTGCCTTTAAAGCCATAAGGTTTTCAGGCTCTGTGCGTCTTGAAACTGTGACAGCAAGTGATCCACCATTTTGAGACAGCACAGCCTTTAGAGAGTCTACTAGCTTATTCATCACAGTAGGGGTGATGCTATAACAGCGATTTGTGCCACCAATGAGAACAGTAATGATAGGCCTTGGAAGAGATGCAAAGATATCTTTAAAACGCGCTACATCTGTACGAACGCGCTGCATGGTAACGCGGTGGAGAGCCCCTTTTGTCGTAATTACATTCGGACCACTTAATTTATCATGAGCTGGTGCAATCACAGCGTCAAAAAGTGCTGGATCAATACGTGGATTTTGAAGTTGCACAACTTTTGTTCGACCTTGTGTGATTTGACGAATTCTTGCCGTTGGAGAAACGGATGCGCGACCTGCAGCGATGATAAGCTGTGGCCAGGGAGGCGTTAATTTTGGGGTTATTCCTGAAAGAGGAAACGGCCATAGTGATGCAGGTAAAAGGGACCAAAAAGACTTTGGTTGTATCTCTATGATTCGGGGTATGAATCCTAAGCCCTCTGCAAGTCCAGTGCACTGGTTCAAAGTACCTACTTTACCAGCGTCACTGACGACCCAGCAGGAAGAAAGAGAGGGATCATCAGACATAAGTCACTTTCAAAATCGTGTAAGACTTTTCACCATTTGGACTGTGGACTGTCACAGTGTCATTTTCGCTTTTTCCAATCAAGGCACGGGCAAGGGGGGCCGAAAAAGAAAGACGACCAAGCTTCACATCGGCCTCGTCAACACCCACAATCTGATAGGTTGTTTCGGTGTCCGTTTCCTCATCAATCAAGGTGACCGTTGCTGCAAAGCGAACCGTAGTTCCAGTGAATTGTTTTGGATCAATAACTTCCGCGTAAGAAACTTTGCTTTCAAGTTCTGAAATTCGTCCTTCAATAAAGCCTTGCTTTTCACGTGCGGCGTGATACTCAGCATTTTCTGATAAGTCACCTAGCTCTCTTGCTGATGCAATGGCTTCGATGATTTTGCGACGTTCAACTGTTTTCAGGTGGTGAAGTTCCTTTTGAAGGGTTTCAAAACCTCGAACAGTCATGGGGACGCGCTGCATATCGAACTCTCCTTACACAGATAGTTATTTATAGAAAAGACCCCCACCAGGCTCTAAGTGCTTCTTATTTATGTCTAATGGGAAAATATATAATACCTTAACGAAAACATACTAAAACAGACCCATCACAAAAACAATAGTTTCCTTAAAGGTACTCTTAAAACTAAGCCTTTAAAAAGGAAGGTGAGTGAACAAAGGGGAGGAGCTTCACAAAAGATTGACTAAAAAAAGGGGATAGCCCATAAGAAAACAGAAACTATGTCGCGTGCCCAAAAATTCTTCGCATGCCTACACAAAACATAAAGGAAAAGTCCTATGACGACCAGGGTTGGAATTGCAGGGGGAACAGGCCGCATGGGGACGGCTCTCTTGAGTCTGCTTGATCAAGATTCACGCTTTAATGTGGGCGCTGTGCGTGTGCGGCATGGCTCTGTGCCACAAAATCCCCTTTCTGACGGTGCCGTCCTTGTCACGACAGCAAGAGAACTGTTTGATGGCACAGATGTTGTCCTTGATTTTAGCTCACCCCGCCTGTGTCAAGAGCATGTCTTTCTAGCAAAGCAAACAAAAGTTCCTTTGTTCATTGGAACGACAAACCTCGATGAAGAGACCCTTGATCAGATTAAAGAGGCATCGAACCATGTGCCTATCCTTGTATCCTCCAATGCAAGTTTAGGGGCTGCAGTTCTTGAGCTTCTTGTTGAAAAAACAACTAGAATTCTTAAAGGATATGACATAGAAATTCTGGATGCACATCATCACCTTAAGAAGGACGCACCTTCTGGGACTGCCAAGAGTCTTCTTCAGGCAATCGAGCGGGCGTCTGATTTGCCTGTCGAGGCGGTAACCCACCAAACTGAAAGAAAGCATCCTAAAGGCACTCTGCAGGTAGGTCTATGTTCTATCCGAGCCGGAGGTATCCTGGGTGATCACTATGTTCTGTTTGGAAATGAAGATGAGGTTTTGACCCTTTCACACCGCTGTCTAGATCGGCGTCTTTTTGCAAAAGGGGCTCTTCACGGGGCCCTTTGGCTCCAAGCACAGCCTCCTGGACTCTATCGTATGGCGGACGCCCTAAGTTTTTAAGGCGCCTTGATATATTCTGTAGCGGCTAGAGAAGAGATTGGCCCATGGCGAGGAACTTTTCCCGTCGCTTCTTTGTAAGGGTCTCAGAAGGGTTTGAATAGGCTTTTAATGCTTGTTCAAGGGTGTCTCCTACTGCCTTTATGGCTGTATGAGCAGACCGATGAGCACCACCAAGAGGTTCTGCAATAATCGCATCAATAATTCCCAGCTGCTTGAGGTCTTGAGCGGTAAGCTTTTGTGCAGCGGCTGCGTCTTCTTTTTTCTCTGAGGTACGCCACAAAATAGACGCGCATCCCTCGGGTGAAATGACAGAGTAGATAGAATGCTCAAGCATAAAGACCTCGTTGGCAACGGCAAGGGCGATGGCACCCCCTGATCCGCCTTCACCTGTGATGACAGAAAGAACAGGGACCCTCACATCAAGAAGTGTTTCGATGCAGCGTGCAATGGCCTCTGACTGTCCGCGTTCTTCAGCCTCTAATCCTGGGTGGGCACCGGCTGTATCCACAAAGGTGATGATGGGAAGCTTAAAACGGTCTGCAAGCTCCATAAGGCGCATGGCCTTACGATACCCCTCTGGACGTGGCATGCCAAAATTATGACGAATACGCGAGTCTGTATCGGTACCTTTCTCATGACCCATCACCATGACACTTTGTCCGCGAAAGGTTCCCATTCCACCGACAATGGCAAGATCCTCTCCAAAAAAACGATCACCAGACAAAGGAGTAAAATCTTCGATAAGCGTTTCGAGATAATGGGTCAGGTGAGGGCGATCTGGATGGCGGGCGACTTGTACCTTTTGCCAAGGGGAAAGTCTTGCATAGGTATCTGCAAGCTTACGCTGGACTTTTAGCTCAAGCTTTGCGACTTCGCTTGCGATGTTGAGGGCGCTATCATTGGAAAGGTGCTGTAGCTCTCGTAGGCGTGTTTCTAGCTCTGCGATGGGCTTTTCAAAGTCAAGGGGTGTGACCATTTTATATTCCCTTGCCATAAGAGGCTTCTTAAAAAGATGCTCTTCTTATGCGCTTTTTTGACACCAATTTCAAGAGAAAGTCGTGATCACCTTTTCCGAAACTAGCCGTCTAAGGTCATGAGCTGCGCGTTTCCACCCTGAGCTGTGATATCAACAGAGATAGTTTTTTCTGTTGTAAACCGTTGAAGATAATGAGGTCCTCCAGCCTTTGGGCCGGTACCAGAGAGACCTTGTCCGCCAAAAGGCTGAACACCCACGACCGCCCCAATCATGTTGCGATTAATATAAAGGTTTCCGGCTTTTATTTTACGTGCAATCTCCTCAATGCGTGAATCAAGGCGGGTGTGCAGGCCAAAGGTTAGACCAAATCCAAGAGCGTTTACTTTTTGGATAACCCCGTCAAGATCCTCTCCTTTAAAGGTAAGAATATGAAGGATGGGACCAAACTTTTCGTCGTCTAGAAGGTCGAGCGTTTCCAATACAAAGGTGCTAGGGGCAACGAAGGTGCCTATATCCGCCACCTCCCTTGGAAGATCACATTGGTACAAAAGGCGCGACTCACGAGTCATTTTTTCTTGGTGCGCGCTCAGCTCATTCTTTGCATCTTCATCAATGACGGGCCCTACATCGGTTTTTAAGTGCCTCGGGTCACCAAGGACAAGCTCTGCCATAGCGCCCTTAAGCATCTCTGTGAACCGAGGTGCAATATCTTCTTGCACAAAAAGAATTCGAAGGGCCGAGCAGCGTTGCCCCGCACTTTGAAAGGATGACGAAATCACGTCCTTGACCACCTGCTCAATCAGGGCTGATGAGTCAACGATCATAACGTTTTGGCCCCCTGTTTCTGCGATAAGGGGAACAATAACCCCTTTCTTTTTGGCGAGTGTCTCGTTGATCTGCCACGCTGTGTGGGTAGACCCCGTAAACGCCACACCGCGAAGGCGCGAGTCACCGAGGACCACTTTTCCAAAAAGAGATCCGGGGCAGGGAAGGAAGTGAAGAACGTCTTTGGGAATACCAGCTTCATAAAGAAGTTCAATGGTCTTTTGCGCAATAAGGGGTGTTTGAGCGGCTGGTTTTGCAAGGACGGTGTTCCCTGCCATGAGGGCGGCACTCACTTGCCCCATGAAAATAGCAAGGGGGAAATTCCAGGGGCTAATACAGGCAAAAACGCCGCGCCCTACTAAGGTCAATGTGTTTTTTTCACCTGTGGGACCAGGAAGCACTAAAGGATCTTGAAGTTGTCTTGCCCCTTCGCTTGCGTAATAACGGCAAAAGTCTATGGCTTCTCTAACTTCTGACAAGGCGTCTGGCAAGGTCTTTCCACCCTCATGCACACATAGCGTCATAAATTCGCTAAGGCGTGCCTCTAGAAGTTCTGCGGCCCTTATAAGGATATTGGCTCGTTTGACGGCAGGGGTTCTTGACCACTGATCAAAGGCCTTGTCCGCCACCGTAATAGCCTCTAGAAGAGTCTCCTCATCGGCTTGGTGCGTTTTGCTGATAAGGAGATTCTTTTGAAAGGGGCACCCTTTATCAATCACTTTGCCTGTTTTTTTGGCCACACCATCCACCAAGGGAAAACAGAGAACAGGAAAAGAGGGCGTGTCTAGGGCCATCATAAGATCCGTAGCGGCGGAATCCTTTGAAAACTCGAGTCCCATGGAATTCAAACGCTCTGGTCCGTAAAGGTCACGGGGCAGGGGGATGTTGGGGTGGCGAAGGGATGACATGGTCTGAAGGTACTCCACAGGATCCTGGTTGAGAATATCAAGGGGCAGGGTAGGGTCCGCGATCTTGTTCACAAAAGAACTGTTGGCACCGTTTTCAAGAAGACGCCTGACAAGATAGGGTAGAAGATCTTGGTGGGCCCCCACAGGCGCGTAGACCCGGCAAAGGTATCCAGCGCCGTTTGTCCCTACCAAGGTCTCGTAAAGAGTTTCTCCCATGCCATGCAGGCGTTGAAACTCGAAGTCACGGCGATCTTTGGCAAGGGTCATGATTGTTGCAAGGGTGCGCGCATTGTGGGTCGCAAAGGCGGGTAAAAAGGTTTGATTATTTTCTAGGAGGTATTTCGCGCACACCAGGTAGGAAACATCAGTGGACGCTTTTCTTGTAAAAACAGGATAGTCTTCAAGTCCCCGCTCTTGAGCTCGTTTAATTTCGGTGTCCCAATAAGCCCCTTTGACAAGACGTACGGGGATTTTTTTACGCGTTTTCGTGCTGAGATCTTTGAGATACGCTAGCACGCCAAGAGCGCGTTTTTGATACGCTTGCACGGCAAGACCAAGCCCCTCCCACGGTTGAAGATCGGAATCCTCATAAAGGGCTTTGAAGATTTTTAAAGAAAGCTCGAGGCGGTCAGCTTCTTCGGCGTCGATGGTCAGCATCAAGTTTTCTTTTTGAGCAATGAGGCAGAGCTCTTTTAGGGTCGGGATCAAATCCTTTAAAAGGCGCTCTTCTTGTGCGTGCTCGTATCTTGGGTGCAGTGCCGAAAGCTTGATGGAAACCCCTGGATGATCAAGTCCTTGAAGGGTGCGAGGAAGGGCTGCGACCGCCAAAAGAGCGCCTTTATACTCTTCGAAATAGCGGCGTGCATCTTCTGTGGTTTGAGCACCTTCCCCCAACATATCAAAGGAATAACTATATCCCTTTTCAGTGCCAGCACGCGCCGCCCCCAAGGCCTGTTTGATGGTGCGTCCCACAACAAATTTACCCGATAAAAGACGCATAGCCTGGAAGGCCGCGCGCCGGATAACAGGTTCACTTGAGCGTGCCAAAAGATTTTTAAGGCGCCCAGACCACGTTTCATGGTGATCCTCTTTTAAAAGGGAAGCAGTCATCTGAAGGGCTTTGGTCGAGGCATTCACGAGGAATGAGCTGTGTCGATTGAGATACTTCTCGAAATCGGCTTGGCCAAGTTTATCACGAAGTAGTTTTTTAGCGGTAGGCGCGTCAGGGATACGAAGGAGAGCTTCGGCCAGGCACATCAAAAGCACACCCTCTTGGGTGGAAAGCTCATACTGACCCATGAAGGCGTCCACAAGATCCTGATCCTTTGCCCTATCTCTTACGTGGGTGACAAGGATTTCTGCTTGCACTTTAATCTCATCCAAGGTGTTTTCGTCAAGGTGGGCCTCTTTCAGAAGGCGCGCGACAACATCTGCTTCTGGGGCAAGATAAAGATCATCCAGGTTCTGTGTGAGCATCACATGCCTCCCTTATAAGGTCATTCACTCGTTGAAGGAGGTATAATCGCAAAAAACTCCTTTTCAAAGAGTTAATTTTTTGTGTCAATGAAAAAGCATTTTTAAGATTTGTTTTTCTTGACGCGCTGTTCAGAAAGCGCGACACTCTCCTCGCTTTTCAACCAAGACGCTTTCAATTATTCGGAGCTTTCAAGTATGACAAAACCATTGTCTTCCCTTAGATCTATATTTTTTTTCAGCGCTGCAACCCTAGCCCTTTACGGATGTGCTGGGAGCGGCGCTAAGGTTGATTATGAAGATATCGAAACCAAGCGTGAGAGAAAGGACGCACACCTTGGTAAACTTTTTGGCAGCGACACCCTAGTGTTTGGAGAGTCCGCAACCCCTAAAGAAAAGTCCGGTATTGGTGTCAGCGCCTATTTGTGGCGGGCGACCCTTGATACGCTTTCTTTCATGCCTCTTTCTATGGTGGACCCTTTTGGGGGGGTGATTTTGACCGACTGGTACTCGCCAGCTAATGCGCCCCAAGAGCGTCTTAAAGTTGATGTGCGTATCCTTACCAAAGATCTTCGCTCTGATGGGTTGAAAGTGTCCGTGTTTCGTCAGAAGATGGTGGCGGGTCAATGGGTCACCGAAACAGTGAGTGAGGAGACCCAGAAGGAACTAGAAGAGGCCATTTTAAGACGCGCCCGCGCCTTGAAAAGTCATCAAATTCACTAGGAAAAACAGGAATAGTTAAGAACATGTCGCAAGAGTCAGGCTACCCGTTTAGGGATGTGGAAAAAAAATGGCAGCACGCCTGGAAAGACCAAAAAGCTTTCGAGGCCAAGGAAGACACTGACAAAAAGTACTACGTCCTTGAAATGTTTCCCTATCCCTCGGGCCGACTTCATATGGGGCATGTGCGTAATTACACCATTGGAGACGTGATCGCGCGTTTTTACCGAGCAAAGGGATATGATGTTTTACATCCCATGGGGTGGGACTCTTTTGGGTCACCTGCGGAAAACGCGGCCCTTGAGCGTAAAGTGAATCCCAAAGATTGGACCCTTGAGAATATTTCCTTTATGCGGGATGAGCTTCAGGCCCTTGGGTTTTCCTATGACTGGGACCGCGAACTGACCACGTGTCTTCCTGACTATTATGGGCACGAGCAAAAACTGTTCCTTGAGTTTTTAAAGGCCGGATTCGTGTACCGCAAAGAGAGCTTTGTGAATTGGGATCCTGTGGACTTGACGGTCTTGTCCAACGAGCAAGTGGTGGATGGACGTGGATGGCGATCGGGTGCCATCGTTGAAAAGAAAAAGCTCAGTCAGTGGTATTTACGCATCACCGACGAGGCTGAGTCATTGTTGGCAGGTCTTGAGACCTTAGAAGGATGGCCTGACAAAGTTAAAACCATGCAGCGCAACTGGATTGGTAAGTCAGTGGGTGCCAATATTCAGTTTGAGATTGAAGGCAAGCCTGAGCCCCTGACAATTTTCACCACAAGGCCAGATACGATCTATGGGGCAAGCTACTTAGCTCTTTCCCCCCATCATCCGCTGGTGGAGGAGCTTTCAAAGTCGCATCCAGAGATTGCGGCCTTCGTTGAAGAATGCCAACGTTCTGGTACCAGCCAAGAAATTTTGGACAAAGCCGAAAAGAAGGGCATCAAGACACCCCTTGTGGCGGTGCATCCTTTTGATCCTAGTTGGAAGCTTCCTGTCTACGTCGCGAACTTTGTCTTGATGGATTATGGTACGGGCGCCCTTTTTGCGGTTCCTGCCCACGATCAACGCGATCTAGAATTCGCAAGACTTTATAATCTTCCTATAAAGCCTGTGGTGCGCGCCGATGAAACCCTTGAAACCGTCATTGAAAAAGACGCTTATACGGGGGATGGCACCCTTTATAACTCCGCCTTTTTGGACGGGATGACGGTGGAGGCCGCGCAAAAACAAGTGATCGCGCGCCTTGAATCGGCCAACAAAGGGGGGGCGTGCCTGACGTACCGCCTACGCGATTGGGGAGTATCCAGGCAGCGCTATTGGGGATGTCTCATTCCCATGATTCACTGCCATGATTGTGGTCCTGTTGCTGTGCCTGAAAAGGATTTGCCGGTTCTTTTACCAGAAGATGTTGTCTTTGACAGGCCCGGAAACCCCCTTGACCGTATGGACGCGTGGAAAAAAGTTTCTTGTCCCCAGTGCGGCAAGGACGCTGTGCGCGAAACAGATACGTTGGATACGTTTTTTAACTCTAGCTGGTATTTTGCGCGGTTCTGCTGTCCCCATGAGAAAACGCCCCTGGATGCCAAAAAAACAACCCATTGGATGCCTGTTGATCAATATATTGGCGGCGTCGAGCATGCAATTTTGCACCTGCTTTATGCCAGATACTTTACAAGGTGTCTTAAAAAGCTTGGTTATGTCAACGTTGAGGAGCCCTTTAAGGCGCTTCTTACCCAAGGGATGATTTGTCACGAAACCTACAAGACCAAAGAGACGGGGCAATGGGTGTTTCCGGCTGAGATCTTGTACAAGGACGACGGCACCCTTGTGCGGCAGAGCGACGGCGCTCTGGTCACTAAGGGGCGCTCTGAAAAAATGAGTAAATCAAAGAAAAACGTTGTGGATGTGGCACCAATCCTGCGTGATTACGGCGTGGATGCCACGCGTCTTTTCATGATTTCAGACTCCCCGCCCGAGCGTGACCTTGAATGGACGGACGCTGGGATTCACGGTGTGTGGAAATATTTGAACCGCGTGTGGCGTCAGCTCGAGACCTTGGCTGGTGACAAAGCGCCAGCGCCAACCTCAGAGCACTCTGTGCACGATAAAACCTTTTTGCAGACGACCCATAGACTTACTCATGCCATGACCAAAGACTTAGAGGTGTTTGGTTTGAATAGTTACGCGGCGCGCCTGCGCGAGTACACAAATGCCCTTGTGGACGCAGCAAATGGTGAACAAGTTAGTAAGGCTTTGATTTGGCAAGGAGCAAAAACTCTTTTGAAACTCATGAACCCTGTTGTACCCCATTTAGCAGAAGAGTTGTGGGCGCGCATGGGTGAAGAGACCTGCCTTGCCCTGTCGTCTTGGCCTGAGGCGGATCCCCAGTGGCTAACACGAGATTCTGTTACCGTTGCTATTCAAATTAATGGTAAGCTACGGGCAACTTTGGATGTGTCTCCGACACTGGATCAAGACTCGTTGGTGCGTGAGGCTACAGCCCTTGCGCGGATCCAAGAGTTGATGGCAGGCGGAACGCTAAGAAAAACAATTTATATTCCAGGAAAGGTGCTGAATCTTGTGGTCGCGTAGTTTTCTGATATTTGGGGCGCTCGTTTTGTCGGGTTGTGGATTTAGGCCTTTGTATGCGCCAGACGCACCGTGTGATGCGGCCAGCGCTGTGCGGGTGGACACCATTGCCGAGCGTGAAGGTCAGCTTTTAAGGCGCGGTCTTTTGACGCTTTTCGAGCCGCACGGTCCTTGTGCTCATCCGGTCTATAACCTTGTGACAACCGTGGATATCCAAAAATCAGAATTTGGTCTGCGCCGCGATAACACCGCGCAAAGAAACCGTATGACGGCAACTGTAAACTATCAACTTTTGGATATCAAAACAAAAGCACCTGTCTACACGGCTAAGAAAACAGCCATCACCAGTTATGCCGTTGGCTCAAGCGCCACCACCAGTGTGTTGCCGCTGATCGTTTCGGAAAAAGACGCAAAAGCAAGGCTCATGGAAGAGCTTGCGCTGGCAATTCATACGGACGTGCTTGTGTATCTACAAGAGCTGAAGTCAAAAGAGCCAGCTCAGGCACCAAGCGCACCCTAAAGCCCCATGAAAAGCACGTCTCTTGCGTATGTCTTAACACCAAAAAACCCGGATTTCCGGGTTTTTTGTTTGTACGGCAATCGCCAAGAGGTGATGACGTGGCGCCGGTATTTGCTGCGTGCATATACGAAGCTTGTGAATCCCGCTTTGTCACACATCTATGTGAATGAAATCCCAACGCCGACACCGTCTTTGTGGGGAAGTGAAAAAGAACATCTCTATTTTTTGGATAAAACGGTCTCTCCCAAGGAAATGCCCGCGCTTCTTGCCGCAAAAGGGGTGAGTGTTTTCGAGCACAAGTCCCTGACGTCAAAATCACCCCTTTTGAAAGAGTATGAAACGCACCCCCAGGTCCTGTTTGTGTCCTGCTATGACGCGCCGTTTTTAGAGGTCGAAAAATGGCTGTTACTTTTGAAAAATCTGAAAGACATTTCCTTTGAGACCGCAAGTGTCGCAAGACTGCGCCTTTTATGGCATCAAGGGCCTGAACTCCTTCCGGATCTTTTTGATAAGCTTTTGTTGTTAGAAAAAAAGACGGTGTTAGATGAGGATTTGCTCGCGTTAATGCCACCTGCATCGTTCCAAAAAAGCCATCATCTGCTTGAGGCCTTTTTAGCGTCTGACCGGGCATCTTTTATCAAAGCACTTGCGGGGGGCACGTACAAAGACGAGGACACGTTTATGTTGGTGCGTCAGGTTTTGGGGATTCTAAAACCGCTCCACCTGGCGCTGGCCCGCATCCTTCAAGGGGAATCCCCCGTGCAGGCTATCAAAGCCCAGAGATACCCTCTCTTCTTTGGGAAAGAAGGGGACCTTGCGCGTATTCTTTCAAAGCATCACGCGCAAAGTTTTTCAGCGCTTTTAGGGCTTGTGTGGGACATGGAAAAAGATCAAAAATCTCAAACGTTGTCCCCGGTTGCCGAACGCAGGTGGGTCCAACTTTATGCCCTGTTTCACGCCGGAAAAGACGGCCACAAAGAATCAGGACGCCACACAAAAATGTATGCTTAGAAAAGCTATCCTGCCCCGAATCCTTTGATCAAGCTTCCAACCAACATATGCCACCCGTCCACCAGAACAAAAAAGATGACCTTAAAGGGCAGGGAAATCATCATGGGCGGGACCATCATCATACCCATGGACATCAAGACTGACGCCACTACTAAGTCAATGATGATAAAGGGAAGAAAAATCATAAACCCAATTTCGAAGGCACGCCGAAGCTCGCTTATCATAAAGGCTGGCACAAGAGCCTTAAGAGGGGTTTCCTCGGGCTTTTGAATCGCGGTCTCCTTGGACATATCAAGGAATAGCCCCAGATCTTTTTCCCGTACGTGGGATAGCATAAATTCTTTGAGGGGAAGGGACGCTTTGTCAAAGGCTTCTTCCTCTCCCATTTTCTCTTGAATATACGGCGCCACCCCCGCGTCATAACTTTTTTGAAGGGTGGGACCCATGACAAACGCCGTCATAAAAAGAGCCAGGCTGACGAGTACCGTGTTGGGAGGCGATTGCTGAAGACCAAGGGCGCTTCGCAGGAAAGAAAAAACAATGACCATCCGGGTAAAGGAAGTCAGCATCATCAAAAGCGAGGGAGCAAGACTTAGGACCGTGAGAATCAAGACAAGTTGCACCATCCGGCCCGTGAAACTGGGGCCGTCTCCCATGTCAAAAGACAGAGACTGGGCAAGAGCTAGGTCGCACCAAAAAAGGCTTAAAACGAGGCAGGTTAAGATGACAAAGGGCCTAACCATCAAAGCCTTCCTCGGTCAATTCTGGGGCCAGGCAAAGGGGCTGGCTCTGCCTTTTCATCCTCTTTGGGGGGGACTTCTAGGAGTTGCTCTCCCGTGGGGCTAAGCAGCAGCAGATACTGACGCTTGTCCACCCCCACAAGAAGAAGATTCCTTTTGGGGTCAAGGGGAAGGCTACTGATAATTTGTAAGGCGTCCGTGCGTCCTTTTAAGGTTGGGGTATAGCCAAAGAGCTGAAACCGTTTTACTAAAAACGCACAAACGCCCAAAAGGGCGAGAACACCCACAAGGCCTAAAATTAGACGGCTGTATTGGACAAGGTCCATGCTATTTTCCTGTGGTGTTGCGGGCGTACGCGTTTAATCCCTGCTTTCGTTTAACGGAATGTGCGATTTCGTCTTTGAGACGCACCAATTCCCTGGACGCATTTTGAGATAAAAGGGTGAGCTGCTTTGAAAGCTTTTGGACGTACTGATGATCCTCGTAGGTTAGATTATTTTCATCAATGCTATCAAGAAAGGTCGATATCCTTTCAACTATAGCTGAGAAATCCACTTCTTTATGCTGGGATAAATCCTGACAAAAGCTGTCGAGGTAGGCAGATAACTCTTCAAAAGTTTTTTGATAGGGTGTTGTCATAACAGTACCTCTCCTACAAGTCTACCGCTTTCAAGGGCTTTTTTGTTTTCCTGGTGAATACGATCATATACTTCTTGGCGCAGTACCGTTGTCCCTTGTGGGTACTCGAAAAGTAATTTGGCTGACTTTCCTTTGCACTCCACCAGGGTAACGCGTATTTGATCATTAATGACGACAGATTCGCCCGCTTTGCGTGTCAGATATAACATCTGCTCCTCCTTTAAAGGATAGTAACACACGCATAGAAAACCACAATCTGTTTAAGCTAAATACTGGCCGCCGTTAATAGAAAGGGTGGAACCTGTAATAAAGCCGGCATGATCGCTTGCTAAAAAAACGACAGCTCTTGAGATATCTTGGGTCGTACCAAGGCGTCCCACGGGAATTTGCGCGACAATTTTTTGAAGAATCTCAGGCGATACTTGGCGGACCATATCTGTTTCAATATAGCCGGGTGCAATGACGTTCACCGTAATCCCGCGGCTGGCTGTTTCAAGGGCAAGGGCCTTGGAAAATCCTAGAAGGCCTGCCTTGGCAGCGCAGTAATTGGTTTGCCCGAGTTGTCCTTTTTGTCCGTTAATAGAGCTTATGTTGATAATACGCCCAAAGCTGCGCTCGCGCATTCCATCAAGGACCACACGTGTCATGTTAAAACAAGAGGTAAGGTTTGTTTCAATAACTTGATGCCACTGGTCCTCGGACATTTTGTGAAACATGCCGTCGCGCGTGATACCTGCGTTATTCACAAGAATATCAATGGGGCCAACTTCCCGCGTAATGGTATCTACGCCTTCACGGCAAGCCTTTGCGTCACTTACATCCCATTTATAGGCTTTGATTCTGGTTTGTCTTGAAAAACTGTCAGCCGCCTGATCATTTCCGTGATAGGTCGCAACCACTTCATAGTCGGCATTTTTGAGCGCAAAACAAATGGCCTCGCCAATTCCTCTTGTTCCTCCTGTGACCAGTGCGACGCGTTTTCCCTGCATTTTTTATAATCCTTTCTTTTAATGATGATGTGTTGGTTTGTTTAACCAGTGAACAAACGGCTCCCAAAAGGCTTCTTTGGCTTTTTGGGAAACAAGAATACCGACATGCCCCAACTCTGGCATCAAGACTTGAGGATTTGGTAGCGCCTCGGCCAAGGGAAGCGCGGAATTAATTTTGACAATCTTATCTTGCGTTGGGATCACCACAAGGGTATGGGGGAGCGCGTCAAGACTGATCTTTTGTCCAGCGATATGATGATGGTGATAGGGGATATTTGCATCGTACCAGTCCGTCAGACACTCTTTAAAAACATCCCAAGGAAGAGGGCGAAGAGCTGTGAGCCAATCTTCGAGAGCTAGAAAAAAGCGTGAGGGGTCAACCCCTTGATCTTTTTTTCGCGCCAGTTCTTGAAATTTCTTTTGAATGGAAAAAGGCTCGATGCTGTGAAACATGAGCTGTAGAAAAGAGGAAGGAATACACTTTTTCTCGTCAAGAAACGGCAAAAGGAGTGCTTCGATATTATCGCTTTCAAAAGAGGATGTTTTTTCAAAAAGCCAGGGAGTGGCTAAAAGTGCGATTCCTTTAAAGGGAAGACGGCTCTTCTCGGCAACAGCCAGAGAAAGAAGCCCCCCCATACAGTAACCGGCCAAGTGAAACCCTTGGGGAAGTATCACCATAAGCTCTTGAAAAGCCTGAGAAAGTTTCAAAACATAATCACCGAGTCCTTGGTCAGTAAGTGTCTCTGGGGTGGGTGATTTCCATTCTACTAGCAGGGGGCACACGCCTCTTGATTTTAAATAATCAAAAAAACTGTGATCTGGCAAAAGATCAAAAATATGGCCATGATTTAAAAGAGACGGGATAAAAAGAACAATCGGTCCTTTGTGGCAACCCGGTTCCGTTTCATGGGCACGGATCTTCAAGTGGGAATTTTCAATCATAAGATGGCCACGAGATGCTTGGGGAAGCCTTTTGGTGGCGTGGTAAATCGTGATGCCCTTTAAAAAATCTTGATATTGAGAGAGGGCTTCTTTGAAAAGTGGCGCGCTTTCATCCCAGATAAGAGAACCTCTTTTGTCTTCAACAAGCGTTCTTTTTAAGGCGGCAAAAGAATCTTCTTGCTGACTCATGTGCGAGACTACAGAAAGAAAGTGAAGCTGCGTATGAAACCCCAAAAGAAGTGGATGCATAAAATCCCTACCTTATGGGGTGTTCTTCTTAAGGGCGTCTTCAAAGGAGGTTAAAGTTTTCTCCCAAAGCGCAAATGTTTCCTTTTGAAGTTCTTCATTAAAGATAGTTTTTTCGGCTACTTTTTCCCAAAAATCAAGGTATAGCTTTCCTAGATTTTCCATGCGAGCGCTCCCTTTATTTGTCTCATTAAGGGAACTATAGCCCAGGTAAGATTCAAAAGAAAAGAGGGTCTTATGATGTTTTCTTTTAGCGCCAAAATAGGAGAGATGTTCTGGCGCTAAAAGAATCGTTTAAGAGAGGTGTTATGCGCTTTCGGCGTTATTTACCTTGTTCAAGAAATGTTCGTAAAAATGGCTGAGGGCAGATACTACAGCCAGCATCAAATATACAGTAAAAGTTGTGAGTACTGTTTCAAGAAACACATCCATGAGCATAATATTGGATGCTGTTTTATGCTCAAGGTGCGCGGTCATAGGGGTTCTTGCCGTCAGGATCCATAGGATCATAAAAGGCAGTCCTGTGACCAGAATTGACACAAACATAGCCCATGCTTTTCCTTCCGTGGCTTTGAAAATGGTTCCCATCTCCACAGGTTTCCCAAGACATACATGGATATTGAGAGGCAGAAGTCTCATAAGGAAATAAAAGAACACCCACAAGGTGGCTGTCAGAACCAAAAGATAAGTCACCATTTTAAGAGAAAAGGCAAGGCCAATTAACGCAGGCTCTTCGCCTGTGGTGCGGGTAAAGGCGATATGTTCACCCCATAAAACAATAAATGTTGGGATTGCAACACAAATAAAGAGAAGGATACGGACCCACAGAAGTGACCAAAGTTCTTTTTGTAAGAAATAAGAAAAATAACCACTTCCAGGTTTTTTGAGGATCGCTTTTTGAACGCTGTAAACCACAAGGGGTAAGACAAATAGCTCGCTGATGAAGGTCCGCAAGGTGTCTTTATAAAAAGCCATGGTAGTATATGACCCTGGTGAGAGGTGTGCAAATGAATAAGACCAATGACCAAAGAAAATATTAAAAACAAGTAAAACCACAAAATAACCCAGGAGCACAGGTAGGATATCGATTTTGGGAAAAAGGATAAAGCTAAACCCCTTTTCAATAGATTCTTTTATGACGTTTTTTGACATGCCTGCGCTCCCTATCATTATGTTTATATGTTGTATTTCTTTTTATTTTGATTTTTATTTAATTTATTTTATTTGCTATTATCTCAAATGTGTTCAAATCAAGCAAGCCTTGCTTTGAGTGTGGAAAACCGCTAAGAAAGTAGGGATTAAGAGAGGAGTCTTGCGTCTATGATTGTTAGCTGCGAAAAGTGCTCTAAACGCTATTTGTTGGACGAATCTGTTCTGGGGGCGGCTGAGCGTGTACTGCGCTGTGCGGCTTGCGGACATTCATGGACACATACCCCGATCGTGGGTCACGATACGCTGGTGGCTTCTCTTGCTGCAAAGGGCGGACCTATTGCTGCTGAAGGTGATATGGCAATTGCCGTAAAAAAAGGATATTTTTCACTTAGCCTTCTTTTTGCGGTTTTTTTGTCATTGGTGGTCGTTGGGGGGTATTTTTCTAGGACCCAAATCGTGACGACCTGGCCAAGTGCTCTTCCTTTGTTTCAGTTTTTGGGCGTTAATGTGCACCCAAGTGGTCAAGGCCTTGTGATTCGCGGCGTTCATCCTCTTCAAACGCGAGTAGATGATCAAACAAATCGTCTTGTTTTGACAGGGCAAATTGTGAATACATCTGGCCAAGCGCATGGGATTCCCCCTTTAAAAGTAAAAGCATACGGCCCCTGTGAAGAGGCCTCATTTTCTGAGCGTATGCTCAAAAAAATAACAGCCGTTTTTTCCCATGGAAAAGACGGCTGTGTTCTTGTTTCTTGGGACCATTCTTTGACAGAAACAAGGCTTTTACCCGAGGAACATATTGCGTTTGAAACCCCTGCTAAAGAGTTGCCTAAAACCGTTTTATGTGTCGAATTGGAGTTTTAAGTGTCTATAAATTCTGTTTCTTTTCAGGTCGCGCCGTCAATTTCGGCTCGTCGTAATGATTTCTTTGATCAAGTGATGGACGAGCATTTAAAGGTGGCAATGCGTACCAAAGGGACACTCGCGCCTGTATTTTCTGATCTTGTGGACGCGTGCTTGAAAGCCATTTGCGCAGGCAATAAAATTTTGTTTTTTGGCAATGGCGGAAGTGCTGCTGACGCGCAGCACCTGGCAACAGAGCTCACTGTACGTTTTGTTAAAGATAGACGCGCCTTACCAGCATTGGCCCTGACTACCGATACATCGACCCTGACGGCAGCTGGTAATGATATGGGATTTGAGACTATTTTCTCCCGTCAAATTGAAGCCCTTGGTAAGCCTGGTGATGTCGCTATTGGTATTTCGACCTCAGGTAAAAGTCCTAATGTGCTAAAAGCGTTCGATGTTGCTAAAAAAATGGGTCTTGTGACTGTTGGATTCACGGGCAAAGATGGCGGCGATCTTGCGGGGAAATCTGACGTGCTGGTCATTGTGCCAAGCGATATTACAAGTCACATTCAAGAAATGCATATTACCCTCGGTCAAATGCTATGCGGCGCGCTAGAGCGCGAACTTGGGCTTGCCTAAAATGGAAGCGCTTGCCTATTCTCAAATTCTGTCCGCCATTTCTCACGTGCGTGTCCTCTGTTTGGGGGACGTGATGCTCGATCACTTTGCTTATGGCCGTGTGGAGCGCATCTCACCCGAAGCGCCGGTCCCTATTTTTCGTGCCATCAGGAAAACCACAGTCCTTGGCGGCGCTGGGAATGTTGTAAGAAATTTTGCCTCCCTTCAGGCTCAGTGTTTATTCATGGGGGTGGTGGGCGATGACACGTACGGGACAGAGGTTTCCGCCCTTTTTGAGAGTCTTCCCCACACAAGCGCCCAGTGCGTGACTGAAAAGGGGCGCCGCACAACCGTGAAAACACGCTTCGTCTCTGAAGGTCAACAGCTCATGCGCTGCGATGAAGAGGATACTTTTGAGATTTCTCTTGAGGCAAGAACGCACATTTTGAGTGCCCTTGAAAAACATCTCACAGACACAGATCTTGTGATTCTTTCAGATTATAGCAAAGGCTTTTTCTCACCCGCCTTTGTGCAAGAGATCATCAAGCTTGCGAATCTCCACCATAAACCCATTATTGTAGACCCAAAGGTTAAAGACTATGGGTGCTACCGGGGGGCAACCTTTGTTACACCCAACGCTAAAGAGCTTTCGGTTGCGACCAATATGCCGGTCGAGAGTGACGAAGAGGTCGAAAAAGCGACAAAGTTTCTTTTGGATCACTGCGGTATTGAGGCAGTTTTGGCCACAAGGGGCGCCCAAGGGATGACGCTCCATGAACGCGGAAAAACAGCCGTGCACCTGCCGACCCACGCCCTTGACGTTTATGATGTGTCGGGAGCCGGAGATACGGTTGTGGCCTGTCTTGGTGCGTGCGTCGCGGCGGGCGCGTCTGCCCACCAAGCCGCCCACATGGCCAATGTGGCGGCAGGACTTGTGGTTGCCAAGGTCGGAACGGCCACCATTAGCCTTGACGAGCTTTCCCACGCCCTTCATGCGAATTTAGAAGAAGAACGCCTTAAAAAACATGCAACTTCCTGGCAAGAAGCCCACGACCGTATTGTGCAGTGGCACCGGGAGGGCCTGAAAATTGGATTGACCAATGGTTGTTTTGACATTCTGCACCCTGGGCATATCAAGATTCTGAGGGAGTCACGTCAAGCATGCGACCGGTTGGTGGTCGCTGTTAACAGCGATGCGTCCGTGAAACGCCTCAAGGGGGAGTCACGGCCCTTTCATACAGAATCTTCCCGTATGCAAGTGCTAGAGGCTATGAGTGATGTGGATTTGGTCGTGCTTTTTGATCAAGACACTCCCCTTGAGCTTATCCAGTACTTGCGTCCAGATTTGTTGGTGAAAGGCGCTGATTATACTGTTGAGACAGTTGTGGGTGCCAAAGAAGTTCTATCATGGGGCGGGGACGTGCTCCTTGTGACCCTTCAAGAGGGGCACAGCACCACAAGCACGCTTCAAAAAATGGAGAAGGCTTAAAATCTTTTAAGCCGCTTTCTTACACAATCATGTAGGTAATTTTGTCAGTGGTCGGGGTGGAGAGATTCGAACTCCCGACATCCTGCTCCCAAAGCAGGCGCGCTACCAGGCTGCGCTACACCCCGACATGTCCTTCGATACACGATCTTGGAGGGGTGCGCAAGGGAAAACATGTTTTCCCTTCACAAAAAGTCTTTGTTAAAAGCCGCTTGCTATGGCGCCTTTCTTTTTGCATCATAAATTAAAACAGGGACACTTTAAAAAACAATGACTCGTCACGCCGTTAAACGCGCACTTCGCGCCGAGGAAGGCTTTAGCCTTGTAGAGCTTTCCATTGCCCTTTTGATCATTGGCCTTATTGTGGGTGGAGTCCTTAAGGGGCAAGAGCTTCTTGAAAGTGCGCGCCTCAAGTCAGCTCTCACCCAGGTAAATGAATTTCGCTTGGCAACGGGGGTGTTCATGGACAAATATAATGCCCTTCCTGGTGACTTTGATAAAGCGAGCGAGTATATCGCCTCTCACTTGAAAAACGGCAATAACGACGGCGTGATTGAAGGGCCAGGCCTTTCTTCTAGCGGTCCTGGTCACGAAGCTCTTTCCTATTGGCAACACCTGTCAGCCGCAAATCTTTTACCAACGACGGGTCAACTTCCTTCAAGCGGGGTTGCAACCTTTGGATCGGGCGCGCCGCGGGCAAAAATCGGGGGTGGCTTTACTATCCAATACGATTACTTCGGGGACGCAAAGCACTGGTATCTTTTGGGTCAAGAAAACGGCGATCGTGGCAACGGCGCCCTTTTGACCCCTCAACAAGCCATGAGTATTGATCAAAAAGCTGACAGTGGCAGGCCCAAAGAAGGACAAATCCGTGCAGAAGAAGGGGTGGGGGCGCAACCGGGTAGCTGTGTCACGCCGCAAGGCGCTTATAACGGTCAAACAAAGGATAAGGCGTGCGTTTTATATTTTCAAATGTAAGACGTTTTCTAAGAAACGAGGCTGGTTTTTCTCTTCTAGAGCTATCGGTCGCGTTGGCCGTCATGGGGATTATTGCCGCCTCAGGGCTTTCCCTTGTGGGCGCGCGCGTGAGTGCGGCGCAGGAAAAGGTTACAAAAGAGCACCAAACATTTGTTTTGAAAAGTCTTGCCAATTACCTTTTATCACAGAAAAAATTGCCGTGTCCTAGCCCTGATCTTAAGGGATTTGCCAAGGAGCAGTGTAAAAGTCCTAGCGAGGCCGTGGGCTATATTCCTTTTGAAACCCTGGGACTTTCATCAAAAGTTGCCCAAGACGGCTGGGGAAAGGTCATGCGATACGGCGTTCATCCCAAAATGGCAGATTTCACCAACGGTGCCGTAGAGGGAGATAAGATAGAGGCCATTTGCACAGTAAGCGACGGATCTTTTGTGATTAAAAAGGATGGACGTCTTCTTGCCTCTCCTAAAGAAAACCCCTTTACTGTTGTGGTATATAGTCAGGGAACAGCGATAGGCCACCCCAGTGAAAGCGAGCGCGTCAATGACACTCAGGATTTGCACTTTGTGGATAAAGCGGTGTCTGCTCACAAAGATCATCCCCACCGTCATCTTTTAGTGTACGCAACACGCGATGATCTTTTAGGGCATTATGCCGGCTTTTCTTGTCCCGGGTATGTCGCCGAGCGCAGTATTATAAAAAGCAAAAATCCTCTTAAGAGAGACGCGCCACCGCTTTCCTCCTCTTCCCTTAATGATACAGGTGACTTTTCTTGGGGAGACTAAATCTCCGTGACGTGGGGGTAGGAACACGCTATGGTGCACCGTGGATAAAAGAGGCGTGCCTATGGATCTTGTTGACGTTGTTTTACCGCAAAGGTTGACCCAGGCTTATACGTACGTCGTGCCCGAATCCCTCTCTTGTCTTGAACCCGGGCAGTTTGTCAAAGTTCCCTTTGGCACCAAAGAAAAAATCGGTCTTATCTGGCAGAGGCGTTCAAAAGAGACCTACAAAGGTGATTTTACCCTAAAAGAGGTGAGCGCGTGTGTGGACGCCCCAGCACTGCCACACCAAACACTCTCATTCGCCAGATGGGTCTCGGACTATACCGTAACGCCCCTTGGTCTTGTTCTTAAAATGATCATTCCGCAGCTTTCATTTTTGGATGAACGGACAGAAACTTATCTGTGGACGTGGCAAAAGAAAAATGAAAAACGCCTCACACCCTTGCGCCTGAAAATAAAAACTTCTTTGGAAAAGGGGATGATCGCCCAAACCCTGACACAATTGGCAAATCATCTGGAGGTAAGTACAGCAACGTTAAAGGCCCTTGAAAAGGAAGGCATGATTGAGAAAGTGCCCACCCGCCTGGAAGAGACGCCAATTTGCGCCGAAGAAGGGATACTGACCTTTAACGGCGAGCAAGCGCGCGCCGTGCATACCTTGCAGGAATCCGTGCGCAAAGAAGCCTTTCAGGTAACCCTTTTGGACGGCGTGACGGGGTCTGGAAAAACAGAAGTCTACCAAGAGGCCGTCTTTGAGGCGCTGGGTCTTCAAAAACAAGTTCTTATTCTCCTTCCTGAAATTGCGCTTACCCCTCAAGGTCTTGCCCGGTTCGAGCGCCGTTTTGGCCAAAAGCCCCTACTTTGGCACTCGGGTGTTTCTGAAGGGGCTAAAGCCGCCATTTGGCAAAAGGTGATAAGAGGCACGCCTTGTGTGGTTATTGGCGCAAGATCTGCGCTTTTTCTACCGTTTTCGCGCCTAGGACTTGTGGTGGTCGATGAAGAGCACGAGCATGCTTATAAGCAAGAACAAGGCGTCATGTATCATGCCCGCGATATGGCCGTTGTGCGCGCCCATCTCGAGAAAATTCCAGT
Source organism: Alphaproteobacteria bacterium (assembly GCA_013911655.1). Classification (GTDB taxonomy): domain Bacteria; phylum Pseudomonadota; class Alphaproteobacteria; order Caedimonadales; family UBA1908; genus JACESU01. The sequence goes on from JACESU010000003.1 coordinate 121,612, forward strand.
AATTTTGGCCTCCGCCACCCCCAGCGTGGAAAGCCTTGTGAACGTCGCCCAAGGAAAATACCAAGAGATTCAGCTGACCCAACGATACGCCCGCGCAACGCTGCCGCTTATCACCCTTGTGGACAGACGAAAAGAGCCCTTACAAACGGGTGGAAAACGGTGGATTGGGGACGCCCTTTATCAAAAGTTGCAAGAAGCCTTAGAGGCAGGGCAGCAAAGTCTTTTATTTCTAAACCGCAGGGGGTACGCACCTTTGACCCTGTGTCGCCGCTGCGGCGAGCGCTTAGAATGCCCCTCATGTGCGAGTTTTCTTGTGGAACACCGCACCAAAGGGATCCTTATGTGTCACCAGTGCGGACACACAAAACCCACAACGACCCAGTGCCCCAGCTGCGGGGGAGAAGACTGTCTTGTGGCGTGCGGTCCGGGGGTTGAGCGGCTTAAAGAAGAAATCAACCGTCTTCTTCCTTTGGCACGCGTGGGGGTCATCACCAGTGATCAGGGCTCTGTAAAAGAACGTGCCCAGCAGCTGCGCGCCATGGAAAAAGGCGAGATCGATATCCTTATTGGAACCCAGATGATTGCCAAAGGACATCACTTTCCTGGCCTCACCTTTGTCGGGGTTGTGGACGGCGATTTAGGGCTTTGTGGGGGGGATTTGCGGGCAGGAGAGCGAACCTATCAGCTCCTTCATCAAGTCGCAGGACGCTGCGGGCGGGAAGAGAGGAAAGGGCACGTGATGATTCAAACCTACGCGCCCGATCATCCCGTGATGCAGGCCCTTTCAAGCGGCAACAGAGCCGACTTTATGGACGCGGAAATCGAGGCACGCCAGCATTTTCAGATGCCTCCTTTTTCAAGGCTTGTGGGCTTGATTTTCTCTGGACCCGATGAGGGACTTACCTCTCAAACAGCCAGCATGGTTGCTGCAAAACTCGCGCATACCCCAAAGCTTGTGATTTTGGGTCCTTGTCCCGCCCCCTTGTCACGGGTGGGAGGGCAGTACAGGTGGCGCCTTCTTATAAAAGCCGAAAAATCCCATAAACTACAAAGAATCTTAGAAAAAATCTTAAAAGAACCTCACTCGTCCAAAGTACGGATACAAATTGACGTGGATCCCTATTCTTTTTTATAATGGGGCGTTCTATATGCTCTTAAGGAAGTCATCTTGGCGAATCACCTTAAAAAACTGAGTGAGTGGAAAGACGCGGGCTTCCTTGAAGAAGAGGTATATGACCGCATCCTTAGTTATGAGAAAACAACGCAAAAACCCCAATGGATGCTTTATGGCCTGATTACCCTTGGAGTTGGGGTCATAGCCCTTGGGATTATCGCCACCATTGCTGCCAACTGGGCATATATTGCAGACGGCGTGAAGCTTGGCGTTAACTTTCTGGGTCTTAGTGTTGTCGGTGGTACGGCCTTTTGGGCAGACACAAAAAAGAAAAGGCTCCTGGCCGAAGGCGCTCTTTTTCTTTTCTTCCTATGGTGCATTGCCTCTATCGGGCTTATCTCTCAGATTTATCATCTAACTGGTGATTTATATCAACCTTTATTCTTGTGGACGGGATTAACGCTGGGCGTTGTGCTTTTAACGCGCACCCTTGTGATGCCTCTTTTTTGGGTGGGGGCGCTGTCGTTGGCGACGGCAAGTCTTTACTATAACACGCGTTTTGAATACATGATTGGATGGACAACCTTTGGCATCAGTCTGCCTCTTATCTTCGCCATCGTTGGCTTTTCTTTGCAAATCCTGCGCAAAGATCTCCCCCTTACCCGTGCGTTTTTGTTGTGGGCTTTGGCTCTGGCCATGGGGTACGAAGTTTTTTTGTATGTGGAAGGGCTTTTTTCAGGACCTTCTCATATACAGCCCTTTATCCGTTTCGGGTTAGCGGGCACTTTGGGCGCACTGATTTTGGTGCATCCCCTGTATCATAAAGCCCAAAAAGTATGGCTCCTTTTAGGTGTCCTGCTTTTTATGGCCACCGTAGAGGTGTCGATTATACGGCATCATGATATTTTGCAGCGTGTGGCCATTCTGATTTTGGGTCTTGGTTTTTTAATGAGTTTTGCCATTTTTTTGGCCAGCACCGGCTCGAAATTCCTGTTCCAAACCGTGATTCTGTTGGCGGGGCTGCGCCTTGTTCTTTTCTATATTAGCCTCGTGTCGGGTCTTGAGACCATGGGGCTTAGTCTCATCTTGACGGGTCTTTTCATCGTGGCCATGGTGCTTTTGTGGAAGAAACATAAAGATAGATTATTTGTGAAAATGAAGGAGATCTCATCATGACGAAAAGAAAAAGTTTGATGATTTTTTCCTTGATCATCCCTGTGGTTGTGTTGATGTCTTTTGCCGTGCGCCATCACTTAAGGAAAGGAAGCGGCACCGAGATCACTTTGCCTATTTATGGGTACGATCCCAGGGATTTTCTATCGGGGCATTATTTGACCTATATCATTGATTACGGGGTCAAAATTCCTTGTGAAAGTCAAAAGAATCACAGCACATGGTATGTATGTCTTGACACAAAAACGACTTCTTTGGATAAGCCCAAGGGATGTGCCAAACTGATTAAAGGCGTCTGTAAAGGAGGGCGTTTTGTGGCAGGAACCGAGAGGTTTTATATTCCTGAAACCAAGGCCGCATTTCTTGATAAAAAAACACAAAGCGGCGCGGCGCATCTGGTGATGTCTGTAGACGAAGATGGAAATGCCCTCGCCAAAGATTTACTCATCGACGGGGTTTCGTGGAAAAATACTAAATAATCAGGCCCTTTTCTTGACAAAGCCCTGAAGGAAAGGCTTATCTAGAAAGAGAAATAGTACTGAGTAAAATCATGGAAAAAGTCGCCTCAAAAGAATTCTCCTTTCAATGCCTTGAGGGTCTTGAGGCGCTTGCGTCCAGCTATGACACGTTCATTGTAGATTTGTGGGGCGTGATTCATGATGGTTACCAAGCGTTCGAGGGGGTAAGTACAGCGCTTGCGCGCCTTCAAGAGCAGGGAAAGACCGTAGTTTTTCTATCCAACTCTCCTCGCCGTTTTTTCAGCCTTGAAAAGCAGTTATCTGATTTAGGTATCATGCGTACGCTCTATGAGCGGGTGTATTCATCGGGCGAGGATGCGTACAACGCCTTGACCCAAGATCACCGCGGCAAGATGTGTTACCCCTTGGCGGCGGCCGCTCACGCGGACCTTTTGGATGATCTTGGATCCCAAGTGACCTATGACGTAAAAGAGGCCGACTTTCTTTTGAATACCGGACCGTACCCCCTTTTGATCGAAGACCACGAAGCGCTCCTTGCCCAGTGCATGACCCTTGATCTACCCATGATCTGTGTGAATCCTGATATGAGCGTGATTACACGGGGTGTTGAGATTCTCTGTGCCGGATCCCTTGCTGCGCGCTACAAAGAACTTGGGGGGCGCGTGAGTTATCACGGAAAACCCTTTGAGGCCATCTATACGCGTCTTTGGGAAATCTTAGGAAAGCCTGATAAAAGCCGTATGATTGCCACGGGTGATTCCCTGAACACAGACGTACAAGGAGGGGCTCACTTTGGGATCGATACCATTTTGGTCATGAGCGGCCTTGAAGGAAATGCCCTTGGCGCTCGCCCAGGAGAAATCCCTACTCAAGACAGATTGGCTGGGCACTTTGCTCAAAAAGGGATTGCTCCCACCTTTGTGTTGCCGCAATTTAATTGGTAAAGACCGCTCATTTGTCCCTTGCAATGGGGAAAATGTCATGGTAAATCTGAGTCACTGAAAAAGCCGGATTAGCTCAGCTGGTAGAGCAACTGATTTGTAATCAGTAGGTCGGGGGTTCGAATCCCTCATCCGGCACCACTTTTTCTGCCAACAAATGATCAATCATCTAACGAGAAACGCTCATAAGCATAACAGCCAGAAATAAAATCCCTATCAAAAACAAGCCAGAAAATCCCCAAATGGGTGTTTTGATGGAAGGTAGCTCTTTTGTATCAAAGGGCATGTGGTCCATTTGGACGTAAGGTTTCCAAGAAATCAGGTGGTGACCTGTGCGTCTGGCTTTTGTGATTATTGGAAGGCCACGCGGCACACGCCAGAGCAACAAGTCATGCTTGCCCCCCAAGACTGGTACGTCTCGTTTGAGGCGGATCTGAGGATGCCACTTACAAGAGAAACTCTTGAAACGGTCAATAAAATTTCAGAAATTCACCTGAATCCTTATTACGCCAAGGGAAAATTTGAAAATGCCTATGATGAAGCAGTGTCCGATTATGCGGTGGTCGTTTTGCAGACGCCTAAAGATCAGTCTTATCATCCTCTTTCTATTTTTCCTTTATTCTACGCAGACTATTTCGAAGGGGTTATGGGTTTTTTTGAGAAATGTGATCACGGTATTGAGCGTCAAGGGACGCATTTCGAGGAAGTTTGCGGGTCTATTGATTCATGGTTCTGCGGAGTTTCCTGTCCTATGCCAGAGAAACAGAAAACAAAAAGTCATTTTTTAAAAAAGCCGCCTGCTACAAGTCCAAAAAGCGCTGTGGCAAAAGGAGCGGGCCTCATCATGATAGATTATGATCTATATCACAACCCAAGACGACGTATTGTGGGGGTTTTTAACGACTACATGCACAAAAATCAGCGAAATAATTTCGATCTAACGACCAGTGAAGAAGCGTTTCGAAACCCAGCGTGCCTTATGATGTTCAGGCGCCTGTACAACGGAGCCCTTTCTTGTGCGAGCCTTGATGACTTGATGTCGAAACGCTAATATTCAGGAAAACGGCCATAAAAGATCATTTTAGCGCGCTCTGCCAGGAAGAGATATACAAGCACGATAGCGCCTAAGACACCGTAAAAACTTAACGGCAAGGGCACAAAGCCAAAGTAAGACCCAAAAGGGGTAAAGGGAATGAGGGCCCCAATCACCACAAGCCCTAAGGATAAAAGGGTCAAAGTCCTGTTGGGTTTGCTTTCGAAAAAAGGCCTCCTTGTGCGGATCACAAAAATGATCAGAATTTGGGTAGTCAGGGATTCGACAAACCAGGCTGTTTGAAAAAGAGGGACAGAGGCGTTAAACACTTTGGTCATGATCACGAAGGTGAGAATATCAAAAAGTGAGCTTAAGGGACCCATAACGAGCATAAAGCGCACAACGGATGTGAGATGCCAACGGCGGGGCTTTTCTAGAAACTCGCGGTCAACGTTATCAAGGGGTATCGCGATCTCTGATAAATCGTACATCAGGTTGTTTAGAAGAATTTGAACCGGCAGCATGGGCAGAAAAGGCAAAAATAAGGTCGCCCCTGCCATGCTAATCATATTGCCAAAGTTAGAACTTGTGACCATGCGGATGTATTTCATGATGTTGGCAAAGGTTTTGCGGCCTTCGATGATCCCATCATAGACGGCGTTAAGGTCTTGGCGTAGCAAGATCAAGTCGGCGGCTTCTTTGGCAACATCCGCGGCGTTGTCAACGGAAATACCCACATCCGCGTGTTGCAAGGAAGGCGCGTCATTAATGCCATCGCCCATATAGCCTACCACGTGCCCCAGTTCACGTAGCGTATCGATCACTCGTTTTTTCTGGGCAGGTGTGACCCGGCAAAATAAGTTACAAGACGTCACCTGCGCGGAAAAAGCTTCATCACTCATCTCGTTCATTTGAGAGCCAAGAAGGACACCTGTCACAGGAATCTTTAGATTTTGGCAAAGGTGAAGCGTCACATCTTCGTTGTCGCCTGTCAGGATTTTAAGGGCGACTTTGGCATGGGTCAGGTTTCTCACGGTTAAGTCCATACCTTCTTTTACAGGATCGTAAAAGAGCGCAAAACCTGCAAACACAAGATCAGCTTCATCGGTTTTATGGGCTTTTTCTTGGGTTGGGGAGACCTTTGCCGAGGCGACCCCCAAAAGACGCAGACCCTGTCGTGAATGATGCTTGTACATTTCTTGAAGCTCAAGACGTTTCTTGGCTGTCAAAAGGACAGTGCCATCCTCGCTTTCATAGTGTGTTGAAAGGGCTAGCACATCTTCGGGTGCGCCTTTCACGCATAAAAGACGCACGCCTTCTTTTTCCACCAGCACAGAGACACGCCGCCTTTCAAAATCGTATGGGATTTCGTCAATCTTTTTCCAATCACTAAGATCAATGTCCGTGTGAGTTAAGATGGCTTGATCGAGCGGGCTCTTGATCCCTGTTTCAAAAAAACTATTAAGATAAGCAAGCTTCAGAACTTTTGGACAGCTCGTTCCTTGACAACCAAGATGTTGGGCAAGTTCAATTTTCGCTTGGGTAAGGGTTCCCGTTTTATCCGTACAAAGAATATCGATGCTGCCAAGATCATGAATGGCTGAAAGTCGTTTAACGATGACTTTTTTACGAGATAGCCGAAGAGCGCCTCGCGTTAACGTCACTGAAATTACCATCGGCAAGAATTCTGGCGTCATTCCAACAGCCAGGGCGAGGGCAAAAAGAACCGTATCAAGCCATGGTTTAAAAAAGAAAAAATTAACAATAATCACAAAAAGGACCAACAAAAAGGTCAGACGCATCAAGAGAAAACCAAAATTTTTGGTACCAGCTTCAAAAGGTGTTTGAGGTTTCTTTTCAGCCAAGGACAAGGCGATATGGCCAAAAAAGGTTTGCTCACCCGTGACGCACACAAACATCTTTGCTTGCCCTGTTAAGACAGACGTCCCCATAAAAACAGCATTGGTCGCCTTTTCAATGTCTTTGGCGTTTTCATCTAAATCACGGACTTCTTTTTCAACGGGAAAGCTCTCGCCCGTTAAAATCGACTGGTTCACGTAAAGGTTATCTTGAAAAATAAGGCGCCCGTCGGCGGGTACAAGATCACCCGCGGACAAAAGGACGACGTCTCCTGGCACAAGGTCGCTGACAAGAATGTCATGTTCGATGTTGTCCCTGATCACGCGGGTGCGGTCAGCCACGGAACGGCGTAGTTTTTCAGCTGCGTCACTGGCTTTGTGTTCTTGAAAGAAATCAAGAATGACGCTCAGGAGTACAATGGCTGTGATAATGAAGAAGGAACTTTTATCCCCTAAAAAACTGGAAAGTCCAGCTGCCGCAAGTAGCATTAAGACAAGGGGATTTTTGAATTTAAAAAGAAAAAGAAGTATAAGGTGTTTTTTTTTGCTTTTCGAAATAACGTTGTGGCCAAAGATTTGACGCTTGTGCAAAATCTGCGCGTGAGAGAGACCGTTTGCGTTTGTCTCTAGGATCGTTGTCAGGTGTTCAAGAGGGTCTTGCCAAAATGAGGTGTTCACGGGCGTCAGTCCTGGCGGGGAGTATACCAGGTTCAGTATGCGCCGATTTAAGTAAGAGGCCTAGAACAGAAAGAAGAAATTAGAGGTTTTGCTGGGAGCCGTGCCGCTTTTGCACTGTGCGCGCAATCACGACAATGCCAAGAATGGACACAAGACTACTAAATATTAGATAGAACGAAGGTGAGAGAGGATTTTGTGTGGCGTGGGTAAGGTATGTCGCTATGAGGGGTGTTGTCCCGCCGCCAACTCCTTCTCCGAGAGCGATACTAAAACCAAGGGCTGTATACCGATTTTGTGGAGGAAAAAGATCTGTAAAGTAGGAAACGGTGGGCGCAACAAAGCCAGCTGATATGATGACAAGAATGCTTTTGTAAATCAACAGGTGAGAAAATGACACAGCGTGATGTGAGAGGTAAAAAAGTGGATAAGCAACAACAGCTGTGAGAACACAGGCGCTGATCATCATTTTTTGACGACCCCACTTTTGCGCAAGGGCGCCCCAAATAGGAAGAAAGCACATTAAAAGGGCCATAAGGCCAGATGTCATCAAAAGTGACTCTGACGCGGAGAAAGATAGCGTTTTGTGTTCCATAAATGAGGACATATAAACCATCACAAGATTAAAAGGAACAAGTGTGCCAGCCCCAATAAGGGCAGTCCCTAAAATCAAAGGGGTATGGGATTTAAAGGAGTTCCATATGGGATTAGGACTTTTCGTTGCATCGCTAAGTGTTTCAAAAACGTGTGTTTCTGAAATTTGACGTCGTAATATGAAAGCAATAAGCCCTAATAGGCCCCCAACAAGAAAGGGGATGCGCCATCCCCAATAGGGCATAGCTTCCTGAACAAAGAGCGCGCCTATGAGTGTTCCCGTAATGGCGCCAAGAAGGCTTGAAGCCGGAACAAGGCTACATAGAAGCGCTTTTTTGCGAGGGCCACTATGTTCGGCAATAAAAACGGCGGCTCCGGGGTATTCGCCACCTGTGCAGATCCCTTGGAGAATGCGACAAAGTAAGACTAAAAGCGGCGCGAAGATTCCGATTTCTTCGTATGTGGGCATGAGACCAATGGCAAAGGTGGGAATCGTAACAAGGATCACAGCAAGGGAGAGCGCTTTTTTTCGTCCAAATTTATCACCAAGATAACCAAAAAACATCCCTCCGAAGGGCCTTGCGAGATATCCCATGGCAAAGGCCGTAAGAGTGAGAAGAGAGGTTACAAAGGGGTCTTGGGTTGGAAAGAAAATGGGTCCCAGGAGCGCGGAAAAAAAACCATACAGGGTTACATCATAATATTCTAAGAAGTTTCCTGATAATGCCCCAATTAAATTTCTGCGTGAAGAAGGTGAAAACATCAATTTTTCTCTGGATGGCAATTAAGATTATTCATCTTGATTACCACGAAAGCCTTTTTCTTCGAGATATTTTTTTAAAACATCGTAAAAGGCGTTAATGCGGGCGTCATCGCGAGAATTCTTAAGGCAGATGTAATAGATGTCAACAATAGGGCCTTCCAGATCAGGTAGAACAGGGATCACCTTCGTTTTATTAAGAGTGATAGCTTCTTTGGAGAGAGAAAGAATACCAAGACCTAGCTCCGCTGCCTTTTGAAGGGTATGAGATGAGTTGGTGATAATCTGCGCTCGTTTTTGTTTTTTAATTAAAGACAAGTGCCAGTTAACACTCGAGTGAGGTTGAACAATATTCTCTGGATAAGACAAAAAGATATGATTTTCTAAATCCACCACAGTTTTCGGTGTGCCGTTGCGTTCAAGATACTCGGGGCTGGCAAAAAGACCTAAGTGAAATCGCATGAGAAAGCGCTGTTCTAGGTGAGGGATCTCGCCCATATGAGGGCGCATGAGCACGTCTGATTCTCGCAGATTCAAGTCCACAGGTTTGTCTTCCGCCAGCAGTGTCAAATCGATATCTGGGTATGACTCACGAAACCGTGGGAGCGCTCTTACCACAACTTGAGAGGTAAGAGCGTGGGTGGTGGACACACATAAGTGTCCTTTTGTTTCGTTTTTTACAAGGAGAGCGTGTTTAAGATTTTCCACATCAGAGAGAATTTTTTGTGCTTTTTGGAAGAGGAGCTCACCACTTGGTGTTAGGACAATGCCATGCTTTCCTGCGACATACAGTTGAATCCCTAATTCTTTTTGGAAACGTTTAAGTCTGTCGGTAATAGCTGGCTGAGTTTTGCCCAAATGGTGGGTGGCACTGGTGATTTGTTTTTCACGAGCGACCACATAAAAAATCCTAAGGGCTTCTAAATCCATTCTTTAATCCTTGGGTGCGACAAGGCACTCTCAAAATGCTTTTGTTAACACAAAAACAATTGTATTGACAGCCAAATTTTTTCCTACTATAGAGCTTAAATATAAGTATTATGCGATGTATTATGATTAAATCTTATACATCGATTTAAGCAGTGAGTAAACTCTTAAAAAGCTATGATTTTTGACTGTGTCAAAAAAATCTTATGAGAAATTCTATAAATAAGGCTGGAGGATACATGTTTAAGATCATTGATGCGCAAAATAAATCAATGCATAACCAAGACCTTATGGAAATGTTTTCCAAGCGTGAGCAAGATGCTTTGTGGCTCGATGACACAGCCTATGATCACAAGGACTCTGTGTATCTTCTCTTTAATGATACTGAGACGGGCATATACGGTAGTATTAGGCTTAATCCTATGACCACAAAGAACGCGGTGAGTGACACGTTGCGACAAGACATTAGTCCCTATGTACAGTCTTGTATCTGGGAGTGTAGTTCCGTTTGTTTTAACACGTCTGGAGAAGAGCTGAATCAAAGCGAGCCAGAAGTGTTTGAGCATTACTGCAAATATTATTATCAAGCCCTTAGAGGGGCTCTGTCCCACGCATGTGCCCGTTTTCAAATTGGCATGCTTCTTTTTATGAACACAAAGAATGAAATCGAAGACATGGAGTTCTTTGGAGGGATGCAGTTTTCCAAAACTGTCATGGTTGACTCAGAAAACGATCTTGTTCTTGCGATGTATCCAACTCCTAACTTGCACTAAAAGAAAAGCCCGGAAAAATTCCGGGCCAGTGGAGATAGAAATAATGAAAAAGTATGGTGACTAGGCTGCGCGTGCGAGAACGTCCTCGACGCGTTGGGCTGCACTATCTTCGTCGATGGCTTCAATCAACGCGACTTCAGCGCAAAGGCGCTCTAAAGCCGAGCGGTAAATCTGGCGCTCGCTATAGGATTGTTCGGCGCGATCATCTTTGCAGCGGTAGAGTTCACAAAGAACTTCCGCGACGGATGTAAGATTGCCGGAATTAATCTTGATCTCGTATTCCTGTGCGCGCCTTGCCCATACACCCTTTTTTGCCTTGATGCGGCGTGTCAGGGTTGAAAATGCGGTGTCAAGATCTTCTCTGGAACCAAGACGCCTCAGGCCTGCGGATTGGGCTTTTGCCATGGGAAGACGAAGAGTCATACGGCTTTTTTGAAAGGTAATCACGAGCACTTTAAGCTCAAGACCGGCTACTTGTTGTGTTTCCACTGATTCAAGTTTCCCCACACCGTGTGTTGGATAAACAACAAACTCACCACCAGAAAAAGAAGCTAGTTGAGACATATGTGCATTTCCCCCCATATAAAAAGTCACAAGTTAATAAAACATTAACAGGAGAAAAAGTCAAGTTTTTTTACGTTTCATTAACAAATCCTTAAGTTTCCAATAGAAAACATTCTTTAGCGCTCTATTTTTATATAGGTGTGCAAAGAAATATTTTCTTGACATCTTGAAAATGGTTAAGCGGTCACTTGGGGCCTCGTAGATTTAAAGGGCAAGACCTTTGCCGAAGCGGTTTCTGGTAAAAGGGGCCTTGTAAGCGCTGCAAGAAGGGTGATCATGGCAGGGGAGTCGTTCAGGCAAGGAACCACGGTGAAATGGGTGCCGCCTGCTGCCATAAAGACCTCCTTGTACCGAAGGGAAAGTTCTTCAAGGGTCTCAACACAATCCGAGACAAAGCCTGGGGCCACAAGGGCAACGCGTGTGACACCTTGGGACGGTAGCGCCTGTAGGACAACGTCTGTATAGGGTTGCAGCCATGCTTTGGGACCAAACCTTGATTGGAAAGTGCGATCAAAGCCAAAGGCTTCTCCTTCAAAGCGTTCTTTTAAAAGTCTTGCCGTTTTATCACAGTGACATGCATAGGGGTCACCCTTTTCGCGGGATTCCAAAGGCATGCCGTGGAAAGAAGCAAGAAGGGTTTGGGGCAACCATTCAAGCATTTTAAGGTGCGTGCGCACGCTCTCCTCAAGGGCGTCAAGGTATAGGGGATGATCGTGATAGGGCCGGACAACAGTTACGCTTGGCTGCCATCTTTTTTTAAGGAGTGCCCTGAAAACGGTGTCACAAGCGCTGGCAGTCGTGGCGGCGCAATATTGGGGATAAAGGGGCACCACGATAATTTCTTGGCACCCTTGCTCTTGTAAAAAATCCAGGCGCGAGGAAATAGACGGTGTGCCGTAACGCATGGCCCACTCGACAACGACATTTTGATCTTCTTCTTGAAAGAGGGCGCTTAGTTTTTCCGACTGCGCTCTGGTGTAGTAACGAAGGGGGGATTCATTGGTATCCCGCTTCCAAATTGATTTATAGGCATGGGCTGTTTTGTGGGGCCGAAAAGTCAGAATAATGAGCTGTAAGAGGGGTTGCCATAAAAGGGGGGAGAGCTCAATGACGCGTCTATCGGACAAGAACTCGCTTAAATAGCGACGTATGTCCCACCAAGAGGTAGAATCAGGTGTGCCAAGGTTAATGAGAAGGATCCCCTTTTTACGGGGGGGGATGGCAGGATGTAAGGGCGGAAGGTGCTGTGTGTCCAAAATAGGAGTGTCCATTATTTTGTGATCATGGAGGGTATCATAGCGCGAGGCGCGTTCCAAGGGGAGAGGGATCTGGTGTGAGCGCGTCAAAAAAAGTAAAATAATTTTTTGGAAAAAAAGAAAGGAGTCCTTGATGGCCCAAAAAAGGTATGTGTCTTGGCAACAATTCCATGAAGACTGCGAGCACTTGGCAGAGACATTAAAAGGTGCTGGCCCTTTTACGGGGATTGTGGCAGTCGCGCGCGGTGGGCTGGCGCCAGCCCTTCTTTTGTCGCAGCTTCTGGATATTCGGCTTATTGATACGTGCTGTCTTGCAAGTTATACCGATGATCATGCCCAGGATGAGCTAAAACTTTTAAAGGCCTGCCCCCAAGGGGAAGGGCTTTATTTAGTGGTGGATGACTTGGTTGATTCGGGAAAAACAGCGGCCCTCGTGCGCGCCCAAAGGCCTGACGCACGGATTGTGGTTTTATACGCAAAGCCCCAAGGCGCGCCCTTCGTGGACGCCTTTGTCAAAGAAGTGCCTCAAGACTGTTGGATCGTTTTCCCGTGGGAAGAGTCGTCTCACGCTGTGAAAGCGTGGCCCCTTTAGGAAGGCACGTCGCCAACAAGCGTACCCGGTTGCCATAAAACATCAGCGCGCCCCTGATCATTTAGGGCGCGCGCCAGCACAAAAAGATAATCCGAGAGCCTATTCAGATACCTTAAGACACCCGCGTGGACGCCTGCACTTGGGGCGGATTCTGTGGTTAAAAAGGCACACAGATCGCGTTCGGCGCGCCTGGCAATGGTGCGTGCCAGATGCACAAAAGCGCTCGCATCCGTCCCGCCCGGTAGGACAAAAGACGTTAAAGGGGTAAGGCGCTCATTAAGGGCGTCAAGAGCTTGTTCCAAAGACTCAACTCGGCCTTCATCCAGGCGAAGACAAGGCGGGGCCCCCTCTTGAAAAGGGACACAAAGATCCGCCCCCACATCAAACAGATCATTTTGAATTTGGGCGAGCATCTCGTCTTGAGGCGTATTTCTCATAAAGGTGCGCGCAACACCAACGGCAGCGTTAAGCTCATCCACACTGCCGATGACCTGCAAGCGCGGGTGATCTTTAGATACGCGGGCACCACTTCCAAGGGACGTTTTTCCTTTATCGCCACCTTTGGTATAAATACGAGTGAGTTGCACCATCTTTTTTAGGAATGTCTTGAGAGCAATAGAATGGAAAAAATAATCAAAGCCGCCGCCTGCAATCCTATGCGCCAGCGCATTAATTTGTTGCTACGCTCGCTAGAGTGGTCTTTTGTCACCATGGTGAAAAGGCCCATGACCAGCACAAAGGCTGTTGCAATAAGGGCGGCACCTGTTAGATAAGTAAGAGCTGTATGCATCTGGTTGTCTCTTGTAAAGCCGATGCTCTACTATAAGCCTGTCAAGATGTCTTGGAAAGGGCCTCCATTAGCTGGGAATGAAGAACATGAGTGATCTCTTTAAATCTGCTGCCAGAAAAACGGACGAAGATTATTCGGCCAAGGACATCGAAGTCCTAGAAGGGCTCGAGCCTGTCCGGCGCAGACCTGGTATGTATATTGGCGGTACCGATGAGGGCGCGCTTCATCACCTTGTGACCGAAATTTTGGATAACTCCATGGACGAGGCGGTTGCCGGGCACGCAACGCGCATTGAAATCGACATTGCCGCCGACGGCATGGTCAGTGTACGTGATAACGGACGCGGTATTCCCATTGATCCTCACCCCAAATTTCCCGATAAGTCAGCCTTAGAGGTGATCCTGACAACCCTGCACTCGGGCGGTAAGTTCTCGGGAAAGGCATATGAAACATCGGGTGGTCTTCACGGTGTGGGAATGAGTGTGGTGAACGCTCTATCCGAACTTTTGATCGTGGAGGTGGTGAGCCAAAAGCATCTTTTCCGCCAAACTTATAGCAAAGGCGCTCCCACGTCTGCCCTCGAGCAAGTGGGCCCTGTCCATAATCGGCGCGGAACATGTGTCAGTTTTCTGCCCGATATGACCATTTTTGATGAAGGCGCGCGCCTAAGACCCGCGCGTCTTTACCGCATGATTCGCTCGAAGGCGTATCTTTTTAAGGGAGTCGATATTCGTTGGCAGTGCGATGCGTCTTTGCTAGAAGCAAGCGATAGTGTGCCCGCCGAGGACCGGTTCCATTTTCCAGGTGGTCTTGCTGATTATTTGCGGGAATCCCTTGGGGATACGGCCCTTGTAATGCCCGATTTTTTCGCAGGAGAGGCCCAATTTCCAGAAGGTGAGGGACGCATCGAGTGGGCCGTTGCCTGGCCCGAGTGGGAAGACGGTGTGTTTACGTCTTATTGTAATACGGTCTCTACACCTCTTGGCGGCACCCATGAGGCCGGGTTTCGGCAAGCCGTCATGCGCTCTCTTCGCGGGTACGGCGAACTTCTAAGCAATAAACGCGCAGGCCAGTTTACAGCCGATGACTGTCTTGGCGGTGCGACCGTCATTATCTCGGCCTTTATCAAGCAACCCCAATTCCAGGGACAAACCAAAGAAAAACTTGTCAGCGCTGGGGTGACGCGTTTTGTGGAGGCGGCTCTTAAGGACCGGTTTGATCAGTGGCTGAGCGAACGCAAGGACGTCGCCGAAGCCCTTGTGACCCATGTCAGTGAGCGCCTGGATCAACGTCTCAAGCGTCGTCAAGCCAAAGAAACCGCCCGTCAAAGCGTGACCAAGCGCCTGCGGCTTCCCGGCAAGCTTGCGGATTGTATGAGTACGGACCCCGAGGAATGCGAAATTTTCTTGGTAGAGGGCGACTCTGCTGGCGGATCCGCCAAGCAGGCGCGTGACCGCAAAACCCAGGCTGTACTTCCCCTTCGTGGGAAAATTCTGAATGTGGCGGCTGCAACAACCGACAAGGCTCTTGCAAACCAGGAATTAACGGATCTTGCCAAAGCCCTTGGATGTGGGGGCGGGCTTACCAAATGCAATCCTGAAAATCTGCGCTATCACCGTGTGATTATCATGACCGACGCCGATGTGGACGGGGCGCACATTGCCTCGCTTCTTATGACGTTTTTCTTTTTGGAAATGCGCCCGATTCTGGAAAAGGGTCATGTGTTTTTAGCGCTTCCCCCCTTGTACCGACTGACCCAAGGATCGAAATCGCTTTACGCACGGGATGACGCCCACAAGGAGGTGCTTTTGAAGAAAACATTCACTAAAGGAAAGGTAGAAATTAGCCGCTTTAAAGGTCTTGGTGAAATGTCGTGGCAACATCTCAAAGAAACCACCATGGATCCTAAAACCAGAACACTTCTTCGTGTGGTGTTACCCCAAGAGCTTGTGAGTCTCAATCCCAACGATCCTGAATCCCTGGTGGAAATCGAAGAGTTTATTGAAAATCTTATGGGACGTAAGGCTGAAAAGCGTTTTTCCTATATTCAAAATAACGCCAGTCTTGCGCTGAGTATTGATATCTAGGGTCTGCGTGCGCAGACCCCTGAATCTTATCTTGATTAACCCACACACGCAGCGCCAAGCGCTACGTCAGCAGGGGGCGGTGCGATAGGGGCGACAAGGCAAGCCAAAGACTTAACCTCGACGGCGGCTTTGACCACATTATCTTTAATGACTGTTAATGGTGCTTTTCCATCAAGAGCCGCAAGGCCTTTTGTGTCACAGTGTGATCCTTTAAAGTCATCGGCAGCACCAGGGCACACGATTTGTGTGATGGCAGCAATGGTGGAATCGTTACAAAGGTCACCGTCAAAGGAGCGCAAGGTAAAATCCAGGCTAAAGGCGTCTGCCTTGGCGCAAACGAAATGAGCCCCTTTCTTTTTACCTGAAGTCAGAACTTTGCCGACATCGGAAAGGGAAAGGGAAAAGGCGCTCGCGCCTTCAAAAGGGACAAAGCTAATAAGGGACGCGCATAAAAGACATTTAGTGATTTTTTTAATCATGATTTTCCTTTAGTCATGTGTTTTCGAACGGTGCCCATTCTAGGTCTTCTAGGTTAAGTCTTTCTTAAAAAATGATTAAGAGAGGCGCTGGTTTGTAAAAATAAAAAACCAGGGCCGCGAAGACTTCTTAATCTTTGAAAAAATCACGCCGTTTCTTCATGTGATGCCTTGCCTTGCTTTGTGGTGTGTGGAATAACCATAAGAAGTTATGCGTTGAAAAAGGGGTAAGTTATGGATCGTCAAAAGGCATTAGAAGCCGCCATCGGGCAAATCGAGCGTGCCTATGGAAAGGGCTCGGTGATGAAGCTCGGGCAGCAAGAAACCGTGACCATTGAAGCTATTTCCACGGGATCTTTGGGTCTTGATATTGCCCTTGGTGTGGGCGGCGTGCCTAAGGGGCGTATTGTTGAAGTTTACGGTCCTGAAAGCTCTGGTAAAACAACTTTGACGCTTCATGTGATTGCAGAAGCGCAGAAAAAAGGCGGCACGTGTGCCTTTATCGACGCCGAGCATGCCCTCGATCCCGTCTATGCTAAAAAGTTGGGTGTGAATGTGAACGACCTCATCGTGGCTCAACCTGATGCGGGTGAGCAAGCCCTTGAGATTGCCGATACCCTTGTGCGATCAGGCGGTATTGATGTGCTCGTGGTGGACAGCGTGGCAGCCCTTGTGCCCAAGGCCGAACTAGAGGGCGAAATGGGGGATTCCCACATGGGCCTTCAGGCAAGGCTTATGAGCCAGGCCCTTCGTAAGCTGACGGGTTCTATTTCCCGCACTAACTGTACGGTGATTTTCATTAACCAAATCCGTCACAAGATTGGCGTGATGTTCGGCTCTCCTGAAACCACCACAGGTGGAAACGCGTTGAAGTTCTATGCGTCTGTGCGCCTGGATATTCGACGAATTGGCGCTATCAAAAATAAGGACGAGGTGGTCGGCAACGAAACCCGTGTGAAGGTCGTTAAGAATAAAGTGGCCCCGCCCTTTAGAACTGTTGAATTTGACATTATGTACGGTGAGGGCATTTCCAAGGTGGGTGAGCTTATCGACCTGGGTGTCAAGGCTGAAATTGTAGAAAAATCAGGCTCTTGGTATTCTTATAATGGTGAACGTATCGGCCAAGGCCGCGAAGCCGTTAAGCAATATCTGCGCGAGAATGTTGCCGTGGCCGATGCCATTGAAAATGCTATTCGGGGCAATAGTGGCCTTATTGCCCAAGATTTAATGAGTACCACTGAAGAAAACGAAGATCTTGAAGGAGACGCTGCGTAACGCAGCGTCTTTTCCCCCTGACGAAGATGAAAAGGTAAAAAGACCATGTGGACTGTGTCAAAGATACGCCGCCATTTCCTAGAGTATTTCCAAAATTTAGGACACGAGATCGTTCCCTCGGCGCCCCTTGTGCCCCATAACGATCCAAGCCTTCTCTTTACGTCTGCGGGGATGGTGCCTTTTAAAAACTATTTTACGGGCGCCCAAGTTCCGGCCCATCCGCGTGCCACATCCGCACAAAAATGCTTGCGTGCAGGTGGCAAACACAATGATCTGGAAAACGTTGGTTATACGACGCGCCACCACACTTTTTTCGAGATGATGGGTAACTTTTCCTTTGGCGATTATTTCAAAGAAGAAGCCATCACCTTTGCGTGGAATCTTGTCCATAAAGAACTGGCTCTCCCCAAGGACCGTCTTCTTGTGACGGTTTACGTGGACGATGACGAGGCGGCAAACCTTTGGCAAAAAATCTCGGGTCTTTCGTCTGATAGAATCCTGCGCATTTCAGGCAGCGATAACTTTTGGGCCATGGGGGACACGGGACCGTGTGGACCATGTTCGGAAATTTTCTATGACCACGGGCCCAGTATTGCGGGTGGCCCTCCGGGATCAGCCGACCAGGACGGGGACCGGTTTGTGGAAGTGTGGAACCTTGTCTTTATGCAGTACGAGCAGTACCTGGATGAAAACGGCGCCTCGCACCGCAAAAATCTGCCAAAACCCTCCATTGATACAGGAAGCGGTCTTGAGCGGTTGTCGGCTGTTTTGCAAGGCGTTCATAACAACTATGAAACGGACTTGTTCAAATCCTTGATTGCGGCGTCTGAATCTTTTAGTGGGGTGAAGGCGACGGGCGACGCCCTTGTGTCTCACCGTGTTATTGCCGATCACATGCGTGCGTGCAGCTTTATGATTGCGGACGGTATTTTGCCTTCTAACGAGGGACGCGGGTATGTGCTGCGCCGGATCCTGCGCCGCGCGGGGCGCCATGCATACCTGCTGCGTCATCAAGAACCCTTCTTGGCAAAGCTTCTTCCCACTCTTCTCACAGAAATGGGCGAGGCGTATCCCGAGCTTTTGCGCGCAAACGCCCTAATCGAAGAAACCATGGCCCAGGAAGAAGACCGTTTCCGGCAAACTTTGGGACGCGGCCTAAAACTCTTGTCACAGGAAACCGAAGGTCTTTCTAAGGGCGGTGTTTTGCCGGGCGACGTTGCTTTTAAGCTTTATGATACCTACGGCTTTCCCCTAGATTTAACCCAGGACATCTTGCGTGGTGAAGGAAAAACCGTTGATACGGATGGGTTTGATACTCATATGGAACGCCAAAAAGAAGAGGCGCGATCTCACTGGGTGGGGTCAGGCGCTAAGGCCGATGAAAGACTTTGGTTTGAAGTGCTGGCAGAGACCGGTCCCACGGACTTTTTGGGTTATACGACCCTGACCACCCAGGGGACACTCCAAGCCCTTGTGAGGGACGGGGCGTTTGTGTCTGAGGCGAAAGCTGGCGAGGAATTTTTCTTTGTTGTCAACCAAACACCATTTTACGCAGAATCAGGCGGACAAACGGGCGACATAGGCCGCGCGCACACAGAAACTGCCGCTCTTGAAATTTTGAATGTCACCAAGGCCGGTGACGGGCTTTTTGTGCATCACGGGCGCGTTGTGTCAGGTGCCCTTCGTAAAGGGGACACCCTGACCCTTGAGGTGGACGGTGCCAGGCGCACGCGCATCAAGGCCAATCACTCGGCGACACACTTGTTGCATAAGGCGCTTCGTCGTCACTTGGGTGAGCAAGTAACCCAAAAGGGGTCTCTGGTTCTGCCGGACCGCTTGCGCTTTGACTTTAGCTATAACGAGCCGCTCTCTGCAGACGACATTCAAAAGGTAGAAGACGAGGTTAATGCCATCATTCGCCGCAATACGGCGGTGGGGACAAAGCTTTTGTCCACCAAGGATGCCCTTGAAACAGGGGCAGTTGCACTTTTTGGTGAAAAGTATGGGGACGAGGTTCGCGTCGTGTCCATGGGAGACGAAGATCGTACGGCGCCTTACTCTGTGGAATTTTGCGGGGGAACCCACGTTGAAAGGACCGGCGACATCGGGTTTTTCAAGATCATCGCTCAAACAAGTGTGGCCGCGGGTGTGCGCCGTCTAGAGGCTGTGACGGGAGAGGGCGCGCTTTACTATGTTCGTGATAAAGTGACCGTTTTAGAAACTCTTGGCGCGCGCTTGAAGGTTGCCCCGGATCAAGTCGCCGCACGACTTGACGCCCTGTTAGAAGACCGTAAGCGTTTAGAAAAGGAAATCAAAGACCTGCAGCGCAAGCTTGCGAGTGGTGAGGGAACAGGCGGTCTTGCCAGCAGCGCGCCAGACATGGTCGCCGGTGTGCCCTTTATTACGCGGTTTTTGCCGGACGTTCCGCCCAAAGATCTGAAAAGCATTGTGGATCAATTGCGGGCCAAGGAACCCTTGGGCGTCATAGCGCTTTTGGCGGTGATGGATGGCAAGTCGTCTCTTGTGGTGGGGGTCGAGGCCGCCCTCTCTCAAAAGGTCAGCGCTGTGGAGCTTGTGCGGGTTGGTGCGATTGCTTTGGGTGGTAAAGGGGGTGGCGGCCGCCCAGACATGGCCCAGGCCGGTGGTCCTGGCACAGACCATCCAAAGGCAGTGTTTGACGCCCTTAAGAAAATCATTGAAGAGCTTTTAAGCTAACAGAATAAGGGGGAAATTTCCCCCTTTATTTAAGAGGCCTTTTGAAAAGTTTCTAACCACAACGGGTATTCCGAGCGGTAAATAAGCTTGGTCATGTCCGTCATGCGGTCCACATATAAAATGCCGTCCAAGTGATCACACTCATGCTGGATGATGCGTGCATAATGTCCCTCGGTGATGTCATCAATCTCGGCGCCCGTTTCATCAAACCCTTGTACCCTGATTTTTGTGGGGCGCACTACAAGTCCCATGAGATCTGGGAGTGACAGGCACGCTTCCCAATCTTCCTTTGTCTCGTCCGTCAAAGGAGTTAAAACTGGATTGATGAGGATGCGCGGGGGGCGGGGGGCTTCATTTTTACGTTCGGCGAGCGCTTCGCTCATTTGAAAGGCGACCATGCGAAGGGCGTGACCTAGCTGCGGCGCTGCCACCCCCGACCAAGGCTCAAGGGTAATGAGATGCTTCATTTCGAGGGCCAGATTTTTAACAGCGCTTATATCCTTAATAAGAGGAGCTTTTTCACGTAGAAGGGGATGTCCCATGCGTAAAGGTTTAAAATCATCCACTTTTATTTCCTTTTTTAGGGGTGAGAACTGTATTATAGTGTGATTATTAAAGTAAGAATAAAGGGAAGGCAAGACTTTATGGCAAGAATTCTTCTTGTTGAGGATAATGAAATGAATAGAGATATGCTGTCAAGACGCCTATCGAAAAAGGGTTTTGATGTCATCATCGCGGTTGACGGCGAAGAAGGAATAGAAAAAGCGACCTCAGAACTTCCAGACCTTATTTTGATGGACATGAGTCTTCCTAAAGTGGATGGTTGGCAGGCGACGCGGGTGCTTAAGGCCAAACAAGAAACCCAGGTGATTCCCATTATCGCCTTAACCGCTCACGCCATGGCAGAAGATAAAGATAAGGCCATACAGGCAGGGTGCGACGATTTTGATACAAAACCCATAGAGATGGATAGGTTACTCGGAAAAATATCTGCGCTCTTAGCGGGATAAGTGTGTGTTGCGGTATGAAGTGGGTGAGGTGTCGTGTCAGAACTCAAGAACAAAGGACTATTGTATGAAACATCCCCTCATGCCTTTTTGACGGGTGCCCTTGGTTCACTGGATAAAATTCTTCAGATAGAACCTATGGTGAGGGACCAATTTCGTGCGGTAAGGCATATCTTTTCAGAGCAACAAGATCAGAATATCGAAAAAGATCTTATGGCCATAGAGGTCTCACTTAAAAAGCTTTTTGATTTAGCAAGAGAGCTTCGTCCGCTTTGTTGGCAAGATGATCCAAAGGCTCCTTTTTGGGCCGAAGCAAGGCACGACTTAAGGGCGGCGATAGGGTGTGTTAAAGGATACGCCGAGCTTGTACGTGAAGATGTTTCAGAGCAAGAAACACTTGCGTCCTCTCTTGAAAAACTCGTTGCCCATGCCGTGCTCATTCTAGAGTTTGTGGATGAAGTGCGGCTTGTCAGCCAAGAAGTGCATGAGCCCATCTCCATTGATGAAGAGTACCCTTCTTGTTTTGTGGGATCCTTTGCAACTCATGGTCGCATTTTGATTGTGGATGATGATCCCTCTAAACGAACCCTGCTGGCAAGACGTCTTACTGATAGCGGTCATACCTATATCGAGGCGTCCAGCGGTCCTAAGGGGCTTGCGATGTTAAAAAAAGAACAAGTAGACCTGATTCTCCTTGATATCCTCATGCCAGAGATGAGTGGCCACGAAGTCTTAGTCCAACTTAAGATGAACGCCTTAACAAGAGATATTCCTGTTTTGGTAATCTCTAGTCTTCAAGATGAAAGTAGTGTGATTCAGTGTATCCGCGCTGGTGCCGAAGATTATCTGGCGGCGCCCGTGAATCCGACGCTTTTACAAGCGCGTGTACATGCTTGTCTTCTAAAGAAAAGGCTTGCTGATTCTGAAAAAGAGCAAGCAAAAGAGCTTGAGCGCACACAAAAGAGATTAGAGGCAGCCCTGCACAGCATTGATGTGGGGTTTGCGATTTTCGATAATGACGGGTACCTTGTGATGATGAATCAGGGGTTTTCCTTTCTCTATCCGGTTATTAAATCCTTTAGTACGACACATTTTAAGTATGAATCTCTTTTGCGAGAGAATTTTAATAACGGTAGATACCTTCTTGAAAAAAGAGGAAAAGCAATCACAAGCCATTCTCAGGAAAAGAATTTTGACCAATGGCTCGAGACTCGGATGCAGCACTTTCATCAAGCAGATGGCAAACCGTTGGACGAGCATTTATCCGACAATAGATGGGTGGAAATTATCCATACGCCCGTTATGTCTGGGGGGGTTGTGACGATTCACAAAGACGTGACACAGCAAAAAAAGAGAGAGAATGCAAATCTTTACAAAGCAAATCATGACGCGCTTACGGGTCTTGTGAACCGCGCCTTTTTTGATCGCCTGTTGGAAGAAACCTGTGTTGAGGCGCGTCAAACGGCTGTGCCGTTTTCTTTGTTTTTTATTGATCTTGATAATTTTAAAACTGTGAACGATACCCTTGGCCATGAGGTAGGGGACGAGCTTCTTATCCATGTGGCCAAGAAGCTAAAGACATGTTTTCGTGAAGAAGATATTGTGGCACGGATTGGAGGGGATGAATTCTGTGTCATTCTTCAAGAAGTTTTGACAAAAGACGAGCTTTCTGATGTTGCGAAGCGGTGTGCGGGACAAGTGGGGACAGAGCTCGTGGTGGACGCCAAGGCTGCACGATTTGGTCTCAGTATTGGGATTGCGTCTTTTCCTCAAGACGCGGTGACGGCCAAGGATTTACTCCGCGTTGCTGACCTTGCCATGTACACAGCCAAAAAGAGCGGGAAATCAGGATACGCTTTTTATGAAGCAGAAAACGCTTTTTGTTGTGGTGAAAAACATGGGGTTGTCTGTGACCTGAGCAGCCGACGACGGTAGAGAAGTTTTAAGTGGAGCGGGTGAGGGGAATCGAACCCCCACTTTAAGCTTGGGAAGCTCATGTTCTACCATTGAACTACACCCGCCTATTATTCTTTTATAGAAAAAAGTCCCTCTTTAAACAAGATCATTTGAGGAGAGGGTCCCTTTAATGAATGCAAAAAATGCATGATCTCGCGTTGCTTAAATGCTCGGTACAGCTTTTTTTTACTTTTTTCCTGTTTGGCGTCCTTTTATCAATAAAAAATTAAACTCCTCTCATAAATATTGAAAAACAATCTTAAAAGAGGAAAGGCGCCATGACACAAAAACTTAAAAATGCACTGTGGATGTGTGTCGTCGTGATCGCGGTGATCGCGCCGTATTCTGTGGAAGCAAGCTTATGGCACCGTCTATGGGGGGCGTCTGAGGATCAGCAAAACGGTCAAGGAACGCCGATTGGCGCCATTGCGCAAGACACTGATTTTATTACTGGAGGCCCCTCTCTTCAAGGCCAGGCTTTAGATTTTGATCTAACAGCCAGCACTCTGGGGCTTGGAAGTGATTTTGTGGTGCTAGACACTGATGAAAAAGAATCCGCGCAAAAAGAAGGAAGTGCCGCGTTTTATTGCTCAAAGGAAAAATTTTCTCAAATTATGAAAGAAGCCCGCGACGAGGAAAAGACTTTCCCTTGTGAGGCTAACTCGGTGCCCGTTGAACCTATTCCGTTTAAAACCATTGAAAAAAAACAAGATTTGGACAGCGCGCTCATCTTTTCAACGCCCTTACAGTATGGCGCGTACCTTGAATTTCTCAAACGCGTGCCTTCCGCAAGAAAGGTCCATGCCATAGAGTCGTATCACTTTCCTCTAGACGCGTTGGAAGAGATAGAAGTTTTTATGAATGCGTCTCGTCTCCCAGCCCATGAGCGTCTCAATCACACGTATACGCACAAAGCGGTACAAGCTCGGTATCAACTGGTCGTGCCATTTATAACAGAAGAAAATCTTGAAATTGTTTTTCTCTATCCATTTGTAAGTGAGGTATTTTTTTCTAAATCGCTCAAGAGTATGAAAAAAGGCAAACATATTTTTGATTTTGATCACGAAGGAATGGGGGTGTTACACTACGAAGCACTAAGAATTCTGGGACCTGACACAGTGAGAGCTTTGACTCAAACTTTTAGGTGGATACTTGTATTTCAAGCATCTCAAGCACAAGAAGACTTAGCTAACGCTTTTGTCTCTCATATTCTCGATGCAGAAATGATAACAGATCAAAAGGAGGAATCAGTACCTTCTGTGCTTTTCACTACAGCCGATCAAAAAGAAATGGAACGTCCCCTTGTGCTTGAGGAGTCAGGGGCGTTGCCACCCACGAATGTGCCGGTACAGCAGGCCATCTTGGCGGCTCCTGGTAACGGATTTGTTGTGCCTTGTGTGCTTGGTTTTGGGGCGTTGGTGATCGGGAGCCTTTTTTTGTCCCATCATAAATGAGTGAAGGATTGCAAAGACTAAAGAGTGTAGATTCTGAAAAGAATGTAACGAAATGCTCTTTGATGTGTAAGGGGTAGTCGTCAAGCGCATAATTTGCTAACCTTTCGGCCAAAGACGATAAAAAATGTCGGGGCAGGTTTTGAGAAGTATAACGTACTTTGGGGTGATTTTTTGCACCCTTATAGCAGGGTGCGAAACCCTTGAACACCATGACCCTTCTCTTAAAATGCAAACCCAGGATTACGACAAGAAACTGGTGACAGCGACTCCCCCAGTTCCGACTACGCCCTTAATTGTGAAGCCTGTAAGCGTGCGGGAACGTTTTCCTGATTCCTTTAACAAAAAAGTCACGTTGACAGCCACCCATGGCCTTTCCCTAAAAGAGCTTCTCTTAGAGCTTGCCCGACAAAGTGGCATCAGTATGACGCTACACGCCAATGTGGAAGGATCAGTGACACTTCACTTGCACAATCAGATATTTAAGGAGGCGCTTCAGCAAATTTGCCGGGCGGCAGGTCTTCGATATCGTCTTCAAGGCGGAGGGCTTCAAATTGAAAAGGACACGCCTTTTGTCAAAACCCACAGTATTCAATTTTTGTCACTCATTCGTGAAAGTACTAACCGGATCTCCATTGCTACAGACGTTTTCTCGTCCATAGATGGCAAGCAAAACGAGCTTGATAACGGCTCGAACACCATGCTGACCGGGACAAGTAAAACAGATTTTTGGGATGATCTTAAAAAGAATTTGGGATTGATTCTCCAAGAAGAAGGGCCTCAAACATCTGAGCCGTTCTCCCTTCATGCTCAGGCAGGACTCTTGTCAGTTTTAGGGACCCAGGCCCAGCAGGAAAAAATCGCTCAGTATTTGGACACGCTCCAAAAGGCCGCATCAACCCAGGTCTTGATCGAAGCAAAAATCGTCGAAGTGAACCTCAAGAACGAATTTAAAAGCGGTATTAACTGGCAATCCTTGAAGGGCGACTTTGCGCTTCAAGCCCCTTTGGGCAGCATCACAACACCTGGCCCCTTTAACCCAGAGGCAACGCCGCCTCGCAACATCTTTACCATCGGGGGGCACGGCAATCATCTTACGGGCCTCTTAAGTTTTATGCAGCATTTTGGCACGGTGCGCACACTGTCCAATCCGCGTCTGACGGTCATCAATAACCAAGCAGCAGTCCTTAAGGTTGCGACAAACCGGGTTTTTTTTCGCATCAATTATGATCGGGACTATTCCTTTGAAAACAGTTCGCGGGAGCGTGAACACGTGTCGAGTGAAATTCAAACAGTGCCCATTGGCCTTGTGATGGTCGTACAGCCTTCTATAAATTTGCAAAATGGCAGCATCGTGATGACTGTACGCCCTACGATCTCACGCGTTGTCGGAGAAAAAGCAGATCCTGCTGTGTCCATTGTGTCAAAACAAAGCCAGGTTTCACTTATTCCAGAAATTCAAGTGCGCGAAATGGATTCGGTTTTCCAATTGATGTCAGGAGGTATGGTCTTGATGGGAGGGCTGATGGAAGAGCACGCTGCCCATGATCAAAACGGCGTGCCAGGCGTGTCGGATCTGTCGCTTCTGGGGAATCTGTTTAAAGGAAAAGAAGACGAGCGCTCAGTAAGTGAGCTTGTGATTTTCCTGCGTGCGACCATTATAGAGGGAAATCCGCAGTCCGTTGTGCCCGTGACCCAAGAGACAACCATTGGAAGCGCAGATAAAAATGTCTATGACAACTTCACGAGGGATCCAAGACCTGCACCGTGGCAGCGGGATCCCTTTTTTGAAGAAAAGCCGAGCCCTTAGCGCAGCTTTTTAAGGGGTGGTAACTTTGAGAGGGCCTCTTTTGTTTCTTGCAAGGTCGGAAGGCTTGTTTGCGCGCCCATACGGGTACACGTGAGAGAGCTTGCGACGGCCGCAAACCTAAGCGCGTCATGGAAAGAATCATGCTGATGAATGCGAGAGGCAAAGGCGCCGCAAAAAGCGTCTCCGGCGGCTGTGGTATCGACACTTGTGATACGCAGGGCCGGGACTTCCCACTCTTCTGAGGGGGAAGAGGCAAAGGCGCCGTGGCTGCCAAGAGTCACGATACACGTGGTTCCATAGGTGCTGGTGATGCGTCTTGCAGCAATGGAAGGCGAAATGGATTCAAACCCTAGGTGAAGGGACAAAATCGTGGTTTCGATTTCATTCATGACAAGATAATCAACGGATCCTAAAAGGTCTGTGGGTATTTTTCTTGCCGGTGCCAGATTTAGGAGCGTGCGCGCCTCTCTGGCTTTGGCACGCCGTAACAGCTCCCATGTTTCTTCTTGGGGAACCTCGCACTGGGTCACGACAAGGTTTTGGGAAGACATTTCTTCGTCTGCAATCAAAGAGCTTTTGATCATCTCATTGGCACCGGCTGCGACGACGATCATGTTTTCACCGCCTTGGTCCACACAGATGGCAGCACACCCCGTGGGTGCGTCAGGGATCACATGGAGGGCGTCTGTGTTAACGCCGGCATCCCCCAGAGAGTGCCGCAGTTGTTTGGCAAAATCATCTTTGCCCACGCATCCATACATGCGCACACGAGCGCCGCTGAGGGCAGCTGCAGCGGCTTGATTGGCACCTTTGCCGCCAGGAATAAAGGAATAACCGGGACACACAACGGTGTTGCTGGGGCGCGGCATTTCGGGTACGCGCATGACCATGTCCATGTTTAAGGCGCCAAAAACAAGAATCACCTTCTTACCCCTTCCATTCATTATTTGCTCATTAAGGTTACTACATACGCACTTGAGACAAAGTGGTCAACGCTCTAGGCTTATGATAATAAAATATGGTAACTTTTTTCAGTCAGTATTAAGAGTTTTTGTCATGGTGGATTTTCAGGCGCTACGTCAAGCAATGGTGGTGGGGCAGATTTTACCCTGCGTTCAAGTCTCGGGCGCGTTGCGCCGTGCCCTTGAAACACTTCCCCGAGAGGACTGTGTGGCGGCCCACTGGCGTACCATGGCGTACGCTGACGGGGACGCGCCCCTTGAAGATGGGCGTTTTTTGTTGTCTGCCCTTTCATTTATGAGACTGTTGAAAGAGGCGCAAATTGAAAAATACCACAAAGTCCTGGATGTGGGGGCAGGCGTTGGTTACACAAGCGCCATGATTGGAGCGGTTGCCGAGCGGGTGGTGGGTCTTGAGACGAGTCCGACCCTCGTCCTTCGTGCCCAAGAATTTCTATCAAAAAACCATATGACCCATGTCAGTGTTGAGGCTGTTTCTGATTTCAGTGTGGTGCCTGAGGAAGCGGCGTCCTATGGTGTGATTCTGGTGGAGGGATGTTTGAATGAGGCGCCCCATGGGTACTTAGAGGCACTCAAAGAAGGGGGTCGTCTGCTGTGTTTTTTGAGACGACCTCACGGAAGTCTACCCCAAGCGACCCTCTTTGAAAAATACCAAGGGACCGTTTCGAAAAAAGCACTTTTTGAAGGGGCTGCCTCTTTGTTAGAGTCCCAAAGTTTGTCTCAAAGAAAGGCGAGTTAAAGGTTATGCTTGCATCAGTTAACGCCGAAGACTTATTTCGTTTATTAAAAGAGGGAACGCCTCCCGCTGTTCTGGACGTGCGCGAACCTCTAGAGTGTCAAACAAGGCCCTTTGAAGGGGCTGTATGCATCCCGCTTGGGTTGCTACAAGGGCGTTTGAATGAACTTGATCCTGACCAAGAAATAGTCGTGCTTTGTTTAGGAGGAAAGAGAAGCGCCCTTGCTTGTCATTTGCTTCAAGGAGCAGGCTTTGATAAAGTGAAGAATTTGAATGGTGGCATGATTGCGTGGGAAGCTTTTTTAGAGCACCACGATTTGGGTTAATGGAGGAATAAATGACAAGACTTCAGCAGCGTGCAGTGTTGCTCTTGAGTGTGATGTGGGCAGCCGTTTCTTGTGTGCAAGAAACCCGTGCAGCCGATGCGACACCTAAATCGATGCAAGGAAAAAAGGGCCATAAAAAGACGGCAGCCTCCGCAAAGCCTAAAACCCTTTCTATGGAGCATCCCTTCTATAAGGCGCTCATCCAGACTTATAACACGAACCCGACCTTGCAAGGAAAGGCGCGCGATCAATATGCCAATGCCGAGGCTGTCGCACAGGCGCTTGCAGGATGGCGTCCAAGCTTAAATCTAAGCCACACAACCCAGCGTGGAGGGCAAGAAACACAAGTCACTCAATTCGATGCGTTAAACCGCCCCATAGGGCCAAGGCAATATAGCACAACCTATCAAACGGCGTTGAACTTAACCCAAAACCTTTATGCGGGCGGTGGAACTGTTGCGGCTGTGGGGGGCGCGCGGGCATCCATGGGCGCCAACATTGCAGATTTCGCCAGTACCGAACAGTCGACGCTTTCCAATGCCGTGCAAGCCTATATTGATCTTTGTCTTAAAAGAGCGCTTTGGGATTTGAAGCAAAAAAACGTCGTGGTGAAAAAGAAAACCCTTGATCAAGCCAAGGCCCGTATGGAAGTGGGAGAATTAACCCTGACCGATGTTTCCCAAGCGGAAAGCGAATATGCATCCGCCCAGTCCGATGAGATCAGTGCGCGCGCTGATGTGGAAACGGCTAAGGAAACCTATCATCAGGTTGTGGGTGAGGTGCCTGCGGCCTCTTTGCCATTACCAGATCCTGTGACGCTTTTCATACCCGTTCCTAAAGATCAAGAGACGTTTGTGAGTGACGCGGTACAAAATAACCCGCAAATTATTTTGGCGAAACTCTCTTATGAGGCGGCTAAATACGGTATAGATCAAAACAAAGCGGCTCTTTTGCCGTCTGTGGGACTGACCGGAAGTCTTCAGCGCAACGTCACCAGTGATACCGTGAATAATGCCCGAAATGCCAGAAATAATGCGGCGTCCATAGGGGTGACGGTAAGTGTTCCTCTTTATGGTAACGGTGGATCCGATTGGTCTAAATTTCGACAAGCAAGGCAGACGGCCACAAGTAAGAAGATTGCCATTATCACAGCTGAGCGTAGTATTAGACAAAGTGCTATTTCTGCGTGGGAGTCCTGGAAGTCAACAGGTGATCAAATTACGCACCTGGAAACACAAGTTGAGGCCGCTAAAATCAGCCTAGAAGGCGTGCGTCAAGAGTCCTTAGTGGGTGAGCGCACACTTCTTGATGTGCTTAATGCTGAAGACGCTCTTTTGCAAGCTGAGACCAATTTAATCCAATCACGGACTAATTTCTTGATTGCAGGCTTTCAGATGCTCTTGTCCCTGGGGCAACTTACCGCGGCCGGTCTTGGTCTTCCTGTGGAGTATTATCCTGTGAAAGAGTATGCTAAGGACGTAGAAGGTATGTGGATCGGTACGGGATACGAACCCAAAAAGTAGGATACGCTCAGATGGCAGGACAACACGCTGACTCTCAAAAATCCATGGAAGACATTCTTTCGTCTATTAGGGAAACCATAGAAGAAGATATGAAAGCCGGAAAGAATTGGACAGAGACAACCCTTGGCAAAGTGATCGCGTCAGCAGCGCCTTCGGCTGAAAAAGATGACGTGTTTGAGCTGACGCAGATGGTGAATGAGGACGGCTCTGTCACCGATCTTAGTTCATCAACGGATGCAGCGGCCGCTTTTGATCTAGCCGTGCAAAAAGCAGAAAAAGAAGAAGCCGAGCGTGCGTCGTCTCAGGATTTAGATTTTTCTGCCCCTGAGTCTTTGACGTCTCAAGAGGGCACTCCGTCGTTTGAGGTTGAAAACTTTGCGGCTGTGGGGATGCCTGAAGAAGTGTCCGTTGAGGCGGTGTCTGCCCCGCCAGAACAAAAAGTCGAAGATCTCTTTGATCTTGCTGTTGTACCACAAACATCATCTGATTCCTCAATCGACGTTTCAATGGATGCATCAGATGTGGACGCACTCTTTTCAGAGGCGCCTTCAAGGGTACAAGACGCCACGGTAGACACAAATGATTTTGAGCAAACGGAGCCCATGATGTCCTCTTTTGAAGAAGATCAAGCCTTTTTATCTGAGGAAGCGCTTACGGCGTCTACTCTTGCTCTTTCAGAGCTTAGTCAAACTGTTGGACAGCAAAGTCGCGCTAAAAGAAATGGGCCTCCCCCCGAAGGTGTGGGTGCTCAAACTTTGGATGAAATCATGCAAGACCTTCTTCGCCCCATGCTGAAAGAGTGGCTTGATGCACGCCTTCCTTCTCTTGTAAAATGGATTGTGACTGAACAAATCGAAAAAATGATTCAGCAAAGTCAGGAACCACAAAAGGACAGCTAAGGCTATGAGCAAAAAACAGGCAAAACTACTAGGGGTATTGGGTCTTCTTTTAGGAGGTATAAATTCCCTTTATGCTTTTAGTTTTGCAGGAAAATCAGGTGAATCTGGCGCGTTACCTGTGGAAATTGACGCAGCCAGCGGGATTACGTGCGAGAAAAAAGGGCAAGTGTGTACAGCTAGAGGGAACGTGATTGTGACCCACGGCGATACCACTTTGACTTGCGACGTTCTCAAGGCCTTTTTTCAAATGGATGCGCAGGATCGTCCCCAAGATCTTATTCGTCTTGAGGCCCATGGAAACGTGCGTATTAAGGCAAAAAATGGCGCCCAACGTGCGACCGGTGACGTGGGTGTCTTTCACGTAAAAACATCCCATGCGGTGCTCACGGGAAGCTCTCTCTTCCTTGCCCTTGGTGAAACCCACGTCCGGGCACGTGACTCCCTTGAGTATTTTGATCAAAAAAAAATGGCCGTTGCCAAGGGTGAGGCATCTGTTGAAAAACAAGGAAAACTTTTAAAAGCGGACCAACTGGACGCGTACTTCAAGGAAAATCACCAAAAAGAGACCCTTGATCATGTGGATGCCACAGGAAATGTTTTTGCCTCGACGGTTGACGATATTGCGCAGGGCGACCGGGGCGTTTATACAGACGCCGATGAGGTGGTTGTTTTAACAGGTAATGTGCGCATTACGAAAAAAGGGCAAGGTCGTATGGTGGGAGAGCGCGGTCGCTATGATATGAAAAACGGCGTTGCGTCACTACTTCCTCCTGAAAAAGGATCCCAAGCGTCCTCGTCTGGTCCCAAAACAAGAGTCAAAGTTCTTTTAATTCCTCGCCAAGAAAAGAGTGCTTAACGTGAGCAAAACAAAATCTTCTCCAGTGGATTACAAAGCCCTTAATCAGGCGCGCGGTCTTGAGGCGCTTCATCTTGAAAAGTCTTATCATGCAAGACCTGTGGTGCGGGATGTCAGTATCCGCGTCAAGCGCGGCGAAGCGGTTGGTCTTTTGGGTCCTAACGGTGCAGGTAAAACAACGGTTTTTTCCATGATTGCTGGACTTGTGAAGGCCGATAACGGATCGATTTTGCTCGATAGTCACGACATTTCGACCCTTCCTATGTACCGACGCGCAAGACTTGGCATTGGGTACCTTCCCCAAGAAGCGTCCATCTTTAGAGGACTGAACGTCGAGGAAAATGTTCGCGCTGTTTTAGAAGTCACACAAAGCGATCCGGATAAACGGGAAGACATCCTCGAGCGATTGCTTGAAGAGTTTTCTTTGACGCATCTGAGGCGTTCGTCCGCCTTGACTTTGTCTGGTGGCGAGAGACGGCGCGTTGAAATTGCACGTTCTTTGGCAGGTGATCCCCATTTTATGATGCTCGATGAGCCGTTGGCAGGTATCGACCCCATTGCCGTCCATGATGTCCGTCATTTAATCAGTCATTTAAAAGAGCGTGATATTGGGGTCCTCTTAACGGACCATAATGTGAGAGAGACTCTTGATATTGTCGATAGAGCCTATATCATAAACGAAGGCAAGGTCCTTATGGAAGGCACGCCTTCAGAGATTGTGGCCGATGAAACGGTCCGACGTGTTTATCTGGGAGAAAACTTCCGTCTTTGAGGGCTGTGAGAGAGGGGGCGTCGATGCGTCTATCTCAAAAGCTACAGCAAAAACAGACAACCTCTTTGGTGGTGACGCCACAGCTGCGTCAAGCAATCCATCTCCTCTCTCTAAGCAATCTAGAACTTGTGGCGCACCTTCAGCAAACGGTTCTTGATAACCCTCTTTTAGAATTAGAAGGATACGATAAAACGTCCGAAGACGTACCTATCAAAAGTGAAGAAGGCGATTGGGAATCTCCTGCCTCAGACGTACACGAGAATTTATGGAGTGCGGACAGCACGAGCGACCGGTGGGCAGGGGGAACGCCTGTGACCGAAGCTAGTCTTGACCCCTTTGCGACTATTGAAGCGCCTCCTCTTACCTTGCAAGAACATCTCCTTCTTCAAATGCAGAACATGTTTGAGATGCACAGCCAGCAAGTGGTCGCCCTGCATCTTCTTGCCGATCTTGATGAAGCGGGTTACTTAACAACGGATTTTGAATCGCTATCAAAGAGCCTAGGATGCACAGAAGTAGAGATTGAAGAGGTGCTAAGACACCTTCAAACCTGTGACCCCGCCGGTATTTTTGCAAGGAATTTGCAAGAGTGCCTCACAGCTCAGCTGAAGGAACGGCATTTGTGGACGCCAATTTTTGAGAGGCTTATGGCCCATTTATCATTATTTGGGGAGGGTAAGATTGACATCCTGCTAAAAAAAGCGGCCCTTTCCAAAGAAGAATTGATTGACGCGCTTCAGGTGATCAGAAGCCTTGATCCAAAGCCTGGACTTGCGTACGCCAAAAAAGATAATCCCCCAATTCTGCCGGATTTATTTGTGACCTGGCACGGCGAAGATCAAAGATGGGATGTACGTTTTAACGAGGCTACTCTGCCCAAAGTTCTTATTGATACAGGATATTACGCACGCGTATGGGAATTAGGTAAAAAAGAAATCCAAGTATATCTAAAGGAGCAACTTTCCTCGGCCCAGTGGCTTGTCAAAGCGCTCGATCAGCGGGCGCAAAATGTTCTAAAAGTCGCTACCATGCTGGTCGCCACACAACAAGATTTCTTAAAGCACGGTCTGTCCCACCTGCAACCACTCACTTTGAAAGATGTCGCACTAGAGCTAGGGCTTCATGAAAGCACCGTCTCGCGAGTTGTGAATCACAAGTATTTACAAACACCTAGGGGCGTTTTCGAGATGAAAGTATTCTTTTCCAACGCCGTGATGGGAATGGCCGATGATGCACAGCATTCAGCGGTCAGTGTGCGCCATTTGCTTTCTGAGCTTATCCAAGAAGAAAATCCAGAAGATCCATATTCAGACGATCAACTAGTCCAAAAAATGGCTGAAAAAGGCGTTGACGTGGCACGCCGCACCATTTCCAAATACCGAAAACTTCTTAAAATCCCGTCGTCGTACGAGCGCAAAAGAACCCACGAGCAAGCCAGTCTTGCCAAAGTTGCCTCTTAAAGCGCCATGGACGCTGATAACACACGTCTGGAAATCACCTGTGATCTGGCGCGGGCCCTTGTGGCGGATCAGTTTCCTTTGGTGGCGCCTCTCCCCTTAAAGCCCGTTTCGTCTCAGGGATGGGATAACGCAACCTTCCGTTTGGGGGACGAGTTATCTGTGAGGATTCCCACAGCAAAATGCTATGCGGCTCAGCCCCTTAAAGAACAGGAGTGGCTCCCCTTTTTATCCCCCCACCTCACAGTTCAGATCCCCCAACAAATTGCCTTGGGTCTGCCAAGTGCGCGGATTGCCTGGCACTGGTCCCTTTGTACGTGGCGAGAGGGCGCGCCCCTTCTAGATACAGACTTGTCTCAAGAGTCACGTAAAAATTTGGCTCTTGATCTGGCGCACTTTATAAAGGAGCTCCATCAGATCGAGGCTAAGGACGGGCCACCAGCAGGCCTGCATAATTTCTGGCGGGGTGGAAGCCTTTTACACTATGACACCGACGTGAAGGACGCGTTGATGGTTCTAACACTCCCCTATTCGAGGAAGACCATGCTTGCAATATGGGAAGACGCGTTATCATCTTCGTGGGAGCACCCTCCTTGTTGGGTGCACGGAGATGTAAGTGTGGGCAACCTCCTACTTCAAGACGGAAGACTTTCGGCTGTCATTGACTTTGGGTGCATGGGTGTGGGAGATCCCGCGTGTGATCTTGTTATGGCCTGGACCTATTTTAAGGGTGCCGAAACACACCTTTTCCAACACGCTTTGCCCCTTGATCGCAAGACATGGAGCCGTGCCAAGGGATGGGCTCTTTGGAAAGCACTCATCACACTTCAAGCACATGAAAAAGGCGCTCGTTTGCCGGGTATGAGTCCGTACGATACACTTGAACGCCTTATAAAATAAGCTTTGTTCAAAGAATTAGCGTGAATAAAAATTTCTAATAGATACTTCAAGACCTTGGAGCAATTTTTCAAAAAAGAGATAAAATGGTGACCTTTTGTCAATCCTATATTAACGGGTTTTATTATGTAATAAACGCACTCTAATAGTGATAAAAACGTGTGCTTATTGTGAATAGTGGAAGGGTTAATTTTTAGGAAAGAAAGGCGTGAAAAATGCCTTTTTATTAACTCTTTCTTAATAATTGTCCCATATTTTTTCCACTGCTGGAAATCCTAGCGCTGGAGATGACGATGAAAAAAACTCAACTCTTTTTGTGTCCTGTTCTTTTGATCGCGACTGCTTTTCCTGCCATGTGCTCTGTGAGTGATGAAATTCAAAGAATTTTCAGCAGTGATTCGTCGATCTCGGACAAAAGACATACGTATTCTGTGACTGATGCTCAAACAGGAGATAAGCTTGCGCGAAATCCGCTAAGCAGAAGCAATCCATATTTATCCAGGTTAGAAGAAGAGTTTATGAGGGGATGTGACTCTCCTATGAGGCCGTCAAGTCCTTTGCCCATTGAATATGATTTTCTTGAAGTGGGTGATCTTGCAAGGCCAGGCAAAGGGGTTGTCATGCCTCCAGAAAATCGTGATCTTCTCACGTCTGCCGTAAGCGTGGCCGCTCATACAGCGCCCACGCTTCGTGAAGAAATGCTGGCGGCGATTCAAAGATACTTTGAAGAACACAATCCGTTTTTGGCCCAAGAAGAGCGCCACACCAATACATGGCAAACCCTTGAAGATTCTCTTAAGGAGCAGCAGAAAAAAAAGTTCAAACTTATTGGTTATGGATCTCTTTTGGACCCAGCGTCTAGTCAGGAATTTCCAGAAAGAGGAAAACCCATTCTTGCCTTTGGGGTGAGGCGATTTTTTGGATTTCTTCCTGAAAAACCGGAAAATTCTCCCTTAGGGATGCCAGACGAGAGTCAAGAAAAAGCGCTCTTGCGCTTGACCGTGGAATACACAGGATCCTACGCAGATAAAATTAATGGCCTGCTTTTAACGGTCAATTTGGGAAATGAATTTGAGGCGCTGCGCCAAAGAGAAGTAGGGTATGATTTGATCAAGGTACCTGTGGTAAGATTTGATCCAAACAACAGCAAGAAAATGCGTGTTAAAGAGGCGTATATTTTGGCGTTGAGTAAAGATATTCTCCAAGAGACCACAGAAACAAAGCCCAAACATTGGCCTTATGTAAACGATCCTTATACGCCCCACCTTTCTTATTTATATGTGTGCCTGAGGGGAGCCATGAAGCTTTCCCAAGATGCTCCAAAATTTGCCCACTTTCTTTCTCTTTTTTTGGAGAGTACGTATGTGAAGAATGATGAAGAAAGCACCAATTTACGGAATTGGATTCTTTCAGAATATTCAAAGAAGACTCCTGGTAATGTCACCCCCAGAAGCCATCTTCAACAACTTAAGAAAGAGTGGAAAATAAAGAAAGTTTCCTCAGAGCAATAAAATGGCATATTCCAACGATCGATAAACCATTTTGCTCGGAAAGTGTACACACGAGATATGCTGAGGACATATACAAAATGGCGCTTTATCTCAAGGTCGTTTCTTAAAGCGTCCATGTAGTTGGGCTAGATTTTCTTAACATGTAAAATGACTAAAGAGATCCTGTCCGGTTACAAGAAGAAATAAATACGTTTAAAGTAAAAAACTGAATTGTGGACTAGATCTCTTTAAGAGCGTCTCATAAAAGAAAGCCCCCTAAAAAGGGGGCTTTGAGGTCAACGTATATATTTTTTAGTGTAGTTGAATGTCAACGCGGCGGTTCTTTGGTACCACCTCGCGGCCGTCTGCTTCACCAGCGCCCACTGCAACGATACGCTTTGCCTCAACGCCCATTTTTACAAGGGCATCACGCACAGCGTTCGCACGGTTTTGTGATAGAAGCAGGTTATGCTTACGTCCACCCATAGCATCGGCATGACCTGTGACAAGAACCGTACGTAGGTTCATGTTCTTAGCAGCTTTAGCAACGTTGGAGAGCTTGCTTTCCGCGTCCTTGGAAAGAACAGAGCTGTTCATCTCGAACATAACAGAAAATGTTGGAGATTGCTTTTGGATGGCTTCTTCAAGATGGCGAAGACCGTTCATAAAGCCTGTCCAGCAGCGTGCTTGTTCTGGTCGGCCCGCATTCTCTTCTTGCTCTTGCACAGCGCAGTCATAGGATACTTGTGTGCGAGCTGCGATATCTGGAGCCACATTACGGCCATTGTTATCGAGGGCAAAAGTCAAACGCTCACGCGCATCGAGGAAGCGAGGAAGCTCAGACTCTGGGATGTCCCAATCATTGGGATTTTCTGGGAGCACGTTAAGACCGGTTGAGGCTTGAAGCCCTTTAACGGCAAAGTGCTGTGCATCAATAAAGTCGTTATATTCGCGAGATTCGCGCTTGGCGTAAAGCTCATATTCCTTGGCGAGTTGATCCGCAAAAGCAAGACCGTCAAGGGGGGCTCTTTCCAATTCGCTAATCGTATTTTCGGCACAACCTGAGATAAAAACGGTAGTGGCCACAACGGCAAACCCTACCACCCAAGACTTCTTAGTACGTTCCATATTCTTGTTACTCCCTTATTTGTTTTATCGGCAACATCCCTAGTGAATCAGAATTTTCTCGAAGCCACAATAACTCAAACACTTTAACTTAAATTTTTTTTACAAGAAGTTACGGTGGCCACAAAAAAAGTCATCATAAGGTGACACGGAATAGTTAAAATTCCCTTAACTTTTGAGAGAGTTGAAAGGTGATTTTCTTTTAATAGAACCGGATATGGGGAAATATTATCAAGCGACCATTGGCTTACTTCCTAATAAGGGAGCGATGAGATTGATGCCTCTTAATAAAATGAAATCAGGAAAGATGGTTTTATGCCTTTCTCTCCTGACTTTGTTGAGTATTGAATTTTAAGATTTTTTTGTCTTCATGGAGTGTTTTAATGATCTCTTCTAAAAACGAATTCACTTTTCATTGGTTTGAATTCTTCTAAGATATTGACCAAACATCCACTTTGTCGTGTCAGGAATGTTGCGAGAAAATACATTGCTTTTTTGTGTGTGAGCATCATATTGTTCCTGATCGTCAGCAAGTTGTTGATGCGCCTTCGTAAGGGACGCCTCATGTCGACTAATCATTTGCTCGACTATTTGCAATTTCTTCATTTGGCGCGCTTGAAAATCTAGAGATATATTGATCAACATATCTTGCTCCTGAGACCCTTGAGAAGATAACCTTTTTGAAAACGCCAGTCTTGGATCTGTTGACGATCCAAGACTGGCGTACAAAAGAGATTCCTTACTGAGTACGCCTTGTGGAGGCACGGTTCAAAGGAGTTGCGGCGGCCGGAAGGCTTTCTCCATAAGGGGTCCAAGCAGCCCCGATGCCCTTATTGGCTTGAGCTTCGAACAGGAACTGTTCTGCCTTTAGCATCACAACCTCTGCCGTTAATTGGTGGTCGGGAAAAACAAGCCCGCCTGCAGAAAGGCACAAGGTTAGGTCACCTGCGCTGGTGCTAAGAGGGGTTGCTTCGATGATACGTGTGAGACGGTCAGCAGTTCTGACGATCCCCCATCTGTCACAGTCTTGAAGCACAACCCCAAGACAGCTGCTGCTGGTACGCCCTATGGCGTCATTGAAGCGAATCTCCTGACGCAGACGCTCACTCGCTCCTTTGAAAAGCTCTTTCATAAGGGTATAGCCGTACTTGGCATTCAGGTAGGTTAAACGATCAATGCTCACGGCAAGATAGGCACCTGAAATGCCGGAATAGGCCGTCTGTTCAATGAGAGAGGCTAGATTTTCATAGAGAACCTCTTTGTGAGGGTATCCCGTGAGGGCGTCATAGCCCCTTGGCAATGAGTTCTCATCTTCATCCGCAATAACGGAAGTTGCATCCAGAAAACGAAGCGCTCCTTTGAGATAAAGGGGTTCACCTCGCTCAAATACAAGGCGTCCTTCTTCTTTGACAAGGGTATGTTCATAGTGCGGTAAATCAAGTGTGTACTGGCAGACATAGACGCCGTCTATGTGGTGGCGTGCCTCGTCAATGGCCTTCATGCGCGTTTCAAACGCCTCGATACCCAGTAGGTTATGGTAGCTTCCTCCTGAAACAAGAGGAATATCGGGGCTAATGAGACGGCTGACAGGTCCTGTCCAATGGATGCGATCATCCTTGAGAGACCACTCGAAACTTAGTTCACCGTACATTTTTAACAAATCAAGAGGTTCTAATTTTTGTGCTCGTTCCATGGCATCTCTCCTGTTTTGTCGACCTGATCACCCAACCTACATCATCAGTATAGACAAAGAACGTTTCAAAGCTGTTAAGATTTTCCTGCAGATTCCTGAATGTGAAAAAAATAAAATTAACGGGCCTGTTAATTTTTTTTAAATAATTTTCGAAATAATGAACTTGTCATAAAGACATTATTCGGAGGATTTTATGGTTAGAAGTTTTATTTTTGGGTTAACGAGCGTACTTTTTTTTGTAAGTTTTTCTTATGCCAGTAGCCTAAGCCAGCCGAGTCTTGCAGAGTTGTATGAGCAATTTGATCAAGAGCTTTCCTACAAACCAATCCCCATGCCTATTCCCACGCCTGTCCCCGTGGACGGGTCTGTTGCGTCGGATGCACCCTCAGCGGCCGTACCGTCGGCTGTGAAACCGGTCGCTCAGCTTCATAAAATGGATCAAGATGTACACAAATTTAATGTACAAGGCATTAAAAAAGGAGATTTTGTGCGGGCGATTTTACCTTTTGACACAGAAACATCAGAAGATTTAACAGCGGACGCCGTGTGGACCGCGTGCGAAAAAGAAGAAGGCATGACCGCGCCCACCATTGCGCCAAAAAAAGCAACGTTTCAAAATTCTTTCAATATCTTAAAGCAGCATATAAGAGTCTCTGCCATTGAGGCATCGGAGACGCAGCTTCCTGTAGAAAAAATTCTATCAAGGGTGTGGTATCTGATTCTTCTTGAGGAAAATGAGGCAGAGCGCATCTCAAAACTAGATGGGCTTTGCCAGGTGATGTGCGATCATCTTGGGTGTTACCAAGGGTACGCGGGGCGCATCGCCCACCTTTACATCACCTGGATGCGCTCGCATTTAGGGTTTTAGGACGAAAGCTTTTTTAAAAGCACGTCGTTCACCAGGGCAGGGTTCGCCTTGCCCGCCATTTGCTTCATGACTTGACCCACAAAAAATCCAAAAAGCTTGTCTTTACCAGAGCGGTATTCGGCAACCTTATCAGCGTTGGCCACCAGAATCGCGTCAATCACGCCTTCGATGGCACCGGTATCGCTGACCTGCTCAAGCCCTTTTTCCTTTACAATGTCTTGGGGCGCCTTGCCTGACTCCCACATAAACGCAAACACGTCCTTGGCAATTTTGCCCGAGATTACGTCCTTTTGAATGAGGGTAATCAGCCCGGCAAAGTGAGCTGGGGTGACTTTTGACTCAGTAATGGTCAGGCCGTCTTTGTTCAAGGCGGCAAAAAGCTCGGTCATCATCCAGTTCGCCAGCATTTTAGAGGGGGCGGCGTCCTTTGTGTCTAGGGCCGCAAGGGCGGCCTCGAAAAAGTCAGAAATTTCCGTTTCAGAGGTGAGAACGGCTGCGTCATATGAGGCAATGCCGTAATCAGCTACAAAGCGGTTTTTCTTGGCGTCTGGAAGCTCTGGCAGGGAGGCTTTAAGGCTCTCCACAAGGGCTGCCTCCACCACGAGGGGGGGGAGGTTAGGATCAGGAAAATAGCGGTAATCATGGGCGTCTTCTTTCGAGCGCATGCTACGGGTAATGCCGCGCGCCGCATCAAACAGACGCGTTTCTTGATCAACGGTCCCGCCACTTTCCAAAATCTCGCGCTGTCTTGCGATTTCATACAGAATCGCTTGTCCCATAAAACGAACAGAGTTCACGTTCTTGATTTCGGCGCGTGTGCCGTAAGGTGCGCCGGGTTTCCTGAGGGAAATGTTCACATCCGCGCGCATGGAACCCTGTTCCATGTTGCCATCACACGTACCAAGGCAGCGCAGGAGGGCGCGCAGCTTTTTCACATATGCTTGGGCTTCCTCGGCGCTACGCATATCGGGTTTGCTGACAATCTCCATGAGAGCAACACCTGCGCGGTTCAGATCGATATGGCTTTTATCAGGGCGCTGATCATGCATGCTTTTGCCGGCGTCTTGCTCGAGATGAAGGCGCTCGATCCCGATGCGTTTTGTGTGACCGTCCGCGTCTTCGATATCAAGATATCCTTCGCCAACAATGGGGTGTTTGTATTGGGAAATCTGGTACCCCTGGGGCAGGTCTGCGTAAAAATAGTTCTTGCGGTCAAAGACAGAAAATAGGTGAATCTCGGCATTCAAGCCAAGTCCCGTTTTAATGGCTTGCTCGACACAAAACCGGTTAATGACGGGCAGGGTGCCAGGAAGGGCCGCATCCACAAAGCATACTTGGGTATTGGGCATGGCACCAAAGGTTGTAGCAGACCCCGAAAAGAGCTTAGCCTCGGACGAGATTTGAGCGTGGACCTCAAGGCCAATGACAACTTCCCAGGGGCCTGCGGCTTGGGTGTGGGCAGCTGAAAAAGAAGAGGTCATTGTGAGACTCCATCAAAAGGGGTGAAGTTGGCCGCACGCTCAAGGGCGTAGGCGGCGCGCAAAACAGTTTCATCGCCAAAGGCGGGCCCAATCAGCTGTAGTCCTAGGGGGAGTCCTTCAGCTGTATGACCCCCAGGCACTGAAATGGCCGGCAGCCCTGCAATGTTGGCAGGAACAGTTAAGACGTCATTCATGAACATACTGACGGGGTCTTTGGGCTCTTCACCAAAAGCAAAGGCAGGGGTCGGCGTTGTGGGCGCCAAGATCACATCAACGTCCTTGAAGACCGTCGCAAACTCCTGGGAAATGAGGCGCCTAATTTTTTGGGCCTTAAGATAATACGCATCGTAATAGCCAGCCGACAAAACGTAGGTGCCTACAAGAATACGCCTTGTGACTTCTTCACCAAAGCCCTCGCCCCGGGTGCGCTCGTACATGTCGTCAAGGGTTTCGCCGTCCACCCGCAGGCCGTATCTAACGCCGTCAAAACGAGCAAGGTTAGAAGACGCTTCGGCAGGAGCCAGAATATAATAAACAGGAAGCGCGTATTTGGTGTGGGGAAGGCGTACCGGGACACAAGTCGCTCCTGCCTCTTCAAGCCACGCGCGCCCCTTTTCCCAAAGCGCCGTAATTTCAGGGTTAAGGCCGTCCACTTGATAATCTTCAGGAATCCCGATGCGAAGGCCCTTCACGCCCTTTTTTAAGGCAGCCAAGAAATCGGGCACAGCCTTGTTCAAAGAGGTTGCATCCTTGGGATCATGACCAGCCGTCACGCGCAGCATGAGAGCCGCGTCTTCGACTGTGCGGGTCAAGGGGCCTGCCTGATCAAGGGAGGAGGCGAAGGCCACCATGCCGTAACGAGAGCAAAGACCATAGGTCGGCTTCATTCCCACAATGCCGCAAAAGGCAGCAGGTTGGCGAATGGATCCACCCGTATCTGAACCCGTGGCGATAAGGGCTGATTTGGCGGCAATGGCAGCCGCAGAGCCACCCGACGAACCGCCCGGGACAAAACGGCGCGTGTCGCCCGGCAAGGTCAGGGGGCTGAGGACTTTACCATAAGCACTTGTCAGGTTTGCTGATCCCATGGCAAATTCATCCATGTTGGTTTTACCCAGCATGACGGCACCCGCGTCCCATAATTTTTGGGTGACGGTCGATTCAAAGGGAGACTTGTATCCTTCAAGCATTTTAGAAGCAGCCGTTGTGTGGCCCTCGAGGGTGCAAAAAAGATCTTTGACGGCAACGGGCACGCCTTCAAGGTCAAGGGCATCACCTTTAGCAAGGCGCGCGTCACTGGCGGCAGCACCCTTAAGGGCCACCTCAGGCGTTTCCTCAAGATAAGCATTAAGCTCGCGCGTTTCTTCCATGCGCTTGAGATAGGCTTTGGTCAACTCGGTTGCAGAAAAATCTTTACGGCGAAGCCCCGTTTGAATGTCGGTCAGGCTTTTAGAAATAAGGTCAGTCATAATGGCTCCTATCCCACTACTTTGGGGACGACGTACATATCAAGTTCTTTTTCAGGGGCGTTGGCAAGGACAGCCGCGACTACGCTTGGTTCTGTCACGATGTCGTCCACTTGAGGCATGTGATCAAGATGCACGCTAAACATGGGTTCGACGTTTTGCGTGTCGACTTCTTCGAGCATGGAAATCCAATCAAGGATGCGGTTGAGGCGCTCTTCATAGGCGAGGATGTCTTTTTCATCCAATTTGATGCGGGCAAGACGTGCGACCTTTACAACGGTCTCGTGGTCAATGGACATGGGGTATCCTCATTTTTTATCATCCTCTCACCATAGGCAAATAAAGGGATTTTGCAAGAGGTTTGCGCGGTGGGGCGTGCTTAGGGGGCGGATACCCCACCCGGTGACATGCTGCGAATATCAAGGTGGAGCGTCGAGTTTTTTTGAGAGAAAAGCTGACTTAAGGATTGTGCTTGACGCTGATTTACCTCAAGACTGAGGTTTTGTGGTTCTTCGCTGGTTGAAGAAAGGGTGCTTTTTCCATTAAAGCCCAGCACCTTGATGCGTGATAAATAAATGGACGAGATGGCGTCTGTTTTTTGCTCTTCTTTTTGGCTGACGATGACATCGATGCGGTCCCCTGGCTTGAAAATGCCTGTAAAGGTTGTTTGCTCTTTGGGAAGCGTGAGACGGTAAATATATTTACCGTCTTGGGGAGTCAGCTCTTGGGCTTCTGGTTTTCCTGTGATGAGGGCGTCCTTCGTCAAGGGCGTGCCTTTTAACACGGAAGAGCTCACAATCCCTTCGGGAAAGCTTTCGTGGT
Organism: Alphaproteobacteria bacterium; assembly: GCA_013911655.1. GTDB lineage: Bacteria > Pseudomonadota > Alphaproteobacteria > Caedimonadales > UBA1908 > JACESU01. The sequence goes on from JACESU010000003.1 coordinate 165,310, forward strand.
CTCCGCTTTGGACAAAAGCTTTTTCTGGGACGGCGCTGGTCCAAGGAGTGGCCGCGAAATCGCGGCTCGTTAAAAGATGGCCAATGGTCAAATCATGGGTCGCCGTAATCAGAGTGACGGTTTTGGGCGTCTGGTCTTGATGCTTTTGCCACAGATGAAACAAAAAGAAAAACACTACCACTGCCAGGGCAAGGGCCAAAAAAAGAATAAGGGTTTCACGTAGTTTCATCGACAAGTATCCCTGAAGTCTTGTTGTGCGCCCATCATAAAAGTCAGGCGTCGTCTTGGCAAGGGGGAGCAGCATCTAAAGCTCTAAGATCGCCCTTTCATTTACAATGATTGTCTTTTGACCAAAGTTTGTGTCATAAAAAGGAAGGTTAAGGGATAGCAGAGTTTTTGCGTAACTTAAAAAAAGCACACCTTTTGTCAAAAATCTTGTGCACGCTGGGCGCACTGCTGCTTGCCCTTGGGATAAAGATTTTTTTGGCAGAGCTTTTTTACGTATCTTCTGGGTCCATGGGGCCGACCCTTTTAAGCGGCGACTATGTGCTCGTCAGTAAATATGCGTATGGCTATAACCGCCATTCGCTTGCATGGTCGTCCCAGTGGCAGGGGCAGTGGCGCGTGCGCCCGGCCGTGCGGGGAGACATTGTTGTGTTTCATCAAGAAGGCGCGCTGAGTCCCTGGATTAAAAGAGTGATTGGGGGTGAGGGCGAAGAAATTTCGTGGCAAGGGGATCATTTGGCCATTAACGGCGTCTCGCTTCAGCGTCTGGTGCAGCCCTTTTCACCCTTTTATGAAGAGTGGCTTCCTGGAGGGAAGCGCTATATGACCCAGCATAAAACGGTAAAGGTATCCCCGAAAATCCTCGACCATAGGCAAAAGGTTGTGGTACCACCACACAGCTATTTTGTGCTGGGCGATGCACGGCAAGAGTCGTACGACAGCCGATTTTCCCAGGTGGGGATGGTTGATCATGGGCGCCTTTTGGGTAGGGCCGAATGGGTACTGTTTTCGGTTGTTCCAGCCCAAGAATCAAAAGCACCCTGGTGGCAACGGGTTAGGTGGGATCGTCTCTTTAAAAAAGTGATGTAAAAAAGGATAACAATGACAACAAATTCGAAGGCGTTTGAGCCTTTGTACGAGGCACTTGGATACACGTTTAAAAAAACGGACGTGCTGACGTGCGCCCTGACCCATGCGAGTTTTAATCGAGGGGCGGCGGGTCGTCACTACGAGCGGTTAGAATTTTTGGGTGACCGGGTTTTAGGTCTGATTGTGGCGGCGTGGCTTTTTGAAAGGTTTCCCCATGAAGAAGAGGGTGCCCTTGCCAAGCGACATGCGGTGCTTGTCAGTAGGCCTACCCTTTTACAAGTGGCGGACGCCCTTGGGCTAAAGCGCTATTTTCGCGCCGCCACCAGTGTTACTGATTCTCAAAGGGGTCGCTACCTTTTGGCAGATGCATGCGAGGCCCTCATTGCGGCATTGTACCTTGAGGCTGGGCTTCTAGTCACGCAAGAGATTGTGCGAAAACTGTGGGCACCTTACGTCACCCAAATGGAGGATGTTCCCCAAAATCCCAAGTCGCGCCTGCAAGAGTGGGCGCAAGAACATCAACAGGGCCTTCCTGTCTATACAACCTTAGAACGCCAAGGTCCTGACCACGCGCCGTCTTTTGTGTTGGAAGTGCGCGTAGGCCAAAAGGTCGCACGTGCCAGTGCGTCCTCTAAACGAGAGGCAGAACAACAAGCTGCCACAGCATTACTAAAGGAGATTTTAGGATGACAGACATCCGTCGGTGTGGATTTGTCGCGGTTTTGGGTGCAACCAACGCGGGTAAGTCGACCCTGGTCAATCAATTGGTGGGATCCAAGGTGTCCATCACGTCGCGTAAGGTGCAAACCACCAGGCGCCGTATCTTAGGCATTCAAATCCAGGATAATACACAGATTGTGTTGGTGGACACGCCGGGTCTTTTCAGGCCCAAGACGTCCCTTGATAAAACCATGGTGAAAGCCGCATGGTCGGCCGTGCGTGACACGGACGTTGTGATGTTTTTGTGGGACGCGCGCCTTGATTATACCAAAGCCGAGCCCATTTTAAAAAAACTTCAAGACGTGCAAAAACCCGTCTATCTGGTTTTGAATAAGATTGATTTGGTACCTCGCGACACGCTGCTGGCCCTTGCCGCAAACTTTAATGCGGTCAGAGAGTTTTCCAAGACCTTTATGATTTCGGCGCTGCATAACCAAGGGCTCAGTGAGCTCCTCAAAGCGCTGGGTGACGACCTTCCTGAAGGGCCCTGGCATTATCCCGAGGACCAGCTTTCGGATTTGCCTTTGCGACTTTTGGCGGCCGAAATTACCCGCGAGCATCTATTTGACCGTCTTCACCAAGAGATTCCCTACGCGTTGGTGGTCGAAACCCAAACATGGGAACCTTTTGATGACGGTTCGTTGCGGATTGGTCAAACCATCCACGTGCAAAAACAGGCCCAAAAAGCCATTGTGCTGGGTAAGGGCGGACAGCAACTGAAAGCCATTGGTCTGGCGGCACGTAAAGAGCTTACAGCCATGATGGAGCGCACCGTTCATTTGGTTTTGCATGTGCGGGTCACGCCTCGGTGGATGGAAGACCGCTCGTCCTTTGATGTGTATGGTCTTGAGGATCCCAAAGAGCTGTCATGAAGTGGGAAGACGAGGGCATAGTCTTATCGGTTAAACCCTTTGGGGAAAAAGGCTACCTCGTCTGTTTGATGACCAAAGATCACGGCCGGGTGATGGGGTGGCTTAAAAGTGCCTCCACGCGGATCAAGGCCGTTTTACAACCAGGTATTCGTGTGCAAGCCCACTGGCAGGCACGCCTGGAAGAACAACTAGGGGGGTGGCGCCTCGAGCCCTTGGGGGGATCCGTTGCCGCTCTTTTTACAAAGCCTCTTTCGTTGTCAGCGCTCTTAAGCGCCACCGCCCTTTGTGAGGTGATGCTGCCTGAACGCGAACCCCATGCGTCTGTTTACACGTCTCTTTTAGCGCTTATCCGGACCTTGGGCGAAGACGCGTGGGGGCAGGGATATTTTGACTTTGAGTGTGCTCTTTTGGGGGCGGCTGGATTTCGCTTGCATCTTTCTTCTTGTGCAGTGACGGGCGCCAGGGAAAATCTTTTTTATGTCTCGCCCCGGTCTGGCAAGGCCGTCTGCCAAACTGAAGGCGCTCTTTATCATGATAAGCTTTTGATGTTCCCGTCTTTTTTGCAAGAGGGCCGCACGCCTTGCCCCAAAGATCTTTTAGGCGCCCTTGATTTGACAGAGTATTTCATAGAGCGCTATATTCTGCCCCATGGAGGGTATGGTCTGCCGGCTGCGCGCGTGCGCCTGAAAGAAGACCTTCGCCAACATCGTATGTAAAAAAGAGAACAAGCATGAGCACATCTTCTGGACAGATCCATGACACCCCCTTGAACGAGGCGCTGGGCGCACGGTACCTAAGTTACGCCCTTTCGACCATTATGGCGCGCTCGCTTCCCGATGTGCGTGATGGTCTTAAGCCTGTTCAGCGTCGTATTCTCTATGCCATGAAGGAATCGGGAAACACCCAAGAAAAATCTTACCGCAAGTCCGCCAGTGCGGTTGGGTACGTGATGATGAAATATCACCCCCACGGCAACGATCCTATTTACGAGGCCATGGTGCGCATGGCTCAGGACTTTTCATCGCGCTATCCCCTTGTGGATGGTCAGGGGAACTTTGGAAGCCTAGACGGAGATAATGCGGCCGCGATGAGGTATACCGAGGCTAGGTTGTCGGGATGTGCGGGGGCGCTTCTTGAAGGGATTGATGAAGAGGCCGTTGATTTTCAAGAAACCTATAACGGTGAAACGAAAGAACCTTTGGTCTTGCCGTCCAGTTTTCCGAACCTTCTCGCCAACGGGGCGACGGGGATTGCTGTGGGAATGGCGACCAACGTTCCGCCCCACAATGTGGGCGAGATCTGTGATGCGCTTTTGCTTCTTTTGAAAAAATCAGACGCCTCCATAGGTGATCTTATGAGTCTGATGCCGGGACCTGATTTTCCCACGGGCGGGGTGATTGTTGAAAAGCCCGAAGATATCCTCACGGCCTATGAAACAGGGCGCGGCAGTATCCGTGTACGCGCAAGGTGGGAAAAAGAAGAACTTAAAGGGGGCGGCTACCAGATTGTTGTGACCGAAATTCCTTATCAGGTGCCTAAAGCACGCTTGATGGAAAAACTGGCTGATTTGTGGGGCAAGAAAAAGCTCCCACTTCTGTCGGACATTCGGGACGAATCTACCACCGATGTGCGCCTGATCCTCGTGCCGAGGTCGCGAACAGTCGATCCCCAGATGCTGATGGAGTCGGTCTTTCGCGTGTGCGATCTGGAAACACGCTTTCACCTGAACATGAACCTTCTTGACCATGGACGTGTACCGCGAGTGATGTCTTTGAAAGAAGTCTTGCAAGCTTTTTTGAACCACCGGCAAGAGGTTGTGTGTCGGCGCGCCGATCATCGTCTGGCCCAAATCATCAAGCGTCTTGAGATTTTAGCGGGTCTTCTTATTGCTTATCTTAATCTTGATGAAGTGATCCGCATTATTCGCGAAGAGGACGATCCCAAGGCCGTGATGCAATCAAAATGGGATCTGACGGACCTCCAAGTTGAGTCTATTTTAAATATGCGCCTTCGGGCTCTTCGCAAGCTTGAAGAAATCGAAATCCGTAAAGAGCATGATGGTCTTTCTCAAGAAAAGAAAGATCTAGAGATCTTTTTGAAAGACGAAGCCCTACAGTGGAAACGTGTGGGCATAGAAATTAAAGAAGTGCAAAAGCGCTTTGGCGCTTCGCAACCCTTTGGAAAGCGTCGCACAAGTTTTGAAGAAAAACCAGAAGTGGACGTTCTTCCTCTCGAGGCCTTTGTCGAGCGCGAGGCTGTGACCGTGGTGTGTTCGCAAAACGGTTGGATTCGCACCCTGAAAGGGCATAATCCCCAAGAGGCTGACCTGAAATACAAAGAGGGTGACACGGGCCGGTTTGTGATTAAAGCTGAAAACGTGGATAAACTTGTCCTTTTTGCGACCAACGGGCGGTTTTACACCCTGAGCATCGATAAGCTTCCCGGAGGGCGCGGTCAAGGCGAGCCTCTGCGCTTGATGCTCGATATGGATCCAAAAGATGAGGTTCTTGATCTTTTCATCGTGACCCAAGAAATGCTGAAAGAAGACAAAAAGCTTTTGGTGGCCTCAAGCGACGGACGTGGCTTCCTTGTGGCACTTAAGGACGTCATGGCCCATACCAAGGGCGGTAAACAGATTTTGAATGTGCAGGGCAAGGTCAAAGCCCAAAAATGCTTGTGGATCGAGGGGGACGGGATTGCCATGATTGGTCAAAACCGCAAGCTTTTGATCTTTAAGGTCGATGAAATTCCCCAAATGAGCCGTGGTAAAGGTGTCCTTTTGCAACGTTACCGTGAAGGGCGTCTGGGAGATATTAAAAGCCTGCGCCTGGAGGACGGGCTCTCGTGGAAAAGCGGCGAACGTACCCGTCTTGAGCAGGATATCAGGGCGTGGCTTGGGCGGCGCGGCCAAAGCGGGCGCATGCCGCCTGTGGGCTTTCCCAGAACCAATACGTTTGACTAAGCAAGGGTCTTTAAAGGCCCCTTATTATTTTAAAGGGATCTGAATCACGACTTTCCTAAAAGGAAATAAAGAAATTCATCAAAAGCACGTGACAATTTTTGTGACAGATCCTATATCCTTTATAGTATCCATTACTATAGGGTGTTTTATGGACCTTAATAAGCTTAAAATTTTTTATTATGCGGCCAAAGGTGAAAGTTTCACAAATTGTGAACTTAACCTGACACCTTCAGTTATTAGTCGTCATATCAGTGACTTAGAGTTCCGTCACAAGGTGAAACTGTTCCACCGTTCTCCAAGACGTCTTGTGCTGACAGAGCAAGGAGAAATCCTCTTCAAGGCGGCCGAACGCATTATGGCCGAGTCCGAGCGCGCTCAAATAGCCCTTCAAGAATCAGGCGAGGAACTTCAAGGTCCGATCCGCGTGATTACGCCTATGAGCTGGACGTCGTCTGTTTTGGCGCGCCATATTGGGGCTTTTATGAAAAAGCATCCAAAGGTGACCGTTAGCATTATTAATGATGACCGTTTCCCAGAGCTTTTGCTGCGAGAAAACGACGTGGCTCTTTTGCCCTATGCGCCCGAACACCCGCATTTAATGAGTGAAAAAATCGCTCAGCTTAATCTGGGGCTTTTTGCTGGTAAGGAATATTTAGAGCAATACGGAGAGCCCCAGAGCGCGGAAGAGTTGGATCATCACAGACTTGTTGCCTATAGCGAACATGACCGTCACATGGATCATATTAACTGGCATTTGACCCTTGGATGTAAACCTGGAGAGATGCGCACACCATGTCTTCGCGTCAATAACCTTTATTTGGCCGTAGAAGAAAACCTTGGGATCGTGTCCTTGGCCAAAGAAAATCCTTTGCTGAAAAACGGCGATGTTAAAGAGGTCCTCTCGCACATTCAGGGGCCCAGGATGAAAGGATTTTTGGTCTACAGCCAGTCTATTCAGACTTCTAGACGGATTCAGGCATTCCGAGATTTTTTTAGAGAGATTGCCAAAAAAGAAGGCCTTAGCATAGAGGCTGAATCCCAGGCGGCGTAGGATGTCCTGGCGCCTCGGGTGAGACAAGCCCCACAGACACCACAAGTTTAACGCCCTCTTCCACACTTAGGGGAAGAGGGCGTACTTTTTCTTGAGGGATAAAGAGTAAAAAGCCTGACGTCGGGTTAGGCGTTGTGGGAACAAAGATGCCAATAAGCCCCTCTTTGCTGTGCTCGGCAACGACCTTTGGTGCAGGACCTGTCAGAAATCCAAGGGTAAAGACCCCTTCTCTAGGGTATTCCACAAGGACGACTTGACGGAAAGAATTTTTATCGTTTTTTAAAATCGCTTCAAAAATTTGCTTGAGCGTTTTGTAAAGACTTCGAATGACGGGCATCTTGTGCAGTACTTGCTCACTTGTGCCTAGGATCCAGCGCCCCATGTAACCTTTGGCAAGCCAGCCAATAACGGTCAGTCCCACAAGGGCCAAGACAAGGCCGATGCCCGGCATATGCGAGGGGAGGCCTGGAATGCTTAAGATTTTTGTGGGAAAAAGATCGGTGATAAAGGTGTCAAGGGCAAGGATCACTGACCAAATGACATAGAGCGTTAGCACAAGAGGCGCGGTGACAAGAACGCCAGAGAAAAAATATCTTCGAAGATTGCTGAGAACTTTTTTAAAAGAAATGTTTTTTTTCGTCGTCAAAGGATCATCCCTTAGGTTGAGGTCCGGTGAATGTGAAGAACAATCATGGCCCCCCCCATACTTGCGGGCATTAACGCCAGCGCGCTCCCTGTTAAAAGCGTTGTTGCCATAGTATCAGTTTGCGCGACAAATGTCAGAAGGAAGATGGGCAGCATCAATGGGTACCCAAGAAAGGTGCCAAGAAGAAATGAGCCTTTGGAAAAAAGGGTGAGAAAACTCACGAAAAATAAGAGACTAAGATGGCACGCCAACGAGGCGATCAAAACGAGCGGATCAAAGAAAATGGCTTTATTAAAAAAAAGCGCGCAACATAAAAGGCCACCCCCCAAAAGACCGAGCCCCACGACGGCGAGGGACGTAAATCGCAAGGCAACATAGTGCCCTAGGTACAAAGGACTGATCATCAGGTTCTTGATAAAGCCGCCCACGGCGTCATGCAGGAGGGTCATTTGCACGATATAGTGAAGGCAAAACACCAAAAGAATCCAAAAAAATTGAGAGGCTGTGTCGGAAGCGTTTGGCGCCACATAGGACCAAATGGCAAGGGACGCCATAAAAAACCCAAGGCTTGTCAGAAAATGGGTCCGTTCGCCCCAGGCGTCCTTAAGCAAAAAGCGCCACATCTTGAAGCTCCTGACGTAAGGTTGCGGGGGAAAGAGAGTGCGCTGGCATAAGGTCGATAACGGGTACCTCAAGAATTTGGGACGGCGTCTCATGACTTGCCATGATGACAATGCCTCCTTGGCCTTGGTGGTCACAGCAAGCACCTAAGAATAAGGCTTTGGTGCGCGCATCAAGATGGGTCAAAGGCTCGTCCAATAACCATAAGGGGACGCGCGGGCCAAAAAAAAGCCGTGATAAATTTAGGCGTTGACGCTGACCTGCTGACAGTGACGCGACTGGCTTGTCGTGAAGGACACGTGTTTCTTGTAAAAAATCAGTACCGTGCGAAGGCGCGCCGTAAAGACTTTGCCACAAATGCAAATGCGTCCCTACATCGACGGCTCCTTTTAACCCGTCCTCGCCCAGAACGGCGCGAAAGTCTTCAGGTGTCAGCGCGCATCCTTGCCACGTAATGCGCCCTTTTTTCAAAGGAATGAGGCCCACGACGGCTTCTAACAGGGACGTCTTTCCTTGTCCGTTCTTGCCTTGAAGCAGGGTCAAGCTTCCTGGCGCAAGGGTGCAAGACACCGCTTTAAACAAAAGGCGCCCCCCGCGTACAAGGCTTACACCGTCAAGGACAAGGCTCATGCCTCCTCCTTCGCGGGTAAAAGTCCGACAAGATCACGGAGCACTTTGTGGGCCAGTTTTAATTTAGCCTTAGGATCACGAATGTCGGCCTTGATGACAAGGCTTTGATCAGGCCGTACGGTGATTACGCCTTTTTTGTCGAGAACATAGGTAATCAGTTTATCGGGGGCGGCGAAGGTGTTTTGGAAAAACGCAAGGGTCATGCCGCGATCGCCTACGTCGATTTTAGCCACGCCCGCCTGTTTGCACAGTTGTTTTAGTCCCATGACTTCAAAAAGGGTCGTTACGTCCTCAGGAGGAGCGCCAAACCGGTCAACGCTTTCGGCGTAAAGGGCCTTAAGATCGTCTTTCGTTGTTGCCCAAGAAAGGCGTCTGTAGAAATTTAACCGTACACCCAAATCAGGAATATAAGAAGGGGGCAGCATGACGGGAAGGCCAAGGGACATCTGGGGCGACCATTTTTCGGCAATTTCTTCGCCGCGCGCCTTGGCCTTGACGGCAAGAACGGCGTCCTCGAGCATTTGTTGATAAAGCTCAAGGCCCACTTCTTTGATGTGGCCTGATTGCTCTTCTCCCAAAAGGTTACCCGTGCCGCGTAGATCCATGTCGTGGCTGGCGAGCTGAAATCCGGCTCCCAGCGTATCAAGGGTTTGCATGACCTCGAGGCGCTTTGTTGCGCTTTCGGATGCAGGTTTGTGGGTAGGCAGGGTGAGATAAGCGTAGCCCCGTGCTTTAGCCCGGCCCACGCGGCCTCGCAGTTGATACAGCTGGGAAAGACCAAAAAGATCCGAACGGTACACGATGATGGTATTCACAAACGGCAGATCCAAACCCGATTCAATAATGTTGGTGGACAGGAGGACGTCGACTTCCCGGTCGCAGAAGGCTGTCATGGCCTTTTCCAGATCGGTTGCCGCCATTTGTCCTGTGGCAAAGGTCACACGCAGATCAGGAATAAGAGCCAGGAGCGTGTCTTTTACTTCGTCAAGATCTTTGAGGCGCGGACAGACAAAGAACGTTTGGCCACCGCGCGCACGCTCGCGCAAAATAGCCTCTTTGATGACCACAGGATCAAAAGGTGTGACAAAGGTGCGTACGGGTAAGCGGTCCATGGGCGGCGTCGTAATGAGGCTGAGCGAGCGCATGCCCGTCAAGGCCATTTGAAGCGTGCGAGGAATGGGTGTGGCGCTTAGGGTCAAAAGGTGCGTTTGGGGATTAAGGGATTTAAGCTTTTCCTTTTGCTTGACGCCAAAGTGCTGCTCTTCGTCCACAATGAGAAGGCCCAGGTCTTGGAACGTGACGGAACGCGCAAGAAGCGCGTGGGTTGCGATCACCACATGGACTTTGCCGCTTGCGATTTCTTCCTTAGTTTTTTTAGCAGCCGTGGCACTGACAAAGCGGGAGAGCTGCGCCACCCGAATCCCGAGCCCTTCAAAGCGCTTTTTGAAATTGAGAAAGTGTTGACGTACAAGGAGCGTGGTGGGGGCAATCAGGGCGACTTGTTTGCCGGCACTGGCAGCCACGCACGCAGCGCGCAAGGCGATTTCAGTTTTACCAAAGCCAACGTCACCGCACACAAGCCGGTCCATGGGATGGCCAGAGGCTAGATCCTCGAGGGTTTCTTCAAGGGTACGCCACTGGTCATCGGTTTCAGCGTGGTCAAAACGCTGACAAAAGGCGGTGTAGATGGCTTCATCTGGCACTAATGGTTCGCACGTTAAAAGCTCTCTTTTGGCGGCTGTTTCCAACAGGTGAGAGGCAATAGCAAAGAGGTCCTTTTTGATTTTTTCTTTGCGCTGGCGCCAGGCATTCGTCCCAAGTTTGTCGAGGGCAGCGGCACTGGCCTCACCGCCATATCGGCAAATAAGGTCCAAGTTTTCCACCGGTAAAAAGAGGCGGTCTTGGCCGGCGTACTCGAGCTGCAAACAGTCGTGGGGTTTACCGCCCACGGTAATGCTCACAAGCCCTTGATATCTTCCGACCCCGTGATCGTGATGCACCACAAGGTCGCCTGCTGAAAGGGCGCAGGCCTCTTCAATAAAAAGATCCGACCGTTTTTTGCGACGCGCGCGCTGGGTCAGCATTTTTCCCATAAGTTGGGAGGCGCTGACCACACGGATCTGATCGTCTTCAAAGCTTTGGGACACAGGATAGGGAACAAGGCAGGGGACGCTTATGTCGACGCGCGTGAAAAAAGTGGATGCCGCCGCTTCCTCATAAGGGCACTCAAGGGATTTTAGCATTTCTTGAAAAGTGAGGCGTTCTCTTTGGGTTTGCCACGCCAGAAACAAAGTTTTACTTTGGGCTTTGGCACTTTCAAGGATATGGGAAAGCTGCTTGAGGAGCGTTTCTTGAGGTGGATGCGCCCACAAAAAGGGTTTGGCGCCAAGAGAGATGACGTGATCCTGATGGCTTTCTGGGACGTCGTAAGGATTTGTTTGATAGGTTTCTAGGGTGCGCGTATGCTTTTCAATTTCTTTCAGGCTTAGAAACAAGCTTTCTACGGGCACGGGATGGTAAAGTTGCTCTTTGCCGGGAGGGGTGTTTTTGCGCGCTTGATAATAATCCTCGATGGCCTCAACGCGCTCGCTGAGACTCAAGGGGACGTCCGCGCCTAAAAAGAGGCGGCTGTGCGCCCCCACCACATCAAAAAGAGGAAGAAGCTCGTTATAAAAGAACGGGAGCCAATGCTCCATACCCCCGTGGGGTCGCCCTTCACTGATATCATTGTAAAGGGTGTCGAGGGCCTTGGGCACACCGAACGCTTCACGGTAGCGCTGCCTGAACTGGCTGATCGTGTCAGGGGATAGCGCGACTTCAGTAACAGGCAGAATCTCCAGGCTTTTAAGAATGTCCTGGGTGCGCTGGGTCAAGGGGTCAAAGGTTTTGATGGTCTCGATCTCGGTGCCGAAACGGTCGATGCGTTGGGGCAGGTCCGCGTGGGCCGGAAAAAGATCCACAAGGCTGCCGCGTACGGCGTACTCGCCTGGCTCACGTACGGTTTCAACCCGCAGATACCCGGCCGCCGCCAATACGTGCTCAAGGCGTCCCTCGGGCAGACTTTGGCCAAGTTGCAAGGTGAGGGTCGTGTTCGCAAAAAGGCTTTGGGGTGGTACGCGCTGTAAAAGGGCGCCGCAAGTGGTCAGTACAACGAAGGGCCCTTTTTCATCGTGCAAGGTTTTCAGGGTCGCAAGGCGCGTCCCCATCAGGTCTTTGCGCGGCGACACCCGGTCATAGGCAAGGGTATCCCACGAGGGAAAGATCAAAAGGGGTAGATCGGCGTCGAGCGCGTTTAGTTGCGCGCTCAGCTCATCCAGACGCTCTTTATGGCGTACCACCACAAGAAGGGTCTGCGGGGACTCGTAAAAGAGGTGCTTGATCAGACACGCTTCCACCCCTTCGGGCACTTGGGCAAGGGTTCGTGTGCCGGGGGCGTTTTGCCCATGAAAGACGTCCGCAAGCCACATTCTTCTTACTCTTACAATCCATAACTTAGGTTAGGACCAACCTATCGTAGTTTTCGGCGCAAAAGAAGATATTTTTCTTAAGAAAAAACCGTTAGAGGTGCCTTTTATCTTGAAAAAAAGTCTGCAAAAGAAGGCCCGTTTCTTTTTCAAAAAGCCCTCCTGTGTGGCCTGGCTTGTGATGGCAGGTGGGATGATCAAAAACGCGCGCGCCATGCGTAAGTCCGCCGCTTTTAGGGTCATATGCACCAAAATAAACATGACGGATCCGTGCCCACGCCAGCGCCTGCGCGCACATAGCACAAGGCTCGAGCGTCACGTACAGGTCGCAGTCTGTTAAAAAAAGCGTTTGAAGGTGCTGGGCGCCTTGGCGCAGTGCCAGGATTTCTGCGTGCGCTGTTGGGTCACAAAGGGCTCTTGTGCGGTTGCCAGTTTTGGCGATGACGCGCCCCCCATGCACAAGGACGCACCCCACAGGCACCTCGTCCAGGCGTGCGGACATGCGTGCCTCGGCAAGTGCTTCTTCCATGAACAGAAAATGACTCGACAGCGTCACAGAAACTCCGCAAAATGTCATCCGTATTCTTCACTTTGGCAAGGTAACACAGATCATGACAAAAAACATACGCCTTGAAAGCGATTCTCTGGGCACCATTGAGGTCGAACAACACCGGTATTGGGGCGCGCAAACTCAGCGCTCCCTTGAAAATTTTCGTATCGGAGGCGAACGGATGCCTCTGGCTTTGATCCGGGCCTTTGGCATTCAAAAGCGCGCGGCTGCGTCGGCAAACAAAAAACTAGGAGAACTCTCTCCAGAGGTGGCCGATCTGATTGTCAAAGTGGCCGATGAAGTCATTGAGGGAAAGCTTGATGATCATTTTCCCTTGGTTGTGTGGCAAACGGGATCGGGGACCCAAACCAATATGAACGTGAACGAGGTCATTTCCAATCGTGCCCTTGAGCTTTTAGGCAAACCCTTGGGCTCAAAGGATCCTATTCATCCCAATGACCATGTGAATCACAGCCAATCCTCCAACGACTCCTTTCCCACCGCCATGCACATTGCGGCCGCCAAAGAAGTAGCCCATTATCTGGTGCCAAGGCTCCAGCGTTTGGTGGAAGCACTTGCGGTTAAAGAGCGCGCGTTTCAAGATCTGATCAAGGTTGGGCGTACCCATCTTCAGGACGCAACGCCGCTCACCCTTGGTCAAGAGTTTGGCGGATACCGCGCCCAGGTGGCAAATGCCCTTCGCCGGATAGAACGCGCCCTTCCTGATCTGTATGAGCTTGCCCAGGGAGGGACGGCTGTCGGCACAGGGATCAATGCCAAAGTTGGGTTTGACACAGCCTTCGCAGCAGAAGTTGCAGCGTTTACAGGACTTCCTTTTGTGACGGCCGTTAACAAGTTTGAGGCCCTTGCCAGCCACGACGCCCTTGTGGGGATGTCGGGCGTGCTTTGCACCCTGGCAACTGCGTTCATGAAAATCGCCAATGATATTAGGCTGTTGGGATCTGGCCCTCGATGTGGGTTTGGCGAAATTGTGTTGCCAGCCAACGAGCCGGGCTCGTCCATTATGCCGGGCAAGGTCAACCCGACCCAATGCGAGGCCTTGACCATGGTGGCAGCTCAAGTCATGGGGAATCACACAACCATCACGGTGGCGGGCGCAAGCGGCCACTTGGAACTTAACGTCTTTAAGCCTGTGATCATCAATGCCTTTTTACAGTCAGTCAGGCTTCTTGCTGACGGCGCGCAGAGTTTTGCCGAGCACTGTGTGGACGGCATCGAAGCGGACGCTGCCCGTCTTCAGTCCCTTGTGGGCGAGTCCCTTATGCTGGTGACTGCCCTTAATCCCCATATTGGGTATGATAAGGCTGCAAAAATTGCCAAGACCGCTTTTCAAGAGCGGACAACCTTGAAAGACGCGGGCGTAAAGCTGGGGTATCTGACGGCTGATGAATTTGATCGCTGGGTGCGGGTCGAGGAGATGATCACCCCGGCGGCGTAAGCACGGGCGTCATCACAAAGATAAAAGGAGAGGTGTTTTGGGAAAGATAAACGTTTTGATAGTTGTGGGGGGATTTTGTTGTGGCATGAACGTGCAGGCGTCCGTGCCAGGGTCGCCACCCGCCCTTCCTGTGAATACCGAAAATGTAGACGTTGAAAGCTACCTTAAGCTCAATCCAGATATTGAAAACGAAGTCAGAGCAAAACATTTTGATGCTGAGAAATTTGCAAAACTTCATTTTGTAACCCATGGTCGAAGCGAAGGCAGGCCCTATTTAACCAAAAACGATCTGATGCGCCTTCCACAGGATTTTAATCCCCAGACCTATATCAACACCTACGCGGACGTGAAAATAGGCGCAATAAAGCGCGGGAGCGACCTAGAGACTTATGCCAAATATCACTATTTGAAGATTGGTATGGCAGAGGGTCTCGCCCACAAAGAACCACTCATTTTAAGAGGAGTCTCTGTTCCCGGAAGGCAGCCTACCACAAGCGAAAAAGAGCAGGGGTAATAACACGCCTGTTCCGAAAAAAACCCAGAAGCTTGTTGGCGTTTTATCTATTTGATTAGAATGAATAATGGAGAAATAAATAATACGAAAAAGATTTATTTAAGTGAGGTTCTTGCCAGAGATTAATCCTTAACGCTATACTGTAAAAGGTTTTATTTGGTGAGATTATGATGAAAAAAAAAATATCGCTAAGTGTTTTTTCGGTTTTGACAAGTTCTTTTATGAGCATGGGGCTACAAGCGTCCTCAACGGAACCCCCATCAAGCCAATTAGAGAATTCTCCCTCTGAGTTGACGTCACAAAGTGCGTTGCATACCCCTAGTTATTTGGGTCTTAATCCTGATGTGAATGATCAGGCAAAGCAAGACCAACACGATCCTCACCAGTATGCAAAACTACACTTTAATCTTTATGGCAAGAATGAGAAGAGGGCACACCTAACGGAAGAAGAGCATAGCAAACTTCCAGAAGGATTTGATGCGCAGACTTATATTGAGCGTCATCCAGATGTGGGTGAGTATGCATCGTCCCAAAAAGTCGACCAACAATCATTTGCAAAGTATCACTATTTAAAATATGGAAAAAATGAAAATAGAGGGTTCGAGAGAGCTCCTCAAGAGACCTCTTCTAGTTCTGTAAGTATTCCTCCTGCACCGGCTACTCAATCGTCCTCGAAAAATATTGAACAAGAAGGGGCAGATGTTTCGTCCGCACCAAAGGTTGTAGAAGGGGATCAGAAGGTTCCGACGCTTTCGAAAGCGCCAGAAAATGTAGATAGATCTGATGCTGTATCATTGTCACCTCCCTCAAAGATTGAAGAACCTTTGCCCAAACCCTCTGCAGAAGAATCCCAGAACAGTTCAGGTGCTACAGGTGTGCCGGCTGCACCCTTAGATAGCGTTTCTGAAGGCGGAGAAGCACCACAAGAAGATGTTTTAGGGCGTCTAGCAAAGCCAAGCTCTACACCCTTGACTCATCCAAACAAAGATCGAGCAAATATACAAAAGGGCACAACGAATAAAAGGCTGCCTACAAGAAAGCCACGTGTTAAAGCACAAGATATTTTCAATCAAGCGCCTAGTGCCGGTGGTGCGAGTCTTGAAGAAGAAAATGCAGCGGGGCAACAAGTGCCATCAGCGTCGGCAACTGAAGATAATAACCCATCTACAGGAGCTGAGTCATCTGTTAAAAGTTCTGTGGAGGTGGCACCTCCTGCCACGGAACCGTCTGAACCCGATGTGTCATCTAAGAAAGTGAGAACTGGCCCAGGCCCCACTGTGACACTAGGGGATTTGAAGATATTTAAGAAGAAAACACCAGAAGATAGAAAGTCATTTGTTAGAGAAAAGATGGGGTCTTTCAGTAATCTTGATGTGAAAACCAAAAGAGATGTGGAAGGAGATATTGCCGCTCTTTTGCGAGATAGTTTGGAGCCAGGAAGTCAGGAATATCAAGAATTTAAAGGCTATCAAACCCAGCTCAAGACGCCAAATATGGATTTGACTCAATCGCTTCCAGCGTCAGGTTTAGCCTCGTTAAAAAAGACACAGTCTGGGGTAAAGCCGAGTGCGCAACAAAGCGATGATTCAAAGGAAGGGAGATCAACCCCCTTCCCCATAAAGTTGAGGCCCACGCTTCCTGCCCCGAAATCGGAGGCTTTAGCAAGCTCTTCTGATAATTTGCTTCCAAGTGGTCCTAAAGGTCCCCCTACTGCTTTACAAAAACTATCGGCTCTTGCACGCAATCTTTCCGCTAACAAGGCGTCTCCAACGTTTCTAAGTAAAAACAGTGGTTCAATTATGCAAGACATTGAAACTTTAAGAAAAGAAAACGCTGCTGACCCTAAAGCAATGGCCCTTGCGGATCAAGTTGAAAAGGCCTTAAGAGCAGCACAGGATAGCACTAACGAGGAGGGGTCCGTTAAAAGGTCGTCTGTGTTAACTAAGACAGGTGAGGATGAACAACCCCCTATGGTCCCCGTTTCTTTTAGTAGTACTGCAACGCCTGTGACGAGAGTCTTTGGAGATCCTGATGAAAGGACTCCTACCCAAAGTTAATATCAAGACGCACCTTAAAAGAGGGGCCGTGCGGTCCCTCTTTTTTTTGCTTTATTTGAAGGCTTGCGCTGTCGCTTTGGGGTGCTAGAATAGGCTTTGTCGAAAAGAATCACGGGGAAAAAAATGAACGAGCAAGAAATGCGCAAAAAAGTGCGCGCTCTTCGAGAATTCTATCAAAGTCTGATTATCTACGGTCTTGTGAATGCAGGGCTTGTCGTGGTGTGGGCTGTGTCTGGCGGTGGGTATTTCTGGCCGATTTGGGTCATGGTTGGCTGGGGCCTTGGACTTGGGGTGTCGGCGGTGTCCTTGGGTCTTCTTCCACAGCTGAGCAGTCTTTTTCCTGTTTTTTCAGAAGACTGGGAGGAAGGGCAACTTCAAAAAATGCGTCGACATCAAAGCACGAAGCACCAAGAAAGCAATACGATCATTTTGCCCGCAGAGATGCCAGAAAAAGTCGCACCCAAGCGTCAGCAAAAAAGTGATGAAAGTAAGTCAGCTTAAGGATAATTGACAACAAGCAGGCGCGCCTTTGGGCGCGTTGTTTTTTTGGTGGGTAAAGATTTAAATGGTCGGAGCGGCGGGATTCGAACCCACGACCCTCACACCCCCAGCGTGATGCGCTACCAGGCTGCGCTACGCTCCGACGAGTTGGTACTATAAGCGCTCTGGGGTGGGAACGCAAGGGGTAAGAATAGCAATTTAATGCTTTGTTCTATCCCCTTAAAAAACAAATGTTAGGCAGCCAGAAGCCCTTCTTCGACGAGGAGCTCTTTAAGCTCTCCTGTTTGATACATATCTCGAAGAATGTCAGCCCCGCCAATGAATGAACCCTTCACATAAAGTTGGGGAATAGTGGGCCACTGGGTAAAGTCCTTAATAGCTTGACGCAAATCTTGACGTGCAAGAATGTTGATGCCTACAAAAGGGACCTCTAAACGCTCAAGAATTTGGCATACGACCCCAGAAAACCCACATTGGGGCATGTCCGGCGTTCCCTTCATAAACAGGACAACATCATTTTCTTGTAGAAGAGATCTAATTTCATCAAAGAGGGTGTCTTGTGAACTCATGAAGTTACTCCTTAATAAGAGGGGTTGTTTTAAGAGAAAGGGCGTGAAGTTGTTCGGCCATAAGGCCTTTCAGGGCAGCGTACACCATCTGATGCTGAGCCACACGCGTTTTACCAGCAAAAGAGGGGCAAGAAATGGACAGCTGATAATGATCCTGGTCTCCCATGGTGTCTACAAGGGTGAAGGTTGCTTCGGGAAAAGCCGTACGAATCAGTAATTCTAAGTCAGTGTAGGGAATCGCCATAAGAATAAAGGGGGTATCAGTAAGATTGAATCCTGTGGATATTTTATGGCACACTTAAAGAGTCAAGAGCAACAAAAAAAGGCCAGGCTTTTGATCACAGGGAGAAAAAATGGATAATTTCGTGAACCGCGAACGTGCCTTAGAAAGTAAATTTCAAAATGATCAGCTTTTGGCCTTTAAGGTGCTGGCAAGGCGTAACCGGCTTTTTGGGTTATGGGTGGCAGAGCTGATGGGCTTAGAAGAGGTCGAGGCAGAAACCTATGCAAGATCTCTTGTGTCAGGAAAATATTGTCTTCCTGATGGCCTAGCCCTCATTGAGAAGACCTCTCTTGATTTAGAGGGTGCAAATCTTGAAATTTCGGCTCATCTCATCCGAAAACAACTAGACTATTGCCATCAGGATGCGACCAAGCAAATATACGCTGAGTAACCGGTAAGGGGACCTTATATGAAACTTCTTTGCGTCCTCCATGCTGCCTTCGAGGGCCTGGGCGTGATGGGTGCTTGGGCGAAGAAAAAAGAGCACACGATCACGCTGGTGAAACCCTATCGCGGCGAGGCGCTTCCGCCAGTTGATGCGTTTGATTTTTTGATTGTCATGGGAGGACCTCAAAGCCCTTTAAAGCAAGATTACTTTCCTTACTTGAAGGATGAAATTGGTCTCATTGGCGCGTTTTTAGAACAAGATAAGGGCGTGATAGGGTTTTGCTTAGGCGCTCAGCTTTTAGGGGAGGCGTGCGGTGCACGCACCGAAAGAAGCCCTGAAAAAGAGGTGGGTGTTTATCCCATTACCTTGACCAAGGACGGGTTGCAGGATCCCTTGTTGAGAGAGTTGCCTCAGACGTTTGACGTGATTCATTGGCACTATGATATGCCGGGGCTGGCTCCAGAAAGTGTACTACTTGCCTCAAGCCCTGGGTGCCCGAGACAAATTGTACGATACGCGCCGAAGGCATACGGTTTTCAGTGTCACTTAGAGATCACGCAAGAGGGGCTTGCTCTGCTTGCTGACAAAGCCGCTTGTGATTTAACGCCGTCCTTTTATACGCAAAGCAAACACGCTCTTCTTTCTCAGCCTCTCACAGAAATTCACCAAAAGATGGATCAGGTCCTGGACCGGTTTGTGCATCTGTTAGAGGACGATTCTTTTCAGGTTCAAAAAAACAAAAGGACTCAAGGATGATGATCAAAAAAATCCCGTTCTATTTTATCAGACATGGGCAAACGGATTGGAACGCGCAGGGGATTTGTATGGGGTCAAAGGATATTCCTTTGAATGACATAGGTCGTGGTCAAGCTCAGGAAGCTGTTTCTCTTTTACAGAAGGAAGGAATTGTTCACATTGTGGCGAGCCCCCTTCTCCGAGCCAAAGAAACGGCTGAAATCTTGGCAACCCCCCTCGGGGTGTCTCTTTCACTGGATGAAGACTTAAAAGAATGCACGTGGGGGGACCTAGAGGGAAAACCCATGGATGCGGACGTTCTTCTTGGGTCGTGGCTAAAAGGCGAGACACCCGAAGGGGCTGAATCCGCGGCGTCCTTTGGCACGCGTGTGCTGCGAGGATTAAACCGCGCCCTTGAAAAATATGGACCCGTGCTGATTGTATCCCACGGTGGTGTGGGAATGGCGGCAAAACGGTTTATGGGCGGCCCTTTGGAAAAGCTTGATAACGCGGCGCCTTATATCTGTGTACCGCCAGAACGTGACGATCGTCCATGGTCAGTCAGCCTTTTGGGGGACTAAGAGGGTATGCCAGTCACTGTGTTCTTTCGGCGTGCAGGTGTTCAGGATCTGTCACGTATTGTTGCCCTTTATCTTGAAGATGCGTTGGGGCGCACGCGCGAAAGTCTGAACGCGCTTTCATGGGACGGGTATACAAAGGCCTTTGAGGCGATCGATCAAGATCCCCAGCAACTTCTGGTAGTCGGCATGGTGGAGGACACCCTTGTGGCGACTTGTCAGCTTACTCTTATTCCGTGCTTGACCCATCAAGGGGGGCTTCGCCTTCAAATAGGAGGCGTGCACGTAAAAAAGGATTATCAAGGCAAGACCATTGGGCGTCAAATGATGGCGTGGGCGCTTGAGTATGGTCAAGAAAAAGGGGCCCTCTTTGCCCAGCTCACAACCCATAAAAGCCCCACGGATGCTAAGCGATTCTATGAAACCTTGGGATTTGAGGCGACCCATGTGGGGATGAAAAGATTTTTTTCAAAGACAGTAAGAACCTCATAAAGGAATATAAAAGAATTTACCTAAAATTAAACTAAATTAGGCATACTTTAAGAAGGTCAAATTGTATAGGAGGAAGATGATGGGCCATCGTCTAGGCATCGTCTTTACGGGTCCTCCGACGGCGCTGCCGGCTTATTTGATTGAAGAATTGAAGAGTCTTTTTCAGGCAGTTGGCATTCAGCATGAGGTTGTGCCGCTTGTCACGTTTCGTGAAGTGTCGGAGTCCCCAAAGACACACGCTGTTATCTGTGACCAGGTGCTTTCAAAGGGCGAAGTGAAAAACCTTAAAGAGTTGTATGGTCGGCGTCTGATAATCATTGCCCTTACTTATCAAGATTCACCCATGCACAGTGGGTGTGATTTTCTGTCAGCTGATTTACTTTTAGATGATCAAAAGACTTTGGCGGCCAAACGGCATTTGCAGCGGTTTATCTGGCTTCTTTTTGGTCATCCTTTCGTGCCACCAGATCCTCAAGAAAGTGCCATGATGTACGCTCATGTGGCGCGCCTCAGATCAGGAGACGTTTCAAGACAGGTGGGGGCTTGTATTGTGGATCCTATGGAACAAGTAGTGGCTGTCGGCTTTAATGAGGTCCCAAAGGCTGGTGGAGGTTTTTACGATAATACCATGCCAGCCGAAAAGGATTTTCGAGATTGGCCGTGGCGGCGCAACTCAAGCATGGACGCAAAGAAAAGAATTTTCAAAGAGATCTTGGGCTTTTTGAAGGATCATCAGAACGTTGCCATACCTGAGAATTATTTCGAAGAAAGTTCCTTGCAAGACCTGCTGATCGCCTTAAAAGAAGAGACATCTTTTATGGACATCTTAGAATATTCGCGCAACATCCACGCGGAAATGAGCGCGCTTATTGGCGCGTTGAATACCGGGCGAAGTGTGCAGGGGGCGACCCTTTATACAACGACCTTTCCCTGTCACACCTGTACTCGTCACTTGGTTGCCGCAGGTATTGGTCGCGTATGTTATTTGGATCCCTTTTCTAAAAGCCAGGCACTGAGTCTTTTTGGTGATTCTGTGACCTATCAACAAATAAGCGGTCAAGATCAGCGCGTGCTCTTCGAGCAATTTACGGGCATTACACCCCGAAAATACGCTTTGTTTGAGGCCCCTTCCCGTGAAGACGAATATGGACACCAACGCGCCTGGGTACCCACTCTCAGACTCTAAGAGTTTTATCTCGACAGTGTGAAAACAGCTTTCTTTTGTAGTTAATTTTTATCAATTTTGTATTGTTTATTTTACTTTGATTTTTTGTCAAAAAGGTGTATGGATTTCGAATTCTTGTTTGTAGAAGCAAAAAAAGCTCGCTACTTATCTTTTTGATTGAGAGTATGTAAATGACTAAAAGTTTCTCGCATATTTTGATGGCGGGTTTGATGTGGACCGTCGCCAGTATTGCGTCCTCATCAGAAGATGAGGCGTTCTTTGATGCAGATGATAGAAACTGGCAGTGGAGTGTAGACGCTGGTTCTGAGATAGAAGCTCTGCGAAGAGGTGCCTCCACGCCTTTTGAAAGGATTTTTCCTCCTTCCTTATATTGTCAGCGCGTCGTGCCTCCAGAGCTGTCCGAAGAAATGGCTGTTCCTGCCCAGGCTTCTCCTTCACAAGAAACACGTGCTATAAGTATTTTGAGAACACCTTCAGAAAAAAGAGAACCAAAAAAAACAGTTACCTTCAGCCTGGCTCCCACAGTGTTTTTGGTGGAGTATATCTATACGTCGGATGATTTTTATTCTAAGTCAGATGAAGAAAGAAATAGGCTTTTGATTGCTCTTGGTGATTTTGCAGATGACGAAGAGTCTGATAGTGAAAATGCCACCTCGCAACCACCTGTATTATCCATGGAAATACACAGCATTACCTATGATTGGCAAGTAAAAAAAATGCCTCAAACCCTTGCCAGCCCATATCCGAGGCGTATCCCCTCTGCCATCACGTCTGTGTTAAAGCCGAGCATGCCTCTTCTTGGGCTGCCACAAAGAAAAGCGAGAACAGTGAAAGAAGATAGGTGGGTAGGAAAAGGACCTTTAGTAGGACAATTTGAAGACGTGACCCTCCAGGCCTCCTCCAGTCAAATGTCACTTCTTCTGCCAATTACCGAAGAGGATGAAGGCGAATAATCACGCATTGTCGTGTAAGACGAGTCACGTTGTTTGCGTGTCTAGGCTTACACGGCCTGTTTTCTTTTAAACGAAAGATGCTCAAGAAGTTTTGTCATGCTCTCGAGGAGGTGCGATGAGAACTTTTTGGGCTGACGCAGGACACGCTGAATAAGGGCGTCAGTGTTAATCCACAAGGCTTCATCAGACATATAAGGTTCATAATTAGTCTTACTTGGCAGAAAAACGAAGTAGACATTAAGGGTGTCCCCCTGTCTTTCAACTGTGCCAGCAAAACGAAGCTTTTCTGTACAGCCTGTCTTCATTTCATAATAAGTCTGTGCGTGATGCGATTCCCAGGTTGTGGATTTGATGGCGCTTAAGTAGTTTCGCCACGTCAGTTGACGCTTGAGCAAAACTTCAGGTGATGGACTGCCTAATCGCACAGCAGCGACTTCCAAGAAGTACATGAGCTCTCTCCCGTTATGTGTGATACGTAGAATTCCCCTAGTGATGCCCAAAACTGCTTTAAGAATCGTTAAGGTCTTTTAAGTTTTCCAAAAGCGCGTGCTAAAAAGAACGAAAACGGTCACGAATTCGAGACGACCTAAAAGCATTCCGGCCATAATAAGCCATTTAGCACCGTCAGGAAGTTCTGAAAAATTCTCAAGGGGGCCAATAAGATTCCCAAAACCCGGTCCGACGTTATTAAGAGTTGCCACGGCGGCTGACACGCACGTAACAAAATCAAGGTGATAAAGGGCAAGGCCCAAGGTTAGCGCCCCAAGGCTTAAAAGATAAAGACCTATAAACGTAAAAACAGACGCAAAGACACCCTCTGGAATGGGTTTTGCGTTATAGCGCGGAATAAAAATGCCGTGGGGGCGTCGTATTTGGGCGAGTTGCGTTTTAATCATGGCGGTCACAATTTGATACCGAAGGACTTTGATCCCGCCGGACGTAGATCCTGTGCAGCCACCAATTTGCATTAAGACAAAAATGGTCATAAGGGGAAAACTACCCCACAAGGTATAGTCGGTGGTGCTAAATCCTGTGCTGGTGATAATGGAAATGAGGTTAAAAGACACTTCGCGCAAAGCTTTAAGAAGGGGGGTGCCGCCAGCATATCGCCACAAAGTGATGACAAGAATGCTGACAAAGGTAATCAGAAGGAAGGTGCGGACTTGCGTGTCATTGAAAAGGGCCTTGGGATCGCCCTTGGCTACGCGCACAAAAAGAATGAGCGTAATGCTGCCCGCAAGCATAAAGATCATCAGAATGATTTCAACAGCGACATTATTAAAATAAGCAATGGAGGCATGGGACGTCGAGTATCCCCCCGTCGAGACAGTGGAAAAAGCGTGACAGATGGCTTCGAGAGGGGAGATATCACAGAGCATGAGAAGCATTGCACAAAGGACCGTTAGGCCCGTGTAAACTGTAAAAAGACTTGCAGCAATTTGAGACACTTTAGGCAAGACTTTTTCTGAACGATCGGAAAATTCGCTGCGGAAAAGTTGCATGCCGCCTATGCGCAGCATGGGCATAACGGTAAGGGCCATGACAACGATCCCGATGCCCCCAAGCCATTGAAGGACCGCGCGCCACAAAACAACCCCCGGTGAGGCGTAATCTATGCCGGTCATCACCGTGGCGCCCGTGGTCGTCAGGCCAGAAATCGCCTCGAAAAAGGAGTCTGTGTGGCTCGAGGTACTGTTGGAAAAGATAAAGGGAAGGGCGGCGTAAAAAGAGATAAAAACCCAACTACAAACTGTTAAAAGAAAAGTATTTTTTAGCGAGAGGGGCTGAGCTTCTTTGGCGGGACGATAGGCAAAAACAAGCATAAGCCCTGAAAACGCCGTAATGGGCATGGCGGTTGCAAAGGCCGTCCAATTGATATCATCATAAAACCAATCAAGAAGGGCTGGTGCAATCATGGCCAAAGAAAGGGCCGTGATAAAAAGGCCCACCACGAAAAAAAGGGTCTGCAGCGAGGAGGTTGTTTTACGCTCACGCATGGGTTACGAGACGTTGAGAGATAAAAGAAAAGGGAACATAAAGCACGAGTTAAGGCCGCTTAGCCACCATGACATGAGTCATTATAAAAGATTTTCATAAAAATGGCGAGGGTTTACAAATGTGGGTATCTCCTCGTGGTAATAAAATGAAAATGCTAACAAATTTTCTCAATTTTCGTTTTGAGCACAAGGGCGGCCGACAAAAGCGTAAAGGCTTTCTCTTTAAAAAGAGCGAGGTTTTGGACGGCTTCTTTAAGGAGCGTCACGGCCTTTTCTTGCGCTTCTTTAGGGCCAAGGACAGAGACAAAAGTTGGCTTATCGGTATCAAGTCCTGTGGTTTTTCCGGCTTCTGTGGGATCAAGAAGTAAGTCTTGTAAATCATCATAAATTTGAAAGGCAAGGCCTAGATGATGGGCATAAGTCATGAGGGGGTGACGCGCTGGCACCTCACAAAAAATAAGAGCGCTTTCAACGCAAGCTTCAAAAATCGCTCCTGTTTTTAGTTGCTGAGTGTGATAGATTTGGGCCTCTAACGTGTCCATAGGCACATTCCCGAAAAGATCATAGAACTGCCCCCCCATCATTCCGCTTGCCCCAGAAGCTTTTGCAAGCGCAGTTGTGATAAGGCGCTTTTTACGACAAGAAAAGCTTGCCCGGTGCAACACCTCAAATGCCAAGGTCAAAAGGGCATTCCCGGTCAGAAGGGCGACAGCGTCGCCGTAGGTGCGGTGAATCGTGGGCTTGCCGCGCCTCAAATCCGCGTTATCCATGCAAGGCATATCGTCATGCACAAGGGAATAAGCGTGGATGAGTTCAAGGGCCGCCGCCATGGGAAGAGCTTTTTGGCGTTTGCCCCCTAAAAGCGTGACAGCCTCGAGATGCAAGAAAGGACGAAGGCGTTTACCTCCTCCCAAGACCGCATCCTTCATGGCTTGGGTCAGGATTTTGGGGCCCTGGAGATCATCCAAGACTTTTTTTAGAAAGGGCTCAAGCTCTTTTTGTGTCTGTAAAAGTGCACTGTCAAAGAGGGTATGCGGGGCATGCTCACTCATCGTCATGGTGGAAAGTCTCAAGGGTGGGCGTTCCTTGCGTTGACTCGGCGATCGCGTCTACTTTAAGGCGCGCTTGGGCAAGGAGAGTCTCACAGCGCTCTTTTAAAAGGGCGCCTCGTTCATAGGAACCAATGGCTTCTTCTAGGGGGAGGCGCCCTTCTTCTAAACGGCGCACGACGCCTTCTAGCTCTTTGAGGGCGTCTTCAAAAGACAAAGAAGTAACGTCAAGAAGAGGAGAAGCTGAGTCCATAAGATCCTCGCGCGCAATCATAAAACGATCTTTTTCTGTACCAGAAGATGGGCCCTTTCACAACCCTCGGATCGCCATCTTTTCAAGGAATCCAGGCGTTTTAAAAGACAAGAAGAAACCACACATGGCTTCTTCTGCTACATCAGGTGGCCGTTGTTTAAAACGATCACATGCCGACCTGAGGAAGTTCTTTCAAGGTGCGCAAGGTCTCGGACCAGATGGCTTTGAGCTCTTGAAAGGCAGTGTCGGCTTCGGAAACACTTTCTGCCAGGGTCTGCTCGTCGACGGTGCCGGCCATGGCTTGAAGGGAGACAGATTCAGCTATGCGAGAGGCCTCAAGAGCTTGCTTTACGGGTTCTTTGAATAAAACGTCTGCAAAGGAAGTTGTGGCGACAGAAGCAGCCTCAGTTTGTGGTTTTGTCATGGTGCCGATTTTGGCATAGGTGCCTGTAATGCTGGGGGTAGACATGTAAGCTTCCTTTCTATCTGGCCATCATGCCAATCAGTTTGTGTTTTGTGTCGGTGGTGGCTTCGTGAATTTTTAAAAAGCGTTCACTGCTATGGCGGCTTTCTTGCATGTTCATAAGCTCAATCATGGGGTTAACTTCTGGCAGAGCGACATATCCATTGGCATCTGCCTGGGGGTGCTCGGGTTCATAACTCATGACAACGCGCTTTGAATCTTTTCGAATACTCTTCACGGCCACTGTTTCAGGTCCCTTACCAAATTTCTTTTTTTCAGCGCGAAGTTGAATGTTTTTGGGATGATAGCCAGGAGATTTTGCGTTGGCCATGTTTTCGGCTGCGACGCGTGATCTGATCTCGTTTACGCGCAGGGCGTCGCTGGCAATTTTTTGTGTATTAGAAAGCTCTCCTGCATAAAGGCAAGGCGCCAATGTAAGGCTAAGGACAAAGCCCATCAGGATGAAAGAACGACTCATCATTTTGTAAGGGTCATCCAGTTGCGGTACATTTGCACAAACTTCTTTTGAAGGCTTGTGGTTTCATAGACTTTGGTGTTGGAATTGTTAAATTCCATCATTTCGTGATGGGCTGAAATATTGTTGCCCGTGATGGTCACATCTTGTTTTTTATCTTTGGTCGACAACATTTCCGTAACACCGCCGTGTTGAGGGCCAAGATGCTGAGGATTTGTTCGTGCAAGTTCTGTGTTTAACGCTTTTTGAAAGGTAAAGGGCTTGAGTCTTTTTTGCTTTGCACCTGATAGGTCTGCTCGCGACAAGTTGTCGGACGCCACCTCCATGTTCTTGACATCCCACGAAAGACGTTTGCTCAGTGCCATAAAAACTTTCGTTTGCCCTAGCGACATGTGAAACCCTCCCTACACCAACGCGCCATTAGCTTTGAGGAAAAGTATTAAGAAAACGTAAAGGTAAGAAAATTATCACATCGTTTTTTGGAGGAAAGAGAAAGTAAGTAGTTTTTTGGAGGTTGTATAGGTGGATCAACGTTTTGTAAAATAATTTTCAAAAAACGAATTCAAAACGAAAATCAAAATGTTGACTTTTTGACAATTAAAATACATATAAAGAGCATCATGTAATATCACAAGGCTTTGTTCATGCGGAATTCTAAAAAATACTTCTTACTTACAGCATCTTTCTTCTCGTTGGCAAGCCTTATGCCTGCCAAGGCCTCTTTTCTTTTTGACCACGATGAAGGTGTAAAAGCATGGGCGATCTCAAAGGCAAAAAATCAATTGCCCGCAATAAAGCTCACTGATAAAGCGCAACTCCGAGGTGCAGAGATCCACAATAATAATTGGGGGCACGATCAGCTAGTATTAGGCGCAACCTATTACACTGAAGCCTACATGCTGGGAGATGGTAACTGTTTTTATTATGCCATGGGGACAACGCCTGAAGAAGCGCGGGCCCTGCTTTTGGCGAATGCGGGTCAACAACATGTCAGGCAGCTTGCGCACGCTGAAATTGTTGATGAATTTGATCGTCTTCCTCAAAAGATACGTCGTAAGAAAAGTTACCGTGCGCTTGCCGAGGAAAAGCAACTTCTTTTAGGAGCCTTGGCAATTAATGACTTAGGACAAGAAGAAAGAAGGCAGCTTCTTATGAGGCAGCAGAACTTTTTTGCAAATCAAGCAACGTGGGCGACAAGAAGGAGCGTTTATGAGTCCTATGTGAATCATGTTCTTGTGGACGGTCATTGGATGCTTTTTCAGGAAGATAGACCTGGGCTTCTAAAACGAACATACTTTGCGGATGTAGTGGCCCACCTTATGAATAAAAGGTTGACCATTTGGGGGCAAGTCGATGGTAATAGAAACCGTTTAGAACAACGACCTGAATATGGGCAAGGGTATATTATACCTCTTCATACGTATGATTCGGGAGCATGGCAAAATCAGGACGTTCACTTGATTCACAGAGGGAATCACTACAATCGGTTGGTAAGAGAAGGTCAAGCAAGAGCCTTACAAGAAGCGCGTATCGATGAAGAGAGGCACTTGGCTACAAAGGCGCAACAAGAAAGCTTGATCCTTCAACCAGAGGGCTTTTATTATCGCTACCTCAAGCAGATACAGGATTCTTTAGATACCCTGCTGAGAGGTGATGTGTTATCCGGTGAGACACGAGGCCAAGTTCAAGGGTGGCGCAATGCTCTTACGCCTGCCCGTGTCACACAACGTCAAGTAGACATGCTTCAAATGGATCCCCTTGATGTATTAGCCTTTCGCACAGTGCTTTTGCGTGCATATGTCTTGGCCTTAAAAAACCAAGAACGCAATGAACACAGATCCGAAGCCCAAGACAGAGAGCTGCTGACGTTACAAATGAAGGTTGCTGCTCTTCGCGCAAGTCTAGAGGGTGCACCCGAATTACCAGAAGACAAAATAGTCCTTGAAACATCACGCCTACATCAAGGCTTGATCAATGATCTAGACGCCTTATCCAGAGAAGCTCCGGTAATTCCAGGAAGCTTAAACGCGCAAAGAAGAATCCATTCAGAGTTTTTTTTAAACGAACTTTTGAAGATCGTTGAATTACTTTATGGAGCCATGAAAAACAAAACTCAAGATGATTTGAAGTGGTCTTACTTAAAAAAATGTCAAGATTCGGAGCTTTCGCATGAAGAAAAAGTGAAAAAAAGTGCGCACATTAATAATTTTTCTCAAATAGAAGACTATCAGAGTGTGAAAGCTGTTTTTGAAACGTACAATCAACTCATGGCAGGACAGGTAAAGTTGAATACACAGCTTCTGCTAGCTGATCCCTATTTGCCTCTTTATAACCACGATATCAGTCTTGACCCTGCTTACCGTGAGGCTTTTCCTCAAGCAAGGTGGATTCCCTTTGTGGATGAGGTGACGAACAGGCTTGTCAACCTTTGTGGATACGAATGGGATGGGACAAGAGAGCTTTTGTGGGATACCCTTGATAAGGCAGATACTGAGACACCGCTTGGTGAAAGAACAAGAAAACGGTATCAGCGCATTTTGAACATTTGCTTGGCAGAAGCGGCCGCGCAAAGTGACTCAGCACAGGAGGCGGAGAGAAGTGGGTATGAGGCGTTCTTCTTGTTTGTGTCGCAAAACAGAGGCAGGTGCGTTGACGGCCTGAATATTGCGGCCACAGATTTTGAGCTTGAACACTTAGCTCATGTAGGCACGTTGAGCGAAGCAGAAAAAGTAGGTCTTGCTATCAGCCGTCTCTTGGAAAAAGATCGTCAGCGATTTATCGATCAATTTGGCGAGCTTGGCGTTGATGTAGAAGAAATGCTTTATATCCCTGCCATGATTCGTAACCGCTTAACTATTCCTTTTAGCTTGACGGGGGCTCCCTTTGATTTGGATAACCCCATTGTGGCAAGAGGATGGGACGCTATGTTTATGCCAGATGATGTTATGCGCATATATTTCCAAGGGGGCATTTTGCGTCGAGAAAAAGAAGTAGATATACATGGGGTAAAGCAACGCGTCGTAAAAGAAGTGCAGTTTGAAGCAAGAACGCCTGCCATGATTCAAAGGCTGTTGTGTGATGCTTACGGTCGCGGCGATGCTATCAGAGGGCTGACAAATCGTCCCTTTAACAATCTGGATCCCCATGAGCAAGAACTGATTCGTACGGCTGAAAGGCTAGGGTATTTAGAGTCAATGCCACTTTCGGACTTTGCGCAAACGCAGGCCGATATGATAAATGAACTTGAGAGCGCTGTCTTTATCTTAGATGAACGAGATGCTGAGTTCGTTCCACAAGCACAAAGACGCTTTTTCAATGAGGGCGCCCCCCTTTATAAAGATGCATTTTTTGGGCATGTCTTGAAGAAGTTTGGTTGGGTGATGGATCCTCAAATACAACAAGATATTTTTTGGATCCCCTCTGGAACGGAAAGAGATAATTTCTTTGTTCAAAAATTGACCAATGCAAGGCAAGAGTTAAACAGCTTGACGATGGCAGAATTTGAAATGCCAGCCGATTTTGATCCATGGCACTATTTATACCTCCATAATGACGTCATGGCAGTCGCTAAAACAACAAATGACCCTGTACAGTTTGCGTGCTGGCACTACAAAAACCATGGAGGAGCACGAGGAGAGAGATTTTACAAAACAAAGCTTCCTAAGGGGTTTTCTGCAAAAAGTTATTGTCTTTTGAACATGGATCTTTCAGATTTTGTTGAGAAAATGCCAAAAGAGAGCATGAAGGGTTTCTTAGAGGTCCATTACGCAAAACATGGCGTTAATGAGGGACGGCAGTACTTTTTGCCAGATGGATTTGACGCCTTAACTTATATGTGGTTGCATCCTGATTTGCAGGCATACTCATATAGAAACAACAAAACTCTTCGTGAGACAATATGCACGCTTGCCTGTCATTATCAAAGCAGTGGTCAAATGGAAAATCGAGCGATTGAACGCCGTGAGGATCTTGTAGGAAAGCCATATTTAGGGAATGTATTGTCAACAGTTTTGCCGACAGACTTTCATCCCCTTAAGTATCTTATGTTGCACGAAGATTTACAAAAGGCTTATGAGCACTTACCTTACCAAACAGCTCTTAAAACTGCTCGTGAGCACTTTATAGCTCAAGGAATAAAGGAGCATCGTCTGTATTAAGAAGTACATCATTTGAGTCCCCATAAATAGGATTTTGTAAAAATCAATATGAAAAAGTATAGCAACATTGATGCGTATTTATATAAAAAGTAAAGTTGATATATTGCGAGAAATTATTATTATGAAAAAAGTGTTGAGTTTTCTTTTTCTGCTCTTTTCCATTGAAGGAGTTAGCTGGGGCAGTTTTTGTGAAGAGGGTTTTTTTCATCTTGGAGATAAGGCCAAACCTGTCCATCATGCGGGTGCCATGATTTTAAAACAGTACCCCCATAATGCCCCAGATGGTTTTGGATCTCAGCTTTGTCTTATCGTAGCCTATGACAAAAATTTGGCACACTGGACGATTCCAGCAGGCGGTGTGGATGCGGCACTAGATTATAAAGTGCAGGGAGACAAAAAGCTTTTTTCGCCTCTTCTGACGATTCGCCGTGAAGTGTTAGAAGAAATGGCAGGAGCGCTATACTTTAGAGAGGAATATCTACATCAGTGCCCTCAATTATACTCACCTAGATTCAAAGACCTTTTAGTGGTGACGAAAGATAATAATCTTTCTTGCTCGGCGCTCTCTTTGCAGACGCATCGCTTTGCGGACAATGTCGATTTATCTTCTTGCTGGCGAGAAACAAAAGGTGTTGATGTTATTCCCATTTCAGAGGTTTTGACAGTGGCGGCGATCATGAAAACACACTTTGACGTCGGAGGTCATATCAAGAATCTACCACCCGCAGTTGTTTCTCCTAATGTGAGTAAACACTTCAAGAATCCTCTTGTCTATCTGAAAACCCGGTTAGGGAAGAAAATAGAATTCTGTGCTTACTATATGGGGGCGATGGCGGATGCCCTCGATAATTTGAGGAATGTTCTTAAGCAAAATGATAGAGGAGTCATTTTTCACGAGGCTCATAATCAGATCTTTCAAGATGATCATAAGCCAGAGCCAGAAATACGCTTTGATCCAGCAGCTTACGTCGCGCTCCATGAGGATGTTCGTACTTATTTTGCAAAAGGTAATCCTACGCTAAAAAATGTTCTTGATAGGGCTACCGCACATTACGAAGGTGCGGGTAAACGCGAACGACGTACTTACCGCTTTAGTGCGCTTCAAGAGCCATTGAAAATGGATCCTACTACGAATATTAATTCATTGGTTTATCTCGCTTTGAATCCTGATTTGCAAGGACACTTTGCGACGCATTCGTTTCAACAAGCGCTAAAAGCAGCAGAGGCTCATTACAAAAATAATGGGATTAATGAAGCGCGTAACCTTTATGTCATGAGGGATCATCAGGACAGCGCAAAAGAAGTGAGAGCTTTAACTCTACCAAAGGACTTTGATTCAGAATTGTATTTAGTGCAAAACCCAGAAGTTAAAGCGTATGCGCAGAAAAAAGGGTATGATGTCATATGGTATGCAGCCTTGCACTGTAGGACACGTGGCAAGGATATCGATTTTAAACCTTTCATGCCAGATAACTATCTGATGTTGAACCAAGATTTGAAAAGTTACGTGGCAGACCTATCGCAAGAAAGCAAAAGAAATTTTCTAAAAAATCATTATCTTCAGTATGGAGCAAAAGAGGGTAGACTATACGGGGTGCCTCAGGGTTTTAATCCTGCACAATACTTAACCATGAACCCGGATGTGAGAGATCACATTGCGGCGTTTGGCGAGTCGCTAGAGAAGTCACTTTCAAGGGCTACCAGACACTATGCAAGATACGGTCGGAGTGAAGGTAGAGCCTTTATATCATCTATGCCCAAGCGTCAGGTCGATGCGCAGACAGTAGGTACGCCAGAAGGGTTTGATCCGCTTGTGTATCTAGCACTGCATGATGATGTAAGGCTGGCCTTTAAAAGCAAGCCTTGGGTTGAAGCATTAGAAATGGCGCGCGTACATATGTTGGCTCAAGGAAAAATAGAAAATCGCTGTTATTAATTCTTTTGACGAGAGGTGTTTTTTCATGGAAACCACCTCTCTTTCTTTTTTTTGGCCTGTGCCAAAATGTTAAGAGAAAAACATCTTGTGAGGCAAAAGGTGATAAAAGATACTCCCTGCTCGGAAGTTTGTTGTTTCTTATTACACTAGTGCTAACTAAAGCTGAAATCTTTCTTTTGATCTGATAGGCGCGGCTTCTTACCAAGCCGAGAGCAGGGCAGGAGGATCGCTTTATGTGGCTCTTTAACCAAAGTTTGGTAGTCAAGAATCGTACTCTCGCAGTTTTTTTGTGTGGCGTACGCGGGGGAAGGAATATCCTTTTGCGTCATGTTTAACGCTCTTTCTTCCAGAAACGACCATTGATGCAAAAGAGTTTTTGATTGGCGTGTATTTTTGTCACCGTAAAATTACCATGGGGAATGCTGCCATTATGGCCCTTGTACGGAATTCCATCAGCCCTATAGATCAATGTGTTCTCTACAGATTAAAGGTTATAACGCGCGGTATTGATCCATAAGTGCCATGACAGCGCTTTCCACACTTGTCACTTCGTTTTCGGTGATGCCTTTGATGACAATGCGTACACCGTGGTTGGTTTCGCTAATCCAGTAAGGATAGCTGCCGATTTCCACGTGAGGATAGGCTTTGTCAAGATCCTCAAGGCCTTGGGCGATGATGCCTTCAACGACGGCCCCCACGACTTCGCGCCTGTGAAGGTGGGGGCCTTTGCGAAGGGTGGGCATAAGGTTCTTGAACATGGCCTGCATAATGGCGGGAATACCTGCCATGACATACACA
The DNA here is from genome assembly GCA_013911655.1 of Alphaproteobacteria bacterium. GTDB lineage: Bacteria > Pseudomonadota > Alphaproteobacteria > Caedimonadales > UBA1908 > JACESU01. Next base: position 198,764 of record JACESU010000003.1, read on the forward strand.
TTTTCAATTTGAAAGCCAGGAGCAGCGCTTACGGTATTATCGATGAGCGTCGCGCCCGCCGGCATGACGGTCATCCGGGTCAGAGCTTCTGGAGCGCGAGGGGACGGATAACGCTCGTAGAGGCGGCGCAGCGCCTCAAGAGAACAAACAAGAGGGCGCTCAAATGCTTTGGCCATAGAGGCTGCCGTAATGTCATCGTGGGTGGGGCCAATCCCGCCCGTGGTAAAGACATAATCCATTTGGGATGAAAGGGCGCGCACGGCCGTTACAATTTCATCTTCGACGTCGGCCACAACGCGAGCCTCTTTTAACCGGATCCCCATTTCTTGCAGGCGCGTGGCCATAAAAGACAGATTCACGTCTTGGACTTGACCCGACAGAATTTCGTTACCGATGATTAAAATACCTGCATTAATGGTCTCTTTTGGCCACACTTGGATTTTCTCCCCCCATGATTCATGTTACATAGCCTTAGCGAGTATCTTACGAGAGTCAATATGCTTTTTCCAGCCCCCCTGATCAGTGGTCGTCTTATTCAACGTTATAAACGGTTTTTGGCCGATGTCATTTTAGATAGCGGTGAGACCATTACGGCCCATTGTCCTAATTCGGGCTCTATGTTGGGGGTCAAAGACCCTGGATCGCGGGTGTGGCTGTCAAAAAGCCCCGAGGGGACCAAAAGAAAATATCCCCACACGTGGGAAATGATCGAAGTGGATGGCACCCTTGTGGGCATCCACACAACTTTGGCCAATAAACTTGTGGAAGAAGCGCTTCTTACGGGCGTCATTGGGGAATTTCAAGCGTATAAATCTATTCGCCGAGAAGTCGCTTATGGTCAGAACTCGCGCGTTGACTTTTTGTTGCAGCAAGAAGGCCTCCCCGATGTGTATCTTGAGGTCAAAAGCGTGCATCTAAGTGAACAGGGGCACGCGAGCTTTCCTGACGCAGTGACAACTAGGGGCACAAAGCACCTGAGAGAGCTTGCGGCCATGCGGGCGGCTGGCGCGCGCGCCGTCGTGCTTTATGTCGTGCAGCGCGAAGACGTGACGTCCTTTGATCTGGCAAGGCAGATTGATCCCGTGTACGCGAAAACATCCCAAGAGGTTTTGATGACAGGGGTCGAGGCGTTGTGTTATACTTGTGCGGTTTCTTTAGAAGGGATTAAAGTCGTAAGGCCGCTTCCCCTCACATTTTAGTGGATCCAAAAGGAAAAATATCTATGAATCGTCGACGTATCCAGACAGGTGGAGAAGACATAACCGTGCATACCCCCGAAGATTTTGAAGGTATGCGAGCAGCAGGAAAGCTTGCGGCTAAGACCTTGGATTTGGTGGGGGGGCTTGTTGGAGAAGGGGTGTCGACTCTTGCTTTGAATGAGGCATGCCATGCCTTTATCGTGGAGAATGACGCGATTCCTGCCCCCCTTAACTATAAGGGTTTTCCCAAATCTATCTGTACTTCTGTCAATCATGTGGTATGCCACGGCATTCCCAGTGCCGAAAAGGTCCTGAAAAAAGGGGATATTATCAACATTGATGTGACTGTCATTGTAGACGGTTGGTACGGTGACAGCAGCCGCATGTTTGTGGTGGGTAAACCCAGCAAGCAGGCGCAAAAACTGGTTGATGTCACGTACGAGGCCATGATGCGCGGTATTGAGGTCGTGAAGCCTGGGGCGACCTTTGGTGATATTGGTCATACCATTCAAACTTACGCTGAAAGTATGCGCTTTTCCGTGGTGCGCGATTTTTGTGGGCACGGTATTGGGCGAGAGTTCCACGCGGCCCCCAATGTGCTGCACTTTGGGCGACCAGGCGAAGGGCCTGTTCTTCACGAAGGGATGTTTTTCACCATCGAGCCCATGTTGAATGTGGGGCGACCCGAGGTGCGGATCTTGCCTGACGGCTGGACGGCCGTCACCAAAGATCATTCACTGTCGGCCCAGTGGGAGCATACCTTAGGGGTGACTGCGAGTAGCTTTGAAATCTTTACGGTTTCTTGACGTGAGCGTGCCCACAAGGTAGCGTGTCAAGAGACTGATGTAACAAGAAAAATCTCTTAAAATTAGGTGAGATCATGCAAAATAACCCCATGTCGTTTCAGGATATCATTTTAACGCTTCAGGCGTTTTGGGCAAAGCAGGGCTGCGTGGTGCTCCAACCCTATGACATGGAAATGGGTGCAGGAACTTTTCATCCGGCAACGACCTTGAAATGCTTGGGAGAATCGCCCTGGTCTGCGGCCTACGTCCAGCCCTCACGTCGCCCCACGGACGGTCGGTATGGTGATAACCCCAACCGTGTTCAGCATTTTTACCAGTTTCAGGTGATCCTCAAGCCGTCACCCGCCAATATTCAAGAGCTTTACCTGGAAAGCTTGAAAGAGATTGGCCTGGATGCAAGCCTTCATGATATTCGGTTTGTGGAAGACAACTGGGAAAGTCCAACCCTCGGGGCATCTGGTCTTGGGTGGGAGGTATGGTGCGACGGACAAGAGGTGACACAGTTTACCTATTTCCAACAAATGGGCGGGATCGAGTGCGCCCCTGTGAGCGGAGAAATCACCTATGGTCTTGAGCGGATCGCGTGCGTCCTTCAGGGACTTGAAAATATTTTTGAGATCAAGTGGAACGATCCAAAAAGCCCTACGCCCATGACCTATAGCGATGTCTTTTTACAAAACGAACGAGAATCTTCTGCCTATAACTTCGAGCACGCCGATGTCACAAAGCTGCACCAACATTTTGAAGACGCAGAAGAAATATGCCGAAATCTCCTTGCCAAGGGTTTGTCGCTTCCGGCGTACGAACAATGCGTTAAGGCAAGCCATCTTTTTAATCTTTTGGACGCAAGAGGTGTCATCAGCGTTCTAGAGCGCGCCAGTTTCATTGCCCGTGTGCGTGCCCTTGCCAAAGGATGCTGCGAAGTCTTTTTAGGAGAATCCCGATGAGTGAGTTATTGCTTGAGATTTTGTGTGAAGAGATTCCCGCGCGGTTTCAAAAAAAAGCAGCCCAAGATTTTGAACGTCTGGCGAGAGACGCCCTGTCAAAGGCGGGTCTCACGTTCACCGCCTGTACGGCGTACATAAGTCCGAGACGCCTTGCCCTTGTGGTCACGGAACTGCCTGCGGCGACTCCGGGTGTGACCCAGGAACGCAAAGGCCCCAAGGTGGACGCGCCTGATCAAGTCATTCAAGGCTTTTTAAGGTCGGTGGGTTTGACTCTGGAGGCCTGCACGCGACAAGAGACCCCCAAAGGAACGTTTTTGATGGCCCTCAAAGAGATCCCCAGTCAAAAAACTCAGGACGTGTTAGGGCCGATTTTCGAAGATCTTTTGGTGAATTTTCCTTGGCCTCAGACCATGCGGTGGGGGACGGGGACAAAAGGATGGGTACGCCCCATTCATAGTCTTCTGGCAATTTTTGAAGGGGCGGTCATCCCCATGACCCTACGCTTTGGTGACAAAGACGGCACGCCAGTGATTGTGTCTGGTAATACAACTCGCGGACACCGCTTTTTAGCGCCGTTTGAGATTCATATTTCTGGGGCGTTAGACTATCTGGCCCAGCTCAAAGATGCGTACGTCATGGTCAATGCCGGGACCCGTAAAGAGATGATCACAACCCAGCTTACCCACCTTGTTCAAGAAAAAGGGCTTGTGGTGAAAGAAGATCCAGGTTTGCTTGAGGAAGTGGCAGGGCTTGTGGAGTGGCCAGTCGTCCATTTAGGCGCCATCGCCTCGTCCTATATGGTGTTGCCGCCAGAGGTGCTTATTACCACCATGCGCGTGCATCAACGCTACTTTGCCCTTGAAAATGATAAAAATGCTCTTGCACCTTTTTTCGGGTTTGCAGCAAACACCGTGACGAGCGACGAAGGCCGCAGAGTGGTGCAAGGAAACGAGCGTGTGTTAAAGGCACGACTCTCTGATGCGCTTTTCTTTTATACCCAAGATCAAAAGGTGCTTTTAGAAGAGCATGCCAACGCCTTATCCAAGATTACGTTCCATGCCAAGCTTGGGACCCTTGCTCAAAAACGTGACCGCCTTGAGGCACTTGCAAAAAAGATCGCCAGCGTCCTTGGGTTTGATCAAACTCAAGCAGCTCTTGCAGGGCGTCTGTGCAAAGCCGATCTTGTGACGGGTATGGTTTACGAGTTTCCGGAACTCCAAGGAATTATGGGCGGATACTACGCGAGATCTAGCGGATACGGTGAAGAGGTCGCGGCCGCCATTGCCCAGCATTATCAGCCCAAGGGACCTGAAGACGCCCTGCCTGGATCGCTTTTGGGTCTTATTGTGGCACTTGTTGACCGCTTGGATACCCTCACAGGTTTTTGTGCCGTTGGTATTATGCCGACGGGTTCGGGTGATCCCTTTGCCCTGCGACGTGCGGCCCTTGGCATTATTAGAATTCTTGAAAATGACCTGTTTAAGATGTCACTTCCCACTCTTCTTGGATGGGCCTACGATCTTTACGCGCCGTTGTTACAAGAGTCGAGTGAAAAGGTTTTGACAAAAGACGCAACCCTCGACACGCTTCTTGCCTTTATGAAGGATCGCATTAAGGTGCTTTGGCGCGACCAAGGCATTCGTCATGACTATGTGGAAGCGCTTTTAAATGTAACAGAGACACCGCTTGCTCGGTCTTATTCAAAACTCACAGCTTTTCAGGCTTTTGTGAAAAACTCGCACGTGAAGGCGCAACAACTATTGGAGGCGTACCGGCGCGGCGCCAACATTGTGCGTATCGAAGAAGAAAAAGACAGCCGTTCTTATACAAGCGCCCCCCTTGAAGAAAGCCTGATGCGTGAGGGGGCTGAGAAAAATCTCTTTAACGCATTAAAGAGTCTTGATCAAACCGTGACACCGCTTTTAGAGGCAAGTCGCTACGCACAGACGTTTGATGCGCTTCTTTCTTTATGCGAACCGTTGGATGCGTTTTTTACCCATGTCACAGTTAACGCGCCTGAGGCTGAGGTGCGACAAAACAGGCTGGCTCTTTTGGCACGCCTTAAAGTGCGTCTAGAACAAGTCGCAGCATTTTCAACATTGGAGGATCTATAATATGACGGCCTTACCAGAACATCTAAGAGAAGAATTGATTGCAGCTGCAAGAGAGGCTTGCGCCAAGGCTTATGCCCCTTATTCGAAATTTAGAGTGGGTGCCGCCGTTCTCACTCAGGAAGGGCATATTTACCAAGGCTGTAACGTCGAGAACGGGGCTTATCCTCTTGGCGTTTGCGCCGAGCGCAATGCCATTGCAAGAGCTGTTGCAGAAGAAGGACCAACCATGAGCCTGAAGGCTATTGCCGTGATCAATATGAACGAGCAAGAATGTACGCCGTGTGGTGGCTGTCGTCAGGTGATTTCCGAATTCGGTAAAAGTACAACCGTTCTTTATGTGGGTGGTCAAGGGTGGACAGAAACACCCCTTTATACGCTTCTGCCTGGTGTCTTTGACTTCGCACCAGAGGCCTAGGATCCCTTCTTGGGGGGGCAAGCTTCTTGCCTTCCCAAAGATCTTTTTTGGGGCAAAAGCCCCTCAGGAATAAAAATACGTTTCCCGATAGGGGGGCTTGCTTGCTTGATGTTGGCAGCCACGCGTTTGTGAGCTTGCATCATGACAAGCCCTCCTATCTTCTTCAGCCAATTATGTCCAAAATTCTCAAGCTGTTCTTGAAAGGTGTGGGACAAAAAGGGATCCATGGGGGGATGATAAAGGCAGTAAGTGGGCTTGATGGGCGTAAAGCACGCCTCATCGGCAAGGGTATAGAGTTGCCGCCCTGAATAAGGGGTGCCAACACCAAAAGGTGTCAAAGGCGCTCGCGCCCAAAGTCCCCGCCGATTAGGGACAAAAATCAAAAGCTCGCCGCCCGAAACAAGCACACGCCACGCTTCACGCAGAATCGTTTTTGGATCGGCCGCAAACTCCAGCGAATGAATAACCAAGAGCTTGTTGACAGAGCAATCTGGCAACGGAATCCTGTCCACAGGGCATAGGCAGGCAAGGTTAGGCCCCTCTAAGGGAAAAGGGCATACCCCCATGGGGGCCGGCATCATCATCAGCGCGCGCGTGCATCTACCTAGAAAAAGGTCCATAAAAGGATGACCATAGCCAAAGCATGCAATGGTTTGCCCCCATGAATCGTACCACAAGGATCTCAGCTGATGATTGACCGCACCTCTCACGACGTCCCCTTGAGGGGTCTGATAAAAGTCATAAAGTCTTGCAACATCAATCCACATAGACAGGGCTCGTGCACTATTTGTGACCAGTATAACAAGAAAATCTCCGCTGTCCTATAAAGAGAATGAGGGGGTGCAAGTCATCAAAACACCTTCATGTCCTTCAAAGTAGCCCTTCTCTTGCCGGAAGGAACACACCTTTTGAAATCCCGCTTTTTCATAAACATGAATGGCCCGTGGATTGCTAAGAAAGGGATCAATGAGAAACGTTTTTGTGGCGGGGGCCACGTCTTTTATATAAAAATCCATAAAGGCTTTGAGCGTGGGCGCTGCCATTTTTTTTCCGATAAAATTGGGTGCGCCAATACAAAAGTCAAGACCGACGGTAAGGCCCTCTTTTGCAAGATAGGGCAAAAAATAGGGAGGCGGGTCGGTTGTGTCGTTTTCTTCATGGGTGATGATAAAGGAAAACGGCGTGTCATCATGAAACCCCAGCCAGTAGTGATTCATGCCGTTAAAGTAAGGTGACGCAGACGGGCGTCCTTTTGTAAAGTGGGTGATGTCATCCAGGTGAGCCTGACTGTTATCCCAAAATTCTTGCACATGGGGGAAGTCTAGCCACACAAAGACAAGGGACAAATCATCTGGGATTAGAGGGCGAAAGGATAGCATCGGATATCTTGCTAATAAATTATTGTAAGGGTAGAGTATTTCAAAAAGAAACAATAAAGAAAAGATGAAAAATCAGATAAAGGATGGCCTTCATATTTGGGGGTTAATTTTCTCCTATGCGATGATTCACTTAAAAATTATGATAATGCTTTTTATGAAGGGAATGTTCTCTGTTCGTTGGCGCATAAGTAGAAATTCAAACTATTATCATAAAACTATGGAAGCCACTGTCTTTAGGTTTAGAGAAGGATGGCGTATTGCTAGATATGGAAAATTTTATGGTTCCTTCCTATATAAGGAAGACGCTATGTTACATGTTCTTAACGAGTATCTTCATGAAATTAGCTATGATGAAACCATCACAGGCTTGAGGTCAAAAAAGAGAGACCTTAGGAAGCGACTTTTTGATGTGTGTCAGAAATAAGATTTTTGATCAGGTTGATGTGGCACGTCAGTTAGTTTGAAGAGGATCTAAAAATAAAAAAGCCCCCTTTGGGGGCTTTTTTATACATCAAAGAAATGCTTATTTCTTCTCAGCTGCTGCTGCGTCATGAGCTGCTGCTGCGGCGTCATGTCCAGCTGCAGAGTCTTTTGCTGCTTCAGCGGTGCTATTAGCAACTTCTTCTACTTTTTTTCCAGCTGCTGCTGCGGCGTCATGAGCTGCTGCTGCGGCTTCATGTCCAGCGGCTTCAACGCTTTGTGTGGCTGAAGGTGCAGCTTCGTGTCCAGCTTCTGGCGCTGCAGCTGCGGCTGCATCATGTCCAGCTGCAGGAGCAGCTTCGTGACCAGCTTCTGGTGCTGCAGGAGCTGCAGTCTCAGCGGGTGCTGCTGCATTCTCTTCTTTTTTCTTGTCGCCACAACCAACCAAAGCAAGAGCAGCGATTGCGCCGCTAACTGCTAAAAGTGACTTGATTTTCATTATATTATCTCCTTAACCACTACTCTAAAAAAACAAACTTTTTAGAACTACTACACCAAATAGACTAACATGTGTTGGAAATCAAGGCAATGCGGTCTTTTTTTGAAGAAAAATCGGCTAACGCTTTGAAAAAAATAGTTCAAAGAAAGATAGTCTTATTCTAAACATTTTTTTTGTCAGTGGCCAGAAGCGCTTTGATTCCTAAAACGGGCGCCTCAAAATAGCTTTGTACAAGGTCCTTGGGAACGTCGCGCCAAGAGGGGTGCTGCCAGGTAGGATTTCTGTCTTTGTCTACGACGGCTGCTCTGATGCCTTCTTGAAAATCATGCGTTTTGACAAAGTGTTGGCTTAGTTGAAATTCCAGGGTCATGGCATCGGGGAAAGAAAGACGGCGCGCACGCGTTAAATACTCAAAGGTTGTGTGAAGGCTTAAAGGGCACCGCTTGCTAAGGACCTCTAGGGTTTCTTTAGCAAAGGAATCATTTGCCGTTTCAAGGGATAAAAAAATCTCTTCCAAAGAATTTTTCGAAAAATGTGTGTCGATGAACGGCTGTTGTTGTTGGAGGGGGGAGACAGGTGGGGCTTGAGCATATAAGCATAAAAGCGCGTCAACCTCGACAGGTGAGACGGGTGTTTTTTTAAGAAAAGCCTCTTGTATATCGGCATAGGTACTGTGAGGCGCAAAATGTGTTGCAAGACCTATATACAGGGCATCAGCACCTGAAATATAAAGACCTGTAAGACCAAGGTAAAGGCCAATGGCGCCTGGGCACTTATTCAAAAAAGCGTGGGCGCCCACGTCGGGAAAATAACCGATATTGGTCTCAGGCATGGCAAGGACACTGTTTTCGCAAACCACCCGATGCGATCCATGAACGCTTGCCCCTACACCGCCCCCCATGGTGAAACCGTGGAGCAAACTCACATACGGCTTAGAAAAAGCTTGAAGACGCACATTAAAAGTGTATTCGCGGCGAAAAAGCTCCTCAAGGAAAGCATAGTCCTTAGCCAGCTGGGCTTTGTGCACGGACCGTAAGTCGCCTCCTGCGCAAAAGGCGCGCGCGCCTTGTCCGGTGACAAGGACGCACGAAATACTTGGATCATTTTCCCACGCAAGGGTCAGCTGATCCAGCGTCTTCATCATGGGATAACTGAGGGCATTCAGGGTTTCTTCGCGCGTAAAATGTATGCGTCCAAGGGGGCCTGTTTGTGTGTAAGACATATGGGGGTGGGGATCAGGAAGCGTAAAGGTCATAAACGGTACTTTTTTATTTTAGGATCATGTGTCTATGACACCTTGTCTTGAGTCTCAAGTCAACCCTCACGGTGCTTGGGCGTGCGCCAAAGCAAAGGTTTGAAGGCGCCTGAAAAAGAGGCAAGAAGGAAAAAGCAAGGCAGGCATGCAAAGGCGCTTAAAAGATAGAACTCTTCCCAGCTCACATGGTCAGCGGTCCACCCTGCAAGGAATGAAAGGCAAACCCGGCACAAAGAGCCAAAAGAGCACAAAAGGGCAAAATGACTGGCCGTAAATTCACGGTCACAGCGCGAAGAAAGATAGACGAGATACGCAGATGTCCCCATCCCGCACGCGACGTTTTCAATGCCGATGCTGATAAAAAGGCACACAAGGTTATGCCCCATGGAGGCTTGAACAAAGAACATGAGGCTTGCGAGGATTTGAAGAGCGCTACACAGCATCAAGTTGAAAACGAGAGACCAACGGGTGAGAAGAAGCCCCCCTAAAAGGCTGCCAAAGACAGCGGCGGCAATCCCAAAGGATTTGGCAACGTGGGCAATCTCGATCTTGCTAAAGCCGATTTCCAAAAGAAAAGGCATGGTCATGGTGTTGAGAACCGTGTCTCCAACTTTGTAGGAAAAGATAAATAAAAGCGTGAGCGGAAGTTCGGGGCGTTTTATAAGCGCCATAAAGGGTCTTAGGACAAAAGGCGTGCGTGCCCTATCTTCGAGTTTGAGCGAAGGTTTTGAGGGAGGGAGGTCTGGTTCGGGGGTTAAAAGGGTTGTAATGATGCCCACAATCACGCAGCCGGCCATAATGGCATAAACACAAAACCAGGAAAAATATGAGGCAAGATATAAGGCGCCGGCCCCAGAGACCCACATGCCAAGTCGGTACCCAAAGCTAGAAGCGCCGGCCCCAGCACCAGCGTTTTTTTTCTCAAGGGCTTCGATGCGGTAGGCTTCAACGACGATATCTTGGGTGGCAGAGCATACAGACACAAAAAAAGCGGCACAAGCGGTCCAAAGAGGGGTGTCGCTGGGGGAGGAGGCGCCAAGGATGAGAAGGCTGATCATCAGGCAAAGCTGGCTTGCAAGCATCCATCCTTTACGCTTGCCAAAGACGGTCCCAAAAAAGGGCAAGGTGACTTTATCGAGGAAAGGGGCCCATAAAAATTTTAGGGTATAAGGGATGGTTGCAAAGGCAAAAAGGCCTAAGGTGGTTTTAGTGAGGCCTACTTCCAAAAGCCACACATGAAGGGTGGCCAGGGTTAAAAGAAAGGGCAACCCACTGGAAAAGCCCAAAAACAATATAGCCAGAACCCGGGGATCTTGATAGGCCCTGGCGGCAATACGCCAGCTGTGCACGCTACTTAACTCTGCACGGAACTTTAGCCATTTTAACCAATTGTCAGAAAAATTCAAGAAAAACAAGAAAAGTGGTGGAGCCGAGGGGGATCGAACCCCTGACCTCTACAATGCCATTGTAGCGCTCTCCCAGCTGAGCTACGGCCCCAATGCCCACAACCTACGAGGAGTTGAAGGAAAATGCAAGGGGAAAGATCAGGGTATTCTTTCTTTTTCAAGGGAAAAAGAAGCCGCCCCGAGGGGGAGGGAGGTAACAAAAAAGGAGCCAAAAGGCCCCTTTTTTGGAAGTAATGTTTTCAGATTAAAAGAATTTGGATACTGTTGCGAGCAAGAGAAGCGCCACAATGTTAATAATTTTAATCATGGGGTTTACGGCAGGTCCCGCTGTATCCTTATAAGGGTCTCCCACCGTGTCTCCCGTGATGGATGCTTTGTGGGCGTCTGATCCTTTACCTCCAAAGTTCCCATCTTCGATATACTTCTTGGCATTGTCCCAAGCGCCGCCACCAGAGGTCATGGAGATCGCGACAAAAAGCCCCGTGACGATGGTTCCAAGCAGCATGGCGCCGAGGGTTGTAAAAGCGGCCTCTGCCCCTGCCACAAAACGGATAAGTGCCCAGCAAAGGATGGGAGCCAAGACCGGAAGCAAAGACGGAATAATCATTTCCTTGATGGCAGAACGCGTCAAAAGATCAACGGCCCTTGTATAGTCAGGCTTGTCTTTGCCTGTCATGATGCCTGTCAGTTCTTTGAATTGACGTCTGACTTCGACAACGACAGCGCCGCCTGCACGACCCACGGCCATCATCCCCATGGCGCCAAAGAGGTACGGCAAAAGTCCACCCAAAAAGAGGCCAATGACCACATAAGGATCTTGTAGCTCGAAGGTGACGTGAAGATTAGGAAAGTAATGGTGCAGGTCGTGGGTGTAGGCCGCAAAAAGCACAAGGGCTGCAAGCGCCGCTGAGCCAATGGCATATCCCTTAGTCACAGCCTTTGTTGTGTTACCCACAGCGTCAAGGGCATCGGTCACCTCACGCACAGACGCGGGAAGTTCGGACATCTCGGCGATACCGCCTGCGTTATCGGTGATGGGACCATAAGCGTCAAGGGCCACAATCACGCCGGCTAACGATAACATCGAGGTGGCTGCCAAGGAAACCCCCATAATGCCAGCAAGATCAAAAGCTGCCCAAATACCAAGGCAGATAATGATCACGGGAAGAGCGCAGGCCTCCATGGAGATTGCAAGGCCTTGGATGATGTTGGTCGCATGCCCCGTGACCGAGGCTGCCGCCACACTTTTGACGGGTCTGAACTTTGTCGAGGTGTAGTATTCTGTTGCCACAACCATGAGGCCCGTGACCGCAAAGCCCACAGCCACACACGCAATCAGCGTATGACTAGAAAGGATATAGCCAGAGATATCAAAGGTCATCCCTTCTGGTACCAGGTGTTTTGTCACGCCGTAAATCAGCGCAAAAGAGGCAACACCCGAGGCAACAAGCCCTTTATAAAGCGCCTTCATGACGTCTTTACTACTGCCAAGCTTGACAAAGAAGGTCCCGATAACTGACCCAATAATACACACAGCGCCCACAGCCAAGGGATACATCATGAGGGTATCACGGGCAACACCTGTGGCGAAAATAGAAGCAAGTAGCATGGTTGCCACCAACGTCACCACATAGGTTTCAAAAAGGTCAGCGGCCATCCCGGCGCAGTCACCTACGTTATCGCCCACGTTGTCGGCAATAACAGCAGGGTTGCGAGGGTCGTCTTCTGGAATGCCGGCTTCGATCTTACCCACAAGGTCCGCGCCCACGTCGGCACCTTTTGTGAAAATACCGCCACCTAGGCGCGCAAAAATGGAAATAAGGGAGGCACCAAAACCAAGAGAGATAAGAGCTTCAAGCATCACGCGTTCTTCAATGCCTTGACGATGAAGGTAGAAGTAATAGAGGGCAACCCCAAGAAGGCCAAGCCCGACTACCAAAAGACCTGTGATGGCACCGCCCTTAAAGGCGATATCTAGGGCCTCGGCCATGCCGGTTCTCGCGGCCTCTGCGGTGCGCACGTTGGCGCGAACTGACACGGTCATACCGATATAACCTGTGAGACCCGACAAAACGGCGCCAATAAGAAAGCCAACGGTGGCATAGCCACCGAGTAAGAAGAACAGAAGCGCTGCCACCAAAATCCCTACAAGGGTGATGGTTTTGTATTGACGGTCGAGATAGGCCTTAGCGCCTTCTTGAATGGCAGCCGCGATTTCTTTCATGCGCTCGTTACCATCGGGCGCCTTAAGCACTTGGTTGGACGCCACAAACCCATAGATAAGGGCCAGAAGCGCGCAGCCAATAATGAGAGTATATTCAATCATGTTTGTCCTCTTTTGTTTAAGCCTGGCCCTGCCGTGTTAGAAAAGAGTCTCCGTAAGGCATATTGGGACCTTTCTTCAGTTTCAGAGGCTGCCAGATCATTAACAGGTATGCAACAATTTAATTAAAAGTTATCAAATTGATAATAATTTGGAAATAAAAGAGAAAACGGATGTTCTTGCCGGTATAAACCCTATCTCGTTAAGGGGAGGGCGCTCACTTTTTCTGAGAGAGTGCTTTTTATGCAACAAGAAATATTGCCATATAGTCTTTGATTCTTAAGGCGATAGCAAATAAAGAGGCTTTAGAAAAAAAGAATTTCCTTTATAGTGAGGGATGTGTACGTAAAAGGATCGGTAAAACAAAGGAGCCATCCCATGACCTCACACCATCAAGACCACGCCCTAAAAGGGGCTCTTTATATGATACTTTCTATGTTGACGTTTTGTGTGGTGAATGTGGTCGTTAAAGACACGGCCGGGCATTATCCTATTTTGCAGCTTGTTTTCTTTCGAAATGTTTTTGCGCTGCTGCCGTGTTACCTGATCTTGCGTAGTGCGGGCGGGGTCAATCTTTTAAGGACAACGCAAGTGCCATCCCACGTGTTATGTGGAACCTTGGGCGTGTTAGCTCTTTTCTGCTTGTTTACGTCGTTTGGGGAACTACCTTTGGCCGATGCGACTGTCTACTGTTACACATCTATTTTCTTTGTGACTCTATTTTCCATTCTGATTTTGAAGGAAAAGGTCAGTCTTCCCATTTGGGGCGCTATTTTAGTGGGTTTTGGAGGCGTTGTTTATATGGCAAAGCCTTCGGGCGACGTGTTTCAACCGGGCATTTTCTACAGCCTGACGTTTTCCTGCATTGATGCCTTTGTGTTGGTAAGTGCAAGGCGCCTTACGAAAAAAGATCATCCAGCAGCGGTTGTGTTCTATTTTTCTCTTGTGGCAACTATGGTCAGCGCTTGTTTTCTGCCCTTTGGATTTTGGAAGACGCCGTCTATGCAAGATTTCGCCAAGCTTGCGTTCCTCGGACTTGGTGGGGGGCTTGGTCAATTCCTGTTGGCAAGGGCCTGCACACACGCACCCGCCGTGGTGGTCGCACCCTTAACCTATACATCCTTGGTCTGGAGCGTGCTTTTTGGCTGGCTTTTCTGGTCCGATTTTCCCGCACCCCATCTGTGGGTTGGTTGTGCTGTTGTCATGAGCTGTGGCCTATTTATTATCATGCGCGAGCATGCTCAGCAAAAAAAAGCGACCTCTTTGTCTGATCAGGAAGCCGCTGACCCTTTTTCCCGTAGGGCGGCCTAGAAATCTCGGACGGGCACGCCCTGGTGGATGGCCTCCATATAAGCCTTCCACAAAAGGCCAGGATATTTACCCCCCGTCACGTCTTTGGTGGGCGTGCTGTTATCGTTACCCATCCATACGCCCGTAATGATGTCGGGGGTCAGTCCCACAAACCAGGCGTCCCTATGATCTTGGCTGGTCCCTGATTTGCCGGCGCACGGCCTTGAAAGCGCGGCGCGCTTGCCCGTTCCGTAAGACATGACTGCTTTTAAAAGATCGAGGCACCCCTTGGCGCCGCGCTCGCTAATCACTCGGTTGTTCGTTTTGTGGGTGCGGGTAAAAAGAGCCGTACCCGTATGGGCGTCTTTTATTTCAAGCACGCCGTAGGGCCACACGCTATAACCCTTGTTGGAGAAAGTTGCGTACGCGCCGATGAGCTCGAGAAGAGAGGCCTCACCCGAGCCTAAGGACAGGGTCAGGTCATGGGGTTGGGGGCTTGTGAGGCCGAGGCGCTGGGCCGTATCGTGAAGGGCGGGGATGCCCATTTGCCGTGCAAGACGTACGGCGCACGCATTGACGGAATACGCAAAACTGTCCTGAAGGGAAAGCTCGCCGCGTGCGCGCCATAGATAGTTTTTGGGCTGCCACTTCCCAATGCGAACGGGTTCATCGGAAATCATGGTTTGGGGGGTCATGCCAGATTCAAGGGCGCTTAGGTACACAAAAATCTTAAAAGTTGATCCCATTTGCCGTTTGGCTTGATAGGCCCGGTTGAACTGGCTTTTGCCGTAATCGATGCCGCCAATCATGGCGCGCACGGCCCCGGACGGCGTCATGGATACCATAGCAAGCTGAGAAAAACCGGCTTCTTTGGCATGGTCTTGGTAACTTTGGCGGGCATGTGTTTCAGCCTCACGCTGAAGTCTTGGATCTAGGGTTGTTTGCACCACAAGATCTCGGTCAAGGGGGCCCACGAGTGTTGGCAAAAGATCAAACACCCAGTCCGCAAAATACCGCCCAAAATAAGCTTCTTTTTTGGTGATCCCAAGGGGCGTTTTCATCATAAGGGCCAAGTCTTTTTGGTCTTTCGTGATGAACTCTGCCTGTACCATGGTGTCAAGAACGGTGGTCGCGCGCGCATCACACAGCTCTGGCGAGGAGGTGGGGGCGTATTTAGAGGGTGCTTTTAAAAGACCCGCAAGCACGGCGGCCTCATACAGGGTCAGATCCTTGGCATGCTTGCCAAAGTATTTAAGGGCCGCACTATCGATGCCATATACACCCGCCCCTAGGTAAGCGCGGTTCAGATAAAGGCACAGGATTTGATCCTTGGAAAAGCGCCGCTCGAGAGAGAAGGCAAGGATCAGCTCTTGTATCTTGCGGCGTAGAGATTTGTCTTGGTAGGTATAAAGTCCTTCTTGCATTAGAAAGTCTTTGGCAAGCTGTTGGGTGAGCGAGCTTCCCCCTTGCACCACGCGGCCTGCCTGGTGGTTTGCCCAAAGGGCGCGGGCAAGGCCCAACACATCAAGGCCAAAATGGTGATAAAAACGTCGATCTTCAATGGCAATGACAGCCTCGGGGACGTAAGTGGGCACGTCCTTGAGGGAAATGAACTTTCCATAAAGGTCGCCGTAAGTCGCAAGAAGCGAGCCGTCTTTGGCCAGAAGCGTAATCCCGGGCTTTCTAGAGGAGCGCTCTAAATGGTCAAGGCTTGGCAGGTCATAACCAAACCAAGCAACGCCAATGGCACCCACAACAAGTCCCCACACCCCAAGGTTAAGGAAAACAAGCATGAGCTTGCCAAAAAGGCCTCGCTTCTTTTGAGGCGGTTTCGTCTTTGTTTGTTTTTTTGGGGAGGATTTTTGAGAGGTGCGTGTCATGGAAAGAGTGCTTCAGGAAGATTTTTGAATACCCGGTCGTAGTATTTCAATAGGTACAACCGAAACCATCTGGCATAAAGATGCGGGTTTTTGCGCGCGTCTTGGCGAATATCCTCGGGCGCGCACCAGGCTGTTTCCAGAATTTCTTGGGGATTGGGATTAATAAAGGTGCTTTCTGGTATAAAGCCTTCAAATAAATGTGTGAATTCTCGTTCATAAAGGGTAGGCGTCAGGGTCAGAGCATAACGCACATGGCCTCTTGGTTGAAGGCGCACGTCAAGGCACAGCTCTTCTTTGACGCGCCTTACGGCGGCGTCCTTATTTGCCTCGTCTACATAGGGATGGCCGCAGCACGTATTGGCCCAAAGACCCGGCGAGTGATATTTTCCAAGGGCGCGGCGTTGAATAAGAAGTTGGCCTTTTTCATTATATAGAAAAACAGAAAACGCCCGGTGCAAGAATCCTTTTTGGTGGACATATAATTTTTCAGCCGCGCCAATAGGCCGGTCGTTTTCATCCACCAGCACCACATCGATATGCTCTGAAACAGGCAAAGAAGAAGAGATCATCGGTTGCGTCTCCGGCTTTTATTGACATTTTGTGTATCAATTGAGGTACTGAATCCTACACCGATATCAAGAGAAGGAGCGGGCGTTTTGGGTGTCGAACGGATGGCGGCACCTGCCATGGTTTCACGGGACGGCTCCCAGGGTTTTTCACGGTGACGTTTAGGGCCTGTGGCTGCGTCCCACTGATCATTGGGGTCCCATGATTTCTTAAAAGTGAGGGCGTCATGGGTGGTGGTACCGTTGGAAGTTTTTGTGGCAGGAGGGCGCAAAGAAGGGGGAAGCCAGGGCTTATTGTCAGGACTTGCCAAATGCTTTTGATCGATGTCCAAGGAAAGTGGACGCTTGTAGGGTTTTATTTTAGGAGGGGGTGCCTTAGCCCACATCGTTCCTGATGGGCAAATGAATAGCACTGCTAAGACTAGACAAATAAAACGCATTCTTTTTCCTTATCGCACCCACCTGTTTGTTGATCCAAAACCAGATGATCTAGCAGCCGTCCCCGCCATGGTATCAGCAGGCGCTTTAGAGTAATAGCTACTGTTGCCAAATCCTCGGGTCGGCAGACGGCGCTCTTCGTTAGTGCCATAGCGCTCTGGTGGAAGGCCTCTATGGTCATTTAGATAGCTATCTGCTTTTTTAAGACCGCACTCGGGTGAGGTATAGATTTTCGGGGATTGAGGGGTCTCTTTAGGCGCCTCATAACTTAGGGACAAGGGTTTTTTGTAGCAAGGTGTGACGGCGTGAACAGAAAGAGCAAAAGCTCCTCCTGCAAACATCGCCAAAAAAAACAAAAGACCTTTACGCATCTAAGTTCGACACCTTGAGAGCATTTTCTTGAATAAACTCACGCCTTGGCTCAACGATATCGCCCATAAGGGTGGAGAAGACCTCTTCGGCCGAATCATTGTGGGAGACTTGAACCTTTAGAAGCGTTCTGGCATCAGGATCAAGGGTCGTTTCCCACAGTTGATCTGCGTTCATTTCTCCAAGACCTTTATAGCGTTGAATGCTAATGCCGCGACGGCCTTCGCCCACAATCTGATCCACAAGATCCATGGGCCCTGTAACGCGTACGCCGTCCTTACCAAAGGAAAGTCTGGAGGTTTCTGTAAAGAACTCTTTGAGCTCATCCTTAAGGAGGTTCAAGCGGTGAGCATCGCCCGTTTCAAGGGCAGCGCGCGTAAAGTGAATTTTTTCTTGAACGCTTCGAATGAGCCTTGTCACGCCAAAGGCATCGTCTTGTACGGCGTCAGGATCCGCGCGCCAGGCCTCGCCCTCTTCTTGGGAAAAGTCCACTTTGTTCATGCGCGCCGCCAAAGCTTCACAGGCTGCCAGACGGTTTTCATCTTCCAAAGTATTGGGGGTGAGAAGCCCAAGAATTGCGGCTTGCTCGACAGCGGCTTGATGGGGAATCCTTTGGGTCAAGCCCAAGATATGGGTGCGCGCGTTTTGTGCTTTCATGACCAAGTGCTTCAAGTCTTCTCCCATGAGGCGTGTGCCGCTCTCAAGCTCGAGGAGCGCGTTATGGGTGCCAGAATTCACCAAATAATCATCAAGGGCTTTTTGGTTTTTCATATAAGTCACGCTTTGCCCGCGCTTCACCCCAAAAAGGGGAGGCTGCGCGATATAGAGATACCCACGCTCGATGAGCTCGGGCATTTGACGATAGAAGAAGGTGAGAAGCAGTGTCCGAATATGGCTTCCATCCACGTCCGCGTCGGTCATGATAATGATCTTGTGGTAACGCACCTTGTCAGGATTAAAGTCTTCGGACCCAATGCTGGTACCAAGCGCCGTGACGAGAGTGCCAATTTCAGCAGAGCCGAGCATCTTGTCAAAGCGCGCGCGCTCGACGTTCAAGATCTTTCCCTTCAAGGGGAGGATCGCCTGATTACGCCGGTTACGCCCGCTTTTGGCAGAGCCACCGGCCGAGTCACCCTCGACCAGGAACAGTTCACTTAGGGCTGGATCGCGTTCTTGGCAGTCTGCAAGCTTTCCTGGAAGAGAGGCAATATCAAGAGCTCCTTTGCGGCGTGTGAGATCCCGGGCCTTACGCGCCGCTTCTCTTGCGGTGGCAGCCTCAACGGCCTTCATGACGATTTTGCGGCCATCGGCAGGATGCTCTTCAAACCATTGACCGAGCCGATCAGCTACAAGGCCTTCCACAGCGGGGCGCACTTCCGAGGACACGAGTTTGTCCTTGGTCTGGGACGAAAATTTGGGATCTGGTACCTTGACGGAGACAACGCAGGTAAGACCCTCGCGGATGTCCTCGCCTGTTAATGTCACTTTTTCTTTTTTGGCAATCCCGCTTGCCATGATGTAGTTGTTCACAACGCGCGTGAGGCCGCCCCTAAAGGCCGCAAGGTGCGTCCCCCCATCGCGCTGAGGGATGTTATTGGTAAAGCACAAGACCGTTTCGTGATAACTGTCCGTCCACTCCATGGCGACGTCCACGGTAATCCCATCACGTTCGCCGTTAATTTCGATGGCAGGCTTGTGAAGGGCTGTCTTACTGCGATCTAGATATTCCACAAAGGCTGTGGTGCCGCCTTCATAATGGAGGAGGGAGACTTTTTCTTCGCTCCCGCGCTTGTCCGTCAAACGAAGGCGCACGCCAGAATTGAGGAAGGCAAGCTCTCTGAATCGGTGCTCAAGCTTGTTGAAATCAAAGTCTAAAGTGGTAAAAGTGTCAGGTGATGGCGTAAAGGTGACGCGTGTGCCTGTTTTGTCCCCGCAAGGTTTGACGATGGCAAGGGGCGCTTCGGCGACCCCGTGGCGAAAGCGCATCCCGTGCTCTTGTCCGTCCTGCCAGACGGTCAGATCCAAAATGGTCGAAAGGGCGTTCACAACGGATACGCCTACGCCGTGCAGACCGCCGCTGACCTTATAGGAATTTTGGTCAAACTTTCCACCCGCGTGGAGTTGGGTCATGATGACTTCGGCGGCTGACACGCCTTCTTCTTTGTGAATACCCACAGGAATGCCGCGACCATTGTCGGTCACACTGACCGATCCGTCGGCGTTAAGACTGATGTCAATCATGTCACAGTAGCCGGCCAGAGATTCGTCTACGGCGTTATCGACCACTTCGTACACCATATGGTGAAGACCAGATCCGTCATCGGTGTCACCGATGTACATTCCCGGACGCTTACGCACAGCGTCAAGGCCGCGAAGAACTTTAATCGAGTCGGCGCCGTATTCGGCGGCAGACGGCGAGGTGATGGTTTCACCGTTTTGTGACATGTTGGTCCCCTAACATCTAAGTACGTTCCTTTATAGCGGGGTTAGCCCCCCTTTTTCTAGATGAAAATGTTGCATTCGCCCTTTAACGGCAGAAAAAGCGTCCCGGTCTGTGCCGGTCATCCATGTTTGCATCCCAAGATACAGAATTTCTTCTAAAAGGGCTTCACGCCGGACAGGATCAAGATGGGCCACTACTTCGTCTAAAAGCAGAAGAGGAACCCCTTCCCTTGTTTGGCTTCGAAGCCGTGCCGTTGCCATAATTAGGGATAAAAGAAGCGCCTTTTGCTCGCCCGTCGAAGATTGGGCCGCGGGCATTTGTTTCTCATTGTAAAAAACCACAAGGTCTGTTTTGTGGGGCCCCAAAGTCGTGCGGCCTGATTCCTGATCAACAGAGCGGTTCTGGCGCAGTCGTTCTTGAAAGAGTCCTTCGACGTCTAAAGCTTTGTGGGTTTTGAGGTGTAGTTCAAGAAAACCATCCACCTCTAGATGCGGCAGGGGGAGATATCCGAGCGCATCATGCTTGATGCGATTCAGGCGCTCGATGAAAAAAAGTCTCGCGGCCGCAAGGGCAACCCCTACTTGGGCAGCTTTTTCTTCAAGGGTGTCAAGCCAAGGGGTATTTGCTGTGCGGGTTTTAAGAAGGCGCAGACGTTCGCGGATCAAGTAATCATATTTTGCCACGTGGCTTGCGTGGCTTGCGTCAAATAAATAGACAAGGCGGTCGAGGAAACGACGCCTTGAGGACGCGGCCTCGACAAAAAGTCGGTCCATGGCAGGGGTCAGCCAAAGGATACCCAGGATGCGTGTAAGGTCGCTTTGGGAAAGAGGCGTTCTGCCGTCCATTTGAATGAGGCGCCGCTCTTTGCCTTCACGTAGGTCAAGGCCAGTCCCAAGGGAGAGGGGCGTGAGACCGTCTTCGCTGACATGCAAAAACGCAGACCATAGGGACGAGGTCGGTGCATCTGTGCGCCGGGTAAGATCCGAGAGCTTTGCTTGGCGAAGGCCCGTACCCGGGGAAAAGAGAGAAAGCGCCTCAAGGATATTGGTTTTCCCTGCGCCGTTTTCCCCGGTGAGGACCACACACGAGGGATCGCAGGTAAAGTGAAGGGTGTCATAGGATCGGTAGTGGGTCAAAACAAGGCGCGTGACGCCTGCGTTTTCAAGTTGCCCAGATGGGGCGCGGTGTGCGGTGGCCCCCTCTGGCATCATGGTGAAGGTCTCCGATTACACGCGAAGGGGCATCAGCACATAAAGGGTGCGTTCATCCTTGCTGTCACGAATAAGCGTGGCGGATAAAGAGTCGGAGAACTCAAAAAGCATCTCGCCGTCACCGGTTTGGCGGGCCACATCCATGAGGTAGGACACATTAAAGCCAACCTCGAGGGGGGCACCCGTGTACTCGACTTCCATCTCTTCATCGGCAGCACCTGTGTCGCGGCCTGAGGCAAAGAGGGTCAGCTTGTCTTGTTGCAAGGACAACCGTACGCCGCGGTTTTTTTCCTCACAAAGAATGGCGACGCGATCAAGGGCGCGTAGGAACGGTGTGGCGTCAATGGCAAGCTTGTGTTGGTTTTCTTGAGGGATCGCGGCCTTGTAATCAGGAAAGGCGCCGTCCACAAGACGAGAGATCAACTGCACGTCATCAAAACGGCAGGCAATTTGCGTATCGGAAAGAGAGATCTCGATATCGGCGCTCGCGTCAGACAAAAGCTTTTGAAGCTCGGCGACGGTCTTGCGGGATAGAATAATACCAGGGGTGTCACGTCCTTCCGCGCCCACAGGGGTCGAGGAGTGGGCAAGACGGTGGGTGTCCGTTGCTGCCGCGTTTAAGGCGCCAGCCTCTGTATCAAAGGACAGATAAATTCCGTTAAGCGTGTAGTGTGCCTCATCTGTGGACATGGCAAAACGCGTGCGTTCTAAAAGGCGCTGTAACTGCTTTGCGGGCAGTGTCATTTTGTGGGGGAGTTCCGTTACGCTGACACGGGGAAATTCGTCAGCCGGCAGGCATGAAAGCTCAAATTTCGAGCGACCCGCTTCGATGAATAGACGTCCTTTTTCGCCATCAAAACGCAGCAAGATTTGGGCACCTTCTGGCAGCTTACGCACGATGTCATAAAGGGTCGAAGCTGGCACAGTCACGCGTCCACCTGCGTGGATTTCTGCTGGAATCTTTTCGATAACCGCAAGCTCGAGGTCCGTGGCCGTGATCATGAGGCTGTCCTCTCCTGTCTCGAGAAGGACATGGGAAAGGATGGGTACAGTTGTGCGTTTTTCCACCACACCCTGGGCATGGGAAAGGGCCTTTAAAAAGTCGGCGTGTTCAAGAATAAGATTCATAGTCGGTCCCCCGTGAGTAAAAAACTGTCCCTAGCAGGTTTGCAACATCCGCTGCAAAAGATCAAGGTCTTCGGCAAGGGATCTGTCGGCTCCCTTCAGGGATTCGACTTTCTTAATGGCATGCATAACCGTTGTGTGATCACGGCCGCCAAATTTGCGTCCGATCTCAGGTAGAGATAAAGGTGTTAAGGTCTTGGCTAAGTACATGGCAATCTGACGGGGTCTTGCAAGAGATCGGAGGCGTTTGGCCGAGTGCATGTCCGACAGACGAATATTATAGTGCTCGGCGACCTTCTTTTGGATTTCTTCGATGGAAATGCGCCTGTCGCTGGCGCGCAGCAAGTCCCGCAGCACTTCTTGAACAGAATCGATAGTGATTTCCCGGCCCACCAGCATGGTGTGCGCCACGATGCGGTTCAGGGCGCCTTCAAGCTCACGCACGTTAGAAGTGATTTTGTGGGCTAAAAACTCAAGAACCTTTTCAGGGATGTGCACATCCAGGGATGACGATTTTGATTGCAAGATCCCCAGGCGCAATTCGTAAGTTGTGGGATGAATGTCAGCCACAAGCCCCCATCCCAGGCGCGAGCGCATGCGTTCTTCAAGGCCTTCAAGGTCAGAAGGGGATTTGTCAGCTGAGATAATCACTTGGTGGTTTTGGTCCACAAGCGCGTTGAAGGTGTGAAAGAACTCTTCTTGGGTCGAGTCTTTGCCGCCAATAAACTGAAAGTCGTCAATCATAAGGACGTCGACTGAGCGGAACTTTTCTTTAAAGGCAACTGTATCGCGGAAACGCAGCGCCTTGATGAATTGATACATAAATTTTTCGGCAGACAAGTACACGACCTTGCGTTTGGAGTGGCGTGACTGAATGTGCCACGCAATGGCGTGCATCAAGTGGGTTTTACCAAGACCCACGCCTCCATAAAGGAAAAGCGGGTTAAAGGTCACGGATTCGGCTTCGGCGACCCGTCTTGCGGCGGCGTAAGCAAGCTCATTGGACCGACCCACCACGAAATTATCAAAAGTATAGCGGGGATCGAGGCGTGACCCCACAACCTCTTGCAAGTCCTCATCAAGCTCGAAAGAGGGGGACGTGTCCTGGGGTATGCTTGCCACAGGCTGCGGCTTGGAAGGGGTGGTCGGGCGCGGGGCATTGTCTACGACAAAGTCAAGGGCAAGGATCCGCGAGTCGTGGGCCTGCAAGAGGGTCAGGATTTTTGCAGCGCACTGATCTTCAACCCAGTCACGCATAAAGCGAGAAGGGGCAGCTAGCACAAGACGACCCGAAAAAAATTCTTTAAAGAAAAGAGGCTGAAGCCAGCTTTGAAAGGTGATGGCACCAAAGGTGTCTTCGAGTATCGCATAAACCTGATCCCAGGCATTTTGCGCGATCGCTGTCAGAGTATGAGCCTCTGATTCTGGATCACTTGCAGCAGCGTGAGATGAAGAAACCATTCTCGAAATCCATTCGGGTTTAACACAAAAAAAGCCCCTCAGGCCGTTTGTCTTTGCTTTTTTGAGCAAAGTCCAAACAGCACCCGGGCATTCTAGACGACCATGTAGTCCCCCGCAAGGGGAGAAAAAGAACTAAAGAGTCTTGATGCGTGTAGCTAAGCGAGAGATCTTACGAGCGGCTCTTTTCTTATGATAAAGACCTTTTTTGGCGCCGCGTACGATTTCAGGCTGTGCAGCCTTCAAAGCCTCTTGAGCCGCCTTAGCGTCGCCGCTAGCCAACGCTTCTTCGACCTTGCGAATCGCGGTGCGCACACGGCTACGACGTGCCGCATTGCGTTGTGTGAGAACAACAGACTGACGTGCTCTTTTTTGAGCAGAACGAATATTAGCCATTTTTTTCCTTTCTAAGCTCATCCCATAGGGACGCAAATCTATCCGGTGTATACCCCAGCTTTCCTGTGTTGGTCAATAGAATTGCGCTTTTTGAATGTCAGAAAGCGTTTAAAAATCCTTACGCCCATGCTATCGTCAAAATAATGCCAAAGAATTTTTCTTTTTCAGATCTTTGGTGGGGACCCTTTGCGCCTTTTGAATGAAAGAATTGATTGTTTTTTATGACCCAAAAAACTCACGTGCGTGTTGCCAAGGTCCTCTTAAAGGGCCTTTTTTTATTGAGCGCTGCTTTTTTTGTGATGGTCGCGGCCTTCATGCTGCGTCTGTATCACGAACCCCTTGATTTGACTTTTTCACAGAGTCATATCGAAAAGGCACTTAAGCCGGTCCTTGGAGACGTGAGCTTTTCTTTCGTAAAGCCCGTTTTAATTTGGCAAGGGATCGGCCATCCGTTAGAGGTCCAAACCCAGCACCTGAAAATTACGGATAAAGAAAGCCAACGTGTTCTGGCCGATATTCCGGTCCTGCGGTTCACATGTCGCTTTAGAAGTCTTTTGAAGGCAGAGCTTATTCCGTCTCGTCTATCTCTTGTAAAGCCAATTCTTTCTTTTGTTTTGCCCACACAAGATAAACCTGACACGACCCAGGATGACGCGCGACTTAAGCGTTTTATCACAGACACTTTTTTAACATCTGAGTCTGCCACCAAAGCGCTCAAGGACATTCAAATCAGTGATGCGCATCTAGCCTTAATCCAAGACGGAAAAACGTGGGTGCTGCCAAAGGTGAGCGTGACGTTTGCCAGAAAACGAGGGCACCTTGAAGGGCACGCTGATGTGATGCTGGTTAGTGGTCAACGCGTGGGGGCCGCCATGATCTATGATCCCGAAAAAGGATCGTGGCAGGCAGAGACGGATCTTGAATCTCTTTCGCTCATGTCTTTCTTAGAAGATTTGTGTTGCTTTGTGGGGGTTGGAGAAGATCTTTTGCAAACCCTTAAAGGATCTGACATGACCTTGACGGGTAAGGGCGCCCTTCGGTGGCATCCCAAAAAAGGCCTTCAAGAGCTATCGTTGGCGACCGCCGTGCCGGCAGGCGTGCTCAGCTTGCCACGCCAGTGGTTGCCAGCGCCCCTGCACCATAAGGGGATTCAGCTCAATCTGTTACTGAAGGACAGAAAGCTTATCCTCGAAAAAACCTTTGTGACCCTTCCAGAGGGCGTGCTGAGCCTGACGGGCACGGGTGAAATGCCCTCTCCTCAAACCCCTAAGTCATCTTTTGTGCTGCATGCGGCCCTCGCGGATTTTCCCATCAAAGCCCTTGGCCAGATGTGGAGCAAGGATTTTGCAGAAGCTGCGCAGAGTTGGGTTGTGGCCCACATTCCGTCGGGGCATGTGCCGCACGCGACCGCTAACGTGACTTTGTGTCTTACCTATCAGGTGGATCAGACGACACCTGCTTTTTCCTTTGAAGGGATTGACGGGGTGATTGACCTCGAAAAAGCATCTCTTGCTTATCTGCCGACTATGCCAGAGATTAAAGGCATTACGGCGCGTGCGCGTTATGACCAAGATCATTTTGATATTGCGGTACAAAAGGCCGAGTCTCACGGCCTTGCGTTGTCCGAGGGACGTGTGCTGATTGAGGGGCTCACCAAAGAGTTGCAAACGTTATCGCTCAAAGTGCGCGCCAAAGGACCTTTGATGAGGGCCCTTGAGATCATTAACCGCAAACCCCTTGAGGCTCTCAAGGATCTTCCTGTCTCTTTAAAGGAAGGAAGTGGGCAAGTAGATACATTTTTTGAACTTTCGTTTCCCCTCAAAGATCCTCTAGAAGCCAAGGACTTTACCTATGCCGTGGATGGAAGTGCAAGCAATGTATCTTTTAAAAACCTTCTGACAAAGTTGCCCGTTAACGTTGAAAAAGCACAACAAAAGGTTCTCTTGAAAGATCAGTATTTAACCATTAAGGGGTCAGCGCTTGTCAACGGAGATCCCACAGATATTCATATTCAAAATGAGCTAACCGTTGGAGGGCGACGACCAACCCTCGTCACCCTTAAGGGAAAGACCACACCCAAGGGGCTTGAGCGCTTGGGTGTGGATCTGACCCATTACGTGTCGGGCGTTTTACCTTATACTCTGGTGATCACACCTGGGGCCAAAAGCAGGACAGGCCTTCATTTGAAAATGGATTTGGCGCTGGCCTCCCTTTCCTATGGCGCTTGGCACAAAGAAAATCACCAACCTGCTAGTTTTGAAGCGAAAGCAGCTCTTCTGGGCAGCCGCTTGGAAGAAATTTCTCTTCTTCACGCGCGCGCCAAGGATCTAGATCTAGATGCGTCTATCCATTTTTCTCCTAAAACAGGAGATCTCGCTAAAGGCATGTTGAAGCGTCTTCATCTCGGAAAAACCGATATTGCCGGTACCATCGAGCCAGGTAAGTACAAGGATTATATGATTCGCCTTCATGGCAAGGCCTTGGATGCAGGGCCCTATATCGAAACCATGAAGGATGCGAAAAAAACCGATGTGACTCTCGGCAAAACCTTTGACTTGCGGGTTTCACTTCACGAGCTTTACCTCAGCGAAGCACAAACTTTATACGAAAATACCCTGTCCTTAGGATACGAGCGTGAGCGCGTTCATACCATGGCTTTTAAGGGCCACTTTGATCCGGCTGCCAAAAAATTCTTCTTTGCGGATATGATCCCGCGTGCCCAGGAAGGACGTAAGTTTAGACTAAGGTGCGAAAATGGCGGCGCACTGTTAAAGTCTTTTGATTTTACTAAGAAAATATCTCAAGGCCACTTAAAAGTACTCGCCTATCAAACGGGTCCTAAAAAGACGGATGTTTGGGAGGGAAAGGTTGAGCTGGATGACTTTTGGGTCAAGGACGCACCGCTTTTAGGACGTTTACTGTCACTGGCCTTTCCCACAGGATTTGTGAACGCCTTTTCAGGAAAGGGCCTAAACTTTGAACGCCTTAAGATGGATTTTAAATTGAATGCGCATCGTCTTGTTATTCCAAAAGGGAAAGCCTACGGTCCGTCCTTTGGGTTTTCGTTACACGGGTCTATTGAAAAGGATTTCCACGAACTTAATCTTGCTGGCACCATTTATCCGGCTTATTTCGTGAATATGGCGATCTCGAAAATCCCTTTGATTGGTCAGCTTATTACGGGCGGTAAAGGGGAGGGACTTTGGGGTGTGTCCTACACCATTACGGGACCGACTGATAATGTCCGTATTGCTGTGAATCCGCTGACGGCCTTTACGCCGGGGATTTTGCGCAAGCTTTTCATGCCTGAAACCAATGAAGACATGGACTTTGACGAGCCTGAGGTTGACGAGAATAAAGTCCTAGAATAGGGGCACAAAAAAGGCCGCGGTTACCGCGGCCTTTGTTTACGGGTCTTTTTTAAGCTTTAGTCACATTTAACGGGGGATTCTCCCAGGTAAATCCCCATACCGCGCGCCGTTTTAACAAGGGCGTCACAAGGATCTACGGCCCGGTACTGTTCGATTGCGTCAAGGATGGGGACGTCCACTACGGCGCGGTTGCGCCATACGACCATGCGATCAAAACTGCCGGCTTGTACCAAGTCAACGGCGTGTACGCCAAAAGCGGTTGCAAGGACGCGGTCCTGAGCGCCGGGCTGGCCGCCGCGTTGTACGTGCCCCAGGACCATAAAGCGTGTCTCAGCACCCGTAAGCTCGGTGATCTTGTCAGAGAGATAATGTCCAATGCCACCGTAACGCTCGCGCCCTGAAATGTCACAAATGGCCGAATGTTCGCCTGTGGCTTTTTTTACGGCTTCGGCTACCACTACCAAGGAAAAGTTACGGCCGCTTTTGGTGACTTGGCGTATTTTTTCGGCGACTCCTTCCACCGTATAGGGAATCTCAGGCAGCAAAATAATGTCAGCGCCGCCGGCAATCCCAGACGTGAGAGCAATGTGGCCGGCATCTCGCCCCATGACCTCGAGGATCATCACGCGGTCGTGGCTCGCGGCTGTGGGCTGAAGTCGGTCAAGGGCCTCTGTTGCCACATCCACGGCTGTTGCAAATCCGATGGCGTTTTCTGTGGCGCCCACATCATTGTCGATAGTTTTTGGAATGGCCACATAGGGGATGCTTCCTTGTTGGGCAATGCGACGGATGATGCGGTGGCTGCCGTCCCCGCCGACACCAATGAGGGCTTCTACGCCCAAAAAGCGCAAGGCTTCGACGATTTCTTGGGAACGATCTTTTTTTGTGCCGTCCTCCATGGGAAAGGCAAAGGGATCGCCGTGGTTGGTGGTCCCAAGGAACGTGCCGCCCTGACGGAGCAAAGGACCCTCGACATCTTTTGGTGTCAGGATGCGGTAATCAAGGGGACGACGAAGAAGCCCCATGGTGCCGTGCTGGATGCCAAGGACTTCCCAGCCAAGGGCCGTGGCGTGAATGACAACGGCACGAAGCACCGCATTCAGACCTGCGCAGTCGCCGCCACTGGTTAAAATTGCAAGACGTTTTGACATAAGACTACCTTTCAAATGTGCGAGGAGCGGGGTCAATGACTTGGAACACATGGGGTGTGACTTCCAAGATAGAAAGATGACGCTCTGTGGTGCCGTTTTCCCTTAAACGAAAGGCGCCGTCAATCCCTGAAAAACCGTGGGCACGTTCTAGCACCTCTTTCGTGAAGGGCTTTTTAGGAAAGTGCTTCAAAAGGGTCACAACAAGGGTCACAGCGTCATAAGAGAGTGTGGCAAGGCGGGGCGGGGTATAACCATAAGTTTCAAGAAAGGTTTTCTCAAAACCCACACGCGCACCAGGGTTTGGCGCTGCAAACCAAGCGCCGTTAAGGGTTTCTTCGGCTTTGGTTGCGGGGTTATCCCATTGGCCTGAGCCCAAGAACTGGTATTTCCCCACATGCTCGTCGTGGTACATGAGAGCCGATATCACCCGGGAAAGGGCTTGTCCCCCTTCCGTGATCAACAGCGCTTCGGTCCCTGGTGTCGCTTTATAAGACAGGGTGCCGGGGCTTTTGGGGTCATAGGATACAGTGTTTGCTCCTTTAAGAAGACCATCACGTTGAAGGGCGGTCAGGACCCCCTTGACAAGCGCGCCGTCCGCATTGTTAGGGACATAGGCTGTGATATGGGTTAAGCCCTTGGTCGCGGCAAAGCGCACCACACGTTCAAGCTGTTGGGCGGGATCAAACCCCAGGACGTACACACCATTTTTGGCAACCGCTTTGTTGTTAGAAAAGGCAAGGACCGGGACTCTTTCTTTGGTGGCTTCTGCAGCAGCGGCCGTGACGGCGTCTGAAAAGACAGGACCTAAGACAATATCAGCGCCCTCTGACAATACTTGCCGGGCAGCAGCTTTTGCGCCGTCCTTGGTGCCCCTTGTATCTGCCATAAGCAGGGTCACATTTTCATTTTTTTCAAAAAGGCTGAGCTCTGCCGCCTGAGACAGCGCCTTGCCAAGAGCCTTATGCTCGCCGGACAGGGGCAGCAAAAGACCAACTTTATATCCGCCGGACGTACGCGGCGCAGTGTGCTCGAGGGGCGCGGATTTAGGCGGCGGCGTTGACGGCGCTGGGG
>JACESU010000004.1 GCA_013911655.1 Alphaproteobacteria bacterium
AAATCAAAGATTCAGTACATAACCCACCTAATTACAGTTAAATCCCTTTAAAAAACAACTCAATATACAACCATCCTCCTTATTGATCCCACATAGACCCCAGTTATAGTACTAACCTGATAAAATAGACGATTAATAAGCTAGCGCCCTATAAAAAGTATAAATTGAAGTATTGAAAATTTTGAAGATTAACTACCGCGTGTGCATGATTCACTTCTAAAATACTAACATGCTGCCTAGAAATATTTTTCACGTTACTTTCCATAAGTTCGGCTTCTATTTAACGACTGTTCATTAAGATACCTATTGCTAGTTTTGATCAGAAAAATCTTGTCATAAAGCGCTCACGCTGGCATATATTTTCAAAAAATAAGTGGAGCGTAAGATGAAAATGCAGATAAAGGCAATCACCGTTGGAATATCTATCTCATGCTTTTCTATTTCGATGGCTTCTTCTACTTTTTTTGAAGAAACAGTCCCTGTGTTTGTTCATCGTAATAATTGTCCCAATCTAACAGAGAACTCTAACTTTTTTAGAAATTACATGATGTATGCTACAGGTGAAGAAGTATGCCTAAATGGTAAGGCTTGGGTTATTCGTGAGTTACCACATCAAGCGCGTAAGGGACTCGCAGGAGAAAGAAATAGTCTTTATCCTTTTGAAGATTCTCAAAGGCCTGGCATTTTTTGCTATGCCTATGTCGTCAAGGATATTCCAGAGATTGTTCTTGAGCGAATGAGTGCAATTTATCAAATGGAAAGCATGCTACCCCGCACGAAAGAAGGGACCCTTAGAGCGATGATGGAGGGTTTTTTCTATTTAGAAGAAAAGTAATGACACCCAGTAGCATCTAGGAAAAAAGCTTCTTGGCGCGATTTAAAGAATGTGTGACCCTATCATAAGTGACCCAGTATAAGGTTATGCTTGGTTTTGGGGGCGACACTCTCTTTTTATGAGGAGTCAGAAGATGCGACATAGAAGAATTGTTTTTGTTTTATTATCTTTTTTCAGTGCAAGTTTCGGATGTGGACAAAGTTTACTTTTTGCAAGTGACTATTTATCAGAGGCAGAGCCCCTTTCCTATCTGAGAGCTCAGCAAGGGCGCACGTTACTGGTTCCGGTAGATCTTTTACAGAAATGGGCTACGCGTTCAGAAGCACGGTTCCCTTTGGACGGGGGAAAGCGTTATTATGTCGAAGTTATAGATAAAAGTAACTCAACGCTCAGAGCTGGCAGAAGGGTCTCGTCGCCCGGAAATTCAGAGGCACGAGGGATTTTTCAAGAAGTTGAGCATGAGAGAGATGGAAAATCAAAAGGAATTTCAAACCTGCAGGAATATCTTATAGGTTTGCCATTCGGCACAGCCGTTGAGTTTTCCCCCTTAAAAGGACGCACGAGCATTCCTCACGGGTATTGGTTTTGTAACTTTGAAGATGTAGTAAGTTTTTTTATTGCAGAAAACATCGAGTTCTCACAAACTGTCCGCACATAGCTAAGAATAAAAGGAAGGCATTGCCTGCCTTTTTCTAGAAACTTGCAAATTGTTCTTCAAGTGTTCTGGGATTTTGGTGCCAAAGTTCTGACATCTGTTGTGACATGGGATCAGGGAAGATATCTTCTTCTCCTGCTTTAATACTTGCAATGATATTTGATGCTGTTTCTTCAGGGATGTCTTAGAAAAGTCAATCCCTTTGGCCATGTCTGTATCGATGGGGCCTGGACAAATACGATAGACAGCGATGTTTTTTTTGCGAAGCTCTATCCGAAAAGCCTGCATGGCTGAAAAGAGAGCAGCTTTTGAAGCACAGTATCCTCCCGCAAAAGCCATACTAGCAAGACTAACAATAGAGCAAATACTGGCAATGGCGCCGCCTCCGTTACTTTCGATAATCGGTGCAAAAACCCTGGTCATGGCAACGGTACCAAAGTAATTGACATCCATGTCCGCGTGAATATTTTCCATGGGGCTGTCAAGGAGGCTGTGAGAAGCAAAAACGCCAAAATTATTAATGAGTATTTGGACATCGCGCGCTATGTTTACGGCGTTCTGGATGTCGGCTTGATTTGTGATGTCAAGGCGAACGGGCACGACCCGTGAGTCATTAAAGTCCTTGAGTGCCTCTATGTTTCTGGCGGCTGCGTACACCTTCTGGGCCTTGTTTTGAAGGCATACCTGCACAAGTGCTTTGCCAATGCCGCGATTGGCTCCGGTAATAAACACAATTTTATTTTCTATATTCATGATCTCTGCCTGTTTTTTTGTTATGTGTTTTTGTAGTACCATAAAGAGTAGAGCAAGTAGAGGGTGCGTTTTTCAAAAGATAAGACACACGCCTTTTTTTTGTTTTTTTATTGCGTTATGATGAAGCTAACAAAAAACAAATAAGAGACTGCTATGGGAGAAGACTTTACTCAAGGCCATCGTCAACGCTTGCGAACACGATTCTTAGAAGGGGGAGAAAATGCGGTGGCAGACTATGAGCTTTTGGAGATGCTGTTGTATGCGGCCCATCCAAGATCTGATGTAAAGCCACTTGCAAAAAAACTCCTTCACCGTTTTGGATCTTTGGCGGCTGTGGTGCGCGCCTCCACCAAAGAGCTTCATTTAATAGAGGGCATGGGGCAAGCGTCTGTCAGCATTATAAAAGTCGCACAAGTATTAGTTGAAAAAGTGCTCTTTCAAGAAATTCAAGAAAATCCGGTGATTGATTCGTGGGACAAGCTTCTTGCATACTGCAAAGTCTCCATGGGGCATTTGGGAAAAGAACAATTTCGTCTTTTGTTTCTAGATCGCAAAAATCGACTTATCAAAGATGAAATTCAACAAACAGGTACCGTGGACCAGGCGCCCGTCTATCCGCGAGAGGTCGTCCAGCGCGCCTTAGAGGTTGGGGCATGCGCCTTGATTTTGGTGCACAATCATCCAAGTGGCGACGCGAGCCCGTCCCAAGCGGATATTGACGTCACAAGACGGATTATCAAAGCAGCTGAAGGCGTTGATGTGCGTATTCATGATCACTTGATCATCGGGAAAAATACCCATACGTCTCTTCGTGCCCAGGGGCATATCTGACTATGCTCGTTAACGAAAGTGTCCCAAAAGTTTTTGCACCATAAAAAGGGCTTTGAAGCGCAGGTGATGAAACTTTCCTTGAAATGAGGGGGTTCTTTGTAAAGATTGCGCCATCCAGTAGTGCGCTTGTGCCGCGTTGCGAGGGGTGCCCTTTCCGCGAAGAAGAAAGTGGGCGATCAGACGCTGTGATTCCTTTGATCCTGCCTCGGCTGCTTGAAGGTAATAGGCGTACGCTTCGGATGGATTTTTAGTCACACCGATACCAAAAAGATAGAAAAATCCAAGGCGTTCGAGGGCGTTCACTTGATGTTGTTCTCCGGCCTTGTTGTACCATTTTAAGGCCTGTGAATAGTGCTGCTGTTGATCATAAAACCGACCAAGGTAATAAAGCCCTAGCCCGTCGTCCTGGGCGGCCGACAGTTCATAATGACGCAAAGCCTCGTGCAGGTCTTTTTTAGTCCCGCGTCCTTCTTCGTGCATCAGGCCCAATAGGGCAAGGGCGCTTGTGTCTCCTCGATGGGCCGAAACGCTGGCAAGGCTAAAGGCTTTTTCGTCATCATGAGAGACACCGTACCCCTCGAAGTAGAGGTGTGCGAGGGAATACTGGGCGGCGGCGTTTTCGTTTGCCGCGGCTTGCCCGTACCAAAAGGCAGCTTCCTCAAAATTCACTTCCCCTAAGTGTCCGTAGTAAAAAAGCTCTCCTAAAGAAAGCGCGGCAGCTGTGTGTCCTTTTTCGGCCGCCTCCTTATACCACCTATGGGCAAGGGGGATGTCTTGGGCAACACCCCATCCATGATGATAGGCGTACGCAAGGCCGTACTGCGCCTCGTCATCGTCAAAGTCTTCTGCGGCTTTGGCATAAAGCTCAAATGCCTTTTCAAGGTCTTGATCAACGCCTGTTCCATTTTCATAAAGTCCTGCAAGGCGCACATACGCCGTTGCAATCTCATAGGCAAGTGCCTCCTCATAACAAGCGCGCGCACGTGCTGGGTCACAAGCTATGCCGATGCCGTCTTCAAAGGAGATACCAAGGAAAAGGGTGCAAAATCCCTCCCCAAGGGCTGCACCTTTTTGATAGAGGCTAAAAGCGGTTGAGTGATCTTGAGGCACACCGTATCCATATTCATAAAAGCGCCCAAGATCAGCGTAGCAACGTATGTCCCCGAGACTTTGACCCCGTTTGTACCAAAAAAGCGCTTTTTCAAAATCTTGGTCTGTCCCAATTCCTTTTTCATAACACCACGCAAGATTGCGCATGGCCATAAGGTATCCCCCGTTGGCGGCGCGTTCATAGCATGCAAACGTTTGAGCGTGGCTTGGCGGACATCCTTTACCGTGCCGATAGAAATACCCAAGCGCGTTCAAGGCCTTTAAATGTCCTTGATCCGCTGCTTTGGTATAAAGCATAAACGCTTTTTCGTCATCTTGGGGCAGGTCGTCCGCCCACGCGTATTTA
Organism: Alphaproteobacteria bacterium; assembly: GCA_013911655.1. Lineage (GTDB taxonomy): Bacteria > Pseudomonadota > Alphaproteobacteria > Caedimonadales > UBA1908 > JACESU01. The sequence continues at coordinate 4,531 of JACESU010000004.1, forward strand.
TTGGCGAGCATGAACTGGGTGTTTGCGTCCGTTTGGGCAAGACGTTCAAGTTCGTCAAGGGGGAGGGCCTCTTCTTCTCCAGGGAAACGGTCATTATCCAAGAGATATGTTAGCTGAAAGAAGGCGCCGTCTACTTTTTTATGAACGGCCTCTATTAGCAAAGAAAAGGCTTTTTCACGGTCTAAGGGCACAAGGGTTCCCTCGCCGAACTCGACACCAAGCGAGAGAAGGGCGTGGTCAAAACCAAGGGCCGCCGCTTGCTCTAGATGCGAAAATCCCTTTTTGCGCGCCTCGTCAGAAAGAGCTGTTTTTGACCACAAAAGACGTTTAGCTAAGATAAAGTGGGCGTGTGCATCCCCTAGGTGCGCGGCTTTTTCATAAAGAGAGAGAGCTTTTTCAGGGTCTTCTGCTACATGCTCGCCGCGCTCCGTCATTTGCGCAAGCAAATAGAAGGCGTCTGGTTGATCTTGTTCACAAGCGCGCTCAAGCCAAAAGTGCGCTTTTTCAAACAGAGGCGGATCTTGATAATAGTAATAGTGCCCAAGGCTGTATTTCGCAAGGGCATGTCCTTGGGACGCTGCTTTTTCTAGGTACGTGCAGGCTCTTTCCGGGTCAAAAGGCACTTCTCCCCCTTGCTTGTAAAGGACGCCTAAAGTATGAAGGGCCCCCAAATGATTTTGCGCGGCGGCCTGTTCTAGGTAAAAAAGTGCTTTGTCATAGGCTTTTTCTTCAAGATAGATGTGTCCTAATTCAAACAGGGCGCGTGCGTACCCTTGCGCCGCGGCGCGCTCAAGCCACCTAAGGGCTGAAATCTTGTCCTGCTGCACAAAGTGCGTCCCTTTGTCATAGTGCTCGTAAAGAAGATAAGCCGCAAAGGATGAGCCTTCTTCTGCCTCATAGATAAGGACGCTCAAAGACTCTCTGATTTTGTCCTCTTGGACGTCTTCAAAAATCGTCAAAGACGCTTGGTAAAGAAGGGCTGTGGGGTGACCCGCTTTATGGGCGGCCTCAAGATAGGTGACCGCTTTTTGCGTGTCGACGTCGACTCCTTCGCCGCGTCCATAAATTTGCCCCAGAAAAAACAGCGCGTCCGGATCCCTGATACGCGCAGCCTTTTCAAAAAGACCATGCGCCTTTACTTCGTCCATGGGCAGATAAAATCCACAGTAATAAAGTTCTCCAAGAACGCTTTGTGCTTCGGCAACCTGGGTATGCACAAGCATTTCCAGCATAGCAATGCCGGTTTGTGGATCTTGGGTGATACCGTTTCCGTTAATCATCATAACGGCAAGACATGTTTGGGCCGCGTGATTGCCAAGCTCTGCTGATTTTTGGAACAGGGAAAACGCGCGCTCGAACGCATCGTTTTCACACGCATCAAAGGCGTCTTTCATATAAGGGTCAGACAAGCGCTGGGCAGGGCCGTATCTAAAGGTAATCATCGGGAGTCAACACCAGGTCAGAAAAGTCATATAAAAGGCAGCTAAAGTGCGCCAAAATCCTTATATGCATACCTCTTTTTTCTCTGTTTCGCCATCTTTTTTGAAATAAGGATAGGTGTGGTAACGCGTGTGTATGCTGCCGGACGGCATTAAGATAAAAATTGTTCTCTTAGAATGCGTTCTTCAAGATCATGTTCGGGATCAAAAAGAAGGGTGACAGCTTTGCTGCGATCTTCGCAGATCTGCACGCTTTGAATAGTGCGCACTTCTGTGAAATCAGCGGTGGCACTGACGGAGCGATTTTCTGGGTTTAGAATATCGAGTTGAATTTGAGATGTATTTTTTAAAAGTGCACCGCGCCATCCTCGCGGACGAAAGGGACTTAAGGGCGTAAGAGCCAAAAGGTCCGCGTCGATAGGCAGAATTGGGCCGTTATTGGAAAAGTTATAGGCGGTACTCCCCATGGGAGTCGAGACGAGCATGCCGTCGCATACGACTTCTGGAATCCGTAGGACCGCATCTGTATAGAGGCGAATCTTGGCGGCTTGGTGGGTTTGGCGTAAAAGAGAGACCTCGTTAAAAGCGTGGGCTGTATGGAGGTTTCCCGAGATATCTGTTGCGTGCATCATTAAAGGGTAAAGCTTAAAGGCGGCGGCGCGCTCAAGGCGTCCCACAAGATCGTCCTCATGGAAGGCATTCATCAAAAAGCCAAGAGTGCCAAGATTCATACCGTAAAAAGGAATGTTGTGGGCAAAAAATTTATGCAGGGTATGGAGCATCGTACCGTCCCCGCCTAGCACCACAATATAGTCCGCTTTGGTAAGGGGGGTGTCCCCGTACTGGGTGCGCAGACGCTTTTCAGCATGGATCGCGGTTTCGTGACGAGGATCTGCGATAAAGGCAATGGTCATGAGGGCTCCTGGGATTTAGGAGAAAGACAAGTTTGAAAATTCAGTGCCAGAGATTTAAGGATTTTCTCATAAGCGTGGGGCGCCTTGGATTTGCGTCCAAAACCTAAAGGATCCACAAGCGTCGCACTAAGGCCAAGGGTTGATGCCATTTTTTCCACACGTTCTTTGCCAAGGCTTGCGTCGGCAATAAGGCAGGCACCAGGAGACTCTTCGGTTTGCTCTTTCAGCTCGCGAAGGCGCTTGAGGCTAAGACCTTGTTCTGGATCCAAGACCAAGTGATGGGATGGGCCAAGGCTATATTCTTTTTCAAAATATTGATATCCGTCATGGAAAACGAAAAAAGGTTTTTCTCTCTCAGAGGAAAGGATGGTTTTGATTTCCTCCTGAAGGTCTGAAAGTTTTTGCATCAGGGCTTCTTCGTTTTCTTTGTATTGGTGCACGTGTAAGGTGTCTCGTTCTTGAAGAGAGGCGCTGAGCGTTTTTACAAAGTGCTTCATATTCTCAATGCTAAGCCATATATGGGGGTCTACAGAATCGCTGTGTTTGTGATCGTGGTGGTCCTCATGGTGATGGCAAGCGTGTCGCTCGGGCAGGAGCGTCATGCCCTCCGTCTCGAGCAGTGTCAACATTTTGTGAGGATGATGGTTGGCAAAAGGCACGAGAAAGCCTTCCATGGAAGGGCCTACCCACACGACGAGATCCGCTTGTTCCAGTTGACGTAAGTGAGAAGGGCGCAGGCGGAAATCGTGACCAGACGTTTCTTCTTGGACCAAAAGCGTGGCTGTTCCCATCCCCTTCATAAGGTCATCAGCGAGGCTTTTTAAGGGGGCGAGGGAGACAACAATTTGAGGGGGAGCACCCATACAAGTTGATGCAAAAATTGTTAAAAAACAGAAAGAAAAAAGAAAACGTGCCATGGGACGTCCCTGACGAAAAAAGTTATTCATGCGGGCAAGTCCCATACCATGTCAATGCGATTTATACCAAAGGTGCATTTATTTTGCAGGTTTATCCTCACGGCTCAGGTTTTCATTATAGTAATCGGGATCAGAGTTCAGAATTGATAATTCGCACGCATTCATAGCCTCTGTCCAACGGGTGTTAAGAGAGGTGCCGATTTCTTTGACGAGAGGAGCGCCTTGGTTCTTTTCAACCATATCTTGAACTTCACACGCTAAAAGAGCGGGTTGGCAAAAGCGAACAACATCCAAAGTAGACATACGTCCCATGAGGCTGTTCAAGGTTTTGCAACGAAGTTTTCCATCATAGGCTTCCACAGGGCTTGTTGTGGTGATCAGAGCTAGTGCTGTTAGGGCAAGGGTTGCTTTTTTCATAAAATCCTCCTGTTTGTTATGTTTGATGGTGTCTAGAATACTTGATTTTTTGGTAAAAAACAGCCCTTGTTATGGGGTGATATTCTATACTTTTTGTCAAAAAAGGTTGAGTTTGCTAAGAAAGTAGCCTAAGACCAACACCAATTTGAATGGATTGGAGAATCATGTGATCAAAATAAGTAAATATGGGACGCTCTTTGGCATAGGGCTTTTGGTGACACAAAGCTGGGGATGCGCGCGCGAGGACGACAAGCAGCTAAAAGCCAAAACCAGCACGGTACTCACCACAACGACGATGTTTAGTTACGAGCCAACAGCCTTAGAAGGACCAGAACCCTCGTTTGCATGCAGCAGCACTGTAGGGACGTCACATACCACGAAAGGGGAAAAAGAAAAGGCCCTGCGCGATCGAGAGCGAGCTCTTCACGAACAAGATCTTGCATTTGTCCTGACAGAGATGGGAGCGGTGCCTCGCGAGATGCTTGAAGAAATCGCAGCTCTTGGCATGCAACAAGCGATGCCGCATATCGACGCATGCCGCGTATGGGCGCCGTCTCACCTTAGAATAAACGAAAGTGCCCTTTCAACCTTGGCCCTTGAGATTGCAAAAGAGGAACCTCAAATCGAGATTCCTCTTTTTAAAGATGATGTAAAACTTACCGCAAGGTATTTGGATCCTGGTTTTAGTGCAGGTGGGATGAGCCTCTTTCTCTCAAAGTGTCTTGCCCAGATGTCTTCGATGCAAGAGTCGTTAGGAGCACTGCCCCAAGCGATTGTTCCAGGATGTGGCCATGGTTATGATCTTTGGAAAATGGCCCTGGTGGGGACGATTATCGGCGTTGACAATCATCCTATGCTAGTGAGTGCGAAAAATAAGTTGAATCTGCCTGGGAAAACGGCGATGCGTGCGGTGCCTTATTTACCCGAAGGCGTCAAAGTCCGTGACCGCGTAAAAATTCTTGATGGGGACATTTTGCAAGTTTTGCAAAATAAAGTGTACCAGGACTTCTTTCATATCAGTTACGGCAGCAATTTTATTCACTGTCTTGGACCCGTTCATGCAAGAGCTTACGCAGGCGCTTTGTTTGGAGGGATGAAGAGCGGAGGTATTGTCTTTGAGTCAGCGCACCTTCCGCTTGTAGAAACGTTTGAGCTATACCGGCAACAAATAGCTAAAAACAAAGAATTTCCCGGGTACGTTGTTGAGAATATCATCATGGACCCTGCTAAAAAGACGTCATCGAGTAAATATGCAATCCTAGAGGAAACCGGAGAGCAAGTGCCTCCTGTGGAGTTACGCTTTGGGCCTTATCGTAAAGGAGATAAAAGAAAACTCACTCAAAAACTCCGCGCTCAAAGGCAAGGCGGAGAAGACTTGTATCACCGTAGTATTATGGGATATGACGCAAAGACTCTTTTGACTGTTATGACACGTTCAGGGCTTGTCATGGATGATCTTTTTTACCTGACAATAGACAGCAAACGTGTTGAACTTTCAGAAGTAAGTGCTGATGGCACACTGACCGATAAATCACAGTTAGAAACTTTGGTGCGTGTGTTATTTATAGGCCATAAACCCTAAGAACATTTCTTATAAAGAAAAAGCGAATCGTTCTGTCATTAAAAAGATAGGTCGTATTCGCTTTTTTTAGAACGACACAAAAAAACTTGTATTTATTTAAAATTTGACATACCACCTACACCTATCTTGGAATGTGGAGTGTTAGATGAAAAAAGTAAGTATGGTGTGGCTCGCCTTGAGCCTAGCGCCCTTGTGGGCTTCTCAAAATCCTATAGAGACAGAGATGTCGGAACAGTTTGCAAGAAACGTCTCACAAACCGTGATTCCTCAAGATCTCTTTTTACAGCTGTGCGCGCTTCAGGCGGACGCTCATCCCAACCGTGATGCCTCATCCACAATGCTCCCTACCCAAACTGAAGCAGAGCACCTTGTGACCATGATTGCGTCTGCTCTTCAAATGAACCCAGAACTTCTCAAGCACCAGATGCAGGTATTTGGACGTCAAATTTTGTCAAACGCTTCATCTATAGAAAGGCCGCTATCAGAGGCAAATGAAGGATATGCGCGCGCTGCTCATGATATTGAAAGATGTCGTCAGTGGGTGCCGAGGCGTCTTAAAACCGATGAGCGCGCTCTTGCGTCACTGGCCTATGATATTCGACAAGAAGCAACCCAGTCGCCCATTGATATTTATGATAGGGATGCCCCTCAAACAGGAAGACGCCTTGATCCAGGATTTTGCTTCGGCGGCACAGATTACCTTTTACAACAGTGCCTTGCAAAGGTAAGCGCTCTGTTTGACGATCACGGCGTTTCGCCCAAAGTGTTAGATGCAGGATGTGGGCGCGGCGATGCGCTTTGCAAGCTTTTGGTTGCAGAAGGAGACGTTGTAGCGGGAGATAATCACCCGCTACTTTTAAGTATCAAAGATGCCATTAATGTGCCTGGTAAGACATCTTTAAAAGCAAAGCCCTATATGCAAAAAGGTGTGGAGATTAAACATAGAAAAAAGATTCTTGTGGGGGATATGATTCATATCTTGGAAAAACATGAGTATCAAGATTTCTTTGATGTGAGTTACTCAGGGAACTTTATCCATTGTCTGTCGCCCCTTAGGGCAGCGCTTTACGGCAAGTCGTTGTATATCAGCCATAAAAAGGGGGGATGGTCCTATGCGTCGGCTCATCTTCCCGATAGGGACGCATTTGACTTGTACCGTCAGCAAATTGATCAGGACAAGAAGTTTCCTGGCTACTTTGTTGAAAATATATTAATCGATACACAGACTTTAATTTCCCAAAAACGCTACATGAGTTTGGATGAAGAAAGGGACGATATGGCGCCTGTGGAACTAAGGTACGCGCATTATCGCCAATATGATGGGCGCACGCCCCAAGAGCGTTTTTTTCAAGGATTATCCTCACAAAGTCAATCACTTCATCGTAGTCATGTGGGATACGATGCGCATAGTCTCTCGTCGCTTTTTATCAGATCAGGTTTTGAGATTAGGGATCTTTTCTACATGTCCATTGAGGGGGTACGTGTGGATGTGAAAGTGATCAGTGAAGATGGGCATATCGCGGGCGCCGTGCAGCTTGAGGCGTTAGCGCGGATCTGTGTCATCGCTCAAAAGCCATAAAATAGTAGCAAGTTTATAAAGGAAATAATGATGAAAAAGCATCTGATGTGGACGTATTTTTTGATTTTGATGTTGAGTATCTGTGTGCCGCTTGAAGCAAGTGACGAGGATGATCGGCGCCCTCCCGTTACCACCTCTTCGGAGTTGGATGGAGAGGAAGATACAGCAGATACGGTTTCTTATGAATCCGTTGATGAAGAGGTGATTTTTGATCATGTTGAAGCAGGGGAAGCCTATGCTAGGCTCTCGTTTCAAGATCCAGACGCATTGTACCGAAAAACACTAGATCTGATGCGGTTGCTCGAAGGGCGAGATCAGCCAGAAGACTATTTATGCCACATCTTCTTGCCAGAATCTGTGCGCCAAGATAAAGAAATTTTACGAGCAATTGATAGGATTTTGACAAAGAAATCCCTAGATAGCCCTATCCATGTTAAGTATCCTCTTTTACAAACTGAGGGACTTGCCTATGATCCGGGCTATAGTTTTGGGGGGATGACGTGGCTTAAACAAGAATGCCTGCGCGAGGTGCGTTTCCGGACGAACCAAGGGCAACCGGTTCAGTTGCTTGATGCGGGATGTGGTCACTTTTATTTTACCTTCCCGGCACTGTTGGCGGGCGCAACCGTAAGCGCGGTTGACCAGCATTCAGAACTTAATAATCCTAAATTCTTTGGGTGTCCTTATGAAGATCTTGAAAAAATTCAAAGCACTTTTCCAGAAAAAGGGCTAAGAGAAAAACTGACCATTTCAAACACTGACGTTTTAACGTATTTGGACGGAAAAAATAACTTTTTGATGTGAGCTATTCAGGGGACGTTATTCACTATCAATCATGCCTTCAAGCATCACGTTATGTGCACAAACTCTATGTTGCCACAAAGCCAGGGGGGATGACGTATGCGTGTGTGCATGTGCCAGAAGCAGCGGCCTTTGAAGTTTATAGCAAGGCAAAAATGGCAGGAAAGAAATTCCCAGGTTATTATGTGCGCAATACCATGACAGAAAAAACAGGAAAGACAAAGTCTGCTTATGCGCCTCTTGACGGCGAGGGGGATGATCTATCGCCTGCGTATCTTCGGGCAGGCTTTCACACGCCTCATAATAGCGAGACGGCTAAAGAGAAAGCAAAAAAGCTTTTAGTGCGAGAGTGTCAGTTTACGCACCGGGCGATTTTGGGATTTGACGCAGCTTGCTTGCGAACCCTTTTTGAAGAGGCTGGTTTTGTGGTCATTGACTTGTCTTATCGTGCAACGACCGGACGCTTTCCTGAGTACACCGTGCTATCGGCTGATTTACTCAAGATCATTGCACGGGTACAGATCATTGCGCTAAAGCCCCTATAAGACAAGGGGGAAAGCCTGCTCTATTTATAAAAAGGCCGTTGGTTATAGGGCGGCTTTTTTGTGGAATGGTTTAGCTTTGCAAGACATGGATGACAAAAGGCTGGGGATCAGGCATAAAGAAAAGCAGTTACCTGGTGCCGCCGGGGAGGATTGAACTCCCGGCCTCACCCTTACCAAGGGTGCGCTCTGCCACTGAGCTACGGCGGCGACAAGACAACGTTTATAGGATTTAACGACAGGTTGCAAGTATGGAAGATAACTTCTTTAAAAAGTTTGGACAAAAAACGCAGCAAAAGGCCCGGGAAGATCGTTTGGCAAAGGCCTTACGGGAAAATTTGCGTAAGCGTAAGTATCAGCAACGCGCCAGAATTGAGCAAGAAGAGCCCGTAACGGATGAAGATAGCTTTGAGAACGCTGTTTTTCAAGAAGGTGAGCGTGCGCCTGAAAACCAAGATACAGAAAAAGAGACACCTAAATAATCAAAGAAGTAAGCAAAGCAAGACATAGACCTCGTTGTGAAAGCTAGGGCGCTTCGTGGGTACGCCTTCGTATGCGTCTGCGGGGTGAAAGGCTATTTTTACTATGAGGGTTTCTTGCAGTGTGTTTATTTCCCCCTCTAAGCCCCAGAATCTAAGAGGTTTTTCTAGGTGTAGCGCCTGACATACTGATTTTTAAGTTACCTTTAACAGAGAATCCCTAAAAGAGGCGTTTTCTTCTAATAATCTGACAACTATTTTAGGCTGTCATGAAGTTTTTTCATTGACTATATTTCAAGGATTCATAAAAAATCTGACACTCTATTATGAATAGTTAATATGTATTCTCTATAATAAAAATAATGAGACTGTTTTAGTGAGGGAAATATGAAAGGTACATATATCGCAGCTTGCTGCGCGCTTTTGTTAGGGATTGGATCAAGTGTTTACGCAGAAGGGACAAAACCACAAGGTGACGGCGCGGACGGTGTGAAAAAAGAAGAAGTAGCTGGCGCTGCTCATGCTGAAAGCGCGAATGAGATGGTAAGCGTGGCAGGACAAGAGGTCGAGAAAAACGGCGTTTATACCTTAGAGGTCGCAAAGGATATGACAAGTTTTTACGCGTCAAGGCCCCTGCCAGAAGGATTGACAAAAGATGCGGACGGACGAGTGATGGCCACAAAACGAGTCATAGAGAATGTCAAAGGAGTGGATATTGAAAAAATGGTGGACGATCTGGGAGCTTCAGGATTCGAGGTGACCAAAGTCACGAAGGAACATACTCCACCGACAGCTTGATTGCGAAGATAAATAAAAAAAAATGATACCGGGAAAGAGTCGTATCTTTCCCGGTATATGATATGTCTTAGATATGAATGGCCCGCTTGAGGGCGTCAAGGGCCGCTTCTTTAACGGCTTCGTTCACGGTGGGATGCGCGTGACAGGTGCGTGCCACATCTTCTGAAGATGCTCGGTATTCAAGGGCAAGAGCGGCTTCAGCAATCATGGTGCCAGCCTCTTCTTGGATAATATGAACGCCTAAAATCTCGTCCGTTTGTGCGTGGGAAAGAATCTTCACAAATCCCTCAGTACGGGCGTTGGCGCGCGCGCGCGCGTTGGCCGAAAAGGGGAACTTGCCCACCACAAAGGGCACGCCCTTGGCTTCAAGCTGCTCTTGGGTCTGCCCCACAGTCGCAACTTCGGGCGAGGTGTAAATAATCGCCGGAATGGCGCCGTAATTTACGTGCGGTTTTTGCCCCGCCAGCATTTCTGCAAGGGCAACGCCTTCTTCTTCAGCTTTGTGAGCGAGCATGGCCCCGCCAATGACGTCACCAATGGCATAAATCCCTGGTACGGCGGTCGCAAAATGACCGTCGACGGCGATAAATCCACGTTCGTCCGTGGCAAGCCCAATGGCCTCGAGGTTAAGCCCCTCGGTATGTGGCCTGCGACCCGCACAAGAAAGGAGAATATCGCAGCTCAGTTTTTCTTCTTTGCCGCCATCAGACGGTGTTGTAAAGACGCTAAGCCCCCCCTTCGTTTTCTCAACCCTTGCAACCTTTGTGGACAGCATAAATTCCATCCCCTGGTTTTTAAGGCTTTTCATGAGGGCTGTGGCAACTTCGCGGTCAAGGGCTGGTACCAGACGGTCAAAATACTCGATCACGGTGACTTTGGCTCCAAAGCGTCGCCACACCGATCCCATCTCAAGGCCGATATAGCCCCCCCCAATGACGATCAAGTGCCCTGGGACCTTGTCCAGGGACAGAGCGCCCGTGGAGGTCACGATTGTCTTTTCGTCAATGTCGACCCCTGGCAGGGTTGTAGGCGTTGATCCTGTGGCAATCACAATTTTAGGTGCCGTAATTTCGGTGGTGCCCGCAGGTCCTGTCACACTTAAGGTTTGTGCGTTTTTGAAGGCGGCGCGGCCTTGTACAAAGGTGACCTTGTTCTTTTTAAACAGAAACTGAACGCCCTTGGTCAGGTCTTCCACCACCTTGTCTTTGCGTGCCATCATGGCCCCAAGGTCAAGCCCCACTTTATCCACTTTGATCCCGTGAGCTTTCAAGTCCGAGGTCGTTTGGGTATAAAGATGAGACGATTGCAAAAGGGCTTTAGACGGGATGCACCCGATATTCAGGCATGTCCCGCCAAGGCTTGCGCGTTCTTCAACGCAGGCAACGTTCATCCCAAGCTGGGCCGCGCGAATGGCGGCCACATATCCCCCAGGACCAGCGCCAATCACGATCAGATCAAAAGTGGTTTGTGCCATGACGTTCTCCTTAAATTTCCAAAAGAAGACGCTCGGGGTCTTCGATGCATTCTTTGACACGCACAAGGAAGGTAACAGCCTCACGTCCGTCCACCAAGCGGTGGTCATAGCTAAGGGCTACATACATCATGGGGCGCACCTCTATTTTGCCGTCGACAACCATGGGGCGTTCTTGGATCTTGTGCATGCCCAAAATACCGGATTGGGGTGTGTTGAGAATGGGCGTGGACATGAGCGAGCCAAAGATGCCGCCATTAGTGATGGTAAAGGTACCGCCACTCAGGTCCTGCATGGAAAGCTTGCCCTCTCGCGCCTTTTTGCCAAGCGCCCCGATGGTCTTTTCGACATCGGCAAAGTTGAGTTTATCAGCAGCTCGCACCACCGGCACCACAAGCCCTTGGGGGGAGGAGACCGCGACACTGATGTCGTAATAGTTCTTGTAGACAATCTCGTCCCCATCAATCTGCGCATTAATGGCCGGAATTTCTTTGAGTGCCGTAACACAGGCTTTGGTGAAAAAGGACATGAAGCCAAGTCGTACGCCGTACTTTTTTTCAAACGAGTCTTGATAACGTTTGCGTGTGGCCATGACGTTGGTCATGTCGATCTCGTTAAAAGTCGTCAGCATGGCGGCGGTGTTTTGGGCTTCTTTCAAACGCTCAGCGATGCGTTGGCGTAGGCGTGAAAGTTTCACGCGCTCTTCTTGTGGGGCCTCAGAGCCGTTCCCGTTGCCATTCCCGTTTAAGGGAAGCTCGAGGGCAATGCCCGTACTTAACGAGGGGGCAGGCGCGCCGAGCACATCGGCCTTTAGAAGACGGCCATCTTTGCCGCTGCCTTGAAGGGTGGTGGGGTCCAGTCCTTTTTCTTCACCGAGTTTTCTCACAGCCGGTGAAAGCTTGTCAGAAGCCGAGCTTGCTATGGTGGCGGGCACACTGCTTGGCAGCGGCGGCGCGCTCATCGGCGCAGGCGTTGGGGTGGGGGCAGCGGTAGCGGCAGGCGCCGAAGTGACAGTGGGCGCTGCGGCCGAGTCAATCTCGCCTAAAAGATCTCCCACGGCGACGGTCACGCCGTCTGCTGCTGAAATAGACGTCAAAACGCCGCTTGCAGGCGCATTGACTTCTAGGGTGACTTTGTCGGTTTCAAGCTCCAAAAGGGTTTCATCGGCCTTGACGGCTTCGCCCACCTTTTTCAGCCACTTAGAAACGGTAGCTTCGGTGACGGATTCGCCAAGGGGAGGGACTTTGATGGGTTGTTGCATCTTTCTTTTTCTCCTTTAGGAATAATTAGGCAAAACGAAGCAGTTCACCAATAAATTGTTTTTCTTGGGCAATATGCCGTGACAAATAACCCGTCGCGGTTGACGCAGCCTCGGCGCGCCCCACATAGCGGGGGCGCGGGGCTTTGTATTTTGCCGCCACAAGAACCGCCTCAAGACGGCGATCAATAAAAGTCCATGCGCCCATGTTTTGTGGCTCTTCTTGGCACCACACCACATCGGCGTTTGGATAAGGCGAAAGCGCCTTGACCAAAAGGTCATGGGGGTAGGGGTAGAGCTGCTCTTGACGGATCACAAGGATGTTCGTCAGCTTTTCGGCCTCAACGGCGTCCATAATGTCATAGTAAATTTTACCCGAACAGATCACGATGCGCTTCACTTCGCTCGCTTTGATCTTGGCTGTGCGCGGATCTAAAAGAATCGGCTCGAACGTGGTACCTGGGGCAAAATCCTTCAAAGAAGACGCGGCGCGCTTATCCCGCAAAAGAGACTTTGGCGTCATAATCACCAAGGGCTTGCGTTGGTTGCGGATGATCTGCCGGCGCAGGATATGAAAGTAACTTGCAGGCGTTGAGCAGTTTGCCACAATGATGTTGTTCTCGGCGCATGCTTGCAAATACCGCTCGAGGCGTGCGGATGAATGCTCGGGCCCTTGGCCTTCATAGCCGTGGGGGAGCAGCATCACAAGGCCTGAAAGGCGCATCCACTTGGCTTCACCCGCTGCAATAAACTGGTCGAAAATGACCTGAGCGCCGTTGGCAAAGTCGCCGAACTGCGCCTCCCACAAGACAAGACAGTGGGGATCTGCAAGGCTGTAACCAAGCTCAAATCCAAGGACGGACGCCTCTGCCAAGGGGCTGTCGACGATCTCGATTTCGGCTTGGCTTTCTTTAAGGCTGTTAAGGGGCACAAAGGCGGCTGCATTTTTTTGATCGACCAGGACCGCGTGACGGTGGGAAAAGGTGCCGCGTCCGCAGTCTTGACCACTTAAGCGCACGGGATATCCCTCACACAAGAGGCTTCCAAAGGCAAGGGCCTCACCTGTTGCCCAGTCAAATCCTTCACCAGACTTGAACATTTGTTCTTTGTTTTTCATCAGACGCACAAGCTTGTCGTTTAACGCGAACCCGTCGGGGGTACGCACAAGGCCTTGTCCGATGCGTTGGAGCGTATCAAGGGGAACGCTTGTGTCGACCTCTTTTGGGGGCGTCAGGGTTTGTTGAATGCCGGACCAGGCCCCTTCAAGCCAGTCAGCTTTTTGAGCCTTAAAGGACGGTGCTTGATCAAACTCTTTTTGAAGATCCGCGTGGTAGGTTTCTAAAAGACTTTTGGCCTCGTCTTCGCTCGTAAGCCCCTCGCGGGTGAGCTGCGCGGCATAAAGTGCCCTTGTGGTGGGTTGCTTGGAGATCGCCGCGTACATAAGAGGCTGGGTAAAAGCCGGTTCGTCCATTTCGTTATGGCCGTGGCGACGATAACAAAACAGGTCAATAACAATATCCTTATGAAAGGTTTGTCTGTATTCAGCCGCGAGGCGCGCGACCCACATGACGGCGTCAGGATCATCGGCGTTGACGTGAATGACGGGGGCCTGGATCATTTTAGCCACATCCGAGCTGTAAGGGGACGAGCGTGATTGATTAGGTGAGGTCGTAAAGCCAATTTGGTTGTTAATAATAATATGAATAGTGCCGCCCGTGCGGTAGCCGGCAAGGTCCGACAAAAGAAGGGTTTCGGCCACAAGGCCTTGTCCGGCAAAGGCGGCGTCTCCGTGGATTAAAAGGCCAAGAAGCTTGGTTCTGGCGGCGTCCTCTCGGCGCGTTTGTTTGGCACGGACCTTGCCCACAACCACAGGATTCACGGCCTCAAGGTGCGACGGGTTCGAGGTCAAAGAGACACGAATTTTGTGCGCCCCAAAGGCGCGCTCACCCGAGGCGCCTAGGTGGTACTTTACGTCACCGGATCCTTGGAAATCATCGGGAAGAGCGGTCGTTCCTTGGAATTCCGAGAAGATGGCGCGCGGTGGTTTGCCAAGAATATGGGTTAACACATTTAGGCGCCCACGGTGGGCCATCCCAAGGACGACTTCTTCCACGCCAAGATCACCCGCGCGCTCGAGCATAAATTCCATGGCGGGAATAAGGCTTTCCCCGCCCTCAAGACCGAACCGTTTAGCGCCCGGATATTTAATGGCAAGGAAACGCTCGAACCCTTCGGCTTTGGTGAGTGACGTTAAGACGTCTTTCTTTTCTTTTTGGGAAAGATCGAGGTGGCGCGCTTCGCATTTTTGCTCAAGCCACAGGTTTGCGTCTGGATCCTGAATGTGGGTGAATTCGACGCCGATGTGAGAGGCGTACGTGCGCTCTACAATGTGAAGAATCTCACGAAGGGTTGCTTGTTCAAGGCCTAAGGTGCCACCAAGAGCGTAGGTCTTATCAAGGTCGTCGGCCGTAAAACCATAGTAAGCGGGATCAAGCTCGGGGTGGGTGCGCCCTCCCTCGATCCCTAGGGGATCAAGGCGCGCCGCCAAATGCCCGCGCGCACGGTAGGCGCGAATAAGGCGCAGTGCCCGGATGCTGCCCCACAGGACTTGGGTGTCAACACTAAGGCCGTTGCTGGGCTTTGGAGAGGGGGCCTTGTCCGAGGTAAAGCCAGGCGTGCGTGCCTCTTTGGGCGTCCAGCTGGCGCCCTTATGTTCACGCACGACGGTTTCTGCTGTTTCAGCAAGATTTGAAAAGTATGCAGCCCAGCTAGCATCCACGGCCGCGGGATTTTCTAGATAGGTTAAATAAAGGGCTTCTAAAAAGTCACCGTTTGTCCCCGTCAAAAACTCGTGTGACGGGGAAGACATATCGGTTGCCATGGGGGTCCCAGTTTCTGGGGTTGCATACAGTTTCAAGGTATCCTCTTTCTTCTCCTTAGGACCTGGCTACCTTTTGGGTAGGGGTCTCGTTTTTCATGGTGGCAAGCATAGTCCTGCCAAGCTCAGCCGGTGATTGGGCCACCACCACACCTGCACGGGTGAGGGCGTCCATCTTGCCCTGGGCCGTTCCTTGCCCGCCAGACACAATAGCGCCCGCGTGGCCCATACGGCGTCCAGGAGGGGCCGTCACACCCGCAATAAAACCAACAACTGGCTTCTTGATGGAGGATCTGAGCAAAAATTCTGCGGCTTCTTCTTCCGCGCTGCCACCAATCTCACCAATAAGAATAATACCTTCCGTTTGCGGATCTGCAAGAAATAGTTCCAAACAGTCCACAAAAGTTGTGCCGGGGATGGGATCTCCGCCAATACCCACACAGGTAGATTGACCCAGATGCACTTGCGTTGTCTGCCAAACGGCCTCATAGGTCAGGGTGCCAGAGCGTGACACAATGCCGATGCTGCCGGCTTTGTGGATGTGTCCTGGCATAATACCAATCTTGCACTCTCCAGGTGTAATAATCCCGGGACAGTTGGGGCCAATGAGGCGGGACGAGGAATTTTCTAGGGCGCACTTGACCTTGACCATGTCAAGAACGGGAATCCCTTCTGTAATACACACAATCAATGGAACTTCAGCGTCGATGGCCTCAAGAATTGCGTCGGCGGCAAAGGCCGGCGGCACATAGATCATGCTGGCATCAGCACCTGTTTTGGCACGTGCGTCTGCCACCGTATCAAAGACGGGCAGATCAAGATGCGTCGTGCCGCCCTTACCGGGTGTAACGCCGCCCACCACTTTGGTACCATAAGCCAGCGCTTGCTCGCTGTGGAATGTGCCTTGAGCGCCTGTGAACCCTTGGCAAATGACTTTTGTATCTTTATTGACGAGAACAGACATTACGCGGCCTCCTTCACGGCGTTAACGATTTGTGCAGCAGCGTCTCCAAGGTCGCTGGCAGGAATGATAGGCAGGCCAGAGTCAGCAAGGATTTTCTTGCCAAGATCAACGTTTGTGCCCTCAAGGCGTACAACCAGTGGCACGGTCATCCCAACGTCACGGGCCGCCGCCACAATGCCTTCGGCGATGATATCGCAGCGCATGATGCCGCCAAAAATGTTCACAAGGATACCTTCGACGTTTTTGTCGGCCAGAATCAGCTTAAAGGCCGTTGTCACGCGCTCGCGCGTAGCGCCCCCTCCCACATCTAGAAAGTTCGCAGGCTCGCCGCCGTAAAGTTTGATCACGTCCATGGTCGCCATGGCAAGGCCAGCACCGTTCACAAGGCATCCAATGTTGCCGTCCAATTTGATATAGCTTAAGGCGTTTTTGGCAGCCTCACTTTCGGCCGGATCTTCTTCGGCAAGATCACGCAGCGGCTCAAGGTCAGGGTGTCGGAAAAGCGCGTTTTCTTCAAAGGTGATTTTGGCGTCCAGGGCAAACACGTCGCCTTGTTTGGTGATGGCCACAGGATTGATTTCCACAAGGCTTGCCTCGTTTTCCATAAAGCATTTGTAGCACCCTTCAAAAAGAGTCGCAGCTTTCAGGGCGGCCTTACCGGAAAGGCCCAGACCAAAGGCGATTTTACGGGCGGTATAACCACTAAATCCAAGGAAGGGGTCGATGGTGACGGTCATGATTTTATCAGGCATGGTCGCCGCTACCTCTTCGATGTCCATGCCACCGCATGACGAGGCAATGACGGTCACACAAGAGGTAGCGCGGTCCACAAGAAGGCTGAAATAGTATTCTTTATCAAGGGCGCATCCTTGTTCGATATAAAGACGGCGCACTTCTTGGCCTTCTGAGCTTGTTTGCGGAGTTACAAGATGCATCCCAAGAAGAGCCTTTGCGTGGGCTGCGACTTCGTCCAAGGATTTGGCAAGCTTAATGCCGCCCCCTTTGCCGCGTCCGCCTGCGTGGATTTGGGCTTTGACGACCCAAAGATCGCCGCCGAGCGCTTCAGCTTTTTGACGGGCTTCTTCGGGGGTGTAGGCCACATATCCCTTAAGGATGGGTGTGCCACATTTTTCTAAGAGCTCTTTGGCCTGATATTCATGAATTTTCACGGTTATTCCCTGTTTTTTTAGAGGTTTTAAGAACACACCCCATCGTACCATGAAGGGATCCAAGGTAAAAGGGTATGCATCATATGGTGAAAAATTTATTAAAAATTGGATCTTTTCTCCTCCCAGGACCGTTTCACTCGTCCTGGGAGGAGAAAAAAGGATGTTAGCCGTCTTTGGAGTGCCGGTAATCGTCGCGGCAAGCTTTGATGTCGGCAGCACTCGAGCTGACTGTTAGTTTTGTACAAGCGCCCATGGTAGCCTTCTTTTTAGCGTTCTTGAAAAACTCCGCGCGGCACTTTTGAAAATTCGCGGGTGTAAGATTGCTTTTGTTGATGCCAATATAAGAACAGTTGGCCGTCTTCATATTGGTATCAAGGGAAGCGATGATGTTGTCTGCACTTATGGAGTGTAGACTGAGTTCGTGTTTAATTTCTTCGGCAAGTTTCTTTTCTGTGTTTGCAAGCGCTGCAACAAGTGTTTTAAGCGTTTGGGTATAAGAGTTGACTTTCTCTCGTGCTTCTGGCGTTAGCAGTGTGTTGGCATCGGCAGTTTTCTGATCAAGCTCAGTAATTTTTTGCTCGAGCTCATTAATTTTTTGTGTGGCCTGTAGAAGTTTGTTGTTAAGCTCATCGCTTCCTTCCGAGTTGACGGCGTCAACAAGATTTTTGACGAGCCCATTTTTTCCTGTCGCCCACACAACAAGGTTGCCGACATATCCCGTTACATTATTAAGCGTGGAAAGCTTTGAGATTTCAGATTTATTTTTTTTAGCAATATCAAGTTCAATGGAGAGTGTTTTTTTCAGCTCCTCTGTTTTCTTTAAAATGTTAGGGGCGTTTTGAGTGTTTTGAATAAAATCTTCCATTTTATTAATTTGGCCCAAAAGGCGGCGCTTAATGTCGTTCTTTTTAGCCAATTTTTCCTTATCTATATTCCGGACTATTTGATCAAGGTTGCCTGCTTCTTTTGTGGCCTCTTCTAGTTGCGCCACAGCATACATGCGATCAAGCCATTCTGTCGTGCTGGTGGCACTAAGCGCCTTTTTGATATCTTTGAAAACATTGGCATGTGCGGGCATCGTAAAGCATGCAACGGCAAGGAGAAGAGGGATTGGTTTATATGTCATGGCAGTACCCTTATTTTTGTTCGATCTTCTAAAAGGATATCTGAGAAGTATTTAAAAAAAATTAAAAACATGAAGACAGCCTAAAAGTAATTTTAAGAGGCTGTTAAGAGATCTGTTTTACTATTTAAGAAGGTAAATCTTTTATGGGGCCTGTGATGATCAAAAGAAGCAAGTACATCCTTGTGAGTCTTATGACCGTTTTTCCGTCTTTTGTGCAAGCAAGTGCAGACGTTTTGACGGAAAGAGAGGTTAGTAATCTCATTGGGCAATCTTTGGATATGCCGCATCAGCAGATTCTCAAAGAACAACCCCGTGTGTTAAAGCCTATTCTGCCTTTAAGAGGGGCAAACTTTGTTTTTAAAGGCGAAAATGCAACCACGTGGGGGCCCATACATTTGGCGACAACCGCCCAGGCGCAGGGGTTTGGTGCTGAAACAAGGGGAGGTATGGACCGTCTTCTGCCACCAGCCCAAATCCTTTTTTTATTAGATCATGCCCTTGATAATCCTGCGTCAGTGCGTAGTTTCGATCATGACGAGGCCAATGAGCTCTCAGCGCGCGGCATTGCTGCTTATTTTGTTGAAAAAGGCGAGATGGATGCACCCCACGCAGGGCGTTTTATTGAAGTGGTCACAAAATGTATGCGCACAAGGGAAAACAACGCGTACAAGACCCCCAAAGACGCGACCTTCTGCCATGAGCTCAAGGCTTCTCCTGGGGAAATTTTAAAGGGTGTCATTGGTTACGCCCTTCTTGAAGAATATACGCGCGTCCAGGCAAAGCGCGTGTTGAGTAAGTATACGGCGTCTTTGCCGCAGGACAAGCAAATGCTTTTGAAAGAAGAGCTACGAGATCATTTAGGGCCTTTATATGACGACAGTCTTTTCCTAGGGAAATAATAAGAGTTTATACCGTGAGTCCATACCAAAAAGAGGATTATCCCAGGCGGGACCTGAACCAGGAGTGAAAAACATCCTGGAACGAGGACCGTGTGGCATTTTTTCGAGTCTAAGGTTTTCTGATACAGATAACAAGAAAGGAGGCGTTTGTGCCTCCTTGCAAGTTATGTGAAGACGGTCAATTATCTAGAATTGATTGCAACGCCCCCTTGAGGACGCATGTGGGCTGCTTTCTCTGAAAAACCTAGCTTTTCGGCATAGGGATCATATGAGTCTGATTTCGAAGATAATTTACCGAATGGCTTAAGAGTATCGCGGTGTAAGACAATGACGAGGCCAAAACGCACAGCCGCCTCGCCGCTAGAGGTCTCATCAGTTACATATGGATCGACCTTTTGAGCAAAAGCGCGCAAGAGACCAAGAAAGTGCGGATCTTGTTCCTGGGCGTCTGTGAACGAAATTTGAACCATTCTCACCTTCTTAAGATAGGGAACGTACTGATCAAAATGCGTAATAAAGTCAAGAGCGTCAGGGATATATAGACGAGCCGTGACCCCTTGCTCTTTATGAAAGGGGGCACTCTTAAGGTCGCCCAAGGTGCTAATGCTATACTTTATAATGTTAAGTTTTTGATCGCGCAGTTGTGGGGGTAGGGTGTGTCCCCGGGGTGCTGCCATGGCTGCTTCTGCTAAGGGGACGCTATGAACTTTTGTAGGGTCATCGTTATCGGTTAGTTTTTTTTCGTAATCTTTTTGTATTGTCCCGACATGCCCAGCAGTAACCGGGGGTTCTTGATAAACTTCCGCCGTTGTACCGTCTGGTTTGATCCTTGTCTCTACCTTCTTAGCCCCCATCATAACATGCACACGTGTTTGGATCTCGGGCGGTAATTCATTCATTTGGGCTGCCGTTAAAGGACCACTGCTTTGTGTTGCCAGAGCAGATCCTGCTAAGAAGAGCGAGAGTATTGTCGTGTTGCGCAAGTATTTCATAGAAGAGATCCTTTATTAAGGGGTGTCATCATTGTATCTTAAAGAAAACAAGATAAAGGAAAGTTAAGGGGTTCCATTTTGAGGGAGAATTTCTGGGTACGGGGATGCAATTTTATTTATATAGATAATCAACACAGGGGATACATAGGATTTTGGAAATGAGCGTCCCTTCAAGAAGGGTGGCTCCCCGGGCCGGACTCGAACCAGCGACAGGGTGATTAACAGTCACCTGCTCTACCTACTGAGCTACCGGGGAATATGAGAAAAGTCTTAACAAACTTTTTTCAAGAATACCAGAGACAAAATATTGTTTCTGGAGGCCGGGACCGGAATTGAACCGACGTACAAGGATTTGCAGTCCTCTGCATAACCACTCTGCCACCCGGCCAAAAATTCCTGACCCATGGCCCAGAGATTATCCATCTATGGGGGCAAGGTCAACCCTTTCTTTTCATGTTTTTGAAGATATTTTTGTCTAGAGGCATGTTGCGTGAAAAAGGTTCCTTTTAAGGGGACGCTATCGTAGGATGGCGACCAGATGAACAGACACCTTTAAGATGACCCTGCGCCCTGCGAATTTGTCGCCCCTTTTTGCCAGCGTTGCCTCGCTCCCGGGGGTGGGAGTGGGAACCTCTCTTTTTTTATCACAGCTAGAAATACAGCGCGTTCTTGATCTGCTTTGGCATTTGCCTTCGGGGATTTTATCCAGGCAGTATCTTCCCCATTTAAGTCTTTCTGAGCCTGGCCAAACGGTGACCTTGCAGGTATTTATCAAAGATGTTCAACAAAAGAATCCTCGGGCCAAAGGCCCCCAACAGGTGCGCCTGATCTGTGTGGACGCAAAGGGGATTCCGTTGCATCTGGTGTACTTTAGGTTGTCCTCCCAGCAGCTTGAGCAGATTGTGGCCCTGGGAGAGACTCTCCTTGTCAGCGGTAAACTTGAGCGCTTTCAAGGTGTGTTTCAAATGGTGCACCCCGATCATGTGGGCCGCGTGGGGGATGAGGCAAAATGGGCCGGCACAGAAGCCCTCTATCCCCTGACAAAAGGCCTGACTCACAGGCGCGTACAAGGGCTTGTAAAAAAGGCGCTGGAACGGGCAACGCCCCTTCCTGAATGGATTTCAAAAGAGGTTCTTGGGCGTTATGGGTGGGCCCCTTGGCATGAGGCGGTTTTAAAGGTGCACGCCCCCCAAACAGAGGCACACCTTAGTCCCAGTGATCCTTGCCGGACGCGCCTTGCCTATGACGAGCTTTTCGCGCACCAGCTATCGCTTTTGTTGATGCGACGCACCCAACAAGAAAAGCCAGGGCGCTGCCTCATTAGTCAGGATCCAAGCCTGCACGACCGATTCTTAGGGCTTTTACCCTTTACGTGTACGTGGGATCAAACGCGCGCCATGGCCGATATCAAAGCTGCCATGGAAAGTGACCGCGCCATGGTGCGTCTTCTACAGGGGGATGTGGGGTCGGGTAAAACCGTGGTCGCCTTTGCAAGTCTTTTACAGGCGGTGGGAGCCGGGGCCCAAGGGGCGCTTATGGTCCCGACAGAAGTGCTCGCTCGTCAACACGCGAAAACCCTTCTACCGTGGGCCGCCGCCCTTGGGCTTAAAGGCGCGTGTCTGACAGGCAGTGACAAAGCAAAAGACCGACGATGGATTTACGAGGGGCTTAAAGACGGGTCTCTGAGCTTTATCATCGGGACCCATGCCCTGATCCAGGACGAGGTTGTTTTTAAAGATTTAGGGCTTGTCATTATTGACGAGCAACATCGTTTTGGCGTGGAGCAGCGTTTAAAGCTGGTTCAAAAAGGAAAGAGCGCTGATGTGCTGTCCATGACGGCAACCCCCATTCCTCGGACACTCATGCTGGCATCTTATGGCGATTTGACTTCGTCGACCCTTCGCGAAAAACCAGCTGAGCGCGAACCTATCGAGACGTCTCTCATCAGCCTCGAGCGTTTGGATGAGGTGATGGACCGAATTAAAAGTGCGCTTGTCCAAGGGCATAAAATCTATTGGGTCTGTCCTTTGATTGATGAATCCGAAGCGTTGGATCTTGCCGCCGCCGAGGCGCGGTTTTCCGCCCTTAAAGAGCGCGCGGGAGACGCGTCCGTCGGCCTTGTCCATGGACGTATGAGTGCCCTTGATCGAGACGCCGTCATGGAGCGTTTTCGGGCTGGCGAGATCTCGCTTCTGGTCGCGACAACAGTGATTGAGGTGGGCGTTGACGTCCAGGACGCGACGCTCATGATTATCGAGCACGCCGAGCGCTTTGGTCTTTCACAGCTTCATCAATTACGCGGACGCGTGGGGCGCGGCCATAAACGGGGCATGTGCTTGCTTTTGTACGCTAAGGATCTTAGTTACACGGGGCGCGGCCGCCTGGAGGTCATGAAAAAAAGCCAAGACGGCTTTGAAATTGCTCAAAAAGATCTTCATTTGCGAGGTGGGGGCGAGCTTGCGGGCGCTAGACAAAGCGGCCTTCCTCATTTCAGGCTTGCAAACCCTCTTTTGATGATGGACCTTCTAGAGCTCGCCCACGACGAGGCAGCCTCCCTTTTGACATCTGATCCGACGTTAGAAAGCGACGCTGGAAAAAGGGCGCGGGTGCTGTTGCATCTCTTTTTGAAAATACAGGCTACGCGATATCTAAGCGCTGCGTAACAAGACGGTTAAGCGGTTTTAGGTTCTTCTAAAAACATATCAGGGATTTTATCCTTAAAGGGTTCAGGTGTATCGAGGCAATGCTGAAGAAGCGCGTTTGTTTCCTGAAAAGTCAAAGGTTTCGAGAAATAATACCCTTGAATTAAAGAGCAGCCATATTCTTGGAGGAGGTTTAGTTGATTTTTTGTCTCGACACCTTCAGCAATAATCTGAATGTTTTGCCCTTTAGCAAGATCAATGACCCCCTTCAAAAGATTCAAAGACTTATCGCACAGCTCGATATCTTTGACAAACGAGCCGTCCATTTTAAGAAAATCAAAATTGAATTCCTTTAAATAGCTCAAAGACGAGTAGCCTGTGCCAAAATCGTCCATGAGAACAGGAATGCCGCGTTCTTTAAAAGAGCTCAAGCGTTCACGCATGAGGTCAATATTGTTGGCAAAACTGCTTTCAGTAATTTCGATGCGAAGGCTGCCGGGACAAAGGTTTGCGGTATCAATGGTTTTTAGAAGTTGTTGAAAATACTCGTCACTAGCCATTTGCTTTGCAGAAAGATTAACCGAGACATGAAGGGACGGGTGATTGGGGTACCCTTTGTCAAACGCGTTCATATCTTTTAAACAGAGTGCAAGCACTTCAGCGCCCAGATCCATAATGAGGGGGAGTTTTTCAACAAGAGGAATAAAGTGCGCAGGCGGAATAAATCCATTTTTTGGATGTTGCCACCGAAGAAGGGCTTCAAAAGAGCCAACGGTTGCTTTTTTCGTATCAACAATAGGTTGATAGTACATGCAAAATTGATGACATCGAAGGGCTTCTTCTATATCCTGAATTAATTTTTTTTCTTCAAGGAATTCTTGTTGGTGTTGGGGGGTAAAGTGCACTACCTGACCTTTACCCTGTTTTTTTGCGTGGTTGGCTGCGATATCGACTTTTTGAAGAATTTGCTGCGTGTCGGTGATGTCACCTTTCAAAACAAGACCCCCTACACTAACAGAGACATTCACTTCGGTCTTGGAAAGCTTGTAAAGACCTGTGCAACGTTTGAAAAGACGTTGGGACAAGTCATGGGCATGATCTTCTCCCTCAAGGAAAGGGGAAAGCACAATAAACTCGTCTCCTCCCACACGAGAAACGGTATCCTCTGGTTTTAGGTACGACGTCAGATTGCGCGCAAAAAGTTTGAGAAGTGTATCTCCACAAGTATGGCCTAGCGTGTCATTGATATCTTTAAAGTTATCAATATCGATGAAAAAAAGACCAGCGTAGTGACCTTCCACGGCTTTGGTATGTTTAAGGGTTTGCTCGAGACGGTCAATCAAAAGCGCCCTGTTAGGAAGGCCTGTCAGGGCATCATAAAAAGCAAGACGCTTCAGATTTTGGTGATAGGATTCTTGGGCCGCGTGCCTTGCAATAAGAAGGGTGAGCTGTTGAACGACGCCGCTTAGAAGATTAACGGTTTGTGCTTCTTTACGACGCTCATCCATACCAAAAAGACACAGTGTGCCGATAACGCGCTCTTGAGAAAAGAGAGGTAACACGACACATGTCTTAAAAGAAGGGTCTGGGATTCCTTTGCTTGCTTGCAGAAAGTCGTTAATTTGATTTGTGTTGAACCAAAGGATATTAGGCTTCGTTTGAAAGTACATACGAAATCGTCTAGAGACGACGTCTGGTAACAGTTTACGATTTTCATCTGCATGTAACCCTTGGTCATGAGGCGACATATGAAAAGATCGAATAAAATCATGCTCGTCCTCTGTGCAGATTTCAGCGGCGTCAAAATGCGTAAATACAAGCGTTTGTTTAACAAATGATTGAATCAAAGTATTAAGGGGCAGCGTTCCTTCATCGCTTCGATTAAGGCCGAGGAGAAAGCGCATGTGCTTTTCGCGCTCTTCTACATAAACCCTCATGGTAATAGCGATATCACTCAGGCACATGGATGTAAGTGTTGTCAGCGCTTGGCACAATTCTGAGGTGGGCGCCCATGCGCTTTCCAAAAGTTGTGTTTGCAGCTCCCCCAGCATGTAAGCATAGGAGGCGATGTAAGCTTCGACTGGAACACTATGTCTGCTATGGGCGCCTCCTGCATGGGAGGCTCCCTCGATATACGTTTTATCGATACGGCACTTGGCAAGGTTTATCCAATGGGCGCGTTGTTGTTTTTTGAGGGCCTCAACTCTCCCTTCGATAAAGGGTTTAAGCTCTCCCATGGTCATGGCGCTGGCATAAAATGTGTCTAAAATTTGAGGGATATGAGTCTCGATAAGCGATTGAAGAATTTCAATCACTTCATAAGGCGTTCTCTCAAGCTGTGTCAGCGCTTTAAACGTTTTCAGATCAGATGGCTTAGGTGGTTTTTCCACGATCGCTTAAACCAAAAGGATGATGGAAAAACTCTAGGGGTTGGAACTTAAGAAAGCGTTAAGGGGGTAGGGTGGATACCCCCTTAACGGTATTATTTAAGGGTTGTTGGGAGGGCCAGATTGGGCCTGTCGTCAAAGTGAGGACAGTTTTCTGGTGTTTCTTGAAGGCGTTTTAAGGCTTCTTCAATACTGCGGTCAAGCTGTGGGTCCCGCCCGTGTTGGTAATCTTGGGGGGTATTTTCCACTACAATGTGAGGCACCGCGCCGTAATTCTCAAGCCCCCATCCGACATCTTTAAACCAGAAAGAAAACTCGGGCTGGGTCGTCATGCCGCCGTCCACCAAGGGATTGCGCGGCCAAATCCCAATAACACCGCCCCAGGTTCGCTTTCCAATTAAAGGCCCAAGGTCCATTAGTTTAAAGGCATGAGAGAACATATCACCATCTGATCCGGCATATTCGTTGGTGAGAGCCACAAGATTGCCTGTTGACGAGTCCACGGGGTAAGGGACATCGCCAAACCAGCGCGCCAGGTCATAGCCTAAGCGTTTTCTTGCAAGCTTGGAAAGAAGCAGTGAGGACACACTGCCACCCCCATTATAACGCACATCGATGATCAGCGCCCCTCTATCACATTCCGCCAGGAACCCACGGTGGAATTCGGCAAAGCCGTTTGTGCCCATATCAGGAATGTGGACATATCCCACAGTGCCGCCCGTTTTTTCATGGACATAGGCCCGGTTGTTTTCGACCCAATCCCGGTAATAAAGAACGCCTTCTTGGCGCAGGGGTTTTACCACAACATCCCGTTTGTTTTCGCCAGCAGGACTACTCACCTGCAGGCAGACTTCTTGGCCAGCCTGCTGAAGCAATAGTGCTTCGACGGGGGCGGTTTTCGAAACAGGCTCGCCGTTTACAGCCCAAATAAGGTCACCGACTTTAATCCCAAGGCCGGGCCGACGCAAGGGAGAGGTGTAGCGCTCGCGCCACGTGTCAGCCTTGGCCATGGCTGTAATTTGATAGGCTCCACTCATGGCATCAAAAACAAAATCAGCGCCGAGTTGCCCCACGGACCACGCAGGTGAGGGGCGCAAGTCGCCGCCCATGACATAGGCGTGGGACGTGCCAAGCTCTCCCTGCATTTCCCAAATGACGTCGCTAAGCTCTCGCCTTGTGGAAATGCGGTCAAGAAGAGGCATATAGCGGTCATAAACGGTTTGCCAATTCACCTGGGACATGTCCTCGACCCAGAAGTGATCGCGTTGCAAACGCCACGCTTCATTGTAAATTTGAGGCCATTCTAGGTAAGGCGTCACACGAAGCTTAATACGGCTAAGGTCAATCCACCCAGATTTGTGGGCAGGCTGATCGCCTCCCTCATCGGGCTTGTCGCCCGCCTTGATGATGCGAAGGCTTTTTCCTGTTTGATAAAGAAGACGTTTGCCATCTAAAGAGACCTCAAAGGACGAGACATTACCGCAAAGTTCATCTTCTTTTTGGCTGTCAAAATCAAAGGCCGCAAGGGCAGCTCCTTCGTGATCCGAGCATGCCTCATCATCGTCTCCCGCATCCACAAGGGGCCAGCTGAGGTACATGACTTTGCCCTTAATCGCCGCCAGGTTGGAAAAAAGCCCGGGCTCCACCGGAAACGCCATCAAACGGTCTTGAATGCCCTCAAGATCAATGCGGATTTCTGGAATAGACTTGGTTTCACTCTCATCCTTGTCTTCTTTTTCCTCGCCGTCTTTTTTGACGTTAGTGTCGTCCTCTTTTCCCTCTTTTGACTCGTCCTCATCGCCTTGGTCAAAGTCTTTGGCCTTTAAGACAAAGGGTGACGCTGTGTCGTCTGCAAGGGCAAGCGCGTATGGGCGCATGCCGGCCGGAAAGCCAAGCTCGAAATGAAGGCTGTCCCACGATGGATTAAATTCACGCAAGGACAAGAAGTAAAGATATTTGCCTTCTGGATCAAAAACGGGAGAGGTATCTTTAAGCACAGGTTTTGTGATTTGATGAACGGTGCCCGTTTCGATGCAGGCCAGTTTAATGGCCGATTGGCGTCTGGAAAGAGAACAATGATAGGCCACCCACTTGCCATCGGGCGACCAGGCGGCTCCTTGGACCATTTCGTGGGCGCTGCGGTCAAGAACCCGCATGTGCCAGGTCGTCAAATCAATATGGATAATCTCGCCCTTTTGGTTCACCACGATGACGGCGTCATCGGTGGGACTTGGGTATACGTGGCGCGCGCGGCCAAAGTTCAATCCTTGGGAGGCGGCGATTTTTTGTCCTGTTTTAGCGTCATGAATTTCCAGGGCCTCGTGTCCATTTTCATCACTAATCAGCACCACGCGCTCGCCGTCCTGAAGCCACACAGGCAGACGGTAGCGGATGCCTTCACGGGCGCCCAATTGCAGGACGGGTCCGTGGGCGCGCTCCAGCACAAAAGGTTTGCCTCTGGCCGTGACGAGGGCGTGATGGCCAAAAGGATGAAGGGCGCTTTGCTCCAGATAGTTCTGAGCCGCCACAAACTTGCGTGCACGCTCGGGCCTAGCACTGCCGTACACAGGGTCAATGAGGGTGACGGTGTCTTTTTCTGGGTCAAACAGATACATCTCGCCGCCGGCATGGTAAACCAGGCGTTTGCCGTCGGTTTGTTGGTTGCGCACATAGAAATCTGTGTGGTGTGTGTGGCGTCTAAGATCTGTGCCCTCGGGTGTACAAGAATACAGGTTTCCAATTCCTTCGTGGTCTGACGCAAAGTATACACGGTTTCCAATCCACAGGGGGCGGGCAAGGTCCGAGGTAAGCTCGATAAGGGGCGCGTAAGTGCCGTCGCCTTTTCGGTCAATCCAAAGGGTGCCGGCCGTGCCACCACGATAGCGCTTCCAAAAACCGTACTCGCGGTAACCAAACCGTTGAATGACGTTCATGGGGCCTTGGTGGTCTTTCAGCATGTGGGCGTTCACAGGTCCTAAGGGCAGGCGTGTGGGGGCGCCGCCCTCGGGGCTGACGCGCCAAAGCCACGTGACTCTGGCAAAGGGGCTTTTAGCGGCAGAAGTGAAATAGATGCCTTCATGGGTCCACGATTGAACATGTACACCTTCGCCAAGGTATGTCAGACGTGTCACAGGACCGCCCGAGGCTGGGATAAGGCAGACTTCGGCAGGGCCTTCATCGCTGCCTGAAAAGGCAATATGTTTACCGTCGGGTGAGAAAACGGGCGTACTGGCGCTGCCAAGACCAGATGTCAGGCGCCAGGCAGGGGCGCCAGTCGTATCGGTGCGCCACAGCTGGTCTTCACTGACAAAGACAATTTGGTTACTAAAAAGAGCAGGATAGCGGTAATAGCCGCCAATTTCTTGTGTAGCAAGCGTCGACATGGTGATTCCTTTATTACAGTTGTTCGCAGTCTATCGTGTTGTGAGGGATTTGATAAGAGGGTTTGGAGTGGGGAATTAAAACCGTATTTCAAAGATGATTTTCAACATATGAAGTTATTTTAAATAGAAAAATGCAACTTTGACAATTTTGCATTCTATTTTTGCCATTAATGCATTTGAATATTTCATCATCATTCACATATATAAAGCATAGACGAACACATCTTAATGTTGATGGAGATAAAGATGAAAAAATTAGTGACCCTTTCCTTGGTTCTTGGCGCCGTGTTTACGAGCAACGTTTTTGCAAGCGACCTTAAAGACGACATGGCAGAAAAAGCCCCCGTGGCAAAAAGCGGTTGGAGCTACCTCTGGGACGGGATGAGTGGCCTTGGGAACGCGACATATTATACTGCGGCCGCTGTGGGCAGCACCGCTTATGACGTGGGTAAGGTTGCCATGAGTGTGGGCAAAGGCGTATACGGCGTTGGGGATATGGTAAGCGCCGTTGTGAACGCTGATGACGCGGACAAGGCTGCGACCCACGCAAAGGACTCACGCCAAGGATTTTCAGGCGCTAAGGCTGACATTTATGAAGGCTTTGCCAATGTGCCTGTGACGGCTGGTTACTACTACAACGCCGGTGTTGAGGGCTATCACGGTCTTTACAACATGGGACACGCTGCTGTTGCTGGTGCCAAAAGTACGTATGCAGGCCTTCAATATGTGGGCGGCGCCGTTTACGGTGTGTATGACTACTTTGCGGCGCCTAAGGTTTCTGTGGCTCCTTCCGAGCAAGCGCCAGTCGCATCAAACGAGGCACAAGATAACGGCGGCGAAGAGTAATCCCATCCCCCAAACTCTTTCCTCCCCCAAAAGCCCTTTGAGACATCTCAAAGGGCTTTTTTTCTTTGAGGCAACTCAATGGTTATAAAGCGCGTCTTGCGCCCAGGGCGGTTGACAGAGTGCCGTCGTCTAGGTAGTCAAGTTCCCCGCCCATGGGGACCCCATGCGCCAGTGCTGTGATCATCAGGTCAGATCGGTATTCTTGCAAATGACGATGAAGGTAGTGGGCCGTCGTTTGCCCTTCGACGGTGGCATTAAGCGCCAGGACGATTTCTTTGAGCTCTGGCGAGGTGCGCACACGCTCAAGCAGAAGGGGCACACCAAGCTCTTCGGGACCAATACCAGCAAGGGCCGAGAGATGTCCGCCCAAGACGAAATATCGTCCTCGGTACGAGGCACTGCGCTCGAGCGCCCAAAGATCCGCCACGTCCTCCACAAGGCACAAAAGGCTTTCATCGCGCTGGGCGCTGGTGCAAAGGTTGCAGGGTGAAACGGTATCAAGATTGCGGCACTGGGGGCAGGTTTGAATATTGTCCGCGGCTTGTTGGAGGGCGGCCGTTAGGGGCAAAAGAGCTTGCTCTTTATGTTTGATCAGATGGAGCGCTGCGCGCCGACCCGAACGGGGGCCAAGGCCTGGCAGGCGTGACAAAAGTCGTATAAGTTTTAACAGTTCTTCGCTTTGCATAGAGCATCTCTCAAGGGGGTATGACACCCCCTTTTTAAAGAAGGTTAAAAGGGAAGGCCAAGTCCTGCTGGCAGATTCATGCCACTGGTGATTTTGCTCATTTCTTCGGCAGCTTTGGCGTCTGCCTTGGTGCGTGCATCATTGATGGCCGCCATAATGAGGTCCTCTAGCACTTCTACCTCTTGAGGATCCAGAAGGCTTGGATCAATTTTTAGTCCTTTAATTTCCCCGCGGCAAGTCGCCACAACGCCGACAAGACCGCCGCCTGCTTTGCCTTCTACGGTCATTTGTCCCAAAGATTCTTGCAGCTGATTCATCTTTGCTTGCATTTGTTGGGCTTGTTTCATGATATTGCCGATGTTCTTCATGGTTATGCTCCTTTTTTCATCATAATGGGGGCGCCGTCTAAACTGTCTATGCGCGCAAGGGGGAAGGTGTCAAGGGTTGCCTTGACCAGAGGGTCGTCGAGGGCCTTTTCCAAAAGACGCTCGCGGTTTTCTTCTTGAATTTGGGCAAGGGAGGCGGTGCCATTTTCGTCCTTGACCTCGATTTGCCAAGGGGTTCCCGTCCACTCTTCTAGACTTGCCCGTAGTTTGCTCGCTAAAAGACGCGGGGCATTGGGTCCTGGATTAAAGAAAAGGCGTCCTTTTTCATAGGAAATGGGCCGCACATCACAGCGCACATGCTCGCCGAGCGCAATGTCCTTTGACGTGACAAGGCTCACAAGATCCTCAAAGGACTCTGGCATGGGCGCGCAGGCAGGCGTTGTCGGGGGTTCCTTTAAGGAAGGCGGTACAAACCCTGAGGGGACAGCCTGCGGGGTAGGCGTTTTGGGCGCTGCAATCGTCGGAGGCGTCCCGTTTTGCAAGGGATCTTGCTGTAGGCTGTCGATGAGTTCTACTGGTGTCGGCAGGGCCGCCACGTGAGCCAAGCGAATAAGGACCATTTCGCAGGCATGTTGGGTTTGGGGCGCGCCTTTGGCTTCTTGATAACCTTTAAGAAGAATCTGCCAGAAACGCGCAAGAACAGGCACAGAAAGAGAGGCGGCAAGGGCAGCGCCCTGGGTGCGCTCTTCCTCGCGGCAGAGGGTTTTTTCGGCCAAAGCTGGCGCACTTTTTAAAAGGCTTAACCAATGCGTCAGCGAGAGAAGCTCCGACAAAATCTCAAGGGGCGCAACGCCTGAGGCGAAAAGCTCTTGAAAAAGGGAAAGGGCGTCTGCCAGTTGGCCTGCAACCAACAACTGAAAAAGTGCCATCATTTGGGTGCGGTCGGCAAGGTGCAGCATGCGCCTGACAGCGTCCACGTTAAGGCCTTCAGGGCACACATGAAGCGCTTGATCTAAAAGGGAAAGACCGTCTCTTGCGGACCCGTCTGCGGCTCTGGCAATCAGATGTAAGGCATCTGGATCAACGGTAATTTTTTCTTTTTCAAGGATTTTGGCGAAATGAGAGGCCAGAACGTTTTCATCTATACGGCGCAAATCAAAGCGCATGCAGCGCGATAAAATGGTTTCAGGAACTTTGTGAATTTCCGTGGTGGCAAAAATAAATTTTAGGTGTGTAGGTGGCTCTTCCAAGGTTTTTAAAAGTGCGTTAAAGGCACTTTTAGAGAGCATATGCACTTCGTCAATAATATAAACTTTATAAGTTGCTTGAAGGGGCTTGTACCGACCTGCCTCGATGAGCTCGCGCACGTCATCCACGCCCGTGTGACTCGCCGCGTCCATCTCAATAACGTCAAGATCACGCTCTTGGTGGCCACAGACGCAGGCCGCACAAGTGCCGCAAGCGGACATAAAATGAGAGCGTTCTGTTTGAGGGCTCAGGCAGTTGAGTGCGCGCGCCACAAGCCGTGCCGTCGTGGTTTTGCCAACCCCCCGTGTCCCCGTCAGAATAAGGGCGTGGGGAAAACGGTTGTGGGTAAGCGCGTGGGATAAAACGCGCACAAGTCCTTCTTGTCCCACCAAATCTTCAAAGGTTTGGGGGCGATATTTTCTGGCAAGCACACAATAAGAAGAAGGCGTTTGATCGGTCACAGGGCCAAATTTTAACGTAAATCCTCCTTTGGAGATAGCATACTTGAAGGGTGAATCCTAGTTGATTTGACGCCTGCACGTGAGGGCGAGGGTGTCTCTTTACCAATTGGTAAGCTTAGGCAGAGGGTTTCTTAAGGCCTGTGCGTTAGGGTAGAAAAGGTGGTCTTGATCTTACGGGGAGGAACTCATGAAATTCAAAACTCTTTTAAGAAGGAAACTTCAACCTGTGATGGGATGGGTCAAGAACTTTTTCTATGACGCGGCGGTTTTCGACGCACCGCTTAGGGGGCGGCTTATGGCAATTTCTTTGTTGAGGGAACCTGTCCGCGTGACGCGGACAAGGCGACACTAGGGGGAGGTTGGCGTTTTCCAGAAGGATCACTTTGAAAAACGCCGTGCCTTTGTTGAAGCGTGACAGAGGAGGTATCTACAGCCATATGTGTCTCGTTTTTTTATCTGAAAATTGATTATCCTCTTGCACAAAACATCAGAATGCGCTTCCATATCTTCAAAAATTAGGAGGGGGCATGTTTAAGATTATTCACCCTAAAAACAAAGAGTTGTATCGACTGGAGTTGATGCAGTTTCTGGAGAAAAGACAAAGAGATGCCCTGCCTGCGGATAAGCTTGTGTATGACCATCAAGCGTCCGTCTATGTGACATGTCAGGACCCTCGTTGTGTTCTTGGGGGAGGGTTGCGCCTCAATCCTATGAATACCCCTAATCTTGTCAGTGATATGCTCAAAGACGCTGTTAAAACCTACGAACAACCCTCTATTTGGGAGTGTAGTGCGTTATCTTTATGTGCAGACACGACAGCTGATGGAAAACGGGTCAGTGTGCCTCAAAAGATGTGTCTTTGTTGTGATCATATCGCACAGGGCCTGCAGGCGGCGTGTGCCTATTTTCAAATTTCATTGATCGTTTTTTACCATCTGACAGCTTATTTAGAGACGTTGGTGCGTAAAGGGGGGATTACGTTTTTGCAGACGATTCCCGTGGGAAAGGACGATCTGATGTTAGGGCTGTTTCAGCCAAAAGGAGTCTAAACTCCCTTTTCTCTTATGGGGTCGTGCAGGCACGCTGAAGGCACTGTTGCCAAAAATCTTTTGCGCCTGCTTCATTAATAGGACGTGTTTCTAGATTCTCTGCGCCCTTGTAGTGAATGCCGACAAAAAGCGGTAGGTCCTTTGGGTAAACTTTGTTTGATGTGGTAAGGCCCTTCGCCATTTTTTCAAGGTTTTCTTTTTTATCATCAATTAAAACAATAACCTCTGGCCGCACACGCCAGGCGTATTCTAAAAACGCTAAAAGCGTATCTACTTTTTCATAAGGTCCCCGCTCGCCGTTATTCACAAGAATGCCTTTGTAGTAAGTGGGGAAATGTTTTCGATACGACTTTTTTAAAACACGAGAAAGATCAAAATAATCTTTTTCTTTAAAAAGCCATCCTTTTTCAAAATCGATATCAAACCCCTTGAGGGTGTCATAGCTGTGTTTTTCCATGGGCACGTCCTGAGGCTGAAGTGGCCCAACAAGGCGACTTGTCAGTGCAAGGCACAAGACGTCGTGTTTTTGAAGCGTTTTAATAAGGCCTGGAAAAGCAGAGTCTGTCAATTTTTGCGGAAAATAAACTGTCGCAGAGAGCGTTTCGTCGCGTGCTAATGGGGTTAAAGCATTCAATGTTTCTTTGACAAGTGCATAATGCTTTTTCAAATTCTTATAATAAAAAGCTGGATGATCCGTTTGAGTTAGGGTCATATCGATATCAAAAAGTACAAGGACTTTTTTTGGATCGTGTTGCGTCAGAAGAGGGGCCAAAAGTTGCTCTACCTTGGCGGCACTGCGCGCTTCGTAAGAAATGGTTTTAGCGTTTGAAAAAGCTGTAAATCCTGTGAAAGATAAAAAGGCAACAAGAAGTTTTTTCATAACGCGCTACAACGAATGCTCTATAAAAAAACTCCTATGGGAAAAATGGAGGTGTGTCAAGAAAGGTCTTGATCTAAGAAGTGTATAAGAAGTTGTAAACCATTTTACCGCCAAGGCCGATAAGAAGAAGGCCAATGATATACTTTAGTTTTTCTGACGCAAGGCGGGCAGCAAAAAGGCTGCCTAAATACGCACAGGGAAGTGATCCTAAAAGGAGCCAACCAAGGACGTTAAAGTTGGCGTGCCCCAGGCCTGCGTAAACTGCGCCCACAAGAAAGGCAATGGGGATCGCGTGAACTGTGTCGGTCGCCACAAGCCGTAAGGGTGTCATCCGCAGGGGATAAAGAGCGCGCAGCATAACGGCACCAAGCGTCCCAGCGCCAATGGATGTTAAGGCAACGATGCCGCCTAAAAGGCCTCCACATAGAACAGTCAAGGTTTTTTGCGTGCGCTTCATGGGGGTCGGATGGGTGAGGCGTTCATGGGTGCGACGGTCTTGAATTTGTTTAGCAAAAAGAAGACTTATCCCTGATAAGCATACGAGGAAGCCGACGATGGGAATCAAGAAAGCTCCCCCCTTTTGCAAAAAACCGGCGTACACAAGAAGAACGACGACGGCGCAAATGGGAAGACTTCCAAGCCACAGACGCTTTAGGACTTTGGTGTCAACGTGCTGTCCCTTGAAGTGAGAGTGCCCAGAGGCGACTTTTGTGAGAGAGGCAAAAAGGAGGTCAGTTGCAATGGCCGTCGGAACGTCAAGGCCAAAGACCATTAAAAGAAGAGGGGTCATAAGAGCCCCGCCGCCCACCCCTGTGAGGCCTACAAGAAAGCCCACCAGGGCGCCAGCTAAAGGAAGAAAATGAGGATCAAGTGTCATGGGATATCCGTAAATTGATGAGGGTGATGTCGTGTCTTGTGGTCATCGGGTGTTCAGAGTGCTTCATAAGGAACGCTCGCTGCGATAAAAGACGGGTTAAGGGGATGAAGTTGTCCGTAAGAAAGGCGCTGGCCGTCTTCGGTGTACACGTAACCGCCCGCACCTTCTAAAATCGCCTGACCCGCGGCCGTATCCCACTGGGACGTTGGGGCAAATCGTGGATAGATGTCTGCTTTTCCTTCTGCAATCGCACAAAACTTGAGGGAAGAGCCCATTTGCAGAGTATCGTGCACGGCAAAACGGTTAAGGAAATCAGACGTTTCTTGGTTTAGGTGGTTTTTGCTGACAAGAAGGCGCGGAGGTGTTGCCAAGGAGGATACCGCGAGGGGGGAGGGATTATTGAGACCCCCTTGCCATGCACCCCATGTTTTTGCGCCCCAATATAAAGCGTTAAAAGCCGGCGCGTAAATCACACCAAAAACAGGAGATCCCATTTCAATAAGGGCGATATTCACGGTGAACATACCGTTTCGTTGGAGGAATTCTTTTGTGCCATCCAAAGGGTCCACAAGCCAAAAAGGTTTATCGGCGTCAAGGCTACTAAGGTTGACGGTTTTTTCCTCGCACACAATGGGAATGTCAGGGGTGTGGCGTGTCAATCCTTCCCAGATTAGAGTGTGTGCTGCAAGATCGGCTCGTGTTAAAGGAGAAGAATCGTCTTTGCGACGGATTTCTTGGGTGGGCGCTTTGTAGATCTCCATGATGATCTTGCCAGCTTCTTGTGCCAGGCTTAGCAAAGGATGCCAGAAAGTATTTTGTCGCAATTCGCTTTTCATGAAGTGCTTCCTGTAATTTTCTTGAAAAAAGTATTATTATGCATTATAAGCAAAAGAAATTCACATGTCACGACAAAAATAGGGTTCTTCATGACGGTAAAAAATCTATTCCTTTCTCAGCGCCTTGACGCACAGGCGCGTCCTTTGCCTTGGGATACAGAGGCTGTTTGTGAGGCAGTGTTTCAAGAAGTGACTCCTGCCACAAGGCGTGCGGCTGAAAGACTTATTGAGAAGTCGGCCCTGTTGCCAGCTCCTCTGACTTTGGAAGCAGTGCGAGACGAGACAGGAGATCCATTAAAAGTTCTTGTACAAGAGACCCTTATGGAAGAGGCAAAAAGAAAACGCATCTTGTCTTTATGTCTACAATGGAGTCCTACCCAAGATGGCCAGACACTTCTTCTGGCAACCGACGCCCGTCAAGCAAGAAAGTGGCTTTTTTTGAAAGCGTCCCCCAGTCCTGAAGAAATTTATGAGGCTTTAGGAGTGCTGTCACGTTATATGAAAAAGAATTTGCTGATCTGGCCACACGCGGATCTGGTCGAGCCTCTACGACTTTTGGTGCAACAAAAAGGGGTAATTGATTTTGCTTATGAGGAAGGTAGAACCGTGAGTCTTGCGCTTACAGCGTATGGACCAGGCCGGTCTGTTATTCGCTCTATGGACGCCCAAATGGCTGTGAAAAAAAACACTGCCCCTGCGTCGTCTAAAGCACTCTCTCATCTAGATTTGTTAGAGGCTCAAAGCATTCATATTATCAGAGAAGTGATGGCAGAGGCACGCAATCCTGTGATGCTTTACTCCATCGGGAAAGATAGCGCGGTGATGCTGCATTTGGCCCGGAAAGCCTTTTATCCAGCCCCCCCGCCATTTCCGCTTCTGCATGTGGATACGGGGTGGAAGTTTCAGGAAATGTATAAATTCAGAGACCAAATGGCGGCGCGCGCTGGCATGGATCTTATTATTCATATCAATCCAGAAGGAGTCGAAAAAGGGATTAACCCCTTTGATCACGGAAGCGCCCTTCATACCGACATCATGAAAACACAAGGGCTCAAGCAAGCTTTGGATCATTACGGCTTTGATGCTGCTTTTGGCGGTGCTAGACGCGATGAAGAAAAAAGCCGTGCCAAAGAACGCGTTTTTTCCTTTCGTACCAAAACCCATCACTGGGATCCTAAAAATCAGCGCCCAGAGCTTTGGGATTTATACAATGGGCGTAAACATGAAGGCGAAAGCATGCGCGTCTTTCCCCTGTCAAACTGGACGGAGCTTGATATCTGGCAGTATATTTACCGAGAGAAAATTCCTATCGTGCCCCTTTATTTTGCAGCTGTACGCCCTGTTGTGGCGCGTCAGGGGGCGCTCATTATGGTGGATGATCACCGTTTTCCTTTGCTGGAGGGGGAAAAAGTTATGCTTAAAAAAGTCAGGTTCAGAACCTTGGGCTGTTATCCACTGACGGGTGCCATCGAGTCAGAAGCAAAAACCCTGGAAGAGATTATCCTTGAACTGCTTGCGGCTAAAACCAGCGAGCGTCAAGGAAGGCTGATTGATTCGGACTCGGCCGCATCCATGGAAAAGAAAAAACAAGAAGGATACTTTTAATGAGTAAAGAGTCAAAGGGTGTGACAGCGAGCCCCCAAGCAAGCGCGTGTGAACTAAACGCGTTTTTTGACGGAGAGTCCCAGCTGGATCTGTTGCGTTTTATTACGTGTGGCAGTGTGGATGACGGAAAAAGTACCTTAATTGGGCGTCTTCTTTATGAATCCCAAATGATTTTTGATGATCAGATGGCCTCATTAGAGAAAGAATCGAAAAAACAGGGCACCCAAGGCGATCAGATAGATTTTGCGCTTCTTGTGGATGGTCTTGCGGCCGAGCGAGAGCAAGGGATTACCATTGACGTTGCCTACCGTTTCTTTGCAACAACAAAGCGTAAATTCATTGTGGCGGACACGCCCGGGCATGAGCAGTATACGCGTAATATGGTGACGGGTGCGTCTACTGCGGACGTTGCTCTTTTGCTCGTGGATGCCCGAACAGGGCTTATGCCCCAAACAAAACGCCACGCGTATCTGGCCTCCCTTATGGGCATCAAACATGTGCTGCTTGTGGTCAATAAAATGGACTTAGTTGGTCATAAAGAGGAAAATTTCCGACGCATCGAAGAAGACTTTATGGCCCTTGCCAAAGAAATGGAGTTTGAGGCGCCCCTTGCAATGCCGTTGTCGGCGTTGAAGGGCGACAACATGATGAAAAGATCACCGTATCTCGGGTGGTACAAAGGACCAACCTTGATGGGGTACCTGGAAACGGTTCCTGTTCAGGATACTCTTGCAGACCAAGAGGGTGCTATTTTCCCGGTCCAGTGGGTGAGTCGCCCGAGTGAAGCCTTTAGAGGGTATGCAGGTACCCTTGCCCGCGGCCGTTTAAAGGTGGGTGACGAGATCCGCGCGACGACTTCGGGACAAACAGCGTGCATTGAAAGTCTTGTGACAATGGACGGTCCCCTTGAGGAAGTATGCGCCCGTCAGGCTGTCACCCTTACCCTCGACCGCGAGATTGAAGCCGCGCGCGGCGAAGTCTTTTCTCTTGCAAAGGCGCCCCTTTTCACAACAGATCAATTCGAGGCAACTCTTGTATGGATGATCGAGCCTACAGGTCTTGTGGGTAGAAGTTATGATCTTAAACTTGCCACACAAACAGTGCCGGCTTCTCTCACGTCCATCAAGCATCTCATTGATATTCAAACGTTTCAAAAGAAACCATGTAAAGGGCTTCATCTTAATGATATTGCTGTCTGTGTGATTGCGACCCAGCGTCCCATTGTTTACACACCCTTTAAGGACTCTAAGACCCTTGGCGGGTTTATCCTCATCGACCGGATGACCCACGCAACGGTTGCGGCAGGGGTCATTCGCCATACCATGCGGCGCGCGCAAAACGTGCATACCCAGCCCCTGACCATTACAAAGACCGAGCGTGAAAAGCTTAACGCTCACAAGGGACGCCTGATTTGGTTCACGGGTCTTTCGGGGTCCGGCAAATCAACCTACGCGAACGCCTTGGAAATCGCCTTACACAGTGACGGATACCGCACCTATCTTTTGGACGGGGACAATGTGCGTCATGGGCTTAGCAAAGATCTTGGTTTTACAGAAGAAGACCGCGTTGAGAACATTCGCCGTGTGGCAGAAGTCGCAAGGCTTATGCTAGATGCGGGGCTTGTCGTCATTGCGTCGTTTATTTCCCCTTATGCCAGGGACCGTCAAATGGTGCGCGAACTTGTGGGCGAGGATCATTTTGTCGAGGTCTATGTGGCAACTCCCCTAGAGGTGTGTGAAACGCGCGATCCAAAGGGACTTTATGGTCAAGCACGAAAGGGCCTCATTCCGAATTTTTCAGGTATTAACAGCCCTTATGAAGTACCAGAGGCGCCCGATGTGCTGCTTCAACACCCGCTGACCATCGAAGAAGGTGTGATGCGAGTCCAAGAAAAATTAAAGGATCTAAGGTTCGTCTAGAAGAAGTGGTGGTAGCGGAGGAGGGACTTGAACCCCCGACACGCGGATTATGATTCCGCTGCTCTAACCAGCTGAGCTACTCCGCCACAAGACGCATTACCTATAAAATGAGAAGGCTTTTGTGTCAAGCAGTTTTGGATCTGAACTGTGAAAAAGCCCACCCCCCTTGAAGAGGTGGGCGTTGAGTGCGAAAATAAACTATTTATATTTTCTTCCTTCGTTAATACCTGATTCGAGATAATGAAGAATCATTTTCTCTTCCTTCTGCTTTGGAGAGTCTAGAGGAACGATCAAAGTACTTAAGTCGAGGTTTAGTTTTAAATAGTTTCGATAATTAAAATCAGCAGGAGGTGCATAGCTTCTGCCCTCAGCGATACCGTGATTTAAGAAGTGATTCAAGAGAGCTGCATCCTTTTCTTGTTGAGAAAAAGTGGGTTGGAACAGTACTAATAAATCTTGGTTCAAGGCGAGGTACCTTTCTGGCTTAAACACATAAGTCCGATTTTCTTTAATACCTTTTGTGAGGAAATGATCCAAGAGCGCTTTGTCGTTTTCTTGTTTTGTTGCAGTTGGTTTAATCAAGATCTGTAAATCAGGATTCTGGGCTAGATAGACGGCAGGATTAAAACCGCGAGGGTATTCGTACAAACGTCCTTCTTTTGCACCAAAGCGTACGTAATGATCGGACAAAATACCATCATTGATAGATTGGGAAACCCCTTGTTTAAGTATCACACTTAATTCTGGATTGAGGGCAAGATACATGGCTGGGTTAAACCCAAAAGGTGTTTTATAGGGGCGCATTTCTTTTTGCGCGATACTGGTTTTATAGTGTTGCAACAAGAAATTATCGATATCCGCTTGGGAGACTCCCATAGGAATGCTTTTTTGAAGGTCCTGATTCAAGTGAAGGTACAAAGCAGGATCAAATTTGTATGCTCTTCCTTCTTTTGTGCCATGAAAAGTATAATGAAAACGAGCAAAGGCGTATTTGTCAGATTTTGGTAACGTCGCTGTATGTCTAAATAAATCAGGATTAATAGCCAAATAGGTCTCTTCATCAAAATCCTTCGGCACGCCCAAGGATCTGTTTTGATGGCGGCCTACTTTTGCATAGTGAAGTGTTGCAGTTTCCAAACTTTTCTTTCGGGATTGTCCATTGGTTGCTGTTTTGACATCTGCGTGAAGTCCTAGGTAAACAGCAGGATCAAAAAGAGGGGAAAGTTCAGTTGTACGTTTCTCCGCCTTTCCAGAAAACGCATAATGTTCCCTTGCAAAGGTTGCGCGCTCTTGGGATGTTTTACCGATAAGAGCTGCTTCTAAATCTTGATGCAGCGCAATATAAAGCTCGGGATTAAAAGCGGCAGGTACACCATAAGATCTTTTTTCTTGGACGCCGCGCTCGGCGTAGTGTTTCTTTGCAAACAAGTCTGCATCGGCTTGAGACATACCCTGTGTTATGGCAGCTAAGTCTGAATTGATCTTAAGATAAATCTGAGATTCAAAATTCTCCGGGACGTTAAAAAGCCGACCTTCTTGACGTCCAAACTGGCGGTAGTGGTTTGTGAGCGCAGCTTCTTGCTCTGATCTATTTTTTCCGAGAGTAAGAATACTTAGATCAGGATTGAGTTCCAAATAGCGACTCGTAAGAAAGCCTTTTGGCAGCCTTATTTGCTTGACCAACTGCTCAAAATAATCAATTTGGTCGAAAATGGCGCTAAAATAGTAAACGCTAAAAGGAATTTTTTCGCCGCATCGTGTCGTGAGTTCAATCACATTATGTTCGTTGGTGATGAGCGTATTGCGAGGACGTAAGTTTGCAGGAATATTAGCAAGGACTTTTCTATAGTCCATGGTGTCATAATCACCAATACTGCTAACATGCTTGCGGATTGCCTTTGCGGTATTAATGATCACACTCACAGGAATGGTGACATATCGGTCCATTTCTTTCCAAGGGCCGGGAAGGGCTGGATTCTGGATGGCCGCTTTGACAGTGTTGGTGAGGGTTACGCAGCCAAGATTGTCATTGGAAATGACCGCAAGGGCTTTGCGGAATTTTTTTGAATAAACGATGGGTGCCTTTTCAAGGGTGTCGATAGACAAGTCAACGGCGCCGCCTGTTTCTTCAAGGGTTTCACGTTTGATGGTCGCAAGGATAGACTGCTTTGTTTTTCCATCTTTTGTGATCGTATCTTTATGTTCCGCGCCTCCAGAAGGAAAAGCGTAACAGTCAAAGTTGCGATCATGTCCTACATGTACACACAAATCTTCGCCGTACCCGTCAGGGTGGTCATCAGAATATTGTTTGAATAAAATAGATCCACCAGAGCTAACAGGCTTATTAGGGTCGTCCTGATAGTGAAAAACCGGTGTTCCCAAGAGGTTGCTCGCAACCAACAAAAAGCCAGAAATGATAAAAGGGAATTTCTTCATGTTGAGCGTCCTTATAAGCTGGCTGAAAAATCAACCCACTTTGATATTATCATGTAATAGTTGTTAATTTATTGACAAAATGTCAATAAGTATCTCTTCAAGAAAGTCAATTTTGATAAAAAGGTTAAGGGGCCATTTTCGCCGATGAGATAGGCTGGGAAAACGGCCCTTTATGCACTTAAAAAAGCTGTTTACTTATTTGTAACGACGGTTCTCTTGCGCGCCATAAAAGACAAAATGTCTACGGGCAAAGGCATTTTTTTCACGGTCAGTCATGCCTTCAACATGAGCAGCTAAATCGGCGTTTAAGGCAAAATATTGCGAGATATTGAAATCAGCGGGTACACCATACGATCTGCCTTCCTTCATGCCATGCCTTGCATAATGCATTTGAGCAAAGGTGCGGGCGTCGTTGGCGGGCAAGGCGTTTTGAGCAACGTGCTGTGCAAGATCCTTGTGAAGGTCAAGATAAATGCTTGGGTCAAAATGGGAAGGAAGTTTATACAGGCGTCCTT
The DNA here is from genome assembly GCA_013911655.1 of Alphaproteobacteria bacterium. Lineage (GTDB taxonomy): Bacteria > Pseudomonadota > Alphaproteobacteria > Caedimonadales > UBA1908 > JACESU01. The sequence continues at coordinate 46,851 of JACESU010000004.1, forward strand.
CTGATTTACCATGAAAATGAAAGTGTTTTCTGGCCTCAAGGGCCTGCTTTTTAGCAGAGAGGGCTGAAAAGGCTTTTTCTACGTCCTGATTTAAAGCAAAGTATATTTTATGATCAAAGCTCTTGGGAACACCATATGATCTTTTCTCTTTGAGACCATACTTGATAAAATGGTGCTCGGCAAAGGCAAGGGCATCTTTTTGCGGTAAACCTACTGTGGCACTCTTGACGTCTAAGTGGAGGTCTATATAAATGCTAGGTTCAAAGTTCCGAGGCATAGCAAAAACACGCTGCTCATTCTTACCATGTGTGCGGTAGTGGTTAGCTAAGATACCATCGATATCTGAAGAATTTTTTCCTTGAATCAAGATAGTTAAATCGAGGTTAATATTCAAATAGGTCTTGGGCAAGAAACCGTGTGGCAGGCGCGTGGCTTGTGCGTACTTCTTAAAGTCCACAAGCTTATCGACGATGGAACCAAAGTAAAAAGCGCTGAAAGGGATTTTTTGACCGTTTCTTGTGGTAAGGGTGATTGTTGTCCCTTTTGGGGTATCTGCAGGGGAAACTTCAGGGGGTAAGTCATGGGTGGCATGATGATGCCAGAGTGTATTGTAATTGCATGGTTGGTTAGTTTTTTTGTTTATGTAGTTTGGCGCGACTTTTTCCCAGTGTGTTCGGATAGTTTGTGCCGTTTTAATAATTTCACTTACAGAAATGGCGGTATAGCGGTCCATTTCCTTCCAAGCCGCACCAAGCGCTGGATTATTGATGGCGGTTGTTACGGCCTTTGTGAGTTGATTGCATCCCAAAGTATCATCGGCAACCACTGCAAAAGCGCGCTGAAACTTGCGAGAGTAAAGGGTTGGCTCGCCGCCAGATAGGTCAACAACGCCGCCTGTTTCTTCCAGGGTTTCACGTTTCATGGTGCCGTAAATATTGCCATCTTTTTGTTCTGCACCGCCCGCGGGCAAAGACCAATACCCAAGGTTTTTTTCGTGTCCCACCAAAAGGCACAAGTCTTCGCCGCGACCATCAGGATGATCCTCAAAATAACTTTTAAACAAAAGAGCGCCGCCGCCTGAGACAGGCTTATTCTGATCGCCATCAAGATAAAAGCTCGCATTATTGCTGGCAAAAAGATTTTGTACAGAAAGAAGTAAAAGGGCAGTAGAGATAAAGCGTTTGTTCATGGCAGTCTCAGATTACTATGCTATTGCATTTTATATAGGCAGTTCTGATTTTTTGTCAAATAAAATGGTTTGCTTTTCTTAAAAGGGCCGGTTTGATTTTTTGAATGATATTTTTCAGCCTTCTTTAAGGAGGGGCTCTCTTCAGATTCAGAAAATGAAAGGGACATTCCGGGGTTTACAAAGACGTGCTACCATCGCATAACATCAAAGGATCATAAAAGGTGGAGTTGGGCACATCGTGCAAAAAGCAGCAGTATGGCAAGCGAAGATAGCAAAAGGGCGAATTTTAGTAGCCACGCTTATGGCACAAGGCGTAGAGGGGATTCGCACCGTCTTATCCTTAATTGAAAAGCGCCACGGTATCTTTGTGCATGATCTTTTGATTGCTGTTGTCTCTGTGCCCCTTGCTGTTTGGATGCGTACAGGCACCCTTGACGGCGCGCTTTTTAAACATAGCCTTGTCTACACGCTGATCAGTGCGTCTATTTTTCTATGGCTGCAGCTCTACCGAAGTGTGTGGCATTACTTCTCTCTCCACGAATTTATGGCTGTCTGTCTTGCCGCCATTTACAGCTGTGGCATTTACTTTCCCTTGATGGTCCTTATGGGACGTTACAATCCTTGGCCAAGATCGACGATCTTTGTTCTTTGGGGGGTAACAACGTTTCTTTTGTGTCTTACCCGTGTGACGGTAAAATTCCTGAGGGGGCGTTGGCTTGATGGGGGCGTCCACGCGTATGCGAGCACCCCTGAAACGCGGCTTCTCCTTTTAGGGAGTGCAAAGGCCATTCAAGCAGCCCTCCAAGCTTTGGGGCAAGTGCCAGGAAAGCCGTATCAAGTCTTAGGGTGCCTTGAGACACCCTACAACGCGCTTAAGCATGTGGACGGCGTTCGTGTGCTTGGTACCATGGCGAGCGCGACAAGCGTGGTAGAACAGCTGAATTTAGAAGGGCGTCACCCACACCATGTGGTGCTTCTTGATCCGATTACAGAGTCCGCTCAAGCACTCCTACAGCTGACAAAAGCTCTTCATCCCTTGGGTGTGTGTCTGTCGCACATCGATCATTTGGAAAAAGGGCATCCGACCGTGACGCCCTTTGTTCTTGAAGAGCTTTTGCGGCGCTCGGTTCCCCATCCGAAAAAAGCGCCGTCGCCCCTGCGTGGCAAAGAGGTGCTGTTGGTACATGCGGGGCAGCCTTTAATGCGCGCTGTGGCGACTTACCTAAGCGCCGAAGCAGATGTGCGCGGCCTGACCTTGTGTGATCTTAGTGAAACCTTGCTGTGGGAAACCCAGCACGACCTGCCGGCCCTTGATCGTCCTATTCAGGCGCATCTTTTGCTGTCCCGCGATCAAGAGAGCTTTGAAGAAGTTATGGCTCAGGCAAAACCCGCCTTTGTTATGGCGGCGCCCTCATTGAGCCACGCAAGCTTTGTGGATAAGCATCTGTCCCAAGCGTTTACCCTTTTGGTGAAAGAGGTTGAACACCTTATCCTGGCTGCTAAAACGCAAGAGAGCGCAAAGCTTGTGTATATCCTGCCAGGAGAGCCTGGTCCTGCAACAACGCAAATCGAGGCGCTTTATAACCTTGTCGAGGCCTTTTTGCTTACCCAAGATGTGACGGTGATCAGAACAGGTCATGTTTTTGAAGATGAAGAGTCACTGCCCTCACGTATTGAAGCGGCCCTTGACACACCCGGCCTTGTGGATATTTCAGAATCTTTAACCCTATATCGCTCTCTTTCTTTAGAAATGTTGGGCGAACGACTTGTGGGTGCCCTTTCGGGCCTCATGAAAAATCCCTTGGAACCTGGCGAGGGGCTTTGGCTTGTGCCTGATCTTGTGGTCTCCCCCGAAGAGCTTGTTGTGCACATGCAGTCCCTGTCGCCCCATGACGTGCCAGCGCCCACACTCAGGCGCGTACCTGTGGGGCACCCTTTCTTAGGGGCTTCGTTTGAGGTCATCCACGCGCCACTCTCGAAAACGGCTGTGTCATCTAGGTATAGCCTTGCGCTGCAAGGAAAGCTTGATTTAACAAACGTGCTGCAAAGCCTAAAAGCCCTGGCCAAAGCCCATGATGACAAAGGGATTAGGGCGCAGCTGCGCGGCGTTTAACGGTTAAGGTTATTTTTATTAATGACAACGGCCCCTGCATAAGAGGCCTATTTCATTTGAGCTAACTATGGCGTCGCTTTTCATTAGCCTCGCTACGCAGGTAGTGCTTTCCTACAAATCCTTTTCAATCTTCTGTATTCATATCTTAAAACGCGGTCTTTGAGTGAAAAGGTCGTGACAAGTAGGGTGAAGGTAAGCTATTGGATAGTTTAAGAGGACGTGTGATCCTTATAAAAAAATACCTGTACTGTGACTCAACAAGGGAGAGAGCAAATGACAGACATTACCCTTGGCGTTTACCGCCACTACAAAGGAAATCTTTATCAGGTTTTGGGGATTTCAAGGCATTCCGAGACTTTAGAACCCCATGTGGTGTATCAAGCCCTTTATGGGGATTACGGCCTTTGGGTAAGACCCCGCGGTCTTTTTACCAGTGTGGTGGAAACAGAAGAAGGTGCCGTGCCCCGTTTTGCTTATGTCGGGCCGTCCGTTGCCGCTATGCCTGTCTTGGACGTGGCAAGCTAAGTCACGTGACTTTGGGGCAGGGGACATCTTGCCCCGTATCCGTGCGTAGTCTATAGTCCTGCCGTTGTTAATCAAAGGAGGATGAACATTTTTCCCACAAAAGAAAGTCGGTTGAACATAGGAATCAAGCTACGGCGTTTTTTTGCGTCATCTTTTGTTGCATTGCGCCCTTGAAAAGTACTCACCCCGTTGAAGAGAAGCAAAACGCCGCCGTGCGCTTGAGAGATCTTATCCAAAGCGCACAGCTGGGTGACAAAGACGTGCTGGATGCCGTTCTTGAAGGGCTTAAGGCACGCCCAGAAAACAAGGCCCTGAGAGAAGCCCTCATCGTGCAGCTCGCCAACCAGGCAGGCATCACCATGTACGGGCGGCAAATCAATGATACCCTGTCATCTCTTCCTGGGCGCCGGAAATACGATCTGCATCCTTACGGTAAAATAGGATCCGGGGCAAACGTGCTTGCGGTTTATACAGGTGAAACGGGAAAAATCTTTGTGCTATTGGCCAGGAAATTTGCCGTGCACAAAGATCCCTCAAAAGGCCTTGCAGCGCAGTACATCCTGCCAGGCGGCTATATGGCGCCGCATGTGCTTGAAGGGGGAGAGCTTCAAGAAGCCTTAAGCTTAGAAGACAAAGACGCTGCGGAAGAGGCAAATCTTGTGTGGGACAAAAATCAGGGTCTGCCGCGACTTCTAAGTCTGGGCAGCCAGTACGGCGTAACGAACGTTAAAAACCTGCACACCATCGTTGGAAACTATCTTTTTGATTTTGGAATACTCAAGAATGCACCAAACACGCAGGCAGGAAGTGACATTGCAGAAGTTATCTGGGTACCCCTTGAACACCTACGCAAGGTAAACGGCATCGCCCCACAGCAAGCTGATAGCAAAGAAAGTCGCTACCGCGTCATGCTTCAAGATGGCACTCACGTACCACTTCGGGACTATCACGGCGAAGTGATTAAAACATATGCCAAAGAAAAAGGTCTGAGTCTTTTATCAGCGTCGTAAGAGCGAGGCTTGAGGGCGATCGCGCTATGGTTGCGAATCGCCCTCATTTAAAAAAATCCTCTCACGTCTTAAAGATGATACGGCAAGATGTCGAAGGCGTCTGAAAAATAAAAAGTAGGCTTCTTTTTTCAAGTGGCGTAAAATCACAAAGGTTTTACGAGGTGATCTTTTCATGAAAGCTGTTTTATTATTCATGGCAATTTTGTTTGCGCTGCCACTATTTGCAAGCGTGGATGATCAAGAGGCTGCTTATCAAAAATCTAAGACATTTCCTTCTGATCTATCAAAAAGGCTGCTTGAAGAAGAAATCGTCTGTTTTCAAGATCGCGTCAATTACGGCCTAACCTGCAAAGAGATTTATGCTCTTTTTGAGACACATAAACAGATGCAAGCAGCAAGCTATCTCATACCATTGGCGCCCCATGGAACGTTGGCGAGCCGACTGTGTGCTTTTCTCACATCCTTTTTGACTCCTGTGAAGCCCCGGACTATGACGGTGGCCCAGCTCCAGCATTTTATGGCAACGCCTTACGAGGATCCTGTTTATCCAAGTTCTTGGGTATTTAGGGTTGGCGGCGCTTGGTTTCAACTGATTAATGATCATGGTGTGACGTTGAATCATCAATTTAAGTCATCACCCCAGTCGCTGCCTGAGACCTACCTTGATAAACTAAACCCAGGGGCTTTGATTACTTTTGAACAAACGCATGATTTTGAGGGATATCGTACAATACATAATAACGGAACACCTTATTTCGAGAAATTCCTGCCCTGTTTAAACCACTTTCAATCTCACGAGCGTCCATGGGCAGAGGAAACATGTGTGTTTCGCGCACCTTTGATGATTCATACTTTTTCGCCACAGCAAGACCTTGATTTACGGCTGTTGCATGACGCCAATATTAAAGAACACTTTACCTATTTAAGCCATACCTTTGCGGCGGTTACCCTTCATGACTTTTGGGTGCGGCCCCTTGAAGGATATAAGCCTCAAGGCTAGAAGCTGAAGCGGTTGTGCCAAATAGTTTTCCCTTGACCTTGTCCCTGAAACGTCTATGGTGGGCGTGCTGAGGTGGCCCGCGTGAGGGCCTGAAAAGGGAACACGACGCAGCGCTTTGCTGTTAATCGTGACTATACCCGTAACTGTAGACGCCGAGTTTTTTTTAAGTGCCATGCACGCCCACTGGATTTTTCTGGGAAGGGTAAAAAAGACGCCGACGCGTGAGTCAGGAGACCTGCCCGGCGGCCACACTTTTTGCTGCGGGTGACAGGAAAAAAGCCGTTTTTGGTTAGTGGTATGTGATGTGCTGCTAACAAAGGATCCCGACGTTGCGTTTCTATCGGCTATTTTTGGTGCTGTCTTGCAGCGCTGTCTCGTGTGCTTTTGCAAAAGAAGTTGTTCTTGCGCCTGTCAAAGTTACAGCCACCCCCCTAAAAGAGCGCTTAACACCCCATAAAACGGCCCCTCAAATGGAGCGCCGTCAAGAAAGAGTCTTGTCCCAGGCCCTTCGAAGCGAAACCTCTTTGAATATTATTTCCCAAGGAGGAGATCACGAAAATACCTTTGCGTTTTTTAGAGGGGCCCCGTCGCAGCTGACAACGGTGATAAGGGATGGCGTGGTTTTGAATACCCAAACGGAGCTTGGTCGCTCGAGTCTTGCAGATTTGACAACCCAGGATTTAGAAGAAGTTGAGCTCACACCCGGCCCGTCATCACAGACAAGCTCCCATGCCATGGGGGGGACCATTGCTCTTCGTACGCGCCAAGGAAAAGGCGCGCCCTCTAGTTTGATTCAACTTGAGCAAGGCTCCCTTCGTACCACGCAGTTTTATGAAACTGTTCAAGGAGAGACTGATAAAGCAGATTTCTTCCTGTCGGGAACCCTTAAAAAAACAGGGCTTGGTACGCGTCGTAACCAACTTTGGGGGAACCGTGTGGCCGATGAAGATTATCTAAAGCGTCTTACGGCCAACGTGGGTGTGCACCTAACGCCGCAACTCACCCTTCGCGTGATTGGACAGCTTTCGCACAGCGAGTTTGCCGTGAACGATAATATGGGCGCCTTTCCCCAAGGTCTTGGCGATACTTCGACCATTTTCCAGGGGCGCAGTCTTGTGCGTTTGACCCACACCCGTGATGCGCGCCGCATTCGGACCCTCACCCTGCACCAAGCGCGCCTAGATAACCGCTTTTTGACCTCAAGTGTCTTTTTTTCCCGCTCTGATATGGTGGGGGTGTCTTATAAGGAAGCCTTTGCCCTTGCCAAAGACTGGGACGCGTGGGTTGCGTACGACGGACACCAAGATCAGTTGACCCAAGGAAAAGATGCCATCGTCCAAAAACGCGAGCGGGTGCATACACCAACCCTTGGCGCGCGTTACGAAGGGGACAAGCTGCGTGTGAGTGCCGAAGGTAAAACGTACTGGGCAGAAAAAGGAAAACCCGAGTGGAGCTACGCCCTTGAGGCGCAAACGCCCCTCACCCCCCGCACCCTTGGTTTTGTGCGCCAGGGCAGGGGGATCAAGCGGCCGCTTCTTTTGGACCGGTTTGGAAGTGCGGCGCTTTTTCAGGTAGCAAACCCCGCCCTTAAAGCTCAGACCAGCACGTCCGTCGAGGTGGGCGCCAAGCACGCCGTTGACACTGCCGGGCGCATAGAGGTGCAGGCAAGCGCTTTTTACACGCTCCTTCGTGATCTTTTGCAGGTGGCGCAAGTAGCCCCCATGACCTATCAAAGTCGTAACCAGGGAAAGCGGTATATCAGCGGCCTAGAGTTCACGGCGCGCGCCAGGCCGACGGACGCATGCCAGTTTAGTTTTTCTTATACCTACACAAAGCCGCGTACAAGTGTTCGCCAAGACATACCAACCCTCATCGCGCATCACCAGGTGGGCCTTGAAGGCGTGTACCAGCCATCACCCGCGTGGTCTTTTTTTTCAAGCGCGCTGTGGCGAAGTCCTCAAAAAGATTACAATTTTTCACTCTATCCCAAGGCGCCCGTGACGCTTGGCTCGTATGCGCTTGTACGGGCAGGGGTCACCTATGAAGGCATTGAAAAAATGAAAATCTTTGGCAGAATTGAAAACGCCTTAAATAAAAAGTACGAAACAAGTTACGGGTATGGGGCAAGGGGAGCGACGGTGATGGTGGGGGCAAGCTATTGTCTATAGCGCGTAAAGAGTGGCTCTGCGGCGCCTTGGGGGCTCTTGCCTGTCATGGTGTGTGGGCTGCTCTCTTTTTGTGGGAGGGGGATGGGCCGCACGCGCGCCCAAGTGCGCCTCCGTCCCCCATTTCCGTTGTGTTTGAAAAAGATGTGCGCGCGTTGTCTGACTCTCAACCCACGGCCGCAATGGACTCTTTGATCAAAAACCAACAAAACAAAGATGACGGGTCCGTGCCAGTGGAGGTGCGCCGACCAAAAGCCCTTGCCGTGTCTAAAGGTAAGTCCGAGACCAAGCCAGCCCAAAAGAAAGCGCCGTCAAAGCACATGCCGCCATCGCTTGTGGCGGCCTCCCACAGCGTTTCGCCGCCGTCTGTGTCCCTCTCTGCAAGGCAAAATGAGGCAGCGCGCCCTCAAGACAAAGATGTGCAACCGCTTGTGGCGCCTCCTCCTGTCTATCCAGATGAAGCCCGGCGACGCGGCGAAGAAGAAACAATCCTTGTGCGCGCCTTTGTGGATATGGCGGGCAGGGTGACGCACGTTTCCCTTGTCAAAGGTACCTCTTCCCACCTTGTGCGCGCCGCCCTTGACGGCGTACGCGCCTGGCAATTCCCGCCTCAAGTAAAAAATGCCTATACTGTTCTTATTCCCCTTTCTTTTTCTTTAAACGGTCAAGAGCAAGTTCTTTAATTCTCTGATTTTATGTGATTATTTTTCGTTTATATATTGTTTGCTTACTATTAAAATTTGATAATATGCACCTCAAAAGAAAATCAAGGGACTTCAAAGTCAGGAGAAATGACATGCTTTTTTGGCTGTTTAGTGGTGTTGAATTAGGCAAAAGACGCTGTCAAAAGATATGGTGTGTCTTGAAAAGAATGCTTGTCGATCTTTGTCACTATGTCTGGGATCACATAGGGCCTTTAATTCTCTTGATGCTCATTTCAGGGTTTGCAGTCAGGTTTTTTGAATGGCTTATTTGCGTAACAGATTGGTTTAATGTCTCTTTGGTGAAAACAGCAGAAAAGCCTGACCCGCAAGTGCTTTTTGTTTGTTTGGCGATCTTTTTGACCGGCATGCCTCACTTTACCTATCTATCGTTCAGCCTCAAACATGATCCATCAAAATCTTTTGAGGGGATGTGTGACACGACTCAAAAGATTATCCATGTAAAAAGGGCTCTCGCGAGTACAGTGGTCGGCCTCGTTCCTGTATGTGTTCTTTATATTTTGGGGTATATGTTTTTCAAAAAAGATCCTTTTGGGTATGGCGTCATATACGTCATTGGTTTTTGTGCGCTGCTGTACATCAACACAGGGTTCGCGAGTGCTCGAAAAAATGAACACGGGGCACGGATCCTTCTTAAATTGATATGCTTTGATATAGCAAGTATTTCTTATGCTTTGTGTATGTGGGAGGCATCTCAAAAAGATGTGGGGTTTCAGTTCGTCCCAATTATGCTCATGCTATATGCTTTTATTTACAGCCTATACGCTTATGTGACACGCTCTTTGGAAATCCTACGCGGTATTCCTGATAATTCAAAAGTTAACAATATTCTTTTTAAAGGAAAGTATTGTCTATTATTTATTTTTTTTGGCTTAGTTATTATTGTGGGGCTTGATTATGCACAATCATATTTTTTTCAGTTTATAAAAAGAATGCAGATATGGAAAAGCCCGGTTTTCAGGGATACGATGATACAGCTTGTCTTTCAGGTGCTTGTGATTGTCATAGAAGGTGGTGTTCTTCTTATGACGAAAAGATTGGCCCTTGGGCGATCGAAAGATGAACTTCTGGGTGAGGGGATAGACTCTCACTCGAGGGAGGGGGGCAAGATGTTCTTTAAAAACACAAAGGCACGCCTTGCCGCCGTCATGCTGGACTCCAAAATACGGTGGAAGAAAAGCGTCAAAAAAGTCCACATTCATAGAAATCTTGCAGATAATCCACACCCGGACTAAGATCCGCCTAGAAAGCATCATATATCATTAGGGACGGTTGACGTATGGGCTTAGGTTTATCGCTGATCTTTGTGTGGGAGACTTTAAGGATCTTCAATAAAGATCACCTTGAGCGACTGATCAAAAGTTACCAAGAGGGTTCAGTATTTGCGTTTCAAAAAAAGGTGCTATTTTTTGTTACGGGATCCTCTTTTGTTTTCTGACCCATGAAAGCCTGTTACCTTACTTCACAAAAAGTATTGTGAACACTTATCCAAACTATCCCTTTGTGGTTGCGCCCAAGATTTCTGTAGACACTGCCTTGCGGTTTGTTTTGTACAATTTTTTATATGTTGTTGTCCTAGAGGCCGTTTGGGCACCAGACAGCCAATCGGTCTTAAAAAGATCGTGCAAGCGTTTCATCCAAGCGGGGGTTCTGTGCGGAGTAGTCCTTATTATGCATGTGTTTTTTCTTATCATGATTCAATGGCTAAGAAGTTATGTAATTGTATTCTGTTACTTTGCAATATTTGTTGTGCTCATTTTCTTCCTAGCCAATCTTCTATTAAGCGGATCTTTGTTTGTTAAAAAAGAGAAATTTGATTTATTCTTCGAGATGAGAGTTTTTTGGAAAAATGAAAATCATTCATATTCTTCATCTTTTTAATATTTCTGGATGGGTAATGTATTGGTTTCTTAATGATGATATTTCAGCCTTTGAAATCTTTTTTCTGCCCAGTGTTATAGGGTTAGTGTTCTGGTATGTCGTCATCAAGACACAGTCTATGAATTTCATCCCTGGTGTGCTTTTTTCACAAGTTGACTCTTTTGTTGGCAGACTTGCTTTCATTATAGTTCCGCTTCTTATCGGTTCAATAGAAGCAATCCCCTTCCTTTTTATGTCAGGGCTAGCCTTTAAAAGGTTAGGGCAAGAGGTTGCAGATTTGCCTCACGTCAGGGTGTTCATGATAAGCGCCCTGACCCAAGGGGTTTTGTTTTCCATTTTAGGCAGTGCTTATGCTGGTACTGCCTATTATGTGCGCGCGCAAGTCATCAGCAAGAAAAAGTTACTTGTTGCACCACAGTAACCCTCTCTCTTTAAGTAAGAGAATCTCGACACCAAAAATCTTGCCTTTAAGAGGCGATTGCGTTCTACTACCGCGTGTTTCATTTTGTTAAGGATAAGAAAGATGGCGCAATTTCCCGTGGTGTTGGATAACCCAATGCCCACTAAATGGCAGCTTGTGGGGCGCAGTATTGAAGAGGGGTACTCTGTTTTTTCGCGTCCCCCTGCGGAGCTTTTAAAAGCACTGGGGTATCTATTTGTTTTTTTGCTAGGGCTTGAGATCTGGCGGCATTATTTTCCTCTTCCGCTTTTTGAAGACTTATACGCGGGGATAGGCGAACCTCCTTTATTGATACAAAGTCTTGTGGGGATTCTTGCCTTCTATCCTTTTTTGATGGTGGTTGTTCGTTTGATGGCCAAGGGGCAGGCAGCCTCAAATCTTTTCAGTTACTACGGGGATAAAACTCTGTGGCGGGTGTTTTTGACGGATCTCACTATCTATGGCGTGCTAGGGATAGTGTTGGTGGCCTTAATCCTTCCGATTTTTGTGGCTTTAGAGCTGTCCCCTAGTGTGACGGTACACCCTGCGTTTTGGGCGGTTGTTGGCCTGATTTTTCTTCTTGTGGTTGGGTGTTTGTATTTTTATATGCGGGTGATGCTGACAGACATCCATGTGGCTCACGGACATGCTATGGAATTTAAAAAGATTTCTAAGGCGATGAAGGGAAAAACCTTTGCTTTCTTAATCCTTTGGATCGCCGTATCTCTTCCAGGAATTGGGATAGAGATTGTTGAACGTGCCTTGTTGAGCACACCTGCCATTTGGTCTGTGCTAGCGTCCCATGGTTTCTTTGAGGTTTTTACAAAGACTGTTTTTCATTTTCTTACATACGCGTCTTATGCTGTGATGTGGGCTGGTCCCATTTTCTTTTACCGCCATGTGGTGGCGGAGGGCACTTTGTCAGAAAAGACGTCCAAGGCAGCGTAGCCAGACATTCCGCAAGCCTCTTTTCAACAGGGGCTTGCGGATGGTTTTTTAAAATTACTACTTTCTTGAAATATTTCTAAGTTGTCACCTATAGGTCAGTGTGAAATAAATTCGAATATTATTTTGTTTGATTGTAATAAATGATAAACATTTAATGTAGTATAATAGTTAAGAAATCTCTATTCTTGGAGGATGAAATGAGTGGTGACGTAATCACAAAAGGGTATCCAGCACCTCCTCGTGTATGGGAAAGTGTCGGTGTGGGGCTTAAATTCCTTTTTTCACCAACAAGTTATTATCTAAAGCTTATCCTGGTTATGGGATTGTTTTTTGTTGTGTCTGCGCTGCTGTGTGCCTATGCAAATCCCACTTGGGGGATTTTGACGGGTATTATCGGACTCTTTTTATGGGGTGGGTTTAACGCGCGCCTGGTGCGGCATGTCACCCTTGGCGAAACGAAGGTGAATATGGCGGGACCTTTGGCGCGTGGCTATTTCTGGCTTTCCATCGTGGCGGATATTGTCCAAGCTGTTTTGGCTTATTTGGCGATGATTCCAGGGTTTGTTATCTTTATAGTCGTAGGAGGAGCCCTTGGCATTGCTTTTACACAGCCCTCCCTTGACGCTGTTGTTGCCTCTAATCCAGGGTTGAACGGGGTGGGGGTTTTGTTTCTCGTGGGCGCTTTTCTTTTAATTCTCATCCCTTGTTGTTTTGTGGCCCTGCGCACCCTCTACTTGTCAAATCATGTGACGGCGCAGCGGGGGTTTGATATTGAAGGCACCTATAAAATGACCCAAGGAAAAGTGTGGCGCCTTGTGGGCCTTGTCCTTCTCATGCGGGGGATTATTCCGACTTTTATTTTGAGTGTGCTGGCCGTCATCTTCATTATGGTCATGGGGGTTTCCTTTAGTTTTCTGTTAGAACATGGAGGGACCCTTAATCCTGATACCGTTCCCGATTTGATGGATACACATGTGTTCTCCTATGTCATTCACGGGGTGATTTTTCTGTTAATGTTGGTGAACGGCATGTGGGTTGTAGCGGGGGCACACTATTACCAGGGGCTTTATGAGGCAGCATAAAAGCAGGGTGAGGCATAAAGAAAGGGCACAGGGCCCTGTTAAGTCTGATTAGTCCTGGGCTTGGGTCGCGCTGCTGGGAATTAGGTGAAAAAAGCCCACAAGACGCCCGTAGAAGGGAGATCTTTGCATAGTGTTCTCATATTCTTCAACAGTGGTGTCAAAAAGCTGTGCGAGGGCCTGAAGGGGAATATGACTTATTCTATATTCGTACAAAAAACCAACAGGAACCTGTTGGTGGTAGGCGTATCCATGTAGGTGAATACCGTCGAACGCGAGCGTTGGACGAGGTCCGGAGATAGCCCAGTTGTGGGCGCGCATGATTTTCCACTCGGTCTGATTTTCAGCTGTATAGACAAAGGTCTCGTTTTTTACCAAGGCATGGAAAAGAGAAAGATCAACATAGGGCGCCCAAGTTTCTGTGAGAAGGGGAGGGCGGTAAAGAAGTGGGGCTCGATACTCTTCTGACCTGTCGATGGGATAAGCCATAAGAGACGCGCATGCCCACAAGACACCTATCGCAGCACTTACACCTAATCGCACGATCCTAGACCCCATCACAGCTTTTTCGTATTATAGCATAAAGGGAGAAAATGAAAAATCCCCTGATGCCCTTCCCTAGGGCCTAATCTGACCTCTACCGCGGACACACCATTTATAGCTGGTTAGCGCCTCAAGACCCATGGGGCCGCGGGCATGAAGCTTTTGGGTGCTGATGCCGATTTCAGCGCCAAGGCCGAACTGCGCGCCGTCTGTAAAGGCGGTGGAGGCGTTTACATAAAGGGCCGCTGCGTCAATTTCGTTAAGAAAACGCGTGGCGGCACTTTCATCTTGGGTCACGATGGCCTCACTATGGCCCGAGGTAAACCTGGCTATATGGGAAAGGGCCTCATCAAGACTGTCGACAATTTTGATTGCAAGCTTTAGCGACAAGAATTCGCGTCCAAAATCTTCATCTGTGGCCCTGTGGCAAAGGGACGCGGGGTAAGACGCAGCCAAGGCGTCATGCGCGCGCGCATCGGCATATATTTCGACGTTCTTGGCGGCTAGATCCGTGGTCAAAGCGTCCAAGTGCTTTAGGTGACGCCCATGCACCAAAAGGCAATCCAAGGCGTTACAGACACTGGTGCGCCTGGTTTTAGCGTTGGTAAGGATCTCTTTGGCCATGGAAAGATCGGCACTTTCGTCGATATAGGTGTGTACAATGCCGGCACCTGTTTCAATGACGGGCACCTTGGCGTTGTCGCGCACGTAATCAATCAAAGATTTGCTGCCACGGGGGATGCAGACATCTACAAACCCGACGGCCTCTAAAAGCTCGCCCGTTGCCTGTCTTGTCGCCGAGAGAAGCGTTGCCGCACTTTGGGGAAGGCCGTGGATGTTAAGGGTCTCGTGAATGAGGCTTACAAGTGCTTTGTTGGTGTGATCGGCCTCTTTTCCGCCTTTAAGGACCGCAACGTTGCCGCTTTTAAAGCATAAGGAAAAAACGTCCACGGTCACGTTTGGCCGTGATTCGTAAATCATGCCGACAACCCCCAAAGGCACGCTGACGCGCGTGACCTCAAGACCGTTGGGGCGCGTTGTGTGAAAAAGCGTTTGATCAAGGGGTGTGGGAAGCGCCGCAACATTGCCCACTTCGGCTGCAATCCCTTGAAGGCGTTCTGGGGTCAGCAAAAGGCGGTCATACATAGGGTGAGCGTGGTCCATTTGAGCCAAGTCTTTTTGATTGGCCTCAAGCACCCAAGAGGTTTTTTCAACCAACAGACGCGCAAGATCTTGGAGAACCCTTGTGCGGACCTCGTCCGTTAAACGGGCAAGAATCGGGGCTGTGTCCTTAGCCAAGGTCAGCGTGTGTGTCATGGTCATGAAAATCTCCCCTTAAAAGATATGTAAGTGATCATAGTGGATAAAGGCGGGCTTTTTCTGCTGGCCCACATACTCTTGAAGCTTTGCCGTGTCATAACGCGCAAGGCCGACTCCCACACGCTGACCCTGGGGGCCAATCACGTCCACAATATCGCCCTTTTCAAAATGTCCGTTAAAAGACACAATACCCACAGGCAGAATACTAAGAATGCGTTTATTATCTTGAAAAGCGTCATAAAGGCACTGATTAATCACAATTTTACTACCTTTGCGGTCTTGGGAATACGCAATCCACTTTTTGATATTTGAGGTCTTTTTGTGGGCAAGAATCGTGGTGCCAAGGGGCTCGCCCCCCACAAGACGCAGGAGCGTATCTTCGTGATGCAAGCACGCAATCTGTGTGGTAATTCCTAGGCGTGACATTTTCTTTGCGGTGGATAGCTTGCTGATCATGCCGCCCCGTCCATAGGTGCTTTTACTTGTGCCGATATTGGGCCACCCTTCCTCGGGGTTGATAAGGGGAATAAGTTTAGCCTCAGGGTCTTGAGGGTTCGCGTCATAAACGCCTTCCACATTGCTAAAGATAATTAAACGGTCCGCGTCCGTCTGGGCAGCAATCAGCCCTGCAAGCTCGTCGTTGTCGGTGAACATAAGCTCTTCCACCGCAACCGAATCATTTTCGTTGACGATGGGCATCACGGCCTTTTGCTTTAACACCTCATCTAGGACGCGCGCGATATTAAGATAGTGTTTTCTTGTATAAAAATCTTGCTTCGTCAGAAGAAGCTGTGACGTTAACAGATGATGTTTGTTAAAAAGCTCTGCGTAAAGATGCATCAACTCGTGTTGGCCTAAGGAGGCAAGGACTTGCTTTTCAGCAAGCTTCATCCCGTATTCTTTGCCCATGGTTTGACGGGCAATCCCGCGACCGAATCCCACAGCCCCCGAGCTTACAAGAACGATTTGATGGTTTTCTTTCACAAGAGTCGCGAGCTGTTGTACAAGGCCTTCAAGAACTGCCACAAGGGGTGTTCCTTGATCTGTCAGGATACTTTGAGTGCCGATTTTGACAACAATTTTCATGGAGCTTATCACAATAAACAGCTCTTATTTTTTTAGGCTAACCCCACCATTTGTCAAGCATGTTCAGTGTAAAGAGTCATCTTTTTCTTAAGAGAAACGATTGTTTGTGAGGAACTGAAAAACACGAGGATTTTTTTCACGTACAACGTCAATATTCCGGCCTACATCTATATAAAAGGGATGGAGGGTCGTGTCCTCATAAACAGCTTCTCCCAAGATTTCGATCTCAAGGCCCACAACCAGCTTTAAGATGCGAATAAGGTACATATCAAAACTGCCAATGACATAAGACGTTTTACGCGCATAGCAAACATCGAAAAGGCTTTGAATAAGGTATAAAAGTTGTGGTGGATGAGCGTGAGGGGCAGCGTAAGTAGGATTCTTTTGAAAGAAATCATCCATGGTGATCACAGCCTTTTGAGAAAGCATGAACCGAGAGATCTCAAGACAAGAAGTGACCTTTTTCTCGGCAACAAAATCGGCAAGAGCAGAAGATTTTTCTGTGCTGGGAAAATGGTCATGACCACGGTGATGGAGAGGGCGCACAAAACGCATCCCCCCGATGACAAGCTTTAGAGGCAGAAAATGCGTCAGAAAATGAATAGCTGTCTCATCATAGCTATCTTTAATAGAAAACTCATTTTGAGAAGGACCATCGTGCAAGATGTAAAGGTCTTTGGCAAAGGCGTCACTGCGAATCTGATAAAAGGTTTCTTTTTCTGTCTCAGTATTGGCTTCCATTGTTTTAAAGAAGGAATCACGTCGTTCGTAAAAGTGATCGCTATAGGCTGCGTCTGTACCAAGGCGCCTATTTTGCTCTAATATGAGATGTTGGCTCATGATGGATGGCTCCTTTTAAGGGGTGAAAAATGTGAGTTTCATCAGCAACTGGCGCAACGGTTGGCTCACCAAGGCAATGATCCTTAAATGACGCTTTGACCGTGTTTATGCACGTCACATACTTGCCCTTACAAGGTCGTAGCAGACTGTTAAAAAGGGATTTTAACATTCTTTTTTTCAAATGGTTCTGTGTGTATATATTTAAAATATCACTTGTGTATTAATTTTTTGTTTATTTTATTTTGAAATAAAAGAGATAATTATTCTGTTTTGTTTGTTCGTCTTTTTAGAAAACTAGAGAGGATTCTTTGCTTTGACTGAGGCACCAAGAAAGTGATGAGCAATTACTAAATTTAGAAAATTTTTACGAAAAATGCATCAAAATACGCTAAAATACGCCAAACATATCAGGGAAGATCAAGCGTGAAAAAATCTAGAGTTTTCTTATTGAGTGTCGTGTTGCTCGCAGGTGCTGGAGGAGGCGCCTTCTTTTTCTGGGAAAAAAAAGAAGAACAAAAGTCACCTCACATTACCCTTTATGGGAATGTTGATATCAGACAAGTCAATCTGGGGTTTCGGGTATTTGGTCGGGTGAAAACACTTCATTTTGAAGAAGGTGACCGCATTAAGGAAGGCCAAACTGTGGCGCTTCTTGATAAGGTGCCTTATCAAAATCAGGTAGATGTGGCGCGCGCTGATCTTGCACAAAAAAAAACAAGTTATCAAAACGCCTTGCACATCAGTCAGCGTAAGAAAAAACTTCTCTCTTCAAAATTTGCTTCGCAAGAAGATTACGAGATTGCCCAAGCCACAGCCGATGAGGCGTTTGCCCAGATTCAAGGCTCTGAAGCGGCCTTAGAGACAGCGCTTACAAACTTAGGGGACACAGAAATCTTTGCCCCCACCAGCGGAAAAATCCTAAGCCGGGTGACAGAGCCTGGTAGTGTTGTGAATGCGGGGGACACTGTTTACATTTTATCTTTGGACGAGCCTATGTGGGCAAGGGCCTATATTTCAGAAGAAGATCTGGGGCGCATTTCTTTGGGAATGAAAGCCCAAATTTTTACGGATGCGCGCCCTCAAAAACCTTACGACGGACAGATTGGGTTTGTTTCGCCGGTTGCGGAGTTTACGCCTAAGAACGTCGAAACCCCGGAACTTCGCACTAAGCTTGTTTACCGTGTGCGTGTGATTGTTACCAACCCTGACGAGTATTTGCGTCAAGGTATGCCAGTGACCGTTCAATTGAAGGTGGGCGCCTAATGTCGTCTGAGGGCATTGTTATTGACAGGCTTCTCAAGCGGTTTGAGGGGCAAGAGAAGCCTGCCCTTAATCAGATCAGCGCTCTCATTCAGCCAGGGCGTGTCACGGGTGTGGTGGGTCCTGACGGCGCGGGTAAAACGACCCTTCTTCGCACCATTGCGGGGCTTTTGAAGCCCACTGAGGGGGGGATCACAGTGAGCGGCCTTAATGCCCTATCGGACGCACCTCTCATCCATCAAAATCTGGGCTACATGCCTCAAAAATTCGGTCTTTATGAAGATTTGACGGTTCTTGAAAACTTGACGCTTCATGCCAAACTTAAAGATGTAAGGCAACGCGACATGAAAGCGGTTTTTGAAAAGCTCTTGAGCTTTACAAAACTTGCCCCTTTTCAGGATAGGTTGGCTGGCAAACTCTCAGGCGGCATGAAACAAAAGCTGGGGCTTGCGTGCACCCTTCTTAAAGAACCCAAGGTGCTTCTTCTTGATGAGCCCAGTGTGGGTGTGGATCCCATATCTAGGCGGGATTTGTGGGCCCTTGTGAAAGAGTTTTTAGGAGGCGGGACAACCGTTGTGTGGAGCACGGCTTATCTGGATGAAGCGGCCCTTTGCGATGAGGTGCTTGTTTTGAATGAGGGTGATCTTTTATTTACAGGTACGCCCCAGGCTTTGACGACGCGTCTTGAAGGGCGGGTTTTTCAAGCGACTCATCCCTCCCAAGATAAAAGATCGCTTTTGCTGCACTTTTTAAAAAACGAGGCGGTCGTAGACGGTCTCATCCAAGGAGACGGCGTGCGCCTTGTTTTGAAAGGTGGCGCCACAACAGAGCTTTTAACTGCGGACGTTCCTATGGCATGGGAAAGTGTTACGCCGACCTTTGAAGACGGATTTATTGACCTCCTTGGTGGTATCACCGAGCGAGAGTCCGAGCTTGCGTCTCTTGTGGAGACCATGGCGCACCAAGAAGGGGACGTCATTCAGGTCGAGCACATCGTCAAAGAATTCGGTGACTTCAAGGCGGTGGGTGGTATTAGTTTTGGCATTAAGCAAGGCGAAATCTTTGGATTCTTGGGACCGAACGGGGCCGGAAAGTCCACGACCTTTAAAATGCTGTGTGGCCTTTTAACGCCAACTCAAGGAAAAGCGCTCGTTCTGGGGAATAATCTTCGGCAAGCAGATCAACTAGCCAAGCGCCGCATTGGGTATATGGCGCAGAAGTTTTCCCTTTATGAAAACTTGACGGTTTCTCATAATCTTTCATTTTTTTCAGGAATTTATGGTCTTTCTGGTAAAGAGCAAGCCCGTGAAATTGACTCGATGATTGAAACCTTTAACCTGAGGAAATATTTGAATGAGCCAGCGGATTCGCTGCCCTTGGGATATAAACAGCGCCTGGCACTGGCGTGCTCGGTCATGCACCGACCATCCATTTTATTTTTGGATGAGCCAACCTCTGGGGTTGATCCCCTAACGCGCCGTGAATTTTGGATGCATATCAACGGGATGGTACAAAAAGGTGTGACAGTTATGGTCACAACTCACTTTATCGAAGAAGCCGAATACTGTGACCGGGCGTGCCTTATTTATCGGGGGCTGATGATTGCCCTCGGCACGCCTGACGAACTTAAACAAAAAGCCAGACAAGAAGGAGCCTCACTTCCAAACCTAGAAGAAACCTTTATTGCTTTGATCCAAGACCATGACAGCAAAAATCCCCTCGTTCATTAGGTGCCCCTCAAGGCGCGTCACGGCTTTGATCGTAAAAGAGTTTTATCAGATCGTGCGTGATCCCAGCAGTGTGCTCATTGCCTTTATCCTGCCGTTGATTTTAATATTTTTATTTGGCTATGCCATTTCCCTTGATACGCGGCACACTAAAATCGGCATTGTCCTTGAAACCACAAATCCAGATATGATGGACTTCGCGGCGTCTTTTCGGCATTCGCCCTATTTTGACACTGTGATGGATACGGATCGTCATGCCATTGAAGAGCTATTGGTGGCAGGGCGCGTGCGTGCCATGATCGTGCTTCCCCTGGCTTTTGACCGCGAGGAAGAAGAGCGGGCGCGCGCGGCACCTATTCAAGTCATTACTGACGCAAGCGAACCCAATACCGCGAACCTTCTGGCCAATTACATTCAAGCCGCTTGGCAAACGTGGAATATTCAAAAATTGAAAAGTAGTGGAGAAGAATACAAGCCGCCCATTCAAGTCATTGACCGCATTTGGTATAACCCCGCCAGTATTAGTCGGTTCTTTTTGTTGCCAGGCTCCATTGCCATTATCATGACAATCGTAGGAACGCTTCTCACAGCCCTCGTTGTTGCCCGTGAGTGGGAACGCGGCACCATGGAAGCCCTCATGTCCACGCCCATTACGATTTTCGAGATTATTATTGGTAAGCTTGTACCCTATTTCGTCTTGGGTCTTGGCGCCATGAGTGTCTGCGTTCTTTTCTCTGTTGTGATTTTTGACGTGCCCTTTAGAGGATCAATCCTTCTTCTTTTAGGGATGTCGGGCCTTTTTCTGTACGCTGCTCTCAGCCTTGGTCTTTTGATTTCAACCATCAGCAGGAATCAATTTGTCGCGTCCCAAGCTTCCTTGTATGCTGCGTTCTTGCCGGCCTTTTTGCTGTCGGGATTTTTGTTTGAAATCAAAAGTATGCCGACCGTGATCCAAGGGCTGACGTACGTGTTACCGGCACGCTATTTCGTGAATACCTTGCAAACTCTTTTTCTGGCGGGGGACGTGACAAAACTTATCATCGTGGACGCGGTGGGAATCGTGTGCATTGGCAGCGTTTTTGTCTTTGTAATTTTGAGAAAAACAAGAAAGAGGCTCGATTAATGTTTGGCCAGATTCGTGCCCTTGTGATCAAAGAGTTCCTTGCCGTATGGCGCGATAAGCGCAGCCGTAGTGTGTTGATTTTACCGCCCTTGATTCAGCTCTTTATCTTTTCCTTTGCGGTCACCTTAGAGGTTAGTAACATCTCGGTGGGATTTTATAACCAGGATCAAGGTCAAGAAAGCTATGAGGTGATCCAGCGAATCAAAGGCTCCCCTAAGTTTACAAACTACGTGTTTTTAGAAAAAGACGCTGACATCACGAAAGTCATTGAAGAGCAAGAAGTCCTATTGGTTGTTCAAATTCCTGCTGACTTTTCTAGAAAGATCAGACAAGGCGAATCAGGTAAGTTACAGCTTCTTCTTGATGGCAGGCGCTCTAACGCGTCGTCCATTGCATCTGGTTATATCAATGAAATTGTGCGGGTCTATAATGAAGAGCTTGCCAAGGCTGCCAAGCGTAAGCTTTCGACCTCCACCCTGGTCACGCGGCACTGGTTTAACCCTAACCTTGAATATAAGTGGTATACGGTTCCGTCCCTTATCGCCGTCTTATCCATGGTGATTGCGCTTGTGCTGACATCGTTGTCGGTTGCGCGCGAACGCGAGATGGGCACTTTCGAACAGCTTCTTGTCTCGCCTGTTTCACCGCGTCAGATCCTCATTGGTAAAACCATTCCAGCTCTTCTTTTGTCTTTAGGAGAAAGTACCGTTATTTTGTTCTTATCGGTCTATGCCTTTGGCATTAAATTCCAAGGATCGGTCCTTTGGCTTTATGCCAGCATGCTCGTCTTTTTGCTGGCGGTTGTGGGGATTGGTCTTTTTATCTCGTCCCTTTGTAAAACCCAGCAGCAAGCTGTTCTTGGCACATTCGTCTTTATGGTGCCGTCTGTGAACCTTTCGGGCTTTGCCACACCCGTCGAGAACATGCCAGATTGGCTCCAACACGTGAGTGACTTGATACCCCTCAAGCACTTTCTCATAGTCGTTAAAGGGCTTTTCTTAAAAAATATACCCTTTGATGTGGTTTTTGCCAACACGTGGCCCAATATGCTTATTGCACTTTTTACTCTTTCCATGGCGGGGTGGCTTTTTCGCCGACGCATGGAGTAAATGAAGCGTTTTCTTATGATCCAAAAACGTCTATCCTCCTTTAAAGAAGATAAAAAAGGGAGGTGCGCGACGCGGTACAAGGCGGCACTCCCTAAAACAGGAGAGAGAGCGTGGACGAGAGTGATGATCTTCAATTTGATGTAGTAATCGTGGGGGCGGGGCCGTCGGGCCTGTCGTGCGCCATTCGCATCAAACAACTGTGGCCAGAATGTTCGGTTTGTATCCTTGAAAAAGGGGCAGAGGTAGGGGCGCACATTCTCTCAGGCGCCGTGTTAGAACCCCGCGCCCTGAACGAACTGATCCCCGATTGGCAGGAAAAAGGCGCGCCCCTTCATACACCGGTTACCGAGGATCAGTTTGTCTTTTTAACAAAGGATAAGGCGTTTACGTTGCCGACGCCGCCCCAGATGCATAACACGGGAAATTATATCATCAGTCTTGGCAATTTTTGTCGCTGGCTTGGGGGCGAGGCAGAGAGTCTAGGTGTCGAAATCTATCCCGGATTTGCGGTGGCAAAGCCCCTTTATGCAGATGACGGCACCGTTGTGGGGGTTGCCACAACCCCCATGGGGCTTGATAAAGAAGGACATGAAAAGCCTGGTTTTTCTCCAGCCGTTAACATCTATGCAAAACACGTGGTTTTTGCCGAAGGGTGCCGTGGTTCAGTGGCAGAATCCCTGTTTGAGCGGTTTAGCTTAAGAAAAGACGCCGCCCCTCAAACCTATGGTCTTGGCCTTAAAGAGCTGTGGGAAGTAGACCCCGCCCACCATCAGCCCGGAAAAGTGCTCCATACCATTGGGTGGCCCCTGGATACAAAGACCTATGGTGGATCCTTTTTATATCATTTAGAAAACAATCAAGTGGCCGTTGGGTTTGTCGTGGGTCTTGATTATGAAAACCCTTACCTTAGCCCCTTTGAAGAGTTCCAGCGCTTTAAACAGCATCCCTTAGTGCGGCCTCTCCTGGAAAAAGGGAGGCGTGTTTCCTATGGGGCCAGAGCCTTGAACGAAGGTGGGTTTCAGTCCATACCAGAGCTGTCCTTTCCGGGCGGCTCTATTATTGGGTGTAGTGCAGGCTTTTTAAATGTGCCAAAAATAAAGGGTACTCACACGGCCATGAAGTCCGGGATGATGGCGGCCGAGGTGTTGTGTGCCGCCCTTCAAAAAGGAGAGGCCCCGGAAATGGGACTCCTTGATCGGCGGATTCGTGAAAGCTGGGTCGGGGACGAGCTTTTTGGGGTGCGTAACATTCGGCCAGGTTTTCACAAGTGGGGGCTTTGGGGCGGACTTCTCAATGCGGGACTTGAAACCTATTTTTTAAGAGGAAAAGCGCCCTGGACCTTAACGCACACCAAAGATAATGAAAGCTTGATGCTTGCCAAAGACGCCGTGCCCCTTGAGTATCCAAAGCCAGACGGTGTGGTGTCCTTTGATCGCCTTTCCAGCGTGTTTCTTTCCAACACAAATCACGAAGAAAATCAGCCGTGCCATTTGACACTTAAGGACAAAAATGTCCCTGTTGCGCATAATCTTGCACTTTACGCTGCCCCCGAGCAGCGTTATTGCCCTGCCGGCGTTTACGAAATTGTGGAAGAGGAAAAAGGACCGCGTCTTCAAATCAACGCTCAAAACTGCGTGCACTGTAAGACATGTGACATCAAAGACCCCACCCAAAATATTGTGTGGACAACACCAGAAGGCGGCGGGGGGCCGACGTATCCTAATATGTAAGCAAGAGATGAAGGTGAGTTATAGCCTGATAAGCTGACGTTAAAGAGGTGTCAAGCATTTGAGAATAAAGGCGCATTGTAGACAGATAAATCGTCCACAATGCATCTTTAAGAGAAAATTACCAGCTACCGCTGTACTGATATGTGTCGTATGTATGAGCAGAGCGTACTTTGATATATTGGCTTACCGGTACACCGTGTTCTTCTGCCAGGACATCAACAGTTAGCGCGACAAACATCGGAAGTTGTTGTTTGTAAGTCTTGATGAGCTCTGGTGTTATTAATGACATGACGTGGGCTCTGTCCTCTGCACGTGGAAGACGTGCAAGCGTTGCGATAATGTTTTGCGCGCCAATATCATCAAGGTATGTCAAAACTTCTGGACTCAAAGCACTTGCCACTTGTATTCGAACGTCCTCATCTTGAATGTCGGCAAGGCCTTGTACGATCCCATCAAGGTGCTTTGCATGGTGGGGTTGCAAAATGGAAAAGACACACATGCGAGTGATGTCATCTTGAATTCTTGTCAAAGAGGGATGGGTGATAGCGATTTGAGGTTGATCTTCATCATTGCTTGAGGCGAAGATCTGGGAAGAAGTTGCACAGCAGAGCATAAGTGCCGCAACAGTCAAGTGAGTTTTTTTCATGGTTGAGTCCTTTCATGATCAGGTGAATACTACTAACATAAAGAAGGGAATTACTCCAGGTATTTTTTTGCCAAATTTGCAAAGTGGTAAGTCAATACTTAAAAATTGGTGATCAATAGACTCATTAAAACGGGGTTGCTCCTTCGCAAAGTGCGATCCAGGCGTCTTCCGACAGAATTTTGACACCCAAACGTTCAGCGTCTTTCGCCTTTTGACCCGCGTCTTTTCCCACAACCACATAATCTGTTTTGGCAGAAACAGATCCTGCCACATTGGCACCGAGGTTTTCGGCTTGGGATTTGGCTTCGCGCCTCGTGAGGCGCTGGAGGGTGCCGGTGAAGACAACGGTTTTTCCAGAAACCAGAGAAGCACTTTCCTTGATAGGATCTGCCTCCACAAAGACACGCCCTCGTTCCTGGGCGACAAGGGCGTTTAGAACGTCCTGATTGTGAGGCTCGACAAAAAAAGCGTGAAGCTCTTCGGCAGCCGTAAGTCCAACGCCGTCAATACTGATCAGATCCCCCAGCACCGGATCCCCTTCCTCAAGGGTCAGGGCGTTCATGGAGGCACGCCACGCGTCGTAAGTCCCATAGTGGTTCGAAAGGATTTTTCCTGTTTTTTCGCCAATTTTGGGAATACCAAGGGCGTAAATAAAGCGGGACAAGGGAATGCGTCGTCGTTCACGCAGCGCGTCAAACAGATTTTTTACGGATTGCGCCCCCCATCCGTTCCACGTTTCAATGGGGTCGTGTAAGGATTTATTTCGCTCTTCCAGGGTGAACAGATCGGCCGGTGTGTGCACGAGCCCCTTTTCATAAAAAAGCTCAAGATGCTTGATGGAAAGACCCTCCACATCAAAGGCACCTTTTGAGACAAAGTGGCGGAGGCGCAAAGTTGCCTGGGCATCGCACACAAGACCGCCCGTACAGCGAATGGCGGCCTCTCCAGGAAGACGCTCAAGGTGACTCTCACAAATAGGGCAAACACTTGGAAAAATGAACGCGTCGCCGCGAGGCCCTTCATGGGGCACAACACTTAAGACTTGAGGAATCACGTCACCGGCCCGCTGGATCAAAACCGTGTCGCCTTCTCTGATATCCTTACGCACGATTTCATCGTAATTATGAAGGGTCGCCCTTGAGACAACGACGCCGCCAAGGGTCAGGGGGGTCAGCTCTGCCACGGGGGTCACCACACCCGTGCGTCCCACCTGGAGGGTGATTTTTTTCAGAACAGTTTGTCCTTTTTGGGCAGAAAATTTGTGCGCAAGAGCAAAGCGAGGCGCTCTGGCGACAGTCCCAAGGCGGCTTTGCAAAGCAAGATCATTGATCTTATAGACAACACCGTCAATGTCATAGCCAAGCGAGGCGCGCTCGTGTTCGAGACCTTCATAAAACGCTATTACATCTTCTTTGGTCTCGCAGAGCTTGTTTAAAGGGTTAAGCGGAAGCCCCCACTGGGTCAGGCGTGCCAGCATAGCCCAATGATGCGTGCATCCTGCAAGGGGAACAGAAGTACCATAGGCAAAAAAGTTCAAAGGTCTTTTGGCCGTCACGGCAGGATCAAGTTGACGCAGGGATCCGGCCGCAGCATTCCTGGGGTTGGCAAAAAGGCGGGCGCCTTGGGCTTGTTGCTCTTGGTTTAGGCGCGCAAAATCTTCGTGGGAAAGATAAACTTCTCCGCGGATCTCGATGCGCTCTGGCACATGGGCACCCAAAAGTGTTTGGGGAATCGAGGCAATGGTTTTGATACCAGCCGTGACGTCCTCACCTACCTCGCCGTCACCTCGCGTTGATGCTGTTAACAGGCGTCCCTTCTCATAAACAAGAGCGCAAGAAAGTCCATCAATTTTTGGTTCTGCCACCAGGGAGAAAAACGTGTCTTCTGGCATCCCTAAAAAGCGCGCAGCCTTTCCAAAAAAATCCCAAACGTCCTCTAGTGAAAAAGCGTTATCAAGGGAAAGCATGGGGGCGTCATGGGTGATTTTAGCAAAGCCCTTTTTGGGAGGAGAAACACCTACCTTTTGTGTGGGGCTATCTTTGGTTTGAAGGGCTGGAAAATGCGCTTCTAGGGCTTCTAGACGCTTTCGTAGGAGGTCATACGCATCGTCGCTGATGGTGGGCGCGTCTAGTATATAATAAGCCGTATCGTGGGTTCTGATCTCGTCTACCAAGCGCTGCCAGTGGTTTTTTGCCTCTTCAAAGGAAAGAGTGTTCATGTCTTGGGGCGTTTGCGTCATAGGGATTCCTGTTTTTTTAAAGGGCTTTTTGTAAAAGCGCATCGGCGGCGGAGCGCGCGGCGTCTTCCACCGCGTCACCTGAAAGCATCCGGGCAATTTCCTCGCGCCGTTCGGCATCCGTGAGGCGGGTGACATGGGTTGTTGTTGCGTTGCCTGTTACCTGTTTTGAAACGACAAAGTGATTTGCTGCGAACGCCGCTACTTGGGGGGCGTGGGTCACCGTCAGAACTTGGGTCTCTTTAGCAAGGCGGCTCAGTCGTTCGCCAATAGCGTGGGCAACAGCGCCCCCCACACCCGCATCAATTTCATCAAAGACCATCAAATCCAAGGTGGATACGGCGCTAAAGGCAACTTTGAGGGCTAAAAGAAAGCGAGAGCGTTCGCCGCCTGAGGCGATCTTAGAAAGAGGGCCCATGGGCAGGCCTGGGTTTGTTTGAATCAAGAATTCCGCGTGATCCCAACCGGCCTTATCCCAGCTGTCTTCATTTTTTTGGGTGAGCGCGATTTCGAAGCGAGCCTTTTCAAGCTTTAAGGGGGCAAGTTCGCGCATCACGCTTTGGGTAAGTTCCTTTGCCACTAGGCGCCTTGCATCCGACATGGCGGCGGCTTCTTTTTCATAAAGGGTTTTTGCGCGTGTGGCGGCTTTTTCCAAAGCGATCAGATCGTCCTCTCCTTGGGTGAGGCTTGCCACTTGCTGTTTGGTTGCCTCGAAAAACTGAGAAAGCGCTGTGACGGGCACATGGTGTTTGCGCGCGGCACTGCGAAGAGCCGAAAGGCGCGCTTCGACTTCTTCAAGACGCTCAGGCCCCGCGTTTTGACGGCGCACGTGATCAACGAGGGTTTGGGATAGATCTTCAAGTTCAAGGAGGACACTTTCTATGCGCTTTTTCATGTCATCAAAGGCGCTACTTTCGCCCGCAGGAAGTTTTGTCAGGTGGCGTCCCGCGTCCATGACAAGGGCAAGTGCCCCTTTATCCCCTGCAAGACAGGTATAGCTGCGCTCAAGGCCTTCTTGGTATTTTGCGCCGTTTGCAAGCAACGCGCGTTCTTGGGAAAGGCTTTCTTCTTCATTTTCTTTTGGAGAAAGGGTTTCAAGCTCTTCCAGGGTAAAGCGCAAGAACGCTTCGTTTTCTTGTGCCTTTTGAAGGCGTTCTTGGGCGTTATCATGGGCTTTTTTGGCGTCTTGCCACACGCCGTAAGTATCCTTAAGGGCAGGTAAGCGTTTTTGCAAAGAAGGATCCCGGTCCAGGAAGGAGCGATGCTCGGCCGGTGACAAAAGACTATCGAACTGGCCGTGAATCTCGAGCAAGAGGCCCCCAAGGGATCTCAGGAGCGCAAGACTGACAAGTTGATCGTTCACATACGCTTTTGAGCGCCCATCTTGTGTGAGGGTGCGCCTAAGCATAAGGCTGTCATCTTCGTGGGGGATCCCTTGTTCGTCTAGTATAGCCGTCAGGGTAGGGGAAAGAGGGCTAAAAAGGGCTGTGATCACGGCTTGTTGGGCACCGGGTCTGACAAAGGACGCAGCGCCCCTGTCGCCAAGCACAAGACCCAGGGAATCCAAAAGAATGGATTTACCAGCTCCCGTTTCACCTGTTAGGACACTAAGCCCCTTTGAAAAAGACAGCTCGAGATGATCGATCAAAAGGACATTTTGAATGGAAAGCGTCTCGAGCATTAAAGGGCTCCTTATACTTGTGAGGTCCTACGCACCTGTTTCCACGGGATGGGGGGCAGGAATCTCTTTACCTTCTTGGTCAAGGATCGTTGAGGCGGCTTTTTCTTTATCAGCAACGGACGCACGGCCCTGCCACGGATTAATGTGATCAAGCCAGTGCTTACCTTCACTTTTTTGTTCAGCGGTTCTAAAGTCGTCGCCTTCTAACAGGTAATAAGTATCAGCGTACCAGGTGCTGCCTGGGAAGTTATATCCAAGGTAGGCGGCAACTTTGCGCGCTTCTTGAGTAAGACCCATAGCCACATAGCATTCAACTAAACGGTGGAGAGCCTCTTCAATATGAGCCGTTGTTTGATAGTGCTCAACCACATATTTAAAGCGGTTAACGGCCGCCATGAAATTCTTTTTTGATAGGTAATAGCGCCCGACAGACATCTCTTTGGCGGCAAGGTTATCGCGCAAAAGATCAATTTTGAACTTTGCGTCTCTTGTATATTTCGACTCTGGGAAACGGCGAATCAGTTCGTTAAAGACGTCAAGGCCTTCTTGGGTAATCTTTTGATCGCGCTCCATGGGGGACAGACGCTCGTAATAGCAAAGACCTTGCAGATAAAGAGCGTACGGCGCGTCCTTATGGGCGGGGTGAAGCTGCAAAAAGGTCTCGAGTGAATCAAGAGCATCTTCATACTTTTGATCAAGATAATAGGCATAGGCCGCCATGAGCTGTGCTTGGGGCGCCCAGTCAGAATAAGGGTGCTGGCGCTCGACTTCAGAAAAAAGCTTGGCCGCTTCAAAGTTATCACCCTTTGCAAGTGCCGCACGGCCCTGGTTATAAAGGTCCTCCATGGGGCGCTCGGAATAAGGGGTTTCCTTGTTGCACGCGCTGAGCACACAGACGCAAACGCCGCACATGATACTGGTCAAAAGTTGTTTTTTGGTCAAAGGTGTCCCCACAGGCATTCCCTCAATAGTTGAACTCCTGTTCTTGCATAACGTTCTTTTTAAAAAAAGCCAAGAGACAACCACAGGGAAGTGCTGCTTTTACTCTATTAAATGATCAAAGGTGTTGCCCTATGGTCAGAAAACTAGCATGATTTTGATAGAGTCGCGTACACATATAAAAAATCTTGTACTAAAAGCCTTGGAAAAGTCTGTGGTATTCATGAATTGAATGCCAATTAGTCATTTTTTGAAGAGGCGTTTATCTATTTTTGTTGCTTGAGCTGTCAGAAGTTTGCTAGGATCCCTTTTCGTGTTGTAATAAAAATGGAGGGAAAGGTACATGGAATCAATCCGTGCCCTGAAAAACGACCTGTCCCGAGCCTTTGAGAAATTTTCATCCATGGAAAAATACAGTTATCGATACTGGCGCATCCGTATCCTTTATTCATCAATCATCAGCTATGCAGCGTTTTACTTAGTCCGTCAAAATTTTTCTATGGCCATGCCAAAATTATCAGAAGAGTTTGGTTATACGAAAACTGATTTAGGGTGGATGATTACCTGTGCCTCTATTATTTACGGTGTGGGAAAGTTTATCAATGGCTATCTGAGCGATCGGTCGGATGCGCGCTATTTCATGACCATTGGCCTTTTAGGTTCCGCCATTGTCAGCTGTTTTATTGGTCTTACAAGTGGCGTGATCATGCTTGGCGTTTTGTGGATTGTGAACAACTGGTTTCAGTCCATGGGATGGCCCCCGGCGGCCCGGATGCTGACCCACTGGTTTAGTCCCAAAGAAATCGGAACAAAGTGGGCTTTGTGGGCGTCTGCCCACCAAATTGGGGCAACTATTGTATCTGTGGGTGCGCCCTACCTTATTTTTCATTTTGGCTGGCGTTCGGCTTTTTATGTGCCAGCAGCGGTCACTTTTATCATTGCGATTTTTTGTTTCAACAGGCTTCGTGACACCCCGAAAGAAGTGGGGCTTCCCCCTGTGGAAGAATATAAAAACGACGTGATCTCTGCAACGGAAGAAAATCAAGAGCGTATTACCGTCAAAGACGTGATTAATCTTGTCTTTACGAACAAGCTTGTCTGGTATGTGGGGATGGCCAATTTGTGCCTTTATATCCCGCGTATGGGGGTCATGACATGGGCGCCAACCTTTCTTAAGGAACATAAAGGTGTGACGCTTATTTTAGCTGGCTGGCAGCTGGCTAGTTTTGAAATTGCAGGCCTTCTGGGCGGCATTTTGGCTGGTTGGCTTTCCGACAAGGTTTGTGGTGGCAGGCGCGGTCCTGTGGGCACCATTTACCTAGCACTTCTTGCTGGTGCTATGTTTATGCTCAAGGCAACACCCCAAGGTTATGCTTGGTTTGATACCATTACGCTATTTTTATCTGGTTTCCTTGTTTATGGTCCTCAGGTTCTTGTGGGGATTGCGGCCACAGACTTTGCCTCGAAAAAAGCAGCAGGGGTTGCGACCGGTTTTACAGGTACTTTGGCCTATGCTGGCGCTGCCATTACGGGGGTCCCTTTAGGAATGATTGTCGATCATTATGGATGGGATGGCGGCTTTGTACTGTTTATCGGTGCCTCATTGCTTGGATCATTTTTCTTTGCGCTGACCTGGCGCCACCGAGCAACGATCCTTGAAAAGAGGCCCGTTCGTGTTGTGAATGTCAAAGAAGGCGAACCAACTGCTTAATCTTCTAAAAAATAGCCGCCAGCCCAAAGGCTGTCGGCTATTTTGCCTCTTCAAAAATCGCTTTTATTGGCCAAGAGAAGGAACTCCGCCCCCTGCTTTTTTTTCTTCTCGCAGATCCTGGCGATGAGACGGTAAGGTAAAGACGAGATCAAGGCCGTCTTCTTCGTCAGAGCTACTTTCTTCCTGTTGTCTGCTCGTGTTTGCTGTATGCCCAAGCTTTGCAAAGAAAAGTTCTTGCTCAAGAGTGTTTGTCACCATTCTGGATGCATTAAACTGAGAAAGAAGCCTGTTGTGTGCTTTTTGCAAATTGTGATAACGCTCTTTGTAGTAAGCAGCTTTTTTTGCAAGAATATCAACCATGCTTTTGGGTTGTGTTCCATCAAGATCTAGGGCTTCCATGCTGCGTGGATCATCAGAAAAATTTTTGTGTGAGTGGGGGACATCAGTTTCATGATTGGTATATGCTGGAAAAATAGGTGACCTGTTAGAGATCAAAGATGGCGGCCTCTCGTCCTTCAGTATTCGTTTGAGACAGTCCAAAAGGGCAAGTTCACGAGGATCAGGCGCAGAGCAAGAGTGCATGCCTTGCTCTTGATACGGCGTAAAAGAGCATTGGTCACCCGATGATCCTTTTGATCCTGTTCCAGGGTGTTGTACAGAAAAAGGCACACTTTGAGACATGGGTAGTGTTAGTGGAGGAACAAAATACCTTGTAACCTCTTCATCTGTCTGACTTTCATCTTCAGATGAGGCAAGGCTTGCCGTCACTGAAGGTGTGAAAGCGGTATGTATTGTCAATAGAAGAATAAAAAAAAGATTTCTCTTTTTCATGTTCTTGTCTCCCTTATGTATAATTAAAATAAGAAGATATTATATTTTTGATTTTCTAGTATAGCTATTAGCATAGTCAATTGTAAGAATGTCTTTGTCAAGGGGGGCTGCAAAAAACTGTGAGAGTGTTGTAAGAAATCTATAGATCAGAAAGGTGATTATTAACCTTTTGCTAAAAGTCGTCACGCTCTGTTTACCACCCTTATACAGTTTCTTTACCTTGTCTCTTGTAAAGTGGGACGATTCAAAAAAGAGGTATGTACATGGAACGCTATATTTTTACCAGTGAATCCGTTTCTGAAGGCCACCCTGATAAGCTTTGTGATCAACTCTCGGATGCACTGCTTGATGCGTATCTTGCGCGTGATCCGTATGCGCGCGTGGCGATTGAAAGTGTGGCGACAAAGGGGCGCGTAATCCTGGTAGGAGAGGTCAGCCGGTTAGAGCTTGTGGATAAAGGAACGCGTGAACGGATTGTGCGCGATCTCATCCGCCGTGTAGGGTATGAGCAGCAAGATTTTGATTGGCGCACCTTAGAGGTTCAAGATTATTTGCAAGGCCAGTCGGTCGACATTGCTCAAGGGGTTGTGAAGGATGACGGAACTTTGGGGGCAGGGGATCAAGGAATTATGTTTGGGTTTGCGTGCGGGGAAACACCCAGCTATATGCCAGCACCTCTTCATTATGCCCACCGTGTTTTAGAAAGCCTTAAACAAGGGCGCGCGCGCGGCGAGCTTTTAGGGCTAGAGCCAGACGCCAAAGCGCAGTTGTCCGTCAAATATGAAGGCGGAAAACCGCGCGGTCTTAGCTGCCTTGTGGTCTCAACACAACACGACGCGGGTCTTTCATGTCAAGATGTCAAGCGCCTCATTAAACCCTATGTAGAAGCAGCCCTTCCAAGGGGCTGGATGTGTGAAGAGGATCACTTTTATGTCAATCCCACAGGGCAATTTGTGATAGGGGGGCCTGCGGGGGATTCCGGGCTTACAGGTCGCAAGATCATCGTTGATACGTACGGGGGGCGTGCGCCCCACGGCGGGGGAGCTTTTTCCGGTAAGGATCCGACCAAAGTTGACCGGTCTGCTGCCTATATGGCACGTTATCTTGCGAAAAATATTGTGGCGTCAGGGATTGCTGATTGCTGTACGATTCAACTTTCCTATGTGATTGGCTTGAGCGCTCCTGTGTCAGTATATGTAAATTTGCATGACACCTCTGACATTCAAGAAGAAGCCCTTTCCAGGTTTATTCAAGAGAAAGTCGACCTAACGCCTGCGGGGATCATTACGCGCCTGGGGCTTCGTCGTCCTATTTATGAACGCACAGCGGCTTATGGCCATTTTGGCAGAACGCCTCAGAATGATGGTAGCTTTGCGTGGGAAAAGCTTGACTTGGTTGAAACTCTCCTTCAAGAGTTTCCCTCAAAGACAGGTTATCTTGCAGGAGCGTCATGACGCTAACTAAAAAAACATTCTACGGTCGCCGGCGCGGCCGCCCCTTGAGAGAGCTCAAAGGACAACTTTTCGAATCCTTATTGCCACGGCTCACCCTTGAGGGTACAGAGCCTGACAAAGACCTTCAGGTCGAGACTTTTTTCAAGACCTTGGCGTCTGAGTATTGGCTAGAGATTGGCTTTGGCGGAGGGGAGCATTTGGCAGCCCATGTGCGCGCGAATCCCCAGGTTCACTTTATCGGAAGTGAGGTCTTTATCAACGGTGTGGCAAGTCTGTTGCAGCACTTGAATGAGGAAGATTATGACCGCGTGCGTCTTTATCCAGATGATGTCCGGGATTTTTTGCCGCGTTTAAAAGCCAGTCAGTTCTCGCGCATTTTTGTGATGTTTCCAGATCCGTGGCCTAAGGTCCGTCATCACAAAAGGCGTCTCTTGAAACCCGCCTTTTTAGAAGAGCTTGCCAGGCTTTTGGTGCCGGGTGGCGTCCTGCATATTGCCAGCGATCATGCAGGGTATGTCGATGAAATTTTGGAAAATATCCCCCAAGTGACAGCGCTTTCTTTACAAGGTACTCCTGACACGTGGGCGCGTCCTTTTTTTGAGGGGGCTTTTCCCACACGGTATGAAAGCAAAGCTAAGGCGGTGGGTCGTGCTTGTTCGTATTTTCAGCTGATTAAAAAATAAAGTCGTAAGGTTCTGTGTAGGAAAAAAAAGAGGGCCAAGGCCCCCTTTTTAGTTGATCCAGTGCAGAATGCCTACGATGGTCCCACTCATACAGCTGGCAAGGGTACCAGCCATCAGCGCGCGAAATCCAAGGGAGATAATCTCGTTGCGACGCTCAGGTGCCAAAGTCCCCATGGTGCCAATTTGAATGCCGATGCTACCAAGGTTTGCAAACCCACAAAGCGCGTAGGTCATGATCTTCTTAGTATGATCGCTTAAAAGATCTTTTGGAAGATCTGCAAGACTAATAAAAGCAATGACCTCGTTCAAAGCTGTTTTTGTTCCCAGAAGATTTCCAGCAGGAACAGCGTCTTTCCAGTCGATCCCCATAAGCCACGTGACGGGGGCGAAGGCATACCCAAAGAGGCGCTGCAAGG
Source organism: Alphaproteobacteria bacterium (assembly GCA_013911655.1). Lineage (GTDB taxonomy): Bacteria > Pseudomonadota > Alphaproteobacteria > Caedimonadales > UBA1908 > JACESU01. The sequence goes on from JACESU010000004.1 coordinate 81,257, forward strand.
AAATAGGCTCGCCGCCCATGTCAGGCAGAGTGCCAAGCATAATGTTGATGAGTTTTACAAGAGCAATGACCGTGATCAGCATGGCAATGACGGCAAGGAAAAGCTGTAAGCCGTCGGCCGCCCCCCTGGAAATCGCGTCCATGGAGCCCGAGAATTGGTAAGGGGTCACCATCTCGCCCGAGGTGTCCTCCCCTTGTTGAGGGACCATAATACGGGAAATAACGATGGCGGCAGGGATGCTGATGATGGAAGCAGTCAAAATATGGCTAATGGGCGAGGAAATCGTGTTTTCCAAAATCGTTCCATAAAGAATCATAAGAGCGGCAGAGGTAGTTGCCATACCAGCCGTCATCACGGTAAAAAGCTCGCTTCTAGAAACTTTGGATAGGTATGGCCGGATAAGAAGAGGAGCTTCCGTTTGGCCCAAAAAGACCTTGGCCGCGCAGCACACCCCAAGGGCGCCGCCAATATTCATACTTTTGCGTAACACCGACGAGAATCCGCGCACCATGGCGGGGAGAATCTTCCAGTGGAAAAGCAGCATGGAAATGGCGCTGATGACGATGACCATGGGAAGCGCTTGGAACGCAAAGATGAACGAGTGCGTGTTCTCTTTCATTTCAAAAGGACAGTCCCCACCGCCAAGATATCCGAACACAAACTTTGTGCCCTCGCATGTGGCGTCCTTCAAAGAGCTAATGCCTTGGGCGATCCATAGAAAGGCTTGTTGGACAAAAGGAATCTTGAGAATCACAAAGGCCAAGACGATTTGAAGGCCAAGGCCCATGACAACGGTCTTTGTGTCGAATTTGCGTCGGTTTTCACTGCAAATCCAGGCAAGTCCAAGAAAAGTAACAAGTCCCACAAGGGCTTGAGCAACGGCAAAGGTTGCGTTCATTAATAATCCTCCGCTTTTTGTTGGAAGACGCAGCTGTTGTTTTTGTGTGTCCTTGTCATTCCAAGTTTTGACTTTTGCAAAGGGACAGGGCACAGTACCCGTGTCGCTTTTGCTTAACATGGGTCTTAGCGAAAAAGTGTCTTTCCTGCAATGCTCTTTGCATGGTGGGGGTCTATGAAGGAGCTGTAGAAATGGAAGAAATGCTGTCCCGCTTATGGGAGATCGCAGGCCCAGAGCCCGCAGTCATGCTGCTTTTTATGGGTGTTCTTATGAGCACGGCGGGAGCGTGTGTCCTTTTTTATCTTTTTTGGCAACGCAAAGAAAAAGCTTTGCTCGCGTACCAAGGTCAATTGGTGCGTGAATGTGACCGACTAACCGAGCGCCTTTCCTATTTATCCTCTTTTAAAGAAGCTTATGAATCTTTGCAGATCCAGCATCATGAGGCTTGCCTTGCCTTTGAAAAAGAAAAAGCGACTCTGACGGCCCAGCTAGATGCCCTTACGGCGGCCCGCCATGAAATGACCAAGACTTTTCAAGGAATGTGTATGCAAGCCCTTGAGCAAAATAACCGGAACTTTATGGAGCTGGCGGGGGGCACCTTTGCCAAATTTCATGAACGATCCAAGGGAGAGCTCACCCTTAAAGAGCAGGCGGTTGCAGCACTTGTTGCCCCTTTGAAAGAAACTTTGGGGCTTGTGGATCAAAAACTTCAACATCTTGAAAAAGAACGGCAAACGGCCTACGGCGTCCTCCGTCACCAGGTGGGAGAGTTGATTCTTAGCCAAAAAGAATTGCGCAGTGAAACGGCGAACCTCGTTAAGGCCCTGCGCGCCCCCCATGTACGGGGGCGGTGGGGCGAGATGCAGCTGCGCCGGGTGGTGGAGATGAGCGGGATGAGTGCGCACTGCGATTTTCTCGAGCAGGTCTCGGTGACTAGCGACACCGGATCAACCCTTAGACCCGATATGATTGTGCGTCTGCCAGGTGAAAAAGCCCTTGTGATTGACGCAAAGGCCCCGCTTGCGGCGTATCTAGAGTCCCTAGAGGCTCAAGATGATACCCAGCGTCTGGAGCATCTTAGAACCCACGCAAGGCATGTGCGCACCCATATCATGCAGCTTGCTTCTAAAACCTATTGGGATCAGCTACCAACGACCCAAACGCCCGAATTTGTGATTTTGTTCTTGCCGGGAGAGACCTTTTTTAGTGCGGCTCTTGAGCAAGATCCTACTCTGATTGAAATGGGCGTTGAGAAGCGCGTGATTCTGGCAACACCGGCGACCCTCATTGCCCTTCTTCATGCGGTGGGCTACGGCTGGCGCCAAGAAACTTTGGCCCAAAACGCGCAAGAAATTAGTACCCTTGGCAAAGAAATGTACAAAAGACTTGGGGATGTGGGCGGACATCTTACAAAACTCGGTCAAGATCTTGACAAGTCCGTGGGGAGCTATAACAAGGCCGTGCGTAGCTTTGAGGCGAGGCTTTTGCCAAGTGCTAGACGGTTTAGAGACCTGAATGCCGTTCCCGGAGAAGCGCCCTTAGAGGCTCCTTCTTTCGTAGAAAATGTGGCACGTCTCCCACAAAGCAGTGAACTTCGTACAAAAATGCAAGAGGAGAGTAGTCAAGAGGGTCCACAATTGCTAAAATCCATATAAATTTTGATTTTCTAAAAGGCAGGGTAAGGCTACATGGACGGCTTTGAGTGGAATAAAGTTTTTATGGGCATCATCCTGGCCCTGCTTGTGGGTAAGCTCAGCGGTAAGGTTGCTGACTTTTTAGTACATCCCAATGCCGAGGTTGCGAATGTGTACTCTCACGGGGACGCGGCGCCTGAAGGTGGTAAAGGGGGAGGCGCTCCTGCCGCCCAGGACGTGCTTGAGCCCATTGAACCCCTTCTTGCCGCGGCAAATGTCGCCGAAGGCGAGAAAATCGCTAAAAAATGTCTTCAGTGCCATAACCTTGAGAAAGGTGCTGCTAACAAAATCGGTCCTCACCTGTGGGATATCGTTAACAGACCTATCGCCCATGTGCAGGATTTCTCTTACTCTTCCGCAGCCCAAGATGCAGGAAAGGCTGGAAAAGTGTGGGACTATCATAGCTTGAACGCCTTCCTTCATAAGCCAAAGGATTTCTTGAATGGGACAAAAATGGCCTTTATTGGGGTAAGAAATACAAAAGAACGCGCAGATTTGATTGCGTATCTTCGCACCCTTGCAGATAGTCCGGCTGCTCTTCCCAAATAGCTGGGGCAGCTTTTGTTGTTGATAGAAAACCCTCCTACGGGAGGTTTTTTTTATAGGGGCACCTTTAAGCGCTTTTTGTGCCAAAAGCCTTCTTTTTATCTAAAAATGCATTTTCCTGTATCAGGACCGTTGATTGCCGAGGTGTTTTTTCGTAGCCTTGGCCCATGCCTCGATTAAGGGGGTGGGAAAACGTACACAAGATAAAGAAGAAGGAAGATGATGGCGTTTCAAAAAAAGCTAGCCCTGGGGCTAGGCCTTTTGTTTTTTGGGGAAACAGACCTTTATGCGGCACACGGTATTGCCATGGGAGCAAGCCCCCATTATCCAGCCGACTTCAAACATTTTTCCTATGTAAATCCAGACGCCCCTAAGGGTGGTGTCTTGCATCTGGCGAGTGCCGGCACCTTTGACAGCTTTAATCCCTTTGTGATCAAAGGAAATCCTGCGGCCGGTCTTACCTCCATTCATCCTTCCTACCTTCACGCTACCTTGATGGTGCATTCTTACGACGAACCCATGGGAGCTTACGGTTATCTTGCTGAAGACGTCGAGGTGGCGCCTGACAATAGTGCTGTCACCTTTCGTCTGCGCCGTGAGGCGACCTTCCATGACGGCACGCCCATCAGGGCCGAGGACGTTGTGTGGTCCTTTAATACTCTTCGTGCCAAAGGGCAACCGTTGTACGGCGCGTACTACGCGGATGTGGCAAAAGCCGAAGCTCTTGACGCGCATACGGTGCGTTTTACCTTTAAGGTTACAACAAACCGCGAGCTGCCCATTATTTTGGGTGAGCTACCAATCTTAAGCAAAGCGTACTTTTCCAAGCATCCTTTTGAAGATGCAAATCTTATCCCGCCTGTAGGAAGTGGGCCTTATAAAATTACAGCCTTTCAACCTGGTCACTCGGTCACCTACGAGCGTGTCAAAGGCTGGTGGGGCGCAGATCTTCCTGTGTGCAAAGGGCAAAACAACTTTGATAAGATTATTTTTGAATACTATAAGGATCAGACAGTTGTCTTTGAAGCGTTCAAAAAAGGAAGCTATGATTTGCGCTTAGAAAATGTCGCGGCTAACTGGGCCACGGGGTATAACATTCCGGCTGTGAAGGAAGGGAAAATCAAAAAACTAGAGCTTTCTTTTGAAAATCCCCAAGCCATGAACATTCTGACCTTTAACACTCGAAAAGGCATTTTTGCTGACGCGCGGGTGCGAGAGGCGCTGACTTATGCTTATAACTTTGAGTGGGTGAATAAAACGCTTTTTTACGGCCTCTATGAGCGTCTTCACAGCTATTTTTCGGGATCACCGTTGGCGGCTGTTGGCGTTCCTCAGGGAGCAGAACTTGCTCTTTTGAAACGTTACGAAAAAGAGCTGCCGGGGCGCCTGTTTAAAGAACCCTTTACCCTACCAGTTATTAAGGATAAAGCCCAGGAACGTGCCAGTCTCGAGCGGTCGAAATCTCTGCTTCAGGAGGCAGGCTTTGTGATCAAGAATGGCGCTCTTCTTGATCCCGGGACCCAAAAGCCAGTGGTTCTGGAAATCCTTCTTGCCCAAGAAAATATTGTAAAATCTCTTCAGAATTTTATCCATAATATGGAGAAATTAGGCATCAAGACGACGCTGCGTATTGTGGACGCCGCTCAGTACGAGGCGCGCTTAGGTAAATTTGACTTTGATATGATCTATAGTGTGATCCCTCAATTCATCTCGCCCGGCAACGAACAGCGCGAGTTTTGGTCATCTTCGCGTGCTGATCTTGTGGGTGCCAGGAACTATGCCGGCATTAAAAATCCTGTGGTGGACGCGCTTGTGGAGGACATTCAAAAAGCGCCCACAAGACAAGATCTAGAGGTTGCTGTGCGCGCCTTGGACCGCGTATTGTTATGGAATTTTTACGGTATTCCTTTATATACAAGCCCAAAAACTCGGATTGCCTATTGGAACAAAATCGTCCCCCCTCAAACTTTTGCAAAATATGGTCTAAGCCTTGATGCGTGGTGGTCGGCCGACGCCAAAGGAGAGAAATCCTAGTGCTTTCCTACATTCTGCGGCGCGCCCTTTTGATGATACCCACGCTTTTTGGGATTCTTCTCATCAACTTTGTGATTATTCAAGCCGCACCCGGCGGACCTGTGGAGCAAATGATTGCAAAAATCAGGGGCACCGCCGTGGATGCAACCGCCCGTTTTTCGGGTGCAGGATCTGATATGAGCGCCTTTCAAGACACGGCCTCCCACGGTATGGAAAGCAAGTATCAGGGATCTCGGGGTCTTGATCCTGAATTTATCAAACAGCTTGAAAAATTATACGGCTTTGATAAACCCGCGCACGAACGCTTTTTCTTAATGGTCAAAAACTACCTGATCTTTGATTTTGGGGACAGTTATTTTCGGGATATTAAGGTCACGCGTTTAATTGCTGATAAGCTTCCTGTGTCCATATCCCTTGGTTTTTGGTCAACCCTTCTCATTTACGCGCTGTCGATCCCCCTTGGGATTCGCAAAGCGGTTAAGGACGGTGAAGCCTTTGATTTGTGGACAAGTGCTGTGGTGGTGGTCGGTTATGCGATTCCCAGTTTTTTGTTTGCGATTCTTTTGGTTGTTTTGTTTGCGGGCGGGAGCTTTTGGGATCTTTTTCCACTGCGAGGCCTTGTTTCTGAAGGATTTGAGGGGTTCACCTTTTGGGGAAAACTAAAAGACTATGTATGGCACTTGACCCTTCCTATTACGGCCCTTGTGATTAGCGGGTTTGCAAGCCTGACGCTTCTAACCAAAAACTCCTTCCTGGAGGAAATTAACAAGCAGTATGTGCTGACGGCAAGAGCCAAGGGGCTTGGAGAGCGCCAAGTCCTCTACGGACATGTGTTTCGCAACGCCATGCTGGTGGTGGTGGCGGGACTTCCTGGGGCCTTCATGCATATCTTTTTCACAGGCTCCTTGTTGATCGAGGTGATCTTCTCTCTGGATGGCATGGGGCTTCTTAGTTTTGAGGCCGCTATGAGTCGTGATTATCCTGTTGTGTTTGCAACCCTTTATATTTTTACGTTGGTGGGCCTTGTGACACACCTTGTTTCTGATATTTTATACACGATGGTCGATCCACGCATCGACTTTGAGAAAAGGTTAAGCTAACCCATGGCCCTGACCCCTTTGACCCAGAGACGCCTAAGCTACTTTAAAAAGAACAAGCGCGGCTTTTTTTCGTTGATCGTGTTTAGCGTTCTTTTTGTCCTGTGCAGCTTTGCCGAGTTCATTGCCAACGATAAACCGCTTTTTGTCGCGTACGATCAGGGGTGGTATTTTCCCGTTTTTAAAACCTATCCTGAAACAACTTTTGGGGGTGATTTCGAGACCGAGACCGATTATAAGGATCCGGCGGTTCAAGAGCTTATCCATGCCAAGGGATGGATGGTTTGGCCGCTTCTTCGCTATAGCTATGATACGGTGAATTATGACCTGACAACACCGGCACCGTCCCCACCAAGCCCGGAAAATTGGCTGGGGACTGATGATCAGGGCAGGGACGTTTTGGCGCGTCTTATTTATGGGTTTCGTATTTCTGTGATGTTTGGATTGATTTTAACGGTGTCGAGCTCGGTCTTTGGTCTTCTTGCCGGCGGGGTGCAGGGGTATTTTGGGGGACGTGTGGATTTGGTGATGCAGCGCCTTATTGAAATCTGGGCGGGCCTTCCGGTCTTGTATCTTTTAATCATCCTTGCAAGCCTTGTGGCGCCAAACTTTTGGTGGCTTTTGGGCCTCATGCTTTTGTTTAATTGGATGACCCTTGTGGGGGTGGTCCGCGCCGAGTTTTTGCGCGCTCGCAACTTTGACTATGTGCGCGCCGCGCGCGCCATGGGCCTTTCGACGCCGCGTATTATGTGGCGCCACGTCCTGCCCAACGCCATGGTCGCGACCATCACGTTTTTACCGTTTATTTTAAGCGGGGCCATCACAACCTTGACGTCGCTTGATTTCTTGGGGTTTGGGTTACCGCCTGGATCACCGTCTTTAGGTGAAATGCTGGCCCAAGGAAAGAACAACCTGCAAGCGCCCTGGCTTGGTATGACAGCCTTCTTGGCGGTGGCGGTGACGTTATCCCTTCTTGTCTTTGTGGGAGAGGCGGCACGCGACGCCTTTGATCCCCGGAAACTTCAAAAGTGAGGGACGGCGCCGTGGCACAAAACCCTCTTCTACGTGTTGAAGATCTCAGCATTGCTTTTCAAGGTTTGAAAGAAACCCGGACCGTGGTGCACGCGGCTTCTTTTGAGGCCTTTCCTGGGCAGACCGTTGCCCTTGTGGGGGAAAGCGGATCAGGAAAATCCGTGACAGCACTTGCCTGCATGGGACTTTTGCCCTATCCCCAAGCGACTCATCCGACGGGCAAAATTTTCTTTAAAGATCAATCCCTTTTGACCATGAAACCTCGCCAAAGACAAACCCTTCGTGGCCGGCACATGGGGATGATTTTCCAAGAGCCAATGACGTCGCTTAATCCCGTCCATACGGTCGAGACGCAAATAGGGGAAAGCGTGGGTCTTCATTTTGGGTTGTCTGGCGAAGAACGGCGCGCGCGCGTGTTAGAGCTTTTGCGGCTTGTGGGCTTTGATAAGGTCGAAAGTCGGCTGGGGGCCTATCCCCATCAACTATCAGGCGGCCAGCGCCAGCGCGTGATGATTGCAACGGCTCTTGCCGGCAAACCAGAACTTCTTATTGCGGACGAACCTACAACCGCTCTGGATGTGACAATCCAGGCGCAAATCCTGTCTCTTTTGAAAGAGCTGCAAAAAGAACTGGGCCTGACCCTTCTTCTTATTTCCCATGATTTGGGGCTTGTGCGTCACATGGCGGACGAGGTGGTCGTCATGCAAGACGGTTATACGCGGGAAAAAGGCTCTGTTAGCCAAATTTTTGAAACTCCTCAGCACCCCTACACAAAGCGCTTGTTGGACGCAGAGCCCGAGGGTCCGCCAACGCCCTTTAACAAGGAAAACAGTGACGTGATGCGTGCAGAAAGCTTGCGCATCTCTTTTCCCATCCAAAAAGGATGGCTTCGCCGGGCAACCGACTGGGTACATGCGGTCAAAGATGTCTCGTGCCGGGTGCGTGTAGGTCAGACTGTTGGTGTTGTGGGGGAAAGTGGCTCTGGTAAGACAACCCTGGGATCGGCGCTCTTACGCCTTACGGACTTTGAAGGAGACGTTTTTTTTGAAGGTAATGCCCTTAAAGAGCTTTCAACCAAAGAAATGCGCGCCCTTCGCCCTCGGATGCAGGTGCTTTTCCAGGATCCTTTTGGATCATTAAGCCCCCGCATGAGCGTGGCGCAAATTGTAGGCGAAGGTCTTTTGTATCACAAGCTTGCAAAGCTCGGTGTGCAGGCCGACGCCCTTATTGACGCTGCTCTTCTTAAGGTGGGCCTTTCCCCAGAGGTCAAGTGGCGTTACCCTCACGAGTTTTCAGGCGGACAGCGCCAGCGCATTGCGCTCGCGCGCGCCCTGGTTCTAAAACCGCAGTTTCTCGTCCTGGACGAGCCAACCTCAGCCCTTGATCGGATTTTACAAAAAGAAGTGCTCGAGCTTTTGAAAGCCCTCCAAGTCGAGGAGCAAATGGGATACCTTTTCATCAGTCACGACTTAAAAGTTGTGCGCGCCATTAGTCATCATGTTTTGGTCATGAAAGACGGAGAGGTCGTGGAGGAGGGACCGGCTGAAAACCTCTTTGAAAACCCCCAGCATCCCTATACAAAACGCCTCCTTGCTGCAAGCCTAGACTGGAGGCGTGCACCTTGCTAAGGTGACAAGGCAATACCATCAAGGAGTATCACCCATGTCAGGCGACCCTTTGTTTAAACTAGTCTCTGATTTCTCACCAGCAGGAGATCAGCCGCAAGCGATTAAAGCGCTTCTTGAAGGGCTAGAAGCGGGCGAGCGAAATCAGGTTTTACTGGGTGTGACGGGGTCGGGCAAAACCTTTACCATGGCGCAAGTGATCGCGCGCTCGAACAGACCCGCCTTGATTATGGCGCCGAACAAGACCCTTGCGGCACAGCTTTACGCTGAAATGAAAGAGTTCTTTCCCGAAAACGCCGTTGAGTACTTTGTGTCGTACTATGACTACTATCAGCCTGAGGCTTATATTGCGCGCTCGGACACCTACATTGAAAAAGAATCCTCGGTCAACGAGCAAATTGACCGCATGAGGCACTCGGCGACTCAAGCGCTTCTTGAACGATGCGATGTGGTGGTCGTTGCCAGTGTATCTTGCATTTATGGTATTGGCTCGGTTGAAAGCTACCAAGAGATGACCCTGACCCTAGAGGTTGGCCAAACCCTTGCCCCTCAAAAGCTTGCCCAGCGTCTTGTCGAGCTTCTTTACAAGCGCAATGACATGCACCTCAGCCGAGGAACCTTTAGGGTCCAAGGCGATATGGTCGAGATTTTCCCGTCACACCTAGAGGACGAAGCGTGGCGGCTGTCTTTCTTTGGGGACGAGCTTGAGAGCATCACCGTGGTGGATTCCTTGACCCGAGAGGTGCACGGACGTCCCACCACTCTCAAACTTTATGCCAATAATCACTATGTGACGCCGCGTGTCTCTATCCAGCGCATGATTCGCCAGGTGCGACAAGATCTTTCAAACCGCGTCACCGAGTTTGAGAGCATTGGCAAGCTTGTGGAGGCCCAGCGCCTTGACCAACGCGTGCGCTTTGATATTGAGATGTTGGAAACAATGGGATACTGCTCGGGCATCGAGAACTATTCCAGGTATTTGACGGGCCGCGCGCCTGGCGACCCGCCGCCAACGCTATTTGAATATCTACCCCAGAACGCTCTTTTGATTGTGGATGAAAGTCACGTAAGCGTACCGCAGGTGCGCGGTATGTCTTTGGGAGATGCGGTGCGAAAAAATACCCTATCCGAGTACGGTTTTCGTTTGCCGGCCTGTAAGGACAACAGACCTCTTGCCTTTGCCGAATGGGACCGTCTTCGCCCTCAAAGCATTTTTGTGTCGGCAACCCCAGGCCCTTGGGAAATGGATCAAACCCAAGGCGTGTTTGTCGAGCAAGTCATTCGCCCAACAGGACTTCTTGATCCTGTGTGCGAGATTAAGCCGACAGAACATCAGGTAGATGATCTGATTCACGAGTGTCGGAAGGTCACGCGAGAAGGGGGGCGAATTCTTGTGACAACTTTGACCAAAAAGATGGCTGAGGCTCTTAGCCAGTATTTAAGCGAGGCGGGCCTTAAGACCCGCTATTTGCACTCGGACGTGGAAACCCTCGAGCGCATTGAGATTATACAGGATCTGCGGCGCGGCATTTTTGACGTGCTGATTGGGATTAACCTTCTGCGCGAAGGCCTTGATATTCCTGAATGTCAATTGGTCGCGATTTTGGACGCGGACAAGGAAGGCTATTTACGTTCACGCACGTCGCTTATCCAAACCATTGGGCGCGCCGCGCGTAACGTGAAGGGCCGCGTGATTCTTTATGCCGATACTGTCACAAGATCCATGAAAGAAGCTCTTGAGGAAAGCGGGCGGCGCCGGGCAAAGCAAGAGGCCTATAATAAAGAACACGGCATCACCCCAGAAAGCGTCCAACGCAAGCTGTCAGACATTTTGGAAAGCGTTTATGAAAAAGACCATGCGAGTTTGCTGAAGGTGTCGTCACCTGCAAGCCTAAAAGAACGCACCAAACTTATGAAGCGTCTTGAAAAAGAAATGTTAGAGGCGGCGTCAAACCTTGAGTTCGAGACAGCCGCGCGCCTTCGTGACGAGCTTAAAGCGTTGCAGCAAATGGATCTAACCCTACAAAAGGGGGCGGATGAAACCGAAGAAGAGTAACCCTTGATTAAGGCTTAATCTCGATAGGAGTCCCTACAGGCGTTGCCGTGAAAATCTCTTCAATTTCGTCGTTTGTAACGGCAATACATCCAAGGGTCCAATCGTGAAGGGTATGAAAAGGGGTCGCCAAAGACAATCCCTTCATGAGGCCGTGGATCATGATATCTCCCCCGGGGCTGACCCCTTTTTGGCGGGCATGGGCGGTATCGGTTGCGTTGGGGTATGAAATCTTCAACGACAAGTGATATCGGCTCTTACTATTTTTTGACACAATGTGATAAAGGCCTTCGGGTGTCTTGCCGTCGCCTTCTTTTTCTTTGTGGCCGGTGGGACTAAATCCAAGAGCGACAGAATAAGACCGAATAAGATCAGCGTTGTGATAGGCATAAAGTTTGCGCGCCGATTTTTCTACCACAAGACGGGTGATCTTGGAAATAGGTCCTTCTTTTTTGTGATTCAAAGCACGTACTGATTGTGTAATTATAAAGTCAGTTGCTGGTGGGGTAGAGGTGATGTATGACGGCTTTTGCCAGAGGAAGTATCCTCCTATGGTCGCAACAAGTAAAACTGAAAAGAATAGAAAAATGCGTTTCATGGCGCCTTTGTAGAAGAATATAGGGAATTTTTCTAGTAAAAAATTTAAAACCAAGACGATGATTTTTGCCAGATAAAGAGCATTTAAAAAAATGATTGATTTTTTGTTTTGGTGGGATATGTTAGAATGCGATTGCTTTTAAGAGAACCATAATGTCAAGGAAATCTATTTTTACTGTATTCTTGCTAATTTTTATTTGTCACACGCTTCATGCGTCACTTCGAACAGATCTTGCAGAGCGCACGCGAGAAGAGGTGCTTGCAAAGGCTGTCCAGCTGGGAAGAACGCTTCCCTGGGCCCAAGCGGTGGGGGCGGTTGTGCTCAATGAGGGAGAGGATGTTGCAACGGGGATTGCCTTAGACCATCATACCATTTTAACGGCGGCTCATTTTAATTATTCAAAGCCGGATGCCCGCATTACGTTTATTTTAAGCACGAATGCACAAGGCCAGTACATCCAAAAAGCCATAGATCCAACGTTTGACTGCGAGGTTTATGAGATAGACCGCGATCATATGTACGGGCATGAGAGTTTCAAGACGCAAGATCCTGATCATTTTATCCTAGATTCAAAATATCCGTTAGACCAAGTCGGTGCTTTGGATAAGGAGATGATCTTGGACGGCATGAGATTTAAAGGGATCCCCTTGAAGGATCTAGGCGGACTTAGTTTTGAGGCATGTAAAGACATATTTCTTAGTAGTTCAGAGTTTTGTGGTGTGGACTTACTGATCCTTAAAACAAAAAAACCTCTTCCAGAAGAGTTAGCGTATTCGCACTTTCTTTCACAGGATGTCGCTATTGATAAAATTAACGGTGCTTCTATTGGGTTTGGATACACGTTGTACAATGATCACCCCAACGCGCCATATCGCACCAGCGAAAACCCTCTTGAGCAAAATCAAAGACACGTGATCAGTTGCAATGTCTCATCCGCTTTTCTAGAGGGGGGGAGTAGTATTTTTTATGGCGCTTATGAAGCATTATTCATAAATGGAGATCACTCATTTATCCCCAAAAGTGAGATGCTGATGACGGCAGGACTTCCCGTGGGCGGTGATAGTGGCGGGCCTCTCTTCATCAAAGAAGGTGACACGTATGTCCTTTCTGGCATTATGTCATTTACACTTTCTCCTTTCGATAAGATCATAGTAGATCCCAAACTTAGAAGTTTGCTCGATACGATTAAGCAACCAATCTTTCCTGTTTGGCAAGATGTAAGGCCGTATTTGCCCTGGATCAAAAGTCACATGGAAAAGTAGGACTCAAAGACTTGCTTTGTAAGGGTGAGGGGGCTTTCTCTTAAAAGAGATTCCTCGACCATTATACAATAAACTGCATTTCTGTGGAGGCGTTATGAAACGGTCTATTCTAAAGCTACCCTCAAGACCGACTAAATATCTTTTGTTCCTTTAGGAACTGTGCAAATTAATGTACGATTTTTCTTTGAGGTTCTGTATTATAAATAGAATCAAAAATAATAAAAGAACACATTTCATATGTTTCTATATTGAAGGGCGAACAGAAATATCCTAGTAAGAAAAAACAAAAAATTCACTTATGAAAAATATTACTAACATATTGATTCTGTTACTTTGTTTCTTATAGTCTTAGAAGTGTACTAATTTTGGAGATTTTTAATGTCAAAAAAAATAATGTTAGGAGCGCTTTTGTTATGTGTCAACTCGAGCCCTCTTTATGCGTCACTTCGAACTGATCTTACGGACCGTACGCCAGAGGAAGTATTGCAACGATCTGTTGGGTTGGGAAAAACGCTTGACTGTTCCAAGGTGACGGGGGCTGTTGTGATGAATGATGGGGAAAACCTGCTTACAGGTGTTGCCTTAGATCGTCATACCATTTTGACGGCAGCTCACTTTGATTTTGCAAAGCCGGGTGCGCGCATTAAATTTATCTTGAGTGCAAATTTCCAAGGGCAGGTCATCAAAAAGTCAATAGATCCAGATTTTGACTGTCTTGTTTATGAGATTGATCGCCAAAACATCCATGTTTGTAGTAGTTTTAAAAATGTAAATTCTCAAAGATTTGCATTGAATATTGAAGGTGATTTAGAGCAAGTTCTTGATTTACCGATAGTGCAAATGCTAGATCGTATGAATTTTGGCAATCGTCCTGTGAAGGAACTAGAATACCTAAATTTTGAAGCTTACAAACAAAGATTCCTTAGTAACAGGAGCTTTTGTGGTGTTGATTTGCTAATTCTTAAAACAAAAAAACCCCTCCCTCAGGGCTTGCACTATCCTAAGTTTGCTCCAGAGAATAGGAACTTTGAAGAACAAAACTGCCTTTCAATAGGATTTGGAGAAACTATTTACAATCAACCGCCTATGCTGCCAATCTGTACAAGTAAGAATCCACTAGAAACGAATCAAAGACATGTCATTAGTTGCAAGGTGTCCCAGTCTTGTCTTGAAGCAGGGAACCATGTCTTTTTTGGAAGGTATGAGGGATTGTATATTAATGGAGATCAATCATTTATTCCTAAGAATGATATGTTAAAGACCACAGGCTTGCCCGTAGCGGGAGATAGTGGCGGTCCGTTGTTTGTGCAAAAAGGAGAGTCATTCGAACTTTGTGGGATTATGTCACAGACTCTTTCTCCCATGAGTGATGTTGTAGAAAATCCCATCTTCAGAAAGGTTTTAAAGACTGTTAAGCAACCAATTTTCCCCATATGGCAGGATGTAAGGCCCTATTTGCCCTGGATCAAAAGTCACATGGAAAAATAGGTCTTAGCGACATGCTTCTCAAAAACCAGGAGGTTCACTATTTCAATGAATCTCCTCACATCACAAGAAATCTCTCTCAAAAAAAATTTAAATTATTAATAAATACTTAAAGCTTCACTTTATAATGAATATAATGAATAAGAGGGACGTCAAAATGATCTATTAAGAGTTTACAAACAGAAGTAAAATTCTTATAAAACCACAGGTTCAGGAAACGATTTCAAAAATGAGGGTGCTGCTTTGTGGATGTGGCATTGGGAGTTATTTAGCAGAGGCTGTGCTGCGTATGGGGTGCTTGGACTTGACGCTGGTGGATATGGATACGGTGTCTGTCACCAATCTTAACCGACAAAACTATGAAGTCAGTGATGTGGGTGTGCCCAAGGTTTTTGGCCTGGCAAAACGCCTAAAGGCGATTTTTCCAGAAGCCACAATTACGGCTGTGAATGAATTTCTAGACTCAAGTAACGCTGATAGTCTCGTAAAAAATACGAATATGATCTTAGACACCATTGATTACCTGGATATGGAGGCTATTCTTCTTTTGCACGAGCAAGCAAAATATTATAAAAACATCTTCTAATCGCCATGAGTGTCGGATTTGGTGCGGGATTTTTTTATTTCTCACCTGAACATAACTATTCATTTCAAAATCATATTGAAGCAAAAACCTGGCGCACCATCACTGAAATGAATTACGCAGAAGCGTTTCAGGTGGTTCTGGGATCATTGCTGTCTATTTTGAATGAAGAGGTAAAAGTTGTGCTTGAAGGGGTTATTGAGCAAATGGCAAAAAAGCAACCATGTCCCGCCTCACAGGTTTCTGCGGGGGGGGGGGGGATGTGCTGTGCAGCCCTCACAGCTACTGCCGTTGAACATATTGCGCGCGGGGAGGCTTTGATGCCCTTTCCCCAGTTCTATTACCTTGATCTTCACAAACTGATCAGACAGGGACAGGGCACTGTTATCTCGTAAGGTATTATGATGATAGAGATTATTTTACAGGATAGAAGACAAACGCGGGTGGGTTATGATCGGCGTGCTCATTTATTTGAGGTGATTGAAGCGAACACCCCCTTGTTGGAGAAATTCTTTTATGAACTAAGGCATCTCGTCTATGTGGTCGAAAGACGTGTGGATTATGACAAAGAGAGGGCTCTTAATCATATAGAAGTGGATCAGTATGACGCCCATTCCATGAAGTTCCTTATTTGTTACAAGCCCCTTCGTCTCTTTTTGGGGGGGTGTCGGATCATTCTTGCCAAAGAGGGGTCTCCTGACTTTGGACTTCCCACCGCCGCGCTTGCCAAAAGTCTTGGTGACTACTTATCTAAGGAAAAGCTTTTAAAGACAGGAGAGGTGTCGCGTTTTCTCTTTGCTGATGATCGCACCCAAATTTGTCTTGAGCACATGCAAAAAACAAAGGGTGATTGGTGTGATATAAAAGGATTAAACGATCAAAAAATTCTGACATTGCTGTCTTGCTGCATGGCGGCCTATATCGCTCACGATCTGCATTATCTTATCTTTTCGGTGTATCCGTCGCTTTTGAGGGTGCTCCAATCAAAAGGCATTCCTTTGACCATTCTCGGGGAAGAAGTCGAGTACTTTGGAAAAAATAAGGTTGCTATTTTAGATTGTCAAAAGACTTTAAAAAATCTTGAAAGAGAAAATCCTTTTTTCTTTGAGTTTTTGATGTCAGTGAACAATGGATGAGAAGGATTTGCGTGATTCTGGATGTTTTGTATTGAAGGCCTGACACTCCTTAAGTCTGGTCACGATTTGAAGGAAAACCTACTTATCATCCATAGAAATACTTCAGATAGAAAGATGAAAAAGATATGAATGCGTCTATTTGTTTTTACTAGCTATAGTGGTGAAAAATAAAAAAAATCCTTGGAAGAGTTTTTTTGTTAAAATATAAATATTGACATTTGTCAGATCTGTTATTATTTAAGCCTTGTTGTTAACTTAGAGATCAGTATAGTTTAGAGCATTATGAAAAAATCACTTCTTTGGCGTGCTATGTTTTTGGCCGCAAGCCTGTCTTCTGTTACGTCGGTCGGGGCAAGTCCTTTTGAGGGAGAAGAATCCAGTCGTCGTAGTTCTTCGAGTCACACGGGGGCAGGGGAGAAAAGAAAAGCGACTGTTTTAGGAGAGGACATCAAGACCCCGAAAAAGACACGTGGGGACGACGTAAGCCCACAAGAAGCATCCTCACAAGCACCCTTGGATATAGCGGGGGAAGTGATACAAGATCCCTCTCTTGGTGATTTTGTGGTGTTGCCCAAAGAAGTTCTGGGGATGATTTTTTCACATCTTGAAAAACCCCTTGTGATGCGAAAGGTCAGTACAGCCACAAAAGCCATTGTGGACACACAAGTTCCCTTTCCCGTTGCCATCGAAAATATTGAAAGATATTTGAAGGGCCCCGAAAAAAATCCTCAATTTTGCATTGATAGGCCCGTTGCGTTGACGGGTAACTCTTTTGATCTAAAAGAAACAAAAGCACGTTTTCCCCAAGGCACGATTTTTAAAGGAGGAGATCTTGTCCTTTATGGAGTCGAAGAATTTTACGCATTACCAGAAGGGGCAACGGCACGTTTGTATGTTGATACCCTCGAGCAAGCAAAAACAATTTCGTCAAAGGTCCAGGGAAAAGGGGTGAAAGTCGAGGTGCTGGCCTTGTCCTGTGAGATGAGTTGGCAGCGGTATCTTCAAAAAGAAACCGTTAGAAGGCTTAACCGAAATCAATTGCAGGCCTTGCACGACAACAAAGAAAGACTCATTTTTCTCCTTGCTTTTCATAACGGCATTCACTATCTGGACGCGTTTGTGCAAGCTGGTATTGTGGAGAGGATATACGGCGCGGGCAACGTCCCTGTGGATGTAAACAAGATCTTTAGCCCCTTGGACCGTTTGGGCACAGATATTGAAAAATATAAAATTTTTAGGCAGTTGTCCTCAAATGTCGTTGGACAGTGCCTTAGAGAAGGGGTTGTTTTCGATACGCTCTTGGACAGTTTAGCGTCTTTGCCAGACCATAAGACCCGTGTTTATGTGACCAATCATTTGAATGGCATGAGATTGGACGACACACACTTTTACAGAGGGGGGTCAAGCCACTTTAAGCAGCTTGTTAATTTTCTTGCTATGCAAATGACGGCAAAAAAACCTATACAGCTCAAAGCCATAGACACGACACGTTTGTATAAAAGTTGTGGCATTGTACTATCCTTGATGATAGGAGACTGTCTTTCTAAAATCGATCAAAAAGATGCACATGCCATTTTACAGTTCCTGACACCCTCCCATGTCAATACACCTTTCCATATCCATGCCTATTTGACAAATGTTGCTGGTGGTGGAAAACTATTTGAGAAAGAATGCTTTGAGCAAATGCTGGCTGCTTTTGCAGGTTTTGAGTATCCTGAACTCAATTACACTTTTGACTTGGGTTATGACCAACACCCCTTATACCAGGGAGAATTGCGAGAGTCTTTATTTAGGGTGCAGCGACAGCTTTTCCAATCGACCTCGTTGCAACAGCCTCACAACGGAGAGGACAAGGCCAAACGTCGTCAAACATTGATATGGGGCGCACAGACCCTTAACTGCTTGAAGCGTCTTGAAAAGTATGGACGTTCACAAAAGACCGCGGCTCTTTCGGTGGAAGAATTTGCGCACGCCTTTAAAAAGGAAGATCCCATAAACCAAGCCCGTCTGCAGATCCATGTTGATGCCTTTTTTAACGCAGCAAAAGAGATAGAAACCTTGCCGACTCTCTTAAGGGGCAGCGTCATGAACATGATCACAAAACGCCTGGTGGACCTAACCTATGATCCACAGAAAAAAGCACCCGATGGCAAGCTGTGCGTTGATCTTGCAAAAGCATTTATCAAAGCAGTCATCAATGCACCGCAAGAAGAGATGACAGATCATCTGGCAGTGCATGAGCTCACGAACTCCTTCGTGCGCTTCTTCTCTCCCATACCGCAAATGCTTGAGCAAGCCGTCGCTGCTTTGGCAAGGATCACACATCCAAAGATCCGTGAGGATGCCATAAAAGAGCTTCCTCAGGCTTTTACGCCCAACCTAAGTGGACGAAAGCAAGCTCTTGTGTTTTTGAGGAAATTTTCTCAAAAGAACAAAGTGCTCCAATCAGAGGATCGCCTTGATCTTCGTCCCTCTCGGCTAGAGATTTAGACCATTGGAACGGGAAGCAGGCAAGATTGCCGCTTCCCGGGTGGTTCGTTTTATCCAGAGCCAAAGAAGTTCGCTTGCTATGAAAGTAGCAAAAGAACTGCTTATGATTGAAGATCAGGTAAAGAGGAACCATCTTTGCAAAAGCCTGTTTTGTGTCCCGGATACTAGTGTTGAGCGGGGTGCTCTTTTTATAGTGTTCATGACATGTGTGAAAAAAGCCTAAGTCCACATTTAGTGAGTCTTCGTATATGTCAAGAAGGGCCCTTTGTGGGTTTTTATGGGCAAAAGGACTTGTAAGAAACGCCTGCCATTTGTCATGACGGACCTGATCATCGAGGGGTGGATTATGAGACAGAGAAGGGCCTAAAGGAGAAGGGATAAAACTAGCCAGAGGTGAAGGATTTTGTGTTTCATTTAACCCGTCATGATCGCCTGGATAAGCCCCTACAGGATGTGTGGATAAATAAATTGCGGCCCAAAAAGATGTTCTTAAGAGCAGGCATTTCTTCAAAATGGTCTCTCCACTGTTACAAAAATCAGGCGATTCTATGTCTTTCGAATTTTTTTATGTCAATGTGTTATTTGTCGCCTTCAAGATCTTGTTCATAGCTATACCTCTAGTTAACGCTTGTCAGACGCGTGATGCAATAGTTATTTACGGGCAAAACAGGACCGCCGTTTAGAGAACGATTGCCCTGCAAGATGAAAAAAAGGGCGCGTCAAAGAAACCCCTTACCGCGCCTTTATAAGCGGGACTCTTTTAAAGTTTGGCGTTAAAGGTTTGAGCAAGCCTTGCGATGGTATGGATAACGTCTTCGCTAGAGGCGCAAGTTTCGAGTATTTCATCGCTGAGGGACGCTGCGACTTTGAGGCGAAGGGTAGAATCTTTGATGCTCGAGAACGTGTTAAGCGCCTTGGCGCTTTCCGTTGCACAGACACAAGCCTCAAAAAGGGCGGGAGTTAAAAACACAGACAACTCTTCTTGTAAAAAGAGGGCGGGAATTTCCCCTAGGATGCGAACAGTACCACTAACGTCATAAGGACGTGAGAAATGAGCGCAAAAGTGATTTTCTGCGACCTCCACAACAAGGGGGCGTTTTACATGGGAGATTGCTTGTAGGGCTTGCAACATTTCAAGCCGTTCATCACTGGTGCTGCATCCCTTTAAAAGGGGGCCACTTGCCACGAGAGACAGGGTCTGTGCTTCATGATTTGGGAAATGACTAAGGGCTTTGACTAAACCGACAGCTGGCTCAAAACCTCCACACTTTTTGATAAAAGGGCGTGATGTTAAGAGAGATCTGAAAAAGTCCTCTTGGATTTTTGTTTTCGTGTGGGTGAAAAGCTCTGTGACTGTGATGAGATCGGTCGCGGTTTCGCATTGCCACACAAGGGGCATCGAAAGCTTTGAGTGCGCTTTTTCCAGAGGAAGGGACGGGCTGATTTTGGCCAGGTACCCATTCAAAATCGCTTCTTCTGTTTTCGTGAAAGGCGTGGTTTGGCGCCGGCCCTCTTGATAGTCTTCCCACAAAAGGTCTGCGTGATTTTTAGAAGCAGTAGCATGAGCAAGGGGGCTAAAAGATAGAAAGCCACCCAAAACAGTAGCAAAGAGATACTTCATTTTTAAATAGTTCTCATGTTTTTTTTCAAACCTAGAGAATTTAAAAATATAAAACAAGCTTATTATTGAATTTTGTCAGTCGTGATGGTTCTTGCATATGAATACCGGGGGAGGTCTCTTTCTATCTTCAGGGCATCGCAAAGATTAATCGCGTTATGGACGTTCGGGGTCATTGGTTGAAAGAGTCTTTGCCTTAGCTTGGAGAAAAGCCTGATCTTCATTATTAAGAGCCTTGAAACAGGGAAGTTTATAATAATAGTCAGGGTCTATAGGCATCTGATCATTGGATCTAGGAACGTGGAAAGAACCCGTCCCATAAAGATCTCTGTCGTAAAGAAAGAACGCATAAACACTTCCGTGTCCCCATAAAAGAACTAAGAAAAATCCTAATAGGGTGGGGATCTTCATGGTCGCTCCTCCCACATATGTGCATTAAAATCTTACTATTGAAACGCGAGGGTGCTCAAGAAATAAGTGAGATCACTTGGTGAGTTAATGCCCTCGACGGTGCTGCGCGTAAGATACGCTTTAAGCGCTTCCTCCTTTTCTGGTAGGAATTTCTCAAACCAAGCCAAGTAATTCGAATACAGCCAAGAGGCTTTGCTGTGCGGCACAACCACATCAAGCAAAAGGGTCATGGCCGTGTGCCGCTTTGCGGGCTCGATCAGCACAAGAGTATCCATGAGTTTTGAGACGACTTCGATCGTGATCCCTTCTTTGAGGGGAAGGGCGCTAATCAAGGCATGAATGTCGCGTTGTGTCTGAGGGGAGGGGATTTTTCCAAAGGAGGCGATAAGAAAGCTCAAGTCTTCAGGCGAGCGGCAAAAGATAAGAGGAACAGGTGTCAAAAGCGTTTGAATATGATCGGGATTATCAACATGTCTTAAGCCTTGCAGACACGCAAGTTTATGAGCAGGTGTGCGGCAAAATGATTCTAGGGTGGGCGTGAGGATAAGGTCATGGGCGCTTAAACGAAGGGCGGTCATGGCGCGCAAAAGCGTTGAAAAGGTGACATCTGGGACGTCTTGTTCATGGGGAGAGGATGACCGTGTTTCTGCGGAGGATGAAAGATCTGACTGTTGGTCACGCATAAGATCGACCAGGCTATCTTCTAGAGTATCCAAAGCCATATAAATCCTTGCACTATCTTTGTAAGTGGGCAAGATTTCTTCTTCTATCAGCGTGACACAGGCATCTCTTTGCTCTGGGATGTTGCAAAAAGAAAAAAGACTACCAAGTTTTTCAACGATGTTACCTCTTTGATTGTCGAAAAGCTCTGCCACGTGTTGGACAATAATCTTTTCAAGAAGAGACGATCCTGTGGGATGTGAGAGTAAAAACGAAAGTCCCAGGTATTGGTTGGCAAGGGATGCTTGGACTGTGTTGAAGTGTTGAGAATTCGTTTGTTCGTAGGCGTTAGCCCACCTTAAAAAGGCAAGGGGATTATAGAGCGAGCAGTTTACAGGCGGTCGCTCGTAACGTGTCAACGCTTCAAGGCGCCACCGAATGAAGTCCATGGGAGTTATTTCATCGCGATGGAGCGAAAGAGGGGGAGGCGCCAAGTGAGTTAAAAGCGATGAAAAAACAGGTATGGACATATGATCTTCATCTAAAAGCATCCCAAGATAGGTAAAAAATATTCGAACGTCCCCGTGGTGGTTAAAGGCAGGAAGTGCATGTTTTTCAAGAAAAGAGATCAAAAGGTCGCGCGCGGCGTCGCTTTCTGACGCGCATCCAAAGGTATATCCCATGGCGTAAAGAGGATCATCTTGTTCGCCCTGTTTTGCAGGGTTGTAACCAGTCCCAAGACACAAGGAAACGATTTCTTTCATCAAAATTTCTGAGTGATCGTGCAAAAAGAAATGCCGAAAGCCATATTGCTGCCGCATTATGCGGGGGAAAAACTGCCAAAAATTCCAAGCATTGTTGGTGAGATTAAAATCGACCCATCTTTTAAACGCTGGGATAAGCGCTTGTTTTTGCGCGACCATAACGGACAAGTCATCCTTGAGGTAATGGTGGGTGCACAAAAATTTAAGTAAAGGAGAGGGGCTTGCGTAAAGAGGCTCTGTTAATGAACGTGTTTGTCTCTCATCATGCAAATCCACTTGTCCCAAGGTTGCCAGGGCTTTTTCTGCGTGAGGGGTTGCGCTTTTAAGTGCGTCTAGTGCAAGGCATAGATGCGCGTAGTGAGGGCAATGGGGCAGCACATGGGTATTGAGCCCTGATTAAGGGAAGGGCACGCTCTTCGGTCTGCAGATCATGGAAGAGATCCCCTAAGAGGGAAAAGGGGTCATACAAAGAGTGTGTTAAGGTTGGATCATAGTCAGAACGTGTGGCGAGGGCAATAATCTGACTCATCAGATCAAGTCCTTCCTCGCTGAGTCTTACCCCGGCAAGGCATGCTTCTTGAGTGCTTAAAACGGCTTGGAGGTTTTGAAGATAAGAATCGTCTATTCCTTCATTATCACTGCTGTCTTCTGCACTTGATGGTTGAGATTTGGGGCGTATATTGTAATCGTCAAAAAAAGAACATGAAGAATCTGAAAGCATAAAGTCTTGCTCATAACCACTGTTTTCTGCGCTCGTAGAAGGAGAGTAAGAGTAAGAAGTGTTAGAAAAAGACTCATCTTCAGCGTCACTTAAAGAGCCCCATGTTATATTTCCAAGAGCTGTACCGAGAAAAAGGGTATAGGCAAGAACACGGCGTCGCATTTATCTCTCCGATCATTGGGCTTTGCTGATTCAGTCTGACATAAAGATGCTTTTGATCCAAGACGGGCAAGAAAAACTATAAAAACAAGAGTGTTAAGTTTTTTTCTATATAAAATTGAGGTTGCGGTGCGCGCTTTTTGACCCTTAAACCGTGTACGGATTAAAGGCTTTCTCTGTTTTTGAAAGAAGTGAAAAGCGAGGAAAAGTTGGACGAGATCGCTGTGAAAGCAGGAAAAGAAAACGGCCATCGTCAATGGACAGATTACCTGTGTCAGAACGAATCCTAAACCGTTCTTGTCGCCTTAACCTTAAGCAAACAAGAACGGCCGTATACGCTCCAAGGGCGTAGTGTATTTAGGAGGCATCCTTTTTTCTACGTTTGATCTTTGACGCTGTGGCAGACAGAACGCTTTCACGCAGATGAGAAAGCTTTTTAGTAAGGTTTTTAGCGCGTTCGGCGACTTTTTTCTTAGAGAGCATTTCTTGTGAGGCGCCGATTTGAGACTGCGACGTAGGGGCTGCTGTTCTGGAAGACAGAGCAGACGGCTGTGTGCGCTTAGGCGTCAAGGAAGAAGGTGTATTTTGTTTAGGTAAAGATGCGGTCTCGTGGGGGGCTGGTTCTACAGGGGAGGCGGTGGGGGCAATGGGCGTTGCCGCCTTTGTAGGTGTACGGGTCTCTTTCGAAGAAGTTTTTCTTTTCGTGTCTTTATCTTGCGAACGTGTGCTCCCAGTTTTTTGAGAGCCTTTTGAGCTGGATATACGTGACGCGGGGGCTTCTTTCTTCTGCGTTACCTTAGGAGGTGCTTCGTCATCGGTGACAGGAATCGGTGTTGTGGTTGGCACAAAGACTTTCGCAGCCGCAGTTTGTACTTGTCTGCGCGCGCGCGGTTTCTTACCAAAATCAGAGATTGGATCATTATTGTAAATGAATTCACTGACAAGGGGGGCGGTACTTTGGCGCCATCTTTTTCCGTTAAAGACGCCGTAATGCCCCACTCCTGGTTGCAGATGGTGTTGGCGTTTATGGGACGGAATATTGGGACAAATATCGTGACTTGCCCTTGTTTGTCCGACGCCAGAAATGTCATCTTTTTCGCCCTCGACAGTCATGAGTGCTGTATTACGAATGGCATGGGTGTTGACGCGTTCACCTTTCCAAAACATTTCACCCCTTGGTAAGAGATGTTCTTGAAACGCGGCGCGCACGGAATCTAGGAAATAGTGAGAAGGCAAATCCAACACGGCACGGTATTCGTCATAGAAAGAGCGGTGAGAATCAGCGCTGTCGGCGTCTCCCTTGATGAGGTGCTCAAAAAGTCTGTGGTGAGAACCCAAGTGGGCGTCAAGGTTTAGGCTCATAAACCCTTGAAGCATAAGAAATCCTGGACAAACAGAGCGAAGGGCGCCTGGATAATAGTGGGGAACACGGGCAATGACGGCACGTTTAAACCATTCGTTGGGTTTTTCTTTGGAAAGAGTATTGACCTTTGTGGGATTGATACGCGTATCAATAGGCCCGCCCATCAGGGTGATGGAGCGCGGTTGATAGGGGGAGTCGTGGGCGGCAAGCAAGGCCGTCATAGCAAGGACAGGCACCGCTGGCTGGCACACAGCGACCATGTGATAATCATGACCAATGATCTTGGAAAAATCCATCAAATACTGAATGTAGTCTTCAAGATTGAAGTGTCCTGCGACAAGCGGAACGTCGCGTGCGTTTTCCCAATCGGTAATATATACATCATTGTCAGGCAAAAGGGCGCGCACCGTATCACGAAGAAGGGTTGCATAGTGACCTGAATAAGGAGCTACGATCAGCACTTTCGGTTGCTTGGTGGGCTCCCAATAGGGGGTGAGTTCAGATTTAGCAATCAACTCTTTTTTAAAATGAAGAAGCTGACAAAAGGCCTTTTTGTCAAGAACACGTTCGTGAATTGCGTAGGCATGATCATCAGAACAGGTCACACCCTCGATGCCAAAAGAGGGCTTGCGGTACCGATTGGTGGAGCGTTCTAAAAGCTCGACACCTGCCGCCACAGACCTTCCGGCTGTGGTGTATCCATAAGGAGAAAAAGCACCACTATTGATTTTTCTGAAAAGAAAAGAGCCAAAATTCACAGGACGAGAAAGAAAGTCTCTCATATCATGGGTGTAATAGATGGAGGTCATTTCACTATGTTCAAAAAGGTCTCCGCTACGCCGATAGCCGAGTGCGTGATTCCCTAAGCGACGACGCTCTTCTAATAAAGCCATGAGGCCCTCCTTCAGTGCTTTTTGAGACAAAAAGCTTTTTATGGTTGCAGGCGCCGCATTATGGAGAGAAAATCTTTAAGAAAGGGTTAAGAGGATTTTGACGATCTCTTCTGCTGATGTATTGTGATTAAAAGACGTAATAAAACGCCCTCGTGGATCCATAACATACACAATAGAAGAATGATCAAGAATGTAATTCTTTTCATGCTCTTGTCCAGGTGCTTTGACGGCATAGACGTGATACGCTTTGTGGGCTTTTTCAAGTTGGTCTTTTTCGCCAGTAAGCCCAACAAAAGAGGGGTGAAAATTCTTCATATAATCACGCATGACGGATCTAGTATCCCGGTTAGGATCGATGGTGATAAAAATTGGTTGAAAATTTTTAGCTTTATCTTTGAGGGAATTGAGAGCGTCTGTCATCGCATAAAGGGCAGTGGGGCACACATCAGGACAATAGGTGTATCCAAAATACACAAGCATATAACGCCCTCTAAAGTCAGCAGAGGATTTGGGGCGACCATGTTGATCGACAAGCAAAAAAGGGCCTCCAATGGAGACAGGGCTGTTGCCCTTTTGGTAGCGCACCTGGGCGATGCCAGGAGCGGACGGGACATCCGTGACAAAGGCGATGTTGCGTACCATGAAAATGGCAGCACACAAGAAAAGGCCGCCCATTGCCATTCTGATCAAATGTTTTTTCTGCATTAAATCACTATCCCGACTCTTTGATTTTTCATCACATATGTATGTATGAATGTCAAATGGTTATCTAGGAGCGTCATTTTTTTTGAAGAGAGCGCATCTCTTCACGTAGGGTTTTAAGTTCTTGTAAGATAATTAAACTATCATCGGAAAGACCTTCAATTTCGCGTTCAGCTTTGGCAACGGCGCTGACGACAGATCCCACAAACACATTGACGATAAGATAGCCGACGATGATCATGAAAGAGACGAAAAACACCGTCACGTGCATAGCCTGCTCAGGTATTTGACTCGCGTACTGGATCCAAATGCCAGAAGTCATAACAGAGAAAAGATGATACATGGCACTGCCAAGATCGCCAAAGGTGCCTGGAAGATGAGGACCAAGAAGGCCCACGGCCATGATACTGAACACAAAGTAAAAGACAAACGACAGAAAAAGCACGTTCAAAAGTCCAGGAATGGCGTGGGCAAGACCGTCCATAATATGTTTTGTCTTGGGTAAAATTTCCAGAAGACGCATGGAGTGTAAGACGCGCAGCACCCGAATGGTGCGAAGACCGTATGAGGCCGGTAGCAAGGAAATCGCCGTGACAATCAAGTCAAAGACATTCCAATAATTTTTGAAAAATTTACCTCTTGTGACCATCATGCGGGATACCATTTCCACGATAAAAATACCTAAGATGATTTGATCTAGAAGCTCAAGCACGCCTTCGTAGCGCTCTTTGATCGAAGGGATCGCATCAAAGGCAAAAATAAAAGCGTTGATGAACACAAGAAGCGAGATGATCAGGTGAACAGGTTTTGTTTCAAAAAGGCGATCAACTTTTTCCGCGACTTCTTCACTATAGATAAAGAGGTATTGTAACATATGTTGGCATTCCCTGAGGTTATTTTATTTTAATGTCAGCTCCTAGGGTGCCATGACCTGCTCTGGGGTGCAAGGGCGTCTTTGCTTGTGAAGGGCACAAAATAGTAAAGAAAGTCCTGATCAAAAAGGATATCCCTTATAATTTAGTCATAAAAGTTTACAAACCCTTGCCAAAGGTGAAGAGGGCTTCTAGAATTGCGCTCATTTGAAGGGTTGGAGATCCAAGGCCGTGCTCGACTTACTGACAGCGTCATTTTATAACATTTTTCCCTTTGTGGTTGTGCTTTCTATTTTGGTGTTTGTCCATGAGATGGGACATTATCTGGTGGCGCGGTATTACGGCGTGAAGGTTGACGTCTTCTCTATTGGGTTTGGTCCAGAAGTGTTTGGTTGGGATGACAAAAAGGGCACAAGATGGAAAGTCAGCTATATCCCCCTAGGCGGATATGTAAAATTCTTTAGTGACCTTAACGAATCAAGCCATCCTGATTTCAAACAACTTGAATCTTTAAGTGATGACGAGAAAAATCAAACACTCTTTTATAAGCCTGTGGGACAACGCATGGCGATCTCAGCAGCAGGTCCTGCGGCAAACTACCTTTTTGCCATTGTGATGTTGACGATTCTTTACATCTTTGTGGGCGAGCGCGTCTCAACAGATGAAGCCCAAATTATGCGTGTAGTGCCCTTGGGCGCTGCTGAGAAAGGCGGGCTTTTGGCCAAGGATACGGTGGTCACTATTGATGGCCAGAGTGTGAAGTCGCCATCTGACGTGCAGATGCTTATCAGGCCACTGGCTGGAAAAGACGTTACTGTTCATGTGGTGCGCGAGGGTAACCCCGTGGATCTTCAGCTGACCATTGGTGAAAAAACAAGTAGAGGCGAAAAGATTGGCACTTTGGGGGTTGAGCTTGGTAGCAAAACCGTTCTTGAAAAAGTTCCCTTCTATTTAGCGCCGTGGCATGCCTGTAAAGAGACATTGCAAGTAAGTTGGGATTCGCTTAAAAGTTTTGGCCAAATGATTGCGGGCACAAGGTCAGCGGACGGCCTGAGTGGTCCTATTGGCATTGCAATTTTTGCAGGAGCGGCGGCCGAGCGGGATGTCATGGAGCTCTTGTGGCTTTCGGTCTTTTTATCCATAAGTCTTGGACTTATTAATCTTTTTCCTGTGCCCATGCTTGATGGCGGGCACATTCTCTTCTATATCATCGAAGCAGTACGGGGAAAACCTTTGCCTGAGAAAGCGCAAGAAATAGGTTTTCGCATCGGCTTTGGTTTGGTTGCTGGACTGATTTTGTTTTCTACGTGGAACGATCTGTCTCGTTTAAAAATTGTCCAACAAGCGATCAGCTTTTTTGGATAACCCTTTTTTTAAAAATGAGGAGTAGTTGTGAAGTCTGTTAAAAAAACCTTTGTTTTAGGGTTACTGCTGGCAAGTTCGTCTGTGTTGCCACAATACGCGGCTGCTGCCGGTATTACCGTACAGAAAATTGAGATTAAAGGAAGTCAACGTATTGAACGCGAAACGGTTTTGTCTCATTTAGGAATAAGACCAGGTGAGGAAGTGGACCCAGAAGTCTTAGACCAGGGCCTCAAGCACCTTTTCGAGTCAGGTCTGTTTGTTGATGCCCACCTTGAAATGCGCGGTAGCACCCTGGTGATTGCCATCGTTGAAAACCCCATCGTGAATAGGGTTGCCATCGAAGGAAACGATGATGTGTCCGATGAAAACCTCATGAAGGCAGAGCTGAGTCTGAAACCCCGTCAGGTTTATACCCTTGCCCGCGTTAAAAGCGATACCAAGCGCCTTCAAGACATTTACCGTGTAAAGGGATACTTTGGCGCTGTGGTAACCCCTAAGGTCATTCAAAAGGATCAAAACCGCGTGGACGTGGTTTTTGAAGTCCGAGAAGGCAAAAAAACGGCTGTGCGTCAAATCTACTTTGTCGGCAACAAGCACTACAGCACGTCTCGCCTTGAATCCACCATTCAAACAAAAGAAACACGCTGGTACCGCTTTTTTACCAATGACGATAACTATGATCCGGACCGTGTGGCCTATGACCAAAGCTTGCTGCGTAAATTCTACCTCGAGCACGGTTATGCTGACTTTATAGTAAAGTCCGCAGTGGCTGAACTCAGTCTTGATAAAAAAGACTTTTATATTACCTTTACCCTGGAAGAGGGTGAACGCTATACCTTTGGAAAAGTCTCTGTTTCTTCTCAGATCAAAGATATTGA
Organism: Alphaproteobacteria bacterium; assembly: GCA_013911655.1. Classification (GTDB taxonomy): domain Bacteria; phylum Pseudomonadota; class Alphaproteobacteria; order Caedimonadales; family UBA1908; genus JACESU01. The sequence continues at coordinate 110,196 of JACESU010000004.1, forward strand.
TACCAAATCCTTAGAAGCGCTTTTGACTATGAAGGCAGGTGATTGGTATTCGACCAAGGATCTTGAGAAGACGACTACCAAAATTACAGACGCTTTAGGAGACAGAGGCTATGCGTTTGTGGAAGTTCAACCAAAACCCGAAAAAAACACTGAAAATCGCACTATTGACTTGGTGTTCGAGATTCAAGAGGGGCCGAAGGTTTACATCGACCGCGTGGTGATTGTAGGAAACGACCGGACTGATGAAGAGGTCATTCGGCGCGAACTGCGTTTCCACGAAGGAGATGCTTTTAATACGAACAACCTGAAAATTTCAGAAACTCGTTTGAAGAACCTTGGGTACTTTAAGAAGGTCAATATACAGCGTGAACCCGGAAAGGCCCCTGATCAAACCAATATCATGATCGAGGTTGAAGAAGATAGCACGGGTGAACTTTCCTTTGGAGGCGGATTCTCGACGTCCGATGGTCCCCTTGCCAGTATCACGTTTTCTGAGTCCAACTTCCGCGGAAAAGGTCAACAGCTTTCTGTGGGACTGACGGTGGCGAAAAAACGCCAAGAGTTTGATATCAGCTTTACGGAGCCTTATTTCCTTGGCAAAGATTTGGCGGCAGGGTTTGACCTTTACCGGATCAGACAGCACAAGTATATGGACGCCGCCTTCGATCAGCGTATTTACGGGGCAAGATTCCGTATTGGCTATATGCTCTCGGAATACCTGAACCAAGGATGGTCTTATACCATTCAACAAGAAGAAATTTCCGGCGTTAAGGATGACGCGTCGCGCTTTATTAAAGAACAACGCGGAAGCTCCATTGCGTCGATTTTGGGACACACCCTTCTTTATGATCGTCGTGATAACCGTATTGATCCCACAGAAGGATACTTCTCGGGTCTTGCCAATGATTGGGCAGGCCTTGGAGGCAAAATCAAATATCTGCGCAATAAAATTTATGGTGGATGGTATTATCCGCTCATGGATCAAGTTGTGTTCGGCCTTAAAGGAAATTACGGTCATATGTTTGAAACGGGTAAGAAGATCCGTGTGGCTGACCGTTTTACGTTAGGTGGTGAGACCCTTCGTGGTTTTGAGATGAGTGGTGTGGGACCGCGAGATAAAGCCACAGGAGACCCTCTTGGTGGACGTCAGTATTTCTCGGCAACAGCCGAAGTCTTGTTCCCCTTAGGTCTCCCAAGCGAGTTTGACGTCAAAGGTGCCACATTCTGCGATATGGGATCGGTATGGAATTCTGGAGATCCTTCAAAGGATGTGCATGAATCTAAAAAACTGAGAGCAAGCGTTGGGTTTGGCCTAAGGTGGAAATCACCCATGGGACCCATCAGTATCGATGTTGCCTATGCCTTTAAGAAAGATAAGCGCGACAAAACACAACCCATCTTGTTTGGTTTTACCACAAGATTCTAAGAAAGGCCGGTTATGAGCAGACGTAAAAGTTTGAAGATAGGGATTTTAAGTGTCTTTGTTTGTATGGCACCTGTTTGCCCTGCAACGCCTCAAACCCTGCCCCCAAATTTTTACGTCGTGGATCATGATCGGTTGATGAATGAGTCCGTAGCTGCCCAAAAAGTACGCGCGGATATTGAAAAAAAGCGACAAGCCTTTCAAGCAGAGCTTGACCAGCAAGAAAGGATCCTTAGGCAAGAGGAAGAGGACTTAACCAAACGCGAACGGGAGCTGACTGAGCAAGAATTCTCCAAAAGACGCATGGAGTTTACTAAGAAGGTCTCGAAAATTCATGAAAAAGTCGCTGAAAGACGCGCGCAGCTCGAACACGCCATTCAAGAAGCGCGCACGCAAATCATTGATGAAATTGCTGATATTGTGGCAAGCTTGTGTGAGAAAAAAGGGGTTCAAGCTGTTTTTCCAAAGGCGGCCGTCGTCTATTCAAAACATGATCTTGATGTGACAGAGCAAGTCTTAAAACAATTGAATACACAACTTACAGAAGTTCATATTAATTTTAATAAACAAATAAAGGAGTAGACGCCGTGGTGGATTCTCGCTTTTTTAAAAGAGAAAGTCCTTTGAGTGTAAAAGAAATTATAAACCTCACGGGGGCCGCGTGCTTTGACACTTTGGCTTTAGAAAAGAAAGTAATTGATGTTGCGCCCCTTGAAGAGGCGAGCGCTCAACATATGGCTTGCTTTCACAATCGAGGGTATCTAGAGGCCTTTCAAAAGAGTAAAGCAGGATTCTGTTTTGTAACACAATCCCTTGCAGTTCATGCGCCTCAAGGGATGGTTTGTCTTGTGACACCAAGCCCTTACCGTGCCTTTGGCCTTTTGGCAAACGCTTTTTACCCTGACGTGGACCGACGGGTTCAGTGCCAAGAAACCTCTATTCATCCTTCAGCCATCATAAGCAAAGATTGCATCCTAGAGCCAGGTGTGATCATCCAAAAAGGTGTTCACATTGGTGAAGGAACCCGGATTGGGGCGAACACAGTGATTCGTGCGGGCGTGACCATTGGAAAAAATTGCATCATTGAGGCGAATGTCACATTGTCTTATTGCCTTATAGAAGATGATGTTATCATTTATACGGGGGCTCGTATTGGTCAAGCAGGCTTTGGCTTTTTTATGGACGAAAAGGGGCACGTAAAAGTGCCACAATTGGGACGCGTTCTTATCGGACGAGATGTTGAAGTTGGAGCGAACACGACCATTGATCGAGGCAGTCTTCATGACACCGTTATAGGGGCAGGAAGTCGTATCGATAACCTTGTTCAAATCGCCCATAATGTGAAACTTGGCAAGGGATGCGTTATTGTGGCTCAAGTCGGTATTGCAGGGAGCACACAACTGGGAGATTATGTCATTGCTGCAGGGCAAGCAGGCCTTGCTGGACATTTGAAAATCGGCAAAGGTGTGCGCATTGCTGCCCAAAGCGGTCTTTTGCGTGATGTACCTAATGGACAGACGGTGGCAGGCACACCTGCCGTGGCCGTCAAACAGTGGCATAGGCAAACGGTCGCCTTGGCAAAACTTGTGACTAAAACGGGATAGACGAATGACGACTTCTTTGGATGTTAATCAAATTAAAGCCTTGATTCCACACAGATACCCTATGCTGTTGGTCGATAGAATCGAGGATGTTGTGGCCTTTGAAAAGGCGGTGGGTATTAAAAACGTGACAGTCAACGAACCTCACTTTACAGGACACTTTCCTGATTTTCCCATTATGCCAGGTGTGCTGATTGTCGAGGCGATGGCACAAACGGCAGGCGCTCTTGTCGTTCACTCCTTGCGCCAAGACTCTGACGATCAAGAAGATAAGCAAGTTTTCTTTATGTCCATTGAAGAGGCCCGTTTTAGAAAACCCGTTTTGCCAGGTCATACCCTTCGTATGTGCGTGGAAAAAATCCAAAACAGGCGCACCGTATGGAAATTTAAAGGATCAGCCTACGTAGGTGATCAACTTCACGCAGAGGCCATTTTCACGGCCATGATTGCACAAAAGGCATAATATAATGGGAACAAGCCCTCTTTCTTCAACGATGATTCATCCGACAGCCGTGGTGGATCCAACCGTGCGATTGGGGCAAGGCGTTGAAATCGGTCCGTATTGTGTTGTCACAGGCAATGTGGAACTTGGAGACCGGGTAAAGCTCATCTCCCATGTGGCGATGGCGGGTCCTGCCAAAACAACCATTGGGGCTGATTCTATTGTTTTTCCGTTCTGTTCCATCGGACACATTTCTCAAGACTTGAAATATGCGGGTGAGCCCTCAACTTTGGAAATTGGCCATCATACGTGTCTTCGTGAATATGTGACCATTCAACCGGGTACGGCTGGCGGGATTATGAAGACCGTGGTGGGTGATCACTGTCACATTATGGTGAACGCGCATATTGCCCATGACTGTGTGGTTGGGAATCATGTGATTATGTCCAACTGTGCGACCCTTGCGGGGCACGTGACCGTAGAGGACGGCGCCATTATTGGCGGTCTTGCGGCGGTGCATCAGTTTGTGCGCATTGGTAAAGGGGCGATGATTGGCGGCATGAGCGGCGTTGAGCGCGATGTCATTCCTTATGGCAGCGTCAAAGGAGAGCGTGCGTTCCTTAACGGTCTTAATATCATTGGGTTAAAACGGCGCGGGTTTACCCGGGATGAGGTACGCGTCATGAAAGACGTCTTTGAGGGTCTTTTCCAAGAGACCGGCACCCTAAGCCAGCGGGTACAAGACGTGCGAGATCAGTACGGCCACCATCCAAAAGCCAAAGAAATTATTGATTTTGTGTGTGCCGAGTCCTCTAGATCCTTTTGCCTTCCACGTGGTAAGGACGACGAATGAGGGCTGTTGGGATTCTGGCTGGCGCTGGTGGCCTTGTGGAGGCTGTAGTGGCGGCCTGCAAACGTGAGGCGCGCCCCTATTTCATCATTGCCTTTGAAGATCAGTCTGATCCAGAGTTTATCAAAGACCACCCCCATGTGTGGGTGGGTCTTGGTCAGGTGGGTAAGGTTATCACGTCCCTCAGGCAAGCGGGCGCCCAAGACCTTGTCTTAGCGGGTGCTTTTAAAAGGCCGTCTTTTTCTTCCTTAAAAACGGATTTCATGGGCGCAAGGTGGCTTGCCCAACTGATTGGAAAGTCCATGGGTGATGACGCGCTCTTGCGCTTTATCATGGCAAAACTTGAAGGTGAAGGCTTTAAAATCGTTGCGGCCGAAGATCTTGTGGGCGCAACCCTTTTAGGGGGTGCTGGACTTTTGACAAAAAAGGCGCCATCAAAAGAGCACCTTTTAGATATTAAGCGAGGCCTAGCAATCTTGGACGCTTTGTCCGAAAGTGATGTGGGGCAGGCGGTTGTGATCCAAGAAGGTCTTGTGCTCGGCATTGAGGCTGTGGAAGGGACCCAGGCACTTGTGACGCGTACGGGAGAGTACAAACGGGCAGGGCGTCACGCGCCGCTCTTGATCAAGGCCTTTAAACGCGCCCAGGACGGGCGCGCGGATCGTCCAACCCTGGGAGCCCAGACCATTGAGGCGTTGGAGGCGGCGGGATTTGCCGGCGTTGCCTTCGAAGCAGGTGAGGTCATTTTGCTGGATCAAGACGCCATGGCTCAGGCCGCCAACAACAAGGATCTTTTTATCTATGGTTTTACAAGGGACTAACCCCCTGATTTATGTTGTGGCTGGTGAGGCGTCCGGTGACCTTCTCGGGGGGCGCCTTATGACCGCCCTTAAAGCCCAAGCCCCTGGATGTCACTTTGTAGGCGTCGGAGGACAAACCATGGTGGCAGAGGGGCTCTCTTCTCTCTTTCCCATGGACGAACTTTCTGTCATGGGGCTTGTTGAAATTCTGCCCCACGTAAAACGACTTTTACGCCGCATTGAAGAGGTTGCCCAGGATATCGAGCGCCGAAAACCACACGTGGTTGTGACGATTGACGCACCGGGATTCAATTTTAGGCTTGCCAAAAAACTAAGGGCGCGCGGTCTTCAGATACATTTGGTGCACTATACGGCGCCCACAGTCTGGGCCTGGCGGCCAGGACGCGCCAAGAAAATTGCAAGGCTTTTTGATCATCTCTTAACACTTTTTCCCTTCGAGCCACCTTACTTTACGCCCCACGGCCTGAAGACCACCTTTGTGGGGCATCCTCTTATTGAGGACGCGCGTCTTAAGGAAAATATGGGGGATCTTTTTCGGGCGCGTTTTGGTCTTGCGCCCACGACGCCCCTTGTATGCTGTCTTCTGGGAAGTAGACGGCGCGAGATTGAGACACTTCTTCCCGTGTTTAAAGAAACACTTGAAACGCTTAAACAAGAAAAACCAGACTTGCGTGTGGTATGTCCCGTCTTGCCGGCGTACACGTCCTGGGTTCAAGACGCTTTAAAAGATCTTGACCCTCTTGTGATCGACGATCTTGATCTCAAGTATCAGGCCTTTCAAGCTGCAAACGCCGCGCTAGCCGCCTCTGGTACTGTGAGTCTCGAGCTTGCCCTTGCGGGGACGCCCATGGTCATTGCCTACCGTGTGAACAAGGTGACAGCCTTTTTGATGAAGCGTTTGCTGTTAACGCGTTTTGTGTGTCTTGTGAATATTTTGCTTCAAGAAGAAGTAGTGCCAGAATGTGTACAAGAAAGATGCACGCCGGCTGTATTGGTGCCTTATTTAAGAGATCTTTTGACTGACAATGCGCGTCAAAAAGAGAAGCTGTCTCTCATCCGCCACCTTTTAACCGCGCGTCAAGGAACGCCAAGCGATCTTGCGGCAAAGACCGTTTTATCCCTGATTCGTTCTTAAGGACGTGCGAGCTTAGATCAGCATAAGACCGCCCACGGCGCGTGCGAAAATGAGGCCAGCATCGATGGCGGCATGGGGGGCGCTCACCTCCATGGGGTGAGGATCGTCTTGGCATTCATGCCAGAAAAGGGCGCCGCCGATCACGAGGACCCATAAACTAAATGCGATCGGGAGGAAAAGAGAGGCTAAAACGTAGAGGGCAAAAAGTCCACCCAGAACTTTGAAGGCCATGGGCAAGTCAAAAACACCGATGGCAAATAAAAATCGCCGCCGCCTGAGGGGGTTCATAGGCATGCTTCTCATGGTCACAAGATCAGCGCCCAGGACGGCAAGGTTAGAAAATGCGCCTAGGCACACAAGCGCCAACGTGCATGTAAGAAGAGAGGGACGTTCTTTGACGAAAAAGGGACATATGTAAAATAGAAACGTGAATAACGCTACGACAAATTGGGCAGGGGTCAAAAAGGCTAACCAAGACGTCGCAGTCTTTTCCTCTGTCATGATCACAGCGTTTGGTTGAAAAGTCTTAAGCTGTTCAAGAACGCCCGCAGGTGTTTCCACAGCAATCGCTTCTTCGCACTTTTCCCAAACAGGCAGATCATGGGCAGAGTTTCCTGCGTAATCAAAGCCTTTTTCTCCGAATCTTGCCACAAGGGCGTCAGCTTTAGCGTGCGCGCGTAGGTTTGTGACACCATCACTAGCCATCACCCCGTCAAAAAGGTCAAGATGGCGGGCGATTTCTTCAGCAGGCCTTTCGTCGGAGGCCGTGACAAGATAAAGGGGACGGCCGCTAGCGCGTTCTTGCCGTAGGAAAGCCAAAAAATGTTCGTGATAGGGAAGTTTCTTTGGATCAAGGTTGACCTTTTGCCCCAGGCGTTTTTTAAGAAAAGGGCGTCCCTTTAAAAACCAAGAAAGAATAGGAATCGCATGGAAGGGAGAGTCGTGTAAATAAAGTAACAAAGACTCTTCAAGGACGTCGCTTGCGATAAGCGTACCGTCCAAGTCAATACAAAGGGGCCTCATCTGTTTTATGCCATTTTTTTCACTTGTGATGCGTCATTATACATGAACTTAGGGGAAAAGTCCCCTTCCTTATAAAGAACTTCTGTAACTAGCCAATGGGTAAAGAAAAAAACAGAAGAAACAAAAAGTGACACGATAAGGCAGATGATGCGTTGACACCCCCGTGCGTGAAAGGATATTTAGACAGCGCTTTGGTAAAAAAACTCTTTGTTTTTGTGTGCGTTAAGCGCTTTAGTAGAAAACGATTTTTTGACTAAGTGAGCACATTTTTTAATTTTAATTTTAACGAATTTTAAATTATTTTGTTGTTTTTTAAGAGATAATTTCTATTTTCTAAAGTGGCTTGTGCCGATTGATAAAATATGGTGGACTGAGGGAATGAAATATATAGTCTTTGGTGGGTACTTTGCTGTTTTGTTGATGGTAGGATTCTATTTCTACCGTCGTAACAAGAGTGCGGGCGATTTTGTGCTTGGGGGAAGGTCGCTCAATTACTGGGTAACGGCCTTGTCTGCACACGCAAGTGACATGAGCGCTTGGCTCTTTATGGGTTTTCCTGCTGCCGTATTTATTTATGGTATTGGTGAGCTTTGGACTGCAATTTCCCTTGTCTTTTTTATGTTTTTGTCTTGGCATTTTGTCGCCCCCCGCATTCGTGAAAAGTCAGCTAAGTACGAATCAGCGACGTTGTCGTCTTTGTTTGCCGCCCGCTTTCACCCCTCATCAGCCCACAAGAGGGGGGCGAAAAACCCAGGCGTGCGACTTCAAATGTGGAGCGCACTGATCTGTATTTTCTTTTTGATCGCGTACATTGCGTCCGGTCTTGTGGGGCTTGGGCGGATGTTTGAAAGTCTTTTTCAGGTGGATTACAAGGCGGGTGTTCTGGTCGCAGCGTCCGTTGTCATGATCTACACGTTCCTTGGTGGATTTGTCGCGGTTGCGTGGAACGACATGATCCAAGCGATTTTCTTGCTTTTTATGATTATGATTGTGCCGATCTTGGCCTTTCAAGCGCTCCCAAGCGAAACTTCCATGGTCGAGCTTTTTGCCCACAAGCATGACAGCCCTGACCTTGTGTCCCGTGCGTTTCAAGCGTTTGCGTGGGGACTTGGGTATTTTGGTCTGCCCCATGTGATTAACAAATACATGTCCATTGACCATGTGGATAATATGCGTAAGGCAAAATATGTGGGGCTAACTTGGCAAGTTATGGCGCTTTTCTCGGCCTCACTCATTGGTCTATTTGGGGCAAAACTTATGCCGAGTATTGTGAATTCCGAGCTTCTTTTTGTCGAGATGACGCACGCGCTTTTGCCTGCCATGATGGCTCAGGTCGTCTTGTGCGCGATCTTGGCGGCCGCCCTTTCGACTCTTGATTCCCAAGTGATGGCCGCCGCCACAACCTTGGCTGAAGATATTTTTGAAGTGCCAGAAGGCAAAGAAGTGTGGCTCACACGCGGTTCCATCATCGCTATTTGCTGTATGGCAACGGGTCTTGCTTGGTCCAATACCACCAGTATTTACGAGATGGTGTTCTACGCTTGGGCAGGCCTTGGGTGCTCGTTTGGTCCTCTTGTCTTGTGGTCACTGACTGATCGGCCTATTTCCGAGGGAACGGCGCTGACCGCCATGTGTGTAGGGGCAGGACTTTCGGCCCTGTGGCCCGCACTTCCCGTGCTATCGGTGGTGCCGTCCATGCTTCCTGGGTTTTTCTTTGCAAACCTAGTTATGTATCTGGGGTCAAGGCGAGATCAGCTTGCCATTGCGTCTGTAGAAAAGCCTCTGACTCAAGGATCTTAATAGAAATGTGTAGGTAAGAGCCCAGCCTGTAAGGAGCGTCATTTGCGGACATTCGTTTTTAGATTGTTTTTGGCTTTCGCGTGTTGCTTTGGGGTTAAGGCCAGCCATGAAGAAGGGGGTGCCAAGATGCTGCTTGAGATCGTCGATATTGATGACGCTGACAAGAAGAATGTGTTGATTACGCCCATGGCGGCCGTCACCTTTCCCCTCCAAGAAGACGAGAGAATGTTTATCGAAGCCCTTAAAGCAAAGGTCGTGGCGCTGGGTGCTGCAGGACTTGCGGCCACCCAAGTGGGCGTGGCAAAGCCCATTACGGCTTTTCATGTGACAGAAGATGCCCGTATATGGCGAGAGGACGTGACCCATCTCGTTCCCCTTATGGTTCTTATTAACCCGTCATACGAGCCCCTTGAAGAAGAGGGGGAGATTGCTGATTGGGAAGGGTGTTATTCAGGAAAAAATTACTACGGCAAAATTAAGCGGTATAGAGCTGTCCGGTACCGAGGTCAAGACGAGAACGGTACTTGGATTGAGGGGATCGCGCGCGGATTTTTCGCGCGCCTCGTGCAGCACGAAACGGATCATTGTCACCACAAAATGTGTATTGACCGGTATGAAGAAAGCGCCCCCTATGGTCCCCAAGAAGCCCTTTTACCACAAAGAAAAGAAGAACTTCGGGTGCGCAAGGAAAGTCTTGGTCTAGGGGCTGACGATCCTTTTCCCTTTCATGTCATAAAAGAAACCACTTCTTAGGAAGAGGCGTCTTCCACACCGTTGCTATAAAAAAGAAGTTGCGCTGCGCCGTAAACGCGCCGATCAAGGCAAACATATCCGTCCAGAGGGGCTGCCTCTTCCTCGGCGCCCATTTCCACCACCAATATTGCTTTTTCATCAATCCATTGATTACGCTGGAGCGCCCGAAGAGCCCTGCGGACGAGCCCCTTACCATAAGGGGGGTCGAGGAAAATAAGGTTAAAGGTGCCATGAGGCTTTCCAGGATCACAGGTGTCGCGCCGATATGCTTTTAAATGAGCCGCGCCAATGCTTTGAAGATTAAGAAGAAGAGTTGAAAAGGCCGTAACGTTTTGCTCGATAAAGGCGCCTTCTGGCACGCCTCTCGAGTATGCCTCAAGGCCCAAGGCGCCAGACCCCGCAAAGGCATCAAGAAAGCGGCACGATGCATAGGAAAGATCCCGCTCACCCAAAAGATTACCAAGAACGTTAAAAAGAGATTCCCTGACCCGGTCGCCCGTGGGGCGGGTGAGGGG